>NZ_LMLD01000010.1:43973-52176 GCF_001421825.1 Sphingomonas sp. Leaf38 | reverse complement strand
GGGAAGGAAAGGGCAACGCCTGTGCGGTGTCCGCCCCCTCCGTCACCTACGGTGCCACCTCCCCCTGGCGGGGGAGGATTGCACTGGGGAACCGCTAGCTTTTCACCGCCACCGTCGCGGTAACCGCCGGATCGTCGCGCAGCTTTACGAACAGCATACCCCCAGCCGGCTTGGGCACGGTCAGAGAAGCCCCAGTAAACCCCTCGGGCACCCGCACCGCATCTGCAAACCCCGCATTCGCCGCGACCGAGTCGATCAGGAACAGGTCGCTCCCCGCCAGCGTGCACACATCCTTGCACGTCACCCCGGCCAACCCCGGCACCCGCACCAAACTCGTCAGCGGGACCCAGTCGCCGGCCACGCCGTCCTGCACCAGCCGCCACCGGAGCGGCCCATGCGCGGACACCCCCAGCGCCTTGCCCGGCTCGACTGAGGCCACCGCGATCCGTTCGTCCTGCACGGTCAGCCCGCGCCCCGACGCGACGCTGGTCGTCGGCCCACCGGCCACCGCGTCGATCTCGACGCTGTCTCCCGCCGCAAACCGCGTGGTCCCTTCGGCGCGCAGCGAGAAGGTGATCCGGGCATCCTGCGCGATCGCGGTATCGCCCGCCAGCACGACCGGCAGGCCGGGGGCGGGGGGCGTAATCACGCTCTTGGCGATCAGCGTCGCCTTGGGTCGCGCCGCCGCGACGGTGACCTTCACCGACCGCTTTCGTCCATCGGTCAGCGTCACGACCGCGGTCTTCGCCTGACCAGCCGCGAACTTCGGTGCCGTCTCCGCGGTCAGCCCCAGCAGATCGCCCTTGTCCGCCCGCACGACCGCGCCCGGCTTGAACGCGACCCCGTCGATCGTCATCGACGCGACCAGATCGAGCCGCGTCCCCGCGAGCGTCCCCGCCGTATCGCCCGCATACAGCGTCAGACCATCGATCCGCCCCGCCTCGGCCAACGCGGTCAGCGCGATCGTCTCGGGAGCCTCGACCCCATATTGTTTCACCAGCAGCGTGAGTTTCCCCGGCGCGGTCTTCGCAAGCGGCAGCGTGAGCCCGATCCGGTCGCCGCTCGTCGTCCATGCCAGCGGCACGTCACCCGCCGCACTCGACAGTGTCACCGCCTCGACGCAACTCGGCGTCGGTCCGGCCAGCGCCACCGGATTGTCGCGCCCGACCACCAGATTCTCGGGGTCAGTATCGACCATCTGCCAGCCGCCGGCGCGCGGCACCTGCAGACGGAACCGCGGCCCGTCGAACGGTGTGAACCCCCAGCGCCCGTGCAGCGCCGCATCGGTCACGCTGCTCAAGCCCGCGGTCCGCATCCCCACCTGATCGAGCACATAGCCGCCGCGCTCGGCATCGGCCTGCACGGGCAGCTCGACCACGCCCCCCTGCGGCGTCGTTACGCGCAGGCTCATGGCGTGCGCGAACTGCGTCGCATAGATCAGCGGCGCGCCCTCGACCGGCAACACCAGATCGGGCTTGGCCGCGCAGACCAGCCGGTCGGCTTCCGCGCGGCGCAGCGTCGGAGTCTGCGGCGTCCCCGTCTCGATCACGGGCATCGCGACGACCATCACCGATTTCGGGCTCGCGAACGACGGCGCCGCGTTCAGCAGCAGCGCCATCTTGTCGTCGCGCAGACGCGCCAGCGCGGGGATGTAGCGGAACTGAGTCGACTGGAACGCGCCGAAGATCTTCGCCAGATCGCGCACCACGCCGATATACGGGCTGTAATAGCCGAGCCCGCCCGCCGGCGTCGCACTCAGTTGCAGCGCCAGATCGGTCGGTGCGCCCACCAGCGTGTCCGCCAGCGTCGAGCTCTGGCCATCCGCCAGCACGAGCGAATCGCGGCTTTGCGTGAGGCAGGAGGCCTGCAGGTCGGCGGCGAGATCGAGGCATTCCGCCTTCAGCTTGATCGCCAGGCTGCGCGACAGCAGCGGCGACACCGCCTCGATCCGCTCGGGCTGCGTCCGTTCCAGCGCATGGATCCCGTCGAGGAACGCATCGAGCCTCGCGCGGTCGAGCGATGCCTGGTCGAGGTCCTGCACCGCGCGCACGAACGCCCCCGGCTGCTTGCGCACCGCGGCGACGACCGCATCGAACCCGCCGCTGTCGGGCACCAGGAACACCACCAGCTGCCGCGCGCCGTCGGGTACCTTCAACGCCAGTGCGGCCTTCTTCGCCTTCCACGTCTCGGCCTTGAAGAACCACGATTTCGGCGGCGGCTCGGTCGCGCCGCGCAGGAACGCGGCGACGAGCAGATAGCGCGTGCCATCGTCCTTCCTGCCCGTCGGGAGGTCGGCCGCGATCGAGACGCGCTCGCCGGTCGCGAGCTTGGGGACCTGCGCGATCGGCAACGTCGTTGTCCCGTGGGTCACACCGACGCGCAGGCTCGGCCCAGTCAGGTCGAACGGCGCGGGATCGGCCTGCGCGGCCATCGGCACGAGCAGGGCGGCGATCAGGCAGGAGGGGAAGAGTCGGAGCTTCATCGGGGCGCGATCTCGGATTGTCGACGACAGGGTGTGTCTCGCAGGTGTGCGCCCGGGCGGTGTCGATTTTGAGGCACGCGAGGTGCTGGGGCGGCCACCGCAAGCCACGTTCAAAAAGGTAATACTAACCGTAATTTAATGTCCGCCTGCGATTGAACCAAAATGAACGTAACCGGGTCCGATCCGGTTCAAGGGGGATGGATGCTACAGGGCAAGACACGAGCCAGCGGCCCACGAGGGCCGCTCGGCAGCGCATTGCGGCGCCTGCCCAGTAACCGCAGGGGATCCGCGATCGCCATGATGGCGGCCGGGCTCATCCCTGCAATCGCGGCGCTGGGCTCGGCGATTGACGCCGGGCGGGTCTACATTGTGAAGTCGCAATTGCAGACCGGCGTCGACGCGGCGGCGCTCGCCGGCGCGCGCGCCTTCTCGGTATCGGGCACCGCCAGCAACTCGCGCGAGAGCCAGGTCGCGGCCTATTTCAGCGGCAACTTTCCCGACACCTATATGGGCGTCACGAACCTGAAGGTTTCGCCCGCGTTCACCGTGATCAAGGACATCAACACCACCACGGTCGTCGCCACCGCGACGCTGCCGATGTCGTTCATGCGGTTGTTCGGCTTTGCGCAGCAACCGATCCGCGCGATCGCCCGCGCGGCAATCAACCCGCACCCGCTCGAGGTCATGATGGTGCTCGACAATACCGGTTCGCTCAAGGCCAACCTGCCGCGCGATTCGAACGGTGTCGTCAAGACCCGCATCACGGCGCTGAAGGACGCGGCGAAAAGCTTCAACGAGATCCTGTTCCAAGGCAGCGACACGCGCAAGGATCTGGCGATGGGGTACGTCATGTACGACATCACCGTGAATGTCGGCAAGTTGCTGACCGACTGGCGATTACCGTCCGTCCGCCAGATGTTCGGGTTCAACGACGTGATCGCCAACACCTATGGCGGCACATGGCCCGGCAACAAGCTCGGGTGGAAGGGGTGTGTGTTCGGGGATGACACGGTCAAGGATCTGACCGCGACGCTGACGTACCGGGATCCGAACGCGTGGGATATCGATCGCACGCTGCCGGGTGAGGGCGCGCATCCGCCGGTAAAGCCCTATTTCATCCCGCCGATGTACGTCCCGCAGATGCCGGGTAACGCGATCGCGACCGGCGCTAAGGCGAACCCGTCGAGCGCCTATTATAGCGTTGCCAATGTCGAGCCGAACAACAATCTCTACAAGTTGCACCCCAGCTATTACGACCAGATGCTGAACCTGGATTTCTACGGCAACCAGTTCGCGAACAACCCGTACCGCGAGGCATTCTACGACGCCTATATCGACCTGAACGACAACGCCGCCAAAGCCGACAACGACGTGATCGTCCGGGCGGACAATGGAGGCTTCTACGATCCGTCGAGCAACCCGTGGAATTTCACGACGCGCACTGGCACGCAGTTCCGCGTGCGCTACGACAGGATCCCCCAGTTCAACAACTGGAAGGACGCCACCGAATATACCGTCAACCCGCTCGGCGGCAGCGTCGACGACGGCGGACGGAACAAGACCGAGTTCCCGTCGCCCAACTGGCAATGCCCGGAAGCAGCAACCGCGGTCGATTACGGCCGGTCGCGCAGCTTCTACGACGACGTCATCGATCGCCAGAACGCCGCGATCTATCCCGCGAACGGGACGTTGCACCACGCCGGGCTGCTATGGGGCTATCGGTTACTCGTGCGCGACGACGTCTTCAAGCGAACGCCGCCCCGCGGGCAGGAGGAACCCAAGCGCGCGCTCGTGTTCATGACCGATGGCGAAACCGCGCTAGGCGCAAGCCAGAACGGCTATGAGGACCGGACCTGGACCTTCTACGGCAACTATGCGGACTCGCCGATCTCGGCGAGCAAAGGGGGGCTTATCGGACAGTCCGAACGGCGGTTCGCCAAGACCTGCGCCGCGCTCCAGGCGGAGAACAATGCGCCGAAGGTGTACATCGTCGCGCTGACGACGACCGACCGGAACACGCTGGCGATGTTCGAGCAGTGCGCGCCGGGGCACGTCTATCAGACGTCTGACACCGCAACGCTGAAGGCGGCGTTCGACGATATCGCGTCCGAACTCGTCGATCTCCACCTCGTCCAGTGACGGTTTCCGCTAGGCTGCGCACCGACGTGCGCGGCGTCACCATCGTCGAGTTTGCGATCATTCTGCCGGCGATGCTGTCGCTAATCTGCGGCGCGATCGAGTTCGGCCACATGTTGTTCGCGCGGGTCGTGCTGGAGGGCGCGGTAACCGAGGCTGCGCGCGCCGCGACCGCCACGCTCGAAACCAAGGAATCGGAGCGTACCGCGATTATGCGTGCAAGCATCGCCAAGTCGATGAGCGATTTTAACACCGCGCCAGGCAAGTCGATCGAGATTGTCACGACCGTCTATCGCAATTTCAGCACCGCATTCCCCGAAACCTACACCGACGCGAACGGCAATAAGCAGTATGACAAGGGCGAACCCTATGTCGATCGCAACCGGAACGGCATGTGGGACAATGCGACCCCGGTCGCCGGCAATACGCTGGGCGGGCCCGGCGACGTCGTGAGTTATACCGTGAAATTCCCCAAGCGGGTCCTGTTCGGGTTCGTGGGGAGCGCAATCGGCTATGGGGCGGGAGTGATCCCGTTGTCGGCCGCGACGGTGGTCCGCAACGAAGCCGTCGTGACGAGTGCGTCGTGAGGCGCGCGCCGCTGTTGACAGCGCTGCTGCGTACGCTCCTGCGCACGCGGCGCGCCGTCGCGATGCTCGAATTCGCGCTGGCGCTTCCGCTTTTCCTGGGTTTCATGCTGACCGCGATCGAGTTCGGCAACTACATCATGGCCAATAACCGCGTGCAGCGTCTTGCCGCGATGAGCGCGGATCTCGTCGCGCAGAGCGGTACCGGCGATATCGGTATCGGCGAGGCCCAGATCTACGACCTGTTCAGCGCAGTCGACTTGACCGCGCGACCCTATGATCTGCGCAATGACGGGCGGATCGTCATCACCGGGGTACGCGGTACCGACACCGACAAGAACGGCACGACCGAGAACCAGATACTGTGGCAACGCTTCGACGGCGGTTATGTCGTCGCGCCACAGGTGGGCTGCAACAAGACTATCGCCACCGCGTCGCTGCCCGCTGGTCGGCAGTTGCCGCTCGGTGAGATCTTGTTTCACGTTCAGGTCAGCTATCGCTATCGGCCGATCATGACGGATATCCCGTTCCGCATGCTCTCGCTGCCGGTCAATTTTACGCGTATCGCGATGTTCCGCGCGCGCAACAAGGATTTCCAGTCGCCGACGCCCGACGAGCGGTTTCCACCCAAGGACAAATGCACGACCGCAAGCGGGCTTTGAGCGATCGTCCGGCCACTGTGCGTACCGGGCGGGCGGGGAGGCGACCGGCCTAGCCTTCCGAACCGTCATCACGTTTCACCGCTACCCCGGTGCGGCTCGTCGCATCGCGGGTTGCCGTCGGGCGTCGTTCAGCCTCCCCCGCCCACAACGCCGCCACGACCGCGCGCAGGGGATTTTTCGACGATGACGACCGATCGCGGGGCGCTGGCCGCCCTGCTCGCCACCATGACCGTGCTGACGTCGGCGATCCCGGCGATGGCGCAGACCGAAAAGACCGCGCCGGTCCGCGGGCTGGAGGGGCTTGCCAATCCTGCCCCGCAGACCACGACGATCCCGATCCCCGACACGCCCAAGATCGCGCTGCCGACCGAGACGCCGGTACCCCGCCGGGCGGCCCGTCCGCGCGCGAAGGACGAGTCCGCCCCGGAAAAGACCACCGCCGACCGTCCCGCCGCACGCGACGAGCAGCAGACCCGGCAAACCCGTCCCTCGACGACGGCGACCCGCTCGTCGGCTACCGAGCCTGCGCCGGTGACGACGCGTACGCCCGAGACGGTATCGCCGCCGCCAGCACAAGATGTGACGCCAGCCGACACGCAAGCGGTAGCTCCCCAGCCGGTCGCCCCGCAACCGTCCCCGCAACCCGCAGCCGAGCAACCCGCACCGGCTCCGACCCCCGTCACGCCGGCCCAATCGACGGTCTCCGCACCGGAGATGGGCAGGGCGATGCCGCTCTGGCTCTCGCTCGTGGCGATCGTCGTGGTGCTGGGGGCGCTCTGGGCACTTCGCCGCACGCCACGCGGACGCAGGCAGGACCGGATCGAGGCCGAACCCGTCGTCGAGCCGATCGCGCCACCGGCCCCGCAGCCTGTTGCGCCCGCTCCCGTCGTCGCGCCGGTCGAGCCCGTGAGCACTCCGGTCGCTCCCGCCGCTGCGCTGCCTGCCGTCGCGGTCGCAGCACCGCAGTTCCTCGAACCCCGTGCAAAGACGCCGGCGGCTGCACCGCGTGCGCGCCTGACCTGCGATCTCCGCCCCTTGCGTGCGGGTCTCAACATGCTCAGCGCGACCGTCGAGTGCGAGCTCATCGTCACCAACACCGGCATTGTGCCCGCCACCGCGATCCGCACCGGCGTGGCGCTCCTGACCGCGCACGCAGGCCAGGACGCTGATCTTGCCCAGTTCAACGCAAGCCCGGTCAGCCGTCCGGCCGCGCCGCCATTCGCACTGGCGCCGGGCGAGACGCGCAAGATCCGCACGGTCGTCGCGATCGCACGAGAGGCGATCCAGACGATGACCGCCGCCAACCGGCCGATGTTCGTCCCCGTCGTCGCCACCAACATCCTCTACGCCACCGCGGGCGACGACGCGCAGACCGCGCGTGCGTGGGTCATCGGCATCGAACGCGTCGACTCCGCCAAGCTCGCGCCGTTCTGGCTGGATGGTCCCGCCAAGATGCACACGAGCGTCGCGGCACGCCCCCACGCGGCGACCTTCGACCGCTAGGCGTTGGCGGCCGCGCTCTTCGGGGCGCGGCGGAGCGAGGGTACACCGTTAGGCCGCACCAGCATGTAGGTTCAAAGGGTCGGTCGGCGCTCCTGCGGACCCCGCCGGGATCGCCTTACGTGTCAGCCGCCCATTCACGCTGAGAGTACGACACATACGAAAAAGGGCGACCCCATCGCTGGGGCCGCCCTTTTTTTAGCTGCGGCCAGCGGGGGCAAAGCCCCTGCTTCGTCGGTCGGCATGAATGCCGCCGGCCGGCCTTGCGGGGAGTGCGCTTTAGCGTGGCTAAAGCGTCTCTCCCGCTGCGGCTTACTTGACCTCGACGGTCGCGCCAGCTGCTTCGAGCTGTGCCTTGATCTTGGCGGCTTCGTCCTTCGACACGCCTTCCTTGACGGCCTTGGGAGCCGACTCGACCAGCGTCTTGGCTTCGGTCAGGCCGAGCGACGTGATCGCGCGGACTTCCTTGATGACGTTGATCTTCTTGCCACCGTCGCCGGTCAGGATGACGTCGAATTCGGTCTGCTCTTCTGCTGCAGGAGCAGCTGCGCCGCCGCCTGCTGCCGGTGCTGCAACCGCTGCTGCGGCCGAAACGCCCCACTTCTCTTCGAGCAGCTTCGAAAGCTCAGCTGCTTCGAGAACGGTCAGTTCGCTCAGGCTCTCAACGAGTGCGTTCAGGTCTGCCATGATAAATCTCCATCTCGGGGCACATGCCCCATCAGTTCAAAAAGTAACGAAAGAGCCTGCAAGATCAGGCGGCTTCCTTCTCCGCGTAGGCGGAAAGCACGCGCGCGAGCTGCGCTGCCGGAGCCTGCGTGATCGTCGCCAGCTTCGTGGCG
>NZ_LMLD01000010.1:42589-43916 GCF_001421825.1 Sphingomonas sp. Leaf38 | reverse complement strand
CCTTCACACCGTCGACGTCGAGGGTCGTCGCGCCCATCGCCCCACCCACGATTTCGAACTTGTCGTTCGTCTTCGCGAATTCCACGACCACCTTGGCGGCCGCGACGGGATCGATGGAGCTGGCCAGACCGACCGGACCCGTGAGCATGTCGCCCAGCGAGCTGTAGTCGGTGCCGTCCATGGCGATCTTGGCAAGCTTGTTCTTCGAGACCTTGTAGGTCGCGCCGGCGTCGCGCATCTTGTTCCGCAGCACAGTGGACTGTGCGACGGTCAGGCCGAGGTTGCGCGTCACAACGACGACGCCGACCTCGGAGAAGGTGCGGTTCAGCTCGGCTACGGCCGCGGTCTTTTGATCACGATCCATGCCATTCTCCACGTTTTCAGGTTCACCATTTGCATGGTGGACCCGGTTACTAACCGGAGGCGCAGACAAGCCCGCGTCTCCGGGTGTCTCGTCGATGGGGCATGGGAGAGGGCAGGCGCACGAGGCACTCCGCAAAATCTCATTCCCCGTCTAGGTGGGAGATTAAGCGCCGGCAAACCCGGTGCACCCACTGTCTCGGACGGAGTTCGACGAGCAAGCCCGCCGAACGAAGCCGCGCCTTAGCGGAATTGGTGGGGGAGTCAAGGCCGCGCGGGGTCTACTCGGCTAGCCGGGCGGGCCCGGATCCGCAGCCCCGGCAGCCCGGATCCTTGGGCAGCCTGATCGTCCGGAACCGCAGCGCCAGCAGATCGATCAGCAGCAGCTTGCCCGCCTGATCGTCGCCGAACCGCGCGATCGCGCGCAGCACTTCGAGCGCGGCAAGGCTGCCGAGCACGCCCGTGACTGGCCCGAGGACGCCATCCTCGGCACAGCTCGTCTCTGCGCGCTCCGGGGCGTCGCCGACGAAACAGCGATAACACGGCTTGTCAGCTTCCCACCCGCGATAGGTGGCGAGCTGCCCTTCGAACTGACCGACCGCGGCGGACACCAGCGGGATGTGCAGCGCATGCGCCGCGTCCGCCACGCAGAACCGGGTCGCGAAATTGTCGCAGCCGTCGAGCACGACATCGGCCCCGGACAATAGTTCGGCGGCATTGGTGGGATCGATCCGGGCGCCGTGAGTCGTGACGGCGACGTGCGGGTTGATCCGCCGCGCGGCATCGGCCGCCGCCGCGACCTTGGCCGCGCCGGTATCGGCGGTCGTGAAGATCGTCTGCCGCTGAAGGTTCGAGGGCTCGACAGTGTCGTCGTCGATCAGGGTCAGCCGACCGATGCCCGCGGCCGCGAGATACTGGATCACGGGGGAGCCGATGCCGCCCGCACCGACCACCGCGACCGTCGCGG
>NZ_LMLD01000010.1:399-42530 GCF_001421825.1 Sphingomonas sp. Leaf38 | reverse complement strand
CAGTTCGTCATCGGACAGCGTCATGCCGGTCAATTGCCCGTCCATGCAAAGGTCATGCTGGTGCGGTACCAGGTATCGCCCTGCGGATCGCCGAGGTCGAGCGAATCGCGTGGCGTCCCGACAAGCACGCCGGCGGCATATTGCTCCACGGTCGGGCAATCGATCGCGCGCGGCGTGACCCGGCGCAACCGGCCCTGCGGCGTCGCGAGCACCGCGAGATCCAGCGTCAGCGTCCAGCCGCTTTCAGTCCGGACCGCCTTGTCGCATCGTCCGGCAAGCACCTCGCCGTGGACATAGGTTGACGTATTCGCCTGCGTCGTCGCGGACCGGCGCATGCGCAGGACGGGCAGCCCGCTCCAGTCCTGCGGGGCCAGCGGGACGCCGGTCGACGGGCCGCCAGAGGACGGAAGGCTCGGGACCGTCGTCGGCGCGGGGATGGGCGGTGTCGTCTGGGCGGTCGTCGCGACAACCTGGAGCAGGGCGAGCAGCGTGGCGATCATCGGCCGGTCGATCCGAAGCCGCCTGCGCCGCGGGCCGTGTCCTCGAGCGCGTCGACTTCACCGACCGACGCGCGCAGCACGATCGCGGGGACGAGCTGCGCGATACGGTCGCCGCGCGCGATCGCGAACGGCGCGTCGCCGAGATTGGCGAGGATCACCTTCACTTCGCCGCGATAGTCGCTGTCGATCGTGCCGGGGGTGTTGAGGCAGGTGACGCCGTGCTTGAGCGCGAGGCCGGAGCGGGGACGGACCTGGACTTCGTGACCCGCGGGAATCGCGATCGCAAAGCCGGTCGCGATCGCGGCGCGCGTGCCGGGGGCTAGCGTCAGCGCTTCGGCGGAAACGACGTCCATGCCCGCGGCGCCATCGGTGGCATAGGCAGGCAAAGGCAGGCCTTCGCCATGCGGCAGGCGTTTGAGTTCGATATGAATCATGGCGCGGCTTCTAGCGCATCGGCGATGCGCTCCGCCAGTCGGGTGGCGACCGCGTTCTTGGGCAGCCGCTCCCAGCTTTCGACGCCGGTTTCGGTCACGAGGTTGACACTGTTGTCCGCGCCGCCCATCACGTCGCCCGACACGTCGTTGGCGACGATCCAGTCGGCGGTCTTGCGCACGCGCTTGGCAACCGCGTGTTCGATGACGCGCTGGGTCTCGGCGGCGAAGCCGATCAGCAGGCGGGGACGGTGCGGGCTGCGCGCCAATGTCGCGAGAATATCGGGGTTTTCCGCCAGCGTCAGGATGGGCGTGGCCTCGCCCTTCTTGATCTTCTGCGGCACCGAATCGACGTGCCAGTCCGCGACCGCGGCGACCATGACCGCGGCATCGGCGGGCAGCGCATGGTCCACCGCGTCCGCCATCTCGCGTGCGGTCTCCACGTCGATCCGGTCGACCGCGGGCGGGGTGGGCAGCGTCACGGGGCCCGCAACCAGAGTCACGCGTGCGCCGAGCCGTGCCAGCGCTGCGGCGATCGCGAAGCCCTGTTTGCCCGACGAACGGTTGGCGATGTAGCGAACCGGGTCGATCGGCTCGTGCGTCGGTCCTGCCGTGACGAGGATATGGCGGCCCGCCAGCCGTTTCGGCGCGGCAGGGGCGAGCATCGCCTCGATCGCGGCGACGATCGCGGGCGGCTCGGGCAGGCGACCGGGGCCGTATTCGCCGCAGGCCATCATCCCCTCGTCGGGCAGCATCACCGTCACGCCGTCGGCGCGCAACTGGGCGACGTTGCGGACCGTCGCGGCATGACTCCACATCCGCACGTTCATCGCCGGCGCGACGAGGACGGGCTTGTCCGTCGCGAGCAGCAGCGTCGTCGCAAGGTCGTTGGCGAGCCCGGCCGTCATACGCGCCATCAGGTCCGCGGTCGCGGGTGCGACGACGATCAGATCCGCCTCGCGGCTGAGCTGGATATGCCCCATCTCGGCCTCGTCCTTAAGATCCCACAGCGTCGTATAGACCTTGTCTTCGCTGAGCGCGGCGAGCGTCATCGGCGTGACGAAATGCTGCGCGGAGTCGGTCATCACGCATCGCACCGCATGACCGCGAGTCTTCAGCAGGCGGATCAGCTCGGCGGCCTTATAGGCAGCGATCCCGCCACCGACGATCAGGAGAATGCGCGTCATGATAGCGTCCCTAGCGGATAATCCGCGTCACGGTAATGCGCCGGCTGTCTTGCGCGGCGTGGACCAGATCGCGCAGGCCGTCGGGAACGAAGACTAGCCCGGTCAGCAACAACGGTGTCGCCAGCAGCGCCCAATGCTGGGTATCCTCGCGTGAGAACACAGCGATCAGCAACGCAGTCAGGACAATCGTCGCAAGCGCCCGAGGAGCGAGCGGATCGCGCCACGTCGCCCAGCCGAACAGCGCCATCCCGATGATCGGCGCGGCAAGCCACCCCGGCATCCAGGCAAGCGCAGGTACAGATGTCGCCGCCGACACGAACGCGCCAAGGCCTAGCCATCCGGTCCAATCGAACAGCCTCGCGTCGAGCGGTCTGACGACCTGCGCCACCGCCTGCGCGTGGACCGCAAGCACGATCACGATGACGAACAATACGGCCGCCCAGCCGAGTGCTTCGCGGCGCCGTTGTTCGACCAACGCGAACGCCAGCATGACGATCGGATAGAGCATAGCGACTGCGCAGATCACCGCGGCCGCCAGCCCCAGGGCGACGGTATCGAGCGGGCGATCGTACCGCCTCACCCCGAGTGACAGCGCAATCGCGAGCCCCGCCCCCAGCTCGGGCAATGGTGCGAACGAGGGCCTCAGCAGCGGTGCCAGGCTGACGAACAGCAGCAGCGCAACCATCGCCCGCGCGCCGCGTGCCTTCAGCGCGGGCTGGACCCGCGCATACCACGTAAACGCCACCGCAGCGGTCAGCAGACAGAGTATCGCCATCGCCACGATATCGGGCAGCGCCGCCTGGATCACCACGGGCGTCGGCAACGCGAACGCGGCGAATGGCGCAAGCGGATAGCCTCCTGCACGCAGCGCCTCCGCCGTTACCGCGTAGTAATTGCCGCCGTGACGAACGCCTTCGACGATCGCGGCGTAGAAGGCGGTATCGGCCTGATCGGGCGACGCGGATAGCCCAGCGATCGTGATTGCTACCATCACCGCGAGAAGCAGCGCCAACGCCGCTAGGACGCCACGAGCGGCCGGTTGGGTCATGTTGGCGAACCGCGACGGCGTTGCCAACCAGATCGGGATCAGCGCGCGCCGCATCGGTTCGGCCAACGCAATAGGCAGGCGCGGCGCAGCGTCACGTCAGACCGAACCAAGTTCCCGCGATGCCGACGAGCGCGGCGACCACCGCCACTACCGCATAGCGCCAGCCGCCGCCGATCCGAATTACTTCGATCTCGCGCAACGGTGGAGTGGGCGGGGCACCGCCCGGGGCAGGATAATGCGCCTCGATCCGGCGGACCAGTTCGGGCAGCCGGGTCAGCGTTTGGAGATCGGCGATCAGCCGGTCGGCGATGATCGCCTCGGGGCCGAGTTCGCCGCGAATCCAGTCACGCACGAACGGTTCCGCGGCTTCCCAGAGGTTAATGTCGGGGTTGAGGCTGGTCGCGACGCCCTCGACCATCACCATCGTCTTCTGCAGCAGCAGCAGATGCGGCTGCGTCACCATGTCGAAATCGCGCGTGATCGAGAACAGGCTGTCGAGCATCATGCCGATCGACATGTCCTTGACTGGCAACCCGCGCATCGGCTCACCGACCGCGCGCAGCGCGGTAGCGAATTCGGCGACGTCGTGATGCGCGGGCACATAGCCCGCCTCGAAATGGATTTCGGCGACACGCTTATAATTGCCCGTGATCAGGCCGTAGAGGATCTCCGCGAGCCAGACGCGTGCGCGCCGGTCGATCCGACCCATGATGCCGAAATCGATCGCGGCGATGCGGTTGCCGGGCAGCGCAAACAGGTTTCCCTGATGCATGTCGGCGTGGAAGAAGCCGTCGGCGATCGCCTGGCGCAGGAACGCGCGGACCAGCGTCTGCGCGAGGCCGGGCAGGTCGTAGCCGGCCTCGACGAGCGCCGGGCGGTTCGACAGCTTGATGCCGTCGATCCACTCGATCGTCATGACCTTGGCGGTCGAGCGCGCCCAGTCGATCGCGGGGATGACGAAATCGGGCTCGGCGGTCATGCCCTCGGCGAGCTCGGACGCGGAGGCGGCTTCGCGGCGGAAGTTGAGTTCGCGCAGCGTCCAGCGCTTGAACGTCTCGATCGTCAGCCGGGGGCGCAGCCGCATCGCCTCGGGGCTGAGCGCCTCGAGCTGGGCGGCGGCCCAGCTATAGGTGTCGATCGCGCGCGCGAAATCATCCTCGACGCCGGGGCGGAGGACCTTGACCGCGACCTGGCGTCCGTCGGTGGTAACCGCGCGGTGGACCTGCGCGATCGACGCGGCGCCGACCGGGATCGGTTCGATGCGCGAGAACAAGGTCTCCAGCGGCTTGCCGAAGCTTGCGAGCATCGCCGCCTCGATCGTCGCGTAGGGGACGGGGGAGAGCTGGTCCTGCAGCCGCAGCAGGTCGTGCGCCGCGTCCTCGCCGACGAGATCGGGGCGCGTGGCGAGCGTCTGACCGAGCTTGATCGCAGCGGGGCCGATCGCCTGGAACGCATCGGCATAGCGCGGCACGGCAGGCACGCGCGCGCCGAACCGGGCGATCCGCGCAAGCCGACGGACGGGCGCCGGCGTGTTAGGATCGCGCTCGATCCCGCGCAGCGCGCCGTGGCGAGCGAGGATGCGGCCCCATTTTAGGAGCCGCCAGACGTGGGTGGTCGAGGCGGTCACAGGCTGGGCGCACCCGAACGATAGATTGGTTCACGCGAGGGCGTGAAGCCTGTCCTGAGCTGCGCCGAAGGGGCGCGAAGAGAGGTTAGAATGGGTTCGCGCGGAGGCGCGGAGGCGCGGAGGGGGTGCGCCTCGCCGCGGCTGCTGCTCTTCATCGCCGACGAAGGGTGAGTAATGCGCTGTCGCGCGGACGCCAACCTTGCTCTCCGCGTCTCCGCGTCTCCGCGTGAACCCCTCTTCGCGTCTTCGCGCCTTCGCGTGATCACTAAATCTTCCAGCCCGAGTGAATCGCGACCAGACCGCCCAATAGCGGCTCGACCTTGGTCTGCACGAAGCCCGCATCCGCGATCATGCCCTTGAAGTTGGGCATGTCCGGGAAGCGGCGGATCGACTCGATCAGATAGCGATAGCTGTCGGTGTCCTGCGCGAGCAGCTGGCCGAGCTTCGGGACCATCTTGTGCGAATAGGCGTCATAGACCTCGGCAAAACCCGGCCACACCGTCGTCGAGAATTCGAGACAGTAGAATCGCCCACCACGCCGCAGGACGCGGTGCGCCTCACGCAGCGCCTTGGGGATGTCGGTCACGTTCCGGATCCCGAACGCGATCGTGTACGCATCGAAGAACCGGTCGGGGAAGGACAGTGTCTCGGCGTTCGCTTCGGTCCACACCAAGCCGTCGAGACCGCGCTTCTGCGCGCGCTCCATGCCGACTTCGAGCATCTGCGGGTTGATGTCGGCGACCGTGATCGACGCGCCCGACGGCTCCATGCGGAACGCGATGTCGCCCGTGCCGCCCGCCATGTCGAGAATCTGCTCGCCCTCACGCGGTTTCACGCGGCGCACGAAGCGATCCTTCCACAGCCGGTGCATGCCACCCGACATCGCATCGTTCATAAGGTCGTATTTGCCCGCGACGTTGGAGAAGACACCGCCGACGCGCGCGGTCTTCTCGGTGGCGGGGATGTCTTCGTAGCCGAAGGAGACGGTGTCTGGTGCCGGAGCGATGGGGACGTTCATGCCCAGCGCTCTAGCCGCGCCTTGTGGCGCGAGCAAATGCAACCTAGCTGCAAACCGTGCCAGAATTACCAGAAGTCGAAACCACCGTGCGCGGGCTGGAGCCCGTACTGATAGGCCAGCGCCTGACCTCAGTCGAACCGCGCCGCGCCGACCTGCGCAAGGCGATCCCGGTCGACCTGCGCCAGCGGATGACCGGGGCGACCGTCACCGCGCTCGGGCGGCGCGCGAAATACGGGCTGATCGACACCGATCGCGGTGATACGCTCATCTTCCACCTCGGCATGTCGGGGCGCTGGCGAGTTGATCCGAGCGAGCTGCTGCCGCACGATCATCTGCTGATCGGCACGGAGGCGGGTCGGGTCGTCGCGCTCAACGATCCGCGGCGATTCGGCTTCCTCGATCTCAGGGCGACCGATGACATCGCCCGGTATCCCCCGTTCCTCATCATGGGACCGGAGCCGCTCGGGCCCGGGCTGACCGGAGCGTATCTGCTCGAAGCGCTCGAAGGGCGCGGCGCGTCGATCAAGGCGATGCTGCTCGACCAGCGAATCGTCGCCGGGCTCGGCAACATTTATGTGTGCGAGGCGCTGCACATGGCAAAGATTGCACCGAGCAGGGCGGCAGGGCGGATCTCGCTGTTTCGACTCGAGCGACTCGTCGAGGCGATTCGCACGGTGCTGACCGCCGCGATCCTGGCTGGCGGCTCGTCGCTGCGCGATTACGTGCGCCCCGACGGCGAACTCGGCTATTTCTCGAAGCAATGGCGCGTCTATGGTCGCGAAGGCGAAGCGTGCGACTGCGGCGCTACGGTCAAGCGGCGCACGGAGGGTGGGCGCTCGACCTTCTGGTGCCCGCGTTGCCAGAAAGGCTGAGCGAAGTCGGTTGACGATTCGGCTCGGAGTGGCTAGGGCCGCGGCTTCGAGAGGGCGTAGGAGCAATCCGGCGCCCCTTTTTATTCATTCGAACATCCAGAGGGCTTCATGGCGAACACGCCGCAGGCGAAAAAGCGTATCCGTCGCAACGACCGTCGCGCGGAAGTGAACGGCAACCGCGTCGGCCGTATCCGTACCTTCATCAAGAAGGTCGAAGCAGCACTTGCTTCGGGCGACAAGGGCGCAGCGACCACCGCACTGGCCGCGGCACAGCCTGAGCTGCAGCGTGGCGTCGCCAAGGGCGTGCTGCACAAGAACACCGCGAGCCGCAAGTTCGCGCGTCTGACCAAGGCCGTCACCGGGCTCGCATAAGCGAGCGTCCAAGGTATCGGCATCGTCGAAGCGGATCACCCGCCGGGCATCCCCGGCGGGTTTTTTGCGTCTGCGAACATAACCCAGGATAAGTTGGCGGAATCCGAGGATTCCCCACGATTCGAGTGGTGCGCAATTCCGTCATGACAAGATCAGATTCGCAAAAAATACGTAAACACAGCGACTTATAAAAATATCGACGCATTTCCGCGGCTTGATCAAGTCAACCCGCTTTATTTCGAAAATGTGACGTATCCAGGCCTTGCTCGGATCGCCGATCGCTTCATAACGGGGTCACAGCGACGGTGGTTTCCACCGCTGCATCATACAAACAGGGCGAAGATGCCGGATGACCCTTGGGGTCGTCGGGGGGACCATTTTCTGTCGAAACTATATCACCAGCGCGATGCGTCGCGCGGGGTCGAGGAAGTGTGCGCGTGACGAAGTGGCAAGGATCTGTGACGCACGCGACCGAGGCCGAGAAGGCCTGGGCCCGCGTTCGGACGTCCTTACGCGAGTCTGCTGGCACACGGCTGTTCGAGCAGTGGCTCAAGCCGATCGAACTCATCCGGGGTGAGGATCGCGACACGATCCGCCTCGCGCTACCCTCGGCGTTCATGACGAACTGGGTCCGCAATCACTATGCGGATCGACTCGCGCTCGAATTCAAGCAGATCCTGCCGAACGTCCGTACGGTGCAGATCGAGACCCGCGCACCAGGCCGCGCGCCTGTCGTGCTGGCGATCGAAACCATGCCCGTACCGGACCTGACCGTATCGACCCCCGTACCTGCCCCGATACCTGCAGGCGCCGTCGCGGCGCCGGCGGTGGAGCCTGCACCGCCGCCCGTCCAGACATCGATGAAGTTCGGTGTTGACCCATCGCTAAAGCCCGCGCCTGCGGTCGTCGCGGCACCCGTGCCGGTTGGCGTACCTGCCGAGCGTCCGCCGCTCGACCCGCGGTATACGTTCGCGCGATTCGTCGTCGATCCATCGAACAAGGTGGCGTTCAACGCGGCCAAGGTGCTCGCCGAGCCCGGCCCGGTGCGGTTTAGCCCGCTATTCCTTCATAGCGGCACGGGGCAGGGCAAGACCCACCTCATGCACGCGATCGGCCATGCGTTCCTCGAGCATAATCCGCACGCAATCGTGCTGTGCATGTCCGCTGAGCGCTTCATGTATGATTTCGTCGCGTCGATGCGCGCGCGCGATACGCATGCGTTCAAGCAGCGGCTGCGCGGCGCCGACCTGCTGCTGATCGACGATCTCCAGTTCATCGCCGGCAAGGACGCGACGCAGGAAGAATTCTTCCACACGGTCAACGAGATCATGGCTGCGGGCAAGCGGCTGGTGATCTCCGCCGATCGCTGCCCACAGGCGCTGGAGGGCGTCGAGGCGCGGATCGTCAGCCGGATGGCGGTGGGGCTGGTCGCGGACATCAAGGCGCCCGACCTCGTGCTGCGCCGGACGATCCTCGACCGCAAGCTGGTCGACCTCCCCGACATGCGCGTGCCGACCGACGTGCTCGACCTGCTCGCCAGCCGGATCCATGCGAACATCCGCGAGCTGGAAGGCGCGCTCAACCGCGTCGTGGCGTATGCGCAGCTGACCGGGGATACGATCGATCTCGACTTCGCGGTCGCCACGCTCGGCGAGGTCCTGCGCGGTGCGCAGAAGCGGGTGACGATCGACGAGATCCAGAAATTGGTGTCGGCGCATTTCGAGCTGAAGCCGCTCGACCTGATCTCGGCGCGGCGCGCGCGCGCGGTGGCGCGGCCGCGGCAGATCGCGATGTATCTGGCCAAGCGGCTGACGACTCGCTCGCTGCCCGAGATCGGGCGCAAGTTCGGCGGGCGCGATCACTCGACGGTGATCCATGCGGTGCGCAAGATCGAGGAACTGCGCGATTCGGACCGCGATATCGATGCCGCGGTGCGCGTGCTGATGCGCGAGCTCGAGGGCTAAGGTCCTTAGCGACGGCCGTCATATCGGCGCGCGCCAAGCAGCGTCCGTCATCCTGACGAACGTCAGGACCCAGAGCCACAGAGTTTGACGTCCGTAACCCAGGGTCCTGACTTTCGTCAGGATGACGGCAGGGAGTTCAGGACGACGGCGCGGCGCGTGTCGCTCAAACCTGCAACCCCATCGCCTCCTGCGTCTGCTTCAGCACCGATGCCGCCAGCGCGCGCGCCTTTTCCGCACCCGCCTGCAACACCGCCGTCACCGCCGCGCGATCGTCGAGCAGGCGGACCATCTCGTCGCGGATCGGCCCGAGCTTGGCCACTGCGAGATCCGCCAGCGCGGGCTTGAACGCGCCGAAGCCCTTGCCGCCAAATTCGTTCAGCACGCTCGCCACGTCGGTATCCGCGAGCGCCGCGTAGATCGTCAGCAGGTTGCGCGCCTCGGCCCGGTCGCCGAGTTCGTCGACGGTGGCGGGCAGCAGGTCGGGATCGGTCTTGGCCTTGCGGAACTTGTCGGCGATCGTGTCGTCGCTGTCGATCAGCTTGACCACCGACTGTTCGGACGGGTTGGACTTCGACATCTTGGCCGACGCATCGCGCAAGCTCATGACGCGCGGCGCGGCCTTGCTGATCAGCGGCGCAGGCAGTGTGAACAGCTCGACGCCATAATCGCCGTTAAACTTGGTCGCGATGTCGCGCGCGAGCTCGAGATGCTGCTTCTGGTCCTCGCCGACGGGCACGTGAGTCGCGTTGTAGAGCAGCACGTCGGCGGCCATGAGCACCGGGTAATCATAGAGCCCGACGCTTGCGCCCTCGCGGTTCTTGCCGGCCTTGTCCTTGAACTGCGTCATGCGGTTCAGCCAGCCGACGCGCGCGACGGTGTTGAGCAGCCACGCCATTTCGCTGTGCGCTGGCACGCGCGCCTGGTTGAACAGGATCGACTTCGCGGGATCGATGCCCGCCGCGATCATCGTCGCAGCGACCTCGATCGTGTGCGCCGACAGCTCGGCCGGCGCGATCCATTCGGTCGGGGCATGAAGATCGGCGATGAAGAACATCGATTCTCCGCCCTGCGCCACGACGTCGTCCTGCAGCGTCACCCACTGCTTCACCGCCCCCAGGTAATTGCCGAGATGGAGATTACCGGTGGGCTTGATGCCGGAGACGACGCGCATGGGGAAACCTTACTTGGAACGACGCAGAAGCGTGGAAATGTCGCCCAACCGGAACGCGCCGGTGAGCAATGTCGCGATCGCATAGACGACGCCGCCGGTCGCGACCAGCACCAGCATCGCCCCCCAGCGCTCGACGCTGCTGCCCGTCACGAACGGCTGGAACAGGTCGTTGAGGAAATACATCACGCCGCCCATGATCAGCGCGGCGACCACCAGCCGCCACGTCCGCCGCACCAGACGCGCATCGGGCGTGAAATGGCCACGGCGAACGAGCGTGCGATAGAGCATCGCGACGTTGACCGTGCTCGCGATCGCGGTGGCCAGCGGCGGGCCCATATGGCCGAGCGGCTTGATGAAGGCGAGGTTGAGGACGAGATTCACGACCATCGACATCGTCGCATAGCGCACCGGCGTCTTCGTGTCGGAGCGCGCATAATAGCCCGGCGTCAGCACCTTCACGAGAATATAGGACGGCAGCCCGATCGAGAAGGCGGCGAGCGCCTGCGCGGTCAGCACGCTGTCGTCGAGCGCGAACTTGCCGTGCTGGAACAGCGCGCCGACGATCGGCACGCCGCACACGATCAGCGCGACCGTAGCGGGAAGCGTCAGGAACAGCGCGAGCTCCATGCCGCGGTTCTGCGTCGCCATCGCCTCCGCCTCCTCGCCACGGCCGAGCTGGCGCGAGATGGTGGGGAGCAGGACGGTGCCGAGACCGATCCCGATCAGCCCGAGCGGCAACTGGTTCAGCCGGTCGGCGAAATAAATGTACGACACCGAGCCCGCAGGCAGGAGTGCGGCGGCGAGCGCGGTTGAGACGACGAGGTTGATCTGCACCGCGCCCGCGCCGGCCGCAGCCGGCCAGATCAGCGACATCAGCTTCTTCACGTCGGGGTTGAGCTGCGGGCGCTTGAGGCGGAGCGAGACGCCCGACTTACGGCAGGCCCAGATCAACCAGCCGAGCTGCAGCGCACCTGATACGGTGACCGCGATAGCTTGGTTGCGCGCGGTCAACAGCGGCTGGTGATCATGGAACAGCAGCAGCGCAGCGATCAGCGTCGCGTTCAGCAGGATCGGCGCCGCGGCGTTGATCCAGAATTTGTGCAGCGAATTCAGGATGCCGCCAAGCAGCGAGACAAGGCTGATCAGCAGCAGATAGGGCAGGGTGATCCGCGAGAGATGGACGACATAGTCGAACCGCTCCGCGCTCGCCCCGTTGAACCCGAAGGTCAGAAGCCAGGTGACGGGCCATGCCGCGATTTCCAGCAGCACCGTCATCACGATCAGAGTCGGCAGGAGCGCGGACAGCGCGTCCTCGGCGAAGGCGATGCCGTCGGGCAGGCCACGACCGTTCTTGTCGCCGACCTTCCGATTGAACATCGGAATGAACGCGGCGGCAAACGCGCCCTCGGCGAAGAGGGCGCGGAACATGTTGGGGAGGCGGAACGCGATCAGGAACGCGTCGGACGCGAACCCGGCACCGACGAACCGCGCGAACAGCGAATCGCGCACCAACCCCAGGACTCGGCTGGCGAGCGTCAGCCCGCCGACCGATCCCAGCGCCTTGGTCAGGTTCATTTAAATTGCGCTCCGCCCCCGGTCGTTCAGGCCTGGCCGAAATCGCCGACGTTCGGCTGGATGCCCTGCTGCTCCGACTGAGTCAGGTACAGCTGGCCGAAATCGATTGGCTCGAGCAGCAGCGGCGGGAAGCCGCCGTCACGCACCGCATCCGACAGCACGCGGCGTGCGAACGGGAACAGCAGGCGCGGGGCCTCGCCCAGCAGGAACGGCTGGACATGCTCGGCGGGAATGTTGCGCAGCCCGAAGAGGCCTGCGTACGACAGGTCGACGATAAACGCGACCTGGCCCTCGGTCTCGGCGCGAACGTCGATCTTGAGCACGACCTCGTGCACCTCGTCGCCGACCTGCGCCGCACCGATGTTGAACTGCACGTCGATCGCCGGCGGGGTCTGGTTCTGGTAGACCGCAGGCGCGTTCGGGTTCTCGAACGACAGATCCTTGACGTATTGCGAGATCAGGCCGGCCGCGGGGATCGTGTCCTCGCCGTTGGCAAGCGCCTGGTCGCCCATCTGGTCGGGCGCGGTCACGCCATTGTCCTGATCATCCATTCGTCGTGTCCTTGCGAAGAAGCGTGAAATAGGGACCGAAGCGGCACGCTTGCGCGTTCATATCGGTCAGGTGGGTGCGAGTAGCAGTGCCGACCGGGCGTTTCAACGGGCCCGGGTTTGAATAAGCGCAGCTTTGGCCTATGTTAGCCCGAAGATCGGAGGCACGGTTGTTTTACGTAGTTCTTCTCGCGATGGTTGCAGGCTTCTTGGCGATGCGACTGTATAGCGTGCTCGGCAAGCGGACAGGGCATGAACAGCCCTTGCCGCGTACGGCCGAGGACCGCCCCGCGCTCGCCGCCGTTCCGCGAACGGTCGACGCGACGCCCGAGCCACGCGAAGTCGTCAGCCGCAATATCGAGCCGCGCGCCGAAGCCGGCCTGCGCGCGATCGTCGCCGCCGAATCCGGGTTCGACGTCAACCAGTTCCTCGAAGGCGCGCAAGGCGCCTATCGGATGGTGCTCGAGGCGTTCTGGAAGGGTGACGAGGACGAACTCGGCTATCTCGCCGAGGACGACGTCCGCGCCGCCTTTGCCGAGGCGATCGCGGCGCGTGTCGCCGCGGGCGAAGTGCTCGACAATCGCCTCGTCTCGATCGAGCGCGCGGTGATTGCCGATGCGAGCGTGTCGGGCCGCGATGCGCGGATCACCGTACGCTTCGATGCGGACATCGCGGCGGTGACGCGCGACGGCGAGGGCAACGTCCTGGCCGGATCGCTGACCGACGCGGTCGAGACGCACGACGTCTGGACCTTCGCACGGACGCTCAAGAGCAGCGATCCGAACTGGAAGCTCGCCGACACCGACGAGGCGTGATCGTGCAGTTCAGGGGCCGCGCGCTCGGGGGCCTCGGTCTCTCGCTACTGGTGAGCGCGTGCGTCGGCGGTGTCGAGCCGCCACGCTCGGGCCCTGCGCCCGTCGATCGCGGCGGCACTACAGCGAGCGATACGCCGCGAGAGCCGGTGCGCGTCCATCCCTCGCGCGATACGGGCGCTTCGCCCAATATCCGCGGGATCCAGATGCCCGCGCGGATTGTCGGCGCGGTGCCGATGCTCCCGGTTCCTGTGATCGCCCCGACTGCGCCGGTCAACGCGGCCGCCGCGGGCGTGATCGCTGGCCCGGCGATCGCGAGCCTCCCGATCGACGAGACGCAGGCGCAGTCGGCGTTGTCCGCGTTCGTGACCAGCTGCCCGTCGCTGGTCCGGCGTATCGATACGTCCGGTCTCACGCGTGGCGCCGATTGGCAGCCCGCATGCACCGCGGCGGCCTCGGTCCCTCGCGGCGGTGCGCGCGTCTTTTTCAACCAGTGGTTCGAGGCGGCGCAGGTCGGCGACGGCAAGGCGTTCGCGACGGGCTATTACGAGCCGGAGATTGCAGGCTCGCTCGAGCGGCGTGAGGGCTATACACCGATCTACGGCCGGCCGAACGACCTGATCGATGTCGATCTCGGCGCGTTCTCGACCAGCTTGAGGGGCAAGAAGGTCCGCGGTCGTGTCGATCGCAGCAACCTGGTGCCCTATTATGATCGTACCGCGATCGAGCAGGGCGCGATCGACGGCCGTGCACCGATCCTGGCCTGGGCGCGCGATCCGGTCGAGCTGTTCTTCCTCCAGATTCAGGGCTCGGGCCGGTTGCGCCTGCCCGATGGCGAGATCCTGCGGATCGGCTATGCGACGCAGAACGGCCGCGATTATACCGGCATCGGCGCGCTGATGAAGTCGCGCGGGTTGCTGCAACCCGGGCAGACCTCGATGCAGGGGATCGTCGCGTGGTTGCACGCGCACCCCACCGAGGGCCAGGCGATCATGCGCGAGAACAAGAGCTTCGTGTTCTTCCGCGAACTGGAGGGGGCACCGCTGGGCGCGCTCGGGCTGCCCGTGACCGGTCAGGTCAGCGCTGCGGCCGACGGCAAGTTCGTGCCGCTCGGCGCGCCCGTGTTCCTCTCGCTCGACCGGCAGGACGCAAGCGGGATGTGGGTCGCGCAGGATACCGGCGGCGCGATCAAGGGCAGCAACCGCTTCGATACGTTCTGGGGCGCGGGCCCCGCCGCGGAGTCGACCGCGGGCGGCATGGCCGGGCGCGGTACCGCGTTCCTGCTGCTGCCGATCGGTACCGTGCAGCGGCTCAACGGCCAGCGGTTCAACGGTCTAGCGAATGGGGCGCAAGATGGCGGGCCGACCGCTCAACCCTGACGAAGCGCAGCTCTGGGCGCGCGTGATGGCGAGCGTCCGGCCGATGCGCGTCGTCGCGATCCGTATTCCGGACCGCGCGCCGCCGTTGCCGCCACCGCCAAAGCCGCTGATCGGGCCCAACGGGAAAATCATCCCGCCACCGCCCGCGCCGATGGGCCGGGTCAAGCCGCTCGTCCGGACGGTCGTCACGCCGTTCGCCAGCCGACCCGGCGCAAAGCCGGCTGTCGCGTCGCGACCGGTCGCCAAGCCCATTACCGCGAACACGCTCGACGGCGGTTGGGACAAGCGGCTTACCCGCGGTGTGGTTAGCCCCGACAGTTCGATCGATCTGCACGGGCATACGCTGGCATCGGCGCATGCGATGCTCGATGTCGGGCTGGGCCGGGCGATCGCGCGCGGTGATCGCGTGCTGTTGCTGGTGACGGGCAAGCCGCCACGGCCAGAGAGCGAGCGCCCGCATGCCCGCGGTGCCATCCGCTCGGCGGTGACGGACTGGCTGGCGGGCTCGCGTCACGCGGACTCGATCGCCGCCGTCCGTGGCGCGCATCCGCGCCACGGCGGGCAGGGGGCCTTGTACATCGTCCTGCGCCGCGGGCGGGAGTAGCACGCGGCCAAGCGAGGCTAACGCAGCGCCCTTGCGATCACGTTCGCATAGATATCCGTCAGCGTCAGCAGATCCGTGACCGCGACCGCTTCGTCGACCTTGTGCATCGTCGCGTTGATCAGTCCGAACTCGACCACCGGGCACAGCTTCGACAGGAACCGCGCGTCTGAGGTGCCACCGGTGGTCGAAAGCGTCGGCGTGACCCCGGTCGCCGCGACAATCGCCTCCGACAGCAGAGTCGAAAACGCCCCCGGCTCGGTCAGGAACGCCTCGCCCGAGACTTTGCCCCTCACCACCGCACCCGGCGCGTGGCGCTCCGCGATACCGCGGATCCGAGCAATCAGATCCGCCCCGCGATGGCGATCGTTGAACCTGATGCTGAGCCGCGCCGAGGCCTGCGCCGGAATGACGTTATGCGCAGGGTTGCCGACCGTGATGTCGGTGACCTCGATATTCGACGGCTGGAACCAGTCGGTCCCCTCGTCGAGCACGACGGTCTCGATCTCGGCGAGGATCGCGATCAGTCGCGGGATCGGATTGTCGGCGAGATGCGGGTAGGCGACATGCCCCTGCCGCCCCGGCACGTCGATCCAGATGTTGACCGAGCCGCGTCGCCCGATCTTCACCATGTCGCCGAGCCGTTCGGTCGAGGTCGGTTCGCCGACCAGACACAGCTCGGGTACGATCCCGCGCGCGGCCATCCGCTCCATCAGCGCGACGGTGCCGAACGTAGCCGGCCCCTCCTCGTCGCCGGTGATGATCAGCGACAGCGTGCCCGTGTCGGCATCGCTCCGGCTAGCGGCGGCGACGAACGCCGCGACCGCGCCCTTCATGTCGACCGCACCACGTCCGTACAGCAGCCCGCCGCTGACCTCACCGGACCAGGGCGATCCGGTCCAGCCCTCACCGGGCGGCACGACGTCGACATGCCCGGCAAACGCCAGATGCCGCGGGCCGTCACCGCGCGTGGCGAGCAGATTCTCGACCGGGCCGTCCGGTGCCTCTCCGACCACGAACCGGTCGACCGCGAAGCCGATCGGCACGAGCGCCGCTTCCAGCACGTCGAAGACCGTTCCACGCGCGGGGGTGACACTGTCCGCGCGCAACAGCGCCTGGGTCAGGTGAACGGGGTCGATCACGCCGCGGTCGCGATCAGGCGGGTGTCGCGACCGGCTGCTCATATTGCTCGAGCACCCATTCCTCTTCCTGCGCGGACGCGATCCAGTCCTGCATGAAGGGATGTTCGAACATGGCCTGCATATAGCCGGCGGCAAAGCGCGCGATCGGCAGCTGGTAGGTGACGATCCGCGTGACGACCGGCGCGAACATGATGTCTGCGGCACCGAACTGCCCGAACAGGAAATCGCCGCCGCCGCCGAAGCGTGCGCGCGCCTGTGCCCAGATCTCCATGATCCGCTGCAATTCGGCGAGCACGTCGTCATCGGGCGTGCGCGCGGGGAACACCTGCCGCACGTTCATGCTGTGCTTGCGGCGCAGCGCGGCAAAGCTCGAATGCATCTCCGCCGCCATCGATCGCGCCATCGCGCGCGCGGCATTGTCCTCGGGCCAGAACCGCTCGCGCCCGACCTTGTCGGAGAGGTAGTCGACGATCGCTAAGCTGTCCCACACTACCGCGTCGCCGTCCCACAGGATCGGCACCTTGCCCGACGACGGTGCGAACTCGTCGCCCGCGCGGCGCTTTTCCCAATCGGCGTCGTACATCGGCACGACCACCTCCTCGAACGGCAGCCCCGCCTGCTTGCACGCGAGCCAGCCGCGCAGCGACCAAGAGGAATAAGCTTTGTTGCCGATGATCAGTTTCATGTGCGCGGTGCTAGGCCAGGGGGCGACAAGAGGCAATCGCCCCGCTCATATCTCCGCTGCACGGCGTGCACGGGTCAGAACAGCCCCGGCACGTCGCGCTGCGCGGTGCCCGGACGATCCGGGATCAGCAGGTCTTGCCGCGTGGTGGACGTGCGCAGCGAGCGGGCGCTCGCATCGCCCGTGATCGGCGTGCAGCTGCGCCCCGCGAGGAAGTTGAGCGCCTGCCGCGTGGAGGATTCGAGCGGATCGCCCAGCTGGTAGGCGATCTCGTCCGACGCCTGGCACGACGCCTCGACGGTGCTCACCAGCCCGTCATAATAATTGCCGTTGCGTGCCGCATTTTGCGTCGCCAGCGCCACCACGCGCAGGCGATCGTCGCATGCATCCTTGTCGAGCGCGATCTGGCCGACCGGCTTGCCATACGTGTTGGTGCCGATCAGCCCGGCATTGGTGTGCAAATACGGTGTGAACGCGTTGATCACCAGTTCGCTCGCCGATGCCGTGCCGCCAGTGCCGATGAACGCGATCCGTGTCGGCGCGATCGATTCGGCCTGGGGCGCGAAGAACCGGGTGGTGTTGTTCGATGCCTTCTCGGTACGGAACGTCACATAGTCGAAGACCTCTGACGTCGATCGCGCCCCGCCGAGCAGGTCGCCGAGATATTCCGCAGTCTCGATCAGCCCCCCGCCATTGTAGCGCAGATCGATAATCACGCGGGTGACGCCTTTCGCGCGGAAATCGGCGAAGGCGGTCTTCAGCGCTGGTTCGGCGGTCTTGATGAACGTCCGCAGATTGATGTAGCCGACGCTCTGGCCGCCATCCTGAATGATCTTCGCTCCGTAGCGGGTCGATATCGGCAGCAGCGAGAAATCGCTCTTGGTCACGGTAACGGTACGCGTGCCCGCCGCGTCGTTGATCTGCATCACGCGCGCGGTGCCGACCGTATCGGGGCCAAGCGCGGTGGTGAGCCCGGCCGTCCCCTCGGCGGCGATGATCGCGCTGACGGTGCGTAGATTCGCCGACGTCGTACCGATGGCCACAATCTCGGTACCGCGATCGATTCCCGCCGCGAGCCCGGGCGCGCCTTCGAACGCTTCCGCCGCGAACAGCCGGCGGCCGGTCTGGTCCAATGCGAACCGCAGTCCGAAGCCTGCGCTCGAGCCGGACGCGTAATAGGCGTCCTCTTCCTTGATCGAGGTAAGATAGGTGAAGAAGCGGTCCTTGCGCTGCGCCCGCGCGGTGGCGGTGAGTGCGTCGATATAGTCGTCGACCGTCGTGTAGGATGCGGGGCTCAGCGTGGCGGGCAGCGTATCCGGGAATAGGTACCATTCGCGCAACTGCGACGCGGCCCAGTCCTGACGCTCACGCAGAGAACAGCCCGTCGAAGCAGTTGGCGTCGGCGACGGGGTACTGCCGCCCGTCGATACCTTGCTGCTGTCGCTTCCCCCGCAGCCCGACAGCATGGCAACCATAGCCAGAATCGCCCCTGCACGCTTACGCATTTACGCACTCCCCTTTTGCGAGAAGCTACGAAGTTTGACGCACCGTGTCAGGTGCAAAACGCAGGTTGAACCGATCAGGTTGCGTTTAGCGTGCGAACCCGCAACCGATGTCGTCCTAGCTAACCGCTTCGACGACGGCCGCGCGCAGTTCGGGGATGCCCATCCCGTATTCGCTCGACGTGACCAGGATGTCGGGATGCGCGGCGGGACGCTTGCGTGCCTCGATCGCGGTGCGTTCGGTCACTTCGACCAGTTCGGACGCCTTGATCTTGTCCGCCTTGGTCAGGACCATGCGATAGCTGACCGCGGCCTTGTCGAGCATCTCGAGGATCTCACGGTCGACGTCCTTGATCCCGTGGCGCGAATCGATCAGCACCAGCGCGCGCTTCAACACGTCACGCCCGCGTAGGAAGTCGTTGATTAGGAAACGCCATTTCTTGACGACATCCTTTGGCGCCTTGGCAAAGCCATAGCCGGGCATGTCAACGAGACGGAAGGCAAGCGGCGCGCCGACGTCGAAGAAGTTCAGCTCCTGCGTGCGCCCCGGCGTGTTCGACGTACGCGCCATCGAGTTGCGCCCCGTCAGCGCGTTGAGCAGTGACGACTTGCCGACGTTCGACCGCCCTGCAAACGCCACTTCCGGCACGGTCGCGTCGGGCAGGAATTCGAGCGTTGGCGCGGACTTCAGGAAGCCGACATGCCCGGCAAACAGCTTGCGCGCATGTTCGAGCTGTTCTGCTGTGAACGGTGCATCGACCTGCTCCAGATCCGGGCCAAGATTGGGAACGTCGTTCACTTGGTCACCGGATCTTTCAGGCCAGGATGCCGGGCGTAGAGCAATTTCTGCTGGAGAATCGTCAGGCAGTTCGACGTGATCCAGTACACCTGGAGACCGACCGCGAACGGCGCCATCACGAACATCAGCACCCATGGCAGCAGCGCGAAGACCTGCTTCTGCGTGTCGTCCATCGGTGTCGGGTTCAGCTTGAACTGGAAGTACATGCTGATGCCCAGGATGATCGGCACGACCCCGATCGCGATGAAGTGCGGCGGCGTGAAGGCGAGGAGGCCGAACAGGTTGAGCGGCGTCAGCGGATCGGGCGCGGACAGATCCTTGATCCACAGCACGAAATGCTGGTGACGCATTTCGATCGTCAGCATTAACACCTTGTACAGCGCATACATGATCGGAATCTGAAGCAGCGTCGGGGCGCAACCGGCGAGCGGATTGACGCCCTCGGCCTTGTACAGCGCCATCGTCTCCTGCTGCAGGCGGACCTTGTCGTCCTTGTGCTTGGCCTGAAGGGCCTTCGCCTTCGGCTGGACCGCGCGCATCGCTGCCATCGACTTGAACTGGCGCTGCGCGATCGGGAACAGCAGCCCTCGGATCGTCACCGTTAGAAGGATGATCGCGACGCCGAAGTTGCCGATCATCCGGAACAGCCAATCGAGATAATAGAAGATCGGCTTCTCGACGATCCGGAACCAGCCCCAGTCGATCGCATAGTCCAGCTTCGCCACGCCCTGCTGATCGGTATAGCGATCAAGCAGGCGGACTTCCTTGGCGCCCGCGAAGAAGCGCGAGACCTGCGTGATCGCCTGCCCCGGTGCGATCTGCTTGGGCTGCAGCGCGTAGTCTGCCTGGTACGCTTTGTTCGCGCCGGCGCGGAACTGGCCGTCGAACGTCTGGCCCTGGTCGGGGATGATCGCCGTCAGCCAGTATTTGTCGGTGAAGCCGAGCCAGCCGCCGGTCGTCGTGAACTTCTGCGCGGCCTCGTCGATGTCCTTGTAGTTCGGACGGTAGTGCGCGCCGCCATTGTCGACCGACATCGGCCCGACATGGATCGTCATCGACGACGGATCCTTCGAGATGCCGACCCGGTTGACGAGACCATAGGTCGCGACGGGTACGGGGGCGGTGCCGGCGTTCAGGACGGTCTGACGGACCGTGAACATGTAATCCTGATCGACCGCGATCTGGATGCGGAAGCGCTGACCCGTCGCGTTGGTCGCGTCGAGCGTGACCGGCGTCGTCGGCGTCAGCGTGGTGGCGCCCGAGGGCGTCCACACGGCGTCGGCAGCGGGCGGGGTCAGGCCCTGCGCACGCCAGCCGAAGCTCGCGAAATAGGCGTCGGGTGCGCCCGCGGGCGACAGCAGCCGGATCGGCGGCGAGTTCTTCGCGACCGTCTCGTCATAGCCCTTGAGCACGAGATCATCGATCCGCGCGCCCTTGAGGTTGATCGATCCCGACACGCGCGGCGTCTCGATGCGGATGCGCGGCGTCTCGGCGATGACCGCGGCGCGATTGCGCACGGCGGCGGCACCGTCGGCGGCGGGATCGGCGGCAGGGTTCGCGACCGCCTTGGTCTTGCCGCCCTCGATCTTCGTGACCGGCGGATTCGCGGTCGGGAAGAACTTGCCCTGGATCAGCGGCCATCCGAACAGGATCAGCGCCGCGATCACAGCGAACAGCACGAAATTCTGCTTGTCGTCTTTCACAGGGCGGAGTCTTTCAATTTCTCAGGCTTCAGCTCTGGGACTGGGTCGGGTCCATACCCGCCCCACGGATGGCAGCGTGCGATACGCTTCGCCGCCAACCAGCCCCCCTTGAGCGCGCCATAGCGCCCAACGGCCTCGATTGCATAGGCGGAACACGAAGGATCGTAGCGACAGCTCGACGGCAGCACGAGCGAGGGCCCAAGCCGCCAGCCGCGCGCGATCAGAATGAGGAGGCGGGCTAGCATTTCGGCGCGGGCGTTCGTGCCCCCCATTGTGTCCCCGCGGAGGGTGGGGCCCAGCTTGGACTCCCGCCTTCGCGGAAAAACGAGATGCGGGGCGAGGTCGCGTGTTGTGCACCACGCCATCCATACCCAGGCACCACCCCGGCGGAGGTCGGGGTCCAGTTGGGGCACGGTGCTAAAGGATGGCAGCGCGTTATCACGACCGCCTTTCCACCTGGGCGCCGGTCTTCGCCGGGGTCGTGCCGGAGGTTGGCTGCGGCGTCACCTTACGGAACGCCTTGCCCAGCTCGGTTCGCAACAGCGTGTAATCGCGCTCGATTCCGCCGCTGCGCCCGATCAAGACATGATCGGCCCCCACAACGCCGCGCTCCGCCAACAGCTCACGCGCCAACGCCCGCAACCGCCGTTTCATGCGGTTCCGGACGACGGCGTTGCCGATCTTCTTGGTGACGGTGAAGCCGATTCGCATCGTCTTGTCACCGTCGTCGCGGGGGCGCATGAGCAGGACGAACCCGGGCATCGGTGCGCGCTTCCCCGCATTCGCCGCGAGAAAATCGCGGCGTTTGTCGAGTATGGTTAGGCCGACAGCTTCTTGCGACCGCGCGCGCGGCGTGCATGGATCACTGCCCGGCCGCCGACCGTCGCCATCCGTGCGCGGAAGCCGTGACGGCGTGCGCGTACCAGGTTGCTCGGCTGAAAGGTCCGCTTCATTGGTCATTCCCTAGGTCATCAAATAGAAAACGGCCGCCACGGGGACGGCCTTGATGGGTGGGCGCTTACGGAAACGGGGCGGGTAAGTCAATTCGCACTGGCCTTGGCCGTAGCGCTTTTCGATGACTTCGACCGCTCATGGCGGCGCATCGCGCTTTGTCGCCGCATAATCCGATCGACGAAATGCCCGGCGCGCGGCCAACGTCGCTTTAACCGCGCCCATTTCAGCCGCGCGCCCTTCGAATTGCGCAGCACGAGGATCATCCCGCCCGCGAACAGAAATATCCCGGCAGGCCCGGGCAGCGGCGCGAGAATCGGTGCGCTGAGGATCAGAAGCACGCCCAGCACCAATTGGCCGATGCGTAGGATGGGAGAGCGGACGGCGTTCACGACAGGCATGTATGTCCGGTGTATTAGGTTGGCAAGACGGTGTTTGGCCGCCTGTCCTTGCAGACAAGGCAAATCGGGTATGAATAAGGCGTGACGTCATAGTCGCAGGGGAGCGGGCATGGCGGCGATCGTGGCGACGGTGGCGTATCTCGGGCTGGAGGCCCGCGCGGTCGAGGTGCAAGTCCAACTGATTCCAGGACTTCCTGCGTTTAACGTGGTCGGATTGGCGGACAAGGCGGTCGGCGAAAGCCGCGAACGCGTGCGCGGCGCGATCGCCGGGATGGGGTTGTCGCTGCCGCCCAAACGCATCGCAGTGAACCTGTCGCCCGCCGATCTGCCGAAAGAAGGATCGCATTTCGATCTACCGATTGCACTCGCGCTCTTGGCCGCGATGGGCGTGGTCGATGCCGAGGCGCTGGCCGATTATGTGGTCGTCGGCGAACTCGGGCTCGACGCGCGGATCACCGCCTCGCCCGGCGTGCTGCTGGCAGCGCTGCATGCGTCCGAAGTAGGGAAGGGGCTTGTATGCCCTGCTGCGCAAGGGTCGGAGGCAGCATGGGCGGGCGAGATCGAGGTCATCGCCGCACCTGACCTGCTGTCGCTACTGAATCACTTCAAGGGCCACGGGCTGCTCAGCCCACCGACGCCGGGAATCGCGGAGTACGCCGATCACGGGCCCGATCTTCGCCAGGTCAAAGGGCAAGAGACGGCCAAGCGCGCGCTCGAGATCGCTGCGGCGGGCGCGCACAACCTCTTGATGGTAGGCCCCCCAGGATCGGGCAAGTCGCTGATGGCGTCGTGCCTTCCCGGCATCCTGCCCCCGCTGGATCCCGCCGAGGCGCTTGAAGTGTCGATGGTCCAGTCGGTCGCGGGTACGCTGACCGGCGGGCGCCTGACGCGAACGCGGCCGTTTCGCGCCCCGCACCACTCCGCATCGATGGCCGCGCTCACCGGCGGCGGTGTACACCCGGCGCTGGGATTTGCACTGATGCACTGCCGTTTGCAGTGGGGATCAAGCAATTGCACTGGGGCGATAAACCATTCGATATGGGAGGGCTAGCGATCGTTTTGGGTTCAGACGACAGGATGCAGTTTGGCGTGAAGGTTCACAATCGAGCGAGCTTTTAGGTATTGATAGACGGTCGATCGAGCTACGCCGTACCTGTCAGCTATATCGATGACCTTCTCGCCGTCTTCGTATCGTCGACAGGCATCGGCTGCTTCGGAACATGATAGGCTTGGCTGGCGCCCCCGCAATGTTGATGGTTTCGTTGTACGGCTTGCCCTTTGATGAATGTGCCATCTCAACATCTCAAAAAAGCAAATAAAGTCTAGTTCTAATCTGGTGGAAACTCTAAGCCGGCTCCGCATGTCAAACAACTCGCAACCGCTATCAACTATTATCGCGCAAATATCTATAGCCTCTCGTTTCGAAAAGACGAGTTGTGGTAAATTGCCAAAGACAATGCTCGTGACGGGCTGACTGGCACAGAGCTTAGTCAACTCGAGAGCCGCGCCTTTTTCAAATTGAATACAGGTCTTTTTGTGCAAATGCGGCTTGGTAAGGACCGCTAGCATGTCGCGTCGCTTGAACAAAGAAGGGGCGTCTATTTCACTTACGACGTAACGATGCGCGTACTCTAATTCACAACTATGTAATTTATCCAAATTCCCAATATTACCGAGAAAATTACAAGTTCGACGAGATAGCAGAAGAGTGCTGTACCCAGTATTTCGAGATATAACGTTCAATGCGTCTTCTGAGGGGCTGTAAAAAAGACCGGCACTAGTGAGGTTATGAAAACCGTACTGTTTCATAAAACTCTGGACGGACGAATGTCCGTATTGCTGGCCAATCCGTTTAACCCATTGGCCTAGAGATTCCCAGGCATGTGGATCAGGGGCAAGTAGCCATCTCATTTAAAGCACTCCACCTAGCCTGCCGACCCGCTGCTACCGTAATTGGATGGTACTTTGCATTCTCTCAAACGATCGTTTTTGATGCGCCATCATGTGAGAACCTTTAGCAGTCGATGCCAGCGTCTCAAAACACTTTCGCGATTGGAGCTCGACATGATAGGCGTCGGACATGAGTTCTGAGAATGCTTCATGCTGATCGGCTATGCCCGAGTGTCGACCCCGGAACAGGATATGACCCCGCAGCTCGAAGCGCTGCGCAGTGCGGGTTGCGAGCGAACCTTCTCGGATAAGGCCAGCGGAGCAAAAGCCGACCGCGCCGGCTTAGCCGACGCGCTTTCCCATGCGCGAACCGGCGACATCCTTGTAGTATGGAAGCTCGACCGGCTCGGCCGTACCATGAAGGGACTGATCGACCTCGCGTCCGATCTGGCGGCGAGGGGGATCGGGCTAAAATCGATTACTGACGGGATCGATACCGCAGGCACAGCTGGGAAACTCGTTTTCCATATCATGGCGGCGATGGCCGAGATGGAGCGTGACTTGGTACGTGAGCGCACGACGGCTGCGTTGATCGTCGCCCGGCGTGAGGGCAGGGTAGGTGGCCGGAAGACCGTAATGACACCCAAACGCCTCGAGGCCGCGCGGAAACTTTTATCCTCGGGGATGACTGCCCGCGAAATAGCCCCAACCATCGGCGTCTTGATCGCGACGTTATACCGGCATTTGCCAGCACCAGAACAAGAGGCAATTAGCGCGGAAGAGAATGTCGCTTAGCCGCATGCGGCTGATCTACACGCACCATAAATGGCTGGCTCCCCGTTCCCTGAGAAGTCAGTCCCTAAATCATTCCGCCGCTGCTTCTTCGGTCTTGCGCTTGCGCGGAGCCGAAGCGGGCTTTGCGTCTGCCTTGGCTACATTCGTCTGGCCAGGCTTGCGACCCAGTCCAATGCTCTTGGCCATCGTACGACGTGCTTCCGAATAGGTAGGAGCGACCATGGGGTAATCAGCCTTCAGGCCATAACGCTCGCGATACTCCACGGGCGTCATGCCGTTAGTCGCGAGGTGACGGCGCAGCGTCTTATACGGCTTACCATCGATCATGCTGATGATATGATCAGGGCTGGCAAGCGACTTACGAGCCGTCACTGCCGGGGTATATTCTTGAGCAGATGCTTCGGGTTCAGCAGCGGTCACGTTTCCACCGACCAGCACCGAAACAGTTTCATACATCTTGTTCAGGAAGGCTGGAACGTCGTCAGCATTGGTACGCGTGTTGGGATTGGCCAACCAGGCGATTGTCAATTCCGTAGCGAGTTCAACGGGGTTCAGGTCGAGGGTAGTGTCGGGCATAGAAGTCTCCATTTCTGGAGGCGCATCTAGGTACTTGATTGGTCGCTGGCAATATCAGGTCGCGCTAAACCATCTATTTGAGACTGATACATAAAATGAACCCGGGAATACGCATTCCTAATTACCATCCGAGACCTTGGCAAATTTGCTCCTTCGCTGACGCCGACGCCAGCGACCGTTTGCATCTTGCCGGGCTTGCTCCAAACTCCTGATCGACGATAACTAATCAAGCTCTCATGCGCGGAGCGGTCACCGCTCTAACCGTATCCGTCGCGGGGCCTAAGCACTGGCAAGGTCGCGCCGGAGACGCAAAACACCTGTTTGTTGTACAGTCGTGATTGCGACTGGTTTTTCACACATCTGACCGCTGAGGGCACTCTGCAGGCCTATATCGAGCCGAAAGCTAAGCCGTTGCTTCCAGCTCGCGTAAGCTGCGGCCCCGCGTCTCTCTTCCTGCGCGCCCGATCAGTACCGCTGACAGCGTCATTGGTACAATCAGCGCGATTGCCGCGCCCCCCATCGTCGGGATCAGCCCAGCGAAGGCGCCCAGCTGGACAGCAACGCCACCAAATTTGCTACTCCCCGCGATAAGCCCAGTAGCGCGTCCACGGAAGCGTAATGCGTAGTTTTCGGCTGCATAGGGAAGTAGCACGGCGATCAATCCGTTTGTGCCAACCACCAGCAACGCGATCACAGCGATCAGCAGGGGTGGCCAAGCCAGCGTAGGTGCCGGCAGTAGGGCTCCGGCAAGCCCGGCGAGTGTGAGAAGCACAGTGCCGATCAGGGTGCGCTTGCTGCTCCACCGGCTGTAAAGGAAGGCCGCGATCATGATCGTGGGCAGGGCAACAAGTGCTGAGCTGGCGATGATGCCGCTCGCAATCTCGGCACTGAAGCCTCGATCCTGGAGATCGGAAGGCAACCATAGCAGCAAGCCAAAGTTGACGAAGCTCCAGGAAAGAGCCGTGATCACCAGGGCGATGGTCAACTCGCGGTGGTGAGCCGCGGCGCTGCCAGCGTCCGCTGGCGCGGCTTGTGGCGCACGCCTGACGATGCCGAACTTTCGAGCCATGTCAGCTAGCTCGGCGTCCATGCCCCGTTCCAACAGAAATCGTGGAGACTCAGGTATCCACCTTGCCATCGCAAGCAGCAGCAAACCGGTGGGAAACCCCTGCAGCCACAAGCTACGCCAGCCGAACAGGGGCTCGAACAGATGCGCTGCACCGCTAGCTGCGAGGTAGCCACCGACCAGTCCCGTGCCACCAACCAGCACAAGAACCCAGCTTCTGTGCCGTGGAGGCATGATCTCCGCCAACAGCGTGTAGACAACGGGCAGCATTCCGCCAGCCGAGCACCCCATCAGAAAACACATGACCAGGTTCCAGCTGTAGGAAGGCATAGCTCCGCAGATGGATGTCGAAACGAACAGGATCGTCGACAACAGGATCGACACACGCCGACCATAGATGTCCGCAAGCCACCCCCACAGAAACGAGCCAACTGTGGTCCCCGTAAGGGCAACGAACGGAAGCAGGGCAACGGTCGATTTGGCGAGCCCATACTCGCCACGCATGCCGGGGAGCACGAAGCCGAGCGTTGCTGGCTTCATAGTGTCGATGATGAGCCCGAGGGTAAGCACCAGCAGAACGGCAGCATGCGAGCGCGTCAGAGGGGTATCATCGGGCGCTTCATATGCGACGCCAACGCCTGCACTGTGATCAGGCCGTTTCTTGGGTAAAGCGCCAAAGATAGCTGCCGGCACGCCGACGCCGATCAGCGCCATGCCCAGGTACATCCATCCGTCCATCGGCATACCCGACAGGTGATTGCCCATCGTATGGGCCATCGCGAGCATCGGTAGGTGAAGTGCAACCCCAACGCTGATCGCCGCACAGCCTGCCCAGAAGAGCGGCCAGCGCTCGCCGACAACCGAGTTTCCGCGGCTGCTACTGCCATTCGCCATTCATTTTCCCCCACCAGCAGTTGCGACATACGCCGCACGGCTTGCCAGCCGCAAGCAGAGCACCTGCCGGCGGGGCATGTTGCGGCTTATGGTTGCCGAATGGCTTTCAAGCCTGCGGCTCACCAAGCTGAGCGTCCATAAGTGGGCGTTTTCGACCGATCCCTTTTTCCGATCGGCGTTATGTTTTTGAAAGAAAAGTGCGGCAGATTTAGCGCAGACTACGGTCGTTATCAAATAGTGAAACTGCTTGACCACCGCGAACCGTGTCCTATCTAGAAAGAGCGGGCCGGGCCCCTCTGACAATTTCCCTCGGGTGATTGTGATGTCGGACCGCATCGGGTTATCTCGATATAGGCCTGGCCGCTTTGCCTCCTGTCGTCGTTGATGATCCGATCTTTCGATCACCGATTGAAAAGAGGCTCTGAGCATGGAAACCAACAGACCGGCACAGCTCCATCAGCAGTTGGAGAAGCACGCGCGTATCGCGATGGTGCGCCGAACCCCGACTTCTCCAATTGTGCTGCAGTTGTAGCGCTTCGAGTTGGGCTTGAAAGGTCGCTTGTGCGAGCCACCCGCGAGATACCTGCCCTCCTGACCGCTAATCCCGCCCCACGTCATCACGTTTGTTAGAGGTCCCCATGCCTGAGCTGCTCTCCTTGTTATTCCTCGGTACGCCTGTCTGGATGTGGCTGGCATTTCTCGGCATCGTCGCAACGTTGCTGATCCTCGATCTGGGTGTCTTGCACCGCGGACAACGGGAAATCGGAGTACGCGAGAGCCTTGCATTGTCAGCAGGTTACATCACGCTGGGACTGGCGTTCGGCGGATGGATTTGGTGGTATATCGGGCCGACTGCCGGCCTTAACTACGTGACGGGCTTCGTCATCGAGAAGAGCCTTGCGATGGATAACGTGTTCATCATCGCCATGATCTTCGGCTACTTCGCCATCCCCCGCATCCACCAGCACCGTGTATTGTTCTGGGGCATCCTGGGTGTCATTGTCCTGCGTGCAGTGATGATCGGTTTTGGTGCGGCATTGGTCGATCGGTTCGAATGGGTATTATACGTCTTTGCGGCCTTCCTGGTTTTCACCGGTATCAAGATGTGGCTGACTGCAGACACGGAATATGACGTAGCCAGTTCGCCCGTTTTACGCTGGGTTCGCCAGCGCATGCCGGTTACCGACCAACTTCACGGGGAACGTTTCTGGGTGAAAGAGCAGGAGCCAGCGACGGGGCGCATGCGCCGGATCGCTACGCCGTTACTACTGGCTCTGGTCATGATCGAATGCGCTGACGTCATCTTTGCGGTCGATTCCGTGCCGGCCATCTTCGCGATCACAACGGATCCATTCATCGTCTACACGTCGAACATCTTTGCTATCCTTGGGTTACGCGCGCTCTATTTTGCGCTCGCCGCAATGGTCGACCGGTTCCATTACCTTAAATACGCCTTGGCCGCGTTGCTGGTATTTATCGGCTCGAAAATCTTCGTTGCCGACATGTTCGGGCTCGCCAAATTCCCGCCCGCAGCGTCGTTGGCGGTAACCTTTGCGATACTGGGTTGCGGCGTCGGCTGGTCCCTGTGGAAAACGCGAGCGGTTGCTTCGGCCTAAGTTTGAACGCGTCCGCCGGCATTGAAAGCGGACCGGTCATACGCTGTGGGTATAGCCGTACTCCATCTACCGGGACTGGCGTTTACGACGCGCGGGGATAAGGTGGCTGCTGACATGACCGACCGACCGTCATCAACGGGGCCGAAAAAAGGGATAAGGATGCGCTCCGCTCTAACCATCCTTGCGCTAGTCTCTGCTCAACCCTGCTTCGCGCAGACGGACCTGCGGCCGGCCCCCCCCGCAGGTCGGCCTTTGGAGGCAGGCACTGCCGGATGGAGCATCACCGTCGGCGTCGCACCAGTCTTAAGCCCTGCATGGCAAGGCTCGCGAGACATGGCCTTGTCGATCTTTCCCGACCTGCGGATCAACTACAAGGACACCATCTTCGCTTCGATCCCCGACGGTTTGGGTTGGAACGGGGTGAACCGGGACGGGTGGAAGGCAGGACCGCTCGCCAAGCTCCGCTTTGGGCGGGATGAAGAGCGCGGGGGATCGCCGTTCCTCATTACAGGCGGGAGTGACGCGCTACGCGGCCTCGGCGACGTAGATGCAGCTGTTGAGGTGGGAGGCTTCGTCGAGAAACGGGCTGGGCCATGGCGTGGACGGATCGAGGTTCGTCGCGGCTTCGGCGGGCATGACGGCGTTGTCGCCGACGGGTCAGTTGCTTACCAGGCGCGCCGGGGACGGACCATCATCAACATCGGGCCTCGCGCAACGCTGGCAAGCCGCGAGTATATTGAGACGTATTTCGGCATCGATGCGCTCCAGTCGCAACGGTCCGGGCTCAGACCGTATTCTGCGTCAGGCGGACTATTGTCCTACGGTGTAGGCGGTACCGTAATTCGTCCCCTGAACCGGCGAAGCGCCGTCACGCTTTTTACTGGTCTGGATCGACTAGGTCAGAACGCAGGCGATTCACCTCTCATCCGCGAACGGGGACGGCGGACCCAATTCACCCTGGGTGTCGGCTACGGATTTAGGTTCAACCTGTAATTGAACCAGGCGCATACCCCGCCGTCGATATCCAGCGATCAAGCCTGAAATAATGAGGATCGCGGCAGCGCTGGTCGCTACGGCAATAGGTCCGGAAGCCTGACCACCCGCCGCGAAGATAGCAGCAAGAGCCCAAAGGAAAACAGCTGCATACGGTAGATTGCCACGTCCTCGGATCAGCACGGTGGCCGCGATGAGTCCAGCAATCACGATCACCGCTGCACCGATCCCAGGAGCGGCTGCACCGCCCTCCACGCCGTGATACCTCAGGCTAGCCGCGATGTTGACGGTGGTAGCGACGGTCAACCATGCGGCGAGTGCGCTCAACGGAAGGTACGCACACCACCACGCAGTTTTCGACACCGTCGCATTCGACAGGGCATGATAGGCAACGATCAGGCACGTCAGCGTGAAGGTAATGATCAGAACCGATACGAAGCTTAACCCGTAAAGCTGCGTATAAGCAGCCCAGAGAGCATTTCCTAAAAATGCGCCAGCTGCCGGCCAGCGCAGGTGATGAAGCAACGTATTTTGGCGCTGTGCAGGCAGGGCCTGATAAACGGCAAACACCGTGGCTCCGAGGTAGAGCGCGCCCCAGATCGAGAATGCCCAGCCTGCCGGGGTTATCAAGGTTCGGACGGCCAGAGACCGGGATCCGATAGGCTCACCGATCCCAATCTGCGGTAAAAGAGGCGTCAGAATTTGAAGCGCTGCTGTCAGCAGCACCGCGAGATGCGGCAGATCTAACGCGGTCCGTTGGTGTAAGGTATTCGTTGCCATTTTTCCACAACGGTCGATCGGCTTACGCGTTGCAATGTCACAAAGGAACTCGCTCGCATTCAGCGCTATCGTATCTAAACGGTCCTCGGGCGCCTGACATATTGTCATTTACCCGAGGCTTCAGTGGGACGACCCAGAGCCCTTTATCCACAATCCCGGTTGCGACGCGAAGGCGGTATCTTATCGTGTTCTAAAGTGCGGAAGATAAGACGCAATATACCAGCACCGGCACGCCAACCAAAACGATCAAAAGTAACAGGTTGAGCTCCATAAGTCGGCTCAGCCAGTCCTTACCTTCATTCTGCCGGGCTTCGGCATCAGCCTTAGAATAGCCTTCTACGATTTCCAGATCGAATTTGTTCGAGAAAAAGCTTTGTGGTCGCATCCGCAGGAAAGGCTGAGGTGCTGGATTGGCAGTATGATGCTGACGGTCATCCTGACACAAATCATCGGATTTCGAGACTTGGTTTTCCACTACACGGTTTCCACGTATTCGAGATCATGGGTGCGCAGAACGCATCCCAAAGGTCAGATCGAATAAAGCCCGAACTCGAACGGCAATGGCCGCGAGCTCGGGCTAAGCGCGTGCGGCGAGTTGGCCGGCGTGGTCGCGGAAACGCTTATGTGTCGCAGGAGCGTACATGTCAGTAACATCGGGGACCCGTGTCCTAATGTCAACTCGTGCAATTCCATTCGCTCTCCTATTGACCTTGACCGGCGAAACCCTAGCTTGAGGGAGCGGGCCGGGCCCCTCTGGCGATCGTCTCAGGACGAACGTGATGTCGGACCGCATCGGGTTATCTCGATGTCTAGGCCTAGCCTGAATGCCTGCTTTCATCGCGACTGATCCGATCGTTCAATCGTTGGTTGGAGAGCGGCTTTGCCTATATTTTCTCACAAGTTGACCCAGTTGCATGCCCGGCTGGATGAGCAGATCCGGGTCGAAATGAAGCGACGCATGCCCGATACCTTGCGGCTATTTCGGCTGAAGCGGTTGCGTCTGGACGTGAAGGACCGCCTGCACGCACGCGCCTTGCGGCCGCAGTTCAGCTGAACCGACACGCTGAACCATCGTTATAGAATCATCGTCCGTAAGAATTGGCTTCACCGATCAGAATGGATCGGGATGGCAAAAGGAGAGCGAAAATGGCCTATTTTCTAACTGCCGGCTTGGTGCTTGCTGCTACCGGGGCGGCCCTTAGCATGACTGTCGATCATCAGAACCAGGTGGATCACCGCAGCGGTCCGGTCGCCGTCGAGTATCGCGGCGACGTGGTCATCACCCATAAGCAGGTGGGCGCGGTTGCACCTGGCGGAAGAGCGTCATCGCTACGCTGCGACTGGGCGGCGAGCATGTCGGTGGCGCGACACGCGGTCGCGGCATCGGGTACCAGGCTGGTGCGCAGCATGAATAGCGAACCGGTGATTTCGGGCACCCGGCCCGGCTGGTGCGTTGCGAGCCATGGCGCGATCAAGAAGGAGGTCGCGACGAAGTCCGCGGACATGCAGAAGCATCTGGTAAAGCTGGCGCAGGAAGACGAGCAGATGCTGCGCGTCGAACTCGACCGGATCCACAGTCCGCAGCGTGCTGGATGATCCGCCGCGTTCAATTGGCGGGCGTGCTCGGCGCCGTGAGCTGCGGCCTGATCACGCCCGCGCTTGCACAGGATGCCAGGTCGGTAACCTTGGAGGTAATGAGCGAGGAGGAACGGCGCGGGCTGAGCTGGAGTGAGGGACGTGCCGCGCTGGCAGGCGATATTCGCGTCTCGCGCGGCCGGCTCGATGCATCGGCGCGCGCAGTAACGCTTCGGAACAGCGTGCGACACGGTGGCGCCGATGCGGTCGTCGACCTTTCGGTGGGAACCGACTGGGATCTGGGTGCGGTACGTATCCGTACCGACGCCACCGGCCACGCATTCGCGGGCGCGCGGGGCCGCATGGACTATGTCGAGGCCGGCGTGTCGGCAAGCTATGCCTATGGTCCGCTTTACGCCACGGTCGGCGTGATCGGCGCGCCGTCGCAGCGCGCGATCGGTGGCAGCAACGTGTATGTCTATGCGAACGCCAATGCCGGTATTCCTGGTACGCCGCTGACGATGCTGGCCGAGGTCGGCCACTCGTCCGGCAGCGTCCGCGACCCCAGTCGGGTGCAGCGTCTTCGTCCGGGCGGCAGTTACACCAACTGGCGGCTGGGTCTCGAGCATCGTCGTGACCGTCTGACGATCGGCGTCGATTATATTGGGACTGACGTCTCCCGCACCGCCACTGCCAGCAGGTTTGCCGATCAACGCAACGCCGGAGACAGAATCGTAGGGCGCGTACAGGTTTCGTTCTGACGATTACAGCGGTCAGTGAGTGCCCATTAACGCTGATGTGTATACGATCTGCCTCGGCAGAACCGTCTGTATATGTTTAACAAACGGCCGGTGCGGTTGAAAAATAGCCTGACGTCGCGCTCCTGATCGTCTCGACCGGGATTGATTCCGAGAACGCCCTATCCGTCTCGATCATCGTTCGGTTGCGGGATTAGAAGTCGTGGATAGTAAGTTTTGCTGGCAAGCGATCTTGTTTGCTGCTGCCTTCAAGATATAGGGCTCATTGCTATTAAAGGGCCGTGACAAACTATCGGGAATAGCACGCAACGCGATTGCCGTTCGAAGGCAGCTATGAAGATGCGCGCCTACCAACGGTTGATCACCAGCATCCGCGACCGCCAAAGCTTCACAGATAATCGTTATTAGACGCTCGAGGTGCTGAGCGGTTGTTTCGCCATCCATCATTGCTTCAAAGCCTTGATCATTTTGGCGTACCCGGCAGCACGTTCCAAATGAGCGATGCGAGCTGAAACGTCGCTACTGGCTTCGGCCTGTTCTCGCGCGCGCGCTTTGTTACGAACAAGAGTGCTAAGATCGCTCGCGTTGGACACGTTTATGCTCCTATCAAGCGGGAGCGCTCCAGCGTCTCTAAGTCGCCGCCATGCCATTAGCGAGTCGCGGCGATGTACCGACTTTGCACATGCCGTTAACCCGATGCCAACCTCACTTATGCTACCGTCCCCCATGGTAAACATAACCGGCATAGTCGACGAGGTAGCGCGGCTGGACGCGCTTCGTGCTCTCGATATGCTCGACACTCCCCCTGAAGCCGAGTTCGATGCCATCGCTGCAGGGGCGCGGCATCTCTTTGGCTGCAAGTTCGCATTCGTTTCGTTAGTTGACGCGGACCGGCAGTGGTTCAAGGCAGCGTGCGGCCTTGAGGCTAGCGAGACACCACGAGATGTGTCTTTTTGCACCCATACTATCGCAGCCGACGATCTGCTCGTCATCGCGGACACGCGCGAAGACCCGCGCTTTGCAACCAATCCTATGGTGGTGGTAACACCCTTTGTGCGTTTCTATGCAGGCGTGCCGTTGCGAGTGACACCACCAGGAGGAGGTGCCGCGCTTCCGATCGGTACCTTGTGCGTGGCTGACGACAAACCGCAGGATCCGACCCGCGAAAAGCTGGAGATACTCGCCGGTATGGCGCGAGTCGTCGAAGCGCTGCTTGAGGCGCGCCGGACCAGCAAAGAGAACCTACAGCTAGCGCTTGATCGCCAGGAGGTCCTCGGTGACATGGCTCGCACGCACAGACTGCTCCAGCACGCCGAACGTATGGCAAGGATCGGGTCGTGGCGCCTCGAGCTTGAAGGCGAACGAGTACACTGGTCGGATCAGACTTACGCGATCCACGGCTTGGAACCGGGCTCGCAAGCGCAGCTTGCCCTAGCAATGCAGTTCTACCCTGATGACGACCGTGCCAAGCTGGAAGCAGCGCTAGACCGCTGTGTGCGGCAAGGGACTGCATGGGATCTGGAGCTGAACTTCACCGATGCTCAGGGGCGGCCCCGTCGCGTGCGCACATTGGGTGAGATCGATGAGCGCGCCGGTAAGCGTGTCGCCGTCATGGGAGTGATCCAGGACATCACGGATCGGTACCAATTCGAGCGCCGCCTGGTTGCGGTAGCTCGAACCGACGAACTGACCGGCATACCAAGCCGACGCGCCTTTAACGAAGAATTGGAAGTTGCGCTCGATCGCGCCCGGGAAGGTGCACCGCTTGCTATCGCAATCATCGATCTGGATCGGTTCAAGGAGGTCAACGACCGGCTTGGCCATGCGACCGGGGACAAGGTTTTGCAGGTGATGGCCGCCAAGCTGCAAGCAGTACAGTATCTGGGCGATCACTTCATCGCCCGACTTGGCGGGGACGAGTTCGTGCTGATCCTGCGCGGACGGCGTACGCAGGAAGAGCTCGTCCAAGACATCGCGCGATTGCTGGCGGATTTACGCTACGACGTACCTGACGACCGTAACGTTATAATGGTGTCCGCGACGATCGGAGCCTGTGCCTATGGTGCCAGCTATGTCGATCGGGCTTCGTTGCTCAAAGAGGCAGACGAGGCTCTGTACCGTGCGAAGCGGATGCAGCGAGGCACGGGCGCTATTGCAGGCAACAGCGCCCATATCCAAAGTTTGGTTGGTGAGCCGCGTTAATCTGCTTTGACCCCGGCACCTGGTTGGCGAGAATAGGATTCAGGGATTTTGCATGTGACAATAGGTCGATAAGCACCGGACTGATGAAGATCCCCGTCTTGCTGGTCTCCGGTGTCCTGTACTGGCTTTTCGTCTGCTGGGTGACAGGCGCGGCGGAACCCTGGGATGCCGACGCCTACTGGCGTCTCTGGTACCCCGCCTCGTTGGGCCTAGCTGCGCTAACAGGGGCAGCGTTCAAGACGAGGGGGTGGATGGCAGGATTCATCCTGACGTTTGCCCAGCTTCCTGTGATATGGCTCACCGCCGGGACTATCTCGCTCTGGGTAATCGGCCTGGCAATGTCCTGCGTCCTCGCTGTGCCGGCTGTCGCAATCTCAGCTTTTACCGGCTGGTTTGCCGCTCGCTCACGACCGTTGTGACAAGTCGCGAATGGATCCGCCTGTGCATCAGTAAAGATCATGGTAGGACCCGTTCGCCCGGGCTGGACGGTGCCCTTACCCGCCTTCCCACAAACGAACCGTTGAATGAGAAGGCCGCCCGCCCCGACCGATGTGTAAACGCTCACGCTTTCTGTCGGTGTTCTGACGCGCTCGTTGTCGTCCGTGTCTCGACGCGCAGTAATTAGGAATGTCCGGGTTCGGAAGGAAACCGACCCGTCCGCTTTCGGGAAGGCGGGTGGCGATAGCCGACATTGGGCAGCTGCAGCCTTTCCCGAAAAGGAGGGTGAAGCGGGAAAACGTCCGCCGGCCCATTAACGGGCTGGCGGCTGCATAAGCTCTATCGTGATATGATCGGGGCCTGAAACGTAGGCAACCAACGTTCCCTTCCTTGGCCCACCCGCGATCGGCAACGGACTACCCTTCGCCTTCCATCCTGCTGCCTCGACGCGGGCAATAGCGACATGGATATCGTTTACGGCCAGAGCCAGGTGGGCCGCACCGATCGCCCCCGCGCTGTTGGGCACCGCACCGTTCTGGCGCCCTTTTGAATATTGCAACAGTTCGACGACATAGCCGTCCGGTGCCCTGACGATCGCCGTTTTGACATTAGGATTATCGACACCGGTCACCTGATGCAGGAAATCGCCCCCCATTTCCGATTGCCGCTCAAGTGTGAAACCGAGCGCTTCCGTCCAGAAGCGAACGGCTTCGTCTAAAGACGATACGGCGAAGCCTGTATGGTCCACGGCAATAACGTTTACGGCGTCTGTCATTACTTCACTTTTACTTGGCCGCGCTTGCGATGTCAGGACCTGCGCCGGCTTCAACCGACACCAACAGCATGGCGGACATGATCTTAATGGTGACGCTTTAACGCTTGAGCTTCTTCCCAAAAAGGAACTCATAGCGGGACAGTCGCCGGGGCGATCACGGCGAAAGCCGTCCAAGGCACTCCGTTTTCCAAAATCCGTTCCCGATTGCTCTTTCCCGAAATGGCCTGTTGGAGACGTAGAAACGGGAAAGATCGTGCCGGTTTCGGGAGCCCGGATCGCCATCCCCAACGTCCGCTAATGGGCGGCAACAACCAAGCTGCTACTGGGCGCCGACTGCCCGCCACACCCCGTCGCAAAACACATGATTTCCGAGGGTATCACTAAAGGGCTGGCCGCAGCTAATAATCGACGGTCGGGGTACGCGACAAACCCTGTCGTATTGTCTTAGTAGGCGGAAACCAGATTTTGGAGGTTTTCCGTCACTCCCTATCGTTAGCGTATATTTGGATGCGTTCGATGTACCGCCCCCGAATTGCGCGATTTCAGCCGATCAGGTTTTCTCAACCGGGCCGTTACTCTGATACAAAGCTCGTCAGGCGGTTATCACCATCAAAGCTACCATAATCAGCGCCATAATAATTGTGAAAACAATCCTTATATTTCGGCTTGGAATGATGACGTACAGAAACGTAACAAAGCAGACCGTAGCTCCCCCAATCTCAAACAATGCTATGTCAATGGCATGAGACATACCGTTGCCTGCAGCGTCGCTATCATTGGTTGTTCCGTACCGGACGACCAACAGGATAATGACGTCAACCAATACCATAACCGAAAAGCCGAAGGTACGGCGTGATCGCATCCACCATCGACGTTTGTCTAGCGGCTTCTCACGCCGGGGAACCATGCGTCTGTCTATCGGATCGTTCATAGGTCTACTCATTCTCTAGAGCTCTGCAGGTCCATCAGCATCCTCACAAGCAACCGGAATTAGCTGAGCCCATTGCTTCATAACGATTGATCCGCCAGCGCTTGGAATGGTCATGTCAGACATCTCCATGACCTTCAAATGTGAGATAGGACGCAAGCCGCGTCATTGATGCTGCCGGTAAGCGTCCACCCAACCCGGCCGTTCCCGAAAATTCGATGATCGGCAGACACAGTTATGGGCGCCCCGTATTTGTCAGAAAGGGTATACCCTGAGTGGGCATGGGCTTTGGTACACAAAACCCGTTCAAACAGGGTCGGTAGCAGAGAAATCGGACACCTCATTATGAGGGTCTAGAGTCTGCCTGAACACATTAGGGGTGCGCGTCTGACATTGCTGCGTCAGCCTCTGCCTGTCGACGGCGATCACGAGCAATCTTGGCGAGCAGCGTTCGACTGCACCCAGTCGCATCCATTATATCGCGCCAGCTTCGGCCATCGCGAAGAAGGCTCGAGATCGCAGCGTTGCGGGTCTTGTTCTCGGGACGCCCCTTATAAAGGCCCGCTGCCTTGGCTTTTGCGGTGCCTTCGGCTTGTCGACGACGGCGATCCTCATAGTCCTTACGGGCAACCGCGGCGAGTACGTCCAACATCATGGCGTTGACCGCTGCGAACATTCGGCCGGTGAACTCATCCGTCGGTGCCGTCAGGATCCACGACGTTGGCAGGTCGAGTGCAACAACCCGGACCTGCTTGGCGTCGATTAGATTCCGCAGTTTGATCCAGTCTGGGGAGGTGAGGCGGGAAAGCCGATCAACCTGCTCGACCAAGAGCACGTCTCCCGGCTCGCAATCCGAAAGCAGGCGGAACAGTTCTGGCCGGTGAAGCTTGGCTCCACTTTCGTTTTCGACATAGCGGGCCGCAATCCGAAGCCCGTGCTCGGTCGCAAACACGTCGAGGGCGCTCTTGGCGCGCGACGCATCCTGTTCGGAGGTAGAAGCGCGAAGATAGGCTCGGATAAACATCCCATAGTCTGCTATATGTGGTACTTATTAGTCTAGTCCTTTTTACGCCGTCAGGACGGGATTAAAGTACCAGCTATTGAGAGGTCTGCGAAAGGCATACGTTAAAAGCACCGGAGATTATGCACGTGGGGCAGCTTCACGTCGATGAGCCATAATCCAAACGGTGTGGTACAAACGAGGCTCGCTGGCATACCGTGGGGACGGTTGCTGCTAAGCCGGGATATCCCTAGAAGATGATGACGATGCTGATCAGAGGTACAGAGGCCGTCATGACGCTACAGATCAACATAACGCCAAACGGGCGCATGAGCCTGCCCGCTGACGTTCGCAAGCGGTTGGGCCTGACGGGTGGCGGTGCGGTGTATCTCGACGAAACCGAAGATGGCGTTGTTCTGCGAACCGCCAGCCAAGCGGTGGCAAGGGCGCAGGCGCTGGCCGAGCAATATACCGGCGGTAATCCCGACGCCTCTGTTGACGCATTCCTCAATCGGCGTCGCGAAGATAGCGGCGAATGAGCGTGGTTCTCGACGCCTCGGCTCTCATCGCAATGATCAAGGGTGAAAAGGGATCTACCAAGGTTGCAGCCGGTATCGCCGGTGCGCGAGTGAGCAGCGTGAACTACGCTGAGGTGGTGACCCACTTCATTCATACCGGAATGCCCGAGCGAGAAGTTGATGCCATGCTTGATCCGCTGCCACTGACGGTAGTGCCGGCCGACAAGGCCTTGGCGAAAATCGCCGGGCGGCTGCGCGCCGCGACGGCCGAGGCGGGCCTTAGCCTTGGAGATCGCTTTTGTCTGGCTCTAGCCCGACGGGATGGATTGCCCGCTTGGACCAGCGACCAGAACTGGAAGAAGATCGCGGATGCAGTCGAGGTCAAGGTCGTGACGATCCGCTAGAACTTGGCGGGAAGGGCAGGGGGCAACCACCTGTCGATCCTCTGGAAGCGGAAGGTCTGCATCCTGGTGGAAAACCGCCTGTCCGCTGTTGGGCGGCGTTTCGGCGAAAGCTGCCGGGCGACTTCCGACCCATAGTAAGTCATTCAGGACAACTTTTCTGCTCCCTGAAAGCCGCCGTCCGGCCGCGCGGTTGGCTGCGGCTCAGCTGAACGAGCCGGGCACCGGCTCCTGCGTAGCGACACCGTTAACGCACAGGTTAGCGTGTCGCAGATGTGCGTTGAAAGTCGCGTAATTCCGCGACTGACATTCGCGACAGCTACGCCGTCAGCCGACCACGCTTGAGCTGGTGTAGCGAAACTCAGGATATTCGCGACAATCCTCCCACTAACCCATGACGATCATCTCGGTCGCGATCAGCGCGAGCAGGACCATGACGAGCTGGCGGAAGCGCTCAACGGGCAGACGCTTGATGAGCAAGCACCCCGCCCAGGTGCCAACGATCATCGCCAGCCCCATCGCGATCGCCAGCGGCCAGAAGGTTGGTCCAAGGTCGATCGTCGCGCCGTAAACAATTGTCTTGGCACTGTGCATCACGATCGAGGCGACCGCGTCACTCGCGACATAGGCAAGCGGTGGCAAACCGAGGCTCAGGAACACCGCTGCGCCGAGCGGCCCGGCGCTCCCGACTAGCCCGGACAACAGGCCGGTCACACCGCCCCCGATCACCAGCACGCGGCGCGAGGGTTTAAACGCGATCATGCCCGTGGCCTTCAGGATGACGAACAGCAGGATCGCCACGCCCACGATCCGCGCAACGAGCGCCGTCGGTAGCGACGCGAACGACAATGCGCCCAGCATCGAGAACGGTATGGCAGCGGAGAGGAACAGCAACACGGGCCGCCAACGGATTGGCGCCAGCCCAGCCCATCCCGGCCGGCGCACCGTTGCCGATGATCTGGACGATCGTCAGCAGCGTCACCGCTTCGGTCACGCCGACGACTTAAATCAGCAGCGGCAGCAACAGCAGTGCCCCGCCAAACCCGGCCGAACCCGAGATTGCAGCAGCCGCAAATGCACCGACGATCAGCAGCCCATATTCGATCATTGGTGTCATCGGTCGAACCGCGGCATGACCGACCAGTGTTCCAGCTGCTTGTAGACGATCACCTTGTCGCCGAGCAGGTCGCCATGTCGCCGGCAGAACCGGTCGAGCTGGTCGCGTTCGCCAACGAGTTCGACGCAGATCGTCAGATGGGGATCGGCCGCCTCCGATCCGTTCTCGCGGATCTGGCCGTGGTTGCTGAACCCATAGTGCGTGTGTTGCGCGACGGCATTGATGATGCCGTCTGGATTAGCTCGCGATAGAGCGGCTTGGCAGCCCACAGCGTACGCAGGCTGCGCTCACCAATTCGGTCGGACGGTTTCATGTAGATACGCAGCATGCCGATTTCGCGATGCTGGACGGTGAAACGATTGGGCATGGACAAACCCTCGATTGGTGGGGGGATCAGGAGCGTGGGCTTCGCGAGGCGCGGTGTGCCCGCGCCTCGCGAAGCGTCGCGTTCGGGGTGAGGCCGGTCGCCGGCACCTTCGGCACCGCGACGCGCTGCGACAGGTAGATGCCGTTATGACCGGAGCAGAGGTAGGCGACGAAGCAGGCCACCGCGATCGGCACCGCATAGGCAGCGCCGAACAGTTCGATGCCCATGAAGGTGCAGGCGAGCGGGGTGTTGGCCGCGCCCGCGAACAGCGCGACGAAGCCGAGCGCGGCGAATACGCTGGTGGGCACGCCGAACATGGGGGCGAGTGCGTTGCCGAGCGCCGCGCCGATGAAGAACAGCGGTGTCACCTCGCCACCCTTGAAGCCGGCGCTGAGCGTGACGACGGTGAACAGCAGCTTGATCGCCCAGCTCCACGGATGCGTGTCCGGTCCGAAGAAGCTGGCGATGGTGAGGCTGTCGGGCGTCGCTGCCAACGTGCCGAGTCCGAGATAGTCGCGCGTTCCGAACAGGTAGACGAGCGCGATGACCGCGATGCCGCCAATGGCGGGGCGTAACGGGCCATAGGAGACGATGCGCTTGAGCCACCCGCCGAGCGTGTGATTGGCTTCGGCGAAGGCGAGACCGACCAGCCCGAACGCAACCCCGGCGACGCCCGCCTTGGTGACGAGCAGCGCATCGACCGGCACCAGCGCATCGATCCGGTAGACGCCGTGATGGATGCCCCAGGCAAGGCACGTCCAGTCGCCGACCAGTGCCGCGACCAGGCACGGCACCAGCGCGCGATATTCGACACGCCCGATCGCCAACACCTCCAGTGCGAACACCGCCCCTGCGATGGGCGTGCCGAACACCGCGCCGAACCCGGCCGCAATGCCCCCCATCAGCAGGATGCGGGTGCCGTCAGCATCGAGCTTGAGCGCGCGACCGAAACCGCTGGCGAGACTGCCGCCCAACTGGACGGCGGTGCCTTCGCGCCCGGCCGAACCGCCAAACAGATGGGTCACCACCGTGCCGAAGAAGATCAGCGGTGCCATCCGCAGTGGCACCCCCCCGCCCGGTTCGTGGATCTGCTCGACAATAAGGTTGTTGCCGCCCTCCACCGAGCGGCCGGTCAGATGGTAAAGCAGTCCGACCAC
>NZ_LMLD01000010.1:0-284 GCF_001421825.1 Sphingomonas sp. Leaf38 | reverse complement strand
ATTGCGAAATGTCGCGCGCACGATTCCTCCTTGCTGCCTTGCGGCGCCTGGTAGGAATCATCGACCCTTGCGAGGGCGGTTCGGCCGAATGGCCCGGCGGAAATCCATCGCCGTGCCGAGCATATGCTGTCCGACGGCGACCTGGTCAACCATCGGCAGGGTCACGATGAGACCATTGTTTTGCTGAGGATCAATAATTGGCTCAACCATGGAATAAATCTCGACGGGCGTCGTCTACGCTTTCGAGACTGATGCGCCGGAGGCTTATGCGTAGACGAAATTGG
>NZ_LMLD01000009.1:747700-747922 GCF_001421825.1 Sphingomonas sp. Leaf38 | reverse complement strand
CCAATTTCGTCTACGCATAAGCCTCCGGCGCATCAGTCTCGAAAGCGTAGACGACGCCCGTCGGGGTTTATTCCATGGGTGAGCCAATTATTGATCCTCAGCAAAACAATGGTCTCATCGTGACCCTGCCGTTGGTTGACCAGGTCGCCGTCGGACAGCATATGCTCGGGCACGGCGATGGATTTCCGCCGGGCCATTCGGCCGAACCGCCCTCGCAAGGGC
>NZ_LMLD01000009.1:722952-747609 GCF_001421825.1 Sphingomonas sp. Leaf38 | reverse complement strand
TCATGGTCGGACTGCTCTACCATCTGACAGGGCGCTCGGTCGAAGGCGGTAACAACCTCATCGTCGAGCAAATCCATGAACCGGGGGGCGGTGTGCCGCTGCGCATGGCTCCGCTCATCTTCTTCGGCACGGTCGTGACGCACCTGTTCGGGGGATCGGCGGGGCGTGAAGGCACCGCCGTGCAATTGGGCGGCAGCCTTTCCAGCGGCTTCGGCCGCGCACTCAAGCTGGATGCGGAAGCAACACGCATCCTGCTGATGACCGGAATCGCGGCGGGCTTCGGCGCGGTCTTCGGGACGCCGATCGCGGGCGCGGTCTTCGCGCTGGAGGTCCTGGCGATCGGCCGGGTCGAGTATCGTGCGCTAGTACCATGCCTGGTCGCGGCACTGGTGGGTGACTGGACCTGTCTTTCCTGGGGCATTCATCACGGCGCCTACCATGTCGATGCGATGGTGCCGGTCGACCCGTCGCTCGTCGCCAAAGCCAGCGTCGCGGGCGTCGTATTCGGATTGGTCGGGCTGGCCTTTGCAGAGGCCAACCATGCGCTCGGCGGATGGCTGAAGCGCGTGATACCCTATGGCCCACTACGGTCCGTTATCGGTGGTTTGGCCGTGATCGGGCTGGTCTGGCTATTTGGCACGCAAGACTATCTCGGCCTGGGCACGCTGGCGGCAACGCCGGGTGGCCTGACCATTGCCAGCTTCTTCGGCTCCAATACGTACCCGTGGAGCTGGGCGCTGAAGCTGCTTTTCACCGTCGTCACCCTAAGTGCCGGCTTCAAAGGCGGGGAGGTGACCCCGCTGTTCTTCATCGGCGCGGCGCTCGGCAATGCGCTCGCGCCCATATTTGGAGTGCCGACGGGGGTGTTCGCGGCGATCGGCTTCGTCGCGCTGTTCGCGGGTGCAGCCAACACGCCGCTTGCCTGCACCTTCATGGGGATCGAATTGTTTGGCGCGACCTATGCCGTGCCGATCGCAGTCGCGTGCTTCGTCGCCTACCTCTGCTCAGGCCACAACGGCATCTACCTGTCGCAGCGCGTCGCTGTGCCAAAGGTACCTGCCGCACACCTCACACCCGACGCGACCCTGCGCGATGCCCGCACGCACCGCGCTTCTCGCCGGCGCACGCGCGCCTGATCCTGTTTCCTGTCGAAAGCCCGTCATGCCCAACCGTTTCACCGTCCATCACCGCGAAGTCGGGATGCTGCGCATCTATCTAAAACCGTCCGACAAGATCGGCCCGCGTCGCTTCTGGGGGGCAAAGCCGCTCTATCGCGAACTGATTCGCACCGCGAAGGCGGACGGCATCATCAACGCCGTCGCGCAAAATACCCATTACGGCTTCAGCAATCACGAACCGATCCGGGAGAACGGCTCGGAAATTGCCGATCCGCATCTGACGATCTGTGTCGAACTGGTCGGCGATCGCGATCAGCTCGACCTTTTCTGTCGCCGGCATGGAGATCTGCTCGGCGACAAGGTGATCGTCTACAAACGACTGGAGCATTGGACTATCACGCGCGAAACTGAGCTAACCAGAGCCTGATCGGCGTTCCCGTAAAGGAAGGCCAAACAAGACAAGGCCGTTGATACACGCGCTGCGCGTCTCTTCCGGGTTACGCTTTCTCGAAATCTGTTCCCGATTGGATTTTCCCGAAATTGCCGACCGGACATGGGAAAACGAGAATTGGACGAGCGGTTGGAACAGGCGGTTTCGGGAACGCATGCCGATCGAGTGACGGCCGAAATGGGGCGCGAGCGGCCATGATGCCTGGTGTCACAACCGAACGATTGTGACACCACGTACTGGCGGGTTCTAACCGTTGCCATCCTGAAAGCTGACTGGCAGGAATGTCCCCAAGACCTGCCGTTCCGACCGTCGCTGCCGCAATATGAATGAGCGGCCGAAGCTGGGGAGCTAAAGGAAGCTTCTGAATGTCCGGGAATGGGTCCAACCAGTCGCGCGTGCTTTCAACGCAGTCGCCGACGATCAAGGAGCGTCGCCACCGGGACGATAGACCCGCTCGACGTGACCAGCGAGCTCGTCGGGATAAAAGTAGACAGGCCGAAGGCGACCAGTGGCGTAGCGGTCGATCTGGTCAGCAAAGTGCAATGAGGCCGGATTACCACTCTGCCCGCCCGCCATTACGGCCATCGCCCTCACGCGCGGGCCGAACTCGACCACCGCGACGAAGCTGTTGCCGCTGGTGCCATAATAGCGCTTCGTTCCCGGCCACGTCTTCGCGCCGAAAGAGGCGAGGCTACCCCACTGCGCCGAGGTGAAGGGCACCGGCGTCGACGGCTTCGCGTCGTCGAAGTGCGGCCGAATGGCGCCATCGAGCCGCTGGAAACGGTTGATCGCGTTCCACGGGGTGTTCCAGCCGCCGAAGTCGCGTGTCAGTTGCGCGACCGCCGTTTCCAGCGCGGTGAGCTTGGTCGCGGCGTCGACGCGGTTGGCGATGTAGTCGGGAACGTTGATCCGCTCCGCCTGTGCGAAGCTGCCGATTTCGCGCCAGAGCTGGTCGCCCCAGTAGACGGCGAGGCTCGTCGCGACCGACTCCTTGCTCCAGCGATGGTCCCACCGGGAGAGTGTCGCGATCGGCCCGGCCAGCGCACGCCGACGCGGTTCGCCCGCCGGCAGCGCGCGCCACGCGGCGACTAGGCCGGGCAGCAGCCGTGCGAAGGCGGGCAGATAGGGATCGTAGGCGGCGGCGCGCAGCCGCTCGGGCGTCCAGCCGCGCCGGCCGGTCAGCAGGAGATCGGCGTGTTCGCCGCGGGCGTTGCCGCCGGTCTGATCCATGTAGCGTGGATAGTCGGCTGCCTTGGGGCTGTCCGGCCCGGCGGCGCTCCACGGCCAGTCGTTGGTGTTGTGGACCCAGCCGACCCGCGGGTTGGCGACGCTCGGCAGGCTGGCGAGCGGGTGCAGACCTCGCCAGTCGGTCGCGGGATCGCTGCCATCGACGGGGCGGGTATAGTCGAACCGGTCGTCGCGGACCGGCATGAATTGCGGCATCAGGAACGCGATCTCGCCCTTGTCGTCGGCGAACAGCGTGTCGTTGGAGGAGTTCGCCTTGCGCTCGGCGACCGCGAGGTACGAGCCGAGGTCGGTGGCCTTCGTGCGCAGCCAGCTCTGCTCCAGCGCCGGGACGGGCCGCCACATCAGCGCGGTCGCGACCCAGCGGCCGTTCTTCGCCGCGACGACCGGACCGTGATGGGTGGCCCAAGTGGTGAGTCGCCGTTCGCCCATGCCGCCATCGGGCCGGCGGAAGCGGAGCGTCACCGTGCGCATCGCGACCGGGCGTGTCTCACCACCGTAGCGGTAGCCCCAGCCGTCACCGCGCCGCATGATCGCCTCGGCGAACTGGTCGACATTGTCGACGGTGGAGGAGGTATGCATCCAGCCAGCGTGTGCGTTGAACCCCTGATAGACGAAGAACTGCCCCCAGGTGCTGGCGCCATAGGCGTTCAGGCCATCGTCGCTGGTCATCTGCGCTTCGGAGCGGAAGTAGAAGCTGGTGTGCGGATTGATGAGGAGCAGGGCCCGGCCGTTCGCGGTCAGCTTCGGCGCGATAGCGATGCCGTTCGACCCCGATGGTTCGCGCGGCACCGCCCCCAGCTCTTCCGGCGTTGGTGGGGTCGGCCGGCCGTAGAAGGTCTGGAGGTCGGCGAGCGAGATGCGCTCAACGTCGCCGCCGATGCTGCCCTCGGTGAAGCTCAGCGCCATCCACGGCTCGAACCGGGTCAGCACCTTGGGGCTGACCTGCGGGTGCGTCGCGAGGTAGAAGTTCAGTCCGTCCGCCCAGGCATCCATCAGCGTGCGCAGCCATGGGGGACACGCGGCATATTGCGCCTGGAGTTCGACCGGATCGACGAACAGCCGCTGGCGCAGGTCGGCCCAGATCGCCTCTTCGCCGTCGGCCTCGGCGGTGCGACCGAGCGCGGTAAGGTAGTTGGCCTCGATGCGGGCGAAATCGTCCTCTGCCTGCGCGTAGGTCATACCGAACACCGCGTCGGCGTCGCTGCGACCGCGGACATGCGGGATGCCCCAGTCGTCGCGCGTGATCGTCACTCGCGCTGCCTCGGCCTTCCACCGTGCCATGTCGGGATCGGGCGCGGCGGCGGTCGTCGCCAGCAGGGCTGCGACGATCAACGGATTGCGCGTGCGCTGGAGGAGCGTAACCATAGCGTAAGCCTAGAACGGGGAGTGAGGCATGGCCAAGTGCTGGTTGGCGATCGTGATGGCAATGATGCTCGCCGGCGCAAGCGCCCCGCCGGTCGAGCCCACGACAGGCACCGCGACGCTGCTACGACCCGCGGCGGTGTTCGACGGCATCGACGGGAAGATGCACGTCGGTTGGCAGGTGCTGGTGCGCGGCGACCGGATCGTCGCGGTCGGCCCGAACCTAACCGTTCCTGCGGGCGCACACATCATCGACCTCGCCGGTGACACGCTGATGCCGGGCATGATTGAGGGCCACGGCCATCTCTTCCTCCATCCCTATGACGAGGCGAGCTGGGACGATCAGGTGCTGCATGAACCGCTGGCCCTGCGCACCGCACGCGCGGTGGCGAACGCGCGGGCGACCTTGCGGGCAGGCTTCACCAGCGAGCGCGACCTCGGCACCGAAGGGGCTGGCTATGCCGATGTCGGGCTGAAGGCGGCGATCGATCGGGGGATCGTCGAAGGCCCGCGATTGAGCGTCGCAACGCGTGCGATCGTCGCGCTCGGTGCCTACGGTCCCAAGGGGTTCGAGCCGGGTGTCGCCATCCCACAAGGTGCGGAGGAGGTTTCGGGCGCGGAGCAGATGGTTGCGGCGGTCCGTCGGCAGATCGCCGCCGGCGCCGACTGGGTGAAGCTCTACGCCGATTACCGCTGGCGCTCGGGCGAGGAGAGCCGCGCAACGCTGAGCCTTGATGAGATCAGGGCGGCGGTGGCGGCGGCGCACGACGCCGGACGTCCCGTCGCGGTCCACGCCTCGACCGTGGAGGGCATGCGCCGCGCGATCGAGGCGGGCGTCGATACGATCGAGCACGGCTATGGCGGGACGCCCGCGATCCTCGCGAGCATGGCGGCGAAGAAGATCGCCTTGTGCCCAACGCTCGCTGCTGCGGACGCGAGCGCACGCTATCGCGGCTGGAACGGCGCAGAGCCGGCGCCCGCCGCAGTCAAGGCAAGCCGTGACAGCCTCCGCCTTGCGCTCGCCGCCGGCGTGCCGATCTGCATGGGCGGCGACGCAGGGGTGTTCGCACACGGCACCAACGCGCGCGAGATGGAGTTGATGGTGGCAGCGGGAATGACGCCGACGCAGGTGCTGCTGGCCTCCACCTCCGGCAACGCGCGGTGGATGCGGCTGGGCGACCGTCTCGGCGCGGCGAAGCCGGGTATGCTCGCGGATCTGGTCGCGGTTGCGGGTGATCCCACGGTGAACATCTCCGCCGTGCGTGCCGTGCGGCTGGTGATGAAGGGCGGTGCCGTTGTCGGCATGTAGCAATGGGCCAATGGAAGTTACCTCAAGGCGCTGCCGCAGCGGAAGGGACGGACGCCTGTCTGGCCGACGTTAGGAAGCCGGGGAGGGGGCCTGAACGACCACAACCGGGCCTTTCCGTTACTCAGCTTTCCTTGAGATGCCGCCCGCCAGGTAGTCCCCGTATTGCGTCCGCGGGTGTCTAAAGCTTCGCACTCTTTCTGATCGCAAGCGCGATACCAGCCCAATCAATGTCCGGGCCTTCCGTCGCGATGACACTGCGAAGGTGGTCGCGAACGATCCCCAGCAGCGGCATCGGTGCCCCAAGCGAAGTGGCAGCGGTATCGGCCAGCGTCATGTCCTTCAGGCCCAATGGCGCCGCAAACCCGGCGGGCCGGAAGCGGTCCTCCAGCAGAATCTCGCCATAGATGTGGTAGACCGGCGCGCCGAACAGGGTTCCCGTCAGCACCTCCAGCAGGGTCTGACGATCAACGCCGCCCTTTTCGGCCAGCGTCATCGCCTCGGCCATCGCCTCCACGGCGGCCATGATCATGAAGTTGCCGCTGAGCTTCACCAGGTTGGCCGCGGACGGCTTGTCGCCGATCCGGAAAGTCCGCTGACCGATATCGGCGAACACCGGTTCGCAGCGATCCAATGCAGCTTCCACGCCTGCCGCGACCACGAACAGCTTGCCCGCCGCCGCCGCCGGTGGACGGCCGAAGACGGGTGCAGACACGTAACCGCCGGTGCCGCTATCTGCCGCGAGCCGGTCGGAAAGCGCGATGCTGATCGTGCTGTGTCCGACGTGCAGTGCAGGAGCGCCGACAATGCCGCCCTCGCCGAATACCACGCTTTCCACCGCCAGGTCGTCGGTAAGCATGGTCATGACGAGATCACCTTGGGCCGCATCGACCGGCCGTGCTGCGCGAACTGCGCCCGCGTCGACAAGCGCGTCGGCCTTGTCCGTCGAACGGTTCCAGACCGTCACCTCATGGCCTGCCTTGATCAGATTGGCCGCGATGGCGCCGCCCATCTGACCCAACCCGATGAACCCGATCCTCATGCCTCATCCTCCATGAAGCGGGCGAACTCGGCCGCGTAATCGGGGTGCCAGCGGGACAGGGCGGGGCGGTTCCCGGCGATGTCGCCTGCCGCCCAGGCGATGCGTTTCGCGTCCTGTGCCGGCGTGGTCTCGTTGTCGGGGCAGAGAATGTAGAAGTCGCCGCGCGCCAGACGATCGAACATGAGATCGACCACTTGTTCCGGCGTCCAGGCGCCAGCCGGCTTTTCCGGCCGCGGAGAGGTCATGCCCGTGTAGGTGAAGCCAGGGATCAGCAAGTGCGCGCTGACCCGGTCCCCTGTCTGCTCGCGCAGCGTATGCGCCAGGCCTTCGGTCAGGGCTTTAACCCCTGCCTTGCTGACGTTATAGGCGGTGTTGCCCGGCGGCTGGGTGATGCCCTGCTTGGAGCCGGTGTTGATGACGAGGCCCGGCCTGTTTCCCTCCACCATCAGCGGCGCGAAGCTCTGGATGCCGTTCAGCACACCCATCAGGTTGACGCCGAGCAGCCTTGTCCACGCCTGCTGGCTGGCGAAAACATCACCGCCCTGGCCGATGCCGGCGTTGTTCATCAGGACGGATGCCGGCCCAAGCGTGGTGGCGAGGGTGCGCATTGCCACCGGGTCGGCGACGTCGACGGCGTGTGCGCCCGCGCCGTCGATCGACCCGGCCGCCGCATCGAGCGCTTCGCCCGGCCGGTCGAGGATAGCGACCCGCATGCCACGTGCGGCGAATGCGCGCGCGGCGGCCAGCCCGATGCCGCTGGCCCCACCCGTCACGACGGCGAGATGGCCCGGCGCGATCGCCGCGAACGAGACGGCACTCATCGGTCGATGCTCGCCATGTCGGCATAGCGCTGTCCGTCGGCTACACCGGGCGGCATGATCGCGTCGATGCGGGCGATGTCGTCCGCGTCCAGCGTCATGTCGATCGCGCCGAGGTTGTCTTCCAGATAGGTGCGCCGCTTGGTGCCGGGGATCGGCACGACGTCGTCGCCCTGCGCGAGCACCCAGGCAAGCGCGAGTTGCGCCGGCGTGCAGCCCTTGTCGGAGGCCATAGCGCCGACCGCCTTGACGAGGTCGAGGTTGCGCTGGAACGCTTCCCCCTGAAAGCGTGGGTGATGGCGCCGGAAATCATCTGCGGCGAGGTCGTCGGGCGCGGTGATCTGACCGGTGAGAAAACCCCGGCCGAGCGGGCTGTAGGGCACGAAGCCGATGCCAAGTTCGCGCACCGTAGGCATGATTTCTGCTTCGGGATCCCGGCTCCACAACGAATATTCGGTCTGCAGAGCAGTGATGGGGTGGACCGCATGGGCGCGGCGAATGGTCGCCGGCGACGCCTCGGACAAGCCGAGATACTTCACCTTGCCGGCCGTCACCAGCTCCGCCATCGCGCCCACCGTCTCCTCGATCGGCACGTCGGGGTCGACGCGGTGCTGGTAGTAGAGGTCGATGACGTCAAGCCCGGTGCGCTTCAGGCTGGCATCGCATGCACGGCGGACATAGTCGGGGCGGCCATTGATGCTGCGGCCCTTGCCATCGGCGCCCCGATCGATGCCGAACTTCGTTGCGACGACCACCCATTCGCGGCGTTCGCGCACGACACGGCCAACCAGTTCCTCGTTGGCGCCGACCCCATACATATCGGCGGTGTCCAGGAAGGTGACGCCGCGGTCGAGCGCGAGGTTGATGGTCGCGACCGATTCCGCTTCGTCGCGACCGCCATAAAAGTCGCTCATCCCCATGCAGCCGAGGCCGAGCGCAGAGACCTCAAGGCCTTGCGAACCAAGCTTGCGTGTCTTCACCATGTATCTCCGATGCGATGCCTGTTGTCGGGGGAATGATCGCGGACGCCGCAGGTTGCCTCTTCACGACGCAAAGGCGATCGTTGCCTCGTGATAGCGGAGGAAGAAGGGGGCGATGATCGGCAGCCGGAACGGATTGCCGGCCCAATCGAGGAATAGCCGGTTCCGACGAACGTGAAATCGGGTCCGTCGTGACATGGCATATCTAGCGGACCGATACCTACCGGTCCGCTAGCGATGTGAAAGGGGCCACCTGAGCCGATCGGCTGGGCTTGGCTATTATGACGGGATGTGGATTCCGCACAGCTTGTTGCCGTCCGGGTCGCGGACATAGGCCAGATGGATAGTCCCCATCGCTGACTCACGCGGACCGGGTCCGTCCTCGATCGAGGTGCCGCCGTTGGCGACAGCGATATCATGGAACAGTTCGACCTGTTCGGGCGAGTTGCACGAAAAAGCCACGGTGCCGCCATTGGCCACGGTGGCCGGTTCGTCGTTGATCGGCTGGGTAACGATGAAGTTCGTCCCGCCCTCATTGCGGTAGAACAGGCGGGTGTGACCGCTGCCGGCCATGTTCAGCGTCGCCTCTTCGGCTCCTAGGGCACCTAGCACTGCATTGTAGAAGCGCTTGGATCGCTCGATGTCGTTCGATCCTACCATCGTATGAAACAGCAAATTATCTCTCCTCGATTATACATGCAGGCGAACGCACGCCCTTGAATCACGGAAGCTCGATCCGCCCGTTCATTCCGGGCCAGTCAGAGTAGCCGACCGAGCCACCGCCATACCAATATTGCTTCGGAGCCTCGGCGAGCGGGGCGCCGGTCCGCAGCCGCTCGACGAGATCGGGGTTCGCGAGGAAGGGCCGGCCGAAACTGAACAGATCGGCATCCCCGTCCGCCAGCGTCTTCTCGGCGAGATCGAGCGTATACTGGTTGTTGGCGATATAGGCGCCCGAGAAGCGCTTGCGCAGCTCCTGAAAGTCGACGCCGTCCGGCACGTCGCGCGTCTGCTGGGTCACGCCTTCGATATCGTGAATGTATAACAGGCCGATCTCGGACAAGGCATCGACGAACGTGTCGAACGTGCGCCCGACCTGGCTGTCGAGCGGGGTCTTTCCGGGCTCGGTCGTTGCCGGCGAAATGCGAATGCCGACGCGATTTGCGCCCCAGACCTCGACCACGGCACGCACCACGTCGAGCGGAAAGTGGAGACGGTTCTCGATCGAGCCGCCATAGGCATCGGTGCGCTGGTTGGTGCTGTCGCGGATGAACTGCTCAAGCAGGTAATTGTTCGCAGCATGCACCTCGACGCCATCGAACCCGGCTGCCTTGGCCTGTTCGGCGGCATGGCGGTAGTCCTCGACGATGGCGGGGATTTCGTCCGTTTCCAGAGCGCGCGGAACGACGAAATCCTTCATCCCGTCATTGGTGAACGCCTGCCCCTCCGCCGCTATCGCGGACGGCGCCACGGGAAGGGCGCCGCCATGAAGATCGGGATGCGAGATCCGGCCAGTATGCCAGAGCTGAAGGAAGATCTTGCCGCCACGCCGATGGACGGCTTCGACGATGGGCTTCCATGCCGCCACCTGCGCGTCCGACCAGATGCCGGGCGTCATCGCGTAACCGCGCGCCTGAGACGAGATGTTCGTCGCTTCGGTGATGATAAGGCCGGCATCGGCGCGCTGTGCGTAATAGTCCGCGGCGAACGCCGGGGGGATGCCTTCCTCGTTCGAGCGGCTGCGCGTGAGCGGTGCCATGACGATACGGTTCCGCAGTTGCAGATCGCCGATCGCAACGGGTTGCAGGACGGGGCTGACAGGCAGTTCGGCCATGATATGATCTTCCGTAGGAGTAATAAGGGGCGAGGGCAGGTGGCTGTAACGCTCGGGCTGCCGTTTCACCCCCGACCGGCTTGAAACGATCCGGGTAGCAGGCTGGGTGCTACGGACGGTTGTCCAGTTCCGGCACGCCGCTGCTCCGGTCCCCATAGGCGGCGAGGAATGTCGGGCGGCGCTGCCACCGCTGCCAGAACGCATCGATATGTTCGTAGCGCTCGTCGAGCGGCATGGCGTTTACCTCGAACTTCGAGAACGCAATCGCCGTCGCCAGCGTGATGTCGGAAAAGGTAGGCTCGTCACCGCCGAGCAGCCAGTCGCGGCCATCGGCCAGATGCCGGTCCACCAGCGCGGTATGCGCCAGCGCTTCCTTGCGACAATGCTCGCCCCAAGCGACGTTGGCAGTCAGCTCGAGCTTGGGACCTAGCCCCTGATGCAGGACATGGAACGCGGTGGTGATGCGGTAAAGGATGTGCACCCAGACGCGGTTGTCCCACATCGCGTCCAGGCCTTGTTCCTCCGGGGTCTCGCCCACGATCCGGCGACCCGGAAACGCCTGGTCAAGATAACGGACGACGGCCGCGGTTTCCGAGATGAAGCTACCGTCGGCAAGCTGGAGCGTTGGGGTCTCGCCCCAGGGGTTCATCTTGAGATGCTTCCACTGCCGCTGCTCGCCGACCGGGGACATGTCGTAGACCTGCTCGTCGAAGCGATCGGCAATGCCCTTTTCGTGCAGAAAGATGCGCAGGCGCTGTGGGTTGGGGAAGGCAGAGGGGGAGGTGAAGAGGCGAAGCTTCGAGCTTTCAGGCGGAGTCTGATCGGTCATGAGGCGTCCCTACCAAGTGATTGGTAGTCACTCAGGTGGGCTGTTGCCTCCTGATGGTCAACCCCCTATCTACCAATTGGTCGGTTGGCGGAGTAAGCGGGGCGATGGCAGTGTCGAATTCGAGAGAGGCAGTGCTCGCCGCGGCAAGGCGAAGCGCCATGGCGCGCGGCTATAACGGCCTGAACTTTCGCGACATCGCCGCCGAGGTCGGGATCAAGGCACCGAGCATTCATCATCATTTCGCGACGAAGGCCGATCTCGGTGCGGCGGTAGCGCGACGCTATTGGGAGGATACGGTCAAGCAGTTGGTGGTGATTTCGGATGAGGCATCAGAGCCTCTTGGTGCGCTTCGCCGCTATCCAGAAATTTTCCGCACGTCGTTGTCGAACGACAACCGCATCTGCCTGTCGAGTTTCATGGCGGCGGAATATGATGACCTTCCAGACGCGGTAAAAGTCGAGGTCCAGAGTTTTGCTGACGTCAATGTTGACTGGCTGAGCAAGCTCCTCGTCGAGGCCAACATTGTCGAACCGGGTGAAAGCAGGATTAGGGCAAAGGCGATCTATGCGGCCGTCTCCGGCGCGCAGCTATTCGCAAGAGGCCGTGCGGATATCGCGCTCTTCGACACGATGATCGACAGCTACCGCGCGGCCGGGCTTCTGCCGGCCTGACGGTCCTGCTGCCGTGTTTCGCCAAGTTCGACGAGCCGCGCCACCGTCAAATAACTTCGGATCTTTAAGCAGTTGGGCTTAGACGTAAAGTTGATGCACGACTCCGATGCCTTAGTCGATGAACCGGTCTGATGTTGATTGGATGGCTCGGTTGGATATGCGCGGTAATGGGCGTCAATAGCTGTAGTGCCTCGAGCTTGATAGAAAGCTCTGCCTCCTCGTCATAGGTGCGCGCGGTTTCCGTTTCGCCTTCATGGCCAAACAGATCGCAGCGGACTTCACTGGCGACGCGACCTTTCATCATTGTCGTTGCCAAGCCGCGGTAACTATGCAGCTATCTTGTCGCTGGTTCCGATAAGCTGCCGATCCAATCGCAGTCATATAGCAAAACCTGAACCGCCGGCCGGATCCAAGGAACGCTCAAACCGCCAGCGCGCAAACGTCGGCTGTTGTCGGAAACCGCCGTTTAGCGAACGAGTTCGGAACGTCGGCTTCGTCCCACTTCTCACCATTTTCGCCATCGCTGGTGGAGGCGCCAGGCGAACATGAATGAATGTCCGAAGTTGGGGAGCGCGAAACGACCGCCGAATGTCGTGTTGTGGGTCCATGCGGCCGACAGTTGCTGCAAGGTCTGCAATCGACCGACCCGTTAGTCGATTGGCATGCCGCCCCCCAACACCCCCGGCGAGACTATGCTCGCCAGGGGTGAAGGTCGCGATGGAAGCAGGGCGGCGATCAGGTGTGCGCGGCACACCAGTCGGACCAGAGCTTGGCGGCATTCACCTTTGCGTCGGCACCAAGGAGGTCGGTGACGAAGTCGGCACAGTTCGAGCCGAGGATACGCCGCGACGAGGCGATCAGGTGGACGTGGGGCTTGAGCTTTCGACCTGCGACCTGAGGCACATGCATCGCCGCGACGACCGGCGTATCCCGCTCAGTGGCGAGACACTGAAGCGCGAAGCCGCGCGCCAGTTCCCATCCGCGGTGCAGCAGGGCGTGATGCTCGAAGCGCAGCGTGATCAGGATTGCGAGATCCTGCTGGTCGGGCATGCGCTGCGCATCGATCAGCCGTGCCAGCACGAGCGGATCGTAACAGGCGTCAGGCGCATGCGGCGGCAGGATCACGTCGAAGCGGGTGCAGGTCGGCGCCAAGGGCTCGACCATCGGTCGACCGAACTGAACCAGGCGGCGGTGGACGACATCGACCATGCGGTTGGGCCTGCCCTTGAAGGTGCACGGGATGATGCCGAAGCTGCCGTCGAGGTCGTCGCCAGCAAACGGTCCCTGACTGGCATAGTCGCGGGGCGCAGCCGGGACACTCGCGCTGGGCGCGGTCGGAACCACCATTCCGGTGTCTAATGCCGCGGGTTTCGCGGCGTTGGTTGCCTTGCGGGTCATCTCAGGCGTCCCGCGCGACACGGCGGAGCATGCGGTCGGCCCGTGCAAATCCCTCGCGACGTTCGGCTTCGTTCAGGCGCGTAGCCTTCGCCCGCACCAGGGTGGTGCCGACGACCCGCCACACCGGCCGACCCGGCTGGTCCGGAAGCAGGGCGCTGTCACCGTCGGCGGCCAGCCAAAGCCGATAGCCGCTACGGCGCTTGATCTGTCCGCTGCGACGCGTGACGATGTCGAAGACCGGCCGCGCGAGCCGGCGGTGCGGTACCGACGACGCGATGAGGATATGGCCGCGGCCGTCGCCCAGGGTCTGATGAACCGTCTCGTCGTCGACCAGAATATAGGAGGTCGAGATCGCCAGCTGAACGTGGCCGACGTTCTTGATGATGCTGTAGTGATAGACCGGTTCGGTGGTGCGCTGCTGCACCTGCCGCAACAGGTTCTCATGCGCTGCGCGCGTTTCGCGGACGAGCGAAGGGGCGACGCTGGCGATGGTGTCCGCCGTCTGGTTCGTGGTGTTCATTGATCGGGTGCCTTTTTTGAAGTTCGTCTCGCTCTCGAGCCTTCATTTCATCCGGCTCTCTGGAGACGTCCTTCCATTCCCAACTCTCCCGGCAGGGGCGGCCCGTCGCCGGTCCTGCGCTACCTGCCTTACCGCCCGTGACGGGCGGCCAGCATCTGCTGGTAGGCGAGATCGGCGTCATTCCGCCCGCCTCGCGTCGTCGCTGCCCGGTGCGTGCGTACCGACGCACCGGGCAGCGCCTCTATTGCGCCCGTGCGGGCGGGCGTTCGAGGAAAGCGGTGTTGATCGTCCCGAAGCTGCGATGGTCACGAGACGAGCTCGGCGTTCAGGATTTTTGTCTGCTCGCTATCGCGCCAATCCGGATCGCAGGGGTAGGGCGGTACACCGTGACCCGGTCGAAACCAGGTCACCGAGGCGTCGAAATGCTGCCCGATCGATCGCGTGGGCGCCTGCTGCCACGCTTGCACGCTTCGTGAACCGGGCTGCGGTCGGGCAGATCGTTCGAGCGACGGCGAACGCGATCCGCGCACCGTCGCCGCCACGTTGATGGTGCCACCTGACGCCCAGGCTTCCGGAGACGATAAGCGCGACGACGACGAGGGTCATCATCCGCCGCATCAGCGGCGGCATAGCGCCGACCGCCTTGCCCCTTGACCGGCGCGTGCGTCGTGGGAGCGTTAGCCACAAGCGATCCAGACGCTGACGTCCCGTTCCGGGGCTGGAGCCGCTTTTGCCGACCATCAGTTCGTTTTCGACGGATAGAACAAGGCGGCAAGCTCGCCGGCGGAGCGGTAGATGCCCTCGGCGCGTTCGACGAGCGTTTCATAGGGCGGTACCAGGCACAGCTCGGCACCGCCGTGCCCGAGCCGGATCGCGCCGCCAAAGGCTTCCGGGACCAGCCAGAGCGTGCGATCGGAGTGACGGTAGAGGCTGAGGTCATGCATGTCGAAGGGGGCAAGGCCGCCGCCTGCCAGCGTGACATCGGCCGTGATCGGCAGGATGTCACCAGGCGTCAGGCAGCACCGCAGCAGGATGACATCGATCGCGGAGTCGCAGGCAAGGTTATGAACCTTGTTCCGGAACATTGGCTGCGTCACGCAGGTGAAGGACAGGATCACGCGGGCTGCCGGCAGGATGACGGTATCAGCGGGCATACCGCCGCCTGGCCATGAGGTGATGATCGACAGGTTCTTGAGGAGTTCGGCGGCAACATAATAGTGCAGCGCGCCCGGCAGCGTGTTCGCCGGCTTGAGCAGGGGGATCATAGGTCTAGATTTTTCCGGAGCTGAGCGTCGCGAACCGGCTGGTTCGGACAAGCACCTTCGGGTCTGTTTATTTCATCGACCTTCGGGGCTCGACGTGCCCAACTCCACCCTTATCCCAGCTCTTTGCGGCCTTGTCAGCGCGGCGGCAGCGACAACGCCGGACTATTCGTAACGTCTAAACGATCGCTGTGACGTCGATATCACCCGGTCGGTAAGTCGGGACCGTGAAGCCGGGACCGTGAAGCAGCCGACCGGCAGGATCATTGGTTGGCGCCATCCCGCGGATCGCCTGCCCGCTCGCTATCTGCCGATGCATGTTCGTCCATCAGATCCTGAATAAAAACGCGCACGTCGTCGCGCCGATCGGAGGTCGGGTCGGGATCAGCATCGACGGGCAGGGCGGGCGGCAAACCCACCCGCAGTCGTGCTCGGTTGATCTCCTGGCGCAAATCATCGAGGTCGATTTCCTCGCCCTCGAGAAAGTCATCCAGTCGCCGCAACTGTGTCAGTTCGTTGGTCTGGGTGGTCACGGTACGCTCCTGTTCACGGCGGCGCTCGCCAGCTTGCGCTTCAATTGCTTGCGCAGCGAGGCGAGGCCCTTTGCATCGACCTTCAACCGCGTCCGCAGGTCGGCGCCTTTGGCACCGTCCAGCACGGCGTTCAGCAATGCGACCAGCTTCGGATCGGACCCGATCGTTTCGAAGACCGCGGCGATCGTGCGACGATAATGCAGCGCATCATGCCCGACCTGTTCAGGTGACGGGGAGTCCGACGCCATCGACAGCATATCGATGCTGACTTCGCGAGGGCCGTCGCGGTCCGCCTCGCGTTCCTGCGATGTCAGGCTGCGCATGATACCAATCAGGAAATTGACGATATCATAGCTTCGCCGGCACCGGCGGCGGCCGTCGAGCGAGCGGACGAAGGCCTCCTGCCGCAGGTCGGCCGCGAGAATGCGGTGCCCGTGCGCCAGATAATAAGACGACCGCAACAGCCGTCTCCAGTCCGGTTCGGTCAGGGCGTCCAGCAACTGGCTGACCTCGGCGACGCAGTAGTAGTCGTCGAGGTCGTGAGCCACAGGCGGTGTCGGTGCGATGGCTGAGATGATAGCCTTCCTCACTCTATAAAGCGGACGGATCGACGTTTTCGGACATTCAGATAAAAATTTCATGTCCGGTGTCCGAATTTGCCATATCCTGCGCTTTATAGAGTGAAGTGCCCCCTTTTTGGTCGTGCCCGGTCTATCGTCAGATTGACTGAGGTGCGCCGTCGCAGGCTGCATGCGCGTAGGTGTTGATCTCGGCGCGACCAACGACGCTCACCCCCCTCGACACCAGTTTGGCGAGCCGTGCGCGCGCTCGTGCGATGCCGTCCTCGGCATCGGCCGGTTTGCGGTCTATATGCAGCAACTCGCCGGGCGACAGGCGGAAGAGGCCGCGGACATGGGCCTGCGGCAGGATCATCGCCCGCGCGCCGGCCTTGGGCAGGTACAGGCAGCAGTCCGTCTGGCCCAGACAGATGCCGTCCCGCGCGACGACGATCGAGATGGTGGTCAGGCCGTAGCCTTCGGCCGTGTCGCCGAAATGCAGATAGACCAGATCGTGGCCGCTGACGTTCGCCTGGTGGGCGAGGGCGAGGCGCCCTTCGATCCCGAGAGCATCGCCGGCGATGATCGCGGCGCCGGGCTTCATGGTGCGGTTGCAGAGCAGCATCTGCGTGACGGCTGCGACGTGGCGGCGGACGGTTTCGATTTTGTGGATGCTCATAGCCTGTTCCTGATTTTCATCCCCGGTTCGGGGACCATACTCCCTCTCGACCTTGGCCCCCGGCAGGCTGGCGGGAACCGCGCGGGTTCCCGCCGTCACGCGGCATGCGTCCGCGGATGGTGTTCAGGGTGTTGGTATGCCGCCTGCGAGCTCTTGACCGATCCGGCAGGCGGCTGGGTCAGCGTTGGCTCCAGGCGGCAGCGATATAGGCATCGCCGCGCGCCAGTCCGGGCGCGAAATTGCGACCGGCACCGGCACCGGCACCGGCACCGGGCAGACGGGCAGGGACCATGGGACGCAGGCGGCTGCCGGTCAGGCGGAACACGGCGTCACTTTCCTCGGGCTCGTTCGGATCGGGGACCAGCCACGCTTCGTTGCGGCTCGACAGCCACAGCCGGCGGGCATGGTGCCACAGGGTGCCGTGGCGCTGCCATTCGCCAACCGCGCAGTACAACGTGTTGTTACCTTCGCTCGACGCTTTCACGACCAGCGCGTCGCACCGCGCGATGCGGGTACCGCGCTCGACCGTATCGAGATCGCCGCGTGACGGTTCGATCGAGGGTACCAGCAGCAGCTCGGCCGTGGCGATGTGGAGATAGTTCCGAAACGGCATCGGCAGGATCGGCACCGAGCGGTCGATCTGCCAGCCGGCGAGATCGGCGATGGCCAGCGCGCCGGACAGGGCGCGCGCCCGGGCAAGCTCGCGCTCGCGCGTTACGATATACATAGCAGTTCCTCATTGCGCGGAAGTGGCGGACTGCTCGCCGACCCCGCACCATCATTTCGCCTTCACGGCACAGCCGCCAGGCACCTTCCAAACCGTCTCCGGCCGGGCAGGCCGCGCTATCGTCGCCGTCCTGGAAGGAGGCGCGCCCGCATTAAGCCGGCACAAGCCCCGGACCGTTCGGGCTTGATCAGCACAAGCGATTAGCTGCTCTCGGGCTGTTCCGCCGCCGGAAGCGGCGTCAACTACCGTTCCTGCGGCCCCTTGCCACGCTGATCGAAAACCACCTGCTTCGAGGGGCCTTTTGCTTTTCCGTCGCCCGGGAATGGCGCAAGCGTTTGCGCTTGCTTTTCGATAGTGCTGACGTCGCCAATATGCCTCGGCCGGTTTGGCTTCGCCGTCGTCACGTCAGCAACTGACCCGGCGTGATGGGTTTCAAGCAAATCCCGCGGGGTGATACCGGCGTTTGCCTCTGGAACCATGGCTCTCGCGGCCCGTAACGTCGGGGCATTTGCCAGCCGTTCCGGATCTGAAAGGCCTGTCAGGTCGATCGCGTATCGACCGCCATCCAAGGTGATCGCCGCCCTTTTCCTGATCAAATGTGCCCATGCCTCTTTCAGAGACGCTTCATTACGGCTGCGCCCAGCTTCAGCCAGAATCTTTCGACGGGCGATCTTCGCTTCTTCGCGCGCCGTAGTAATCTCGACCGCCGGCCGATCTGGCGGATGGGGACCGGGCGAAGGCGGCACGTCGTTTACAGAGCTCTCGTCAGCTAACCATATCGGCGCCTGTCCCGTTGACGATATCGTCCCCTCAAGTGTCGGTTCCGGGACGAACAGTTGAACCCCCCATTCTACGACCGGGATCATAATCGGAGACGCTGTCGTCGAGATTGTCTCGATCGGCTGCTTTTTACGGACCCTTTTCGCAACATCAGCCTGACGGCGCACACGCTCGCGCAAGAGTAACTGCTGAACAGGACGGCTACCGGCAAATTGGCGCATCAGTGTGTCGATTGCCAGCGGCGCCGACCGACCCAATCGTATCTCGTCACCCTCAATCAATATGAGAGCCGGGTCGCTCGCGTGCTTTTCAAGCCAGGCGCTCAGGCGGTTGCGTTTTTGGTCGTCGTACCGCGACGGCGCGGCGGCAGGAGGTGCTTGTGCGCGATCCCGTGCGCGGTACACCATCACAGGCTCACGGGCCCGATCCTGCGGCGACTGCCCTGTAGCTGCCTGAACGATGTTCCACTCGGCGTTGGCACGCGTCTGCGTTCTGGCCAGTTCACGGCGTTCGGCATCACGCTCCGCCTGTGACGGGCTATGACGTTCGACCTCGGCGAGATGATCTCGAGCGCCGGCGAGCAGATCGGCGTCACCAGCTTTCGCCTTGATCGGACGACCGGGTTCGGGCGTCAGCGCGCGGATCACGGCGTCGGCCCGCGACCTGGCCATGGCAACGACGACGTCAGCAAGTTCAGCCTGCAACCGCCGTCGGATGAGCCGACGTTCCAGCGCCTCGTAAGCTTCGAGCGCAGTGAGCGCGTCGCGGTTTTGTGCCAGTATCGATCGGGTCAACGCGAGTTCATGGCTCAACGCCGCTTCGGCGGCGGTCGCCCGCGCTTCGCAAGCAGCGGCCTCGTCGGCGACGATCTTGCGCGCGTTGCGCGATCCGACTTCGGTGACGATCCCGCGGCGCTCCAGCCCGGTGGCTCGGTTACCCATATGCTCGAGCGGCGTCAGCGCGACGTTGTTGTCGGCATAGGTACCGTGCATATAACGAACGATGTCCGGCTGATCACCGACCACCTCGTTGACGATGGTGATGAAGCGGTGACGCATCATGGCCGCGATGTTCGGCTTTCCCGAGCTGTCCGTACCGATGGCCGCATCGTACCGCACCTTGTTCTGGGCGAAGGGCCGGACGAGCTTTCCGTTGCGGCGCTCGGTATAGTCGAAATCCCACTGACCTTCCTTGTCCAGCCACCGCGCTGGCCGGTCATACCCATCGACATGGATGTGGAAGTTGCGGCGGTCGTTATGCTGATCGGGTTGGTGGATCGCGCCGACAACCATCCAGCCGTCGGCATCGAGCGTGCCGCAGAACCGCGTCAGGATCTCGTGACGATCCCTTGCCGACAGGCCGTCGGGCAGCTCGCCGACGAAGCGATGCTGTACGCGGCCAGTGCGGCCTTGTTTCCATCTAAACAAGCCCAGGATGGCGGGAGGTTGGTCGAGCCAGGCAAGGCGCTCATAGGCCTCCTGTTCCGTCACGTCGGCAACCGCGACTTCGCGATGCCTGAACGTCTTGCGCGCTTTGGCTGCCTTGCGTTCCAGTTCGTCACGCTTCTCGCGCAGGCGTCTGGTCATCGCACGCAGCCAACCCGGTGCCGTGCCCATTCGCTCGAACATTACGAAGCCCTCGACACTCGCTGTCGACGCCATCAGCTGATGCGTTCGGGGCAAGGACTCGTATCGTTCTGCCGCCTCGAACAGGCTGCGCTGGCGTGTCAGGCCACCGGGTATGTTGCTGAAGATGGCGAGCCGGTTCTTCTCGTTTCGCAAATCCTGCTCGTCGAGCATATCGAGCACGAGATCGTCCGCCGGATCCTGCAGTCCGGTCTCGCGGCGGATATAGTCGATATGCGTGCCGATGCCGATCTTCGCGCCGTTGGTGACATAGTCGAAATGCGCAGCCGCCGTCATCGCCGCACCTTCGTGACCGCGACGGACGTGACCACCGGCGCTCGTTGGCGCGTAGGTCCGGGTGATCGGTTTCATGTCGAAGTGCGGCACCCGGAAGCCGCCGGACTGGCGATCCCGGCCGGTCAGCGGACTGGCGGTGAAGAAGCCGACCACGCGCTCGTGGGCCTGTGCCTTGCCACCCCGCCTGGTTGGACTGGCGGTCTGCCCGTCTGCGCCCTGAACCTGGAAGCGCGCGCGGCCCAACGTCGCGCCGATCGCATCGCGATCGTCCTTCTGCTGCCGACTCAGAAGCGCCTGCACATGATGGGCAAATACCGCGCGTTCCTCGCCATTCTCCTCCGGGTCAGCCATGGTAACCATTGTCCCGGACCGGCCTCAAAAGGGCAATACCCCCGACGAACAGTCGTCTTCGCCTTCCGGAATGCCGTCAGGCTGGAGGACACCGCCGGCAGCCCGAATTGAGGGCTTCGGCGGCGCACGGCAGATTGGGACCCGCCAATCTGCATTGTTGCGCCTGAACCTTCTACCCTGACGACTTCTCCTTCTCGCCCGGGCTCTTTCTGGCTTTCTGGCTTTCTTCTTCTATGGCCGCGAAGCGGCCTTCCCCCTGTGTTCGAGCTGTCCGCAGCGTCGTCACGATCGCAGATGAGCGATACGTCTCGAGCGCTCATCGTCCGGCAGGCGCCAACTTCGTGCGATTGGGCATTGGCCGGTTCAGCTGCCTAGGCACTGCGCCACCTGCGCGTGATGCGATCCGACAAGGATTCGCGTCGCCTGAAAGGCCGGGGCCACGATCAAGGAAGGCGCTCAGAGACGCCCCGTTCGCGCAGTCGCTGTCTTCCGACCTTTGCAGTACGGAATAAGATCGTAAGCAAGATCATGCTTCATGCGATTCGAAGCGACGGAAGGCGGGTTGAGCATGGCGGCGGAAAAGAACCTCGTCCGTTTACTATCGGTCAATTTCGTGCGCCTTGCGCGTGCGGTCCTGCTCGCGCTCCCAAAGACCGGGTTCGATCTTGACCAGACGGTTAGCGAGCTGCGGGACGTCATTTGGGGCGAGGACCTAACACCCGAACAGATGCGGACGCTGCTGTTCGGCCCGAAGGGATGGGACGATCTGCAAATGGCCGTACTGACGGCCCGTTACCTGGCTCTGCCCACCGATCGTCTGCCTGCCACTCACGAGGATCTCGAAGCCCTGTGTCGATGGCTGATGGCGCGCGAGGGCGACGAGACACTGATCGACACCTGCGTGAGCGGTTGGGCGGGCAGGGACACGCCGCTCGATGCCCTGACGGGTTTTGTCGATGAGCTATGGGCCGCCCGGCGTACGGACCCCGGATTCTTCGCCGCGGTCGTTCGCGGTCAGCATGCGCTTGCGTTGGCGATGATCGCCGAACGCCGGGTGTCGCCCGTGCTCAACGATGAGGGCGCGATCCGCATTCTGACCCGCATGGCGCTGATCTGGGGGGCGTTCGACTGCCAAGCGACCGCCGCACGCGCACGACGAACCATGACGAAACCTCTGGGATGGCTTGTCAACGGCGCGGCCGTACGGATGCGAGCATCGACGCTGGTCTCGGTGTTTCGGCCGATCGATCGCGCGCTGCGTCAGTTCGTCGACGCCTATAGCACCAGCGGGGATGGGGGCGGCGCACAAACCAAGCCGAAAAGCCGTCTCTCGGCGGTTCAAGATATCCGCGCGAAAGCGGCAGACCAAGCCCGGCATCTCGACGCGACCGACGGGCCATTTGCGCTAGACACGGTAGTTCGGGAAGCTCGCGTTCGCAGCATTCACAACGCCAACCCGTTTCTGGAACAGGTTCGGCAGGAGAAGACGGACGGCGCTTTCGGCAATAAGCAGATGAGCGAGGTTTGGTATGCCGACCTGCTGCCGCTTCAGATCGTTGGGTTGGCGGCCATGCGGTTGGCGCAGATGGAACAGCAGCTTGAGACGTTGCTGCGCGGTGCCATAACGCGCGCCCGGGAGGCTGATGCCCAACCGCAAGTATCCGTGCCGGACTTTCATGACTTCACTTTGACGCCGGGCTGGAAGGTGCGTTCTCGTGCCTTGGCGGACGCGCTTCGTGGCGCGGTCCTTCAGGACGCCGACCGCTATTCTGTTCGGAAATCGCGTGCTCGTGCTTCTGGCGCAGGGGAGACATCGGAACATCCCGGGCATGATGATCAGTTCATCGATGCCGTTTCGTTGTTTTTGGCCAAGACAGGCAGGTCTAGGCCGGTTGATGATAGGCCGTCCTGGGTCACGCGGCGCCGCGTGTTCGAACATCTTGATGTGGCGGTCGGCAAGCGATTCGTCGGGGTGCCGGAAACGCTCGGGTCTGGCTGCATAGCTCCGCAGTGATTCGCCGTTTTGCCCTGTTCAGTCGGGGGGGTATTTGAGAAAACCGAATTGGGGACGGACTCTGAGACAATTCGCGTCATCGCGCGGCAAGGCCCGTGTTATAGATATCGACGCTGACTGGCACGGTTCGGTTAGCGATAAATGGTACGTAGTAATTTGCTAGCTTCCTGTTTCGAAGAAGCTAGCCTCATGAATTATTCTGCTGCTGCTTCGGTCTTGCGCTTGCGCGAAGCCGGAGCAGGCTTGGCGTCTGCCTTAGCTGCATTCGTCTGGCCAGGCTTGCGACCCAGGCCAATGCTCTTGGCCATCGTGCGACGTGCTTCCGAATAAGTAGGAGCGACCATCGGGTAATCAGCCTTCAGGCCATAACGCTCGCGATACTCTACAGGCGTCATGCCGTTAGTGGCGAGGTGGCGGCGTAGCGTCTTGTAGGGCTTGCCATCGATCATGCTGATGATGTGATCGGGGCTGGCAAGCGACTTACGAGTCGTCACCGCCGGGGTATACTCTTGAACGGGCACTTCGGGCTCAGCCGCTGTCGCGTTTCCGCCGACCAGCGTTGAAACAGTTTCGTACATTTTGTTCAGGAAGGCCGGAACGTCGTCAGCATTGGTGCGTGTATTGGGGTTGGCCAACCAGGCGATTGTCAATTCCGTGGCGAGTTCGATAGGATTCATATCGAGGGTAGTGTCAGACATAGCAGGACTCCATTTCTGGTCGCGCATCTAGGTATTGGATTGGTCTCTGGCAATCTCAGACTGCGCGCGATGTTATTTGAGGCGTTGGCCAAATCGACCCTTCCGTTGACGGCGATGCTCGCGCCCGTTTAAATATCGGCGGATGTGCCGCTGACTCCTGTTCGACGACGATTGATCTCATCCGCGGAGTGGTCACCCCTCTAGCACAGCCGGCGCTCGGCCTACGCTTTGATAGGCCGGCCCAGGTGACGCAAAACACCTGTTTGTCGCGCAGTCGTGATTGTGACCGGGTTTTCGACACATCCGGTCCACAAAGCCGGTCCCGAAGGTCGGCGATGCCCTGGAGATCAAATATTTCGCGCCAGTAAATCGATGAATCGGCGGACTTTCGGAGCGAGGTGGCGACGACTTGGATAGATTATACTGATCGGCACGGGGGGCGCGGCATAGTTCGTCAGTAGCGCAACGAGACGACCTTCGGACAGATCCTGGTCAACGACATAGCTGGGTAGGAACGCCAGTCCCGCCCCCGAGACCACGGCATCGCGTAACGCTTCCCCGCTGTCGAGCGAAAGGCGTGCTCGCGGTTTAACGACGACTGTTTTACCCTCGATGGCGAAACGCCAAGCGCGCTTCTGGCCGGCGCTGACGTAATTCAGGCAAGTGTGCCCTAGCAGATCGTCGGGATGGTGCGGTGCCGGAGCGACCGACAGATAGGCCGGACTCGCGACTACCAGGTCATGCTGATGGGTCAGCGTTCTGGTAATGAGGCTGCTGTTGTCGCGGGTCTCGCCAATGCGGATAGCGAGATCAATACCGTCTTCGATGATGTCACTGACACGGTCCGTGAAGCTCACATCCGCCCTCAACTTGGGCCACGACGCAAGAAAATCATTGAGCAACGGCAGGACCAGGAGGCGTCCGAACGTCATCGGCGCGGTCATTCGGAACAGCCCTTGCGGCTCTCCACCGCCATCGGACATCGACAATTCCGCTTCTTCCAGATCGGCGAGGATCTGCGTGCAGCGATCGAGGAAAACGCGGCCGTCATCGGTCAGCCCAAGGCTGCGTGTGGTCCGGTGGAACAGCCGTACGCCTAACCGATCCTCCAGGCGGGCAACGCTCTTGGCGATGCCCGACCGCGTCATCGAGCGCGCGCGTGCTGCGCCTACAAAGCTCCCAGCTTCGGCAGCTGCCACGAAGGCGACGATGTCGTTGATATTTCCCGGTGCCATAAGGCGCTTCCGCTCCTTCGCAGTGTCGACGCCCGTTCGCCAATCGATGAACTATATGAAAGTCCTGAACAGATTAACGGCATCAGGAGCAAATGAAATGCCCTTCAATGACATCGTGACGCATCGCCTCGACCAATGGGCCGGGAGCCTGCAGGACCTCGGTCCCGTCATCCTCGGCGAGAACACAGAGGTGACGATCGACGAGATCCGCAGTTCCTACGTTCGCAAGATGGCCGAGCATCCGACGCCTACAGACGTCCGCATCGAGCTGGTCGACATGGGAGGCGTACCGGCGGCGCTCGTCACCCCGGACGAGGTCGAA
>NZ_LMLD01000009.1:675834-722918 GCF_001421825.1 Sphingomonas sp. Leaf38 | reverse complement strand
CGTCGGTGGGCCGGGTGGCTATCACGGGCTGGCGGCTGCGTTCGCAAAGGCGATGAAGGCGCGTGTTTACCTGCCGGACTACCGACTGGCGCCGGAGCATGCATTCCCCGTTCCGATCGAGGATACGTTCGCTGCCTATCGCTGGCTGATCGAACAAGGGCAGAACCCGAAGTCGGTGACGTTCGCCGGCGACTCCGCGGGCGGTGCGATGGTCGTCTCGGTGATGGTCATGGCCCGAAATGCCGGCGTACCGCTGCCGGCTGGTGGCGCCGCGCTCTCGCCTTGGGCGAACCTCGAGCACACCGGTGCTTCGATGTTCAATCGCGAAGGCCTGGACAAGCTGAACACCAAGGCCGGCCTCGACCTGATGGCCAAAACCTTTCTGGGTGGTGCGTTGCCGAACAGCCCCGAGGCATCACCAGTCTTCGCGGACGTTCGTGGCTTGCCGCCTATTCTCGTACAGATCGGCGAAGGCGAACTGATGCTGAGCGACGCCATCCGGCTTGCGGGCCATTTGGGTGAGAACCGTGTGCGGGTCTCGTTGGAGGTATGGCCGGGCATGTTCCACGTCTGGCACATGTTCCAAGCAGAGCTGGCCGAAGGACGCGAGGCCATCGCTAATGTGGCCGTGTTCCTGAGTCAGGCTGTCGAGAAGGCGTCTGCTGCCTAGTCAGCCATCGCGCCACCCTTTCCACGGGGTGGCGCTACCCCGGATTAACCGCTTGGCACACCCTGCGGTTCATATGCAGGGAGGTTGGTGCCGGGATTGCTCGAGGCTGTCCGTGCTCAGCCCCACTTCATTTCGCCGGTCGCGACCTTCGCGCCGACCTGCAACGCCACGCCCATGCCGGCGTCCGGATAGCGCGCGGTCATCGCTGCGATCAGCGCCGCGCTGTCGGGCTTCTTGGCCAGCTCTTCCTCGAACGCGCGCAGATAGTCGCGCGTATAGGCGATCGCTGCCTCGCCAAGCGGCGCGTCCGGGGTCATGTGGCCCGGCACGACGACCGTGGGCTTGCGCGCCAGCATCACATCGAGCTGCGCGATCCAGGCCGCGCGCGCCTCAGCGCCAGCGGTGTCCGCGGTCCAGACGTGCACGCCCGAGAATATCAGCACGCCGCCAACGATCGCCGACAGCGACGGCACCCAAAGATAGCGGCGGTTGGCGAGGCCCGTCGCAGCGATGATCTCGATCGCCTGTCCGTCGACCGACATCGGCTTACCCTCAAATGCGTCGGGCATGACGATGTCTGCCAGCGTCTTCGGACCATTGTCACCGAGCTGCGGCCCCCAGGTCGCGAGCTTCTTATCAACATTGGCCTTGATTGCGGAAATCGTGTCCGGCGCGGCCAGTACGCGGGCATCCGGGAAGGCGGCCTTGATCGGGCCGAGGCTGAAATAATAATCGGGATCGCTCTGGCTGACATAGATCGTCGTCAGCTTTCGTCCGGTCGCCTTGATCGCCTCGACCAGCGCACGGCCGTCGGGCAGCGTGAAGCCGCCATCGACCAGCACCGCCTCGGTCGCGCCCCAGATCAGCACCGGTGCGCGGAAAAATCCGTGTTCGCCGGCGGGAAACGACTTCCACTGGAGCGCCTTGCCCGCGGCGAGTGCGTCGCCTTGGCCGATCATGGATGCGGCGGCGCCGCCTGCGATCATCGTCATTATCTGTCTCCGATTGGGCATGGGAAAGGTAATCCGGTCGGGCCCGGCGCGATCACGCAAGGTGGTTGGAGGATATCAGTGAGAGCGGATTCTGGTTCAGGCTGGTCGCATCGACCGGCGTCAGCACGGTGCCGTCGATGCGGAACAGCGCTGGGACGCCGCTGATCCCGAAGCGCCGCATCACCGATCGTGCCCGCTCCAGACGTTGCCGGTCCGCCTCGCGCAAGGCCGGTTCGGGATTGGCGAGCATGACCGCAGCCGCGTCGAGGCCGGCGTCGACCAGCAGGTCGATCAGCACGAACATATCGGTGATATCGCGCCCGTCGACATACCGCGCGCGCTGGATCGCACGAAGCGCGCCCAATTCACGGTCCGGTGCAGTCTGCGCGACCGCGGTCAGGGCGAGTGTCGCGGGACCGCTGTCGAGGGTCAGGCTTGCGCCACGCACGATCCGATCGCGATAGGGATCGCCGAACACCGCACCAGTCGATGCCGCGATGCGGCGGTCGCTGGCGAGGATATGGTCGCGCATGTCGCCGCCGAGCGCCCGCGCGCCGTCGCCGGCGAACAGGCCGCTGGGCAATGGCTCGACGGTAACGCCGGCCTGGTCCGCCAGCGTGGCGATCCCGGCCGAGGCACCGTAGCACCAGCCGCAAAGCGGATCGAACAGATAGAGGAAGTAGGTGGTCATTGTCGGTGCCTCCTTGATGACCATTATATGCGCCGTCCGGATTGCGACGTGTAGACCGAAGATCTAGACGGACCGTATGTCAGAAGCATACAATGCGCGTGCCGGAGCCAATCGCGGCGTCAACAATCTGAAGCGGCTCGCCTATTTCGCCGAGGTGGTCGAGACTGGTTCGTTCACGGCCGCAGCCGAGCGATTGGGGATCACCAAGGCAGTGGTCAGCCAGCAGGTCGCCAAGCTCGAACGCGCGTTCGAAACTACGCTGCTGATACGCACCACGCGCAGCGTCCGTCCGACCGAGGAGGGCCGGGCGTTTTACGAACGGTGTGCGCGTGTGCTGGCGGAAGCACAGGATGCCTTTGACGGTCTGGCGACCGACGATCGCGCGCCGACCGGCACGCTGCGCCTGACCGCGCCGTTCGACTATGGGATTGCCATCGTCGTGCCCGTCATCGCTGAGTTCCAGCGGTGCTACCCGACCTGTACGGTCGACTTCCTTATCGGGGACGCGACTCTCGATCCGGTCGGCAGCGACATCGAGCTTGCGATCCGGGTCGGTTGGCTGGCCGACAGTGCGTTGCGATCGCGGCGGATCGGCACCTTCGGGCAAATACTGGTGGCGAGTCCTGCGGTAGCTGGCACCCTGTCGTCCAACCCGAACGTCGCAGAATTGGCCGAAATGCCTTTTGTTGCAAACGGCAATCTGCGCGACCCGCTGGGATGGACGTTCCGTACCGAAGACGAGCGTCAACATTTGGTTCGGTTTGCGGCGACGCTCACGATTAGTGCCACGCTGGGTGTGCTTCAAGCCGTTCGGGCAGGGGCCGGCATCGCCGTGCTGCCCGACTTCGCAGTTGCCGATGATCTGGCCACCGGCCGGCTGGTACGGGTCATGCCGACATGGCATCTCGATAGCGGCGGAATTCATGCGGTAATGCCAGATACCCGGTTCCGGCCTGCGCGTGTGACCGCTTTCCTCGATATTCTAGCCGATCACGAACGCCGACGATCTTAGAGCGGATTGGCAGCGTGCCGGGCTTTGAAAAGCCACCATCTTTCGGGAATGACTAAGTTGGGTAGGTTAGCGGACGGTCCGCTTTTTACGGTCGCGGTATTCCCGGAATGCGGTCCACACGAGCAATACAGCAAGGATGAGTATGGCTCTCGTAGGAAGATGACTGACGGCGGAGTTTAAGTCGCTGTTGATCCAGTCGAATGCGAACTGTCCGACCAGTACCGGCAATCCGACCATGAGAATGAGGTATAGGACGCGGCGCTGCATCTGCTCATCGTATATAAGCCCCGAATGCCTGCAAGTGGGCGAAAACGGCCCTGCTGCTTCTCATCGCCGACTGCTCGCCCTGCGCTGTCCGAAAACACACGATAGTCGCTTGTCGAGGTTGGCGACGGCGTTTTGCGACGCTTGAGAGGCTGGCGTCCGAAAACACCCGTTTGTCGCGCATCTGCGATGGCGACAGGGTTTTCCGTCATCCCTAGTACCTAGCGACGACTTTTGGGACAAAGCCGTCGTAGCAAGTCCAGCCACATCGCGACGATCTACGGGAAAGGCTGTCTGGCGCTCGGCGCCTTCGCGCGACGGCATAGTGATCGCTCCACCGCCGTCTAGAAAGGGATAAGCTATCGAAAGAGTCTGGGTGACATCGCCTAGCAAAACGATCGATTTCGCTATTGATTTCATCATGGTAGGCCGCTTGCATGACCGCATCCGATCGCGCCGAACAGAATCTGATCCTCCGCTGTCCGGAGCCGCTCAATGCGGAAACGCCCCCGGATAAACTGATCACGTCCTTCCTGACGCCGCAGGCGAACTTCTACATCCGCAGCCACGGACCTACGCCGGAACTGGCCGACGATCATCGTATAGCGCTGGACGGCTTAGTCGACCGCCCGCGCTCCTACACGGTTGCCGAACTTCAAACGGCATTTGCGACCCGGACAGTGACCGCGACCATGCAGTGCGCCGGCAATCGTCGGGCACATCTTCAAGACGTGGAAAAGACTTCGGGCGATCCCTGGGACGTGGGCGCGATCGGCAATGCGGCGTGGACCGGCGTCGCACTGTGCGACGTGCTCGCCGCAGCCGGCATCCAGGACGGCGCGTCGTTCGTCGGCACTACGGGGGCCGACAACGTGGATGTCGATGGTGAGACAGCACCGTTCGGTGCCTCGATCTCGATCGCCAAGGCGCTAGAGCCCGACGTGCTGATCGTCTGGGCCATGAATGGCGAGGCGCTGGCCCCCGAACATGGCGCACCGCTGCGGCTCGTCGTGCCGGGTTATGCGGGCGTTCGTAGCGCCAAGTGGCTGACGCGCATCGAGGTGCGCGATCGCCCGTCCGATGCGCCGATCCAGGCCAAGGACTACAAGCTCTTTCCGGCATCGGTAGCGAAGGAGGACGCGGACTGGGATCGGGGTCTGACTATCGAGGAGATGCCGCTCAATGCTGCGATCTGCGCGCCGGTGGACGGCGCGCATGTCAGCGCCGGCGCGTGCGAAATCGCGGGTTATGCGGTCGCCTTCGGCCGAGCGGTCTCGCGCGTCGAGGTCTCCGTCAATGGCGGCACCGACTGGCTGCAGGCGGAACTGACTGCAAAACCCGATGCGCCTTGGAGCTGGACGCAGTGGCACGTCACGGTCGATCTGTCTCCCGGACTCCACGTCCTGATCGTGCGCGCCGTTGACGGTGCCGGGCAGATGCAGCCCGAACGGCCCGAGGCGATCTGGAACTTCGCCGGCTATCTCTCGACTGCCTGGCATCGCATCGCCGTTACCGCTGGCTGATGGACGCGCCGCACGACGCCGATCGGGCCCATGCGAAGCTGGCGGAGAGCGCGAGCAAGCTGAAGGACAGCGCAGTCCAGCAGGTGGACAGCGCCGACCGTCGCACAGAGCTTGCCGCGGACCGCACAATCCTCGCCGGCGAACGCACCTATGCTGCCTGGGTACGTACCGGACTGGCGGCGCTCGCTTCCGGTATCGGCGCGCGCGCGCTGCTCAAGGACGTCGTGTTCCCGTGGCTGGCGACGGCGACCGGGACCATGCTGATCTTGTTCAGCGCCTTTTGCTTCGCCGCTGCGGTGTGGCGAGAGATGGGCGCAGGCGCCCCGCCGCCACGACCGGACATCAAGCGCCTGCCAGCGACGTTGCTCCTAGTGATGAACGGGTTTCTCATGCTCGTGTCACTGGCCGCGCTCGTCGGCATCTGGACGGCACGCTCGTAGCAGCCATCCCTAGGTTTGCTGCGAGCCGATCAGACCCCGCAGCGCATCCGCGGCTTTCGTGCGGTATCACCCCCTTGTGACGAAGCCCAAAAACGACGTGGGCCAAAGCCGATCGGTCCCGCATGCAGCGTACCCGGGGTCGGTACATAATAACGGGCTTAGATAGACGCTGCCGACTGCCCGGTCCGAGCATTTGCCCGACCAACATGCCCATTGACGGTTGGGGCAAACGTCTCATAGATCGACTTTGGCAATGGATTTCTGCCGGGCAATTTGGCCGAACCGCTCTGATAAGAGCTGATGATTCCTACTTGGCGCCTTCAGGCAGCAAGGAGGAATTGTGCGCGCTACCTTTCGCAATCTCGTCGGCACGCTGAACGTCGCGGCATTCATGCGCGATCGTCACGACCATGCGATCTCTGTCCTGCGCTGGGCGCTGATCTTGCTGCCCATGGCGGCACTCGTCGGGACGCTATGTGCGGCGTTCCTGCTGAGTCTCGATACCGTTACGCGACTGCGGTTTGCGTCGCCTTGGCTGCTCTATCTGCTGCCGGTGGGCGGGTTCGTTGTCGGATTACTGTACCATCTCACCGGGCGCTCGGTGGAGGGCGGCAACAACCTGATCGTGGAGCAGATCCACGAGCCTGGTGGCGGGGTGCCTCTGCGGATGGCGCCGCTCATCTTCTTCGGCACAGTGGTGACGCATCTTTTCGGTGGCTCGGCCGGACGTGAGGGCACCGCCGTCCAATTGGGCGGAAGCCTTGCCAGCGGTTTCGGCCGCGCGCTCCGCCTCGATGCGGGCGGCACGCGCATCCTGTTGATGACGGGTATCGCAGCCGGGTTCGGCGCGGTCTTCGGCACGCCGATCGCAGGCGCGGTCTTCGCGCTCGAAGTGCTGGCGATCGGCCGCGTCGAATACTCCGCGCTAGTGCCTTGCCTCGTTGCGGCGCTGGTCGGAGATTGGACGTGCCTCGCCTGGGGTATCCATCACGGTGTCTACCCGATCGGCGCGTCGATACCGGTCGATGCGCTGCTCGTGACGGAGGCAGGTGTTGCGGGGATCATATTCGGACTGGTTGGTCTGGCCTTCGCCGAAGCCAACCACCTGGTCGGGGGATGGCTCAAGCGGATTGTTCCCTATGGTCCGCTACGTCCAGTGATCGGCGGGGTCTTCGTTATCGCGCTCGTCTTCTTGTTCGGCACGCGCGACTATCTGGGCCTGGGTGTCCTGGCAGCGAGGCCCGACAGCCTTACCATCGCCAGCTTCTTCGGACCGGACACGCATCCGTGGAGTTGGGCGATCAAGCTCCTGTTTACCGTCGTTACGCTCGGCGCGGGTTTCAAAGGCGGTGAAGTCACGCCGTTGTTCTTCATCGGCGCAGCGCTCGGTAACGCGCTGGCGCCTTTCTTGGGCGTGCCGACGGGCCTGTTCGCCGCGATCGGCTTTGTCGCGGTCTTTGCCGGGGCCGCCAATACCCCGCTCGCCTGCACCTTCATGGGAATCGAACTGTTCGGCGCCGGCTATGCGGTGCCGATCGCCGTCGCCTGTTTCGTGGCCTATCTCTGCTCGGGCCACAACGGCATCTACCTGTCGCAGCGCGTTGCGATACCCAAGGTGCCCGCGAACGGCCTTGCCCCCAATGCAACACTGCGCGAGACACGTACACGCTGCACAGCACTTCGCGCGCAGAACCGCGTGCCGTGAGTTGATGGGCCTAGCCTGATCCCCCCGATACGTCGGGCGCAGCCTTCGGATCGGGGTCTTGCGCCTTGCCCTTCGCGGCGCCCGGCTGCTTTGCGCTCATGGCGGTCAGATAAGCAACGATCGCCGGCACGTCAGCCTGTGCAACGGGAGCCTTGTAGACCTCGCGCATCTTGGTGACCTCCGCGGTCCACTGATCGGAAGAGAGTGGCGGCTGGTTCAGCGCCATGCTCGCCGAATGACACGAGGTGCAGTTGGCGTTGATGACGTCGGCATGCGGGCCGGCGGGATATTGGCCTTCGTCGGTCGGGAGATCGACCGTAGTGGACACCAGCGAGAAGCCGCGCGCCGAGACGCTTGGCGGCGGTGGTGCGGTCGGGGCGGCAGGCGGCGGGGCGACGCGGCTGTTCGGGGCACCGATCGCGAGCAGAAGAACGACGGTCGCGCCGACGAACCCGAACGACAGCGTGCCGATGGAAGGCGTTTTCATGGGGGAGCGCTCCTCAGCCGACGACGATGTTGGTGGTTTCGATGTTGCCGCGCATGAACCCGCCCGGGTTCCAGATCGGCGTCATCGGCTGCGCGATGCCGGCGGTGTTCCAGCAGCGCGACATCAGTCTGGTCGGACCCGCATGCGTGAGCGGCACCTGCGCGTCCCAGCGGCGGAAACTGTATTTGCCGTGATCGGGGCCGAGCGTCGTCTTGTACCAGGTCTTGCCGTTGTCGGTCGACACATCGACCTTGGCGACGCCGCAATCGCCGCCCATCGCAATGCCGCCCAGCGGGATCGACCGGTCGAACGCGATCGCCTGCCCTTCGTCGAGGCTCGTGACCCAACTGCGCGGGATCATCTTGTTGATCGGGACGGCCGGGAAATCCTTCTGGCCAGGCCGCACGTTCGCGCCTGGAGTGTCAGGGATCTTGTACGCCTTAGCCATCCAGTAACCGTCGTCGGGCGCGGCAAGCACCTCGATGTCGTTCAGCATCTTGACCCAATAGGTCGAATACCAGCCGGGTACGATTAGCCGGACCGGGAAGCCGTTGAGGAGCGGCATCTGTTCGCCGTTCATCCCGAAGGCGAGCATCACTTCGCCGTCGCGTGCGTGGTCGATCGACAGCGACTTGGCGAAATCCGGTGCGCCCGCAACCACCGGCTGGTCGAGCGCACCGAACCGTACCGCGACCGCGCCCGGCTTCACGCCGGCGATGTCGAGCACATCGCGCAGCCGCACGCCTAGCCATTTGGCGTTGCCCATCGCCCCGTGGCGCCACTGCGCGCCCGCGACGGGCGGCTGGAACAGCGCACGCGAATTGCCCGAGCATTGGTTGATCGCCGCCAGCTCGACGCGCGGCAGCTTCAGCAGTTGCGCGAGCGAGATCGACAGCGGCCGCGTGACCGCGCCGTGCACCTTGATCCGGAATGCCTCGACATCGATCGCGGTCGGAATGTCGGCCCAGTGCCAGCGGACGAAGAACTGGTCGTTCGGCGTAAAGACGTCGCCATTGAACACGCTCATCGGCGTTTCCAGCAGCGGCGGGTGGATCCGCTGGAGGATCATGCTGCCCTTGCCGGGGAACGCACTGGTCATCGGCCGTTCCGATGGGCCACCCGGCAGATGCAGGTCGACCATGCTCTGCGCCAGCGCGGGTGCGGCGATCAGCGCGCCGCTGCCGATCGCAGCCTCTGCGAGAAAGCGACGGCGGTTCGTCTCCTGCGCCAGTTTCATATCCAGGCTGTCCACCAACATTCTCCCGTTTCTGTCATGATCTGTATGCGCGACCTGTCCGCCGGTCTGCCCGGTACGGGTCGATCGGATGCGCCGGTTCGATCCGGCAGGACGATCAGTTCGGCCCTTTAATTGGCTTGGGCGATGCAGGGCGACACGAACAGGTTTCCGCGCCAGCCGCCTGCGACCGTCTTGGCGCCGACCAGCAGCCACATCGCGGCGAGTGCGATCGTGAGGACGGTGCCGACGATCCCGAAAAAGCCGAGCTGGAGCGTCGTGCTGAGCTTGAAGGTCGCGACCGTGTAGACGCCGAGCGGGAAGGTATAGCCCCACCACCCAAGGTTGAACGGAATGCCCGCGCGCCAGTAGCGGATCGTGATCAGCGTCGCGAGCGCCAGCCACCACAGGCCGAAGCCCCAGAGCAACAGCCCGGCGATCGTGCCGATTCCTTGCGCCACTGCGCCGATCTGGCCGAGGCCGTTGGCGGCGAGGATCGCGGGCGCGTCGCTACCGAGCACCAGCATCCCGAGCGCACCGGTGCCGATCGGACCGAGCGCGAGCCAGCTCGAGGCGGCCATGCTCTCGTGCGGCAGCTTGTGGAGAGCCATCCGCAGGATCAGGATCGCAAGAATGCCGAACGCGACCGGCACCGAATAGGCCCACAGGACATAGGAGGTCGCCAGCACAACGAACTGATGATGGGCGTCCGCCAGATGCGGTGCGAGCAGGCCTCCGCTCGCGCCTGCGACCTCGGCCGCGACCACTGGCAGGAGCCACACCGCGGTCATGCCGTCGAGCGAATGTTCGTGCCGGGTAAACATGAGGTAGGGGATCGCTACACCGCAGGCGAGCGACATCGCGACGTCGATCCACCACAATGTCTCGGCGATCGGGATCACGCCGGCGCCGAACCGCGGCAGGCCGAACGCCAGGAACCCGTTGATGATCGTCGCGAGGCCCATCGGGATCGTACCGATGAACATCGATACGGTGTTGTGCCCGAAGATCCGCCGCGCCTCGTGCCCGAACATGGTCCAGCGCGCGGTGTAGAGCCCGGCGAACAGCGTGAAGAGCGCGATGTTGAAATACCACAGTGCCTCGCCGACCGGGTGCAGCGATGCGCCGACCCCCGGAACCTGCGGCAAGGCCAGCGCGAGGATGCCGGTGCCCATCGTCGCGGCGAACCAGTTGGGGGTGAACTGCCGGATCATCTCGCGTGGAGAGTCGAGCCGGCTGAGCGGCTTCAGGCCATCGAGAACGGGTTTCAAATCGGCGGTCACTTGCCAGTCTCCTTGATGAGATCGGTCAGCGCATCGGCCGCCCGGGTACGATAGCGCTCTTTGTGCCTCAGCGCGTAGAACGGACGCCGCGGCAGACCGAGCGGCAGATCGTGCAACGTTCCGGCCGCGATTGCAGGTGCGACGACATGCTGCGACAGGACCGCGACGCCTGCGCCAGCCTCGACCGCGCTGCGGACCGCCTCGTTCGACGGCAGGGTCAGCGCGGTGGTGAGGTCCGACGGATCGACGCCGCGCTGGCGCAACACCTCCTCGAACGACGAGCGCGTGCCCGATCCCTGCTCGCGGATAATCCAGCGCGCGGCGCGGATCCAGTCCTCGTCGATCGTGTCGGCAGCGCGGTTGCTAACCAGCACCATGCGGTCGTTCGCGACCGTCCAATGCGCGAGCGCGGGCTCGTCGATCACACCTTCGACGAAGCCGAGCTCGACTGCGCCGTCGAGCACGCGCGCCGCGGCCCCTTCCGTGTTGTCGATCGCCAGTTCGATCGTGATCGCGGGGTAGCGCGCATGGAACGCCGCTAGCTGGCGGGGCAGCCAATAGCCCGCGATCGTCTGGCTTGCGACCAGCCGCAGTGTGCCGCGCTCCAGCCCGGCATATTCGGCCAGTGCAAGTTCCGCGCTCGCCGCACGGCCAAGGACGGCGCGCGCGTCGATCAGAAACATGCGGCCCGCTTCGGACAGTTCGATCCCGCGGCCGACCCGGTGGAACAGCGGCACGCCGTGCCGAGCTTCTAGCGCGGCGATGGCAGCGCTTGCGGCCGACTGCGTCACATTGAGCGCTTCGGCAGCGCGCGTCATGTGCTCGCGCTCTGCGACACCGACGAAAATCCTGAGTTGTTCGAGGGTCATGCCCGATCTCCTTGCCCCAATGATAGGGAAAGGAGATCAATCGAACCAACCAAAGATTACGGTCATTCCAATCAGATATACCGATTGGTCATTTCAGAATGTCGATAACCGCCTCACGTTCATCGACCAGTTCGGCAATCGTGCGATCGAGCATCGATCGCTGGAACGGATCGAAGGTAAGGCCTTCGATAAGCGCATACCCACCGCTCATGCAGTGCACCGGCACGCCGCACACCAGTCCTTGCGGGATACCGTAGGAGCCATCTGACACCACGCCCATCGACACCCAATTATCGCCTGCGCCGTGCACCCAGTCGCGCAGATGGTCGATCGCTGCATTTGCGGCCGACGCTGCCGAGGACGCACCCCGTGCTTCGATGATCGCGGTTCCGCGCTGCGCAACGGTGGGGATCAACGTTTCGCGGTACCAAGGCTCGTCTCCGATACGGTCGGCAAGCTTTTGGCCATCGAGTTCGGCATTCCCCCAGTCGGCAAACATCGTTGGCGAATGGTTTCCCCAGACGACGAGCTTCGTAATCGCATCGACACCGACACCCGCCTTGGCCGCAAGCTGTCCTTGCGCGCGGTTGTGATCGAGGCGGATCATCGACGTGATGTTTTCGGCAGGAAAACCCGGTGCGCTTTGCGCAAGGATCCAGGCATTTGTGTTGGCGGGATTGCCGACGACCAGGATCTTGGCGTCGCGTTTGGCCACTGCGTCCAGCGCTGCGCCCTGCGTCTTGAAGATCGCTGCGTTGGCAGCGAGCAAATCACGGCGCTCCATGCCCTTCGAGCGGGGACGAGACCCGACCAGCATGGCCGCATCGATGTCCTTGAAAGCCACCATCGGATCATCAGTAATGATCACATCTGCCAGCAGCGGGAACGCGCAATCCTCCAGTTCCATGACCACGCCGTGTACTGCGTCCATCGCCTGCGGCACGTCGAGCAGTTGAAGGATAACGGGCTGGTCCGGTCCGAACACGTCACCCTGCGCGACCCGGAAGAGCAGCGAATAGCAAATTTGTCCTGCGGCACCGCTGATCGCGATCCTGACGGGGGGCTTGGTCATTTTGGAAAGGGCTTTCGTTGGAAGATTACAGACGGTGTAAGACCGATCAACGCGCCGCCAGGGCAAGCGCCGCATCGCGCCCGGATGGCACTAGATTGGCGAGACCTTTTCCTGATCGCACGGCACCAGGAACGTAGATCAGGCTTTGCGCATCCGTACTGATCGGGATCGTCGACGCGGTGGTGTACGTCAGCGTGTCGATCCCAGCGACCTTGTTGGTTCCGGCCAGGCTGGCATAGATCCTCGTACCATCGCCCGACGGCCAAACCGCACTCGGAGCCGCTTGTAGCGGGATGGTTGTCACAGCCTCCAGGCTGTCGGTTCTATAGACCTTGATTGCAGGTTGATCGCCGCCAACGCTGACATAGGCAAAGGAATCGTCCGCGCGCTGGGCGAAGTTGACCGCGCCCGTTGCTGGACCAGTGTTTATCACTTCGCGTACCGCAAACGGCGGTTTGGCAGCAAAGACCGTGGTCGTGCCGCTCTCGCGGCGTGTTGCCCAGATTTGTTTGCCATCTGGCGAGACCGCGATTGCTCCCGCACCTGCACCGTTGCTGGCAACGTGTCCGACGACGCGCCGATGCTCGACGTCGACAACCAGGATGGACGGCCTTTCAGTAAGCGATACAAAGGCATAACGTCCGTTTGGCGACAGGATGGTCGCGCCCGCTCCGCCACTTGCTGGTACGCGGGTGATCTCCCGCGCGGTCTTAGGATCCACGACCGCGATGGCATGTTCATCGCCGAGCGAAACCCAGAGTTCGTGCCCATTGGGCGTAAACGCGACGGCGGTAGGCGACGTCTGGAACACGGTCCGGCCTCGTTCCGTGTTCGTGGCCAGATCTACGAGCGTCACACTGTGCTGCGCTAATGCCGATACCGCCAGGGTCCGCCCGTCACGCGTTGCAGCCAGGTGCTGGACTTTGGAGCTGGAAAAGCTGGGCTCAGCTATCGCGCTTTTGGCGAGGTCGATGCGTCCCAGTTCGTTGCCCGCTGCAGGATCGATGACAACGATCTTCGTCGATGTCGGGTCAGACACATAGATCCGGTCATGATGACTAAGGTCGATATCAGCCTTCGACCACGGTGCCTGAACCGCCTTGATATCGCAGGGAAAGTCGTCCGCCGCAGGTGCAGCCCAATAGGCCTGAGCGATCGCCGGGACTGGCGCTACGGAGGCCAACATCGCGGCAACCAGAACGATCGTGGCTTTCATCGTTTGATCCTTATCGCGGATCCGGCGGGTGATCGTGCCAGTCCGATGCCGCTAGATCGACCGATATGTCCCTCGCGTCCAACGCATAGTCGCGATGGTTTCAATACGAAAACGCGATCATAGATCGCCTACCGTTCTTGTTAGATGATCGGAACGACCATGCTTATGCGTTGGACCGGCGGCTGCGCCGCAATTACTTACGCTGTCACGCTCGGCATTCATCGCTCGCGTGTCATAAATGGGAACACTAAAGGCATGACGATGAAATCTCGCACGGCCTTGCTAACGGCGATAGCCGTGTCCGTATCGACGGGTGCTTTAGCGCAAACGGACGGTTTCGCGTCCGCAATGGATGCGGCGATGGCGCGGATGCACGGCGCGATGATGACCGGTTATTCGAGCGATCCCGATCGCGACTTCGCAAAGATGATGATCCCGCATCATCAGGGCGCGATCGACATGGCCGAAGTCGAACTGCGGTTCGGCAAGGATGAACGCCTGCGCCGGCTCGCCCAGGGAATCATCGTCGAACAGCGTCAAGAAATCGCGGTGATGCAGGGCATCTTATCCGAAGGCGGCGCGTTGCCGCTTCACACTGAACCGACCGCGACCGGTCACCCCCATCACGGAGACCGTCCATGAAGCGTTTTACCTTAACCGCCTGTGCTGCCCTGTCTTTTTCGGCCCCGGCATTTGCGCAGCAGGTACCGAACGCGACCCCCGACATCCCTGTTAGCGCGCACGATCGGTTCTACACTTCGGACCAGTTCTCCAACACCGTGTCGGTGATCGATCCGTCGACCAACACGCTGCTCGGCGTGATAAAGCTCGGCGACCAGACCCCCTCGAACCTCAGCCCGCTCTACAAAGGACAGCTGCTCGTGCACGGCATGGGCTTCTCGCCTGATCGCAAGACGCTGGCGGTAATCTCGATCGGCTCGAACTCGGTGACGTTCATCGACACTGCGACCAATGCCGTGAAGCACACGACCTATGTGGGCCGATCGCCGCACGAAGCGTTCTTCCGCCCCGACGGTCGCGAAGTCTGGGTCGCGGTGCGCGGCGAGGATTATATCCAGGTGCTCGACGGCAAGACCTTCGCGCCGACCACGCGCATCCCCGTCCCCAACGGCCCCGGCATGACGATCTTCTCGCCGAACGGAAAATACGGTTACGTCTGTTCGAGCTTCACACCCGAGACCGTGGTGATCGACACCGCCTCGAAGAAGATCGTCGGTCGCGTCAAGCAGGCGAGCCCGTTCTGCCCTGACATCGCCGCGACGCCCGATGGCACGCAGGTCTGGCTGACGCTGAAGGACGTCGGCAAGGTCATGGTGTTTGACGCCAAGCCGCCCTTCGCAGTGCTGAAGACGTTCGATACCGGCGCGATCACCAACCACGTCAATATCGCCCGCAATAAGAACGGCCAGTTCGCCTATGTAACGGTCGGCACCGAGAACGTCGTCAAGGTATTCCGCACTACCGACTTCGTGCAGGTCGCGAGCATTCCGGTCGGCGCGCTTCCTCATGGCCTTTGGCCGTCGGGCGACGGCACGCGGATGTATGTCGGGCTGGAGAACGCCGATTCGGTCGCGGCGATCGATACCGCCAGCAACACCGTCATCGAGACAATTCCGATCGGTCAGGGGCCGCAAGGCGTGGCATATGTTTCCGGCGCGGTGCCGGTAGGCGATGGCCGTGCAAACCTGGTGCCGCTCGCGCAGGCCGGCATGAAGATCCAGCTGACTCTATCCGGGACTGGGCGCAGCCAGGTCACGCTGTTCGATCAAGGCCAGGTCCAGATTTTGCAGGCGGCGGTTGCGGGCCTCAGCCCAAAGATGCCCTATGTCCTTGGACTATCCTCCCACGCTGATGGCAGCGGCGTGATCCAGCCTCTGGCGAAGTTCATGACCAATCCGGCGGGCGGCGCGATAGTAAACACGCTCGGACCGCTCCGCCAGATCGTCAGCGACGCGAAAGGCGACATGCGCCGTTACCTCGTCATTGCTCCGGGCGACCCGATGATGCCGGGCGCTGTCGTTCAGGTGCAAAAATGAGGATTCCGGTGAAACCTGCGATCTCTTGTGCGTATCCGGTATCTTGGTCATGACGCTGGTATAGGCTGCCGCAGCGTTTTGAGACTGTCGGAAAACACATGATTGTCGTCAGGCGGTAGGTCAGGCGACCAGGGTTGCCCCAGCGTATGCGTGGCACATGCGACAAACCCTGTCGCTTTGTTCGACTGTGCGGAAACCAAAATCCGGAGGTTTTCCGTCACCTACCAAAAGGGCGGGAAGTCACGCTTATCGTCAATCCGGGTGTAAACTGATTGAGCATTTGGTTTGGAACACAAATCCCGTTCAAGCAGGGTCGGCAACAGCGAGATTGAACCCGTTAGGGATGTTTCTGACGTACCCGCGTGAATCGCTTGCTCAGCCCATGCGTTTGGAGGGCAATCACGGGATGCGTAGTCGATGCACGAGCGGCGGCACGCTGGTGATGCCTGTCGCGGTGAACGCGCTTCGGAATACCGCTGGGGGAGCAGACTTGCGGAAGATGCGCAGCACCTCGTCCATTCGATCCAGTACCAGCGGATGACCCATGCGCTGACTAAAAGTCCCGCGTTAGGCTACGGCACCGGCGAAGCTGCTAACTATGCCGGTGTTATGTGTCGGCCTTAAGTGATGATGGTGTACAGTATACATTGAGCCAAAAATGGCGTCAGCAACGACCGTGGGTCAACAAATCAAAGTGGCTGCACGTCCCCGCAACCAATTTGATTCGTAACACCTCCTCGGTCACACCGGCGGAGTCTTTTTGCGTTTCCGCGTCAGCACATAGCGACACCATTGAAGCAAGCTCGCCGCGCAGGTCGATGGCGAGATCGCCGCCTTCCGGCGTCAGCACCACCGCCTCGATGAGCGCGCGCAACCGTTCGAACGCCTGCGCCTTTACGGCATCGTCCTTGAATGCCGCGGTGAGCTGTTCGACCTTCTCATGGTACACGCGGCCCAGGTCCGGGGTAAGCAGCCCGGCCTCCGGGGAAACCGTCTCTGTGGTATCCTGTCCGGGAAGTTCCAGTTCGGCGAGCAGGATCTTGCGCCGCTCGGCCCAGACCTTCATCTCGTCGACGAACACCATCGCATCCACGCCTTTGAGAATGGCCGCCTTGGCGCGCGCAAGCTGGTGATCGAGATTGGCCAGTTCGGCTTCCCGCTCGGGGCGGGCGCTGACTGTTTCAGCCGTCAGGCGACGGGTCTCTGCCTCATATTTCAGGAGGAACGCTGCAACGACGTCGTCACGCAGCATCTCGCTCGACAGGCCCGCCAGCACGCGGGTGTCGAGTTCGTCCTGGCGGATCGTCAGCTGGTTGTCGCACCAGGTGGGGCCCTTCTTGGCGGCGCCCTGGCAGCCGAACCGCGTCTTGCCCGATTTGGCATAACTCGCGCCGCAGGTGCCACAGGTTATCTTGCCGGTCAGCAGATACCGCGGGCGCTGCTGCGCGAAGAAGGGCAGGCTGGTCATCTCGGTACGCGGTTTCGTTGTGCGGGCGAGCGTAGCCTGGCGTGATTTGACCCGATCCCACAGCTCGAGGGGCACGATGCCGAGAGCCGGGGACTGACGTCATCGGATCGCTTGTCTTCCGTATTGATGAAGGCGTGGCGTTTTCCCGTTTTCCGGGTTCTTGCGATACGTCTGCTTGCCGTACGGCCGTCGGCCTACATACAGCGGGTTGTTGAGAATGCCGGTGCCGCGTGCGGCATTGCCGGTCAGCGTGTTCGGCGTCCATGCCGCGGCCTTGCCGAGCGGATGTCTGCTCGCTTTGCCGCTACGCGGTGAGGGTACGCCGTCAGCATTGAGGCGGCGCGTGATGACGATGGGGGACAGGCCGGCCGCATAGTCCTCGAAGATCCGGACCACCACCGCCGCCTCGGTAGGCACAATCTGCTGCAGACCGCGAATGCGTTCGCCATTGCCGTAGTGCTCGATGCGCTTCTCATACCCGTACGCCGAGCCACCGGGATTCGTCCCCATCGCGTGACGACGGACCAGTGCATCGCGCGTCTTGTCGCTGGTAGCGCTCAACTGCTCGGCGTTGATCGTACCGATCATGCTGATGTGTAGCGGCGTGACTATGCCTTCCTTGCGCGTCGCCAGGAGGATGCCGCGAAACCGGAGACGGTCGAACAATGTCGCGATGTCGGCCTGACTGCGCGACAGCCGGTCCATCGCGTCGGCGTAGACGATGTCGACGCCGCCTGCGGCAACGGCCGCCAGCAGCGCCTTCATACCCGGGCGGTGCATCGTAGCCGCCGACTCCGCTGCGTCTGTGAAGCAGAGCACCTCCTGCCAGCCCGCGCGCGCGACCTCGCGCCGACACATCATCAGCTGCGTCTCGATCGACTGCACGTCCTGTTTGTCCGTCGAATACCGCGCATATATCGCACACCGCTTCATCTTTCCTCCATTCGTGCTTCCTGCACTCGCAACAAAGGTCGTCATGATGGTCGCCTACCCGTTTTCGGGGCGACCTGATTGTTCTGGGATCTATGCTGCCGCGCCAGGTCGCGCGCCAGTAGACGCGCGAGGTGCAGCGCGAGATCGTGGAGCGGGGAGGGGGGCTGCGACGGCATCCACGCCATCTGGGGCGCGCGGCGTCACGCCGACTCCGACCTTCCCACATAGTTACGGTCTGCATCGAGACGCGGCCGTTGGCCGATCTGCCGCTGTCTTTTATGGTGGAAAGCAGCCTGTCCGCTATCGGGCGGCGATCGCAAAAAACAGCCGTTCGTTCATCAACTTGTCGAGAGCATGCGGCAGCTCAGTCATTCCAAAGCTTGCGTAAGGTGTGCTGTCAAACACTAAGATTTCCGACGTTTCTGAGCCCACAACTTTCGCCAAGATTGTACCAAGATTTTGCTTTCAAATGGGGGACTTAGGCGCGCGAGACAGCGCGCCTAGTCGCGTATGATTGTACACGCAAGCCGCTTCTGTTCTCATAACGTTCTCGATTGGGGAGCAAATAGCCATCGTAGCGGCTGGAGAGACCCAATCCACTAATAGACGAAATCGGTGAACTCAAAGTCGACACCTCGAGCGGCTCGGAGCGCAGACCGTAAAACCTTCCGATACCCCTCATGACATTCGTAGAGAAACGCTGTGTCATCGGTGTCAAAAAGGGGAGGGCCTAGACTGAACTCCTCGCATTCGGAATCGCCGACCAGGGGACTTACAAGCCCTTCGTCCACCGTTATCGAGATATTGGGAGCGTCAAAGTCGGGCATCACGTGAAGGGCTGCCCCCGCGTCGATAAGACGTGATCTTAGCGCCGCGAGGCGTCCATGACGCGCCATTCGGCCCGGCACGGTTTGCAGTCCGGTTTTAGCGTTACCGTAGATTGAATTTAATGACGGCAAACCGACCTGCTTGAGGGCCGTTTCGATCTCAGATCGATCCGGCCCTTCGGGACTGCAACGACCGCGCAACGCGAATGCCAAACAGGCTACGGCGTAACCGCGATTGGCGCTCTTGCGAAAGCCCTGCAAACGCTGTCCCGGAGGTACAGGAAAAGCCGCTGGCGGAGTAATATTTCGGAACGCCCTCTCGTCGAGATTGAAGGCGATATCGGCGAGTTTGAACCCGACCGATAACGCGGTTTCAATCGAGGGGATGCCCGTTGCATAACTAGCGACGTGGGCCGCGACAGAGTAGGTCGTCAGTTCCGGATCATATACCTGATCAATCAATTCAGAGCGCCGAATTAAATAAGCCGCTGTGCCCTCGCCGGGGGGGCGCATCGAGCCCCATGGCCGAATAGTCGCTAACTCCGCTGCCAGTGCCCTTACCTCTAGCAGAGCACCATCTGTCAGCGGTTGGCGAGCAACCGGCATCTGTCCGGCCTGAAAATTGACAAAACAAAATGGTTGTAACTCGTCCGGGAAACCATCGGGCTTAATCTTTACGCCAGTTGAAAACGACATCGACCAAGGGCTGGTTTTGGACTGCCGGGGAGCCTCTGGCACGACGTATTTGTAGTACGTTGGAAACAGGATCGACCGGTCGGTATCGAATAGACGGAGGACTGCGGGATAAGCGTCATTCAGCCGATGAGAAGGCGTGCTGAGGACAGCGTCATAGGCTGCAAAAAGGGTGTTGAGATATTGGCGCCCCCACAGAGTGCTCAATAGATCACGCCAGTGCCGCACCTCATGTTCGTACACCTCCCAACCGCGACTATCCGCCTCGCCTCGTCGAGCAGAGAGCAATTCCCCTTTGGCTGTTCTAGTTAGTTCAATGAGGAGGGTGTGGGGGTCGAACCTCCCAAGCGTATGGGTCTCTGGAATGATCTCAATCATGGGACGATCAGCAAACCTTAACGTCGTTGCGGTGGAGCACTTAACTGGCTTTTCTCGACGGTTACAGCTGTACCGACAACTGCCATGTCATCGACCTAGATCGGTTGAGAATGTCCGGTATATTTGTGACGCGCAATTCATCGGTTAGACGATTGAACAATGCCACTTTATGCCGCGGCCCACGTTGATCGGCTGCTGAAATTTCGCTCTCGGTTATCGCGAAGAAAAATCCATCGAAGCCGGGCTTCACCCGCGGCTGATTCGCCGTTTTGATCTCAATGAAAGTCATGGTCGGTAGTGCGGCTCGGATACTGTCACCGCTACCAAAATCTACGCCTGCCTCACACGAGATTGCGTCGAAGCTAGCCCCCCGAATGATGATAGCTGTGGCAGCCAACTCATCTAAAAGCCGCCTCAAATCTTTTCCCCTTGGCCTAGGAATCCAGTTATCGATTTTGCTGACGGCTTCCAACTCGCCCGCGGCCCCACGCTCGTTCGTCAAGCGCGAGAGATGCACCCGTTTGGCCTTAATTAGTTCGATCGCATGCAAAACGTTTCTCCATCCGCCGTGTGTTGAAAACGAAGCCGGGCAACGCTTCAACCCATATCCAGGAATGCTCAACGATTGACGACGACCTAACGATAGACGTTCTTGATATGTTCGCCCGTAAGCTGTTCGATATTCAAGAGGACAGTAAGACGAAGTTGCTTACACGGTTCATCACATCCGGGCGTCAAACTGCGCTACGTGGCAAGGCCATTTTTGCAGTTAGTTACAACGTGTGGAAGATAAAAATTGGCAATCCTGCGTCGATTTTCTTCGATGGTTTGAAAGCCGCGCTGTAAAAAAGTCTACGGTAGCTGAAAATTAGTTCTTCAATGACCACCGTTAGGCGTGAGACGCAATAACGGGGTCACGTAGAACATTTGACGACTTACATTCGACCAGGGCAGGCAATTTACAGGTTCTGTCCCAACTCTTGCAAAAATACTTTGAAAACTGAATCTCTCCATGATCGGAAGCGGTCTAATACCGTCTGCGACGATTCATTGAAAAAGAAAACAAATCCCTCGTCAGTTACAGGTACAACCGTGACACGCACCTGTTGCTCCTCATCGGCATCCCGGAACTCCAAAAGTGGCGAGCATATTAATGTACCGCTAAACTTTCGTCCGACGCCGTGGAACGCAAATACAAGCTTTGCCTTCCTACTCCACACAAGATTTAATGCTACCCAAGATCGATAGGAGTTTAAGTCAGCATAATAGTTCAGGTTTTCTTTAGCATTCTCCACGATCTGTGCCCGAAAGTAGTGAGCCGTGTCTTCATTCGCTGAGGTCACAAACGCGGTTGGAGTATTATGGACCTTCACCAAGGACGATTTGATTAGGGGCGCTATGCGCTGCATTTGCTCAATGACGTCACGCTCAAGATCTTCAGCCAAGTTGAAAACCGGACGGAGTGCGTCAACCTTCTGCTCCGCCGTTTTTTCAGCGGCTTTTTCGAGACCTCTTAGCCACTGAGAGACATCCGCGTCCGCGGCCAAGATATTCTCGGATATGGCAGTAGCTTTGATTAATTGAGTTCTCTGTAGTTTAGCGAAAAGCGAAACCAATGGCCTAAGTTGCCCCGCATCCGCTGCCTCAAGCGCTATCAAGTAGGCGGCCTTGTCATCCCGCGTCACGACTAACGGAAATAGACCTGCCTTAACCAGAACTAAAGATGCAATGGCGCGCGCTACCCGGCCATTCCCATCCTGAAAGGGATGTATTTGTGTAAATCTATGATGAAGCCATGCCGCCTGTACGTCTGGTTGGACTGATTGCGCGACGTGATCAGAGTGAATAGCAATAAGTCGATCCATCTCTGCCGAAACGTGTTCTGGCGGACAGTAGGCATAGGTTGTTCCGTCACGGACTGGAAAGTTCGTTCGCTCTTTCCAATCACCCTTGATCAAAGGTACCTCAATCAACCTACCAAACTGATCAATCGCTTCAGTGCTTTCTTGACTCCTAAGAAGCGCCGCGTGAAGCTCCTTCACATATGAGGTGCTAAGGTTGCGATTGTCTTTAACAAAGTCGAAGATCCCCTCTAGTGCATCCTTTTGGTCTTGTAGAACTCGGATTACATATTCTTTTGGCTTATGGTCGGAACCATGGCTCAGAATATCTGAGTGGAACCCGTGCTCTATTAAAGTTTGGGTAATTCCGCGGTCGATATCATATAGGTTCTCAATGATCCCAGTTTCGATGGCCCACTCACGTCCAAGCCGCTCTGTGAAATCAGCGAGCTGCTGTGTGCCGTCAAGCCGTTCCCGCTGATCCTGCCATACCGCTTGGATGCCAGGTATCTCCGACGAGGCCAAAGCGGCACCGTCGTGATCTAAGCCGGTGATCCCGGTTGCTGGCGGCCAAACATCTTGTTGCGTGGTCAAGGTCGGTCTTTCATAAAGCGATCAAGTATGGTCGGGGCTCTCAGGCTTAGAGAATAAGTTTGGCGGGGCCAAGCGGAGGCACTCGGGAAGCCACTCTAGGTGAGAATTCGCTGGACAGCTGCTCCGATCCGTTCGGCCGTTCTAAGCCCGTGCTCGTCAACAAGGAGTGCGTAGCGGGAGGTCGATTGCGTATTTAGGTGCCCGAGCAGGCGACCAATCATCGGCAACGTATCTTTGTTCATTGCTGCATGGCTTGCGAACGTATGCCGCAGGTCATGAAGCCGGACGCCTGCTAGGCCGGCTCGGTCGCAGATCGCGCGCCAGTGGTTGCCGAGCGGCGGCACTGGCTTGTGCAGCGTCGGGTTCCAAAACGGCCATGCCACGTTACGCTGACGGGGCAGGGCGGCAATCACTGCCAGAGCCTCGTCACCCAGCCAGACGGTACGCGGCCCTGTCTTGCTGTTGCGCAGCCTGAGTCGGTTGTCCTTGACGTCCGAGCATTGCAGGCTTGCCACCTCACCTGAACGACAACCCGTCAGCAGCAACAGGGCGCCACCACCGCCTTCAGCCTGTCTTCGCCGGCCTGATCCTCCGCGAGCACTTTGCCCAACCGGGCTAATTCCGCGTGTGATAGAAACCGCTCGCATTGGCGCTTTCGATTGGGCCGGACAGCCTGGCAGGGATTGGTGTTCCCTAGGCGGTACCCCGAGCACTATGCCTTAGGTAAGCACATTGGCGAAAATCGTCAGACCGCGGTTGACGGCAACTAGTCCGGTCCCGGTAACGATCGGACGCGCCGGGGGCAACTCCCGCCCCCGAGAGCGGACATCTGTTCATCACAATGATCTCCGACTTACCGCTTGCGAGCGGCAATTTCGGGCAAGGGCAATGGGAAACGACCGTCCAGACTTACGACCGCCAAGTATTTGATGGTGGAAAATTTCCTGTGCAAATCGGCATAGCCCCTAACGGTTAATATTAAAGTTGTGGCAAAAGCGCAAAATCGTTCGCTGCTTGCCGCTCAAGCGAAGCGGCAGCGCGCGCGCGATAATAGGCGAGTTCACGCGCGATGTCAGGGGATGCCGGGATCGAAGGCGCGAATCTAGCAATATCACGCAAGTAGGAGTTTTCGCTATCCTCAGCACCCTGCAGCCGCCAGATCAATGAACTATGCCTAAACAAGCGGAGTAAGTTCTTGTACTCCCCCGCCGCCTGAAATATCTGCCATAGCACAGAATGAGCTTGTGAAAACAAGGCGCCCCCACGCTCATTAAATAGATGGGTATACGTACGAATAAGTAGTCCGATATCTTCGTCAGAACTGCGCCCACCCTGTTCAATGCGAAGTCTAGAAAGTCGTACGATAGCTCGGCTGGCATTGTTGAAGTCATCTGCGGTATCCGCGCTAGCGATAACACGATTAAGATGCTCGACAGCCTCCGCCCCATTTCCAGAATTTGCCGCCCTAGTATAGGCAATATTGTTAGCCGTAAATTCCAAATTAATACGACGGGCGAGTTTCTCAAGTTTAGCAAGTTCAATATTGCGCTTTGACTCGTCAGTCAATTGCTGAGCTAGTATCGATCGTGCCTGTAAGCCAATACCATCGGCTTTACCTCCTTTAAGAGCTTCGCTGGCCCAATACGCGGCCTGCAAAATGTCATTCTTTCTATCGAAGGCAAGCGCCAACGACAGATTGATCCTTCGACGTTGATCTGCATTTAGATGATCGCGATTAACCGCGCCAAAAAGGGCGATCGCTTCCTCTGGTTTACCTTGCATGCGCACTGCACGAGCCATGGTGTAGCGGAGCTGATCGACCTGACGCTCGTACCCAGCGGTGCCGACGAAAGCAATAGTGCGCTCGCAGAGGTGATCAGCTGCAATATAGTGGTTACCTTGACGAAGAAGGTCCGCAAATACTGTGGCAAGTCGAACTGCCGCTTCAAGCTTTACTGCGTCCCCGTCATCGCGATTTTGTACTACAGCACGCTCAATCAGGGCGCACGCATTGGCAATCTCATAAGGTTCGCAAAGCGGGTCGGCGCATCTTTTACCAGCCGGACTCTTAGCCACTTCCCCCGACAGCCAATCTTTTCCAAAATAGAGCTCAAGTGCCAGACCATCGATATGGCGACGCCGTTCAGGTGTCATAGCGTTGCGCACGATATCAAGAACTATGCGAGGTACGATCAACGTCTTCGCAGCGGTTCGCGCCTCACCTCCTTCGACGCGCGAGACCTGCGATGTCTCAATTAGACCCCGCGCCGCCAATTCCTTGGCGTTCTCCGGATAGAACGCGTGAACCCCAAGAAATCGCTTGATGCGATCGAACTGCTCGCCGCGCGGAAGCGCCGTTAGCGCTTCAAGCATTTGATAAGCGCGGTCCCACCTACGGTTCGTAGAGGCAGATAATTCGCGGAGGCTGGCCACGAGGGAAGCAGGTGCATCGTCTGCAACCTCAAGCTCTCCATATTCCGGTTCAGTGTTGAGCAGATCGTCAAGCGACGTGACCTGAAGGTCAGCCAGCAAGGCATCGAGTCGCGCTGGCGATCCTCCGGTATGTTGCCACATCCGCTCGATATCGACCGCTGAAATGTGGGCGGCGTTGCCGCGCTCGAACGCTCGGACATAGTCAGCTACATCTGCCTCTTCGAACGGCACTAGTTCGACAACGGGACGGCGAATAACCGGAAGCAATGGTCGACCACGCAAAACTATCTTTGTGTCTTGCGAGTACTCTCGCAAGATATCAGCAAGGCCTTCAACCTCTGCCTCGACGGGAGACGCGCCCGCAGCTCGGCTGGGTCCGTAAGGAATATTGTCGAAAAGCATTGTCGCGTTCGGAAGCGCGGACATATATTCACATAACTGTTCAAAGCTACATCCGAGATTGGCTCGTAGGCTCTTTAGGAAGTAATCTCGGCCCTCGTATCCCTCCAGGTCGAGCCGATATAACGGTGGGTCAGCTGTGATTTCATCGGAGAGCACAGCCCATAGAAATCCGTCCTCTCCTAGGCCCCAGTCTCTCGACACCCAGAGAATGCCGCCAAGGGCTAGGGCTTGCAAGGCGTCGTCTCGCTCAATCCGGCGGACGGCGCGATGAGCCGGGGCTGGTTGAATAAAATACCGTAGACTTTCAATCGCAGCAATAGTTTGAGCGTCGGGTTTGCTCACCTCGTCAACTGAAATTGCCGACGCCAACTGCTGTTTTGTTGGCGCTGGTACATCCGATAAAGGCCACGAAAAGCTATGGTTCCAGGTAAGACCTAATTCGGTATCCGGAGCAATCTGCCATCTTCCCGAGCGTGTCTTCGCCGCAATACGGGGCCAGTTGGTTAGCATACGCGCCGAACCTGCTCCGTCAATCTGTCCGACGGAATAGCCATGAGCGCGAACTTGCTGCCCGGCAATGTGTTCGAGACCAAAAACTGACGAAGCTTGCAAAGTGCGGCGAGCAGGGCTGCCGCCATAAGAGACCATAGTAGCGTCGTGCTCGTGCATATGGCCAAATAAGTGCACGTCAAACCGCCCAGCAGGTGCGATTTCGGCATCCCATTGTATCTGGCTGGTCGGACTAAGCCAATTAGGTGGCTGGTGCGTCACCATCAGGTTGGTTTGATGACCCCGACACCATTCAGTCGCATCGTTGCCGGTGGCGGGTAGAAGCTGCCGGGGATCAACGTGCAAACGACCTTTGTAGTCTCCGGCACCAATCTGAAGCCATGTTGAATTCAGGCATACGACCCCGACAGTTTCTTCACCAACTTCAAATTCATAAGCGGCGTCGCCTGCTAATGGACCGCGGTGCTTTGGTGTAAGATGGATGCCGGTAGCGATAGCACGCTCCTGCCACGCGACGAAATTCTCAAATAATCGATCAAGTCTAGCTCGATATTCGCTCGATGGATCGAAAATTAAGTCTACCACTTTGTCATCTTCGGGTGCATGACGAAGGGCCGGCTCTAGCATGTCTCCAGGTGCCGGACGGACAAGATCGTGGTTTCCTGGTAAGGCGATTAAACCTGGATTGGACCCTGCCTTTTGCAGTACCGCTAATATCTCAGCGTATATTTGATCAAACCTGTCAAATTCTGCGGTCAATCCATATTGCGCAAGATCTCCTGAAAAGATCACGACATCGATCGAGCCCGTCTTGTCAAGCAATAGACGCATGTCCTCGAAAAAAGCATGCTTTATGGTCGGCCACAGCCACCCCTGGGCTGTCATGCCTACATGTATATCGCTTAGGTGTAGCCAGCGCAGCATCAATACCTTTCAGAAGATCGAGTTGTCTTGAAACGAGGGTAGAACGTATTGGGATGACTGTCATTCTCGTGAAATATAAAACGGTCGATAGCAATGCTGTTTCAGCGCTTACCCCAGATCGGTCGGTCGATCAGCTTCACTCGTATTGTGCTCGCTCGTCCATCCAGCAGTCAGCGCCTATAGCGCGAGGTCGATTGGGTATTGAGTGTCCGAGGGGGCGGCCAATCATCGGCAGCGTTTCCCTATGCATTCGCCGCTTGGTTCGCGAATGTATGTCGAAGGTCATGGACTCGAACTCCCGGTAGCCCAACTCTATCATGGATCGACGGCCAGTGATTGCCAGTGCGCAGTACCGGTTTGCACAGCACCGGGTTTCAAAATAGCCCCGCCACCCCGTTGGCGGGGAAGGGCGGCGATCATTCGCTCGATAGCTGCCCCGATCTGTTCCGCTGCATCAAGGACATGATTGTCATCAAGGTGCGCATAGCGCGAGGTCGATTGCGTGTTGCGGTGTCCGAGCAGGCGGCCAATCATTGGCAACGTTTCCCTGCTCATCGCCGCATGACTAGCGAACGTATGCCGAAGGTCGTGAACTCGAACGCCCGGCAGTCCGGCTCTGTCACGGATCGACGGCCAGTGATTGCCGATCCGCAGTATCGGCTTGCACAGCATCGAATTCCAAAACAGCCACGCCACGCCCCGTTGCCGGGGCAGGGCGGCGATAACCGCCCTTGCCTGATCACCCAACCAAACAGTGCGCGGTCCTGTCTTACTATCGCGCAGCTTCAGCCGGTTGCCTTTGACGTCCGACCATTGCAGGCCGGCCACCTCGCCCGAGCGGCACCCCGTCAATACCAACAGAGTTACCGCCGACGCCACCACCGCTTTTAGCTTGCCCTCTCCGGCTTGATCTTGCGCCAGCACTTCGCCCAGCCGCTCCAACTCCGCGGATGACAGAAAGCGCTCGCGGCGGTGCTTCCGGTTCTGACGAACGGCTCGGCATGGATTCGTGTTCTCAAGTCGGTAGCCCCAGCTTTCTGCCTTGGTCAGCATGTTGGCGAGGATGGTCAGGCAGCGGTTAGCAGCCCCTGGTCCGGTCTTGTCATTGAGCGCGGCGAACCACTGGGTGACATGAGCCTCGTTCAGCTCGTCGATGAAGATGCCTGGAAAGGCATGGTCGAGATAGAGCCGGCGGTACACGTCGTGCGTCGCAAGAGTGGAAGCCTTCCACTGCGCCGACCAACGCCGCCAATATTCGTCGACGAAATTATCGAAGCGTGGCGCGGTGCGGATGCGGGCGCGATCGGTCGCAGGGTCATGACCAACTTGTGCATAAGCGATTACGCGCCGCGCGATCATTAGCGCCTGGTGCTGACTAATGATTGTGCTGGGCGCGATGGTGATCGTGCGGAGGCGCCCAGCCATACGGGTCTGGACGATGTAGACCTCACGTCCACTGGGGTAGAGGCGCAAACCGAAACCCCGTTCGTGTTCAAACCAGGTCGTCAAGCGAACCTTAGCATCGGATCGATATAGATATGGATATTCAAAGGATATCCCGACTTCGGCCAGCGATGACCGCACGATCCTTTCAAGCTCATGTGCGGTCATGCCGTTATCCCCATCGCTTGAGCCAGCGCGCCAGATATCCGCTGTGCGGCATCCCCTATGACATCGTCCGCTAGGTGTGCGTATCGGGCGGTGGTTTCCGGCAGCATGTGACCAAGCAGCTTGCCGATCGTCGCAAGCGGAACGCTGTCCATGATGGCAGTGGATGCGAAGCTGTGCCGTAGGTCATGGATACGCAGGTCAGGCATTGAACAGCGGCAGCGAAGAGCCGTCCACCAGCTGGCGACGGCGACAGGTCCTTTGCCGGTTCTGTCCGGGAACACGAGCGGGCAATCCGCAAGGCGGGGAACTGCCTCCAGAATGGCTATTGCCTGACTGTTCAGCCAAATAGTCTTCGCGCCCGTCTTGCTGTCGGGCAACGCCAGACGGGCCGGCTGAATCCATTCCCACCGGAGATTGCGGATCTCGCCGACCCGTGCGCCCGTGTAGAGTAGCAGCCTGACAATCGCGACCTGCGCTGGGTGGGTCTCTTCCGCGTCCCGAAGCGCCGCACCCAGACGGCGATATTCCAGCGGCGAAAGAAAGCGCTCCTTTGGCTCGCGGGAGTAGCGCGAAAGGCCCCGACACGGGTTCGAGCCTTTGCGCCGTAAATGCAGCGCCTCGGCATATTTCAGGAGGCTGGCCAGCACCGGCACCGCACGATTGAAGCGGGTTTCGGCGCACCCCGCACAATCGTCACGCCAGCGGATCACGTCAGTAGGCAACACTTCGGCCACCCGCATTCCGCCAAAGACCGGCGCAAGATCGCGCCGCCATGCCTCGCGGTTGCGCTTAGCAGTCGAAGGTTTCCAGTAACGGGCAATGTCCTCCCAGTAGGCCTCGACAAAGGTGGACAGCGTTGGCGTAGGTTTTACCGACCGACGCTGCGGCAAGCCGTCAAGCGCTACTTGTGCCAACAGACGGCGCGCCTGAGCGCGAGCGAACGCTGCCTCCACATCCTCGACCCGGCTGATTGTAATGCGGCGCTGTTTACCGCGATGGCGGACCCGCACCGTCCAGAAGGCGTGACCGCTTGGCCTGATCCGAAGCCCAAACCCGGCCAGCTGAGCGTCCCAGATCGTATACTCGGAGGGGCGGGCAGGGTGGTTCTGCCGAGCAAAATTGCCGTCGAGTAACTGCCGTTTGTCAGCGCCAAGCGCATTGGGGAGCAAATCGCCATCGGAAGCGACCAACTCCGGTTCGCAAGCTGCTAAAAACATTGTATTTCTGGGGACCATATGGCCATCGCCGCACCCCGAACTGCGGGGCGTTCTTAGAAGAGCGGCCGTTGATTTCGTTGACTTTTTTTCCATTCTGCAAGCGTAGCTTGCGTAAGGTGTGCTCTACGCGAGCACGCTGTTGGACGAACATCCGGTATCGACAATGGGCAGGGCCGACTTAAATGCCCGGTTATGGGTCCTCGTGATGCCGCCGGCTTCGCCGTGCGCGCATGTTAGCTACGTAGGTTCCAAGGGCGATTTATCCGCCGTCGTTCGTTGGGTAGACGAGGAGTAGCACATTCATGTCCCGTCGTGTCCTGATCACCGGCGCCAGCGTCGCCGGCAACACCGTCGCCTGGTGGCTTGGGCGCGCTGGCTTTGACGTTACCGTGGTCGAACGAGCATCGGGCTTCCGCGATGGCGGCCAGAACATCGACGTGCGTGGAGTCGGCCGCGAGGTGCTTCGCCGAATGGGACTGGAGCAGACCGCGCTGGAGCAGGGCACCGGCGAGGAGGGGACGGCGTGGGTCGAGGAGGACGGCACGATTGTCGCCCAGTTCCTCACCGCCGACACGGGCACCGACGGACCCACCGCTGAGATGGAGATCCTGCGAGGCGATCTGGCTCGCCTGCTCTACGAGCCGGCGAAGGACCATGCGACCTACCGGTTCGGCGACAGCATCGCGGATATTGCGCAGGATGATGACGGCGCGACCGTCAAGTTCGCTGGCGGCATCACCGAGCGATACGAGTTGGTCATTGTCGCCGAGGGCGTCGGGTCGCAGACGCGGGAGCTAGTCTTCCCGGGTGAAAACGCGCCGCGCTGGATGGACCTGACGATCGCCTACTTCACCATTCCGCGACAGCCGGACGACGATCGCCTGTGGCGCTGGTACAATGCACCCGGCGGCCGCAGCGTGTCGCTCCGCCCCGATCGGCACGGTACCGCGCGTGCGATGCTGTCGCTGCAGCAGCCTCCGCGGGGCGAGCAGGATTGGAGTGTCGAGCGCCAGAAGGTGGGGCTGCGCGAGCGCTTCGCGGATGCGGGCTGGCAGAGTGCGCGCGTGCTGGCCGGCCTGGAAACGACCGACGACTTCTACTTCGACGTCCTGCGCCAGGTGCGGATGCCGCGCTGGTCGAAGGGGCATGTCGTGCTGACCGGCGACGCCGCTTGGTGCGCGACACCGATCGCCGGCTACGGCACGACCCTGGCGGTCACTGGCGCCTATGTGCTGGCCCAAGAACTGATCCGCTCGACCGAAGTGCTCGCGGCGCTGGCGGCCTATGAGCAGGCGATGCGGCCGATGGTCGAGGATGCACAGGGCGTACCCAAGATCGCGCCGCGGCTGGCCAACCCGCACAGCCAGCTCGGCATCCGGCTGCTCCACGGCGTTCTCAACTTGGCGAGCCGCCCCGCAGTGCGCGGCGTCGCCAGCAAGCTGTTCGGCGGCCGCTCGAAGGACGTCGACCTGTCACGCTACGACGCTCCGGCGTCCAAAGCGCCAACGATCGCCGCGGACGGGTTCCCGCCGAACCGCCTATTGCCGTTACTCGGGCTCGTCGCCGGGCTAGGCGTCGCGACCCTGCTTGTCGCGCGCAGCCGTCGTGACGGTCGGGCGGCAGGGTGATCAACCGGGTCACGGTTTGGCACGACGGCGACTGCCCCTTCTGCCAGCGCGAGATCGCGCTGATGCGCGGGCTCGACACGCGTCGGGCCATCACGTTCGCCGTCGATACCCGTTGATCGGTACCTGACCGGCGACGCAACCGTCTAATTTTTGGAGCATTCGGCGCCTCGGGTCTTAGATCCGGACGGCTGAACGGATGTCTGCTTTCGGAGACACGATAAGAGGCGCTGAATGTCGCCTTGTGGGTCAGCAGGTCCCCAGTTGGGAAAGCCGGCCCAAGCAGAAACCTGTTCACTCCTCAAGGCCTGAGCGACAAAGTAGAGCCTCGGCTGCCGTGTTGGCGACGGCAAGCAGTCTTGGCTCGTCCCATCCCTCTCGCGCTGCAGCCGATAGGCCGAGCATTGTCGTAGCAACGTAATCTGCGACACGTCCGGGAGCTTTAATTCCCGCATCGTCCAGAAATTCCGCCACCCTGTTGCGGTTTTCTCCCGCAATTTGTTTGGCTGCGATGCCCCAATCCGTTGTGCCTGCTTTTGCGTGTTCAAGGATCAGGCAACCACGCCGCTGCGGACTAGTGGTATAAGCGTGCGCCGCAGCTCGCAGCATGTCGCCAAGCGCTGCCATCGGCGCTGCACCCGGCATCAGGAAGCGGTCCAGCGGCACCACGGTGGCCGAGTAGAGCCTTAGGCTCTCTTTGAAGAATGCGGCCTTGCTGCCGAACGCTGCATAGAAGCTCGGCGGAGTAATCCCGATCGCCTCGGTCAGCGCCGCCACGCTGACGTTTTCATAGCCATGCTCGTGAAACAGGTGCTGCCCGGCTTCGACCGCAGCTTCAAGCGCGAATCCCCGGGGCCGCCCCCGTGGCCGCTTATTTTCGTTAATGGTCATTACACAACCCGCTTGCCTGTGTCAGTCATATTTGTATAGCGACCATTCATAGAAATGACCATGCCTCAGGTTCGTCACGGCGCAGGGTTGGTATCAACGATGCACAAGGACAGTTATGCCTCCATCCTCCAAAAAACGCCGCGTTGAAGCGAGCGTAGCTCCACGCTCCAAACTCCCGACCGCGGCCCTTGCTGGTCTCGCCGCCAGTGGCTTTCTGTGCATCGTGACCGAAACACTTCCTGCTGGCCTACTCCCGCAGATCGCATCCGGCCTGCAGATCTCCGAGGCGATCGCGGGACAACTCGTTGCCGTCTATGCGCTGGGGTCCTTGCTGGCAGCAATCCCGCTCACGAGCCTGACCCAGGGGCTTCGAAGAAGACCGGTACTACTTACCACCATCATCTGCTTCGTTGTCGGCAACACGCTGACCGCTTGGGCCGGATCGATCACGGTCGTGCTGGTCGCGCGGTTCGTCGCCGGGTGCGCGGCGGGTCTCGCCTGGGGAATCCTTGCGGGTTACGCGCGCAGCATCGTGCGTGCCGATCAGACCGGCCCGGCAATGGCCCTCGCCATGGTCGGCGTGCCGCTGGCGCTGTCACTGGGTGTTCCCATAGGCACCTTCCTGGGCGGTTTGGTTGGGTGGCGCGGATCGTTCCTGCTCCTCTCGGCACTGAGTGTCGTGCTGATCGGCTGGATTATCTTCAAGGTGCCCGATGCCCCCGGGCGGACGGGTGACGATCGTCCTTCTCTGCGCCGCGTCGTCGCGACACCGGGTATCATACCGATCCTGCTCGTCATCCTTGCCTGGATGACGGGCCACAACATCCTCTACACCTACATCGCGCCGTTCGCGACCGCTGCGTCCGTGCGGGTCGATCTCGTCCTGCTGGCGTTCGGCATCAGCTCGCTCGTCGGCATCTGGATCGTCGGGCGACTAGTCGATCGGATGCTGCGCATGCTGGTATTGCTCGCGATCGGATCGTTTGCCGCCGTCGCTATTTTCCTGTCGCTCATCGGCGGCCAGGGCCTTGCCGTCTATGCAGCAGCCGTTGTCTGGGGTCTTGGCTTCGGTGGTGCCGGGGCGATGATGCAGACGGCGTCGGCGGACGCAGCCGGTGATGGCGTTGATCTGGCGCAGGCGATGGTGACAACGGCTTGGAACCTGGCGATTGCGGCCGGTGGGTCGCTTGGCGGGGTGCTCCTCACGACGGGAGGGACCACGCTGCTGCCGCCCGCTGTCGCCGCGCTGGCCGTGGCCGCCTTCCTCATCGCCCTGGCCGCACGCCGCTTCGCCTTCCCACCGGGTCATCGAACACCGTTGACCACAGACCCGACGATAAGCTCAACATCCCATCCTTTTTTGAGAAAGGCCGCAGCGCCTGACGACGTCCGCTAACGCCATCTGCTTTCCTAATAGCGGAGCGGCCGCTTCCCAGCAGATCACGACGTTCGTTAGTGGATGTCCAGGGTGGCAAGCTGGTCGTTCGCGACGATGAACGAGCGTCCGAAGTTGGGGAGCGGGAAGGGCGGGCTAAATGTCCACCTGTGGGTCAAGAACCTGGGGCGTAAGGTGTATCATACAGGGCAGCATGCGTACCGCGCACTCCTCGGTCGACCATGGCCAGGAAAGTGCCCTTCGCTGCATCAAGGTCGCCCGTTTCGCTCATTTTGGCATGCGACTGTACGAATGCGGTGCTCCACGCCGATGTAATCAGCGCGGCAGCAAGGTAGGCATTCGCATCATCGCTGGGGCTATCAACAGCTTCGGCCAAAACAGCGGCCAGAGCGCGGATGAAATCGTCCCGCATCTGTCGTGCGCGAGCCTTCAGCGCCTCGCTTGCCTGTGCCGTCTCAACAAAGGCCTGGGTATCCGCAAACAGTGGGAAGGCCGGTTCACGCTGGTCGGCCATGCGATGGGCAAGCTCGCCAAGGGCCCCGATTGGCGACGTGCCCGGTGAGCGCGATCTGATGGCCTCGAAAGCGACATCATGGGCCTCCTGCTCGCGGTCGAAGAACATGTCTTCCTTTCGCGGGAAATGATTGAAGACCGTCATGCGTCCGACATCGGCCGCCTCCGCGATCTCGTCGATCGTCACCCGGTCAAAGCCACGCTCCATGAACAGGCGCGTGGCAGCATCGGATATCGCCTGTCGGGTCACGAGCCTCTTGCGCGTTCGACGGTCTGGATTCGGTCCAGTCATGGCTTGAACATCAATATATACTCGGTATAGATATGTAACGTCTCCAGTTTGAGGATCTTCCTATGCCTTCGTCAACCGTCATGCCAGCAGCGATCAAAGCAGGCCGTAAATCGGTGCTCGTCAGTGGCGCGAGCTTTGCCGGCCTCGCTACTGCCTACTGGCTGAATCGGCTCGGGCACAACGTCACGATCGTCGAAACGGCATCTGAACTGCGGCGGGGCGGCACGCCCGTGGATATCGAAGGAGAGACGATCGAAATCCTTAGCCGCATGGGACTAGCAAATGCGGTGCGCGCTAAGGCGCTGCCCCCGCGTGGCTTTGAGTTCAAGGACGCGGATGACGCCACCTTGGGATCGATCGGTATCGGCAACGAACCAGAGGCGCCCGAACGATACGAGATTCACCGTGATGATCTGCTGGATATCCTTTCTGCCGCGGTGAAGGACGAAGTCGAAATCCTGTTCGGCCAATCGATCGTCGAACTCGATGAGGGCAGAGACGGCGTGTCGGTGAGCTTGAGCAACGGCGACCGGCGCGACTATGCTTTGGTCTTCGGGTGCGACGGCAACCGGTCCAACACGCGCAACCTCGTTTTTGGCGAAAGCGAGCAATTTGTCTACTTCATGGGCGGCTATTTCTTTCTGAAGGTGGTGCCGCACATCTGGTTGCTTCCCGCCAACATGTCACAAGTTTTCAGCGTGCCTGGGCGTATGGCGATGCTGAACGGCTATGAGGATCGAACGGACATCGGCTTCGGTTTTCGGACGATCGGCGAGATCGACTATAATTACCGCGATCGCGCTCAACAACGCCGCCTTATCCACGACCAGTTTGACGGTTTGGGATGGAAAGTGCCGGCGATGCTCGACAGCATGGACGGGGACGACGACTTCTATTTCGACAGGATCAATCAGATCAGGATGACCTGCTGGTCGCGCGGTCGTGTGACCCTGGTCGGCGACGCGGGCTACTGCGTCTCGCCGCTTGCAGGGTTCGGTGGCTCGATGGCGATCATCGGCGCAGGCCGGCTGGCGGACGCGCTCGAGCGATATCCCGACGATCACGCTGCAGCCTTTCGTCATTACGAAACCGAATTGCGGCCGTTCGTCGAAGAGGTTCAGGAGCGCGCCGCTACCAATGGCCTGGCGATGATGTTTCCGGCCGACGAGACCGAGCTTGCGGAGCGCGATCGCAAGCTCTTGGCGGGTGAGATGGACATGTAGGCGTTGCCGCACGTCGATCGGCCCGACAATCCTCTTTGTCTCTCTCTCTCCCTCTCTCTTGGGCACGACACTTGGCGCCTGCGGATCAACGATAGCCCGCGGCCTGAAGCTCAAACAGTTCGGCATAGCGGCCCCCGGCAGCAAGCAGGTCGTCATGCGTACCCGACGCCTCCACCCTTCCGTCGCTGAGCACCAGGATGCGGTCCGCCATGCGCACGCTTGAGAATCGGTGTGAGATCAGCACCGCGGAGCGTCCTGCGCTGAGTTCCCGGAAGCGCTGGAACACCTCGTACTCGGCGCGCGCGTCCAGCGCTGCGGTAGGTTCGTCGAGGATCAACACCTGGGCATCGCGCATATAGGCGCGAGCGATCGCCATCTTCTGCCATTCGCCACCCGACAGGTCGACGCCGTTCCTGAACCGCTTGCCGATCATCTGGTCGTAACCATCCGGCAGCTTGGCGACGACGCCGTCGGCGAGCGCGGCCGACGCTGCCGCCTCGATCCGCCCGCGATCGTCACGCGCCTCGATGCGACCGACCGCGATGTTGTCCGCGGCAGGCAGGTTGTAGCGCACGAAATCCTGGAAGATCACGCCGATCGCGGCGCGCAGGCCGTCGAGATCGTATTCGCGCAGGTCGCGTCCATCGAGCAGGACGCGGCCCTCAACCGGATCGTACAGTCGCGCCAGCAGCTTCACGAGCGTGGTCTTGCCTGCGCCGTTCTCGCCGACCAGTGCGACCACCTCGCCTGATCCCAACGTGAAGGATAGGTGCCGCACCGCCCATCGCTCGGCGCCCGGATAGCGGAAGCCAACATCCTCGAAGACAAAGCCTTGGCGAACGGGATCGGGGAATGGCAGCGCTCCCTCAGGCGAGCGGATGCCGGGCTCGGTCCGAAAGAAGGAGAACAGGTCGTCGATGTACAATGCCTGGCCGGCGGTCGACGAGAAGCCGGTGAGCAGTCCTTCCAGCAGTCCGCGGAGCCGCAGGAACGAGGCCGCGAGGAAGGTAAGGTCGCCGATCGAGATCGATCCGGTGACCGCGCGCCAGGCGATGTAGGCGTAGGCGGCGTAATAAGCGATCGTGCCAAGAGCGGCGAAGCCCGAGCCCCAAACCGCTCGGCGCAGCGCCAACCGTCGGCTCGCGCTGTAGGTGTCGCGTGAGATGGTGCGATAGCGGTCGATCAGGAACGGGCTGAGGCCGAAGATCTTGACCTCCTTGGCGGTGTCCGCGCTGGCGGCGACCTGGCGGACGTAGTCGAGTTCGCGCCGCTGCGGCGTGCGCATGTAGCTGAGCGCGTAGCTCAGCGCGTTGAAGTGCGCTTCGCCGAGGAACGAGGGCACCAGGGCGACGGCGAGCAGCACGATCAGCCACGGAGCGTAAACGACCAGACCCGCGGCGAAGGTCACGACCGTGATGATATCCTGCGCCTGACCGAACAGCTGCCCCATCAGCGACATGCGGCCGCTCGCCTGCATACGCGCGCGGTCCATGCGGTCCTGGAAGGCGGCGTCCTCGAAGTCGGCGAGATCCAGGGTGGCAGCGTGCTCCATCAGCCTTACGCTCGCGTCGTTGCTGACACGGTCGGAGAGAAGCCCGTCGACGAGCGACACGATCCGGGCAAGGAGGTCGGAAGCGACCGCCAGAGCGAACTCGGCCAGTAGCAGTGCCTCCAGCCGATCGAGCAGTCCGGAGCCCAGCCATCCCGTGAGTCCGACCGGACGGGCCGTTAAATGGTTCAGGTGCACGACCTCGTCGATGATGAGCTTGCCCACGAACAGCGTTGCCACGGGCAAAAGCGCTCGGACCAGCCGTACGGCGACCGTCGTGGCGGTAAGAGCCCTGCTGCTACCCCACACCATGGCGAGGAAGGGTGGGAGATTGCGCAGCGCGCCCAGTCGCTCGCGCCACGTGGTAGGGCGGAGGGGTACACCGCCGCGCCCCTGTCGGGCACCGTCTGCCATTCAGCTGCTCCGAGGTGACAGGCTGTCGCCCGCTTCGGACCTAAGTGCTGGAGGTGATGAGGTCAGCTGCATGCCCCCCGATACACAGTCGGTGTTATCAGGGGTACTCGCGGTTTCGTCTCAACGTTGCCAGCCGGGATGTCGGGTTGAGCTGTGGTCGCACTTGGCGGATGAATGAGTGTTTGGAGTTGGGAAACGGGGAAGGGCGCACGAAGGGCGGACTATGGGGCCTCGTGGAAAGGCGGGCACTTCTCTGCCATGAGCTAGGACGTAGCCCTCCAGGCGTCGTTTAGCGTCGCCCTTGTACCGAAACGGTCCATCCATTTCGCAACAGGTTCCGCAGGACATTTCGCGTTTCTGGATGCGTGGTTGATCGTCCGCTTGCCCACCCTATCGCTAGAGCTCCAAGGAAAATATCCTGACCTGAGAAGTCCGGTTGAGCAAAGCCATCGGTCTGCGCACCCCGTAAAAATCGATCGGTGATTTCGATCAGGTTTGCGCAGGTCGGTCTAAGAGGGGAGGTCGTGGTGGACCAAGCGTCCCGCAACGGCTCAGAAAGACCGTCATAGGCAAGCATCCAGTCGCCCAGGGCGTCGATCCATCGCTGAAGCTTATGACCGCTATGACCGTCCTCCTGGTCTATCGCGGCCCTTTCCCGCATCAATTTGTCATGATGCGGGGCCAGCAGGGCAACGAGAAGGGCATCTTTGTTGGGGAAGTTGCGGTAGAGCGTCGCAGAGCCGACACCTGCCTGTCTCGCGATCGCATCCATGGATACATCGATGCCTTCGGTATCGAACGCCTGACCCGCAACGACCAGAATATGCGCGCGATTTTCCTGAGCGTCCTTGCGAGGCGTGCGAGCGGTCGATGATGGCGCCACAAAATGCTTTCTTGATAAACGGGGATTCTCCCCATATCTGACCTGTAAGCGGGGAGTATCCCCATTAATGGAATTCGGTGCCTGGGAACAGACATCATTCGTCGTGGGGAGCAACGCGACATCACTACGTCCAAACAGATGCTGATCGGCATGGTCTTCGGGAACGGCTACGGCTCTCAGGCGGGCGCGTGGCGCATGCCGGGCGTCGATCCCACTGGCTTCACCAACTTCGATACTCTGGTGCGCTACGCGCAGCTCGCCGAGCGCGGCAAGTTCCAGTTTCTGTTCATGCCCGACTTTCCGGCGCTGAGAGCTGACATCGCCACCGACGCACAGCAATTGAACATCGAACCGATGATGACGCTCGCAGCGGTCGCGCGCGGGACGGAACGGATCGGTCTGGTGGCCACGGGGTCGTCGACGTTCAGCGAGCCGTTCAACCTGGCGCGACAGTTCAAGGCGCTGGATCTGATGAGTCACGGCCGCGCAGGCTGGAACGCCGTGCCGACGAGCGATCCGATGGTCGCCGCCAATTTCGGTCGCGCCTTGCCGCCGCGCGCTGAGAAGTACGAACGGCTGCACGAGTTCGTCCAGATCGTGCAAGGCCTGTGGGGGAGTTGGGAGCAAGGCGCCTGGCTGCACGATCAGGCGTCGGGACGTTTCGCCGATCCAGCCAAGATCAAGCCGGTCAATCTACGTGGCCGCCACCTTGCGACCAGCGGACCGCTGCCGCTGCCCCCGTCCGAACAGGGGCAGCCAGTGATCTTCCAGGCCGGTGGAGGCGATCAAGGGCTAGAGGTTGCGGGACGGTATGCAAGTGGCGTGATCGGGGCCGTCTTCACGATGGAAGACGCCCGAGCGCAGCGGATGGCGCTACGCGATGCGGCCGAACGCGCCGGTCGCGATCCGGACGAGATCAAGTTTTTCGCTGGCCTTATGACGACGATCGCGCCGAACCGGCGTGCGGCGCTCGACCGCCGGATCGCGATGTCGGGTTTCAGCTTCGAGCCACGGGTCGGCTATCTCGGGCAGATGCTCGGATTGGCGCTCGATCCGGCGCAGCTCGGCGAGCCACTGACGAAAGCGCAGCTCGCCGCGGCGTGTCCGTCGCGACAAGACCCGCGTTCGATGTACGCGCTCAAGGTAGCAAGCGAAGGCTGGTCGTTGGGGGACGTGCTGGCGCACGGCGTCATCGACTATCACCCGGTGATCGTCGGGCCAGCGGTGGAAGCAGCCGACCATATGCAGACCTGGTTCGAAGCGGGGGCGGCAGACGGTTTCTGGCTATGTCCCGACGTCTATGAGGACGGTCTGCCCCCGCTCGTCGAGGAGCTGGTGCCGGTCCTGCAGGAGCGCGGCCTGTTCCACCGGGACTATCAGGGCGCGACACTGCGCGATCATCTTGGCGTGCCCGCGCAATATGGCCGGGATCCCCGCCTCCAGTAGCTGTCGGCCTCAAAAACTCCGGCTCCGTTCCATCAAAATCAACGAGGTACCCCGTGACCAATACTCTAAGCGCTTCCGACAACGGCACATCGCCCGACGGCACGCTGCCCTTCCAGGAGACGGCACGCACGCGTCGCTCCTATCGCGGGTTTCTTGACAAGGTCGTTCCCGACGACGTTCTCGACGCAGTTCTGCAAGACGCGCAGTGTGCTCCGTCGAACTGCAATACGCAGCCTTGGGACGTGCACATCGTCCGTGGTGCGAAACTGGCCGAGCTTTCGCGGATACTGCATGAGAAGAACGATGCGGCGGACTTTTCGCCCGATTTCTCGTTCGACATGGGCGCCTTCTACGGCTGCTACGGCGAGCGCAAGAATGCGCAGGGTAAGGCCTATTACGAGGCGATGAACGTGATGCGGGAGGACAAGGAGGGGCGACGTCGTGCTGCAGCCCTCAACCTGTCGTTCTTCGGCGCACCGCAGGTCGCGCTGCTGTTCATGCCGTCCTTTGGTGACAATGTCCGAACAGCCGGCGACATCGGCATGTATGGCCAGACATTCCTGCTGTCGCTCGCTGCCAGAGAATTGGGCGGTATCCCACAGACGTCACTAGGTTTCTACGCAGGTACGATCCGTGAGGTTCTCGGCATCCCCGCGGAGATGAAGATGCTGTTCGGCATGTCGTTCGGCTATCCCGACGAAGGGGCGCCGGGAAACCGGATGCGGATGGACCGCGTACCAGTCGCCGACAGCGTGCATTTCCACGGTTAATCGACCTCGAATGCCAAGACGTCGCTGTCGCGCAGGCGAAGCTCAAATAACATTTGGAAGGTATCACCATGAAGATCGGCATTATCGGCGCGGGAAACATTGGCGCTACGCTTGCGCGGAAATTCGTCGCGGCGGGACACACTGTGAAGCTCGCCGGGTCGAAAGGGTCTGAAGCCGTTCGCGATAAGGCAGCGGAGGTCGGCGCTGTTCCGGTCTCTGCAAAGGACGCAGTCAAGGATGTCGCTGTGATCATCCTTTCGATCCCGTTTGCGAAGATACCCGATGTCGCCGGTGTTTTTGTCGATGTACCCGCCGACACGGTCGTGATCGACACGTCCAACTATTATCCGATGCGCGACGGCAACATCGCGGACGTCGACGGCGGCAAGCCGGAGAGCGTCTGGGTCAGCGAGCACCTCGGCCGGCCGGTGGTAAAGGCGTTCAACGCAGTTCTCGCCGAGACGCTGACGAATGGCGGTACGCCGAGCGGAACGGCTCATCGGATTGCCATTCCCGTTGCGGCCGATGATGCTCATGCCATGGCTGTGGCGCGCGGTCTGGTGGACGAGACAGGTTTCGATGCGCTGGATGCTGGCGACCTTGCGCACTCCTGGCACCAGCAACCGGGAACGCCAGCCTATTGCACCGAACTGACTTTGCCCGAGCTTCAGGTCGTATTGTCTGCTGCGGACAAGGCAAGGGCGCCGGTCGATCGCGACGTTTTGATCAAGGGGTTTATGGAGACGAAGACTCTGCTCAGCCACAAGCAGATCGTAGCCCGAAACCGTGAGGTCACTGCGGCTCAGGGATGATGTGGGAGAGGGGAGCGGTGCAGCCCCCCCTTCGAACCGGCAGGTTCGCAGGCTGATGCCCACAGCGCCTCGGATACTTTCGACAACGATATAGCCGGCCGTACGAGAGCGATCGCAATCTTCGTCGAATATATGTCATCGGCAGCCAGCACGACCTTGCCCGATCCGAGCGCCGACTGCGCCAGCGAGAGCGGCACCCAGGCAACACCGCGCCCGTCGATCGCCATCGATAGCAGCGCGGCTGCAAGCCGCGATTGCAGCACCATTTCGAGGCGGGGGGCGAGGCTACGGGCCTCCCAATCCGCCTTCAGGATTCCGCCCAGGCCGGATTCTGAACTGTAGGCCAGGTACGGCACCTCGGGGGAGTCCAGTGTCCATCGTGGCGCGCCGGTATCGTCGGGCTGGCACAGCGGCACGAGCAGATCCTCGCCCACCTCGACGCGGAGGAAATCCGGCGTGTCGAGCGACGTCGGCAGGAGCGGATGATGATGCGAGAGCAGGAAGGAGGCTTCCCCGCGCTGCATGATCCGCTCGCACGCCTGCATGCTGTCGGACTTCAAGTTGATCGGCTCGTGCGGCGCGTGCTCGACGATCCAGTGCGGGAAGAACGTGAACGATAGAGCGTGGGTCGCGGCGACGGTGAGGACCGACGCCGCCTGATCCACGACTTCCAGCGCTGCGGCCCGAGCGCGATACAGGTCGCGTACTGATACCTGGATATAACCCCGGAACATTTCGCCGGCAGGGCTGAGCGTGGTGCCCGCCGTCGTGCGCGTGAACAGGGCAGCGCCGACCCATTGCTCCAGCGATCGGATTCGCCGGCCGAAAGCGGGCTGCGTGATGTTGCGACGCTGTGCCGCGCGCGAGAAATTACGCTCTTCGGCAAGGGTCAGAAAATCTTCCAGCCAGTCCAGTTGCATGGCTCTTCCTCGCTACGGCCTCGTCCAGCACCGCAGCTTCACTTATGCCGATACGGCATAAGGCGCAACCGCATCGGCATTTGATCCTGATACTCGCACGGTCGAGAAGGCAGGCACAAAACAAGAAAAAGCAGTTTTAGCGAGAGAGCCGGAGAGAAGCCATGGTGCGACGCCTTCTAGGCCAGTTATACATTCAGGTACTGATCGGCATCGCAGTCGGTGCGCTGATCGGAGTCGTCTTCCCTGACATTGCCGTCTCGCTTCAGCCGCTTGCCGACGCCTTCATCAAGCTCATCAAGATGCTGCTCGCGCCGATCATCTTCGGCACCGTGGTGCTCGGCATCGCGAAGATGGGCAACGTCAAGGAAGTCGGCCGCATCGGCGTCCGCGCGCTGATCTATTTCGAGATCGTCTCGACGCTCGCGCTGGTGATCGGCCTGGTGGTCGTCAACGTGATGAAGCCGGGCGTCGGCATGAACATCGACGTCTCGACGCTGGATGCCAGCGGCATCGCCAAATACCAGCCCGCGGCGAACGAACAGCACGGCGTCGTCGATTTCTTCCTGAACATCATCCCCAAGACGATGGCCGATGCCTTCGCACAAGGGGCGATGTTGCAGATCATCCTCATTGCCGTGCTCATGGGATACGCCCTGGTCTCGATCGGAAAACGCGGCGAGCCGCTGATGGCGGTGATCGAATCCCTGCTGCAGACGCTGTTCCGCATCGTAGGCATGGTCATGAAGCTGGCGCCGATCGGCGCGGGGGCGGGCGTCGCCTACACCATCGGCAAGCATGGCCTCGGCTCGCTCTGGGGACTCGGCCACCTGATGCTCGCGGTGTATCTCACTTCGATCATCTTCGTCGTGTTCGTGATCGGCAGCGTCGCGCGCTGGGCCGGTTTTCCGCTCCTGCAATTCTTCCGCTACTTTAAGGACGAGCTACTCGTCACTTTTGCTACCTGCTCGACGGAAGCGGTGTTGCCGCGGATGATGACGAAGCTGGAGCGCCTCGGCGTTGCCAAGCCGGTGGTCGGACTGGTCTTGCCGACCGGCTACACCTTTAACGCCGACGGCACGTGCATCTACCTGACGATGGCGGCGATCTTCATCGCTCAGGCGACGAATACGCCGCTGACGCTGTGGCACCAGATCGTCATCCTCGGCGTGCTGCTGCTGACCTCGAAGGGGTCGGCGGGCGTTGCGGGCGGTGGCTTTGTCACGCTGGCGGCCACGCTGTCCACCTTCCCCGACATCCCGGCAGCGGGGCTCGTCCTGCTCCTCGGCGTCGACCGTTTCATGAACGAAGCGCGCGCCGTCACCAATCTCATCGGCAACGGCGTCGCCACGATCGCGATCGCGAAATGGGAGGGCGCGCTCGATGCCGAGACGGTGCGGACCGTGATCGCGGAGCAGAAGGGCGAGGTGCCACGCAGCATCACCCTTCATCCCGCCGGCCCCACCGAAACCCATTCCTGACCACACACAATCATCGATCAAAGGAGCAATCATGCGTATTATCGACGTCTGCGAGATCACCCAGCCGATCTCGTCCCCCATCCGCAACGCCTATATCGACTTCAGCAAGATGACCGCGAGCCTCGTCGCGGTCGTCACCGACGTCGTTCGCGACGGTAAACGCGTCGTCGGCTACGGGTTCAACTCGAACGGTCGCTATGGCCAGGGTGGGCTGATCCGTGAGCGGTTCCGCGACCGGATCTTGGAGGCTGCACCGGAAAGTCTCCTCGACGACCAGCGCGACAATCTGGATCCCCACAAGATCTGGGCGGCAATGATGACCAATGAAAAGCCTGGCGGCCACGGCGAGCGCTCGGTCGCGGTCGGGACGCTCGACATGGCGATCTGGGATGCGGTCGCCAAGATCGAGGGCAAGCCGCTGTTCCGCCTGCTGGCCGAGCGCCACGACCGTGAGGCGAACCCACGCGTGTTCGTCTACGCGGCGGGTGGCTATTACTACCCCGGCAAGGACAACAGCCAGTTGTGTGCCGAGATGCGCGGTTATCTGGATCGCGGCTACAACGTCGTGAAGATGAAGATTGGCGGCGCGTCGATCGAGGAAGACCGTGGCCGTATCGAAGCGGTCCTGAAGGAGATCGGTTCGCAAGCACAGCTCGCGGTCGACGCCAATGGCCGCTTCGATCTGGAGACGGGCATCGCCTACGCCAAGATGCTGCGCGAATATCCGCTGTTCTGGTACGAGGAGATCGGCGATCCGCTCGACTACTCGCTGCAGGCTGCGATCTCGGAATATTATCCCGGGCCTATGGCAACCGGCGAGAACCTGTTCTCCCATCAAGACGCCCGCAACCTGCTGCGCCATGGCGGTATGCGCCCCGATCGCGATTGGCTGCAGTTCGACTGCGCGCTGTCCTACGGTCTGGTCGAGTATCTGCGGACGCTCGACGTGCTGAAGCAGTTCGGCTGGTCACCGTCGCGGTGCATTCCGCACGGCGGTCACCAGATGTCGCTCAACATCGCAGCCGGCTTGGGGCTTGGAGGCAATGAGAGCTATCCGGACCTGTTCCAGCCCTATGGTGGCTTCCCGGATGGCGTGAAGGTCATCGACGGCCACATCACCATGCCTGAACTTCCCGGCATCGGCTTCGAGGGCAAGTCCGACCTCATCAAGGTGATGCGCGAACTCGCGGAATGACGTGGGCTTGGCAGGGTGGCACGACGCCGCCCTGCCATTCCCTCCAGCAGACATAGGACCGGCTTGGCATCGACCAGTCGGCGGAGAGGTACGGCATGAACCGGCTATCGCTAGTGCGGGGCTGCGGTCTTGCGATCGTAGGCTTGAGCGCCACGCACCACGCTTCCGCCCAGGAGCAGCCTCCGTCTCAGGTCGAGGCGCAGAACACGCAGGTGCCGGCGACACCGGTCGCCACCCCATATCCTGACGCGGCTGCCGGCGACGGCAACACGCAACAGGGCTACAATCCGCTCCGATGGGCCGAGGATTGGCGCAGCATGCGCGATCCAGCCAAGCGCGACGACATTTTCGACCGCCTGAAATACATCCCGATTGGTTCGGATGATGTGTACCTGACCATGTCCGGCGAGTTGCGCACGCGCGTAAACTACTTCTCCAATCCGCAAGGCCAAAAAGCCGAGCGCCAGCGGCAGGACAGCTACCGCATCTTTCTGGGTGCCGACCTTCACATCGGCGAGCATTTCCGCGCGTACGGCGAACTTGCTCGGGGACCGATGGATGGGAAAAACATCGGCTCGCCCTCAGGCACCCTGTCGAACAAGCTGCTCGTTCAGCAGGCGTTCGTCGATGGCACGTGGCAAGTCGCCCAGGCCGAAGTCGGCGCACGTGTCGGCCGACAGGTCTTCATCGATGGCTCGAACCTTCTGCTCGCGAACCGCGATAACAACACGGTGCAGACTAGCCTGACCGGTGTGCGGGCATGGGCACGCGGATCAACGCTGCGCGCCGACGTATTCGACCTCTACTACACGACCTACGGCAACGGCGGGATCGGCGACGATCCCATCGACTGGGGCCGCCGATTCAGCGGCGTCACGGCGGGTATCGTCCTCCCGAAGCATCTGTTCGGTGGTTCGAAGCTGTATCTCGACCCGTTCGTCTGGCGTCTGCGCAACCGGGAGACGACATGGGGAGCCGAGACGGCGCGCGAAGAGCGGACCTATGTCGGCGCTCATCTCTGGGGCGATGCCGGCCCGGTCACAATCGACTGGACGGCTAACCATCAGGGCGGCAACTTTGGCGGCCGGCATCTCGATGCGTGGCAGGTGCTTCTGGCTGGGACGTACCGGCTGGGCAAAGCGAACACCGCCCCCCGCCTGGGTCTTCACTTCGACTATGCGACGGGTGGCGGCGCTAATGGGCAGGGTAAGCTGAGGAACGCGTTCGCGCCCTACGGCAACAACATCTACTACAGCTATCAGGGCTATTTGACCCCGACCAACCTGGTCGCCATCGCGCCCAGCCTGACCGTCTCGCCTGCCAGGACGCTCCGCGTGACGGGCGAGTACCAGTTCACCTGGCGCGAGACGACGAGCGATGCCGTCTACCGATCGAACGGGACGCCCTTTGCTGGCACGGCCGGCACTGGTGGTCGACGCACTGTCGACGTCGCACGGCTGCAAACGATCTGGACTGTCAGTCCTCGCCTGTCGTTGACCGGCCGGCTGGAACACGCTTTCGCCAAAAGTGGGTTGGAGACTGCGGGTTACCGGGACTCGTCTTACGCGGCTCTATGGGCAAGTTTTCGATTTTGAGAGGCCTCGGGACGCGCGTCTCAAACCGCTTCAAAGCACATTAACGAACGGCCGAAGTTGGGGGCCGGAAAGGGCGATCTGAATGTCCACAAGTGGGTCTGGCCGGAAGCTGGGGGCAGGGTGCCTTCGCCCAATGTCGGACACTCGGGTTGCAAATCGGGGCCTTCGAAAGCAGCCGCTCATTCAGGGTGATCTTCCCATACCCGCCATCCCGCATGAGCCCGATTGCGGACATTGAGAGAGGCTGGCACTGCGCGGCGAGTATGTTGACCAGTATCAGTGCGGAAGGTGCTGGCGCATTCGTTTGTGGGGGTATGCGATGATTTTGGCGACGTTTTTGGCTATATGGGCAGCACAGTCTGCGCCTGAACAAGCTTTGCCAATAGCAGCAAGTAAGCCGCTTTTTTCGTACTTTGGCTGTCTCTTCGATCCGATTCCGGAAAAAACTGGCGTGGGGTTTCCTGCTGGCCGAACGGAGCGAGAGCAGATCGTGACCGAGATACTTGGGCGATGTGCCGCCCGGAGATCAACGTCGCGCAATGCAGCGAGACTGGCTGCGCCCTCCGGCTCTGGCAGGGCTGAGATTGAGCGTGCGTTGCTTGCTGCTGAGAGCGAGCTTCGCTTCCTCATCGTAGATCGCGAGAAGGCCATGGCGGCGTCTGACGCTTTTTGCCGTGCTCGGGGAGATGAACCCGGATGCTGATAACTAACCGTTAAACGGAATGGCAGCTAACCT
>NZ_LMLD01000009.1:668670-675766 GCF_001421825.1 Sphingomonas sp. Leaf38 | reverse complement strand
AAGATGAACCAGCGTCCGAAGTTGGGAAGCGAGGGAAGGGGCGTGAACGTCCGGTTCTGGGTCCTGCCGTACTCGCCATCCTCAACCGCTCCCGAGTATCCGATCCGCGGTACGCAGGCTCAGCGCCATGATCGTCAGCGCGGGGTTGGCGGCGAGTGAGCTCGGGAAGACCGAATTGTCACAGATCCACAGATTGTCGATCGCGAAGCTGCGGCCCCACGGATTGACGACCGCGGTATCGCCGCTCTCGCCCATCCGGCAGGTGCCGATGGTATGCGCGGCGCGCGGCAGGGTGACGATGTCGTGGGCGCCCGCCGCCTGCCAGATCGCGGTCATCGTCGCGATCGCGTGTTTGTCGATCGCCTGCTCGTTGGCGCCATAGCCGAACGTCACACGCGCCTTGGGGATGCCGAACGCGTCGGTTTCGTCAGCAAGCACCAGTCGGTTGTCGTCGCTTGGCAGGCATTCGCCGTTGATACCGATGCCGGCCAAATGGAGGTATTTGTCCATCACGTCGACCAGCTCCTGGCCCCAGCGCCCGCCGCCGCGCGCGAACGACGTCGCCAGCGTGACGGGCTGAACGCCGAGGCTCTGCATAAGGTAGCCGCCCGCGAAATCGGCACCGTCTGGGCGCAGCATGTCCTCACTGATCAGCGACGAGGGATAGCCGCGATTGCAGCGCATCTCGGCATCGAATCGACCCCAGACCTGCGTCGCGACATGCGCCATGAAGTTGCGGCCGACCTGACCGCTCGCATTCCCGATCCCCATGTGGAGCAGCAGGCGCGGCGTCTCGACGCCGCCTGCGCTGAGCACGACCGCGGCGCACCGCTGACGGTGCTCCTGCCGGCCGTTGCGGTAGACTACCGCGACGATCCGGCCGGCGGCGTCGCGCTCGACCCCGGTCATCCGGCAGCCGGGGCGGATCTCGGCGCCGGCGGCGACCGCGAGCGGGAGATAGGTGGTATCCATCGACGCCTTCGCGCCGTTGCGGCACCCCTGATGGCAAGCGCCGCAATTGACGCAGGCCTGACGCAACCCGCCGCCTTCCTGCCGCCAGTCGCGCGAGACCAGCGCAGCGGGGGCGTCGGTCGCGGTGATGCCTACCGCGGCGCACCCCGCCGCCATCGCATCGGCGGGCGCATTGCGCTTGACCGCGGGCAGTTGATAGCGGCGGGCCGCGTCCCACGGGTAATCGGCGGGGCCCGAAACGCCAATGAACGCCTCGACCTGTTCGATGTAGCGGATCAGCTCGGCGTGCTCGATCGGCCAGTCTTCTCCTTGGCCGGTCAGCGTCTTTAGGCGCAGATCGCGCGGATCGGGACGAGGGCAGAACGCGCCCCAGTGCAGCGTCGACCCGCCAACGCCGGTGCCGCTGTTGTTGCCGCCGAACGCCTGCGGCATTGCGCCGTCGCTCAGCCGCTCGTCGATCCAGTAGATGTCGCTCGCCGCGAGTTCATCCGGCGTGTGCCGTTGGGGTTCGCCGTTGGGGCCGGCTTCGAGCGCGACCACCTTCAGCCCGGCCTTGGCGAGGCGGGCCAGCAACGGTGCGCCGCCGGCACCGGTGCCGATCACCACGACATCGACGACATCGGTCTCGGCATAGGCGCGCATCTGGTCAAGGTTCATCGTGCGGGCTCCCAGCCTTCGCGTTCGTCGGCGGCGGTCAGCGCATAGCCCTGCTTGCGGACGCCATCGCCACCAATGGCAAAGCCGTCATAGCCGACCCACGCCATCGTTGCCGGATGCGCGAGCCACAACCGCACGGCGTCGGCGCGAACGTCCTCGAACCACAAGGTCATTTGCTCGGGGGTAAGCGGGGTCTTGGCGGACCAGTCGGCGGCTTCGATCGTGTGGAGCCGGGCGTCGCGGTCTTCACCAGCGAGTTTGGCGAAAGCCCCGTTCGCAAGTGTGTCGAGCGTGTCGAGCCCTGCGCGATAGGCGTCGGCGTCGACGGGAAGCGCGGCGAACCGCCAGCCATCGCCTTCGCCGCCCGCGAGTTGCGTGTCGATCCGCGCGGCGAGGTCGATCCCGTGCTGCGGGATCACGCGGTCGACGAGCGCGCGCAGGGTTTCGAGTTGCTTCGCCGACACGATCTTGGGTTGATAGTCGGGGTCGTCTGCGATCGCGCGTTCGGCCAGCGTCGCGCGGGTGCGCGCGCTCACGCGGTCGGAGGCGATCAGGCGTTCATAGTCGGCGGGGATGCTCGCTGCACCGACGGCGTGCGCGTGATCGCGGATCAGGTGGGCGACGCTGTCCGGCTGTTCGAACGGGAGAAGATGCGCGGCGCCGGCGATGCTCTGGAACCGGGCGTGGGTATAATGCGGCACGTTGAGCTTGCGCTGGTTCGCCTCGCCCAGATCGCCGTCTTCGGCGCCGGCGATGATCACGGCAGGGGTGTTGAGCGTGCCGACCTGATCCGACCAGTCCTCGCGATAGCCCTGTTCGAGCCATGCTCGCCATGCCTGGGGATTGGCGCGCTGAACGTCGGCGACGGCGGCGTCATAGACAGCAGGCGGCAGCGGGGCGGCGATGTTCTGGTCGACGAAGTCGCGGGCGTCTTCGATACCGACTGGGCCCTGCTTCACCCAGTCGATCATCGTCGTGCGGCGTTCGTCGTCGATCGGCTCGGGCGAGGGGGGCGACGCGGCCATAAGCACTACGCCGGCCAGCCCGGAGAGGCGTCCCGCTTCTGATCGCTGCGCGAGAATCGTCGCGATCTTGCCGCCCATGCTGTGGCCGACGAGCATCCATCGGTCCGCGTTTTCCGCGCGGATCTGATCGGCGATGGTGTCGGCCATCTCCTCCACCGTGAACCCGGTCGCGTCGGACGCATCGCCGAAGCCGTTCAGGTCGAGCGGTCGGCAGTCGAACGCGCCGAGTTGCGCGATCACCGCGTCCCACGACCGGGCGCTGCCGCCCAGCGCATGCAGGAAGAACAGCGTCGGGCGCATCACGCCGCGTCCCATGCGGCCTCCTTTTTGAGCGCGATCTCGTCGTGGTTGCCGCAGGTCATCACGGCCTGCTCCTTGCCGTCCTCCTTCAGGAAGACTGCGAAGTCGCCAGCGGCCACATCGCCTTCGATCCGGCCGTCGTCGGGTTTGGCTACGTGACCAACATAATGGAGGCTGGTGTCATACTGCCCGGTCCAGAAGAACGGTGTGTCGCCATAGCCGCCGGTGACTGCGCCGAGCAGCGAGCGCGCCAGCCATTGGCCCTGCCGTTGCGCATGGACCCAGTGCTCGACGCGGATCGGGTGGCCGAGCCTTGGGTCGGCATAGCTCGCGATATCGCCGATCGCGTAGATACCGTCGGCCGAGGTCCGTAACTGCGCATCGACCGAGACGCCGCCGCCAGCGTCCTTTTCTGCGATCTTCAGCCCTGCCGCCTTGGCGAGGTCGATCCGTGGTTCGACACCGACGCCGACCACGAGCAAGTCGCCTTCGATAGCCGTGCCATCGTCGAGCATCGCGGTGTGGCCGTCGTACTGCGCGAGTTCGCAGTCGAGGTGGAAGGTCACGCCCTTCTCCTCGTGGAGCGCCTGCACGAACTTACCGACTTCCGGCCCTGCGACCTTGGCGAGCGGTACGCTGTCCCTGGCGATCACCGTCACCGAAAGCCCGGCTTGGGTAAGCGATGCGGCGGCCTCGAGCCCGATGAAGCTCGCGCCCAGCACGATCGCGCGCTTCGCGTCCTTTGCCGCGGCTTTGACTGCGTCAGCGTCGGCAAGCGTGCGCAGCACGAACACGTTATCCGCGGCCTTCACGGTGTCCGGCGTGACCGGCGTCGCGCCGGTGGCGAGGATGAGAACGTCGTAGGGGACGCGGTCTTGGTCGGCGGTGACGACAGCGTGACCTTCTACGTCGATCGACGCGACAGCAACGCCGGTCCGGACGTTCGGCGCAGGACCGCGACCCAGGCCGGGTTCGGGGAGTGCGGTATCGTCGCGCTCGGCATCGCCTGCGAGATAGTCCTTTGAAACCGCGGTCCGGTCATAGGGCGCATCGGCGTCGTCGGACAGGATCGTGACGTCGCCGCCGAGACCCGAGCGTGCGAGCATGTCGGCGCAGGCGTGCCCCGCCGCACCGCCGCCGACGATGACGACCTTGCCGATCGACCGGGTCGACGGGGTGGCCCGCGTCTGCTCCTCCTTGCCGGTAATGGTGACGACGCCGTCCTTCTCGACCACGGTGAACGTGTCGAGCGGCGCGAACGCAGGGGCGGCGACAGCCTCGCCGTCACTGAGCGAAAAGCGCGCGTGGTGCCACGGGCAGCGCACTGTCCCGTCGATCACGAGGCCGGTTTCCAGCGGTGCGCCCTGATGGGTGCATTTGCCAGCGAACGCGCAGACCTTGCCGCGATGCCGGACCAGAATAACGTCCTCGCTGCCGAATGATCCCGCGACCGGTTTGTCGTCGTGCAGGTCCGCTGCGGGCATGCCCTTGCCGAGATCGATCGTTGCCATGTTCCAAATCTCCCAAATTTCGGAGTGAACGATGCAAATCGACATCCGGTGCCGTGGAAATTCGTTCTCGGTCAGCAGCTTCGACTGCAAAAGTGCTTTGCATCAACGATTACCAAGCTCGCCAAGTAAGATGGTTTGCGCTCGGAAGCCGTCTGCTACAACAAGCGTGCTTAGAACCGCTTCTGGGCCTGCTAGCTGGGGCAAGCGGGATCACCGACCCCTATGCTCTGGTAATAGCGGCTGACGCTGGCCCAATCGTGGCGTCCTGAAAGCCTTGGTGCACCATGGATCCTATGGCCACCTCCGCTGACTGCGGACGTGCAGCCGGCTGAGGTTTAGCCATCAGAATCAGGAAATTGGAACCCCGCCGGTCACGGCCACGACATTACCGGACATGTAACTCCCCTCCGCCGACGCGAGCATCACATAGGCGGAAGCGAGTTCGCCTGGCTGTCCAGCGCGGCCGAGCGGCGTGTTCTGGCCGAGCGTTTCCAGTTCCTCCGGTGACTTGGCGATCGGCTGGATTGGCGTCCAGATCGGGCCTGGCGCCACCGCGTTCACGCGAATGCCTTCGCCGGATAGAAGGTTGGACAGGCCCACCGTCAGGCTAGAGATAGCGCCCTTGGTTGCTGCGTAGACAATCATGTTCTTGCCAGCGACCTTTGCCTGTTCGCTGGTCGTGTTGATGATCGCCGAACCCGGCTTCATGTGCGGCGCTGCTGCCTTGGCCAAACGGATCATGGCAAAGACGTTAGCGGCGAACGCGGCCTGCATCTCGTCGTCGTCGATGCTATCAAGGCCCTCGTTCATTGTCTGAGCGGCAGCGTTGTTGACGAGCACATCGATGCCACCGAGTTCCGCGATCGTACGCTCAACCAGGGTTATGCAGTGATCCCGGTCGCGAAGATCGCCCGGAAGCAAAACACAACGTTGCCCCGCCTTTTCTACCCACGTCAGTGTCTCTTCGGCGTCGGCTTGCTCGTCGGCAAGGTAGGAGATCGCAACGTCGGCTCCCTCACGGGCATAAGCAATCGCCACTGCCCGGCCGATACCGGAGTCCCCTCCGGTTATCAGCGCCACCTTGCCCTTCAGCAGGCCCTTGCCGACGTAGCTCTCCTCGCCGTGATCGGGTTTGGTTCGCATCCTCGCCGTCAAACCGGGTCTTGGCTGCCGCGGCTCATCAGGAAAACTTGTCGGCTGGCTGGTACGCGGATCGTCGGTCATAGCGGTTCCTGCTGGTGGATATCAGCAGCAAACGGCTCAGGAGGAATAACGTGCCGGGCGGCCGCACGTGACGACGGCATCCCGTCGGTGTCAGCGTTTCACCGGTTGCCAGCGATAAGCAGTGCCGGCCTTGACGATCTGGCCGAGCCCTGGGAACGGAAAATGCGGGCTGAACACTTGTTCGCCGCTCGCTGCCAACTTGGCCAGCTCGGCCGTCCGCCGCTGGCGCCCCTGCTCGCCGTCGGTGTCGTAGCCGATGATCCATTCGGGCCTGGCGAGAGACACGATAGCGCTATGAGCAGTGTCGCCCATGTCGAGTAGCTTCTGGCTGTCTGACGTGATTTCGTAGCCGCTATGGCCGGGCGTGTGCCCCGCCAGCGGGACCGCGCGGATACCCGGGATCACGGCCGCGCCAGGATCAAACGGCATGACCTTCGGCGTGATCGTCGCGACTAGCGCGGCATTGTCGGGCTGGCTCTGCATGAACGCCCATTCGGCGCGCGTCATACGGATCGTCGCGTTGGGAAACGCCAGTTTGCCGTCCGCGCTCGACAGGCCGCCGACATGATCGCCGTGCGAATGCGTGATGAGGACGTCAGTAATGTCCGCCGGCGATACTTTGGCGAGCGCCAGGCTCTGCATCAGGACGCCACCAACCTTGGGGCCCAGGCCAGTGTCGATAAGGACCATACGGCCCGGCATGCGGACAAGCAGCGCATCGACACCGAGCGATAGCGCGTCGGTTGGCGCGCCTGCTTTCCGCAATATATCCGCGACAGCTGCCGGGCCTTCCTTCTTGCCGAACACGCTGCCGTCGTTCGGAACGCGGTTGATCATGTCCCGCAAGGCCACAGTACGCATCGAGCCGATGCTGAACGGCACCGCCGCAGGCGCGATCGGCACTGGCTTTGCCAGCACCGTCGCCCCCAAGAATACGGCAACTCCGAGCGCGGCTATCGAACGAAGGGTCATCTACATTCCCATGATGATTGTTGGATATCGTAAGGAACGTGGCGGGTTCAGTGAGCTAAGACAACTTGATGAGGTACCAGGTCTTACAGGTAAGGCCGATGGGGCGACTGCTTCACTGACCGTCGGCGATCGCTGGCTCAGGCGGGCGCCAGACTTTGGAACGCCGCGATAAGAGCCTGTTCGTTGATCGGTTTGTCGAGAACGATCATCGATGGCCGACTTACATGGCATGCTTCGCGCGTGCCGGTAACGAAGATCACGGGCGTCGGCCCATGCTCCAAGATGATGGCTTCCACCGCGGCAGGACCGGTACCGGCTGAGAGATTGACGTCGGACATGATGATGGAGGGAGGCCGCAATCTCGCGGCATCGATTGCCTCATCTTGCGAGGCGGCCTGATCAAAGGATGTGCCGCCAGCCCGCTCGATCAGCTGA
>NZ_LMLD01000009.1:513477-668596 GCF_001421825.1 Sphingomonas sp. Leaf38 | reverse complement strand
ACCAAATCCAATACGCGTAGGCACGGCAACGACAGGACCATCCTGCTCTGCCCAGGAGAAGGTAAGTCGACGTTCCGTCGCATTGCCGTTCAGGTCCCAGCGTATGCTCACCTGACCCTCCGGTACCGAGAGCGCACCATATTTGATCGCATTCGTCGCCAGCTCGTGCAGCGCCATCGACAACGCAAGTGTCACTTCCGGGGTCAGCCGTATCGTCGGGCCGACAGCGGAAAACCGTCGACCGTTGCTGTCCATGAACGGCGCGAGCACCCGCTCGACGATCTCACCGATCGCCGCGCCTTCGATCTCGTCCTTGAGCAGCAGTTCGTGGGCAGACGCTAGGCTGGCGATGCGGCCCGATACCGCATCCCGAGCCTCAGCGAGGGACGCAGCATCGCGTAGCGTCTGACTGACAACGGCACTGACTGTCGCAAGCGTGTTTTTCACGCGGTGTGTCAGTTCATGGGCCAGAACCGAACGTTGCTCCTCGGCGAATTTGCGCGCTGAAACATTGCTCGAAAAGCCCGAAACCGCCAACGGAGTGCCATCCGCACGGCGCTGCAGCGAGCCTTGGGAATGGATCCAGCGTTGCTCGCCTTCAGGCGTCAATATGCGGTATTCGACGTTATACCGCGTGCCATGCTCGATAGCGCTGTTGAGCGAGTTCGTGAGGAGGTCTCTATCCTCTGGATGAACGCATGCCAACATACTTTCTATCGACAACTTTTCGCCGACAGGCCGGCCAAAGTTCGTCAGGCAACTTGGCGAGTAGCTGAGCCGCCATTCCGGCAGGTCGATGGTCCAAGTGCCCAGTCCGCCAGCATCGAGCGCAAGTGCCAGGCGGGCCTCTCGTTCGGCTAGCGCAACTTCGCGCTTCGCAAGCTCGGCACTCAGCGTGTCGCGGTCGCGTTCCAACTGCAACAGCCCGTGCCGCTCGAGTGTGACATCGAGCTGGGATGCCACGAAGTAGCGTAGGCTGCCGGTCGCGTCATGCACGGGCGCGACCATGAGGCGGTTCCAGAACGGCGTGCCGTCACGACGGTGATTCAGAAGGTCGATATCGATCGGCTTACGAAGAGCAATTGCGTCCTTCATGCGTCGGACGTCGGCCTGATCGGTCAACGGTCCCTGCATAAAACGGCAGTTCCGGCCAACGACCTCGACTGCCGAGAACCCCGTCAAAGCCTCGAACGCACGATTGACGTAAACCAGCGGGTTATCCGGTAGCGTTGGATCGCTGACGACCATCGGCGTAATGCAGTGATCGAACGCCGCAACGAAGGGGTCATGCTCGTTGAGGCGGGACGCAAAGGCGTCGACAGCCTCGCGTACGACACCTGAGGTATCGTGCGGTCGAATAGGCGAAGGTGGGAGTGGCTGACGGTCCAAAGCGGGAACGTCCTAGCGGTAAGACGTTGATGGATCAACGTAATCGAATTTATGTAGAACTTCTGTCATCTGTCGTCCCACTTCGTGAGGCCGTGGATTGTCGCTTATCACCCGGAAATCAGGGACTGGTCTGGGACCACTCTGCGGCAAACGCGGGCGCCGCAATGAAGCTCGCTGGCTGCGGGGATACGGGCGGTGGATCGCAGACACCCTCTTCGATGTAGCGCATTGCGGACATCAGACCATTCCGAGAGAAGGGCTTGGGTATGACGCCATGGCCACCAGCAAAGTCGGCTGGGATCTTAAGTGGGTTTGCAGTGACGAAGACGACTATTGCGTCCGCCCATCGCTTCCGGATCAGTGCACATACATCCAGGCCGCTGGTGCCTTTCGCAAGCTGTATGTCGACAAAAGCCAAGTCCGGATAGAGATCGCTTGCCAGGTCTTCAACTTCGTAGAGAGACGCGGCCTCGCCGACGACACGGTGACCGGCATCTTCGATCATCGCTTCAATATCCATCGCCAAAAGAGCTTCGTCCTCGACAATCAGCACATTCAACGGCGGTTGGGCACGTACATTCATTAATCGTCCACCGGGAATGAGAGAGATACACGAACACCGGGGGCGGCGTCAGACCACACGACGTCGGCTCTGACTTGCTTGGCGAGGCGGGAGATAAGCATTTTGCCAATGCCATCCGGCTGAACGTCATCGCTGGCAAGCCCATGCCCGTCATCGGTGATTTCGATCAGGGCATTATTGCCTTCTAGGGCGGTGCGGACGGAAATCGTACCGGCCCGCCCGCCGGCAAATGCATGCTTGATGGCGTTGGTCGCTATCTCGTTGAGGATCAACCCAAGCGATGCCGCCTTACTGGACGGCACCTCTATTTGCGAAATGTTCGAAACAAGCTTGATGTCGTCGCGTCGGCTGGCACCAACGACGTCGCCGATTAGATTTTCGGTAAACGCCCCGACATCGAACCGGGTGACGTCGTCCGACTGATAAAGACGGCGATGCACTGTCGCCAGCGCATCAACCCGTTCGAGCATAGTTTCAAGTTTTGATGAAACGGCCGGGTCTGATATGCTACGCGCCTGCAAACGCAGAAGCGAACCGATCATCGTAAGATTGTTCTTTACCCGGTGGTCGACTTCGTGAAGCAGCAGAGTTTTCGCATCTAACGCGGCCTCGAGGTCTGACGTGCGCGCCTCGACTTCCTGTTCGACCAATAACTTTTGCTTTGAAATTATAGTCTGCGCTTTGACGCGGTCAGTAACATCAAGCTGGGAGGCGAAGAAGAATACAACCTTGCCGGCGTCATTGCGCACAGGACTCAGATACAACGCGTTCCAGAACGCAGATCCATCCTTCCGATAGTTTAGAAGGTCCACGGCAATGTCGGTTTGGGCGTCGATTGCCCGACGCACTTTAGCCACCTGCTCTCGGTCGGTGTGGGGCCCCTGCAGGAAGCGGCAGTTACGGCCAATGATTTCACTTCGGTCATAACCCGACAGCGTTTGAAAGGCTTCGTTACAGAAGACGATCGGGTTATCGGTCTGCGCGGGGTCCGTAATGACCATAGGCATTCGGGTCGCCCGAACAGCCGCGGCAAAAGGGTCAGCTCGTCCGTGCTCGTAATCGAGCGCTTCCGTCAGATGCCAATCGTCCCGCTGTTTCATCACGCCTCCGTGGAGCGTGCCGACCAGCCGAACTCCGTGCCGGGACTAAATCGTTTTGATCGTTTTCCGTTCCGCTGAGAGATCGAGTTCGTCTCACTCAGGCATGACCATTGGGCGGCATGGCTTGCGCGTAGAAAGCCTCTTTGAGTCCGAAAATCGGCGACCGGTCTGCAGGCTGGAAGCTGAACGAATGGCAGACATGGGGAAAGCGGAAATGGCTCGTGAGTGTCCGCTTGTGGGTCGTTATCCCAACTGCTGCCGGTGACGTCCGCTTCAGCCCAGCTCTGCAGAAATGTCGGGTATGAAAGCAGCCTCGGGCGTCGACATATATCGCCTCACCCCTCTGGTGTTGAGCCGCTAAGGCGGAGGAGTCATCGTCTAAAGTGCTATGATCGACTCGCGCTCCCTGACGATTTCTCTCGGGCGATAGGCATGTGGTCCCGAACCGCGTCACGCACAACCTTCGTGATGTCTGCCTGTGCTTCCTCGTGACTGGCGTAGATTGCATCTGTGGTCGCCATCGGGGTCTTTGCGTCATTCGGAAAGTATGCTTCCGCGAACACTTTGCGTGTGGCCGGATCGACCTTCGTCTCGATCCTAAAATTCAGTTCCATCCTTAGCTCCTTCAAAGCGGGTCAGCCCGGAGCGGTTGTAGCAATGGGCGCGACCTTCCACCATGCGCAAGGTAAGCGACGGGCCATCTCAAGCGAATGAAAGGCGAGAGGGCATCAACGGTCGGGATGCATAAACAAGCGTCGGTTATCGGGAAGCGCCTAAGCGGCCCTGAGTGACCTCATCTGGATCTCCAGTTCCTCAAGAAACTGGCGGCAGCTCTCCATCACAACTCGTCATTCCTGCAGCCGAGGCGCGTGCTCAAAAGCAGCCGCTGACCTGAGACGTGGCTCGGACTTAGGTCGGCTGGCTTTTGGTCAGGAAGGCGCAGCGTATCAGAGCGTCAAAGGCCACAGGCCTTCTGGACATAGGCCTGGAGCACGGCCACGCTGGCATCGACCAGCTTCTCGCCGACCTTGGTGGTGGCCTTCGCCAAGAACGTCCTAAGTTTGGCACCTGCGCTCAGTTTGGCACTCGGTGATGTACCGGCATCCTCCATCTCATAGAGCGCGGAGCGCAGCTCGTTGGTCCGGGTGCCGCCGAGCGCTTCGATTAACTCGAGTATCTGCATCGGCTGCACACCGAGATTGGTCGTGCCGGAGACTTCTTGAGCGACGATGCCATGCACCTGCTCGATGATCTGTGGGCGGATGTTGATTGTCACGTTCCTGTCAGCCGCGGCCGCAAACGGTAGCACGCCCATCCCGAGCACGGGCGCGAAGGACCGTTGATCGGGAAGAACGTGATCGATAAGTCGAAGGATCTGGCCGAAATCGCCGCTCGGGACCTTCTCGACCAGCTCGTTTTCCATTCGATGTCGGATCCTAAGGATCTTCTGTTCGCGCTCCTGACGCATGTCGACCGAGAGCCGGCGGGCTTGCTTTGAGTAGCGCGTAACGATCTCCCCCACGCCACGTTGGTCGCTGCCCATTTCGACTAGCATCTTCTCGGCGCCATCTGGATCAGTGACGCAAAGGTCCATCAGCTGCGTGAATTTGCCAAATTGCTCAGAGACCTGTTCGGCTACCACCTCATGTGCGCCGTAGAACTCGTAGATCGTCCCGGACGCAGTGCTGTGCGTTGTTTGTGTTACGCTAATCCCGGCAGCGTTGTTAAGGTAATCTTTGAATAGGTGGAGTATGGCGCTCGTTTCAGTCGCCCAAATCTTTTGGGATGGCACGTAAAAACGGAACAACATGTTCTTCTGATGTTGATCAATAAATTCGCCGGCGAGGATGCTCAACTCGACATTGCGCCGGTAGAAAACGACGTTGAGTTCAAACTGCTCGATCATATTCCGGATGATTTCGGAATGAGCTGGATCAAGGGGTTCAAAATAGTCGGACGAGCCGAACCATTGATCCTCATCGTCGCCCGCAGGTGGGGGAGGTGGGTCCGTCTCGTTAAAGCTGTCATGAATGAAGATGGTATGCGGTAATACGGAGATACGACCGAACAGCTCGTCAACGAGATGGTCCCGATCTTTGACATGCGCGATAGAGCGCATCACCCGAGCTGACAGCTTCACGAGCACGCCAAGCAGGGGTTCCTGCGCGATCTCGATAATCTTGAGCCAGTTGGCGCGCGACGATTCGAGTTTCTTCTTCACATAGGGGATCTTCGCGACAGCGAGCCGGCTCTTGGCCGAATCCGCGTCACTTTCGCCGATGAATAGGAAACGCTGTTCGTGCACGTCATCGCTCATATCAGATGGGGTCCTTTGTCGTACTCGGCCTCGCTATACAGGCCAACGGTGGCATCGGCCATCGCGGGCCGGCAAGCAGATCGGTCTAGGTCTGAATGTCCGCTTGGAAGTGAGCTTCCGTTCGGCATGTCACGCGCGTCCACGGCTCTCTCCCACATTCCTCCGTTCTGCATTTGGATTGAGGGGAACGCACGGCTCTGCTTTTGAAAAATGAATGAACGGCAGAACCTAGGAAGTAGGAAGAGCAGCTTGAACGTCCGGATATGGGTCTTAGTGCGATCCGAAAGACCGTTCGAAAAGCGGAATTCGAACTCAAGAGTTTCAAAACTCACGCTGACTAAACGTGAGCAAGCGCGTTATTGACCATTCCAAAGTACAAGTGAAGCGTCTATTCATCTTGGCGATATATAGTGGAAGGTCGTTGTGTTACGCTATTAGATTGTTCGATGTCGTTGTGTGGTGGTCGCGTAATGCCATCACAAGCGTCAAACAATCTCGAATATCGTTGCGTTCGCTATTCCGCCCCCCTCGCACATTGTTTGGAGTCCGTAGCGCGCGCCGCGCGCGCGTAACGCGTGAATGAGGGTTGCCGTCAACTTCGTTCCGCTCGCGCCCAACGGGTGGCCGAGCGCGATCGCGCCGCCGTTGACGTTGAGGCGCGAGGGATCGGCGCCGGTCGCCTTCAGCCAAGCCAGCGGGATGGCTGCGAACGCCTCGTTCACCTCGTAAAGGTCGATATCGGCCATTGCCAGTCCGGCCCGGGCCAGCGCCTTGGCCGTGGCCGGAATGGGCTCCTCGAGCATGATCACGGGATCGCCGGCGGTGACGGTGAGTGTGTGGACGCGCGCGATCGGCGTGAGGTGGAAGCGTTTCAGCGCAGCCTCGCTGACGATCAGGACGCCGCTGGCGCCGTCGGTCATCTGGCTCGCATTCGCCGCGGTGATCGTGCCGCCCTCGACCAGCGGCTTGACCGCTCCGATCGCCTCGATCGACGTGTCGAAACGGACGCCCTCGTCCTGCGTCACCGGGCCTGCCGGCGTGTCGACGGGAACGATTTCGTTAGCGAATGCGCCGCGTTCGATCGCAGCCGCAGCGCGGCGATGACTGTCGAGCGCGAAGGCGTCCATGTCTGCGCGGGTAAGTCCGTATTTGTCGGCGACCATCTGCGCGCCGGTGAACTGGCTGAATTCCGCGACATCGTACCGGTTGCGGATCGCCTCGCTCCACGGACCGCTGCCGAGCCCGGCATCGGCGTGGAGGCGGAAGTTCGATCCCATCGGGACTCGCGTCATGCTTTCGACGCCGGCCGCGATCACCACGTCCTGCGTACCCGACATCACCGCCTGCGCGGCGAAATGCAGCGCCTGTTGCGACGAACCGCATTGCCGGTCGATCGTCACCGCGGGGACGCTGTCGGGTAGGCGCGATGCCAGCACGAGATTGCGCCCGAGCGCGAACGCCTGTTCTCCGGCCTGGCTGACACAGCCCACGATGACGTCTTCGATCGCACTCGGATCGATTCCCGTTCTATCCACGAGAGCGTTGAGAACGATGGCGCCAAGGTCGGCGGGATGGACGCCAGCGAGGCTACCTTTGCGACGCCCACCCGGTGTGCGCAACGCGTCGACGACAAAAGCATCCGCCATTGAATTCATCCTAATCCATGCGCCGCAAGGACTCTTGCGGTCGTTACGATCCCCTGCATCGCACGATGACCGGACCTGCGCAATTCGTCAACGCATGCATTGACAACCTTCAAGGCCTGCGTCAGTTTTACCGTAGCGACCGCCCCAGCGAGGGTGGCGTGGCGAGGATGCAAACAGGAGGCTGACGATGCGCGGCACGATGAAGCGGACCCCGATGAGCAGGGCGATGCTGGCGGGTGGGATCTCGGGACTGGCGCTGCTCGCGCTGCCTGCGGCGGCACAGACGGCGCCGGATACGCCCGCGGGGCCGGAAGCGGCGGCTGCGCAGACCGAAGCGCGGACCGAACCAGCTTCGACCGGTGATATCGTCGTTACCGCCAGACGGCGCAGCGAGACGCTGAACACCGTTCCCGTGGTCGTCTCGGTCATCGGCCAGGCGCAGATCGCCAACAACAACGCGACCGACCTCAGCAAGATCGGCGAACTGACGCCGACCGTCATCATCGGCGCGTACAAGTCGAACGGTGGTGGATCGATCGCGATCCGTGGAATTAGCTCGCCCGCCAACCAGGCCGGGTTCGAGCAGGCGGTGTCGGTCGCGATCGACGGCGTGCAGACCAGCGACGGCCGCATCGCACAGCTCGGCATCTTCGACGTCCAACAGGTCGAAGTGCTGAAGGGGCCGCAGGCGTTGCTGTTCGGCAAGAACAACACGGCCGGCGTTATCTCGATCGCGACCGCCGATCCGACGGACCGGTTGGAGATCAGCGGGCGCACGGCGTATGAATTCGTCGGCGACGAGAGCACGACGGACGTCGCGATCTCCGGGCCGCTTTCCGAGACGTTCGGGGCGCGTCTAGCAGTGCGCTATCGCAATCTCGACGGCTGGCTGCGCAATACCGCACAGCCGATCGCGAACCCCTTCTACCGCGCCGCTACCGGCGCCCCGGCGGGGGCGGCACAATTGCCAGGCACCACGGATACGCGGCCGGGCGACAAGGAAATCCTGGCGCGCCTGACGCTGAAAGGCGAGCCTTCGGACAATTTCACGTTCCGGGCCAAATCCTTCTTTGCGCGCAACAAGGATGCCGGCCCCGGCACCGCAACGCAGAATATCGGCCCCTGTACGGGCGCGACGCCGCGCATGTACGGTATCGCCGATCCGGCGGCCGACTGCGTGGTCGACAACCGGACGACGATCGGAAACTTGCCCGCCGCGATCTCCACGACGATGCGTGGAGGCAGTGCGGATGGTTCGCCCTACGGCAAACTCACCGTGCTGACGCAAGCGATCGATCTGGGCTGGAAGCTAGGGGCCGTGTCGATCGATACCACGACCGGGTACAACTACACGAAATACCGGTTCTTCTCCGGGCTGGACCAGACGAGCTATTCTCAGCTGGCGTTTTTCAACGAACAGCGTGCCGAGCAATTCTCGCAGGAGCTTCGCGTCACCAGCGACCTGCAAGGCCCCTTCAATTTCATGGCCGGCGGATTTTACCAGACGTCGCGATTGCACGACAACAACGACACCAAGCTGAACGACGGCAACTACAACGCCGCCGCCAACCGCTTCTCGACGTACGAGGATTTCAGCCTCCAGACCGGGAATACGCTGTCGGGGTTCGCGCAGGTTCTGGTTAAGCCGATCCAGACGATCGAGATCGCCGGCGGCGCGCGCTACACGCGGGAGCGCAAGCGGTTCAGCAAGCAGAACCTGTATGGCATCGGCACGTTCAACACGCTGAACACCGTCTATCCAGGATCGAGCCGGGTCGGCTATCTGGAGGGGAAGTTCGAGGACAGCAACGTTTCGCCCGAAGCGACTGTCACATGGCGGCCCGACAGCAGCAAGACGCTATTTATCGCCTACAAGACCGGGTTCAAATCGGGTGGGTTCGGCCTGACCAGTCCGCTCCAGACGGGGACGCGGATCGGCGATACCGACTTCGATTCCGAAAAGGCGCGCGGGTTCGAGGCTGGCGCGAAGGGGCTGTTCCTCAACGGGCGACTGCGCGTCAACGTCGCGGCATTCGCGTACAAGTTCACCGATCTGCAGGTGAACACCTACGACCCCGCCCGCGTCGCCTACACGATTAACAATGCCGGCGAAGTGCGTCAGCGCGGCGGTGAGGCGGAGGTGAACTACTCGCCGTTCCAGGCGCTCACGCTGCACGGTGCGATCGCCTACACGCACAACCGGTTCCGCAATTTCGTCGGGCAATGCTATGGCTACGCCTTCCCGACGGGTACGGTACGCGCGACCGCCACGGCCCCGGCGAACTGTTCGTTCGTCAACGCGACCGCGCTGACCCTGCAGCAGGATTTCAATGGCCGCGCCCCCGCCCGGTCGCCCGATTGGGCCGGAAACGGCGGTGCGGAAGTCACGATTCCGCTCGGCGCCTACAAGCTGGCCGTGACGGGCGACGCTTTCTACAGCGGCAGCTACTTCGCGGCCGAAACGATGGCTCCGTCGACGCTGCAGCGCTCGCTCTGGCGCTTCAACGCGAGCGCGCGCGTCGCCGAGATCGACGATCGCTGGTCGGTGTCTGTGATCGGCCGCAACCTGACCAACAAATATTATTTGCTCTACGCAGCGGACCGCACCGGGGGCGCGAGCGTTCCGGGAGCGATCAGCGAACAGCGTGGTGTCATCGCGCGCGGACGTGAAGTCGCGTTGCAGCTTTCGGGGAAATTCTGATGGATGTGAAGGATCTGCTGGTCACGCGCGACACCCCGGTCGGGTACGAACTGCAACCGCTCAAGAAGAAGGCGGCGATCCAGCTGATGGGATCGCGGCTATGGGGACGGTTCAATCCGAACCACTGGGACCCGGTCTATGCCGGCGCAACCGGGCTGAAGGCACCGATCCAGACCGGTGAAATGTCGTCCGCCTATATCGCGGAGATGTGCGTCAACCACTTCGGCGCAGCGATGTTCACCGGTGCGCGCGTCGTGTGCAAATACATCGCCTCGACGCTCGCGAACGAGGTCATCACGACGCACGGCGTGGTCCGCGAAAAGATCGCCAAGGGCGATGGCTTCCGGTTCGTCGTCGATGTCTGGGCGGACAACGAGGAGGGTGAGAAGAAGACGGTCGGCTTCGTCGAAGTCGATGTCGATGTCGACGTGAAGGGAGATCGCGCATGAGCACCGACCAGTTGCGGCCGATGTCCCCGGTCCAGATCGCGCAAACGCGGGACTTTATCGACGGGCTCGAGGCTGGTGCAGCGACCTATTGGGACATGGTCGAGGTCGGCGACGAACTGTCGCGTGAACTGACTATCAGCCCCGAACTCGTGATCCTGTATGCGGACGGCGTGGAGGATTTCAATCCGTGGTACGAAGGCTGGCGGATGAACAGCTGGACGATACCCGGCGAATCTCCGTTCGGCGGTGCGATCGTGCCGCCGTTGCTGGTCTCGCATTTCGTGCTGTCGGTGCAGTTCGATCATACCAGGCCGTTTGCGATCGGATCGATCCACACCAATCACGATTCCGAGATCGTGGCGCCGATCCCGGTCGGCGCGACGGTACGGATCACGACGCGCGCCACCGACAAATACGTGAAGCGGGAGCGGCGGTATGTCCGGCATTCGGTGACGGTCGAGGACGTCGCGAACGGCACTCTGTATTTTCGCGAGACGCGGGATATCCTGTCGCTGTGAGCGCGATGGTGGCAGACGGGCTGTTCGAGCTTCACGGCGACGAACCGCGGTTGATCTGTACGCGGTGTGCTGCGTGCGGCACGGTGTATTTCCCGCAGGCGCCGAGTTGTCGAAACCCCGACTGCCGGAAAAAGACCGTCGAGCGCGCGGTCCTGCCGACCCGCGGCGTCCTCGTGAGCTACACCGTGCAGCGTTACCAGCCGCCGGCGCTGTTCCGGATCGACGACTGGCAGCCCTACGCGATCGGGCTGGTCGACCTCGGCGACGGGCTGGAGGTGATGGGCATGCTTTCGGGATTTGCGCTCGACGGGATCGCGATCGGAACGCGTGTGCGGCTGCTCGCCGAGTCGCTATATGCAGATGCCGAACGGGGCCCCGTGCTGACCTACAAGTTCGCGCGGGAGATCGACGCATGACCCAGTCCGTCTACGTGCTGGGTGCCGGCGCGCATCCGTGGGGCAAATGGCCGGACAAGCCGCAATTGCAGCTGGCGCTGGAGGCGATCGATCTCGCGCTGGCCGATGCGGGGCTAGGTTGGCCCGACGTGCAGGGTCTCGTCGCGGCGAGTTCGCGGTTCGAGGGCGGCATGGGCTGGGGGCTGCATGCGAACGAGATCGTCCAGGCGGTGGCCGAACAGGGCATCCCGTGTGTAAACGTCGGCGGCGCCTGCGCGGCTGGGGCGATCGCTTTCCACACCGCGCACGCGATGATCGCCAGCGGCGAGCATGAAGTCGTGTGCGTGATCGGTGCCGAGCGGATGCCGAAGGGTTTCATCCCGCGCCCGCCCGGCAGCCAGGACGATATCACCGACAGCGATTACCTGCGCTGGGTGGCGATGGGCGCGACCAATCCTGCCTATTGGGCGATCGAGGCGCGGCGGCGGATGCATGAGCTCGGCACCAGCGAAGAGACTCTTGCGCGTGCCGCGGTGCTGATGCGGCGGAATGCTGCGGGGAATCGCTTAGCCCGGTTCCGCAAGGAAACGACAGTCGACGAAGTGCTCGCATCTCCCATGGTCGCCGATCCGCTTCATCTGCTCCAAATATGCCCGGTCAGCGATGGTGCTGCGGCCATCATCCTTGGCAGCGAGTCGTGGATGAAGCGGACCGGACGCCTTGCCGTAGAGGTCGCGGGCTGCGCGATCGCAACGGGCAGTTTCGGCGATCCCGGCCGTCGCATTCCAACGATCGCCTCGACCGTGCGTGCGGGCGTCACGCATACCAGCGAAGTCGGCAACGCGGTCGCGCGGGCCTGCGCGATGGCGGGGATCGGGCCCGAAGACGTCGACGTGCTCGAGATGGCCGACAACACCGCATGGCATATCCTCGCCTGGCCAGAGCAATTCGGGTTCTACGAGGCGGGTAAGGGCGACTGGATGCTCGAGAACGGTGAACTCGACATCGGCGGGACATTGCCGATCAACCCGAGTGGTGGGTTCCTGTCGTTCGGCGAGGCGACCACTGCGCAGGCCGTGCTGCAAATCTGCGAACTGACATGGCAGTTGCGAGGCCAAGCAGAAGGGCATCAGGTTCCCGATGCGCGCATCGGCATGTCCGCGGTGCTGGGGCTCGGCGCGAACGGCGGCTCGGTCATCCTGAAGGCGTGAGGACAAGGCTATGCAAATGACGGATATCGCCGCGATCGTGACCGGCGGCGCGTCGGGACTCGGCGAGGCGACGGCGGCGATTCTGGCAGCAGCGGGCGCCAGCGTGACAATCTTCGATCTGAACGCCGATATCGGTGAGGCGACCGCCACGAGGATCGGCGGACGGTTCGCGCGCGTCGACGTTACCGACGATCAGGGCGTGGCGGATGCGCTGGCCGAGGCGGAACAAGCGAACGGCGTTGCGCGCGTTCTGGTCAATTGCGCAGGGATTGCGCCGGCGGTGAAGACGGTCGGCAAGGACGGGACGCCGCATCCGCTCGACATATTCCGCAAGGCAGTCGAGATCAATCTCGTCGGCAGCTTCAACATGATCTCGAAATTCGCTGCGCGTCTGGCGGCGGCCGAACCGATCGGCGAGGAGCGCGGGGTGATCGTTAATACCGCGTCGGTCGCGGCGTATGACGGCCAGGTCGGGCAGGTGGCCTATGCTGCATCGAAGGGTGGCATCGTCGGGCTGACATTGCCCGTGGCGCGCGACCTGGCGCAGCACCGGATCCGCGTGATGACGATCGCACCGGGCATCTTCCTGACGCCGATGCTGATGGGATTGCCGCAAGCCGCGCAGGATTCGCTCGGGACTCAGGTGCCGCATCCGTCGCGGCTCGGGCGTCCGGAGGAATATGCGCAGCTGGTGGTGTCGATCATCGCCAATCCGATGCTCAACGGCGACGTTATCCGCCTCGACGGTGCGATCCGGATGGCCCCACGCTGATCTAGGAGGCGCTGATCTAGGGGGCGCTGATTAAGGGACCGACGATCTGGGGGGCGCTGATTTGGGACGCGGCGATCCGTGCCGCAACAAACGCGATCGCCTCGTTGGCAACGGGTGTCAGTTGCGGCAGACCGGCGAAACCGTGGATCATACCCGGATGCCGACGCAGCGCGACGTCGACCTCGGCGTCACCCAATCGCCGGGCGAGCGCTTCGCCCTCGTCGTGTAGCGGGTCGAACTGTGCGGTGACGATCGTCGTCGCCGGCAGCCGCTGCAAATCGGCGCGCGTAAGATTGAATGACGGATCCGCCCCGCCGTCGCCGCGATACGCGTCCCACGCCCATTCGAGGAACGAGGCGGTCAGCATATAGCCTTGCGCGAACTGCATCGCCGAAGCGCTGTCGCTCGCAGGATCGAGCAGCGGGTAGATCAGGCCGATATGGTCGAGCGGGACGCCCTCGTCACGACAGCGCAGCGCAAGGCCGAGCGCGATATGGCCGCCCGCACTGTCGCCAGCAACGGCGATGCGATCGGAATAGAGGTCGAGCAGCCGAGCCTTTCCTCGAAGCCATTCGAGTGCTGCCTGCGCGTCGTCGAGTGCAGCGGGGAAGGGGTGTTCGGGGGCCAGCCGATAGTCGACCGCGACGACCGTCCGGCCGCTCGCATTGGCGAGTGTCCGGCACATCGCATCGTGCGTGTCGAGGTTGCCAAGGATGAAGCCGCCGCCGTGGCAGAACAGGATTGCTGCGGTTCGGTCGAGCGCCGGGCGATAGACCCGCACCGGGATCGGTCCGCCCGGTCCGGGCACGACGTGATCGGCCACCGATGCCACTTCGGACTTCGGAGCGCGCGCCTGGAACGCGTTCGCGGCCCGGCGTAGATCGGTGAGGGACACATGCGGCGGTGGCCGGCGCAACGCCATCCGCGGGTCGGCGAGCAGCGCGTCGAATGCCGGATCGGGGGCGTCGTCAGGCATCGGCGTGCTGGCCGACCGTGCGCAGCGTCAGCCCCTCATACCCCTTGGCCGCGGTCTTCTCCAGGATGCGGCGATACCCGCGGACACCCCCGGAATACGGCATGAAGACGCGCGGCTTGCCCGGAATTTCGGCGCCCAGATAATAGGACGGCGTCTTCGGGTAGAGGGTTTCCTGCGCCCGCTTGTTCACATGCGCGACCCAGTCGCGTTCGGCCGCCTCTGTCGCCTCGATCTGGTTTATCCCGGCACGGCGGCAATGGTCGAACAACGCGGCCAACCAGTCGACCTGCTCCTCGGTCGACAGCAATACGTTGCTCAGCAATGACGGGCTGCCCGGTCCGACGATCACGAACATGTTGGGGAAGCCGTGCACGCCGATCCCGAGAAAGCTGACTGGCCCCGCCGACCATTTCTCGCGCAGCGTGCACCCGCCGCGACCGACAATCTGCGGTTTCAGCAGCGATCCGGTAAATGCGTCGAACCCGGTTGCGTAGATGACGAGGTCGAACGGATATTCGGCATCGGTCGTCCGAATACCGTGCTCGGTAAAGCGCTCGATCGGGGTTTCGCTGATGTCGACCAGCGAAACGTTCGGCCGGTTGAACGCCGTGAAATACCCGCTGTCGACCGAGGGGCGGCGCGTTCCGAACGGGAAGTCGCCGGGCGTGAGCTTGGCGCGCAGGTCTGGATCATCGACCTGTTCCGCAATCTTGCCGCGGATGAACGCCGACGCGGTATCATTCGATTGCTGGTCGAGCAGGATGTCCTTGAACGTCAGCGCGAAGCCGAAGCCCAGCCGGTTCCACGCGGTCTCGAACGCGGCGTTACGCTCCGCTTCCGGCACGTCGATCGCCGCGCGGTTGTCGGGCACGAAGCCGAGACCGCTCGGCGAATTGCGCGCCGCCTCGCGTCGTGCGGGATAGTCCGCCTTCACCGCCCGGTCCTCAGCATCGGTGACCGGTGCATTGGCGGCGGGGATCGAGTAATTCGCGGTGCGCTGGAAGACAGTGAGGTGCGCGGCGTCGCTGGCGATCACCGGCGTCATCTGCACGCCCGACGATCCGGTGCCGATGATCGCGACGCGCTTGCCGGCGAAATCGACCTTGTCCTTCGGCCAGCGCGCGCTGGAAATGACGCGTCCGGTGAAATCGTCCTGACCCGGATACCGGGTATCTTTGGGCGTCGACAATTGTCCCACGGCGAGGATCAGCTTTTCAGCATTCCAGCGTCGCCCGTCGCTCGCCTCGACGATCCAGCGCGCGGTTGCTTCGTCGAACGTCGCGCGTTCCATGCGCGTGCGGAGTTCGATATCGCGGCGCAGGTCGAAGCGATCGGCGACGTGGTTGATGTATCGCAGGATTTCGGGCTGCGTCGCGTAGCGTTCGCTCCAGCGCCATTCCTGTTCGAGTTCGGGCGAAAAGCGGTAGGAGTAATCATAGCTTTCGACGTCGCAGCGCGCCCCGGGATATTGATTGAACTGCCAGACCCCGCCGATGTCGTCGCCCGCTTCGAGGACGGCGACCGAGAACCCCTGCGAGCGCAGCGTATGCAACGTGCGCAATCCGCCGAACCCGGCACCGACCACCAATGCGTCAACTAACGTCGTCATGGACCTCTCCTGTGCGCCGGTAATCCCTCATTTCTCCATTCTCGTCAACGGTTTCGTGGAATATTATAGCCACATGGTTCCATCGCGTTCGCCCGTGCACCTGATCGATTTTCCACGACTACATTGACGATTGCGTTTGCGCGGGATTAGATTGCGATCGTCGGCTCGGGTCGACCAAGGATTGACCTCCGGCCGGTATGGCTTCGCGCCGTACCCGGACCGGCAATGGCGAGGTGTGCAGGAGATGATGGGTTCGGTCGCCGATCGGCAGCAGGCGTTGCGGGCCGCGATGCCCGTCTGGGAGCCTCGGACGCTGCACGCGGTGCTCGACGATGCGGTTCGCGCGATGCCGGATCGCCCGTTCGTGATCACCGACGACCAAAGCTGGACCTATGCCGAGATGGCCGCTTGGTCGAAGCGGCTCGCGGCCGGGCTGGTCGCGCTCGGCGTTACGCCCGGCGAGAAGGTCGCGCTGGTACTCGCCAATTATCCTGAATTCGTCGCGATCAGATATGCGGTGTCGCGGATCGGCGCGGTGTGCGTGCCGATCAACATCCTCAATCGCCGCGACGAACTCTGCTATCTGCTCGATCAATCGGATTCGGTGCTGCTGATCACGATGGATCGGTTTCGCGGCGTCGATTATCTCGACATACTCGACCAGATCGCGCCGGGGTGGGAGGACGCGGGGGGCGGCGATGGCTTGCCGAACCTACGCCATGTCGTGGTGCTGCCGACCGGGGAGGCGGCCGACCTTCGCGCTGTACGAACGCTTTCCTTGCTCGAAGCCGACGACGCCTGGGCGGAGATCACGGTCGATCCGCTCGCCATTTGCGACATCATCTACACCTCTGGCACGACCGGACCGCCAAAGGGCGTGTTGCTGACGCACGATATGCTGATGCGTACGGCGTATGGCAGCGCCTATGCGCGTGCGTTCGAGGATGGTCGCCGCATCCTGTTCTCGCTGCCGATGTATCATGTGTTTGGCTATGTCGAAGGACTGCTCGCCGTGCCGTTCGTCGGTGGCGCGATCGTGCCGCAGTTGCGCTTCGACGCCGCGGCGACGCTGCAGGCGATCGCCCGGCATCATGCCAGCGATGCCTTGTTGATCCCGGCAATGTCGCTCGCGGTGCTCGATGCGGCGGGGGCAGGGACGTACGACCTGTCGCGATGGCATTCGGTGCTGGCATCGGGCGGACGCGCACCCGAACGCGTCTGGCAGGGGATCCGCGAGGTGCTGGGGGTGGACGAGATCACCACCGGCTACGGCATGACCGAGACGACCGCATCGACCACGGTCACGCGTCCCGACGATCCGGTCGAGCGGTTGCTGACGACGAACGGCCGCCAGCGCGATGTCGGCGTCGCCGGCGATCCGCAGGACGGCGGGCGGCTCGTCACCTACCGCGTCGTCGATCCCGGCACGGGTACGTTCCTGGACAATGGCGAGACCGGCGAACTCGTCGCCAAGGGCTACGGCGTGACGCCCGGCTATTACAACAATTCCAAGGCGACGGCGGCGGCCTTCGATGCCGAGGGCTGGTTGCGCACCGGCGATCTCGGCCGGATCGACGACGACGGCTACATCACGCTGCTGGGCCGTACCAAAGAGTCCTACCGCTGCGGCGGCGAACAGGTGCTGCCGACCGAGATCGAGGATCTGCTGACGACGCATGCCGACGTTGCGCAGGCGCATGTCGTACCGATCCCCGACGAACGGATGGGCGAAGTGGGCGTGGCGTTCGTCGTCGCGCGGCCGGGCGCGACGCTCGACCGATCCGAGTTGCAGCGCCTGATCGCCGACCGTCTCGCGCGCTACAAGGTACCGCGACACATCCTGCTCGTCGCTGCGGCAGCCATACCGACCACTGCGTCCGGCCGGGCGCGCAAATTCCTGCTGACCGAACAGGCCATGCATATCCTGGAGCTGCCATGACGACGATCTTCACTGCCCCCGACCGTAAGATCGCGATCGTCACCGGCGGCGCGCGGGGCATCGGCGCGGCGATCGCCACGCGGCTTGCGGCAGATGGCCACGACGTTGCGGTGTTCGATCTGGACGCCGACGCCTGCGCCGAGACGGTCGGCCGGATCGAGGCGACCGGACACCGCGCGCTGGCGGTCGCCGTCGACGTATCGAACGAGGATGCGGTCGTCGCTGGAGTTGCGCGCGTCGTCGAGAAACTCGGTGCGCCCACAATCCTCGTCAACAATGCCGGCATCCTCCGCGATCGGACGCTGGCGAAGATGACGCTGGACGATTGGGAGGTCGTGATGGCGGTAAACCTCCGCTCGGTCTTCTTGATGTGCCGCGCGGTGCAGCCGCATATGCGCGCCGCGCGCTGGGGCCGGATCGTCAATCTGTCGAGCATCGCCGCGCTTGGCGTGATCGGCGAGGCGAACTATGCGGCCGCAAAGGCCGGGGTTCAGGGCATCACGCGGACATTGGCGATCGAACTCGGCCGTCACGGCATCACCGCCAACGCGGTCGCCCCCGGTTTCGTCGTTACCGACATGACGCGTGCGGTTGCCGCACGCATGAACATGCCGTTCGAGGATATGGTAACCGAGATGATGACCGGGATCCATGTCGGGCGCCCCGGCGTGCCCGACGACATCGCGCAGGCGGTCGCGTTCTTCGTCGACGAACGGTCCGGCTTCGTGACGGGGCAGGTGCTCTACGTCGCCGGCGCGCCAAGGGGGTGACGCCGCCCGCCCTCGCCAAGCGCGACGCGAGCCCTTAGTCCGGCATCTCGTATCGAAGGGCATCAGAGTGGCAAAGCAACCATCGTTGATCGGCAAGCGACGGTCCGCCGCGGGTAAGGAGCCGCGCGAGTCCTATCAAAACCGCCGCCAGGAAATCTCCGAGGCGGCGATCCGCGTCTTCCACCGGCTCGGCTACAGCGCCGCGAGCGTCAGCGCGGTCGCGGCCGAACTCGGCGTCGATCGCGCAACGCTGTATTATTATTTCTCGTCCAAGGAGCAGATGTTCGACGAGATCGTCCGCACGGTCTTGGAAAGCAACGACGAACTGGCGCGCCGCATCGCCGACAGTCCGATCAGTCCGGCGCGCAAGCTGCGCGAGCTGATCACCGCGTTGATGAACTCCTACGGCTTCAATTATCCGCTTCTGTATATTTATATCCGCGAGGACCTGACGCATGTCAGCGACACCCGATCGAGCTGGTCCGAACACATGCGGCAGCTCAATCGCAACATCGAGCAGTCGGTGATCGACATCGTCGAGCAGGGCTATGCCGACAAGAGCTTTCGCCGGGTCGGGGTGCCGCGGATCGTCGCGTACGGGATCCTCGGCATGCTCAACTGGTCGCACCGCTGGTACAAGCCGGATCGTGGCGCATCCGCGGACGAGATCGGCAAGGTGTTTGCCGAGATGATCCTGAGCGGGCTCGAATCGCCCTATTGACTGCGCCACGCCAGGCGGAGTCGTGAAAATCGTAGGTCTATGGTGAGATTAACATACTCAACGTGCGTTGTTTGAAAGAACGAATGGACGAATGACCGAGCTTGGCAAGCGATATACGTGTGGCGAATGTCCGGGTTTGGGTCACCGCTGTCGTAGTCGTCGAGAGGTCGACCACGACAGAGGGCTCGGCTACCTTTATCAACATGCTTGCGAGATCTGATCAAACCGCCGATCTCAACCTCGACCAGGACGGGGCCGAACTCTTCGCCCAGGCGCTGGATGAAGCCGCGCTTAGCCGCCTTGAGGCCGCCTTGGCTGCGCTTCCAACGAATGTTCCGGGCGTTCGCATCGGGGAGGGGCGCAAGCTTAAGCCGTTTCTAGAAGTCGCTGGATCAATCGGTGGGATAGCAGCCACCGCGCTCGGGCCCGATGCTCGTCCGGTTCGTGCGATCCTGGTCGACAAGACGTCCGAGCGTAACTGGGCGCTCGGCTGGCATCAGGACCGCACGATCGTGGTAAGGGAGCGGGTTGGCGCAGATGGATTTGGACCGTGGACGTTGAAGTCCGGGCTGATCCAAGTCGAACCGCCGTTTGATATCCTCGAGCGCATGGTGACCTTGCGCGTGCACCTGGATCAAGTGGATGCGAACAACGCTCCGTTGCGCATCGTGCCTGGCTCGCGCCGGCTCGGTCGCTTGAGTGAAGCCGAAGTGCAGCGCTTGGTGACGACCTCGGGCGAGCGGCTCTGTCTAGCCGAACGCGGCGACGTTTGGCTATACGCTACCCCTATCGTACACGGCTCGCTGGCCGCTAATCCCCCGCGACGCCGTCGCGTGATTCAAGTCGATTATTCGGCTGATGCCGCGCCATATCCACTCGCTTGGCACGGCATATAGGTGGTAGATTGAGCGCGCGCGTCCGAACGGTCCTGTTCGTTTGTAGCCAGAACAAGCTGCGAAGCCCTACCGCCGAGCAGGTGTTCTCGCGTCGGGAAGATCTCGAGGTAGACTCCGCCGGGACCAACCATGATGCCGAGAACCCGCTCACGGCTGAACTCGTCAGCTGGGCCGACCTGATCTTCGTTATGGAGAAGGCGCAACGGCGCAAGCTTCAGCGTCGTTTCCGGGCGGCTCTGACAGGCACGCGTGTGATTTGCCTGGAAGTGCCGGACAATTTTGCATTTATGCAGCCGGAGCTGGTCCGGCTGCTCGAGACGAAGGTGAGCAGGCACCTACCAGCACGCGCCAGGACAACCGAGAAGCGGTCACAATCGGAACATGAATGAGCGGCGGTTTTCGGGAAGCGAGTAGGCCGGTCTGAATGTCGTCTATTGGGTCGGCCTTCCCCTCCGATTCCTCCACGTTCGTCGGCGCAGTGAAGAATTTAGTTTTAGCCGAGCTGACCCTCCCATATAGAAGTCCACTCGTTGATGCCGAGGTGGCTCGGTTTGAGGATCGTAGAACAATGCGTGCAGGAACGTTTGTTCGCTGGCTGGATGTTGGGGCAACCTCTTCCTTCATCGCGCTGGGTCTTGGAATAATCGCGGTCGCGCCGACCGAGGCCGCTGTACAGTTAGTCGAGCCGTCTCCAGCGGCAATGCTGAGGCTTGATGCATTTGCGCAGTGCTTGGCAAAAACATATCCGGTTGAAATGCACAAGTTCCTGGCGGCGCCGCAATCGACCGAGACGGCGCGTGCGTTCCGCACCTTCATAGCAGCACGTCGGGCCTGTCCTTACACAGCTCCTGGCCCTGACAACTTCGTCTATTACACCGGTGCCGCTGCGCGCTTTTACCTACGACAGGCCCGTTTTCAACTTATGGGTCGAAACATTGCACGTTCTGTCAATTCGACGGGGTATATCTGTATCATGCAAAAGGCACCAAGGATGGTTGACCGCATTCTTGCTTCGACCCCGGGGACCGCTAGCTACGAGCAAGCTTTCCACGATGTCCAGCCGATCGTCGATCTGTGCATTGCCGATCCCCAAGCGCGCCCGACGCGATATCTAGCGGGCGCGGGGCTTTCAGTCTTTACCTATCGCTTCGCTGGCCTTCGATAATCTGAGGCGTAAGCCGGACCTGAACGAATGTCCGTTTGTGGGCGCCGCAATTTTGCGCTCGGATGTCCGCTCATGGGTCGCTTAGCTAGCTCGGCTAACAGATATTAGTTGACGCTAATTCGGTTCCAATGACTACCGAGCAATTCGTCCAATCGAGGCGGGTCGAACGGATCCAGGCCTGAGCCGGGATAAAATGTCATTTCGCCAAATCGGGGTATGACGCCTGTGTCGTAGAAGTCGACACGGACGAATTCGAACCCGCGTCCTAAAGCCTCTGCCCCCTCGATCATGAGCGGCAAACTGATCGGCGGCCGGACATCAAGACGATCGGCACTGGTCGACATGCCGCGCCAATCCCGATCGAAGATCACCCATCGGTGGCATGTCTCACGATCGACGTGGACCTGGATCGCCTCGACCCGGCCGTGGAACACGTAAAGCTTGTAATCGATCGGCAGCGCCGGTCCCTCGCCGACGAAGGGTTCGATCAGCACGCCGCGCGGCACGTCACGATAGCCCCATTCGTCGAGCCAAAGGCCGTAGGGCCGCCGCATCCATGCCGCTGCCGCCGAGCGGACGGCGTTCCAGTCGTCCGACGTATCCCGGACGATGCGGCACTGGTTGCAGCCGTGACGCGATTTCACGACGAACGGGGCGGGAAAGGGGAGCTGGCCAGGCAGTATCTCGCCCGACCAGAGGGTGGGGGTCACCCAATCCGCGCCAAGCACGTTGGCGACGAATGGCTTTACGCCCACCTTGTCGATCATCAGCGGGATGCGAGGATCGCGGTCGATCAATTTGCGCCGCTGGACGAACTCGGTGAACCGTCGCGGTCGGTCGATCGACAATCGCCGCCGGTGCCGCCACGAATAGGTCAGGTGCACGCGGATCCACGCGGCCAGCGCTGGCGCCGGGCCTGCTTTCTCGCCGAAGCTGGCTAGCGGAGACGTCCGCGGCCATGTCACCAACAGCGGTGTGGTGGTGCTGGGGATCACGTCCGTCTGCATGGGTGATCAGGAGGCCGGGTCTGCGCGTTCGGCCAGCATGTCGGGCGCGCGCTCCCGGACCAGCCAACGATACAGGCTCGGCAGCAGCAGCAGCGTCAGCAGCGTCGACGTGACGATCCCGCCGATCACCACGGTCGCCAGCGGGCGCTGTACCTCGGCGCCAGCACCGCTCGCGATCGCCATCGGGACGAAGCCGATCGACGCCACCAACGCGGTGGACAGCACCGGGCGGAGGCGATCGCGGGCGCCTTCGCGGACCGCGTCGTCGACGGTGCGCGGGTCGCCGTCACGGCCGTCGCGGAGTGAATTGATGTGGTCGACCAGCACCAGCCCGTTGAGCATCGCGATCCCCGACAGCGCGATGAAGCCGATCGCCGCGGTAATTGAGAACGGCATGCCGCGCAGCCACAGCGCAAGCACGCCGCCGGTCACCGCGAACGGGATGCCGGTATAGACGATCGCCGCCTCTTTCACGCTGCCAAGCGCGGCGTAGACCAGCAGGAAGATAAGTACGAGCGCGGCGGGGACGACGATCGACAGGCGCTTCTGTGCGGCCTCTAGCTGGTGGAACTGGCCGCCGAACTCGATCCGGTAGCCCGGCGGGAGCTTGGCCTGGCCGTCGACCGCAGCGCGCGCTTTGGCGACATAGCCGGCGAGGTCGCTGGTGTTGAGCGTGACCATCAGCGCGGCGCGACGCTTGCCGCCGTCGTGGAGGATCGGCTCGACCTTCGGCGTCACGCGCAGCCGGGCGACGCGCGACAGCGGCACCATCCCATACTCGCCGACGCGCAACGGCAGCGCGAGGATCGCGGCGGGATCGGCACGGAAGCTTTCGGGCATGCGGACGACGATCATGTGGCGCGCCTCGCCTTCCGGGATGAAGCCAACCTCGGCGCCGGCGATCGCATCGGTGATCGCCGTGTTCACCTCGGCCGTGCCCAGCCCGAGCCGCAGCATCGCCGCGTGATCGAGTTCGACGACGACGCTCTTGGGGCGACCGGCGGTTTCGAACTCGACATGTTCGGTGCCGGGTTGCTTGTCGAGGATCGCCTTGGCTTGCTTGGCGGCGCGTTCGAGCACGTCGTAATCCTCGCCGAAGATCTTCACCGACACGTCAGCGCGCACGCCTTCGAGCATCTCGTTGAAGCGCATCTCGATCGGCTGCGCGAATTCGAAGCTCTGGCCCTCGTAGACCTGCCGCCCGACTTTCTCGATCCCAGCCACGAGTTCGTCCTTGGTCTTCGGCTTGCCGTCGCCGGTCGGCCAGTCCTTCTCGGGCGCGTAGAAGATATAGAGGTCGTTCTCGTTGGGCGGCATCGGATCGGTCGCGACCTCGCTGGTGCCGATCCGCGAGAAGGTGTGACTGACCTGCGGGAATTGCCGGCGGATCTGGCGTTCGGTTTCCTGTTCGATCGCGAGGCTGCGTTCGAGCGACATGCCGACCGGGCGATAGACCATCGCGGTGATCGAGCCCTCGTCGAGCTGCGGCGTGAACTGCGACCCTAGTGTCTTGAAGACCCCGAACGTGACCGCGAGCATGACCAGCGCGCCAAGTACCAACAGCTTCGGATGTGCCAGCGCGCGCTCAAGCGTCGGCGCGTAGCCGCGTTCGGCGAGCCCGATCAGGCCCTTGTGGCGGCTGTCGTCCTTTTCGCTGGCCGGCGCGCGCAGCAGCCAGGCGGACAGCGCGGGGACGACCGTGAACGTCCAGACCAGCCCGGCGAAGATCGCGAGCATGACTGCCTGCGCCATTGGCTGGAACAGCTTGCCCTCGACCCCGCCGAGGCTGAGGACGGGGACATAGACGAGCGCGATGATCGCGATGCCGAACATCGTCGGGCGCGCCACCATCCGTGCTGCGTCCGTTACCGTTTTGCGGCGTTCGTCAGGCGTGAGGTCTTCACCCTTGGCGCGACGGCGCTCGGCGAGCAGCCTCAGGCTGTTCTCGACCACCACGATCGCGCCGTCGACGATTAGCCCGAAATCGAGCGCGCCGAGACTCATCAGGTTTCCCGACACGCCGATCGCGTGCATCCCCGAGACGGTGACGAGGAAGGCTAGGGGGATGACGATCGTCACGATCAGCGCCGCGCGCCAATTGCCCATCACCAGCAGTAGCACGAGCGCGACGAGCAGCGCGCCTTCGCCGAGATTGTGCGCGACCGTCGAGATCGTCCGGTCGACCAGGTCGGCGCGGCTATATTGCTGGTGGACAACCATGCCCTTGGGCAGCGCCGACTGGATATCGGGCAGGGCGTCTGCCACGCGGAGCGCGACCTCGCGACTGTTCTGCCCGACCAGTATCATCACGGTGCCGAGCACGGTCTCGCGGCCGTTCTGCGTCGCGGCGCCCTGGCGCGGCGCCGATCCGATCACGACGTCGGCGAGATCGCGGACCTGGAGCGGCAGGATTCCGCCCGCGAACTTCACCGGGATCGCGCCGATATCGGTCGCGCTCGTCACACGGCCGTTGGTGAGCACGGTGAAGCGCTCGGCGCCGCGTGCGATAATGCCGCCGCCCGCATTCTCGACGTTCTTGCCGACCGCCTGCGCGAGTTCGGCCGCGGTCACGCCGTGCATCGTCAGCCGCCGCGGATCGGGCTCGACGACGAACTGCTGTTCCAGACCGCCATTGGTGTTGACGTCGGCGACGCCGGCGACCGCGCGCAGCATCGAGCGCACGGTATATTCCTGCGCCTCGTAGAGCTCCATCAACTGGCGCTGCGCGTCCATGCTCGCGGGCGGCCGCTTCCATTCGAGCGTGTAGTAATAGATCTCGCCGAGACCAGTGGTGATCGGCGCGAGCTGTGGCGAGGCGCCCGGCGGCAACTGGTCGCGGACCGCGTTCAGCCGCTCGGTGACGAGCTGGCGTGCGCGCATCTGGTCGGTGCCGTCCTTGTAGAGCAGCGTCACCTGGCTGAGCCCGGTCTTGGTCAGGGAGCGCGTCTCCTCGAGCCCCGGCTGGCCCGCCATCGCGCGTTCGATCGGTAGCGTCGCGAGCCGCTCGATCTCCTCGGGCGCGAGGGCTGGGACCATCGTGTTGACCTGCACTTGCACCCCGGTGATGTCGGGGATCGCGTCGATCTGGAGATTGGCGAACGACCACAGGCCGACCGCCGCGATCAGCGCGGTCACCACCGCGATCGCCAGACGGCGTCGCGTGACGAAATCTAGGAGCCCGGCAATCATCGAGCGAGCGCGTTGCCGCCGTTGAGCGCGCGCAACTGAAGCAGCGCCTCGAGTGCCTCGCGCCGCGTATCGAGCACCGCGTTGGTCGCCTCGATATAGGATTGCTGCATCTGCATGTAGATCGCCAGCGGAATCGCGCCGAGCTGGAAGTTGCGATTGGCCTCTTCGGCGGCATCGGCAAAGCTGCGCGGCGTGTTGCCGTCCCATTTGCCGAGCGGGGAACGCTTCGCCTCATATTGCGCGGCCTGATCGAACACGTCGCGCGCGATGCGGCGTTCGGCATTGACCAGCGTCGCGTTGGCCTGCGCTTGCCGACCCTGCTCGACCGCAACTTCGCCCGCCTGTCGGTTCCACAGCGGGATCGTAGTCGACAGGCGGACGCCATAATTAGTCTCGCGGATGTCCGAACGCGCGCGGTCGTAATAGGGGCCGATCCCGACGGTCGGGAGGCGTGCCTTCCGCGCGAGATCGACGCGCAGGCCCTGCTGCTCGAACTGTGCGCGCAGCGCCTTCAGTTCGAAATTGTTCGCGGTCGCGTTGGCGGCCAGCGTCGTACCCGATGGAAGATCGGGGAGCGACATGTCGGGGCGGACGATCCGCAGCCGCGCGGCGAACGGCGCGCCGCGCAATTGGTTGAGTTCGTACAGCGCCGAATTCGCCTCGGCATCGGCCATCGCCGCGGTCCGCTCCGCACTGATCGCGCCCGCTTGCAGAGACGCGGCTTCGAGGCGCGGGGCGGGGCCGGATGGATCACGCGAGACGATCACGCGCGCCAGCGCCCGCATCCGGTTCGCAACCTCGCGCGCGACGCCCGCCTTCTCGTCGGCGGCGAACAAGGCATAGCCGAGCGTCCGCGCGCGGGCCGCCAGCGTGGCGTCCAACTGCTGGAGACCCATCTTGGCGAGATCGACCTGCCGCTCGGCAATGGCCCGGCGCAGCGCTATGCGGCCGCCGAACTCGATCGGCTGGACGACCGAGACGGCATAGGTCAGCCCGTCGCCAAGCGGCATCCCGGTGGTGCGATCATCGGCGCGGCGCTGGCCGAATTCAACGACCGTCTCGGGATCGGCCCAGCGCCCGGCGGCCGATCGCTCGACGCCCGCCGTCTCGATCTGGCGTTGATAGAATTGCCGCTCGGGATTGTTGGCGACGACGTCCTGCGCCAGCCGGTCGAGTGAGATCGCCGTGCCAGTCGGGGCCTGCGCATACGCGGCGGTCGGCATGACGGCGCCAGCCATAAGGGCCAAGGCAACAATCCGCATTACGTGCTTCTCCAAGGACATACCCTTGGAAAAATCGGTAGCTGAGGGGTCGGCGGTGCGTCGATTAAATCCGCGTTCAGAGTCTGAACTGCAATTCAATTGACGGCGCGTCCCCCGGCCTGCGAACTGGTCGCATGACGCATATCCTGCTCATCGAGGACGATGCCGGCACGGCGCACGAGATCACGCTCGAGCTGGCGGCGAACGGCTATGCGGTGACGCACCACGCCTTGCTGGCGGATGGTTTCCTCGCGGCGCAGGGGGACGGCAACGACCTGCTGATCGTCGATCGGCAACTGCCCGACGGGGAAGGGCTCGACCTGATCGCGCGGTTGCGGGCCGAGGGCCGGCGGACGCCAGCGCTGGTGCTCAGCGCGCTCGGCAGTCTCGACGACCGGGTGCGGGGATTGCGCGCGGGGGGCGACGACTATCTTCCCAAGCCGTTCGCGCTGGTCGAACTGATCGCCCGCGTCGAGGCGTTGCTGCGGCGGCCCAACGAGACACGCGACACGCGGCTGATCGTCGGCCCGCTCGATCTCGACCTGTTGGCGGGAACCGCAACCCGGTCGGGGCGGGCGCTGGACCTGTTGCCACGCGAGCTGAAGCTACTCGATTACCTGGTCCGCCGGCCCGACCGGATCGTCACGCGGTCGATGCTATTGCGCGATGTCTGGGGCTATAATTTCGAGCCCAACAGCAACGTCGTCGACGTCCACATGGGCCGCCTGCGTCGCAAGGTCGACGGCGAGGGCGAGCCGCAACTGATCCGTAACGTCCGCGGGCAAGGCTATGTGTTCGATGTCCCGCTCTAACCCCCGCGCACGCGCGACATGGCGGTGGGGCGGGGCGATCGCGGCTTTGCTGATCGTCCAGTCGCTGGTCGTCGCGGGGCTGTTTTGGGTGCTGGCGAACGGCAGTCACCGACGGATGACCGAGCGCGGGTTTGCGAGCGATTGTCGCGATCTGGCTTCACTGGCGGCGCCGATGCGGCAGTCGGCCGTCCGGGCGATGCTGACGCGCGATATCCACCGTGATCGCTTCCTCGCGCTGTTTGCCGCCGATGGCAGGCTGATCGAAGGCAACATCGCACGTCTGCCGGTCCCCGAGATCACGCGAGCATCGGTGATCGCCGACGTCGACACGATCGAACTGCCGGGCAAGACCCGCGATACCGCGCGACTGGTCGTGTGCGCGATGCCCGACGGATCGCGGCTGCTTACCGGTGTTGATCTCGACGATGCGGAGGAGGCGTTGCGGGTGGTCGAGCGGTCGCTCGCGATCGCGCTGATCCCCGCGATCTTGCTGGCGATCGGGTTTGGCCTGGCGGCCGGGCGACGCGCGGCGCGACAGGTGGACGCCGTCCGCACACTCACTGCCCGGATCGTCGCGGGCGATCTGGCAGAGCGCCTGCCGGTAGGCCCCGATCCCGACAGTTTCGGACTACTATGCGCGCATATCAACGCGATGCTCGACCGGCTCCAGCTGCTCGTGACCGAGGTCCGCGGGGTCGGCGACGACATCGCGCACCAGTTGCGCACGCCGCTCACCCGCTTGCGCGCGCGGGTCGAACGCGGGCTACGCGAGGCGGAAACGCGCGCGCAGTTCGAGGCGGTCGCCGATGCCGCGCTGGCGGAGGTCGACACCCTGCTCGGGATCGTCGCTGCGCTGCTGCGGATCCGCGAGCTGGAGGATCACGCCCGTCGCAGCCGCTTCGCCGCGGTCGACCTCGCGCGGTTGGCGGAGGATGCGTGCGAGCTTCACCGCCCGACCGCGGAGGATCGCGGGATCGACCTGACCTGCGAGATCGCCACGACCGCCTCTGTCGAGGGCGATGCGAGCCTGTTAATGGAAGCGGTCTCGAACCTGATCGACAACGCGATGAAGTTCGGCCCCGCGGGCGGTCGCGTCCTGCTGTCGTTGCGGCAGGACGGCGAGCGCGTGGTCATGACCGTGGCCGACGACGGGCCAGGCGTACCGATCGCCGAGCGGTCGCTGGTCACGCAGCGATTCTACCGCGGCCGGCAGGATTGCGACGGCGCCGGACTAGGGCTCAGCCTGGTCAAGGCGATCGCCGACCTGCACGACTTCAGGTTGCGGTTCGCCGAGGTCGGCAGTGCCGTCTCGCTAATCGGTCCCGCGTATCAAGACTGAACCCGAATTTAGACAACCAGGGTGCCGAACGCACGTTCAATCCTCGACGAAACGACGCGTAACGAGATGGGGAATTCGTCCTGCATCCGCCGCCGTTCCTCGCTCGAAAGGACGATCCATGCGGTATATTCTCCTGGCTACGGCTTCGCTTCTGCTCGCCTCCCCCGCGCTGGCCCAGACCCAGCCGCAGACCGGCCCGTTCCCACTCAACAGCGTCACCGACCGGGTCCATTCGGGACCGCAAGCCGGCGATTTGCGCAACTCGATCCAAGCCCTGCAGCAGGCGCTGACCGAATTGCAGCAGCTCCAGCTGCAGACCAAGCAGGCCCACTGGAACGTCTCGGGTACGTTGTACTACCCGCTGCACGAACTGCTTCAGGAACATTACGAAGGCGTTGCCAAATATGCCGACGAAGTTGCCGAGCGCCTGCAAAGTGTAGGAGTCTCGTCCGACGGGCGCGCCAACACGATCATCCGGACCAGCCGCATTCCCGAATTCCCGGGCGGTTTCGTCGACGACGGCAAAGTGATCCAGTGGTTTGCGCAATATTACCGCGTTACCAGCGACGAGCTGGGGCAGGGCATCAAAGCGACCAACGATACCGATCCGACCACAGGCAACCTGCTGCAGGAAGTACAGCACGCGATCGACAAATATCAGTGGCAGATGCGTGCAATGATCCAGTCGACGCCGACCGATCCCAATACGGGTGCTGACCTCAACAACGGTCGCACGCTTGCCCCCGCCGGAACGCCGAGCGCGCCGATCAACTAAGGAGAGGGCGAGCGTTGGCGTGGTGCAGTCTCGTGGGGAGGCATCACGCCGATGGGCGATCCGGTGCGCAATCGTGCAGCCTGACCTACCGCGTCAAAAGCGCATGGCTCAGAACCGCATGGCGACGTCGATCCCGCCGCCGCCAAAGCCCGCCCACGGCGTCAGGCGGACGCGGTCGTCGTGGCGCGAGGTCAGCAGGAAACCGCTGGCGCTGCCGATCACCGCGCCGGCAAGGACGTCGTGGACATAATGCTTGTCGGCCCGGACCCGTGCGACGCCAACAAACGAGGCAACCAGCAATGCGGGCAATCCCGCTTCCCAGCCGTAGCGTTTCTCGAGCGATGCCGCCGCGGCGAACGACACCGAGGTGTGGCCGGAGGGGAAGCTCTTGTCGTCGCTACGATCCGGGCGGCTTTCATGGATCAGTTCCTTTAACGCGAATGTCGTGCCGCCAGCGACGAGCACACTGGCACCCGCGTCCAGATCGCCGCGCCAGTCACCCTGAACAGCGGGCACGCCGAGGGCGGCACCGACGAGCAGGTCACGGCCGATATCGCTGGCATCTGCCCAGCCTTTTGGACCGGCGGTGGCGGGGGCGGCCCACGCCACCGGCGCGAGTACCAGCAATGCGATAATCTTGACCTTCATTCCGCCAGGGTCCCTTTTTGCGGTGATTTGTCGAAAGTTCCGATCATACCCGCCACGCCAAACCCCGCCTTAACCGTGGTGATCTCGGCGGTCGGTCCGAGCATGCTCCTAAAGTCCGCGACGGTGAGCAGCCGGTGCGTGCTGCTGCATCCGATCCCCGTGCGGCGCAAAGATTCTGCGGTTGTCGCATAGACTGCGAGCCGTCCGCCGGGACGCAGCACGCGCATCAGTTCGGCAAGGACCGGGCGATCGTCGTGCCAGAAATAGGCGACGTTGGATGCTAGGATGCGGTCGACGCACTCATCGGGCATCGGGATGTCGGTGAACGGCGCATGGTAGAAAACCGCGCCGGGGTTACGCCGGCGGGCGGTGTCGATCATGTCTTGCGAATGATCGAGGCCATAAACCCGTCCTGCTCCCGCTGCCGTCGTCAGCGCGAGGATTGCGTCGCCGGTACCACAGCCGAAATCGAGCACGATATCGCCGCGTCGGACATCGAGCGCCGCGATCGCGAGGCGCGTGGGCCGACGGTTAGCGACGCGCATCGCATGCCCGACTAGCCGACCGCCCACGCCGTTAGGGTTCTCAAGCTGCCGCGCGAGGGTAGCGGCGAGCGGGTTCACGCCGCCTTGAGCTTCGCGTTGATCTTGCCGAGCAGCGCCCGCATTTCCGCACGACGTCCTGCGTCCCAGACCGGGCGTCCCGTGTTCGCCGGCGCTTGCAACCCGCGCAGGACATATTGCTTCGCCTGTGCCGGATGCCCCTCGTCGTTGAGGAAGTCGGCATAGAAGAAGTTGTTGTCGAGGCCGTTCGGATCCTGCTTCAGCGCCGCCTCGAGCAGCGCGCGGGCCTTTGTCGTGCTGCCGAAGCCGATCGGGAACCCGGGGACACGGTAATAAAGGACGCCCAGGCTCATCTTGACGCCGCCATCGGCGATGTTCGGATCGATCCCTTGCGCCCTTTCGAGGATCTCGCGGGCCGACCGGGCAAGACCGAGCTGTTTCAGGACGCTGGCGCGCGCCGCTTCCTCGCTGACGACGATCCCCTGCCACAACAGCGGCTCGGCGCGGCCGGGATAGCGTGCTGATACCTGTGCGGCTTGGCCGGCAAGCGCGTCGAGCTGACGATATTGTTCGTTCCGGTCGGCGACCTGATAGCGGATATGCGCCCACTGATCGTTGATGCGGCGCACCGCGGCGTCCATCGCCGGGTTGTTGCTGGCGTTGGCCGTACCTGCAAAGGCGAGCGCGGCGAAGGCAAGAGCGTAACGAACGATCATGATAGGGCTCCTGAAGAATTGTCCTGGAATAGGCCGCGCGCGGTCAGCACTTGGCTTGCGATGCCGCGATCGACGACGCCCGGCACCATCGCGTTGAGCTGCGTAAAGACGCGCTCGGGCAGCCCGATCGACACGTCGCGCTCGCGCCGCTCGATTGCGCGGAAGATGCGGTCGGCGACGGTGGCGGGATCGTCCGCGGTCATCTTGGTCAGCGCCATGAAACGCTCGATCGTTGCGGTGTTAAAGCCGGTCCTGACCGCTCGCGGGGCGACGTGCGTGACAGCGATCCCGCGCCCGCTTAGTTCGCGACGCAGCGCCTGGCTAAGACCCTTCAGCCCGGCCTTTGCGCTAGAGTAGACGGTGAAATAGGGGTAGGGGACCGAGCCCATAACCGAGCCGATGTTGACGATCTGGCCATCGCCACGCGCGATCATCTGCGGCACGACGGCGCCTGCGAGGATCGCGGGTGCGACCAGGTTGACCGCGTAGCCGAGCGCGATCCCCATCGCGCCCTGCCGCTCGAACGGACCGAAATACTGGAGCCCAGCGACGTTGGCGAGAATGTCGATGCGCCGTTCTGCGAGCGTGCGGGTGAGGTTGGCCAGCGCCTCGGGATCGGCGAGATCTGCGACGAGATGGTCGTCGCAAGCAGTCGACGGGATCCGATCGATTCCTGTTACGTACGCGCCGCGTGTGCGCATTCGGGCCGCGAGCAAGCCGCCGAGCCCGCCGGCAGCACCGGTCAGCAGGATATGGCGGCCTTCAAGCTGGGACACGCGTCGCCTCCAGCTCGATCCCGGCGAACAGCCCGCCGAACAGCGCGAACATCGCGTTGGCCATGTCGATGATCGCGCGCTGGTCATCGGGATCGTCGATCCGGTTCATCAGCGTTTCGAAGAACACCATGTGGTCCTGGTCGAGCGCGCCGTGCGAGGTCAGGTAATGAAACGCGTCGTCGGGCAGTCCGAGCGACGCCTGAACCGCGCCTGCGCCGTGGCTCGCCATCGCGATGCTGGTGCCCTCGAGGACATAGACCATGCCGAAGAAGGCGGCAGGGTTACCCTCTCGAATCGTTTGATAGGCGTATTCGACCATTGCACGCGTAGCAGGAGAGGGCGCTTTACTCGCTGCCACGCTGTCGCCCCCAGCCGCTTCGATGTCTTCCAGGATCCAGAATTCGTGGCCGGTCTCTTCCTCGATATACTCGTCGAGTGCGGCGACCAGGACCGGTCGATGCGAAAGCCGGGTCCGTGCTTCCTGCATGAGCGGCACGGTGTGGCGGACGTGATGGAACGCTTGCGTCAGATACGCGATGTAATCCGCGCGCGTGATCCGTCCGGTCATCCCGGCGACGAGTTGCGAGGTCATTGCAAACCGCGCTTGTGCCTCTCGGGTGTCGGCAACGAGGCGGTTGAAGAAGGGCAGATCTGACTGCGCGTGATCCATGGGAATCTCCTGAGGTGGATAGGCGGTGTCGATCGCGGCGCGGCGGAGGCGGCCGTTGCCGGTGAGAAGTCCCGTCGCGGGGGTGAATGGCGGGACGACCTGCCAGTCCGCGATGTGCGCGTAGGCAGGGAGCGCTTCGTTGGCGGTGGCGACTGCGGCCTCGACGTCCGCGGTCGGTGATGACGGGACGAGCAGCGCGTCGATCGTCGCGCGCCCGTCGCCGCGTACCATCGCCTGGAATATCGCGGGTTGGCGCGTCAATATTCCCTCGACCCATTCAGGAGCGATGTTGCGGCCGTGGCTGGTAACGATGAGTGCGGACTTGCGCCCCTCGATCCAGAGCCGGCCGGCGTCGTCGATCCGTCCCAGATCGCCGGTCGCGAGCGGGCCGGGAGCGCGCGGTGCGCCGACTGTGCCAAGGAAAAGCGGCCCATCGATCAGGATTTCGCCGTCGTCGGCCAGGCGCAGGATATTGGCACCGATGCTCCGGCCGACGCTGCCGCGCGATGACGGATCGCCGTCGTCGAGTGAAACGACCGAAGCGCATTCGGTAAGGCCGTAACCCTGGCGGACCGGCAGCCCCAGGTCCGCCGCGGCGTCGAGCAACAGCGGATCGATCCGCGCACCCCCGACCGCGACTAAAGTCAGGCGTGGCAGCCGCATGCCGGTCGCGCGCATCGCCGCGACGAGGCCGGCAAGATAGTCCGGCACGAAAATCAGCGACGTAATCGCCTGCCGCTCGATCGTGTTGAGGATCGCCATGACGTCCGGGCGGAACGGATCGGCCATGCCGACCGCGGACTGGGGCAGCGCGACGTAAGTGCCACCCGCCAGCATCGTCGCATGGAACCCGGCGACGTTTTCGAGCAGGATCCCCGGGGGCAGCAACGGCAGATGCCGCCCGGCGTGATGGACACCCAGCGTATCCACCACCCCCTGCGCGACGCTCAGGAGATGGTCGCGCGAAAGGCAGATACCCTTCGGGTCGCCGGTCGATCCGGACGTAAAGGTAATGCGTGCCGTGCCGTCGGGCAGCGTGCGGGCGGGTGTGCTGCGTCGAACTTCGCGAACCTGCAGGCTCGGATGGGCGTCCAGCGATACAGCCACCGGCCCCGACAGCAGTATCTCCGCACCCGCCGCGTCAAGTGCGTGATCGGTCTGTGCGGCGGTGAAAAAGGCAGGGAGGGGGATGGTCCGTATGCCCGCTTCGAGCAAGGCGAGGTCGAGGAGACATTCGCTCACGCCCTGATCGACCTGCAGCGCAACCGGGCGGCCATCGGCAAACCGCGCGGCCAGATCCTCCGCCAGCAGCGGGAGCGTGCGCGCCAGTGTCGCCCAGGTCACCGGTTTCGTGCCATCGATTGCGATCGCATCGGGACGGCGTTCGGCATGGCCGAGGATCGCGTCGAGCAGCCGCGTCATGCGCGGACACTCCGGTCGAGCCGCGCGCGACACGTGGCTATGTCGCCCGCACACACGACCGGATCGGTCTGGTAATAACGCCCCCAGGTCTCGCCGGCCGCGCCGAGCGCGTCGATCCGTGCGGGGGCGAGTTCGATCAACTCGAGACCCAGGCGCGCGAACATCGACCGCAACGGCCGGGTCAGTACGGCGACCGCGACATCCGCCTGACCGGCAAGTGCCGCTGCCGCCTCGTGCCACAGAGTTATCGTCGCGCCGGGACGCTGCGAGGCATGGTCGCCGAGCTCGACGACCCGGGCGCGGGGTACCGGTCGCCCGAACCGTTCGGTCAACAGCACCTCGATTGGGCGGTCGAGATACCCCTCAAGAAACAGGGTGCCGGCTTCGGCCAGTCGATAGCCGAGGGTCGCTTGCGGCAAATCAGGCGCACCGACAGTCAGGTAGGTCGGATAATCGCTCGCAGGGATGGCCCCGTGTACGGCGGCGTAACGGTCATGGATCAGCGCGATCAGCGCGGCGTCGTGCATATGCATCCTCCCAGATGCAGATGGGACGCCGCTCGCACGTCACGACCTCAGTCCAAGCTGACAAAAAATATCAGTTAACGACGATTTGACGTCGGCAAATGGGGACAATCGACGATTTAGTTGTCCTTTCAAAGAAGCCGGAGGAATAAATGATAATCATTATCAGCTTTTCGCGCGTAGATCGGTCCCATGAACTTTAGTTTAGGGAACGGGTGGTGGCGCAAGGGTCGTCGATAGCTTAGATATTGGCACTGAGCATAGTATCGGACGTTGCAATCGTGACGTTCGACCACACCGCGCTCCTGCCGAAAGCCCCTGCGATGATGCCGTTCTTGACCTCGAGGCCAGCCGTCGCGATAGCGTTCGCCGTGTTCGTCTCGGCCTGTGCGGGCGCTCCACCCGTAGCCAACACCTCCGGTGCCGCGCCGCGCTTCGTCGCAGAGCGTTTTTTCGCAGGCCGCCTCGATGGCGTCGGCACGCTCAAGATCGTGCTGCACGCGCCGGTCAAGACGCACGTGATCAGCATCGGTCGTGTCGGCGCCGACGGGATCCTGCTGCTCGACCAGCACATCGAACAGCAGGGTAAGCCCGCACGCGATCGGCAGTGGCGGATCCGGCCGCTCGGCAACGGCCGTTATAAGGGTACGCTGACCGACGCCTCCGGCCCGGTAACTGGGGAGGTCGAGGGCAATCGGCTGCACCTCGGATTTTCGATGAAGGGCGGCATGTGCGTCGATCAGTGGCTGAGGCTGTCGTCCGATGGGCAGGTGGCGCAGAACCATCTCATCGTCCGCAAGTTGGGCGTTACCGTCGCGACGCTAGAGGAAACCATTAGGAAGTTGCCATGAACGTCCATAGCGAACGCCATCTCGTCTCGCGGACCGGCTGGTTGCGCGCGGCGGTGCTCGGCGCGAACGACGGGATCGTCTCGACCGCAAGCCTGATTGCGGGCGTCGCCGCGTCGGGTGCGACCACCGGCGCGGTGCTTGTCGCGGGGTCGGCAGCGATGGTTGCGGGCGCGATGTCGATGGCGGCGGGCGAATATGTCTCGGTCAGTTCGCAGGCGGATAGCGAAGCCGCCGACCTTGCGCGCGAACATGCCGAACTCGCCAGCGACTGGGCGCACGAGCATGACGAACTGGCGCAGATCTATGTAGCGCGTGGGCTTGATCCGACGCTCGCGCATCAGGTCGCGGAGCAGTTGATGGCGCATGACGCGATCGGCGCCCACGCGCGTGACGAGCTCGGCATCTCCGAAATCGTCATGGCGCGCCCGGTCCAGGCGGCGTTCGCCTCGGCGATCAGCTTCGTCACCGGCGCGGTCGTGCCGCTCGCGGTCGCGGCCCTCGCCCCGGCGCCGCACCGGCTGGTCGTGGTGATCGGCGCGACGCTGGTCTGTCTCGCGATCCTCGGCGTGGTGGGCGCGAGGGCAGGGGGCGCCCGCCCGTTCCGCCCTGCGGTCCGCGTGCTGCTCTGGGGTGCGGCAGCGATGGCGGCGACCGCCGGGATCGGGCATCTCGTCGGCACTGCGGTATGAGCGTCATGCCCTATGCCAAGGCCAGCCACCGGAGTCCGCGATGAAAGCCCAGACGATGCGCCGTATCCGCCAGTATCATTTCTATTTGGGCATGTTCTTCGCGCCCGCGATCTTATTGTTCGCGCTGAGCGGTGCGCTCCAGACATTCCGCCTGCAGGAGGCGAAGGGCTATGGCGGCACGCCGCCCGGCTGGATCGTCTGGATGGCCAACGTGCACAAGGACCAGTCGCTGCCGCGCGAGAACCGCGGCGGGCCTCTCAGTCTAACGCCGTCGGCACCGCGCGCCGGGGCGGCGTCGGGACCTTCCACCGAGATGTCGTCGGGATCGCTGTCCGGCCCTGCAAGGCGCGGGGAGGATCGACCGTTCGCACGCATCTCGCCGCTGCCCCTGAAGATCTTCGTCGTGCTGATGTCGATCGGGCTGCTGGCGTCGGCGATCCTCGGTATCGTCATCGCGCTCACCAATCGGACGATGCGCCGGACGTCGGTGATCGTTCTCGTGGCGGGAGCAGTGTTGCCGCTTCTGCTCCTGCTGGCCTGAAACGCTGGCGATCCGCCGTCAGCGGCTTGCAAGGATCAGGTGCGGTTCGGGTCAATTACTGCGATCGGCGCGCTGCATCAGCCAGTCCTTTGCGCGCGCGGTGAACACCACGATATCCGCCGGCTCACCGGGCAGCCGCGCGTCGTCCGGCAGCGCAATGACTCGCCGGTCCGTCCGATCGGCGGGCGGCGTGACATCGTTTCCAATATTTCGGACGCGACTTCCTGTTGGGACGAGGGCAGTATGCCACGAGATTGCCGATTCCGGGCGCCAGGGTGACGTGCAGCGATTGCTCGCCAAGGTGAATGCCAGGTTCGGCGCCTGAACCGCGGAGCCCTGTCGTAGCCGACGCCGACCCGATCCCGCCCGCCGGCCTGTCCGCGGTGCTCGCGACCAACCGCTCGCAACTCGTCCGATTCTTCACCGGGCGAACGGGAAGCGTCGCGGAGGCCGAAGACGTGGTGCAGGAAATATGCCTGCACGTGGCCGAGCCCATGACGGGCCCGATCGCGAACCCGCTCGCCTATCTGCACCGCGTCGGCATGAACATCGTACTCGACCGGGTACGGGCCGGCGGGCGACGGCAGCGGCGCGACGCGGGCTATGTCGAAGTCACGACGTCGGTCATGGGCGCGGAGGCGATCGACGATGCGCCGTCCGCCTTCGACGCGGCGATGGGGCGCGAGCGGCTCGACCGGCTCGTCGCTGCTCTGTCGGGGCCACCCGAAGGCGCAATGCGCGTGTTCCGACGGCACCGCATCGACGGCGCATCGCATGCCGAGATCGCCGCCGAACTGGGCATATCCCGCAGCGCGGTCGAAAAACACGTCGCGGTCGCGCTCCGGCACCTCAGAAAGGCGCTCGATGATTGATCGAGACAAGCAACTGCGGTCCGATACATGCGGCGGCGTCTATCATTCGGGTGGGGAAAGGAGGGCGGCATGACGGACATACGCACGGCGATCGACGACGCGGCCTCCTGGCACGCCCGGCTCGATTCGCCGGAGATGGACTGGGAGGCGTTCGGTGCCTGGCTCGATGCCGACCCGTCGCATCGCCGCGCCTATGACAGCATCGCTGTGCTGGACGCCGAGATCGACGAGGCCGCGCCCGCGATCGCAGCCGCAATGCCCGCGAACGACGACATGGTCGCCGAGACGCCGACGCCGGCACGATCGCCGCGCTGGCGCTGGGCTGCGCTCGGCACTGGTGGTGCGCTGGCGGCAGGGCTTGCGGTGCTGATCGCCGTCCCCTCGGCCGATACGGCGGCACAGCTCTACACGACCGGTCGCGGCGAAACGCGCGCGGTAACGCTCGCCGATGGCAGCCGCATGCAGGTCGACCGCGGGTCTCGCGTGTCGGTCAGCGGCGGGACGAGCCCGGTGATCGAGATTGCGGACGGTGCGGCGAGTTTCGCGGTGCGCCATGACCCCTCGCGCCTGCTGATGGTGCGCGCCGGCGGCTATGAGATACGCGATATCGGCACGCGGTTCGACGTCGTTAACGCGCGCGGGCGCGTCGCGGTCACGGTCGCGGAGGGTGCGGTGGACGTCACGCCGATCGGTGGGTCGGCGGCGGACACGACAATGCTGCACGCCGGGCAAAACCTGGACATCACGCCGTCGAAGCAGATCGCCGAGCGCCGCACCGTCGATCCTGCCCGCGTCTCGGACTGGGCCGATGGACGGCTCGATTACGATGGCGCTCCGCTGGCGCTGGTTGCCGCCGACATATCGCGGTATGCCGACGCCCCGCTGATGGTCGATCCGTCCGCGGCGAACCTGCGTTTTTCCGGGGTATTGACGATTGGTGATGGATCGCGGCTCGTCGATCAGCTTCGCGCAGTCCTGCCGATACGCGCTCGTCGCGTCGGCGGCGTGGTGCATCTGGACGCCGCCGCTTCACGCTGAGGCGCCCCATGCTGAGCAGGCCCACGCTGAGCAGGCACGCCCGGGGCTGACGATCCCGGCCGGTACGTTGCGATCGGCGCTGGATGCGCTCGCGCGGCAGAGCGGCATTTCGATCGGCATGGCGGGATCGCTTCCCGATCTGCGCGTCCGGCGGATCGATCGGGCGCGCGATGTCGGCGATGCGTTGCGGCGGATGCTGGCCGGCAGCGGGCTGCGTGCCGTCAGGGTCGACGCAAGCACATGGCGGATCGAGGCGGTTCCGCAAAAAATCTCGCGTTCGCCCCGCCGCCGCGTAACGCCGCCCGACCTCGCCAGCGGCGACATCATCGTCACCGCCAGCAAGCGCGACGAACGCCTCTCCGATCTACCCGCCTCGATCAGCATCGCGGGCGGGCAGGTGCTCGGCCGTCTCGCCGGGCGCCGGGGACTGGTCGACGTGATGGCAAGCGCTGACAGCGCGTTCTCGACTAATCTGGGGCCCGGTCGCGACCGCATCTTCCTGCGTGGCGTCGCCGACAGCGCGTTCAACGGGACCAGTCAGTCACTGGTCAGCCTGTATCTCGACGACGCGCGGATCGGCTATGCCGCGCCCGATCCCGATCTGCGGTTAGTCGACGTTGACCGCGTCGAAGTGCTGCGTGGCCCGCAAGGCACGCTCTACGGCACCGGTGCGCTGGGCGGCGTCGTCCGCATCGTCACGGTCGCGCCCGATCTCGATCGCTTCACCGGTAGCGCAGCGATCGAGGGAACGGGCGTCGCCAACGGTTCGCTCGGCGGTGCGGTCGAGAGCATCGTCAATGTGCCGATCCTGCCCGGCACGCTGGCGTTGCGCGCGTCGGGCTGGAGCGAGACGATGCCCGGCTGGATCGACGACACCGGACGCAACCGCCGAGACGTCAATCGGACACGCCGGATCGGCGGCCGCGCCGCTTTGCGATGGTCGTTCGGCGACTGGCATGCGACGCTCGACGGTGTCGCGCAGCGGATCGATGCGCGCGACAGCCAATATGCGACCGATGGCCTGTCGCGTGCGACCCGCATTGCAGAGCCGCAGGACAATGACTTCACTGCGGCAACGCTCACCCTCCAGGGGCTGATCGGCAAGCTCGACGCGCAGGCGACGACTGCATTCGTCGACCAAGAATTCGGCAGCACCTATGATGCCAGCGTGTTGGCGTCCGTGCTCGGCCCGACGGCGCCGCTGGCCTATATCGAGGATCGCTCGGCACAACTCCTGTCGCAGGAGATCCGCGTCAGCGACCCGACCGCGCGCCATCCGTGGATCGTCGGTGCGACGATCCTGCATTCGACCAGTCGGCTAGACGGCCGGTACTTCTCCACCGGCGGATCCCCTGCGGTGACCGCGCGGCGCGACGAAGAGGATGTCATCGACGCCGCCCTGTTCGCCGAGGGCACGCAGCAAGTGACGCAGACGCTCGATTTGAAGCTCGGACTGCGGGCGTTTTCGACCATTAGCCATCTCGAACAGGTAGACCCCGACCGCGAACGCGCCGCGCGGGTCGGCGTCACCCCTAGCGCGACACTCAGCTGGCACCGTGACGATCTTGGTCTCGTGTGGCTGCGCTATGCGAGTGCTGTTCGCCCAGCCGGTGTCAGTCGCACCGCGCCGATCGCCGATCGCCGCATCCCCGGCGACGAGTTACAGAGCCTCGAATTGGGGTGGCGGATCCGCGTGGGCGGAGATCTTGTTGCGCTACACGGAGCAGTCTTCGGCTCGGTCTGGGAGCATTTGCGCAGCGATACCGTCGGCGCGGACGGCCTGCTCGGGACGGTCGATGCAGGTAACGCGAACAATTACGGGCTCGAACTAGGGGGCCGGCTGGACCTAGCGCCGGTCGCAATCGACTTTGGCATGACGCTCCAGCGCGCGCGCCTGACCTCAACCTCGTCGGTTGCAACGGTCGATGACGATGATCGCCGGCTGCCCGTAGTACCTGATATATCTGCGAGGCTCGCTGCCTCGCGAAACTTTGACGTGCGCGGGCTGCCTGCTCAAGTCTATGCGGCCGCTCGTTATATCGGTCGGACCCGACTGAGCTTCGATCCGTTGCTGGACCGTCCGGCAGGCCGCTATGCGACGATCGATGCCGGTAGCTCGATCGATATGGGCGGACGGCGCTGGTCGGTCGACGTCACCAATCTGCTCGACAGCCGTGGCAACAGCTTCGGCTTCGGCAACCCTTTTACTCTCGGCAGCACGATGCAGACCGTGCCCGTGCGTCCGCGGACGATCACGCTGCGGTTAGCGATTGGGCTTTGAAATGACGTTGCTGCTTACAGGGGGGGGCATCTGGAACCGCTTCTCCGCCTATATGAACGAACGGCCGGAGTAGAGCAGTCGCAGGCAGGCCGGGAATGACCGGTTATGGGTCAGAACGTTTATCGATCCAGGATGTCGCTGAAGCGCTGAATTGCCTTAAATGACCCTGTAGGTGGAACGCGTCGGAGGGTGGATGCGTGCAGGCACAGGCGCTAGGGTGCGTCGATGAGAATCAAAATCCACTCAGTGCAGGTTGGCCGGATTGCGCCACTGGGCCCCGACGCAGTGCCGAGTGGCTTTGTAAAACAGTCAGTTCCGTATCAGGTGGACGTTGCCAAGTTGGGCCTTATCGGAGACGAGCAAGCTGACCTGACCGTCCATGGAGGACCAGACAAGGCCGTTTACGGATATGCCATGCAGCATTATCGGACTTGGCGGGCAGAGTATCCCGAACATGCTGATGCACTGGTTCCGGGAGGTTTCGGCGAGAACCTGACGGTCGACGGATTAGTCGAGGACGACGTGTTCGTGGGCGATGTCCATCGAATTGGGAGCGCGTTACTGCAGGTCTGTCAGCCGAGGCAGCCCTGCTTTAAGCTGGCCTTGCACTTTCACGACAAGCGATTGCCGAAGGCGATGGTAAAATCCGGACGCGCAGGTTGGTACTACCGGGTTCTGGAAGCTGGGCAGCTCACGGCTGGTGATGAGGTGGAACTTGTTGCTCGGCCACAGCATAGCTTTCCCCTGTCTCGACTGATCACTATTATCAACCGCAATGAGGCGACGTCAGCAGAGATCATCGCGCTCGCAGCGATGCCAGAGCTTGCACCGGGGCTCCGCGATTTCGCGCAGAACCGATTGCGCACTTGCGACTGAACGCAGTGGGATCGCATTGCGGTGCGCATATTGGATGCGCCGCCTGCCACTGGAATTAGCCGAAAAGCCAACGCCAATAGTATTCGTTCCCCATTAATTCGTCCCGCGGGGTCGCCGCCGAGCGGAGTGCTGTTGCCGTCGAGTGTAGAGATCTCAAGCGGCAGTTGGTCCTGGCTTCGATCGGGGGATTGGAGTTGAGATCAGAGGCTCATGCCGCCCGACGCCTCGATGCGCTGGCCCATTACCCAGCGTGCATCGTCCGACAGGAGCGAAGCGACCAGTGGGCCGATGTCGTCGGGCACGCTATGGCTATTTCCGGATCTACACCCTGGTGCGCCGGGAAGGATGGGTCGTGAACCACAAACGCGTCTATCGGCTATATCGGAATGATGGACTGAGCCTTCGGCTCAAGACGCCAAGGCGCAACGTCAGCGCTGCCAACCGCGAACGCCAACCTGCGGCACCGGCGGCGAACGAGATGTGGTCGATGGATTTCGTCTCGGACATCCTGTTCGACAGCCGGCAGTTAAGAGCGCTGACCGTGGTCGACGCCTTCACGGTCATGTGCAGACCACCGAGCTTACGGACCGAGGCCGCGATGTGCTTGCCGCCGCGTCCCGAATCGTGGCCGGGGGCGAAGCTCGGCTGCGCGCGGCGTCAGCGCCGCTTGATCCGCAGGCGGTCATTGCGACGTTGCTGAGGTTGGCGAATGCGTTTCGCTGACCCACTACCTTGACAAGCAGGGGTCAGTCAGCCGGTATCATCCGGCACCGGCTTCATGGCATGGTCCGGCATGACCTTGGATAGAACCCCGCAGGCGCGAAGGCGTCACGTTAGCCGTGCAGCGATCATGAACGCGGCCGAAGAACTGTTCGCGGCGCATGGTCGCGATGGCGTTACCGTCAAGGCCATCGCACTGAAGGCGGGGCTCGATCCGGCATTGGTGCGCTATTATTTCGGCGATCGGGATGCAGTGTTCATCGAAATGTTCGAACGCCGCGCCGGTGTCCTAAATGAAGAACGTAACGCAGCGATGGACCGGTACGAGGCCGAGTGCGACGGCCAGTACACCATCAGGGGGGTGCTTACCGTTTTCCTCCGCCCGATGTTTGATGCCGGCTTTAATCGCGGCAAGGGGTGGCGAAACTTTGCCGAGATCGCAGCGGTGGTAAACGCGTCTCGCGCTGGACACGCTTCGATCATGAACGAGCATTTCGACGCGATCGTTGGCCGCTTCATCGACTACCTGCGGTTATTGGCGCCCGATGTGCCGGAAGCATCGCTGTTCTGGTTCTTCAACCACCTGACGGGTGCGCTGACTTACGCGGCCGCGCAAACGGGCCGGATCGACCACCTGTCCGGCGGGATTGTCCGCTCCGACCAGATGGAGCTTGCGCTGTCGACGATGGTGTCGATTTTCGAAGCCGGTTTTGAGGCACTCAGAAAAGCGGCCGTGAATTCATGATTTTGCGGACAGCGGCCTTGCATCGGCATTGATCCGTCGCCGGGCCAGCGCAGACGCAAGTGTTGATCGGCCGATCGTAGCAGCGTGGTGCGGAGCCGTTCGCTCAAAGTCGGGACGAACTGGTCGATCAGCGTCCCTACCGCACCCCTTGCGGCAGGTTCGGGCGGGAAGGGCAGGTGAACCAAGATGGGCGCCTTGTTCCAGCCCGACAGCACTCGACGCAAACGGCTAGCGGCGATCGCATCGGCGACCTAGCCCTGCTTCCCCCGATGGTTATGAACTCGATATCGCCTACATGGCCGGCTTGGGAGCCGAGAAAATTCAGCTCGACCTTATCATCGACTACCGGACCAATGTCGCGTTATCCCCGGCCTTCCAGGACTATCTGCGTCGGCATCGACCGCCCTTGCTCGCCATCTGGGAGCAGCATGATCCTGCTTTCGTCCCCTCGGGCGCCTATGCCTTCAGCCGGGATCTTCCGGACGCGGAGGTTCATCCGATCGACGTCGGGCATTTCGCGCTGGAAACCAGGCATGGAGATATCGCGGCCCGCGTTCGCTATCTATTCCGCCGCAAGTTGGACAGGTAGAGGCCAGGGCGGTCAAGATTGCCGCGCTCCGCTGAGCGCGCGGGCGGTGGCAGCACGGGGCTGCAGACATGCGTTTTGCATCGCTGGTCAGGTCGCAACCCCAGGTTGGGATGATCTGCGGCAGCCGGGGCAGCAAATCGTAGGCAATCAGTTGATCGCCAAAGCCATGCCCTAGCGTATCAAGTACAATTGCGGCGGCCGTGAAAGCGCTTGGCGACGCGCCCACCAAGACGAGGAGGCTCTCCGTCAGAACGGAGGGGGCGTTGCGTCGTGGGATCACAGGTTGGTGCGGCTGTACCGGGTCATCACCATCGAGTTGGGCACGATCATCGACATGAACTTGGTCGATGCAGGTGCGGTCGCGTAGTTCTTCATCGAGGCTTCCGCGTCGGCGACCGATCGCCAGTGTACGATCACGAGCCAGTCGTGATTGCTGCCCGGCGCAGACTCGCGCGACAGGAAGCCGCTGCGTTTGGCGATGTACTGATCCTGCACCTCGCGATCGACCTTGCTGAACTGCTCGGGCGTGACTTCGGGCTTTAGCTTTAGCGTGACGACCTCGATGATCGGCGCGGATGGGTTCGGGCGCGACACGGCGGGCACGGCGATCGCGGCGGCGGCAAGCACGGCCGCGCCGGTGAGCAATTTTTTCATGGACACTGTCGGTTCCTTTCCAGTTTATGGATACGCGTGAAGCGGTTACCGGCGCGGGGCTGCGGCGGTGCAGGCGAAGGGCTGCCCGAACGCGACCGCGTATGCGGTCCGGTCGTGAGCGGGGATAATTGCGATGTCGGGATGCGCGCGGTGGAAGCGCGCTATCGCCGCTGCCTGCCGATCCGCCAGCTCGGGGACGAAGTCGGTTGCGCTGCGCACGACGTCGCTCTTGGGCAGACCGCGGTACGCGGCTTCCAGTGTGTCCGTCGTATCCCCGATCAGGAACACGCGCTTCCCAGGCAGATTGAGGAATACGCCTTGCGATCCCGGCGTGTGGCCGGGGAGCGGCACGACAACAACACTGTGATCGCCATAATAATCCTTGCTCTGCGCGAACCCCATGTACGCGCCGGAATCATATTGGATTCCCTGCAACCGCGACGACAGCCTGTCCGCCATAGACGGTGGCACGATGGTGGGCGACTTGGTCTGTGCCTTGATCCACTGCTTCTCCGCGGCCGAGACGAGCACCGGCGCCGTTAATGTCAACGCGCCGCCCATGTGGTCATAGTGCGCATGGGTGATTAGGATAGCCTTGAGATCGGCGCCGCCTTCACCTGCCTTTGCCAGCGCTTGCGGCGGATAGATCCGGCTTTCTGCCGACTTGACGATGCCCTGTCCGAAAGTGCGCTCGTTCTTCGGCAGCTCATTCACCTCGGCAAGCGCATCGGGACTTAGCCCGGTATCGATCAGGATGTCCCCCTTGGGGTGGCGAACCAGCACACCCGAAAAGGTGCTGTGCCAGACCTTCATTTCGGTGATGCCTTGCCCTCCCATCGCGCCGGGCAGGTCAGTCGCCGAATATTCGATCCAGCATACCTGCGGGATAACCTTGCCCGGCGCCGCGCCGGCGGTGATCGGTACAAGGGCGAGCAGGGCAAGAGTCAAAGCCAGGCGCATCGTCGTCTCCGGAAGGTTCCTAGTCGCCAAAGTCTCCATAGAATTAAAAGTTCCTCCTGAAAGGAACTATTGTTCTTGCTTCTATCGCACGCGGCGTAAGCGTCCGCTCTGGCCACCGCTAATCGCGCCCCCCGAGCAGCATCGACAAATTTGCCGGCGTTAGCATCACCCTGTCGATCGCGGTTTCACGCGGCAATGCCTCCAGGCATCGTTGTGGGGACGTACTCGTCAATCTACGTGTCTTCGTCGCTACTGATTACGCTGGGGCTGCGGGCCGATCCTACACCCCGCAAGGGTGGCCTGCAGGATGGCGCCGAATGGGTTGGTCCAAAGGTAGAGCGCGAATTCGAATTAACGCATAATATTCCGAGCAGTGTGAAGCCCGAGAAACCCCTTGGACGCCGTCCAGGAGGGGTTTCTCGGGCCACTGCGTCTATGAGACGTCATCGGTATGCGATCTTCGTATCAGAGGCGAAGGTGGCCTTCGTGGGGGATCGCCATTCCAAATTGGCATCGTTTGCAAGCAACCTTGTTTTAGCGGGCCCTCGCCATCCGGTGTATGAACGAGCGTCCGAAGTAAGGGAGCGGAGAGGGCTGGCTGACGTCGACTAGTGGGTCAAACGAAGCTCTTCGTTTGAGGCAGCTAGGGCGCGGTTACTTTCGCCTGCTACCTTGGTGCTTTTTACATCACGGGACGGCGCGGAACCAAATAGGCGGGCGTACTCCCGGCTGAACTGGGATGCACTTTCGTAGCCCACCGCAAAGCCAGCTGCTGCGACGTCGCGGCCGGCCAGGATGAGCCGACGAGCCTCCTGAAGCCACAGGCTCTTCTGGTACTGCAGCGGGCTCATCGCCGTTGCCGTGCGAAAATGCCGGTGTAACGACGCCGGGCTCATGCCGGCCTCTTTGGCCAGCGCCTCAACGCGCAACGGCCTATCGAACTGATCGCGGATCAGTACGATCGCCCGGCGTACCTGCGAAAGCCGGCTGTCAGCGCGCGCGATCTGCTGGACGATTGCCCCCTGCGGCCCCTGAAGTAGACGATAGAGGATCTCTCGTTCGCAAAGCGGGGCCAACACGGCAATATCCTGTGGCGTATCGAGGAGCCGTAAGAGACGTAGCCACGCGTCGAGCAGTTCCGACGTGACCGGGTTCACTGCAAACGCGGGTTCGGCTGTAGGGGAGGGCACGTCCGCCTCGCTGAGAACGGATGCGAGCTGGTCACTGTCGAGGTCGAGGCTGACTGCAAGATACTGCTCGTTTGGCTGATCGAGTTTGACGCAGCCGGAAGCGGGGAGTTCGACTGTAGCGATGAAATAGCTGGCCGGATCATACCGAAGCCGGCGGTCGCCGATCGCGATCTCCTTTGCGCCGCTTAGGATCAACGCCATCATCGGCTGGTAGACGCCTGATACCGGCTGTGGCGCGGCGCCGTCCTTGTACAGCGCGACCCGTGGCAAAACGCTTGACTGATATCGGCCGGGTGTATGGCGGCTGACGATACCGCGCAGTTCTGTAAGCGTGTCGTGCATGCGACGAACATGAGCGGTCACGTCGCTTCAGACACCCTCATGGATTTCAGCTCGCCATGTGCGCGGTCCAGTTCCTTGAGCGCTCCGAACCCGACCAGGGCTTTGTCGTTCCATGCCGTCCAGAAGGTGACGCTAGCTGCTGAAAGGCCTGACGCATCAAGTGCAAAGGCGTGATCGGCCATTACGCCCTGCAACTCTCGCAGGTGATGGTCCAGTAGATCCGTGACGTATGGTGCCTTTGGATCGTCTACCCGTATTTGCATTTCACTATTGCCCCCAAGAGTGATGACAAGCGCTCGGCCGGTTGTGCCGGCATTCATTGTCAAAGCGTAGCCTTTCAGCTGCGCACGTTAGTCGCTCGGCCGTGCCGTTACGCATAGTATCCACGCCGCGGCGACAACCTCCTCCAATGGGCACTTATAGTTCTCGGCGCCCCAGGCGAGGGCAATGTGTAACAGCCCTCCTTCGACACCGCGTCGGAGCATCGCATTGACTTTGACGGGGCCGCGATCATCAGGATCGAGGGCCGCAAAGAGCGGCTCGGAGAGGTCATGCATCGAACGGCGAATTGCCTCGTCGATCAACGGATCTACGCCGACGATTTCAACAAGGAACACGCGTGCCGTGGTGGGATTAGCGCGTAGCGTCGCGAAATATGCGCCCAGCATCCGTCGGGTACGATCTTCAGTCGGTAGGGTGGGATCGTCGGCCACAACGATCTGCGTCAGCACTGCGGCGATCACCTGATCGAACGCGGCGAGTAGCAGCGCCTCGCCATGTGCAAAATTTTCGTAGAAATAGCGTTCGGTAAGGCCTGCCTCGCGACAGATCGCGCGCACGCCCGTGCTGTGGAACCCCTGCGAGCCGTACAGGCGCACGGCCGCCTGTATCAGCATTGTCCGCCGCTCAGCCCGTCGAGCGTCCAGCGTCTGCCCGGTCCACCGTTTTGTCGTCGCCGTCATCAGGGCAGAGTAGCGATATTGACAATGACAACAAGCATTGTCATTCGAGGTCGTGAATATGGTGGGAGCGGAACATGACCGGTATGGAGCATCTGGACGTGCTGGTGGTGGGCGCCGGTCTGTCGGGGATCGACGCCGCGTTCTGGTTGAAGACTGGCAATGCCACGCGAAGCTGGGCGATTTTCGAGGGGCGCGATGCGATTGGCGGCACGTGGGATCTGTTCCGCTATCCGGGCATTCGCTCGGATTCGGACATGACGACGCTGGGCTTCCCATTCCGTCCGTGGCGAGGTGAGAAAGCGATCGCCGCGGGCGAGGACATCCGCGACTATATCCGCGACACTGCGGCAGCGTTCGACATCGACGCCAAGGTGCGACTGCGTCATCGCGTCACTAACGCAGACTGGTCCTCGGCGGACGCGCTGTGGATCGTTTCGTATACCGTCGATGGCATAGCGAACCAGCTGACCTGCCGCTTCCTGTTCCTGTGTTCTGGCTATTACGATTATGCCGCGGGGCATGCGCCGACCTGGCCGGGAATGGACGCGTTCGCGGGACAGGTCGTCCACCCGCAATTCTGGCCTGACGACCTTTCGGTCGCAGGCAAGGACGTCGTGGTCGTGGGTTCTGGTGCGACCGCGGTGACGCTGGTTCCGGCAATGGTCGATCAGGGCGCCGCGCATGTTACGATGCTGCAGCGATCGCCGACATATATCGTCTCGCGACCGTCACGCGACGATCGCGCCGAGACGTTGCGCCGCTGGCTGCCTGACAAGGTGGCGGAGGCGGCGGTGCGCTGGAAGAATATCGGCTACGGCATCTTCGTCTACGGTGTGTCGCGGCGCAAACCACATGTCTTGAAGCAGAAGATTAGGCAACAGCAGCGCGCGATGCTGGGGCCGGACTTCGACATCGCCACTCACCTGACGCCGCGCTACGACCCGTGGGACCAGCGGCTGTGCCTCGTCCCTGACGGCGATCTGTTCAAGGTACTGCGCAACGGGCGGGCGTCGATCGCGACCGATGAGATCGCGGAGTTCACGCGTGACGGTCTTCAGTTGAAGAGCGGCGAGGCCATCCCCGCCGACATCGTCGTGACCGCGACGGGGCTCAAGGTGCAGCTCATGGGCGGCGCACGACTGACCGTCGATGGCGCCCTCGTCGACCCGGGCAAGCGGCTGCTTTACAAGGGGGCGATGCTAGACGGTGTGCCCAATCTCGCTTTCGCGATCGGCTACACCAACGCGTCCTGGACACTCAAATGCGACCTGACGTCGCAGTTCGTCCGCCGCCTGCTCGATCATATGGATCGGCGCAAGATGGACAGCGTCGTGCCGGTCGCCCCGCCATCGACTGCGGGCGACGAACCGATCCTCGACCTGAGCTCCGGGTATGTGCAGCGGGCGGCAGACGTTCTTCCTCGACAAGGCGCGAGCGCACCGTGGAGGGTGAAGCAGAACTACCTCCGCGACCTATTGGCGTTCCGCACTGGTCGTATCGACGACGGTGTTCTGCGCTTTGGGCGGCGTGGTCTGACCAGAAAGAACGCAGCATGAGCGCCCGGATGGAGCTTGCCGGCAAGGTGGCGGTAGTGACTGGGGCAGCGGGCGGGATAGGCCGTGCGATCGCGCGATCGTTGGCTGTGCGTGGCTGTCACGTCGCGCTGGCCGACGTGAATGAGGACGGGTTGGCCGAAACCGTCGCACTGATCGGCAACAGTGTCCGCGTCACCCGTCACAGGCTCGATGTTGCGGACCGCGATGCTGTCGCCGCCTTTCCGGCTGTGGTTCTCGCAGCCCACGGACACGTCGACGTGGTCGTCAACAATGCTGGTGTTGCCCTGAGCGGTTCCTTCGCACAGCTCACCGAAGCGGAGTTCGACTGGCTCTTGGACATCAACCTGCACGGCGTCGTCCGCATGTCACGCGCGTTCCTGCCGCTGCTACAGCAGCGTGAGCAGGCACAGCTGGTCAACCTCTCCAGCCTGTTCGGAATCATCGCACCACCGGGCCAGAGCGCATATGCTGCGGCCAAGTTTGCCGTACGCGGCTTTTCCGAGGCTTTGCGCCACGAACTGATCGCAGCACATTCGACGGTTGGTGTGACCGTGGTGCATCCAGGCGGTGTGAAGACCGGTATCGCCACCAACGCACGCGCCGGTGCTGCAGTCGGAGTCGAAGAACGCGAGCGGCAGCAGGCGCACTTTTCGAAGGCGCTGAAGCTCAGTCCCGAACAGGCCGGCGAGATCATTGTTACCGGGATCGAGCAGCGGCGAGCCCGGGTGCTGGTCGGACGGGACGCAAAGATCGTCGCGATGATCGAGCGGATCATGCCGGTCGCTTACTGGCGGCTGCTCGGACGCGGACGGTGATGATTGCCCGTGAGCGTTACGATGGGGGAGGGGAGCCCAGCAATTCTTCGAGCGTGCCGTTGGGCGCGAGGCGCTCAAGCATGTTCGAAAGTAGAATCACGGAATCTCGCATCGCGTTGGGATCGTCGATGAAATCACGACCTATCGACATCCCGTGCATCGCCCAGACAACCAGCCGGATGGCGGTTGTATCGCGGACCTTGGCGCCGAGACGATCCAGAAAAGCGGTCACCGCCAGTTCTTCGATCTCGGCCTGGACCGGCTTTATCAGCGCGGCAAGCTCGGGATCGCTCCGCGAAGCGACGAAGATCTCGAGAACGGCGACACCGGAGGGTCGCGAAAGCACCTCCCACGAGATCTGAGGCCAGTCCGATACGCGTGATCCGGTGCCCCATTCACGTTGCAAGTCCTGGTAGGCGACCACTTCCTGTTGGAAGACCCATCGTACGACTTCCGCAATGAATGAGGCCCGGGTCGTGAAGTGATGCGTGATTGCACCGCGGCTGACGCCGGCTTCGTCGGCAATTTCAGCGTTACTTGCGCGACTGTAGCCCAGGCGGCTGATTGCGCGCACTGCTGCCTCGAACAGCGCGCCGCGCGTTTCTGCAGTGCGTTGTTCCTGCGTGCGCCTTACAACCTTGGTCTCGTTCATCGTCACTCCTGCCGCCCTACTGACCTATCGACCGCGTGCCGACAAGCGACACGCGGTTCTGCGTTCAGAAGCGCCACTCGAAGGCACCGCCGATCCGCCGGAAGGCATTGTCCGGCAACGTCTGGACATATTGCCCGACCGAGAAGTTGCCCGGATAGATTGCCGCCGCGTAGCGCTTATCGAACAGGTTGCGGACGAAGACGCTGAAGCGCGCATGGTCGCTGATATCGCCGATGCCGATCGTCGCGTTGACCAGCGAGTAACCGTTCTGGATCGTGCTGGGATCGTTGATCGCGTAGTAGAACCGGCTGCGATAGCGCCAGTCTGCGTTGAGGAAGACCTTCAGGTCGTTGCCAATGGGCTGGTCGACATTGGCGGCAAGGCTGGTCGTCCACTTCGACGCCCCAACAAGCGGGGACCCTGCCGCATTGAAGCTGGGTCCGGGCAACGAGCAGCCCTGCGCAGCCGTCTGCCCGAAATAGCAGGCCACGTTGTAGTCGCCATATTCGGTGTCGAGATAGGTAACACCGCCCGACAGGCTGACACCACGCATCGGTCGCACGACAGCCTCCGCCTCGACGCCGCGCGTCTTCAGCGTGCTGGCATTGCCGGTTCGGAAGGTACCCAGGCCACCGTTCAGCGTGGGGTCGAAGACCTGAGCCTGGAAATCCCGGAAGTTGTTGATGAAACCCGCGAGGTTGAGGCTGACTCGGCGGTCGGCGAGGTCGAACTTGGCGCCGATCTCATAAGCGTCCACCTTCTCGGGATCGACATTGAACGCGACGCCCGCGGCCGAGCTGACTGCCGGCCCTTTGTAGCCGCGAGTATAGGTCGCGTAGACGTTCGCGGTTGGTGCTATCGAATATTCGATGCCACCGCGTGCCGAAAATCCGTTGGCATTCCGGTTGGCGACGATCGGCGCGGCAAGAGTACCGACACAGCGCCGTCCGCCACTCAGCAGGAATGTGACGAGATTGCAGACGCCCGAGACGGCAGTAACGGTTGTCGTGGAGTCGATCTCGTCGCGCGTGTACCGGCCGCCTGCGATCAGGTGGAGCGACGGCGTCACGTTGAACGTGAGCTGCGCAAAGCCTGCATAGCTCTTCGTCCCATAGTCGAAGTTCGACTGGCCATTGACCGGCGACAGTCGGACCGGCGTGCTAGCGGGGAACACGCCGAACGTGCCTGCCTGCAGGATTTGCGCGTCGATATGCTGTTTAAAGAAATACAGCCCGGCCGTGTAGTCGACGAAGCCGTGGCCATTATTGGCAACACGTAGTTCTTCCGAGAACTGGTGGGATTGCGAGTTGGCGATATTCGTGTCGAAGAACGCGACCGGCGTCTGATCGACATCGTTATTCGCGCGCGCGCGCAGGTTGCGATACGCCGTGACCGAGGTGACGGTCAGCGGCCCTGCATCGTAGCTGGCTGAGAATTGCGCCCCGAGGCTATGTTCGTCGCGGAGCACGTCGGTGCTCCCGATCGCAGTCTTGTTATTGGTCGGCGAGGCGACAACGCCGAGTGCACTGTTCTGCGTGAACACAAAGTTGGCGGGCGCGAAGGGTCGGAAGGCGGCGGGGATTGGTGTCGGATCGTTGCCACCGAACTTGCGGATCGTGGAATAGGCTTCGATCCCGCTATTGTTCTGGTAATCGACGATTCCGTACAGCGAAAGCCGGTCGGTCGGTTCCCACAGCAGCTTGGCCGTGCCGAAGTACCGGCGGACTGGATCAAGACGACCTGGTCCAACAAGCTGCGTCGACGGCTTCTGGTATTGATAGCCGCCAACGACACGCAACGCTGCGGTGTCGCCGATGGGTACGTTAACGACGGCCTGCGTCTGGACCTGGTCACGGCTGCCCGCCTGGACCCGACCGCTGCTGCTGAACTCACCGAGTTGTGGCTTCGTGGTGGAGATCGAAATGAGGCCTGCAGTCGTGTTCTTGCCGAACAGCAGCCCTTGTGGCCCGCGCAGCACCTCGACACGTTCGACATCGGCGAGCGAGTTGAGCGGGACGTAGCGCGGCAGCGTGATGTTGACGTCGTCTACCGCTATGCCGACGGCCGACTCGATGCCGTAGTCGAACGAGTTGGTGCCGACGCCGCGGATTGCGAAGTTCGGCACACCAGGCGTCGCCGTGAAGTTCAGACTAGGCGCACGCTGGGTAATGTCGGCAAGCTGATTGGCCCCTGTTTCGCGCAGCGACTGGCCGTTCACGACGGTGATGGCGATCGGCACGTCGCGGAGATTCTCGGTCCGTCGCTGAGCCGTCACGACGATGTCGCCTTCGGTGCCGGTAGGGTCCGAAGCTTGAGCTGCCTCGCTCGCTCCGTTCGGTGTCACCGGGGTTCCGGTCTGTGCCTGAGCCGTTCCCGCCCAAGCCAGAATGCTCGAGCCCACCAGCAGTGCCAATCCACGCATCGTCGTTATCCTCACCCGTCCAGCGGTCCCTGCCGCTTGACAACGATCATTGTCTGTTGGAAACATACTGTCAAGCACGCACGTAAACTGAACTGCTGCGTCGGGGAGTGGTGATGATAAGGATGACCCATCGGTCGGTATTGCTTGGTGGCGTGCTGATGGCCTGTGTGACAGCAGCCTTCGCGCAGGAACGGCCATCGAGCGGTATGGCAAGGCCAGCCACGGCAGATACGCGTGCGACCGCTACCGAACGCGCCATGCAAGGTGATGAGCGGACCGTGCTGACGCATGGCCTTTGGGCGATTCCGTTGATCCCTAACGTTCGCATTCCTGCTGAGGCGATATTGGGAGCTGGCTACGTCACTGGGATCCCCCGGCTCGGCGTGCCAGCGCTGGTTGAGACCGATGCGAGTCTCGGCGTCTCGTACATCGCCAATCTTCGCAAGGACGGGGCGACCGCGCTGCCGTCGGCGACCGCAATGGGATCGACGTGGAACCCGCGCCTGATCCGCCGCGGCAACGCGATGATTGCGGGCGAGGCGCGCGCAAAAGGGTTCAACGTGCTGCTCGGTGGTGGCATTAATCTGATGCGAGACCCACGCAATGGGCGGACGTTTGAATATTTTGGCGAGGACCCACTTCATTCGGGGCTTCTCGGCGGTGCCGCGATCGACGGCGTCCAGTCGCAGCACGTGCTGTCGACGGTGAAGCATTTTGCGCTCAATGAACAGGAGACAGGGCGTCACGCGGTCGACGGTAAACTTGGCGACGATGCATTCCGCATGAGCGATCTGCTCGCCTTCGAGATCGCGATCGACCGTGGGCGACCCGGCTCGGTGATGTGCGCCTATAATCGCGTTAACGGTGCGCCGGCATGCGGCAGCGATTACCTGCTTAACCGCGTGTTGAAGCAGGATTGGCGCTACCCCGGCTTCGTCATGTCCGATTGGGGTGCGGTCGGCGCCCTCGACTTCGCGCTTGCCGGGCTGGACCAGCAATCGGGCGCGCAGATCGACAAGAAGATCTTCTTCGGCGTGCCACTCGCCGAGGCGGCGGCTCGCGACCCGGCTTATGCCGCGCGGGTAGCCGACATGAACCGGCGCATCTTGCGTTCGATCTACGCGGTTGGGCTCGACGCGCATCCGCCAGTCAGGGCCGACATTGATTTCGCTGCGAACGCCGGGGTTGCCCGAAGCGTTGCCGACGAAGGGATCGTGTTGCTGCGGAACTCCAATGCGTTGCTGCCGCTGTCGAAGGACGTGCGCTCGATCGCGGTGATCGGTGGGTACGCTGATGCGGGCGTGCTGTCGGGCGGCGGATCGACGCAGGTGCAACCGCTTGGTGGCCCGTCCGTCTCGCTGCCGATGGGAGGCGAGGGGCCGCTCGCGAAATACAATAACCAGACCTATCATGGCACCGCGCCACTCGGCGCGATCCGGGCGCTGGCGCCAAACGCCAAGGTGACATTCCATGACGGGCGCTATGCGGCGGAGGCTGTTGCGGCAGCAAAAACGGCGGACGTGACGATCGTCTTTGCGACGCAGTGGATGGCCGAAGGCGCAGACGTCCCGGATCTGTCGCTGCCGGGTGGGCAGGACGCGCTGATAGCTGCGGTGACCACCGCTAATCCTAAGACGATCGTCGTTCTCGAAACCGGTGGGCCGGTCCTGATGCCATGGCTTGATCGCACAGGTGCAGTGATGGAGGCGTGGTATGGCGGCGTGCGTGGTGGCGATGCTATCGCCGCAACGTTGTTCGGCGATAGCAATCCATCTGGTCGGTTGCCCGTCACATTTCCCGCATCGCTCGACCAGCTGCCACGCCCGGCGCTGCCCTACGCCGGGATGATCGACCGGGACTTTGCCGCCGGAACCGCGGCCGGCACGCGCTATCCGATCGATTACGATATCGAGGGCGCAGACGTCGGCTACCGGTGGTTCGCGCGCAAAAATGCTACGCCGTTGTTCCCGTTCGGCTTCGGGCTCAGCTACACCCAGTTCCAGTCCGGCCCGATGAAAGTCGCTGGGGGCACGCAGCCAAAGGCGACGGTAACGATCCGCAACACCGGCACGCGCGCGGGTAGCGATGTCGCGCAACTCTACCTAGTCTCGACACCTGCAGGACGCACACTGCGGCTCGCTGGCTTTACCAAGGTCGCCGTGCAGCCAGGGACTGCGGCGAACGTCACGGTTCAAATCGAACCTCGCATACTTGCCGACAGCAAAGGTGGACGATGGACGATGCCGGCAGGACGCTATGGCTTCGCGCTCGGGCGCTCGGCAACCGATCTTGGACCTGTCGTCACTGTCAGCCTGCCAGCGCGCGAGTGGCGCTGACCATTCACTCTAGGAGCATGCCCGTGAACCGCTTCACCCTGTTCGTCACTGCCCTTGCCTTTGCCCTCCCCACGGCGGTGACGGCGCAGGGCATCCCGGTCGAACCGATCGCGACACCCCCGCAAACCGGTGCGATTGCACTGGGCACTGGCGGTGTGCCCGACATGCCGGTGGAAAGCTGGTTCACGCTCGCCGGTCGCCCCACGGTCCGCAACGTCGCAACCGCAACACTTCTCCCCGTGCTGCCCGACAAGGCAAAGGCGACGGGGGCTGCGGTCATTATCGCGCCTGGCGGCGGTTTCCTGATGGAGTCGATGGAGGCCGAGGCGATGAAGCCGGCACGCTGGCTTGCCGATCATGGCATCGCTGCCTTTGTTCTCAAATACCGTATCGATGCGACACCGGTCTCACTGGACGCGTTCAAACAGGCCGCGCTGGCGCGCTTCGCAGCTGCCGCAATGGCTGGAGCAAAGGGCGGTGCCGTGATCCCGGCACCTGCACCGGCGCTCGCCGATGCGCAGGCGGCAGTGAAGCTGGTGCGGGCACGTGCGGGGGAATGGGGCGTCGATCCACGCCGCGTCGCCTATCTCGGCTTTTCCGCTGGCGCGATCATGGGAGTCGATCTGGTAAAGACCGCAGAACCTGGCACCACGCCTGACCTGTTCGCCGCCATTTATCCCTCGATGGCACCAACGACCGTCACCGCAGGTGCGCCACCGCTGTTCGTTGCGGTGGCCAACGACGACGAGCTGTTCTCCAAGCAGGGCTATGGACTACCCGACAGCTGGCGCCGCGCCGGGCGGCCGGTCGAACTGCACGTCTACGAGCATGGCGGCCACGGCTTCGGCTTCGACGGCAAAGCGGGCACGACCAGCACTGGCTGGAGCGTAGCGCTGCTTACCTGGTTCGGCGCGCACGGCTGGCTGACGAAATAGCAGGAATTGCCGGAAGCTAATCGCTACTCTTCGAGGAGACGGAACGATGCGTTGGTCAATATTGAGCGCAATAAGCGCGATGCTGCTTATGCAGCCGGCAACTGCTGCGACATACGAGGCCAAGGGGCCGATCGAACGTCATTATGCGGCGGACGGTCCATGGGCCACGACGACAACCGTCTCGACCCACGCCTGCGACCGTGAAGGCAATCTTTGCGACATCTGGTATCCGGCTGACCTTGGCGCCAACCCGCTCAAGGGACGGACCAGCGGCTTTCAGCATCCTGTGATTGTCTTCGCCAACGGCACGGCAGATACGGTCCCGGCGGAGAAGAATGCCTTTTTCCTGCGCCATCTCGCGAGCTGGGGCTTCATTGTCATTCGATCGCGCGACGGCTCGACGGGGCAGGGTGAAACGGTCACTGACGCGAAGGACTTTCTACTCGCTCAGTCCCGCGATCCGGGGAGTGTCTTCTACGGGAAGGTGGACCCCGACAATATCGGTCTGGCAGGCCATTCGCAGGGTGCGGCGACCGCGGCTTTGCTGTTCTCGCGGAACGATCCTGCGTTCAAGACCTACGTGCCGATTGAAACCCCGCTGCGCGCGGTCTGCGTGGTCGCGAACTGTTCGATCGACCTTGGCGCGCTTTCAAAGGTTACCCGTGGTTCCATTTTCTATGTCGGTGGCGACGTCGATGTGATCTCAAGCCTGCCGACTAATCTGGGCTATTACAAGCCGACTTCGGATGCGGTCGAAAAGGCAATGGGGATGATCGCGCTTGGCGGCCATACCGAGATCGAAGGCAATCCTGGTTGCGCGAGCGGCGGTATCCCGGCGTCGTGCAATCTCGGTGTTTATCCCTTGCTCGGATATCCCACCGCTTGGTTCATGTGGAAGTTGCAGGGGACGGCCGATGGGCCGGCCGCGTTCGCTAAAAACGGTGAACTGAGCAACGCGGCACCCGGATGGCTCGGCGTCCTTAGCAATATCCAGCGACCCTAAGATGCATGATCTCACGATGGCGCGGTCGCGTCATTTGTGGTGGGGCATGTTGGCTGTTGGCACCTGCGCCGCACTGCTCGTCGCCGTATTCGTGTTTTATTCGCCGCCTCCGGTCGGGCTCCAGCCTGATAGTGTACGCGTGGTATCGGTCCCGGCAGTTGGCGGTCATGCCTCAGGCAGCAACGTATCCGCCGGACTTGTCGACCGAGGCCCAGCACGGTCTGATTGGATGGGTTCTGACCGCACCGTTATACTGCGCGCGCTTGGCTTGCCGGCGGATGCCCGATTGCGCGAGGTGATAGGCTCGAATTCTAGGCATCAGGTTGTTTGCGGACAGGTACAGCCTGGGGCGGGGCAGCCCTTCCGTCGCTTCTTTTACGCGAAGACCGCAAGAATGGGGGCCATAGCTGACGGTGGCGCCGAGTTCGATCAAACCTTCGCCGAGTTATGCGCTGAATCTAAATGATCCCGACGCCGATCCAGGCACTACGACTTCAAAAATATACAGAGATAATTATGAATGAATCGTTAGAGACTTTAAAGGACAAGCTCGAGCAGGCATTGGAAATTGCGGATGGTCTTGGGCTCAAAGTTGTAGGTGCCTGGATATCAATTGCGAATAACGCTCTATCCATAGAAGGCGAGACAGCTTGAGCAACCGGGCTTGAGAAAGATCTTTACGAATTTACAGTCTGTATCAGCCAGATTGTAGACCTTTTAACTCCACATCTACGAAGCAGATGATTGGGCTTCCGATTTGATATACGGATGGCCGAATCTGAAATGAAAAATATGGAACTTGAACGGCGACCTACAGGTCGGGCCAACCCGCTATGCCAGGCAGTCCGCCCGCATTGCGGACATTTGCGATAGCTCATGAATACCCTGTCATAGGACCTTCATTAACATCAAATGCCGATCCGTTCCAGAATAGGCGATGTCCTTGATGACGCTAGCACGCAGTAAGCTTGCGTGAGCCGAACAACCTCGGCGAAATTATAGATCGGGATCAAAAATATCTCATAAGGCGTTGCCAACAAGATCTTCTGTAATAAGGAGGTTGCCATGCGAGATAACGATCTGGAGTATACAAGAGCACGTCTGCTGGGGCGGCCGCAGCCAGTACCGGTAAATTGCAGTATGATGATTGCCCCTACGGTGAAGATCGCGAGCCAATCTTAAGGGCTATGTGGCAAGACGGATTTTTAACAACGAAGTTATACGGTGCGACGTAGCTTCATTGCCGCCAATATACTAAATTTCGATCTAGTCGTATAGTTCAAAGTGCCCGAATTGCAGACACTCTGCGCGACTTGCGATCTTCCTACAATCGGTCGTTCATTCAATCTTACGTATCGGTAGGTAGCGTGCTGGCGGAAGGGTCGAGGGATCCTGTTTCAGCAAAGCGTGAAGACGAAGAGATGGAATATTTGCCTACTTGGGCAGTAGCCAAAATACTGACGCTAGCCGTTTTCATCATTGCGACCTTGAATGGTGGGTCGAGCGTTCACCGCGAATGCTACCCATCGATCTACTTCTAATCGGGCTGTGGCTAGCAATCCGCCGTTTCAAGCCGTCAGATTACGATCCCTCGTGGCCGCGCAAGTTAAAGAATGATCCGTAGCGCCGTAGCTTAACTGAACTGCGTCAGGCCAGGCAGTCGGGCCGATTCCCCCCATCACGATATTCGCGAGCGGATAGCCAAGCTCGAAAATCGGTCATTCGCAAAGCCGAACCAGTATCCGAAGTTGGGAAGCGAGGAAAGGTGCTTGAGCGTCTGCTTGTGGGTCTTCTCGCAACCGACCCCATCGCGCGCCCAAGCGATTGTGCCTCTGATGCGCGCGTCAGGACGTCGTGTTCTGCCCAAGGTAGGCGAACATATGCGACGCGTAGTCTGCCTTTCCCAGGTCAATGCCCTGCGCTCGAATGATCGAGTATGCGGTCACCACGTGGAAATAGAACTGCGGCAGCGCCCAGTCGCGCGCATATTGCTCCGCCGTTAGGTCGAGGATCATTCCGTTTGGCAGCGCATGGGCGATCGATGCGTTAGGTTCGGTAATGATGCCTTTAACTGCGGCGGACTCGACCACCGCGATCGTTTCCACAATGCGGGCCTGCGCATCCGCGAGCGTACCCGGCCGCTCGCCAGCGTTTCGACCCTCGTCGAGCAGAGTCTCCAGCGCGGGCGGAAACTCCTGCTCGAGTAACCGGAACACGCCTTCCTGCGCCTGTCGGCACGCAAACCGGACCTGGGTCGCCAAAGGGAACATGTCTGGTGCGAGTCGCGCCGCCAGCAGGGCGTCGACGCTCCCGTCCGGCCGTTGTGTTTCGGCCTTGGATAGCTACTGCGACAACGCTCCCAGCATATGGATGTAGGTGGGGACGACAAAATCTGAGAGCGTCATGGGGCTTCGCTTTTCTTGCGGGTCGGCAGGTCGATCCCGCGCTCGGTCTACACAGGCCAGTCGCGGGGAGCCAAGCGTTCGTCATCCAATGCCGTCGAGCGCTGCCACCTCCTGATCAGGAAGCGCCAGCGCCGCCGCGGCGAGGTTCTCGCGAAGGTGTGTCACCGACGACGTGCCGGGGATCAGCAGGATGTTGGGCGACCGCCGCAGCAGCCACGCCAGCGCTACCTGCATCGGCGTCGCGTCCATTCTTGCGGCCACTTCGGACAAGGTCTGCGATTGGATCGGGTTGAAGCCGCCCAAGGGGAAGAAGGGCACATAGGCGATACCGTCCGCCGCCAGCGCATCGATCATCGCATCGTCGTCGCGGTGCGCGAGGTTGTACTGGTTCTGCACGCAGACGATGTCGACGAGGTCGCGCGCCTGCTCGACCTGTGTGGGCGTCGCGTTGCTCAACCCGATATGACGGATCAGTCCCTGTGCCCGAAGCGCGGCGAGGGCGGTCAACTGTGGCTCGACCGAACCTTCCGCCGGCCCATGGTCGCTGCCTCCGCCCATCAGGCGCATATTGACTACGTCCAGCACGTCCAGGGCGAGGTTGCGCAGATTGTCGTGCACTGCCGTCGTGAGCGCGGCTGCGTCCTGCGCCGGGTTCCATGAGCCATCATCGCCACGAACCGCGCCCACTTTCGTCACGATGGTCAGCCCGTCACGATAAGGATGGAGCGCTTCGCGGATGATCTGGTTGGTGACGTGCGGCCCATAGAAGTCGCTGGTATCGATATGGTCGACACCGCTTTCAATCGCTTCGCGCAGGACGGCGAGTGCTGCGTCTCGGTCGCGCGGAGGTCCGAACACGCCGGGTCCGGCAAGTTGCATGGCACCATAGCCGAGCCGCCTCACGTTGCGGTCACCGAGCCGGAAGCTGTCTACCTGTTCGATCGTCTGCATGTCTTTCTCCTCTTCCCCCTCAAGATAGGCGTTGCCGAAGCGCGCGATAATCTCGCATTATCCGCACGGGCTGTACGGAAAACCGAACGATGGATGCTGATCTTGGAGACCTGACTGCCTTCCTCGCGGTCGCAAAAGCGCGCGGCTTTCGCGACGCGGCGCGGACGAGCGGCACCAGCGCCTCGACGCTGAGCGAAGCCGTGCGCCGCCTGGAGACGCGGCTCGGCGTCCGCCTGCTCCACCGCACCACCCGCAGCGTCACGCCAACCGAGGCCGGTGCGGGGCTCATCGACCGACTGGCCCCGGCACTCGGCGAGGTCGATGCCGCGCTCGACGCGGTCGGACGCTTCCGGGACGGTGCGGCGGGGGCGCTGCGACTGAACGTACCGGTCAGCGCCGCGCGGCTCGTGCTGCCCGCGCTACTGCCAGGTTTTTTGGCCACAAATCCCGGCATCCGGCTGGAAATCGTTGCTGAAGACAGTTTCGTCGACGTGCTAGCCGCGGGGTGTGACGCGGGCATCCGCTATGACGAGCGGCTCGAACAGGACATGATCGCGGTGCCCATTGGGCCGCGCGTCCAGCGGATGGCGACTGCCGCCGCGCCATCCTATCTCGATCGACATGGCCGCCCGGATCACCCGCGAAGCCTGCTGGAACATGCGTGCGTGCTCGGACGGTTCGCGAGCGGTGCCCTGACGAGTCCCTGGGAGTTCGAGCGCTCCGGCGAGATCGTCCGCGTCGAACCGCGCGGGCCGTTGATCGTGCAGGTCGGCGGGGCGACCGATCTCGCCGTCGACGCCGCAGTCGCAGGCGTCGGGATCATTTCGCTGTTCGAGGATTGGCTGCGCCCGCATCTCGAAAGCGGCGCGTTGGAGCCGGTACTGGAGGACTGGTGGCAGCCGTTTTCCGGTCCTTTTCTCTATTATTCGGACCGTCGTCTGGTGCCGCCCCCGCTACGCGCGTTTATCGACTTCATCAAGGCAAGTGCAACCTAGGTCACCTCAAGTTTTGAAAATTCCGCATGAGCAGAATTCGCAATCGTCGAACCGGCAAAATATTAGGTCGCTCCTACGGCTGCCCATTTTATATGAGCGTCTAAATGGTTCCCGAACCCGGCGCCGAAAAGGACATCGTGCCAATCAATTTGGGCGAGAAGCACCGCGTTCTCGAACGCGGTGCTTCTCGCATCCGATAGTTTCAAAGTCGCGAGCCACATGCGCTCCATTGCTTCGCCATCGAGATCTCGAGAATGGACTTGCGGCGGTCCGCAATCGATCATTAGCGTCGTTTCCACCCTCTCCCACAAGTTCGGCGGAAAGACGGCACGGAGAACGTCACGAGTCCTAAGGGTTACTTGCAGCGCATTGTTCGGCACATTTCCACCCTTTAGGCTCCGCAAACCCACTTCTACGAGCACGCCTATTCCCGCTCGACCATCCTTTTCGAGAATCTGGCTGGCCGTCTGGCATAGTAAAACGCGTGCGGCATGAGCCCCGCCTCGATGAACGAAGGGCCGACGTTGGGGAGCGGAAATTACCCCGCGAACGTCCACAACTGGGTCTGCCCTCGGCAGTTCGGCGGCGGCAGCTCACGACCAACTCAAGCCGTTCCCGGGCGCGCGCGTGAATGGCCGCTTCTGCCGGAACCCGCCCTTCCCGTTACATTGAACGATCCGGCAGCAGTGCCGCCTACGATTGGCATTTACCGTTCTGAGAGCGCTGTCTGCCAAGCAGTCATTACTTCTCGACTTGACCGACGTCCCGCACGGCACCGCGGGCGGCGTTTGTCGTCAATGCGGCATAGGCGCGCAGCGCCAGCGACACGGCGCGCTTGCGGCCCAGTGGTTTCCACGCCTTCTTGCCGCGTTGGGCCATTTCCGCGTGGCGCTCGGCGAGCACGGCATCTCCTACATCGAGCCGAATTCGGCGGTTGGGGATGTCGATCACGATCCGGTCGCCGGTCACGACCAAAGCGATAAGTCCGCCCTCGGCGGCCTCGGGCGAGACATGGCCGATCGACAGGCCGGAGGTACCGCCCGAGAAGCGCCCATCGGTGATCAGCGCGCAGGCTTTGCCGAGGCCTTTCGATTTGAGATAGCTGGTCGGGTAGAGCATTTCCTGCATGCCGGGTCCTCCCTTCGGCCCTTCATAGCGGATCACCACCACGTCGCCCTCGCTCACTTGCTTGCCGAGGATGCCGACCACCGCCGCATCCTGGCTTTCATAAACGCGCGCTGTGCCGGTGAAGGTCAGGATCGAATCGTCGACGCCGGCGGTCTTCACGATGCAGCCTTCGGGCGCGAGATTGCCGAACAGCACGGCGAGACCGCCATCCTTCGAAAAAGGATTTTCGGCGCTACGGATGACGCCCGCGCCGCGGTCGAGGTCGAGCTCCAACCAGCGGTTGCTGGTGCTGAACGCGACCGTGGTGCGCACCCCGCCCGGCGCCGCCTTGTAGAACTCCCGCACGCTCTCGCTCTGCGTGCGACTGATGTCCCAGCGGTCGATCGCATCGGCGAGCGTCGGCGCGTGGACGGTCGGAAGCGAGGTGTCGAGCAGCCCGGCCTTCTCGAGCTGGCCGAGTATCGCCATGATCCCGCCCGCACGGTGAACGTCTTCCATAGCCCCGCAACCGAGCGTAGGATTGCTACTGCTTGATCGTCACGTTCGATCTCAGCCACGAAAGACGCGTCCAGCTTGATGCGGTCGAAGGGAAAAGACCGAAGAACGTCAAGGGATGAATACCCCACGCCAAAGTCGTCTAGGGCAATGGCAATGCCCATGGCCTTGAGAGCGTTGAGTTGGCTCAGCGCGAACCGGCGGTCGTGGATGATGGCGCTTTCGGTCAGCTCAAGCGACAGCCGCTCGGGCGGCAGGCCGCTGTCCTCCAGTGCCGACCAGACCGTGTCCACAAGTCGCGGATCGGCAAGGTGTATCGGCGAAAGATTGACGGCGACGGGATGCCTGTTGGGCCACAGGGCGGCCTCAAAGCATGCCTGGCGTAAAATCCAGATGCTGAGCGGGACGATGTCCCCACTCTTTTCCGCCAGCGGGATAAACTCTGATGGCGGAACCATCCCCCTGGTCGGGTGCCTCCACCGGACCAATGCCTCGTAACCCGAGATTTCCCCCGAAGGGAGCGCCGCCTGGACCTGATAGTGAAGCTCGAATGCCTCTGTATCGAGCGCAATCCTGAGGTCAGCGATCAATTCGCGACGCTCTCGGATCGCGTCATCCATCTGACTATCGTAGAAGCAGGGTTCGCCGGAATGCGCGGATTTGGCGCGGTACATGGCAAGGTCCGCCTTGGCGAGAAGCACGTCGGCGTCGAACCCGTCATGCGCGGCGAGCGCGACGCCGATGTTGGCTGAAATCGCTGCAGTAAACCGGTCGAAAACGAAGGGTGCGTCGCATGCAGCGCGTAATCGACCCAGAAAGTCATGCAGGTCGCCTGCACCTTGGTATGAAATGACCGCCGCAAACTCATCGCCGCCAAGGCGTGCAACACATTCGCCCGGCTGCAGGAACGCGGTGAGGCGCGCGGCAAGCGCAACAAGCAACTGGTCGCCCGCCTGATGGCCGTAGGTATCATTCACGACCTTGAAGCGCGATAGGTCCATCATGACCACGGCCATGCAGGAATAACCGCCCTTGATCAGAAAACGCTGCTCGAGCTCCTCGATAAAACTGATGCGGTTCGGCAGATCGGTCAGACCATCGTGCATCGCCATCCGGCGCAGCCGGGTATAGGATTCGGTCTGGGTGTGACCGTCGATCAGGGCGCTGATCGCTGCGCAGCCGACGATGATACAGGTCGCTACCGCTGTGGTAATGGCGAGCGCGACCATCGTCAGATCTGACAGTCCCTCACCAAGTTGCAACACGGTAACCTGCATAGCGGCCATGCCAGTGAAATGCAGAACTGCAACCGCCAGGGCGAGCAGCCCTATCGCCTTAAAGTTACGTAGTCGGCTGTGGCCCTTGAGAGTATGAAATGCGCTAGCGCTTAGTCCACACGAGAGCACGACTGACGCAACGACATAGCGCCAGTCCCATGTGACGATACCGTCCACACGGTATGCCGCCATGCCGACATAGTGCATCACGGCGATACCAGCACCGATGATGCCTCCACCCGCCGCGCCGCTCCAGGAACGACGTTGCACAGCGAGAGCTAAGCCGGGCACCGCGAGGAAAGTCACTGCGAGAAGCGAAAACAGGGTGAGGATGGGATCCAGAACCACTGGCGCAGTCGTGCGGAACGCCATCATGGCGACGAAATGCGTCGCCCATACCATCGTACCTGCGCTGACCGCGGTGAGCACCACCCACCCAAAGCGACTGTAGCCCGCGGCCGCCCTCACGCGATGAAAGAGCTGAACGGTGGCGGCAGAACCCATCAAGCAAATCAGCAAGGCTAGTCCGACCAGGCGCAGATCATGCTCCTGCGCTATGCAGAGCGCTACCCGCATCATGCTGCAGCACCTCGCTTGAGCAGGTCCAATCGCGCTTCAAGCGCCGTCGACGCCTGCCGGGCCAGTCCAATCAGATAGGCCTTCTGGTCTGCCGATGCGGGCGATCGACGCTTGGTGTCGAGGACGCATAAGGCCCCTACATCGATTCCGCTTACTCGACGAAGCGGTGCTCCGATATAGTAGCGGATGTGAGGTTCGCCGGCGACGACAGGCAGATTGGCGAACCGCGGGTCGGCCTGAGGGTCGGCGGTTTCCAGTATTTCGGGCCGATCGAGCGCAAAGCTGCAAAACCCACTGTCGCGCGGAATGCAATCAATGACGAGGCCGTGCCCTGCCTTAAACCACTGTTGATCGTCATGGATCAGGGACAGGAGCGCGATCGGCGCATCGAATGCGTTGGCTGCAGCAGCGACGAAACGATCAAATATGGGTTCGGGAGCGGAACCTAGAATGCTTAAGCCGCGAAAGGCGTGAGAGCGCATTCGCTCTCTAAATAGGCTCTTCAGCATTCGTCTCTCTTCATCGCGCGCGGCGGCGATCACCATCACCGTCGAACGATTAAAGAACCGTTTCGAATGTTGGTACCCGGCAAAGAGTGCTGAACAAACGTTCGCTTACCGCCAGTATCACCAAGGGAGTGGAATGACGGCATTCTTCTTCATCACGACATTCGCGAGTCGATAGCCGGGCTTCAAAAATTGGTCATTCGCAAAGATGAACCAGCGTCCGAAGTTAGGAAGCGAGGGAAGGGGCGCGAAGGTCCGGTTCTGGGTCTGGCTGTACGCAGTAAGTGAGGGTGTACGTTCGCGCAATGTCCGACGCTTAGCTTGGTTTGTTGGAAGCCAAAAAGCAGTCATTCAGTAACAGAGAAGCGTTATAGCTTTCTATTTTAGACTGGTGATTTAGGAAAATCTTTAGAAAACCGGGATGTAACTATATTCGGAAGCGAACCGTTCCCCCGATCGTGCGCGGATCGCTAGGGGAACCGAGAATTAGGCCAGAGTTGCCCGCTTGGATTGTCAGGTTCTGAATGTAATCGGCGTCGAGCAGATTGCGCGCCCAAACGATCACCTCAAGACCATCGGCGAAGCGATAGCCAATGTTGGCGTTGGTGAGATTATATCCGTGGATGTAGGTGAAGCGTGACAGGCTCGGATCACCGTTAAAGCCGCTGCGCGATGCGTTATCGACATGGACGAACGCCTCGCCGCTCCCGACCGGTCGTGTGTAATCTAGTCCAGCCGTGAGCGCGAAGCGCGGCAGCGAGGCGAGCCGGCGACCGGTGAGGCTGCACTGCGTCGTGGCCGCCGTCTGTACCTCCAGCGGACAAGGGCCGGCGGGATAATCGCTGTATTTCCCGTCCGAATAGGCGAAACTGGTGCGCGCGCTCAGCCCCGGCAGGAGGATTGCGGTAATGTCCGCCTCGATCCCCTTTACGGTCACCTCGGGAATGTTCGAAAGATAGCCGCGCAGCTGCACCGTCTGGGTCAGCGAATTTTCCACAACGGTCGCCTGGAAGTCGTGAACCTTGGTGTAGAAGCCATCGATATTGAAGATCAGGCGGCGGTCGAACAGCGTGTTCTTGACACCGATCTCATAGGTCTCGTTGCGTTCCGGTCGTACCACGGCGGTCGCCAACACCGGACGATTGGCGTTGTCGAGCGGGAGGCCGGACATGTTGATCCCGCCCGACTTGAAACCACGCGCATAGCTCGCATAGGCCATCGTGTTCTCGGTCGCCTGCCACGCAATGTTGCCGCGCCCCGACAGGCTGCCGTCGCTATCGTGCGCCTCGTAGCTTTGCGGTCGGAGTACGCCGAGCCGCGCGGCAACGAGCGCGGCGTTGGTCGTCGCGGGACCGCCGGAGACGGTGGTGTTGTAATAGCCGTCCTTTTCCTCCTTCGTGTAGCGCAGGCCGAGCGTGGCGGTGACGGTCGGCACGAGCCGCCAGTTGACCTCGCCGAACGCGGCGTAGCTGAGGTTTCGTAAATCGGTACGGCCGTCCTGTCCGTAGCCGTCGAGCAGGTTGGATGGCACCGGCGTAGCGTTTGCGCCCGTCGTCGTACCGATCAGATAACGCGCCGCGGCCGGTCCATAGATGCTGATCGGTCGCCCTACGAGCTTCTGTCGAAATCCGTACAGGCCTGCGACGTAGGAGATTGGGCCGGAGCCATTCGAGGCCAGCCGCAGTTCCTGACTATACTGGTCCTGTCGCGAGGGAATGTGCTGCGATAGCTGGACGGGGATACCGGTATAGTCGCGATCGTTCTCCGCATCCCAGTTCCAGAACCGCCAAGCGCTGACCGAGGTCAGGGTCGCAAAGCCGAGGTTCCAATCGGTGATCGCGCTAACGCCGCCCTCGTTCGTATCGACGCCGAGCGGCCCATCGATGTCGGTGATGCGATCGTACGGATTGGTGCTGGCCGGTGCATAGCCGAATTGCGCGGCAAGGCCGGCCGGCCCACCGAACTGGCGGTTTGCAGCGCGGAGACTTTGCCCGGCGCGCAGATAGACCTGCCCACAGCAATAGGCCTGGAAGTTGGTGAAATCGGCAATCACCCGCATCTGGATCGTGTCGTCAGGCTTAAACAGCAACTGGCCGCGTACCGCCTGCGTGCCAAGCGTGTTGGTATCGCGACCGGTGCGAATGTTGTCGATAACCCCATCGCGCCGCGTCGATACGCCCGAGATGCGATAGGCGATGGTATCGGTGATAGGGCCGGAGACCCATCCTTTCGCCTGCACGAAATTGCGCTCGCCATAGGACAGTTCGGCAAAGCCTTCCTGTGTGAAAGTCGGTGCGCGCGTCGTGATGTTCAGCGCGCCTGCCGTCGTGTTCTTGCCGAACAGCGTGCCTTGTGGCCCACGCAACTCCTCGACCTGCTCGATGTCAGCGAAGTCGAACGCCGCGGTTGCCGGCCGCGCATGATAGACCTGATCAACATAGAAGCCGACGCCTGGCTCCAGCCCGTCGTTCGCCTGGCTAACCGCGACCACACTCGAACCCAGGCCGCGGATGGTGAACGCGGTGTTGCGGGGATTGGCGGAGCTGTAATTGAGGCTCGGGATAAGCGTCGTCAGGCCCTGCGTGTTGACCGTATAGCTCTGATCGATCAGGTCGCCGCCCACCACGGACAGCGACGCGGGCACCGTTTGGGCGTTTTCAGTCCGGCGACGCGCAGTGACGATGACGTCAGGCAAGCCGTCGACGGTCGCGCTCTCAACAGGTTTGCCTTGGGCTGTATCGATCGGTGCCGTCGCCGACTGCGCAAGTGCTGACGTGGCGAAGACAGGCATTGCGACAGCACAGAGCAACACTGCGATACGCTTGAACATCGATGAAACCCCCTTCGCGCGGGACGTTCCCGCTCATTATGTCCGGGCGTATATCGAGCCTGTATTCGCTCGTATATAGAGCGGTTTAAGAATTTGAGCTCCCTCGCGTAAAGCTGTTCAGGCGGGTGGGAGCGGCTGCGGCCGCAGGAAAGAGCGCAGGCGTGCATAGGCCGGCTGCTCATTGATCGCAGCGGCGTGCTGCTCCATCTCACGATAGGCGGCGATGACCTCGGCACCGGTTGGGGTCACCCGCGCACCACGCTCCCGCCCACCGCCGCGTAGCGTTTCGACAAGCGGCGGATCAAAGCACCGGTTCATCTCGTCGACAAGCACCCAGGCGCGGCGATAGCTCATGCCGAGAGCCTGGCCCGCAGCGGTGATTGATTCATGGGCGACGATCGCCTCGAGCAGATCCACCTTACCCGGGCCGATGGCTGGCGTGTCGCCGCAGGCGATCTGTACCTTCAGCCAAAGCTGGCCGAGTTTCATCTTACTTGCCGATCATCACGTCACTGGCCTTGACGATAACCGTGACCGTCTCGCCTTCCGCGAGCCCGAACTCCTTGATTGCCTCTTCGGTAATGTTGGCCGTGACGATCGTCCCGCTGCCAATGTCGACCTTGATTGATCCGTTGACGGCGCCGGGCGTGATACTGACGATGGTGCCGGAAATCTGGTTGCGAGCGCTGATCTTCATCGGTTGTCCCTCATGCAGGTGCGTCAACCACGACGCGTTGTCAGTCCTGTACCCGCTACCGTCATTGATCGCCAAGGTGCGTTCATATCGCGGGGATGAACGAGCGGCCGATGTTGGGAAGCCGGGGAAAGGGCATGAGCGTCCGATTGTGGGTCCGCTCAGACCTCGGTGCGTTCGGCCAATTCCAAAGCGTCCTCCACGTCAACGCCCAAGTAGCGCACCGTGCTGTCGATCTTGGCATGGCCGAGAAGGATCTGAACGGCGCGGAGGTTGCCAGTCGCCTTGTAGATGATCGACGCTTTCGTGCGCCGTAGCGAGTGCGTCCCATAATCCTGCGCCGGTAGGCCGATGCCGACCACCCACTCGCGCACGAGGCGGGCATATTGCCGCGTGCTCATGTGGTCCATGTAGTCGTTGCGGCTCGGGAAAACGAAGTCGTTCAGTGTCCCCCCACGCCGCTCCAACCATGCTCGCATCGTCTTTCGCGCCGTGTCCATTATCTCGAACTGAACCGGTCGTTTGGTTTTCTGCTGAACCACGACGGCGCGGTCACGGACGCGCCCGCCGGAAACTACATCGCCAATCCGCACCCTGACCACGTCACAGCCGCGGAGCTTGCTGTCGATGGCGAAGTCGAACAGCGCTCGGTCGCGCAGTCTCCTCTGCTGGTCGAGCCAGAAGCGAATGGCCCAGACCTGTTGCTGTTTCAGCGCCCGCTTCGCACCAATCAGCCGGCCTTCGTTCCAAGGCCGAAGTTCGTGAAAGGCGGGGTCCATTGACGAGTGACCCATCGATCATCTCCATCGGCCCAGATAGGTCAATCCAGTACACGCATGCGCAGTAAACCGCCGGTTTAGAAATGTGGTTGATCAGCCGTCGATGATGCTGAACGAGCTGTCGGTTTCGGGCGGCGCCTGGCGGTCTCTGTGCAGCCGGAAGTGGGTCATTTGCTACCCAACCCGCCGGGAGCACGTACCCCAACCGCCTGCCGAGCAAGAAGCGCAGTACTACGCCGGCTCGTGGTAGATTCCCAATTCCGGAAGTGCCAGTCGCCAAGAGAGATCGTCAGTTCTCAGTGCAAACTGCCCTCGGGCAAGATTTGATCCGCACGAGCTACCACCGTCGATAGCAAGCCGGAATACCCTGTACGTTCGTCGCGGGCCGCGGCGACGGCTTCGCCGATCAGCAGCAGTGATGGATCGCTGTCGCTTATCGTATCGACCAGGAAGGCGAGCGCGGACAATCGGCCCCGGATGATGCGTTCACTTGGGAGAGACACGTTGACCGCGACCAGCACCGCTGTGTCGGGCGCCCGACCGGCTGCGATCAGGTTGCGCGCGATCTCGCCGGCAGCGGCGCGGCCCATGTAGATGGCGAGCGTGGCATCGGGTGCGGCGAGGGCGGTCCAGTCGAGGTCGAGCACTTCGCCGGCGCGGGCGTGCGCGGTGACGAAGGTGAGTTTGCGGGCGAGGCTACGGAGCGTCAGCGAGGCGCCGCCCGATGCTGCGGCGGCGCTAGCGGCGGTGATGCCGGGGCATATCTTCACCGCTATGCCGTTGGCCGCGAGATGCTCCATTTCCTCGGTCGAGCGGCCGAAGATCGAGGGATCGCCGCCCTTCAGGCGGACGACTCTCTTGCCGGCTTTCGCGGCGGTGGCGAGCAGGGCGTTGATCGATGCCTGGTCCTTCGAATGGCGGCCCGACCGCTTGCCGACGCCGACCTGCTCGGTGCCGGGGGGTATGAGCGCCAGGATTCCGGGGCCGACCAGCGCGTCGAAGAAGACTATGTCGGCGTCGGCGAGCAGTCGCTCTGCTTTTCGCGTCAGAAGGTCGGGATCGCCGGGCCCGGCACCGACCAGCCAGACCGAACCGGGTGGGAAATCATGCGACATGGGCTGATCCTTGCGTGACGAGGAGTTTGGCGAGGGCAGGGCGGCACGAACCACAATTGGTGCCGGCCTTCAGCGCAGCCCCGATCGCAGGTACGTCGGCGAGATGTTGGTCGGCGATCGCGGCGAGGATGATCTTCAGCCCGACGTCGAAGCATGCGCAGACGATCGGGCCACGGTCGACCTGCACGCCCGGCGCGCGCCCCGCGAGCAGGGTGGGCGCGACGACCGCCTCGCTCAGTTGCGCGACGAGCCAGTCTCGCGGCGGCAGCGTGCCGTCGCGGGTGACGAACAGCGCTGCCGTCAGCCTGCTGCCCTCCAATATCGCGACCCGACGCGATCCTCGCGCGGCATCGACGGCCTCGATTCGCTGCCCCTTGGGCAGCAGCGCGTCGAGTGCGGCGGCGTCGCCGTTGCCAGCCATGTCCCAAGCCGTTCCACCCGGTACCGCGACCCGCGTCGCCCAAAGGCAGTCCGGGCGGCTGGCCAGTTCGCCGCGCACGACGACGAAGCCGCGCCATTCGGTAGCCACGGCCTCGATCCGGACCGGGGTCGACTTGAAGCCCGGCTGACCCGAGACAGGGTCGGCGAGTGGGCGGGGAAGCAGCCCGGCACGGCCGCCGGTCGCGGTACGGTCGGTCCAGTGGATCGGCACGAACAACTCGCCGATCCGCTGCGTCGCGACGACGCTTGCGCGGAAGACGCTGTCGCCCTGTGGCGTCGTTACGCGCGCTAAACCGCCATCGACGATCCCCAGTCGCACCGCGTCGTCGGGGTGAATCTCGACCAGCGGTTCCTCGCGGTGGCGCGCGAGCTTGGGTGACAGGCCGGTGCGGGTCATCGTGTGCCACTGGTCGCGGTAGCGCCCAGTGTTGAGCGTCATCGGCCATCGGGCGAGCTGTGCGGCAACCGGCTTTTGCCCCACTGGCACTAGGCGGGCACGGCCATCGGGAGTCGAGAACCGGCCGTCCGCGAAGGGTGCGCCGCCCCAACGGAACGGCGTCATCGCATCGTATTCCGCATTGCCCTTGGCGGCATGACCGGGAAGCGCGAACAGCCGCGTGCCGTCGTTCTCATACGCCGATAGCCGGCAATGCTCGCGCCAGATCTCGGCCGGCCGGTCATAGGAGAACGCGGTCTTCCACCCCATTCGCCGCCCAACTTCAGCGATGATCCACCAATCCGGTTTCGCGTCGCCGGGCGCGGCCATGAACGCACGCTGGCGGCTGATCGTGCGATCGGAATTGGTGACGGTGCCGTCCTTCTCGCCCCATGCCGCGGCGGGCAGGCGGACGTGTGCGTGGACCGAGGTGTCGGTCGTCTCGATCACGTCCGATACGACGACGAACGGGCAGGCGGCCAGCGCCTCGCGCACACGGCCCGCGTCTGGCATCGACACCGTGGGGTTGGTCGCCATCACCCACAGCGCCTTGATCCGGCCGTTGCCGAGTTCGCGGAACAGGTCGACGGCCTTCAGCCCCGGCTTGGTCGCCATGTTGGGCGCGGCCCAGAACCGCGCGGCACGGGCGACGTTCGCGGGCGCGAAATCCATGTGCGCGGCGAGGCTCGACGCGAGCCCGCCTACCTCGCGCCCGCCCATCGCATTGGGCTGGCCGGTGATCGAGAAGGGGGCCGCACCCGGCTTGCCGATGCGGCCGGTGGCGAGGTGCAGGTTGGTGATCGCGTTGACCTGATCGGTGCCCGACAGCGACTGGTTCACGCCCTGGCTGAACATCGTCACGGTGCGCGGCGTCGCGGCGAACAGTTCGAAGAAGTGCCGGAGGTCCTGCGGCGGAACGTCACAGATGCGCGCCACCGACCACAGGTCGTTGCCCTCGCCGACCTGGTCCCAGAACGCATCGGGCGTTGCTACATGTGCGGCGAGATAGTCGTAGTCGACCACGCCCGCGTCACGGCACCAGGCGAGCAGGCCGTTCATCAGCGCGACGTCTGTGCCGGGCCGGATCGCGAGGTGCAGGTCGGCCTCGTCCGCGGTCTCAGTCCGGCGCGGGTCGATCACCACGAGCTTCGCGCCCGCGTCGCAGCGCGCGCGGATGCGTTGATAGACGATCGGATGGCACCAGGCGGTGTTCGATCCGACCAGCACGATCAGGTCTGCGACGTCGAGATCGTCGTAGCTCGCAGGCACGATGTCCTCGCCGAACGCGCGCATATGCCCGGCGACCGCGCTCGCCATGCAGAGCCGTGAATTGGTGTCGATGTTGGCCGATCCGATGAAACCCTTCATCAGCTTGTTCGCGACGTAATAGTCCTCGGTGAGCAGTTGCCCCGAAACGTAGAACGCGACGCTGTCCGGCCCGTGCTGCGCGATCGTGTCGCGGAAGCGTTTCGCGACGAGGTCGAGCGCCTTGTCCCAGGAGGCGCGGCGATGGCCGATCATCGGGGTGAGCAGGCGGCCTTCGAGTCCGATCGTCTCGCCGAGGTGGGTGCCCTTCGAACAGAGCTTGCCTGAGTTGGCGGGGTGATCGGGGTCGCCCTTGATGGTGGCGGACCGCTCGCCGGTCGGCGTGGCGAGGATACCGCAGCCGACACCGCAATACGCGCACGTCGTGCGAACGGCCGCCATTAGCCCTCTCCCCTTTGGGGAGAGGGTTGGGTGAAGGGTAGTTGGGAAACGCAGCACGCGCCCCGACCCCTCTCCCCGGCCCTCTCCCCAGCGGGGAGAGGGAGCAGTAACGCCATCACGCGGCGGCTTTCATCGTCGAGGTGCGGCAGAGCAACACGCGACCCCCCGACACCTTCACCGGAATAACCGGCGTGCACCCCTTGTCCTCGCCCAGCGCCTCGCCCGTATCCAGCGCGATCCGCCAGTTGTGCAGCGGGCACGCCACCGCGCCGCCATGCACGATCCCCTGCGACAACCGCCCCCCCTTGTGCGGACAGCGATCGGCCAGCGCGAATACCTTGCCGTCGCCGGTGCGGAACACCGCGATGTCGTCGCCGCCGGTGACCTGGACCGTCCGGCTGCCGCGGACCGGGATCTCGTCGACCCAGCCGATATCGAGCCATTCGCCGATCATGCCATTTCCCTCGTCTGATCGATGGGCGTGAAGCGCGCCATCGGCGCATGCTGCTCCCGGTGCTCGCCCGCCGCGCGGGCCGCCCACGGATCGTCCTGCGTGAACTGCTGCGAGAACAGGAACCGTGCCGCCAACGCATCGCGGCCCTCCGGATCGTCGGCGATCCGTTCGCGGATATATTCCACGCCGATCCGCTCGATCCACGGTGCGGTGCGTTCCAGATAGCGCGCTTCCTCGCGGTACAATTGGATGAACGCGGCGCAGTAATGCATCGCCTCGTCTTCGGTCGCGACCTTGCACAGGAAGTCGGTCGCGCGGACCTTGATCCCGCCATTGCCGCCGACCGACAGCTCATACCCGCTGTCGACGCAGACCACGCCGAAATCCTTGATCGTCGCCTCGGCGCAATTTCGCGGGCAACCGCTGACCGCGATCTTGAACTTGTGCGGCATCCACGAGCCCCAGGTCATCCGCTCGACCTTCACGCCGAGCCCGGTCGAGTCCTGTGTCCCGAACCGGCACCAGTCGGAGCCGACGCAGGTCTTTACGGTGCGCAGCGACTTGCCGTACGCATGTCCGCTGACCATCCCGGCGGCGTTGAGATCGGCCCAGACCGCGGGCAGGTCCTCCTTCTTGATCCCGAAGATATCGAGCCGCTGGCCGCCCGTCACCTTGACCATCGGCGCATCGTATTTCTCGACGACGTCGGCGATCGCGCGCAGCTCGCGCGGGTTGGTGAGCCCGCCCCACATCCGCGGCACGACCGAATAGGTGCCGTCCTTCTGGATGTTCGCGTGCACGCGCTCGTTGACGTAGCGGCTCTGCTGGTCGTCCTTGTAGTCGCCCGGCAACGCGCAGAGCAGGTAGTAATTGAGCGCAGGCCGGCACGACGAACATCCGTCGGGGGTCGACCAGTTCATCTTCTGCATCACTTCGGGGATCGATCGCATGCCCTGCGTGACGATCTCGCGGCGGACGTCGTCGTGGCCGAAGCTGGTGCATTTGCACATCGTCTTGACCGAACGTTCGCCCGAATACTCGTCGCCCAGCGTGACCGCGAGCAGCGTCTCGACCAGTCCGGTGCAAGATCCGCACGACGCCGACGCCTTGCAGGTCGCGCGGACCGCGTCGAGCGTCGCGTTGCCGGCACCGATGCACGCCACGACCTTGCCCTTGGTGACGCCGTTGCAGCCGCAGATCTCCGCATCGTCGGAGAGCGCCGCAACGGCCGCCTTAGGGTCCGCAGTGCCTCCTCCCGAGGCGAAGGACTGGCCGAAGATCAGCATGTCGCGGATGGGGGCGATGTCTTCCGCCCGTTTGAGCAGGTCGAAATACCAGCCGCCGTCGGTCGTGTCGCCGTACAGCACTGCGCCGACGATCCGGTCGTCCTTGACCACGACGCGCTTGTAGATGCCGCGCGAGGCATCGCGCAGGACGATGTCCTCCGCGCCTGCACCGCCCGAGAAATCGCCCGCCGAGAATACGTCGAGCCCGGCGACCTTCAACTTGGTCGAGGTCACCGATCCGCGATAGCCGGTGTGGCTGTCGGTCAGCCCATCGGCGAGCGCGCGGCACATGTCCCACAGCGGCGCGACGAGGCCGTAGACGTTACCGTCATGCTCGACGCATTCGCCGACCGCGAGGATCGACGGGTCGCTGGTGACCATGTGGTCGTCGACCTTGATCCCGCGGCCGATCTCCAGCCCGGCGTCGCGCGCGAGGGCGACGGAGGGGCGGATGCCGACCGCCATGACGACGAGGCTCGCGGGGATCAGCGTGCCGTCTTTCAGCAGCACGCCCTCGACGTGGGTATCGCCGACGATCTCGGCGGTGTTCGCCTCGGTGAGGATGACCTGACCGCGCGATTCCAGCGCCGACTTAAGCAACCACCCCGCCGCCTCGTCGAGCTGCCGCTCCATCAGCGTCGGCATCAGGTGGATCACCGTGACCCTCATCCCGCGCAGCGTGAGCCCGTGTGCGGCCTCCAGCCCGAGCAGCCCGCCGCCGATGACGACCGCCGCTCCACCCTTGCCCGCAGCCTCCAGCATGTGGTCGACGTCCGCCATGTCGCGGAACGAGATCACGCCGGGCAGGTTCTTGCCGGGGACGGGGATGATGAACGGATCGGAGCCGGTCGCGATCAGCAGCCGGTCGTACGATACCGTCAGCCCCGACCGTGCGGTCACGGTCTTTGCGGCGCGGTCGATCGCCTGCACCGGGTCGCTCGTCACCAGCTCTATGGTGTTGGTCGCGTACCAGGCGTGATCGTTGATGACGATCTGCTCGAACGTCTTCTCACCCGCCAGCACCGGCGACAGCATGATGCGGTTGTAGTTCACGTGCGGCTCGGCCCCGAAGATCGTCACGCGGTACCGGGTCGGATCGCGCGCGATCAGTTCCTCGACCGCGCGACAGCCGGCCATGCCGTTGCCGATCACGACGAGGTGCTCGCGCCTCTTGGAAAAGGCGGTGTCGGGGAAGGGGGTTTGGTGTTCCATCAGATCGTCCAGTCGGGTTGGAGCCGGGGAAGGGAGGGTCATGCGGGGAGCGCGCCGTTGACCGAGCGGTCGCTGGTGCGGCGTGCGTCGAGCGCCGCGTCGAGCAGCGCGCGCTCGTCCGATTTGTGCGTGGCGGAGAAGCGGACGGCGAGCGCGCAGACCGCGGTGCCTGCGACGACGTAGCCGAGCACGATGAGACATTGCTGCGGGGTGGCCGACGCCTTGTTGAGGAACCCCGCCGCGACCGCGCCGATGTTGCCGCCCGCGCCGATCAGCCCGGCGACACCGCCCAGCGCCTTGCGGTCGATGAACGGCACCAGCGCATAGGTCGCGCCGCACGCCATGTGCGTGAACAGCCCGAACATCGTCATCGCCAGGATCGCGAGCGTGACGCTGCCGGCATGACCGAACAGCACCAGTCCGACGCCTTCGCCGAGCATCAGCGCGAACAACAGCAACGCGCGGCCATCGAGGCCCTTCACGAGCGCGATCCGATCGCTGGCGATTCCCCCGAGCGCACGGGCGAACAGCGCGAGACCACCGAAGATCCCGGCGGCGAGGCCCGCATTGGTCAGTGAAAGGCCGAACCGGTCGACGTAATAACTTGCGGCAATATTATGAATGAAGATCTCGACCCCGAAGCACGCGCCATAGGTCGCAGCCAGCATCCAGGTGCGGTAATTGGCGGCGGCGCGGCGGAAGATCGCCATGCCCGTTGCCTTGCCGCCGTCGAGTTCGATGCCCGCCGCGCGGAGGTCGACGATGTCGCCCTGCGGGGTGTCCTGCGTGTAGCGCGCATAGACCAACGCCATCGCGAGCATCGCTAGCCCCGGCACGAACATCGCCGCACGCCAGCCGAACGCGTGCTCGACGCCGAGCCCGACGAGCGCCGCGACGACCAGCGGCATCAGGCTCTGCGCCGCGCCGCCGCCGGCATTGCCCCAGCCGCCGACGGTCGCGTTGGCGGTGCCGACGACGTTGGGCGCGAACATCACGCTGGTATGATATTGCGTGATCACGAACGACGCGCCGATCGCGCCGATCGCGAGGCGGAAGAACAGGAACGTCTCGTAGGTCTGCGCGAACGCCAGCCCGAACACCGGGACCGTGCCGAGCAGCAGCAGCCACGTATAGGTGCGCCGGGGGCCGAACCGGTCGCAGAGCGGTCCGACCACCAGCCGCACCAGGATCGTCACCGCGACCGCGGCGATGTTGATGTTGGCGATCTGATCCTTGCTCAAGCCGAACTCGGCCTTGATCAGCGGCATCAACGGCGCGGCGGCGAACCACGCGAAGAAGCACACGAAGAACGCTAGCCACGTGACGTGGAACGCGCGCATCTGCGGCGTGGCGGCGCTGAACAGGTCGATCCTGGTAGCCTTGGGTGCGGCGGTGTCGATACCCGGTGATGCGAACAACATGGTCGGCCCTCCATCTGCGGCGGACAAAGAAAAAGCCGCCCCGACGGCGACCTTGCGGACGCATCGGAGCGGCTTCGTTGCCTATGGACGATCGGTGGATCGCCTTACGCGGTCAGGTCCCGTCGTTGGAACCGGTCTCGCGATGATTTCGTGTCCGGCTCCCTTGCCGGACGGTGCGAAGATGACCGAAGTGGCCGTATCGCGCAAGCGTCATTTCGCGGGTGCAGCAGATTTGGGTTTGGCTGGGCGATTGGCCGCTAAAACTCCCCTCCCTTCCAGGGAGGGGAGAAGAGAGTTCAGGGCAAGCCGGCCAGATACCCCTCGATATCATCCGGATCGAACGCCCGCCGATCGAAAAACGCATCGCGCCCGAGGATCAACCGCCCCTGCGTCGATCCCGCCCCAATGCTGTCAGCGCCGATAGCCCCTTCGAGCTTCGAACTGGCATTCGGCAAAGGCGCGCCCGACCCGGCCAGCGCAGCGCGATAAATGTCTGGCCTGAACACACCTTGCGCGACGTCCGCCTCCTCGGCCGAGAAGGGCGTACCGTCCCACCGCACCATCTGCGAGTACAGCCATGCCGCCTGACTGCGCCACGGGAAGTTCGCCGCCTCGCGGTACTGGAACATGAAATCGGGAACGTGGATCGGCACCGCGTCCTTCACCAGCCGCACCCGGTCGCCGATCGCCCGTGACACCGCATCGACCGGGGCATCAAGATACTCCGCGCGAGCAAGTATCGCCGCATTCTCCTCGAGCGTATCCGGATCGATGAACTGCGCAGCCGCAGCGTGCAGCGCCCGGATCAGCCGGTGGACGACGTCGCCACGCTCGGCCAGCGTCGCCGCGCGCATTGCCAGCACCTTCTCGACGCCACGCTGCCAGACCTGCGCCGTTACCAACGCGATCCGCCCGACGCCGCGATCGACCGCGACGCCATTCCAAGGCTCGCCGACGCAGATGCCGTCTACCTCGCCCGCCGCCAGCGCATCGGCGGCGAAGGTCGGGCTGGTCGTAACGATCTCGACGTCGGTATCCGGGCGGATGCCGACCGCCGCGAGCCAGTAGCGCAGCATGTAGTTATGGCTCGAATAGCGATGCACTACGCCAAACCGCAGCCGCCGCCCGGCCGCTGCGCGCTTGGCCGCGACCGCCTTAAGCCGCGCACCCAACACGATCGGATCACCCAGCGCATCCCCATCCATCACCTGCGCAGCGAGCGGCAACGACAGCGTGATCGCGTTGCCGTTGAGCCCCAGCACGAACGGTACCGCCATCGTCACCGCCGGCCGCCCACGCCCGAGCGCTGTCGCGATCGCCAGCGGTGCGACCATGTGTGCGGCATCGGTATGGCCGTAGAGTAGCCGATCTCGCACCGTCGCCCAGGTCATGTCGCGGACGAGTTCGATCTCCAGCCCCTCGGCCTCCGCGAAGCCGCGTTCGCGCGCGAGGATCGGCAGCGCGGCATCGACCAGCGGCAGGAAACCGATGCGGACCCGGTCGAGCGCCATCACAAATCTCCCATGAGCGCGTCGCTGGTGATGATAGCGTCGGCGATCTCGGCGATCCTGCGGTTGGATCGCATCGCCTGCGCGCGAAGCAGGCCATACGCGGTCGGCTCGTCGATACCGCGGCGCTTCATCAAGATCGCCTTGGCACGGTCGACGGTGGTGCGATCGGCGAGCGCGCTGCGGGCTTCGTGCAGTTCGGCCTGCAACCGCGCGAACGCCTGGAACCGGCGGATCGCGAGGTCGATGACCGGCTTGATCCGCTGCTTGGCGAGCCCGTCGACAATGTAGGCGGACACGCCTGCATCGACCGCTGCGTTCGTGGACTCCGCATCGCTCTGGTCGACAAACATTGCGATCGGTCGGGCGAGGGCGCGCGATACGGCAAAGAACTCCTCGAGCACGTCGCGACTTGGATTTTCGAGGTTGATCAGCACTACTTCGGGCGCTGCCTTCTCCAAAGCCGCGACCATCCCGAGCATGCCGTCGATAACGACGATATCGTCGAGTCCGGCCTCACGCAGGCCTTCCGAAATGATCGCAGCACGCGTCGTGCTCGTGTCGATGATCGCGATCCTCATCACGCAGTCTTATGCTGCACCGATCCTCATGGCGAGGGCACATCGAACGCATCGCCATGTCGTCGAGCATGTCCTGACGCAACGGGGTAACGGACTGTTCGGTGGCTTAAGCGCGATGCCTCCCGATTGCGGCGGCGTAGCCGCCTTCCCACAATCCAATCTTTATGGAAAAGGCGGCGACGACTTAATGTCAGCTATCGCTGTTGCCTTAGCGGATGTGGACTGACCGCTTTTCTGTCGAAATCGTACTAAAATAGCTACCCGCACAGATACGAATGAGTGTCTGAAGTTGGGGAGCTGCGGACGTAGCGCGAATGTCCGGGTATGGGTCTGGCCGTACGCAGCAAGTGAAGGGTACGTTCGCCCAATTACGGCCCTTGATGATTGCGATGGGCTTGCCAGTAACTAGATGTTCGTTCAGGCTCGCTCAGCGAGTAATAGGAAGGGTGAGCCATGTTTTGGATGCTTGCAATTTTGGCATCAGCTCAAGCCCCAGCGACTGCCTTGGAGCCGTCGAGCTCTTGGACCCTGTCATCACAAGATGATGGGTGTACGGTAGCACAAGGCTACAGTGAAGATCACACGATCCAGGTCGGATTTCAGACCACAATGCAAACTCGTCCCGCCTTTTTATTAGTGCGCGCTTCTAAAAAGCTGCTGCCGGCAGGTATTGGAGAAGCCCAAATAACCCTAGACGAGTCGAAACCTGTATCGGTCCACTACGGCTCGTTCGAGACGAACGAACCCGGAGTTCGCCTCATTAAGTTCTTTCCGGACGAAGCCACGATGACCCGAATTGCGGCAACAAAAGCAATCGGGATTGGCGTAAATATGCCAATGCTGAAAATTGCGAACGCCGATGAGGCAATCAAAGCCGTCGATAACTGTACCGCTGACAAGCTAGTCTCATGGGGCGTCGATCCAAATATCTATTTTCAGCGAAAAACAGCCTCCGGCAACCTCGGCTTACTATTCGATGCGAAAAACTACCCCAAAGAAGCTAGAGATCGGGGCATTTCTGGCCGCGTTGTGCTTCTGTTGAAATCTGATAAAATCGGGGGCATAACCGACTGCAAGGTCGTCGCTAGCGCTGATCAAAGCCTAAATGTTGGTTCGTGCGAAGCCGCCAAACGAGGCACCGTAAAGCCGCCGGTTGACTCGGCCGGCCAACCAATCGCCAGTTATGTAGTTGTTCCAGTCGTTTGGCGACATCCATAGATCGTAGCACCAGCGCGGGGCAACTATCGCAGGCCGATCGCCATACTGTCTTTTACGATGACTACGGAACTTTGCCTTTCATCATCCGCAATCAACCCTAAGACCAGATAGTCTGCAGCCGCTCATAGTCGGTGACTTACCAAGCATTTTCGCTTTTCTAGGATAGTCGGATTTGAACCCGAGCGAACCGGGTCGCTAATGCCGTCTAAGCGCCCGAAAACGGACGGGCAGCTTTCCTTCCAACCCGGACATTCCTGATGCAAAAATCAAAAGTTTTGCATCAAGTTTAATCGCTAGCGCTGGCTGCATTTCAGATCGATCGCACGCCGATCGAGGTCGCTGAGGGTTTCCCCGATCCTAGCGGATTCATTATCCCAGCAACGCTGCTTAGGCGTGCGATCGTCCCTCTGTTGAACGGGCACCACGTACACAGGATATGGAAAAACAGGCGTTTTGCTATCGGGGACGGCAGGCGCTGCCTGTTGAAACGATGAATTCGCCTTTGACGTATCCTGTGCCTGCAAGGATGCGATCAGGGCCATTCCGAACGTGATTATCGTTGCCATCATCACCGCGTCTCCCCGTTGCCGATCCGCTGAGTATGCACCTAGACTGGTGACGAATACCCTACGTAACGAATTACCCCTCAACCGCGACGCGATGCAAAACTCACGGATTTCGCATCAGCCCAAAAACTGAGAGAAGCCAACCGCTCGGGCGATGCAAAATACTGATGCATTTGGAATACCCGTTCAATGGCAGGTTTCCCGGGGCGTTGCCTCCAAAGCGGACAGTCTGCTTTCCTTACCATCCCGGACATTCCTGATGCAAAAATCAAAAGTTTTGCATCACACGTAGCGGGGGCCGGCGTTCCCCAGGCCGGTCGCTAGCGTAGGTTGGTTGTCGATCCCGAAGGCGGCGGTCGCTGGACAGCGGCCCGCGTACAGCGTTCCTCCACGGCTTCGCTACCGAGGAAGCCAGCCCATCAAGCGGCGACAGATATTGCGATCAGAATGCCACCATCTAGCGGCAGCGTTCACAGGGGGGGCAGGATCAGCTTTTTCTGTCCGAGGTCGAGAATGATGTTGAACTTCGACAAGAACGCGGTGCCAAGCAGCCCCTGCGTTTCAACCGGCAGCGTCGCACCCGTTGTGACGGTAACATTATCCGCCCTGACCGCACCGAGCTGGAATGATGCATTGGACACCGCCTTCAAGGCCTGAACAACACCATCTCCCCCGCTAACCTGCTGCGTGGATGTCGCAGTCTGTGCCGGTATGACTTGGCTCCATGCCTGTCGGGATAGTTGAATGATTCCGTTTGACCCGAGATCGATCGCGAGCCGGACCGGCTTGCCGTTGATCGCAGCCTCGACATTGTTCCCCTCGATGATCGGGATGACGGAGGCCCGCGCCCCGTTTTTGGGCGTCATCTTGCCGGTGCGGACCAGATAAAGTGTCTTGTCGATGGGGCGAACCATCACGGCCAGATGACGCATGACATCAGCTCCGAGAACCGCGTCGATGGGGCGGCCAACGATCTTGGAGAAAGGTGCAAGGTCCAGCGCGACAAGCGTTCCCGCAATGCGAACTTGGTTCGGTACTACGAACGTGACGTCCTTGACCGGATAGCCCTGAAGGGTAGTGCTCCCTGTCTGCGCTGAATAGGAATCTTGGCCGGGCGAGCCGCCCGCTCGCCGGATGAATCCCGCATTTACGAAAGTATTGGCTGCGCCATTATCGAGCAGGACGGTCGCATCACGCCCATTGATCCAGGCCTTGAACAGAACAAGCCCTTGATGGACCTCGATCGACGACGGCGACCAGGACGCACCAGACGTAAATGTGAGAGCAAAACGTCTTTCCGGGGCTGCACTTCCGGCAGTTGTCGTAGAACCGCTTTGGGCACGAACCGGTGCAGAAAAGGCGAAGAACAATCCCGGTATGAGGAGAAGTGCCAAGCGTGAAAACCGCGGCACGCTACGAGGACGGGTCATCAACATCGCTTTTCCTTGTCCCCATCGCGCAGCAGGATGACAAAGTTGGTATCTGACCTGACACCCGGTTGCCACCATCGCGCCGCTCAACGAAAGCTAAAATCACAGGATATGCAGCGCGCCGGAAATGGCCAAACTGCGAGGGTCGCGATGCACGTCTCAAATCTTTGTATCATGTCATGGCGCACGCAGCGTCGGTTATCGTGAGCGCTATCAGCTCGCGCGCATTCCCGGCGGGACGAGGGCGGAACACTTATCCGCAAATTCTTGGCGAAATAGGGCAGGTGCTACCGGGAAACTGCGCGACTTGCCATTGTACGTCGCAACTAGCGGAGCGCCGTTCTTCAGTGCCAACAGTACGGGATCGCTGATCGCAAACTGGAATTCGAAGGCCGTTTGATCTCCGATCATTCTTAGATCGGGATTTGCAGAACGCGTAGTGGTACCAAACTTCAAGGACATCGCAGGCTGCGGCCATTTTTGCGCGGCTGTGAATCCTCTAACCTGAACGGTGGTTTGCGTACCGCTGCACGTCATCACGAAGCTTGGCTTGCCTTCCTCGTAATAAGTGACCGCAGGGCGGCTCGGGGTCATTCCCGCAATATCCCACTTCGCAGAGCCTTCGAGAGGCATGATCGGAAGCAGGAGAGCAGTGAGGACGGCAATCATGGATAAGGCCCTTTGCAGTGACGCAGCAAGCATGGAGACTATCATCGAATGCCACTTAGCCAACAGTGATCGCCATCGATGCCCTGATGCAGAAATCACCGATTTCGCATCAGCCTAAGCACGGCAGGAGACCGGGGGCTGCGGCGATGCAAAAGACTGATGCATCTAAGATACCCGTTCAGTGGTCGGTTTCCTGCGGCCTGGCGCCCAAAGCGGAAGGTCCGCTTTCCTTCCCTTCGCGAGCGGAAAGCCGGGCTTCAACATCGGTCATTCGCAAAGATGAACCAGCGTCCAAAGTCGGGAAGCGAGGGAAGGGGCGTCAACGTCCGATTCTGGGAAGCGGGGGAGAGGGCGGGAATGGCCGACTATGGGTCTTGGCGATCGCGGCGGCTTCCGACCACTTCAAGCCATCGCTGCGTTAGCCGGCGAACGGCTGCTCCTGACAGATTCTTCCGTTCGCGTGGCACAAACCGGACAGGCAGAACGGGTCCGAACTGGCCGCTTGCGACGTTCTCGACCGTCCCTGAATGCGGTCCTCCGTACAAATCGGTTAGAGTCACCGATGGGTAAGCTGAAACCAACAGGGCCCAATTGACCGTGATGCGCTGGTAGTCCGGTTGGTTCTACCGCAGGAAGAACCAACCGGGGTGGCGTTGGCCACGCGGGCATCCATGCCGCCGAGCAGTGATGCCAAGCCGTCGCCCGCTAGAACCGAAAGCCCAGCGTTACCATAACGTTGCGCGGGGCGGCCATGAAGCAGTCGCCACGCGCGAGGCAGGAGGCAAAACCACGGTTGTCCAGCAGGTTGGTCGCGTTGATCGCCAGGCGCCATTTGTCCCAGCTGATCTCCGCGAGCGCGTCGACCGTCGTGCGCGACGGGGTGACGACCGTGTACAACGTGCCGGGAGCGATTGCGGCGTTCAGACCGTAGGGATCGAGCGTCCCGGTCGACTTGCTCTCCCCGCTATACACCACGCCTGCGCCGAGCCTCAGCTGCGGTTCGCTGGTGTCGCCGAAGGTCTTTGTCGACCAAATCGACGCGGTGTGCCGCGGCATATAGTCGAGACTGGTGTTTACCTCGGAATCGAGCTGGCTGTAGCCATAGTTCAGCAGCAGCTCGAAATTGCCCGGCAGGACGCGGCTCGCCTCAAACTCGACGCCTTTGGTGGACAATTCGCCGGACTGGGTCGTTACGTTGTTCGCCAGATAGAGGACGCGGTTGCGCTCCTTAATCTTGAAACCGGTCACGGTTACCAGCGTCCGGAGATCGGGCTGCCACTTCAGCCCGGCCTCATATTGCGTGCCCATCTGCGGCTTGAAGGGGGCGGTCGGGACGCCACCGGGCCCGGTCAGCCGGCCGGCGATCGGCAGGAAGCTTTCGGTGTAGCTGAAGAAGGGCGAGAAGCCGGCGCCGACCTCGCCGATGATGCCGGCGCGGAAGGTGGTGGCATTGTCCTCCTGGCCCGAGGAGTTGGTCACATGGTCGCGGCGGGCGCCGACGATCACCGAGACGCGGTCGAAGAAGCGGATCTGGTCCTGGAGATAGACGCCGAGCTGCTTCTGCGAATCATAGGCGAACGGGCCGCCGGGGTCGTAGGTCTGCAGCGCATCATAATCGATGTCGTAGAGATCGACCGTCTCCAGCGCCGTGGTCGCGAACCGCTTGCCGACCTTGTTCCAGCTATAGTCGAGACCAGCCAGCAGCGTGTGCTCGATCTCCGCGCCGGTGTTGAATTTGAACTGGACGTTGTTGTCGGTCGAGAAGACGTTCATTCGCGCATCGCTGGCTTCGGCGTACAGCCCGATGGTGCGGCCATCGGTGCCGTAGACTGCGAACGGATTGGTCGGGTTGGTATAGCTGTCAGCGTAATGGGTGAAATATTCGAGGGCACTGTCGATGTATCGTGCCTTCAGGCTGATACGAAGAGTGTCCGAGAAGCGGTGGATCAGCGTTCCGCCACCCTGGAGCGAGCGGCCGGCATAGCGGTCCCAGCCGGCCTTGCCGACGAAGGTGTAGGGATCGAGCCGCCCGCCCGGATTGTCGGGATTGGGCGCGAAGGTGCCGACGATCGGCAGGAACTGCGAGGTCGAGCCGGTGTCGTCCTTCTGGTACAGGCCGGTCAGGATCAGGTCGGTATCCGGCGTCGGCTGCCAGCGGATCGACGGCGCGAACATCACGCGGTCGTCGGGAACATGATCGATGAAGGTGTCGGAATCGCGCACGCGGCCGACCGCACGGATCGCCAGCGTGTCGCTGAGCGCCAGGTTGACATCCCCTAGCGCCTCCTTGCGGTCATAGCTGCCATAGACGAGGTTCAGCTCGCCGCCGGTGCGGAACTCGGGCGTCTTGGAGACGAGGTTGACGAGACCGCCGATCGAGCCCTGGCCGAACAGCACCGATGCCGGGCCGCGTACGATCTCGACCCGCGAGAAATTATACGGGTCCGAGGGGATGCTGGCATAATAGGAGAAGATGTCGCGCATGCCGTCGCGGAACTGCAGCGCGCTGATGCCGCGCACGTTGAAGCCGTCGACTCGCGTATCGCGGCCATAGGGATTGGCGAGGACGCCGGCGGCGTACTTTACCGTGTCGCTGATGTTGATCGCGCCCTGCGACAGATACTGGTCCGCCGTGATGACGGTTAGCGGCTGCGGCAGCTCGATCAGCGGGGTTTCGGTCTTCGTGCCGGCGATGGTGCCGGTCACCACGATTTCGTTATCCGGCGCTACCGGCTCCGCATCCTGCGCCCAGGCCGCAGAACTGGCCAGCACGCCCGCCATACCGGCCACAACGATCAACTTCCCCATATTCCGCCCCTTCGTCTCGTTCCAGTTCGATTGTGGGCGCTCCTATATCGTTGCGACAGATTATCAATAGCATTAAGCTTGCCAGTTTAATTCGCTGCATTTATGCGGTCCTTCGTGGCGACCGCGGCGGTCTACTGGACCATGACGGCGTTCCTTATCGCCGCGGGCGCCGCGATCCTTGCGGGCGCCGTGGCGCGCAGCAACGCCGTGTTGACCACCATGCTCAAGGTCGCGACGGGCGGCGTCATGCTCACGCTGCCGCTGCTGCGCTTGTTCGCCGCCGGCGGCCCTGGCTGGGCTGAGGCGATCGCGCCGGCCAGCCGGTGATTGCGGCGCTCGACCTCGCGTTCGTGATCGGTGGCGCATGGCTGGTCCGCGACTGCCGGACGATGTGGCCGCGTGCGTCGCGGGGATACGGGCTGATCCTGGACCCGGTCGAGGCATGACGATCGCTGTCGCGCTGGGCGCATTGCTGCTCTCGGCGTTTCCGGTGATCCTATTGTGCATCGGCGATCCGAAGCGGCGGCGCGCCACCGGCGACCGTGACCGGGCCGCGAGCCAGCCACGCGCGATGTTGGTCGCCGCAGCGTGCGTTCCCGGCTTCGCCTGCGCGTTGCTCGGCGACAGCGCTGCCTTCATGGTGTGGCTGGGTGGGATCGGGCTTATGGGTTGGGCCGCAGCAGCCAGTGCTGCTGCGCGAACTCAGGACCGAACAGATTAGCTGCGGCTGAGCCAGCTTGCTGCGGACTTGAGCGGCCATTCCGTTCTCAGTCCAGAGTCAGGCATTCGCAGTCAGCACCATTCGCAATCAGTAATGTCCAATCCCATCGCGAGCTGCGGTTCCGCCGGGACGCGTGAGCAACCGCTTTGCTCCACTTCCTCCTGTAAAGCGCCGCTTGTCGACGCGTATAGCCGATATGAACAGATGTCCGGAACTGGGAGGCGCGAAATCTCGGCTGAGCGTCCGGAACTGGGTCATGATGTCTAAAGGGATTTGAGGCCCATCTTGGCAAATTCTTTGCGAGAACGAAGCTGTGTGAGCTAGGTAGGCTATGAATAAATGGTTCGTGTAGCGCAGCTGTCATCGGAATAAATTAAAGCGTATTAATGGCACAATTGATCATAGGTGACCGCAAAATCTGAACTGCCATCGTCTAATGCCGCAAGTTTGGCGGTCCTGATGTAGATAAAGCGGCGAAAAGGTCGGTCCTGTGTCGGCCGCATCTCTCCGCATAGCGATTGCCGTTTAGGATCGGAACCAATTTCGATACGAATATGCGCTGAAGTAGGCACGGCGAGCGCGCGCAAGACTGAATTCCGTTCAGCTGCCTCCCAATCGGACTCGTCCGTTGGGGTGTTATTATAACGGTTGGACGAACTACCAGGTGATGAATGGCCCACCGGTGCTTTCACGCTTACGATCCGCAGATTGTCATCCGTCTGATGATCAGCATGGTTTTGCCTGGCAAACATCGCCGCCAAAGTTAGCGCGGTCACGCAGCATGCCACCAAAAGGCCCAACGGCAGTAGACGAGAGGATGTAGTCACTGCTCGTAGCTCATCGGTTTCGGACGTTACTGAGTACGCCAAGCCAGTTGGGTGCTGCATGGGAAAGTTCACCGTTTTCCGCGAAAGCCGCCGGTCCGTCTGCGGCATTCTGCAATTTCCACATGAACCAGGCGGTGGGATAGCCGAGCAGCGGATAGGCGCCGATGTTGCAGTATAGCGGTATGCCAACGCTTTCGCAGCCTGGATTACCCTGAATCTCGCCATGGCTTCCGCCGGCAATCATGCCCATTACCTTATCGATCTTACTCGATGTCGGCGCGTAATATCCGAGGTTCGTCGGCAAGCTGGATGCGGCATCCAAATCGCCACCAATGTAGAAAATCGAACCGTGGGTTACCTTCGCCAACGCACCCAGATCGATCGTGCATTTGACGATCACGCAGAACGGCCGGATTGGCGTCTCGATCGGTACGTACGTTTTGAAGATCGGCGTATTGCGCGAGAACAGAAGCGTCGTCGTCGCGGCTCCCTGCGAATGACCGACGAGACCGACGTTATCGGCGTCGACCTTTTCGTAGAAAATGCTGCCGGTATTCTTGGCTAAATCAAGCAGGAAACTAGCCGTATCGAGTACTGTGTCTCCATGTCCGGTCGCGCCGTCGCGCGAACGGATGACGATGAACCCCCAACTCGCAAGATGGCGAAGGAAGAAAGCGGCGTAGTCTGCAGTGATCCCGTCCGACGTGCCGTCTGCAAATACTATGGCTGGATGGTGAAAACCAGTCGTTTCCTGCTTCAGCGGGTTTGAGCCGAGATCGCTGGGATACCAAATATCGCAGACATTGCTTTCGCGGTCGCACGGGCGAGTAACCATGGTCGCCGTTGCCCACGGGCCATCCGCGGCATATCGGCGTTCGATCGGACCCGTAAGTTGATAGGTCGTCGCGGACGCAACTTGCGGAAGAAGCATAGCAAAAAATGGCGCAAAGCATGGGCAAACGCATAAAACGTATCCTGTCTTATTGCTGTCGAATCACGGGGTATCTGACAGGTTAGAGTAATTTGGTCATTTCAGAGATGTTTTGATCTTCGAGTTACGAGAAGATCTCCCTAAGCATTGTCTTTAACATCTCGGCCAGCGAGCGCTGCGCGTATCAATGCTTGCGTTTCCGCCTGTAACGGCGGAGCGGTATAGGACAGAGTCTGGGTCATACCGACGACGAGCAGGTCGTTGGCGGGGTCGATCCAGAACCATGTTCCTGCCGCCCCGTCCCACTGATAGGTGCCGATGCCGACGGGCACGTCGGCAAGCGCAGGATCGGTGACGACGCTGCCGTTCAGGGCGAAGCCACGGCCGGGGCCAATGCGCTGGTGACCCATTACGAAGCCGTGCTCGATCAGGGTGTCCGGCAGGTGATTGCGCGTCATCAGGGCGACCGCGCGTTCGGACACGATCCTGACACCCGCCAACTGTCCACGGCCGAGCAGCATAGCCGCGAACCGGGCGTAATCTCGGGCGGTGGAAACAAGGCCGGCGCCACCGAGCGATCGCGTTGGCTCGCTCGTGGCGTCGGTAAACATCGGGTTCGGGATCCAGGCCAGCGGCGAGTCCGGCGCTTTGAGATAAAGCGTCGCAAGCCGGTGTTGCTCGCTTGGCGGTGTCTGAAACCCCGTATCCCGCAAGCCGAGCGGTTCGAATACGCGCTCGCAGAGAAACGCGCCGAAGGCTTGGCCAGTGAGGCGTTCGATCATCGCGCCCTGCACGTCCATGCCGAGACTGTACCGCCACGACGTACCGGGCTGATACGCTAGCGGAACCCGTGCCAGCCGCGCCATCATCTCGGCCAGCGTGTCCGTGTCCCATACACCTGCAGCCTGGTAGGCAGCGTCGACCGGATCGCCGGGATCGGACAGCCGGGTGCCATAGCTGAACCCGGCGGTATGCGTGAACAGATCGCGCAAGGTCGGTGCGCGATGTGGTAGTTCGACGCGCATGCTGCCATCTGGGTTCAGCCCGGCGAAAACCTGGAGGTCCGCAAACTCCGGCAGGTGCTGCGCGATCGGATCGTCGAGCGTCCAGCGACCCTCGTCCCACAGCACCAACATCGCGGCGGCCGTTACGGGCTTGGTCATCGAGAAGATACGGAACAGGTCGTCGATGGAGGCTGGCGCATCGCTGGCGATGTCGCGCTTTCCCAGCGCCACTTCGTGACAGACCTTGCCATGGCGCGCGACGATCATGACCGCACCGGCGATCGTGCCCCGATCGATATGTGCCTGGATCGCCGCGTCCATTGCGATCACGCGCGCGCGCGATAGGCCGACAGTTTCGGGGCCGACCACCGGCATCTCTACCGCCGCCATCAGATCGTCCCGGAGCGCACGATCGCGGCGAGATGATGCGCGCTGGGTTTCGGCGTGCGGGCGAACGTCTCGTAGTCGACATGGACGAGGCCGAAGCGCTCGCCATAGCCGCGGGTCCATTCGAAATTGTCGAGCAGCGACCAGCAGATATAACTGCTGACTGGAATGCCGTCGTCGAGGCATTGCCGCACTTCGGCGAGCGCGGCGTCGATGAAGGCGATGCGGCGCGTGTCGTCGTGCGTGGCGATACCGCTTTCGGTCACCAGAATCGGCCGGCCGATCTTTGCGTGCGCGAAACGGATCGTGTTGCCGAGCGCCTGCGGATAAAATTCATACCCGGCCGCGGTCAGTTCGGCATCGGGGGCTGGGGGGATCTGTCCCTGCGCGCTGACCCGTATCCGCGTATAGGTCTGCACGCCGACGAAATCGGCCGCCTTCGCCGCGTCGATCCACGGCCCGTACAGCATCTCGGTCACGGCATCCGCCAGATGGCCTTCGCCAACGCCCTGGACGTCCTGCATCGTCAACGTGACGCCGACCGGGAAATTGCCCGGTCCCGCCTTCATCGCAGCCGCCGCCTTGGCCTGCGCATCGAGCATGACCGGCTCACAGGTGGCCAGCGGGGCGAACAGCAACGACGAGAAACGCTCCGAACCCGACAGGCGCGCGCATTCTGCTAGCATGGCGTCGGCGGTCGGGCCGATCACCGTGCCACCGCGGAGCAGCACCAGCAGCCGCTGGATATTCGCCTCGTTGAACGGGATGGCATAGGCGATCAGGTCGCCGATCGCGGCGGTCGTTCTCTCGACATAGCGCGCAAAATGGTCGGCGCCTTCCGCCACCTCGAACCCGCCGCGTGCTGCGAACCAGCGCGGTACCGTGAAGTGATTGAACGTGACAATCGGTGCGAGACCGCGCGCATGCAGCGCCTCCAGCGCGCGCCGGTAGTGATCGAGTGCTGCCTGCGAGAAGCGGCCGGGCTCGGGTTCGATCCGCGACCACTCGATGCCGATCCGGTGGCAGTTGAAGCCGAGGCCGGCGGCAATGTCGAAATCCAGCTCGTAGCGATCCCAGCTGTCGCAGGCGTCGCCGGACGGTTCTGCATAGGATGTGGGACTGACCGTCTCGCACAGCCAAGCGTCCGAATTGATGTTGTTGCCTTCGGTCTGGTGCGCCGAGATGGCGGATCCCCAGAGAAAGCCCGGGGGTATCGGGCGGCGCGGACTGTCGGGCAACGGTAATCCTTTACGGTTTGGGATCGAGTGCGGGGTAGAGCCGCAGCATCGTGTCGGAGAGCGCCTTGAGCGAGCGGTGCACGCCGTCGGTGTTGTTCATGAACGTGGCCTCGAGCGCGAGCCCGCGCACTGCGGCGACGTAGAGCTCGTGGACCGCCTCGGCCTCTGGATGCGGCTCCAGACCGGCGGCGCGGATACGTTCGTTGCTCCAGCGATGAGCCTGTTGGTCGATGCGGCTCTGCAACGCGCGCAGCGGCTCGCCGAGGCTCGGATCTGAGCGCGACGCGAGCATGATCTCCATCACCGCGATACCCGCAGGACGGCTCATCACCTCCCACATCGTATCCGGCAGTACCCGCAGCCAGGTGACCGGGTCCATCGTCGTGGTGGTGCGGTCGTAGAGGGCACCATCCTCTTCGAAGACGGCCTCAACGACGGCGAGCATGAGATCGGTCTTGGCGGGAAACTGGTGCGTCATCGCACCGCGGCTGACGCCGGCTTCCTCGGCGACGGTGGTGATCGTCGTCGCGCTGTACCCGACGCGGTGCAGGCAGACGATCGCCGCCTGGATCAGCTTGGCGCGCGTGTCGGCGCTGCGTTCGGCCTGCGGACGGCGCTGCTGAGACGGGCGCGGAGACGGAGAGTTAGGGTTCGGATCGGTCATGCGACGCACCCTAACGGGGCGGCGCGGCGGCACCAGCATGCCGTGGCTCATGCCAGATGCTCCTGCCAGAAGGCCGCCATGTCGGCCCAGGCCGCAACGCCCTCGGGAGTGTCGGCCAGGAGCGGCTGGAAGACATGCGGCATGCCCTCGAACACTTCGAGGCGCGACGATCGCCCGGCGGCCCGCAACGCGCGGTGCAGCCGGACGCTGTCGCTCAGCAGCAGTTCGCGCGTGCCGACCTGAATCAGCGTCGGCGGGAAGTCGGTGAAGTCGCCGTGGATCGGCGAGGCCAGCGGTGACCTCCAATCGGCGGGCGCGGCATAGCCACGCACGCCCATCTCCAACCGGTTTCGATCGAGATAGTCGACCGACGCCAGGGTCTGGTTCGTGTCGCCCTCGCTTGCGAGATCGACGACCGGGGAGAGCAATGCGAGTGCCGCCGGGACCGTCTCGCCACGGTCACGCAGGAGCAGTGTCGCAGCCGCTGCGATGCATCCGCCAGCGCTGTCACCGAACAGACCGGGCACATGGCCTTCCCAGTCGATGATCGCGGTCCAGGCCGCTACGATTTCGTCCAGGATCGCGCGATGATCGGCGCGGGGGGACAGGGTATAGTCGATCGAATGCACGACGCGTCCGGTGCTCGCTGCTGCCAGCGTCGCGGTCAGTCGCGAGGACTGCGCAGAGCCGGTGGCGAACCCGCCGCCGTGGATGTAGACGAGGGAGGTCGCACCCACCTTCGCGTCCTGCGGCGTGATCGACAGCACCGGGACGCCGCCTGCGTCCCAAGCCGACAGCGTCGGCGACAGTTTCGCGAGTGGTGCAGCGATCATCGTCTCCGCCCAAGCCGCCGCTTGCGAGGCCGCCGCATCGAACTCCTCCTGCGATACAGGGATCGGCTGCGGCGGCATTGCGGCGATCATCGCACCGATCATCCGCAGGATCGCGCCAGCTTCGGGCGACACCGATGCGGCGACGAACAGGCGTGGATCGTCAGCCTCGCGGCTAACACCGGGACCGGATGGCTCAGAACTTGGCATCGAGGCTTAGTCCGATGACGCGGCGCGAATCCGTACCGCTGATCTGCGAATAGGATCGCGGATCGAGCTGCAACGCGGCGGTCGGTGTCGCGAACCGGACCGCCGGGCGATAGACGTCGAACAGGTTGCGCCCGAACACCGCGACGCCGAAGCGCTGGCTGGCGAACCGCATGCCCAGGCGACCGCCGAACAGCGCGACCGGAGCGTTCTGCAGGATCGGGTTGAACGCCGCATCCCAGTTAATGCGCGAGGTGTAAACCATGTCCGCTTGCGCATAGGCCTGCGTGGTGGACGACAGGTCGGCGGCGTATTCGCCGCTGGCCGTGACCTTCCATTTCGGCGTGCCGACCAGCCGGTTGCCACCGGCATCGTCGACAGCGCCGCGCGCAACGCCGCCAATGACCTGCGGCACGCAGCCCTGCGCCGCGGTCTGTTGCTGCGCACACGCGACCAGATAGCCGTCGCCGTAACGCGCATCGTTATAGACCGCGCCGAGATTGAACGAGAGGCCACGAGTCGGTCGCCCGAACAGGTTGAATGACACGCCCTTGGTCGTCAGCGACGGTGCGTTGCCGAAGATGAAGGCGGCAGCGACCGGGTCGAAGAACTGCGCCTGGAAATCGTCGACCTTGGTATAGAAGCCGGCAAGGCTCGCGGTCATCCGCCCGCCGAATGCCGAGGCCTTAATCCCGACCTCGCCGGACTTCGGAATCTCCGGGCGGACGAGCACCGGGATGGTTGGTCCGGACGCCTGGTCGTTGATCGATGGCCCCTTATAGCCCCGCGTATACGTGCCGTAGACCATGACGTCGCGGGTCACGTCGAACTGCGCGCCGACGCGGTACGAGAAATAATCGTCGTCGGCCTTGCCGCGAACCGGTGAGAGGCTGCCGATTGGTGCGAACGCGCCGGTGGCGAGGGTCGCGCCGGTGCGCGCGGCGACGCTCTCGTTGCCGTACCGGCCGCCGAGGATCAGGCGCAGCGCCGGCGCCAACCGCACCGTCGCCTGCCCGAAAGCGGCGACGCTGGTGGTCTGCGCGTGCGTCGTCAGCCGCTGGCCGAGCGGGAAGGGGACGCCCACGTCGGTGGCGACCGGCCCGAGCTGCTGGACCGAGCCGTCGAATTCGCTGTCGAAGTAATATAGCCCGGCGACATATTCGAGCGTGCCGCCGGATGGCGACGTCAGGCGGAATTCCTGACTGAAATTATGCGTGTCGGACGGCCCGGTCTGGTTCAGCCGGTACACCGGCACGCTGTCGACGTCATAGGCCGGCACCTCGCCCTCGACCGCACGATAGGCGCTGATCCAGGTCAGCGTATGCGCGCCGATCCGCATGTCGATCTGGTTCGATACGCCGTAGCTTTCGGTCCAGCCCCGGTTGCCGCCATTGATGCAACCCTGCTGGTTCTCGGTTCCGAGGGTGATCCCGCACGCAGTAAGACGCTGCGTCAACCGGCTGCCCGGCGTCGAGGCGAACACCGACCAGGGCGCTCCGCCACGGCGGTCGGCATTGCTGTAATCGCCGATCAGGTTGATCGTGATGTCGGACGTCGGTTCCCACAGGAAGCGCGCGCGGCCGGCGTAGTTGCGTTGCCGCTGCCAGCTGTCGTCGAAGCGGTTATACTGGTTGCGGGGCGCCTGGGCGAACGACCCGGCGACGCGCAACGCCGCATTCCCGGCGATCGGCAAATTGACGACCCCGCGACCGACATAGGTGTCGCGCGTGCCGATGTCGGTATGCGCGATCACTTCCAGCCGCGTCGGGTCGGGCGCGTTGGTGACGATGTTGAGCACGCCCGCCGACGAGTTCCGCCCGAACAGCGTACCCTGCGGCCCTTCGAGCACTTCGACACGCGCGACGTCGAACAGCAATGGTGGATTGGTCGAGGTGCCGGCCAGCGCGACATTGTCGACGACTACGCCGACGCTCCCTTCCGACGAGCGCGAGAACGAGACGCTGCCGATCCCGCGGATGCTCAGCGCGCCGAACGGGCCGGCGGTATTGAGCGCAGGCGCACTGCGCGTCAGATCGGCGACCTCGTTGACGTTCTGGCGGGTGAGCTGGTCGCCGGAAACGACGCTGACGCTGATCGGAACGTCCTTTAGCCGCTCTTCGCGCTTGTTCGCGGTCACGACGATGTCACCGGCCTCGGCCTGTTCCTCCGCTGGCGCGGCGACCGCGGTCGAGTTCGGCGCAACGGTCTGCGCGAGGCCCGGCGTCCATGCCGTGAGACAGGCGGTGCTGCACAAGGCAGCGAAAATCCTAGCGTCCATGCTTCCCCTCCGTTCGACGATCGAATGCCGCCGATATACGGTTCTCTACATGGTCGTAAACAAAACGTCCATTCTTTTTGTTGTGATCGTATTGATAAGTGCTACATCGCCGCCAACGATAAAAATGGAGAGGTTGATGGACGAGTCGTTGTGCAACGACCACGCCGTCCAGGCGGCGGACAGCGGTCGCGGTGCAGTTGCCACCGCAGGCCGTGGCATGACGCCGCTGACGATGGCGCCGAAGCTCGGTTATGCGGCGGGCGCGTTGCTCGACGGCATCGCCAGCCAAGGCGTCGGCATCTTCCTGTTCTTTTATGTGACGACCGTGGCGGGCCTGTCGGCGGCGCTGGCGGGTGTGGCTCTGGCTGCCGGCCTGGTCGTGGATGCGGTGGTCGATCCGCTGATCGGCTCGCTTTCGGACGGTTGGCGGTCGCGGTTCGGCCGGCGGTTGCCGTTCATGATGATCGGCCTGCCGGGTACTGCGCTGTTCCTCGTCCTGATCTTCGCCCTGCCTGTGGGCTGGAGCCAGCTTGCGCTGTTCGCGTGGCTGACGGCATTGTCGATCGGATTGCGGATTTCGATCTCGCTGTTTTTGCTGCCCTATAACGCGGTCGGCGCCGAGCTAAGCGACGACTATGCGGAGCGGTCGTCGATCGCGATGTGGCGCTGGGGCTTTGCAATGCTCGGCGCGCTGGTCGCCATCGTGCTCGGCTTCGGCGTGTTCCTCAGCGGGGCGGGGGGATTGGCGCGCCGGTCCGGCTATCTGCCGCTGGCGCTCAGCATGGCCCTGGTGGCGGCCATAGGCGCCGTGATCGGCATGCGCGCGCTGTCGTCGATGCAGCATCGCCAGCATCCCCCGCTGGTCGATACGGGACGCATCCACCACCGGCTGGCCGCCGAGGTCGGCGAGATCTTTCGCAACCAGTCGTTCCGCACGCTGTTCGTCGGTGCACTGTTACTGTTCACCTCGCTGGCGATCCACAGCACACTCGGCATCCACGCCAACACCTATTTCTGGGGGATGACGGCGGGCCAGATGCAGATGGTGACGTTGTCGCTGTTCGGCGGGCTTTTGCTGGGTGCGCCACTCGCCGCGCCGATGCTGGCGCGCATTGAGAAGCGTACGGTACTGCTGATCGGCATGATCGGCCTCGCGCTCTCGACGTCGCTGCCGACCGCGCTGCGCCTGATCGGGCTGTTCCCGTTCGAGGGCGAGACGCTCGTCCTCGTCCTCTCGGGTTCGGTCTTGATCGGCGGCGTGCTGATGGCGGCGGCAGGGATTGCGTTCGCTTCGATGATGGCGGACGCCGCTGACGAGCACGAACATCTGTTCGGCGCGCGTCGCGAAGGCTTGTACTTCGCCGGCTGGGCGTTCGCGACCAAGGCCGCCGCCGGGATCGGTTCGCTGGTGTCGGGGATCGCGTTACAGGCGATCGGGTTCAGGAGTGCCGGCAGTGGCGCGGTGCATCTGGCGCCCGATACGGTGATGTGGATAGGCATCATCAACGGTCCGGGCGCAGGGCTGCTCGCGCTCGCGGCCGCATCGACGTGTTTCTTCTACCGGCTGGACGCCACACGGCATGCGGGCATCCTCCGCGATCTCGACGCACGACGCGTGACGGTAACAGCATGAGCTGGCTCGCGATCGAGACCGGCGGGACCAAGATCGTCGCGCGCATCGTGGCGGCCGGTGGCATGGTAATGGCGAGTGGTCGCTGGCCGACCACCACGCCCGAAGCCGCACTGACTGGCCTTGTGGCGTTCGCTCGCTCGCTCGACGTCAGCGATGATCCGCTAGTCGCAGTCGGTATCTCGGCGTTCGGGCCGATCCTGATTGACGCTGCTCACCCCGAATATGGCAAAATGCTGGCCACCGCGAAGCCTGGGTGGACCGGCAGCAACCTGCGCGCCGAACTCGCCGAGACGCTGAACATACTGGTGGCAGTCGATACGGACGTCAACGCTGCCGCCACGGCCGAGCGTGAACTCGGGGCAGGGCAGGGCTGTACCAGCGTCGCCTATGTGACGATCGGGACGGGGATCGGCGCAGGGCTTGCCACCGCAACGGGTACGCTGCGTGGTGCCCTGCATCCAGAGATCGGTCATCTGAGGATCGTCCGGCGGCGCGGCGATATCATGCCGTCGACTTGCCCGTTCCACGACGATTGCGCCGAGGGGCTCGCTGCCGGTCTAGCAGTAGCGCAGCGTTTGGGCACGGGCGAGACGCTGATCGCCCGCGAGGACGTGCGTGATCTGACCGCAGGCTATATCGCCCAGTTGCTCGTCGCGACCGTGCTCGCCTGGTCGCCGCACCGGATCGTGATCGGTGGCGGGATTGGCCGTGCACCGTCGATGCTGGCGGCCATCCGCTCCGCCTTTGCCGAAGCGGTTCGCGGCTACGGCATCGGACCAGCCGCCACCGCTGCCGACTTCATCCGTCCGGCCATGCTGGAAGATGCCGGTCTCGACGGCGCTCTATTGATTGCGCGGGGCTTGGTCCCTGCGCGTCTGAAGGATTTCGCATGACGATCCCCAAGCAGCCTGATTGGAGCATCGGACCGTTCGCGCCGCCGCGCCGCATTCTGGAGCAGCGTGCCGACATCGCGTTCGACTGCCCCCTGGCCGGGCGACGTATTGCCTGGGCCGAAAAGGACATCTTCAACCCCGGTGCAGTTGTGCATGAGGGGAAGATCTGCCTGCTGGTTCGTGGCGAGGATCGCGTCGGCCGCTACGCCGGTACTTCGCGCATCGGTCTCGCGACCAGCATCGACGGGGTCCATTTCGATATCGATCCGGAGCCTGTGCTGTTTCCCGCCGACGACCGCTGGCAGGCATGGGAATGGCCCGGCGGCGTGGAGGACCCGCGTGTCGTCGCGTCACCTGATGGCGGCTTCGTTTGCACCTACACCGCGTTCGACGGCAAGGTCGGATGCCTGTTCGTCGCCACCTCGCCTGACCTGCGGACTTGGACCAAGCACGGCCCAGCCTTTGCCGGCTCGCCCTATGTCCGCCGACCGACGAAAGCGGGTGCGATCGTGACCGCGCTAGTCGATGGGCGGCTCGTCGCGGCTCGGATCGACGGTCGCTACTGGATGTATTGGGGGGAAGGCATGGTCTTTGCCGCCACCTCCACCGACCTGATCCGCTGGACGCCGCTGGAATCGGAAACCGCGCCCGATCGCTATCTAACCTGGGATCCGAGTGCGAGCGGCCTGATGGGACATTGGACGATCGATCGGATTGAGGGGCCGCGCGGCCTGCGCGCGATCGCCGGGCCGCGTCGTCACCGGTTCGACTCGCTGTTGACCGAACCGGGGCCCCCCGCGGTCCTGACCCATGACGGCATTGTGCTGATCTACAACGGCACCAACCATTTCGACGGCGGCGTCGCCGACGCGCCGCCGTTCGCCTACCAGCCCGGACAGATGCTGCTCGACGCGCGCGATCCGAGCGCGGTGATCGGGCGCTTGCCGGAGCCTTTCCTGCGCATCGACCCGGCGGAAGCCGCGGGGCAGGTCGGCAATGTGTGTTTCGCGCAGGGGCTCGTGGCGTTCGCCGGCCGCTGGTGGCTGTTCGTCGGCCTCGCGGACTCGCGGCTCGGCGTGTCGCAGGGACCGCCGCTACCGGCCTGAGCGCCGCTATTTATGTGTTTGATAGTCACGATACGGAGAAACCCCGTGAAATTGTTTGGCCTGCTCGTCGTCCTGCCTTTCCTCTCCACTGCGGCGATCGCGAGGGAGACGCCCGAGTGCAAGGTCAGGATCCTGCGCCCCGTCGCCGACGATAGCGGGAACCGGTTGAGGACCGGTCAGATCGTGACGGCGGACTTCGTTCGGCGCGATGCGACCGGGCTCTCGTTCTGCGCGGATCATGGCACCTCCGTCGCACGCATGAACAACGGTGAGCAGACCGCGCAGCCGATAGATTGCCACATCGGCAAAGCGGACTCCCACGGGACCGTCTGGCTCGATCCCAATCCCAAGGTACTGGGGACGGCCGTCTCGCGTCGAATGCTCGCTCGCCGATATGCGCAGGGCAAACTCGTCGACCTGGGGTTCAGCATGGCGACCTCGGGCAGCTATGCCGAGGCGTATGCTGCGAAGCCCGCATCTTCGGACGGCAGGCTGGTAACGCGTGTGCTCGCAGGGTCTTCCGCGGCGCTTGCAAGCCTGAAGAAGGCGTCCGGCGAGCAATAGGCGGGCGCGGCGCACACCGCAATCGTTGCCCAGCGAGACGTGATACAAGGAACGACACCGATGACCTATCGAAGGACCGCGTCAGGCGTTGTCAGCGCAGTGGTGATGACCATGGCTGCGTCGCCGCCGCTGATCGCGCAGCGCGTCGATGGAGACTTTCGCTCCGGACCGGCTTCTGGACGCGCGGAGGTGCCGATCCGCCAGCTTCAACTTAGCAACGGCACCACCCGGTACGCGATACCGATCTCGGTCGGTGGCCAACCCGTGCTAGTCGGACTTGATACCGGATCGGCAGGGTTGCGTCTTCTGCCAGACGCACAGGCTGGGTTGCAGTCGACCGGCAAGGCCAATCACGAACCGTTCGGCAGCGGCGTCGTGCTCGATGGCCCGATTGCCCGTGGCCAGATCGGGGTCGGCAACCGGTCCGCCGTCATCGGCGTTCAACAGGTGCTCGGTGTCCATTGCGCAAAGGGCGGCAACGCATGTGCGGCCAGGCTGGGTATCGGGCGATACCGGGTGATGGGCGACGGTCTTCCCGGCGAAGGCTTTCTCGGGATCATCGGCATCAAGCCCAATCTTGACGCGATCCCACGCAATCCGTTCGTCCAGCTCGGCATTCACCGCTGGATCGTCAGCCTGCCGCAACCCGGATCGGGGCGACCTGGCACGCTGATGCTGAACCCGAACGCGCGTGACGAAGCCGGCTTCCGCCAGGTGCCGTCAGGGCAAAACCCCGGTCAGGTGCTGGCATGCCTGTACCGGCCGACGCCAAGGCCCGCGCGTGCTTGCGGGAACGCGACACTGGATACTGGCGCACCTGGGATCGGCGTCTTTAACGCGGGCATGTTCCCGCAAGCGATAGCTGGCGCACCTGCGCGGTTCGTGTTCGGCGCGCCGGACGCCCGCTCACCCGGCATGACGCTTCGCCTGAACGACCGCCGCCAGATGACGAAATACTCGGCGATCGACAAGCCGGGCGAGCAGGCCGCGCAGCTACGCATGGGTGTGACCCCGTATCTAGCCTACGATATCCTTTACGATGCCGATCGCGGTACGATGGCGGTACGGGCGCGTCCGTCATTTCCCGGCGGCCCCGCGGCGCAACCGTAAGGGACCGGTCCGCGTGCCTACGCGGCATAGCCGTGAAGGTTCTTTCGAAGACCCCGACAAGCACCAATCTCAAATGCGAGGTACTTCGATGCCGATCAAACCCGACGCTCCCTGGAATGTCGATCGACGGACCGCGTTGGCAATGGTCGCGGGAGCGGGGCTCATGCCCGCCCTGTTGCGCGCCGCGCCGCCGCAGGACGTTTGGCCGCTCTGGTCGACGCCGCCGGGCGGTGGTGGCCCCGCCGGCCCGGTCGCGATCGACGGGCGCGGCGCCGTCAGCAACATCGCGGTCCCGACGATCACCGTCGTCCGGCCGCATCGTCCGACCGGAGCGGCGATACTGATCGCCGGGGGCGGCGGATACAAGCGGATCGAGGAGGGGAAGGAGGCTATTCCCGCGGCATCGTGGCTGGCGGCTTATGGCATCACCGCGTTCATTTTGTGCTATCGCCTCCCCGGCGAGGGGTGGGCGGATGGCCCGTTGGCGCCGTTGCAGGACGCGCAGCGTGCGCTCCGCCTGATCCGTTCGCGGTCAGGTTCGCTAGGTATCGATCCGGAACGCGTCGGCGTCCTGGGCTTCTCGGCCGGCGGTCATCTGCTGGGGCTGGCCGCGACGCGGTCGAACTTCCCGTCATATGCTCCGATGGACGTCATAGACCGGCAATCCGCCCCGGCCCAATGTCGCGGCACTGATCTATCCGGTGGTGACGCTGAAGCCACCCTATGACCATACATCGACGCGGCGCGTGCTGATCGGCGCGCATCCCGGTGCGGCGGTGAGCGCTGACTGGTCGGTCGAGACACATGTGCGTGCCGCCTGTCCGCCGATATTCCTTGTCCAGGCCGAGGACGATCCGATCTCCGACCCGCACAACGCGCTCATTCTCCGCGATGCGTGCGAGAGAGCGCGCATCGCGGTCGAACTGCACCGCCTGCCGTCCGGTGGGCACGGCTTCGGCATGGGCGTCGCGGGCACGCCATCGGCGCAATGGCCGCAGTGGCTTGAATCCTGGCTCGCCGCGCATCGCTTCTCGGCGGCGAACGCGGATCATGGCGGTAAGCGGTGATGCAGAATTTGGTCACAATCGCCGAAGGGCTGAGGTTTCCAGAAGGGCCGGTCGCGATGCCCGATGGCAGCGTCATCCTGGTCGAAATAGCGGCCGGCCGGGTCACCCGCGTCGGTTCAGACGGCAACAAGACCGTGGTCGCCGAACCCGGCGGGGGGCCGAACGGACTGGCCGTGGGGCCCGACGGTAAGCTGTATTGCTGCAACAACGGCGGTTTCGCATGGCGCGAGGCGTTCGGGTACCTGATCCCTCATGGACAGGCCGACGACTATGGCGGCGGCCGGATCGAACGAATCGACATTGCCACGGGCTATGTCGAAACGCTCTACAGCGAAGCCGTCAATGCCCCGCTGCGGGCTCGGAACGACATCGTTTTCGATGCGCATGGCGGCTTCTGGTTCACAGATCACGGCAAGACCCGAACGCGCGAGCGCGACGTTACCGGCGTGTTTTACGCAACGGCCGACGGCAGAGAGTGTCGAGAAGTCATTTTCCCACTCGAGAACCCGAATGGCATCGGCCTGTCGCCAGATGGAGGCACCCTGTACGTCTCCGAGACCTTTACCCGCAGTCTCTGGGCGTTCGATATCATCGGTCCTGGGCAGGTTGCTGGCGGTGGTCCGTCAGGCGGCAGCGGGGGGCGTTTCCTGTATGCTCCCGGCGGCTATGCATTCTTCGATTCCCTCGGCGTCGAAGAGAGCGGCAACATCTGCGTCGCGACCCTTGGGACGGGCGGCATCACCGTGATCTCGCCGCGTGGCGGGCTGGTCGAAACCGTCGCCACGGATGATCCCTACACGACCAATATCTGTTGGGGCGGCATCAACCACCGTACCGCGTTCGTCACGCTATCGGCGACCGGCAGGCTGGCGAGTGCCAATTGGGCGCGGCCGGGTTTGAGGCTGGCGTTCTAGCGGCGCCAGCTCCAGTCTCAAAATCGGCCGATCGCATGCAGCATCAAAACTACCCGAGCTGAAAAGGAACCTCCAGTTGTTGTCTTAGATACATGGTATTTCTCAGCCGTCACCCACGCAGAGCTCGGCTATTTCCAAATCTGCGGTGGCTACCGTGGCAACAAGTTGCGGCGATCGGAGGCATCAACCGCGGGCTGTTCTCAGTGCTAGGCTGGTCGATTGCGTTCCTGGTCGTGGAATTTGAGCGCATGCGGCGCCGGTGAGCTTGCCGCTAAATAGCTAATTGCTTTGAAGCTGCCGCTCAAGGCTGCCTACCCGTGATCGTCGGCTGGCGCTGCTAAACCAGTCAAAGTCTTGCCCCTGAATCCGCGATATCAGCCAAGGATGCTAGTCGGGCGATCATGAGCGAGCGTCTGAAGATGGGAAGCGGAGAGAGGCACCTGAGCGACCGGAAATGGGTCAATCCCGCCATCTGACCGCTACGCACGGACTATGTCCGTGCCCCGCCGCTATACGAGGCGGCGCCGGTCGTCATATCGATCACGAAGGTATCACCGCCGATCCGGCTCGCATAGAACCTTCCGTCGATATTGCTGATGGCGGAGAAGGTGTCGGTCGCGGGGCGGGTCGCATCGAAATTCAGGTGCATGTCGTCCGTCGCGCCCTGTTCCGGCGCAATCTGCCACACAGGCCAGTTGCTGGCGTCGAACAGGAACACCTCTCGTCCCCAGATCTCCCGGTGAATGACATCTCTCGCCAGATACGCATCGAACAGAACCAGACGCCCCAAGCCTGGCACCGGTAAGATCATGCCTATTGGGTAAGACTGCACAACTCGGTCCGATATCCTCGTTCGACACCACAATACGACGTGGCGGTTAATTCCCGAAATTCGATCTTTTTTGAGAAAGCTTGGCGGTCAAAGGGAGGGGCTTGCCGTCCTAACTTCACTCTGGGATTGGACATGAACAAGCGGCCGGAGTTGGGGAGCTGTCCCGATGCTCTGAGCGTCTGCTTTTGGGTCCGTTCACGGGCCCGAATGACTGACCCGCTGCGTGCGCGCTGCCAGTCTACGCGAGTGATCGACCACGCGCCGGCAGAACGCCGCTGGCCAACCGGGACTGCAGGCCAATGGGTACCTATCGCCGCTAACCGTCGCGCCGGCATGAGTAAGGAAGCAGCTTGCTATCCAAGAGAAATTGCGCAGGACTGCGTGGCATGAAGCGCGTGCAACGTCTTGTAATCCTTGGCGGAGGAACCGCGGGGTGGATGACCGCCGCGGCCATGAGCGCCACGTTCGGCGACCTGGTCAACATTAGCATCCTCGAATCTGACGCAATCGGCACCATCGGTGTCGGCGAAGCGACTATCCCGACGATCCACTGGTTCAACCAGTTGATCGGACTGGACGAGGAGGCATTCGTCGCGGCGACGAAAGCGAGTTTCAAGCTCGGCATCGAATTCGTCGATTGGGCGCGACCCGGCACGCGGTATTTCCACCCGTTTGGTCGCTACGGCGTCGATCTTGGACCCGTGCCGTTCCACCAGCACTGGTTGCGCGGGAAGGGAGACGGACTCGATCGGCCGCTTTCGGTTTATTCGCTGGCCGCGCAGCTTGCCGCCGACGGCCGCTTCGCGAAGCCCGTGGACGATCCGCGGTCGATCCTGTCGACGCTCGGCTATGCCTATCATTTCGACGCCGGCCTCTACGCCCGCCACCTGCGCCAACTTGCAGAGAAACGCGGCGTCGTCCGGCACGAGGGCCTGCTGCGCGATATCGAGCGTCATCCCAAAACCGGCTTCGTCACCGCCTTGACGAGCGACCGGGGCGAGCGGCTGGAGGGCGATCTCTTCATCGACTGCTCGGGGTTTCGTGCGCTGCTTATCGGCGAGACGATGGGCGCTCGGTTCGAGGACTGGTCGCATTGGCTGCCCTGCGATCGCGCAGTCGCCGTGCCGTGCGCGCGCATCGCCGCAACGACGCCGTTCACGCGGTCGACGCTGCGCCCCGCCGGCTGGCAGTGGCGGATCCCGCTCCAGCACCGCACCGGCAACGGCTATGTCTATGCAAGCAGTTTCGTGTCGGACGACGAGGCGGTGGCGACCCTGCTCTCCAACCTAGACGGCGAAGCGCTGGCAGATCCACGGATGCTGCGCTTTACCGCAGGGTTCCGGCGCGAGGCATGGCGCGGCAATGTTGTCGCGATCGGGCTGTCATCGGGGTTCCTCGAGCCGCTCGAGTCGACCAGTATCCACCTGATCCAGAGCGGTATCGCGAAGCTTATCACGCTGTTCCCGGATTCCGATTGCGACCCCGTACTGGCGCGTCAGTTCAACACGCTGTTCGCACGTGATATGGACGGCATCCGCGACTTTCTGATCCTGCACTATCACGCCACGCAGGGCCATGACGCGCCGCTCTGGCAACACACTCGCCATATGACGCCGCCTCCCACGCTGGTCGACAAGATCGCGCAATATACGCGCGCCGGACGTCTGATGTTGAGTGCCGACGATCTGTTCCGCGAGGCAAGCTGGCTCGCGGTGCTGGAGGGGCAGGGGGTGGGCGCCTTGGGCCATGCGCCGTTGGCCGATACCCTCGATGCGGCGACAAACCGCCGCCAGCTCAACCAGATCGAGACTGTCATCGCGCGCGCGACGCCCACGCTGCCCTTGCATGACGCGGCCATCGCAGCGCTCGTTGCCCCGCAGGTCGCCGGGAGATGACGACGCCCGACGTGCGGGCGCGCCGTATCGGTACGGAAGGGGAGCCGGTGGTCGTCATCGACCACTTCGTCCCCGATCCCCACGCGCTGCGAGTTTTTGCCGCGACGCAGGATTATGGCCCGGCAGGACGACATTACCCCGGAATCGCCGCGTCGCTTCCCGATAGCTATATGCGCGATCAAGGGGCGCTCATCGCGACGATCGCGAAGCAGGTTTTTGGGATGTCGGCCGGGCTGTCGCTGCTGGAGGCGCGCTTCTCGATCGTGACGATGGCGCCGTCCGCGCTGTCGATCGAGCAACGCCTGCCGCACGTTGATGCGGTGGAGCCCGGACGGCTGGCGCTGATCCATTATCTCGTGCCCGACGAAACCGGCGGTACCGCGTTCTACCGGCATCGTTCGACCGGGTTCGAGACGATCGACGCCAGTCGCCGCGATCCTTACTTCGCCGCGCTCAACCGGGATCTGGCGAAGCACGGCGCACCCGAGTCCTATATCGCCGGCGACACGCCGCTGTTCGAACGGATCACGCGCATCGACGGCGTGTACAATCGGGCGCTGCTGTATCGCAGCAGCCTGCTGCATTCGGGTGAGATCGCGGACGGCACGTCGCTGGGGTCCGACCCGCAAACCGGACGCCTGACGATCACTGGCTTCTTCGCCGGTTAGCGAGCCTCCGGCGGCTGCACGGCGAGATAGACCGTGCTCCACAATTGCGCCGCGTTTGATTCGTCGACATCGGCCTTGCCTGCACCGAAGGCGACGATGCGGTAGCCGCCGTCTTTGTACGTCCACGACCAGAGTTCCGATCCGCGGATCGTCCTGCCTGCCGCTATCGCGCGCCACAACGCCGCCTGTGCCGTCCTGAGCCGCGTCCGGGTCGCCGCGGGCAGGTCAGTCCGCTGCAACTGGCGTTCAAGCCCCGCCGCCAGCAACGCCTGCTGCCACGACCAGACGACTGCGCCGTGATATGCCGCGGGCGTAAAGCGCGCCTGTGCCGCCCCATCGGCGAACGCCGGATTAGCTACCAGCAAGCCGATGTCGGTCATCAGACCCGCCGGGAAGGGCTGCATGATCCCGCCCACAAAGGTATCGAGATCGTTTGAGGACGGTCGCCCGAACAACAGCGCAAAGCCCTCGTCCGAATTGACGATCTTAACCGGCGCGCCATCGGCGCCCAAAGATAGCGCATGAAATACGACCGGGGCCTTGCCCAGTGCCGCCAGCGCCGGTGCTGCGGGCAGGCCAAGGGTCGCTGCATAGCGCCGCACGCCCGCCGCGGCCGTTGCAGCAGGAATTTCGACGCGGAACAGCGCGGGTGCCTTTGTCCGCCAGACTTCGGCCATCGTGCCGGCCCGCCCAAACGCCGCGCGATCGCCCGCCGACAGATATCTGTCGAGCAGTCCGGCCTGCGCGAGGCGATCTGCCGCTTCGATCGCCGCGGGGACTAGGGCGGCGTTCACGTCATACGCGTAAATGCCGCGGCCAAGGCCTTCATTGCTGTCGCGCCACTCGCCGGTCATCCGCCCGGGCTTGATCGCGACGAGGTTGCGGGCCGATGGGGCTGCGGCGAACGCACTCGCCTGCGCCAGCACGAAGCGGAGATTGCGGACCAGCGCTGCACCGACCGTCTCGCCGCGCCCCGGCTGGCTCTCGCTTGCTAGCGGCGCGGCCAGATAGGCGGACGCACGTGCTTTGTCCGCCCCGAGCAGATAGTCAGCGGCGACCGGTCCGAGCATGTAATCGTCGTCGACCATGCCATAATCGAGTTCGGCGGCGTCACCGCTGCGGCTCGTCTTGCGATTGGCGAGGATCGCGAATTCGCCAATCCCTTCTTCATGCGCGACTTCGCCGCCAGCCGACAGTCGCGCGATGACGGCATTGAGGCCAGCTTCGATCGCGACGGGTTTGAGCGCCGGCATCAGCAGCCGCAACGACATCAGCGTGTCGCGCCCGAAATACGTATCGAAGCGCCAGGAACCCGCCAGGAACTTTTCCCGATAGCTGAGAAACGCCAGTGCATTGCGCGCGGCGGGATCGGCGGCCGCCGTCGCATTGAGCAACTTCGCCGCCGGGATAGGGGTCAACGGTGCGTCGCCGGTCAGCGCAGTGATCTCCAACCGGATCTGCCCGTTCGGGCCGGCAACGATGGCGCCCCGGTCGATCCGCCCCTCGACAACCCGCAGCGTCAGTTCATAGCCTGCCGCCCCGTCGAGGCGCTTGCGGTGCCACGTGATTACATCCCCGGCGATTGCCGGCGTCGCGGCGAGTTCCACGGGGAACGTCCCAACTGCCTGATAGTCGCGCAGGAAGCGGATGTTGGACAACACCGCCTGCTTTGGAACCAGCCGCGGCGCATCGACGGTCGCGACCGCAACGATGCCGTGCAGGCTCCCGCGGTTCAACGGTAGCGGTGCCTGGTCCAGCCGCCAGGTCACGGGGCGTGCGGTGTTCGCGAACCACAGGCCGACACCGCTGTTGCCCGCCGGAAACGCTACCAGGATGCGCGGATCGTTACCGTTGCGCAGCAGGACATGCGCCGCCACCGCCTTGTCGCGGACGAAGGCGTTGAGGTTCTTCCCCTCGGTCAACTGATACGCAAGCTCCGGTCGAGCCGTGATCGGCGCCGCGGCGCAAGTGAGGAGTACGAGGCCACCCGCCATCGCCATGCGCGCTATCGTCTTCATGATTGTCACTCCGCGAAAAGGGGCGGCAGAACAGTTGCCTGCTCGCCGCCCCGTTTGAACCCCCAAATCGTCAGTCGTTCAGAATTTCAGCGTAACCGATCCGCCATAGGTCGTGCCGACAATGCCGCGGGCATAGAAATAGCCATCGGTTACCGCCTGTGTCTGGCCCTGCCGCGGATTGCCCTCGGTCAGGCCAACGACATTGAAGATGTTGTCGGCGTTGAAGTTCGCCTGGATCCGTTCGTTGACGTTGATCGTGATCCCCGCGCTGGTCACGCCGTAGCTGGGGAGAGCGACCCCGTTGCCGGCATCCGCGAAGATCCGCCCGACATATTTGTAGCGGCCGTACACTTCGCCCAAGCCATTCGGCAGCTTGATCGCTGGCGTGATCGTGAACAGCTTGGCGGGCGTGCGTTCGGGGCGGTTGCCTTCGTACTGAGCACCCTGGCTAACGCCGTCGATCTCGAGGTTGAGCAGCTTGGGTTGCTGGAACACGCCCTGGAAATCCACCGAGAACCACGTGATCGGACGGACGTTCACATCCACTTCGACGCCGCGCGTGCGCAGGTCGGCGTTGATGTTCTGCTGTTGCGATGGGTTGGTCGGGTTGGCGAAGTTGTAGTTCTGGTTTTTGAAGTTGGTCTGGAAAACGGTTGCCGAGCCGCTGATGAAGCGCTGGTATTGATAGCGGACACCAGCCTCGTACAGCTCGATCGTCGTGATAGGATCGGTGTTGTTGGTCTGGAAACCGTTCGCATAGCGCGCGTAGATCGCGAGGTTCGGCGTGAACTGATAGTTCGCGCCGGCGGTGTACGCTGCCTTCGACTGTGTCCGCTGCGTCCGTGCAAAGGTCCCGTCGAAGGTCGATCCGACCGTGCGGATGAGGCCGGGCACGTTTGGCTGCACCGGCTGGTTCACCGCCGCTGCCTGACCGTCCAGGAACGTCGCGGAGTCGCGCTCCCAGCGGATGCCGCCGTCGAGATGTAGGTCGCCGATCGACAGCTCGTCATTGGCATAAAACGAGACGGTGGAGTCCTTGCGCGTGCGGATGCCAGCGCCCCAGTCGCCATACGAAACCAGGCCGTTATCGGACAGCGTACCGACGACGCCATTAGCCGCGTTCAGCGCGACGATGTCGTAGATGTCGCTGTTCGACCGCACGTCGTTGACGACGCTTGCCGTCGCCGACTGGTCCTGCTCGCGTGTCACGTCGTAATACATCGCGCCGACGGTCAGCGAGTTCTTGAAGCCGCCGCTCTCATATTCCCACGTGCCGCCGCCGTTGAGACCGAAATCCTTCCCGTCGATGTAATCGTGGTTGAGCGTTGTGCGCTGGAGGAAGCCGTTGCCGTTCAGCGCATTCAGGTCCGTGGTCTGGTTGCTGCCCAGCACCGTGCCGGTCCGCAGGTTGCGGATGCCGAAGCGCGTCGCGGTCGGAAACGCCGTTCGCCCCGCGGTCAGCAGGTCGTTGATCGGCGAACCGGCGCCGGGCGTCAAATAGTTGACGGCGCTGGTCAGACCGGCGTTCCCGGTGCCCGAGCCGGGGAACAGGCCGTTGAAGTCGTAAGAGTATTTCAGATAGCGACTGTGGAGGAACAGGTTGACGCTGTCGCTGACCGGCGTTTCCATGTCGATGCGGAACTGAGCAGTCTTCGCCTTGATGCCATCCTGATAGCGGAATTCGCGGAAGCCGCTAGGATTCGCGAAAGTCGAGACCGGGACTTGGATGCTCTTGAACGCATCACCGCCGACATTGCCGAACTGGGTGCTGAGGCTCGGGATACCGCTCGGCTCGCCATCAATGAAGCGGTACGGCTGATCCGCGTAAAAGGCATTCTCGATATCGCCGCCCTTGGCGGAGATGCGGATATAGCCACCGGCCTCGGGGCGATATTCCAGCGCGCCCTTGATGCGCCAGCCGCGATATTCGAACGGGTTGTCGCGCACGCCAGGGCTCGACTGGAAATAGCCGCCGACGTTGAACGCCAGCTTGTCGGTGATGGGCGACGACAGGTACAGTTCGCCGCGCTTCTGGCCGTAATTGTAGTAGCTGCCGCGCGCCATCGCTTCGGTACGCGTGAAGTTCGGCGTCTTGGAAATGAAGTTGATCGTCGCGCCGGCACCATTGACGGTCAATACGCCTGACGAGCCACCCTTTACCGCTTCGAGGCGATCGATCGTCAGGTCCTGGTCGAAGAAGAAGTCGGCACCGCCGCCGCTGTACAGGATCGGCATGCCGTCCTCTTCCAGCTGGATGAAGCGCTGGCCGCCACCTTGCAGGCCGCGCACCGAATAATTGTTCGATACGGCGCCCGCGGTCGACTCGACGAAGATGCCGGGGATAAGTTCAAGCATATCCGCGGTCGACCGCGGAGCCTTGCGGTCGATATCGGCGCGCGACGCTAGCGTAATATCAGCTGACGATGTTATTAGAGCTCGATTACGGGATGTTTGCCCCGTGACGACTATGTCCGCGTTCTCATCAGATGCGCCCACCGCAGTTGGGGCGGTTGTATCCTGCGCAACTGCGATTGATACTTGAGTTGTCGAGCGGGGTGCCGCCATAACCCCGGTCGCGAGCACAGCCGTGCGGCCATTGAATGACACGATCTTGAGACCGGAGGCGCTGGCGATCTGGCGAAGGCCGTCGGCGACTGCAAGATTGCCCTTGATTGCGACGATCCGTCGGCCGCGCGTAGCGTCTTCAGGCGCAATGATCTGAATGCCCGCCTGGCGTGCGAATGCGACGATACCGGTCGATGCCGACTGGGCGGCAACATCAAAGTTTCGGGTCTGTCCGAAAGCAACTGCTGGCGATGCGGCAACCGCGACGCTGGTCAACATAAGGCCCAAATAGAACTGCGAACGCATTATAATCCTCCCCTTCCGATCTGCCGACCGCGTCTTTAGCGCGCCTGCAGGAGAAGATGCGTCGCGCTCCCGTTTCCGTCAGGATTTGCGAGATTTATTTTACGATCCGTAAATCAGTGCCGTCTCTCTCGATCTTCGCACCCGTCATTATCGCAGCCGCGCGTGCGAACCCGTCCAGATCATCGGTGCGAAACCAACCCACGATCCTGCGGTCGGCTAGTTGTGTATCAACGGATAATTGTCGCCTATTGTACCGGTTGAACTCGGCTGCAGCGTCGCCAAAAGTCATACCATCGAGTATGATTTCACCCTGTCGCCATGCTAATGACTCGGCGGGCTTCGCATTTGCGACGACGGTTTCGGCGGTACCGGACACATCTGCTACGCTTGCTTGCTTGCCAGCGCTTAACATGACGAAGCGTTCTGGGGCAGCAACCGACCAGACTCGAACACGCCCTTCCGTTACCGTCACCTCAGCGCGGCCCGGATAACGGCGAACCGCGAAGGCCGTTCCAACCGCACGAACCCGCACGTCGCCCGCAGAGACCACAAACGGTCGAGCATGATCCGTTGCTACCGCGAACCAGGCCTCGCCATCGTCAAGCGCTACCGACCGCTGCTCCGGCGTCATTCGTACACGAGTCCGGCTAGCGGTGTTGAGAACGATGGTTGATCCGTCTTCAAGCTTGGCTAGACGGCGTTCGCCGACAGCTGTCTCTATGCCCATACTGCCGTGCGTTTCTAGCCAGACCACGCCTAAGGCCGCGGCAGCAACCGCTAAGCCCCCGCTGACCGTCAGTACTCGCCGACGAGAGAATAACGGTCTCGCTACTATGCGGGCATCAGCCGCGTCCAACCCACTCCAAACAGCACGGGCACGCAGCAAGGCACCAACGTGTCGCGGATGTTCTGCACACCAACGGTCGATCTCGCCTGCCAAGTTCGCATCGTCTGGTGCGCGATCCAGTCGCGCGACCCACCTCGCTGCAGCAACGTCGATAGCGTCAGGATGGTCGCGCATTGCGATTCCTTTCGTTTCGCGATGGCAAGTCAGCCCTGTCATCTGTTGAAAGGCCACTAAGGATAATTTTTAATCCCCGTGCCAGATCGTTCTCAACGATCATCTCAGTCACGCCCAATTCTTCTGCGATATGCCGCTGCGACAGTCCTTCGACCTTTCGCATGCGAAAGATGGTTCGGCTTCGCTCTGGAAGCGCGGCTAGAAGATGTTCGACTTTCGCTAATAGTCCCCGCCCTGCGACGATACGTTCAGGTGAAAGATGGTCGGCAGCTAGCGCAAGTTCGAGATCGGCAATGGTTCCGACGGCCTCAAAACGCACGACGCGAGCTCTGCGTAGCTCGGTCAGAACTACGTTGCGTGCTGTCTGAAACAGATAACGACGCGGATCCTCTACACGCTTGAAATCTGCCAACGCCGCCAACCGGCAATAGGCTTCCTGGACGACATCATCTACATCAACACCAGGAAATCCGGCCCGGAGCCACCGTCGCAACTCGGGCTCATGCGGCAGAATCTGCCGGGCAACCCAGTTTACGAGTTCGGTAGTTACGTGCCTCATTTCACTCCTGACCACAGCATAGATGCATGGCCCCGATATTTCCGTCACGGTTTTACCGAGCGAAGACCAAATCTGTGCTCCCATCACTCGATGACGCCGGTTGTGGATCGGCGTCGAAAGCTCTGCCATGGCAGAGTATCGCTAATTTATTGGAACTACCTCGAAAACCTACATGGTAGGGGCTAGATCGGCGCCGATCGGAACCCTTCCCTGACCGACATTTTGCAAATGGTTGCAGTCAGTTGCTTCGCTAGCAGCAGGGGCTCGCTTTCGACGCTGATCCCCCACCGCTGATAGATTGAGTTCGTCTCACTGAGCCATGAGCATTGGGCGGCATGGCTTGCACGTACAAAGCCTCTTTGAGTTCGAAAATCGGCGACATTTCGTGCAGGCTGAAGATGAACGAACGGCAGAGATGGGGAAAGAGGAAATTGCTCGTGAGTGTCGGCTTGTGGGTCGTGATGAGCGTTTGGCAGACCGAGCCCGTGCGTCTTCTAACCATAACGTAACGCATTGGCGTCATGCGGGGTTCGGGGAGAAGCTTGTGCGGTTATCAATATCAGCGCGCGTATCCATAGCCTGCGCGTCTGTCATCCTGATGGCGCTAGCAGTATTGGCAGTCGGTCTTTCGGTCAGCAATAAAATCCATAAGGCCGATCTGCGCATCACATCTCTCACTTTCGCGCTCGGCCGCGAGGACCGGCTGGAGAAGTTACAACGTCAATTGCGCCAGGAAATTGGTCGCCTGACCCGCGACGCCGAACGCGGCACGAAGGTACCCGATGCAAGCTGGAACGATCTGCACAAGCGCATCACGGAGTCTAAAAACCGTTGGCTACAAACGGGCCAATCACCCGACTACAGGTCGCAACTGGGATCGGAAGCTGCCCAGGACGAGCAGCGAGCCTCCACCGTTTTTGTCATGGTCTCCGACCAACTGATCGAAACGAGCCGGTCTAACCCCTCCGGCATCAAGGCTGCCATGCCGCGTTTCTTGAGTGCGCGAACGGCGTTCGAGACGAGCCGTAGTCAAGCGCGCCAGGAACTGACCTCGGCGATTTGGAAGGCGGCGGACAAGAATCGACGTTAGAGCCGACGGGATATCATTTCCGTGCTGCTCGGCGGGCTGGTCATCGTGGCGATCGTATTCGGCATGACCGTCTGGCTTCGTCAAAGGCTGGTGTTGCCGATAAGCACTGTAGCCGCTCGCCTGCGCGAATTCCGGGTCGGTGAAAATCACGGAAACATACCTGGGCTGGAGCGGGCCGACGAACTTGGCGACTTGGCGCGGGGCCTGAACGAATACCGCAATGCCGTGGAGAGTCGCCGGACCGCCGAGCGTCGCGCCGAGTTCCTTGCCAACCACGATATGTTGACCGGTTTAGCAAATCGCCTTCTGTTCGAAAATCGGCTCTCGCACGAGCTCGCTCGAAGCGCGCGAACAGGTGACATCGTAGCGGTGTTTGCCATTGATCTGGACGCGTTCAAGGCCATCAATGATCGACTCGGTCATGCGGGCGGAGACCGTGTCCTGAAGCGTACGGCGCAGCTTCTGTCCTCTTGCGTGCGCGGCGATGATCTTGTGGCTCACATCGGCGGTGACGAATTCGCTGTCGTCCAGGTGGCGCGTGCTCAACCCGCAGCTACAGAAGCGCTGATCTCCCGTATCTTCAAGATGGCTTCGACATCGTCGGACGAGGGCGTGGCGATAAAAATGAGCGTTGGAGTTGCCTTGTCAGAACCCGGGCAGGCCGGAGATGAACTTCACGAACTCGCCGATCTCGCATTGTACCGCGCTAAGGCCGATGGGAAAAATACGGCGAGAATCTACAACAAGCATCTGAAGGACGAGGAAAGTCAGCGCGTCCGGTTGGCCAGGGACCTCGAGAATGCCGTTTCGGCGCAAGAGCTTCGTCTGGTGTTCCAGCCGATCGCCGATACGGTGTCGCTGGAAATCGTAGCGTACAAGGCTCTACTTCGCTGGCGGCATCCCGGCCTGGGCGAAATACCACCGGACGTGTTCATACCTATAGCCGAGTCCAGCGGACTCATCGGAACTATTGGATCGTGGATGATCGATCAGGCCCTTCGTGCGGCATCGACCTGGGATTCGAAGGTATCACTGGCGATAAACCTGTCGCCGATACAGTTTCGTTCGCTCAGCCTCGCGCCTGAGATATGCGATGCCGCACTGCGTTGGCGTGTCGCGTTCGACCGATTAGAACTCGAAGTCACCGAGAGCGCGACGCTGCTCGGTTTTCAACGGGACGACGTTCTGGCGACGCTGGAGAAGCTCCGCGAGTACGGCGCCAAGATTGTGATGGACGATTTCGGAACAGGACATTCTTCTCTCAGCAATCTAAAAGATTTTACCTTCGACAAGATTAAGATCGATCGAAGTTTCGTGGCCACGATGCACAGTCATGCGTCGTCGGCATCGATCGTTAAGGCGACGATCGGTCTAGGCAAGAGCCTTGGTTTAACTATCGTTGCTGAAGGAGTTGAGACCGAGGACCAATTATCGGCTTTATGCCGATGGGGTTGCGATCAAGTTCAGGGTTTTCTAACTGGAAAACCAGTAGAAAGTTTGGCGGAGGCTAAGTGCTCACCTGCGTTCAATAAATGATATTAATTAAGCATTCCAAACGCAACACTGCATCAAATTACGTATGCGAAGATAGATCTCATATTCCCTATAAATCAAGCTGTTATTAACTTATCGACTTGACGTACTCGATAAATGGGAAGGTCACGTTTAGGGAATTTACGAATGCGAGGTGATCTTGAAATGGAAAGTAGTCGTGAGTTGGAGAAGATCGGCATCGCAATTGCGACCATGCTTGATGATTCCGTCTCTGAAGTCACAGTCGTAGCGGAGGTTCATGACGATTGGGTGGAGAGACGGTATGATATCGTGCAGAACGGGAAGCTCGTGGAAGGCGTTGAGGGCGAGCGTCTCGTGAACCGATCCGTCAACGATGCTCTATCCGCGTTGCGGCGTGACATGCTCAAAGAAGGTCAGGAGGACTGGCATCATTGTTCGTATGTCTTGAGGGCTGACGGCTCATTCAAAATGGATTTCGATCGTAGCACGCCGCCGAGCGCGTGAATGTCGACAACTGGAGATCTGTGGCAGAACAGCTAACCGCCTCGTTTCCGCACTCGGCCATTCCGCTGCCTACCATTCTCCGCCGTTCACGTAACAGCATCCCTTTTCGGCAAATTCGGCTTGCTGTTAGGCTTGGGGCAATGCGTGCCGCATGAGCCCCACCTCGACATGAACGAAGGGCCGAAGTTGGGAAGCGGAGATTACCTCGCGAACGTCCACAACTGGGTCTTTGATTCGATTTCGGACGTGCCACCCGGGGGGGCTGCCTTGCCAAGGATCGGGTGCGAGACCAACGGTGCGCGCATGACGGAGAAGCTGACGATGTCCGAAGATTACGCACGCGGGCGGCGAGATGGACTGCGCTTGGCGCTGTCGATCCTGGAGGCAGAGGAGGCTAAGTGGGAGGCGCTGCTTGGCGAGAGCCCATCATGGCGGACGAATGCGACGCGCGCGATCCGACACAAGGCATATCAGGTCGCACGCAAGCGAGTGCAGACTGCGTTTAATCGGTTCCTGCCAAAGTCAGAGTTGGCATTGCCGGTCGAGGTTGCATCCATGATTGACCAAGCTGGATTGTAGGATGGGCGCCTTCGCGGGCTTTACCATTCAACCCGACTCGCGTTCGATCTAGGTGTTCAAACGTGACGAACGAACGGCAGGTTTCGGGAAACGGCGGAATGGCCCCGACCCCCCACAAGTGGGCGTCACTCCAATGAGCTGTCTGTAGGCCGGCCTCGCTGTATCGCGGGTCGCTAGGTGTTCTTGGCGGAAACACGGCCAAGGATCTTATACTTAAGCAGGTTGCGAAGCCGGTCACATAGCGGGCGGCGGGAGCCGGGTAGCGCCCCCGGTGAACTCGACCGGGTGGCACTTCGCCGTCACAGGGTAGGGTGCAGATATCGTACTGGGCTGACGCTCTCGAGTAGCGAGGCCACGTGCAGGATCGTGGACTCAGCAAGCCAGCTACCGACTATCTGTACGTCCAGGCTCTTGTCGACCATCTCGCGCGGGAACTAGCTAACGCGTCATGGGGCGCCAATCGGGTAACGCTAACTAATATCCTAGCCGAGGGACAATCAATGTCTAACGCTTCACAGATGCATCGGACCCCAATCGTTGAGGCTGCTGTAAACTAATCGTTTTGACTGCGGCTGTGCTGGTTGGCAGCATCAAGTGCCATTTGGATTTGGGCTGCAACTAGCGTGCAATTGTCTGCATCAACCAGTTGGAGCGCTTGAGACAGCAGTTTGATAGCCTCATCGAGCTGAGCTGGTGGTTTTTCATCTTTCATGAAATTTTCTCAGTAGCGCGGCATGTCCAGCGGCGTGGGACTAATCGGCTGACGCTAACATAGGTTCCCGAACTGAAACTGAACCAATGCATGACAAACCATTCACACAAGCGGTCACGTTTGACGCCATCCTGACGTGCAAGGGCAGCCATTCGAGCAGGGGCGGCGCTTGGTGCAGATCTTGGCGTGCGCCTCATGTCGGCTGTTGCCTAATAGCAGCCTGAGCCTACCTATGATAAAGACGAGGCGGAGAACGTGAATGCCGTCGGCTCATTGTGTATCGACCGTTGAGGGTGTCATCCTCGCAGGCGATCGAGGTTTCTGTGATTTGCTGCAGCGCGAGGAGGCTGACTTTGTCGGCCGGTCCTACAAGCTGTTCACCGATCCCAGGGACATGGATCGCAGCACTCGCATGTTATCGGTTCTGGAGGATGGAGCCGCGCCGGTCCGTCTGCAAAAGCGCTACATCCGCCCTGACGGCAGCAGTGTGGCAGCCAATCTGTTCGTCACTCGCTTTTCCAATCCCGACAGGTTGGTCAGCACACTTTTTTGGCGCGATCACGGGCGCCAGCTTCCGCCAGCACGACTTTGGGAAGCAGCGTTACGGATTCGCCACGTTCATACCGCACGCGTGAACCTATTCGGTAACGAACTCAGCACTGATCCTGTGGGTTCGCTCCTTATCGGCATATATTTGGCGGAAGCCGAAGGGCGCAATCTCGCTCTTGCTGAGGTCGCTGAGTATGCAGGGGTGGCTCCGACTGCGGCATCGCGTTGGCTTAAGCTGTTACAGGAGCGCGGTTTTGTCCAAATGGGCGCAGACGCGTTAGATGGTATTCAGCTTTCGCAAGAAGGTCTGTTGCGAACCGAAGCTATGCTCGCGGCGGTTTACGACGTTCCTGATGCGATTTTGCATATCGGGTCGTGAGGAGCTTTCTTGGTGACGCGGCTCACATTCTGGCAAGCATCCAGACCGCCATGGCAATCGTGCCTAGCGAGCCAGCTCAACCCGGCGGGACCGGTTTCGCAGTTAAAGCGCCAGCGACGTGCGCGCCTCCGCTTCATACGTTAAGTGCAGGCAGCTGGCTTCAAACTGGACGAGATAAGCGAACTCCTAGCGCTGGACGCGACGCAGGACTTCAGCCGCGCGCGCGAGCTCGCCCAGTCACGCCTTGCGGCGCTGGATGCCAACATCGCAGGAATGATGTCAGCGCGTCAGCCGCTCGCCCGGCTAGCCGACGAGTGCGGATCAGGATCGGCGGGAGCGTGCCCTATACTGACCGCATTCGAGGTTCCCTAGCGCTCTATCTACGAAATGCCACTTACCACCAATCATACCTTGGCAGGTGGAAGCTGGTCAGCATATTAAGATGAACGGGTGTCCAAAGTTGGGAGGCGGGAATGGCAGGCTGAGCGTCTAGTTGTGGGTCAAATTGCCTACCTACTTCCGGACCGTCACCGGTGCATCGATCACTTTTCCGCGGCTACCGCCGCCACCCTCGATCCGGTCTGTTTCGGCTTGACGTAGCGGTCGAGCCAGTCGGTCATCTGCCACAACGTCTCCTCGGTCGATTCCAGCGCGCGATAGCCGTGCGGTTCGTTGGGCAGGACGACGTAGCGTACCGTCGCGCCGTTGCCCTTGAGCGCTGCGTACATGCGCTCCGACTGGATCGGGAAGGTGCCGCTATTGTCGTCCGCGCCGCCATGGATCAGCAGGATCGGCGCCTTTATGCGGTCGGCATAGGTGAACGGGCTCATCTCGGTGTAGGTCGGCGTAGCCTGCCAATAGGTACGCTGCTCGGCCTGGAAGCCGAACGGCGTCAGCGTGCGGTTGTACGCGCCCGACCGCGCGATGCCGGCGCGGAACAGGTCGGTGTGAGCGAGTAGATTGGCGGTCATGAACGCGCCGTAGCTGTGCCCGCCGACCGCCATGCGGGCGCGGTCGCCGACGCCCAGTTTGACCACCGCATCGACCGCGGCCTGCGCATCCTGCTGCAACTGCTTGACGTAGGTGTCGTTGGCCTCTGCGCCGCCCTCGCCGATGATCGGCATCGACGGGTTGTCGAGAACCGCATAGCCCTGCGTCAGCAGGAACAGGTGGCTGATGCCACGCGGGCGAACGAACCGGTTGCCCTGATCGACCGTCTGGCCGGCGACGTTCGCGTCGGTGAACTCCGCCGGATACGCCCAAAGCAGCGTCGGCAACGGCCCGTCGCGTTTCGCGTCGTAGCCGGCGGGCAGATACAGCGAGCCCGACAGCCGCAGTCCGTCGGCGCGGGGATAGGTGATGGTGCGCTGCGTGACGCCGGCGAAGACCGGAGCGGGATCGGCGAAGGCGGTGACCGCCTTGGCGCTGCCGCCCTTCACGCCGCGGATCATGTAATTGGGCGCAAGCTTCGCGCTCTCGCGCCGCGTCAGGATGTGCTGCCCGCGCTCGTCGAGCAAGGCGACGACCGTTTCGTAATAGGGCGCCTTGGCGGTCCAGAGCCGCGTCTGTTCGCCCCCGGCAAGCGGCATCGTCGCCAGGAAGGGAAACGCCCCCGCCTTGGTCGCGCCGTCGCCTGTGACGTACACGCCGTCACGCGCGGGCGTGAAGCGCATCACCGGCTTGCCGGCGGCATTTTCTTCGACGAGCGGTTCGCCGGGATCGCCATATTGATCCTGATAGTTGAGCGTCGATACCGTCCGCGTCTGGCCCGGTCGTGATGGCGCAACGGCCAGGCGATGCTCAGTGCGCGTACGCCATTCGCGATCGATGACCATCGCGAAGCCATCATCTCCCCAAAGGGTCTCTGAATAGCGGGCTGGGGTCTGCGCCAGTTCCACCGGTGCCGCAGCGAACGGCGCCGCCTGCATCATCACCTTGTCGTGGAACGCGATCTTGACGCGCGGATTGCCGCCGTCCAGCGCTTCTGCCCAGACCAGCGTCGCCGGCGCATCCGACCGCCAAACCGCCTCGCGAGGCCCCTTGACGGTGGCGTCGAAATCGACCGGCAAATCGTCGGCGAGCGGGCGATCGACCAGGGTCTTCACCGGCTGGCCGTCGATCGTCGAGACGGCGATCTCGGTCGGGAAGAAGCGGGCGGGCAGCAGATAGGAATAAGGCCGCTTGAGCCGCTCGGTCAGCAGATAGCGACCGTCCGGGGAGACACTGAAATCGGTGACCAGGCCCGGCGTTCCGATCGGCGTCGTAGCGCCGGCGAGATCGACCCGGACCAGCTGGCCGGTGAAATAATGGTCGAACAGCGCCTCGTCATGCGCATCGCCGAGCAGGTCCTCATAGGTCCGCGCCGCCGATGTGCGCCCTGCGCTTTCCTGTACGACGGGGCCGGTCGGGGTGCTGCTCGTGACGGGCGCCGCGCCGCGACCAGCGGGTACGGTATAGGCGACCAGCGCGTTGCCATCCGGCATCCAGGCAAAGGGCGAGCCGAACGTGCCGTTCAGCCCGCGGGCGACCGCGCGGGCGCTGCCGTCGCGCTCGGCGATCCATAGTGACAGGCCGTCGGCCTCTTGCGCGTAGAAGGCGAGCCGGGTGCCGTCGGGCGACCAATCGGGCGCGGCGAAGCGCAGGCCGGCGGGCAGCGCGACCGCAACGGTCCGCCCGGACTCCACGTCCTTGAAACTGAGCGCGTTCAGCCATTGCACGCGCACCTCGGCCTGGCCGTTGGTGGCGGGATCGATGCGGTAGCCACCCAGCCGAAGGATCGGTTTCGACAGATTGGCGATCGACGGCAAATTCTCGCGTCCCAGGATAGCGAGCGTGCGGTGATCGGGGCTGACCGCGACGCCGGGGGTGGGCGGTGTTTCCAGCGCCTTGGCGATTGCGTCGGGTGCGCGATGGTAGGCGCTGTCGCCGGGCGTTTGAGCGTAGGCGGTGGTGGTGAGAAGCAGGGCAAACAGACAGACACCGGCGAGCATTTGAATTCCTTTGTCGCTATCGCCAAGCCGTTTAGCGCCAGGGTTTGGTAGGCGGTGCCAACACGGCGAGAGGTCAGAGCTTACGTGAGTTTCGTCGTGGGGCAAGTTGTTGGGACCCAGCCTCGGTATCTCTTCAGCTAACATGAACGAACGTCTGGTCCTGAAGAGCGACTGCTGGCCGTTGAACGGCTGACATTGGGTCTCGCTGCACAGAGAAGTGGGCGTTTTCTCCCAAACCGAGCCGTGGCAGAGCTCGTTTGGCAATCCCCTGTCTCGGGCGACTGAGCGAAGCCGCGAAGCAGATGAAAAACGCAACCGCTTGCGACGCTTGAGTGGTTGCGTCTCATGGAGGAAGCTTTTCGCTCCGCCACTTGCAGGATCAAGGGAGAGGTGTACTCGGCGGAGCGATGAACCCTCCGGCCATTCGTCCGTTCGCGTCGAGGAAAGCAGACATCAATACTCCACCGTTGGCGAAGACCAGATTGTAGACGTCGTCTCCCATTCTGCCCTTCCCCTTGTAAGTGACCGACCTCAACTCGCCCATAGATTTGAACATAGGTCGTGACATCGGCATATCGCTCCGCACCAGATCACCGAATTTTGGGGCAAGTTTGTCGTAATCTGGCGAGCCACTCGCCAAGCCAGCAACAAGGTTCCTAACTGCAGCCTCAGTGCCAGGTGATGGCATCGCTGCAGAAGGAATGCGGTTGCCCGGTTGCATTATGCCGCCCGCCATTCTGCCATCGGGATCGAGCGCGGCCGACATCAGAACCTGACCATTAGTAAAGACAAGGTTGTAGATGTCATCGTTCTTCATGCCGCGTGAGCGAAACGTCACAGATTTCAGCTCGCCGAGGGCCTTGAACATGGGGTGTGTCATGGGGAGATCGCGTTGAACTACCTCCGCGAACCCAGGCGAAAGTTTTCTGTAATCGGGTGAGCCGCTCGCGAGGCCGGCGACAAGCTGCCGCAGCATAGCTTCGGTGCCTGGTGTTGGTGCTGCGTTCGCTGGTGTTGCCAGCGCCGCATCAGCAACGACGGGTGGAATTGCCTGTTGGCCGCCAGTGCCAGAGCCTTGGAGCCAGAACATGAGGGCGGCTGCAGCGACTAAGATCATAACGATCGCTCCTGAAATCACATAGATGGAGGGGCGCCGCTCACCCTGCGTGGTCGACGGAAGAGGAATGGCGGCCGGAACCTCCTCAACGATCGCGTTGGTTCCCGAAAGTCCGGACGTTTGGGGTACCAGGCGGTTGGCCTCGTCGGCTGCTGCCACCAGCTTTGCCGCCTCAAGCGAGGACGATATGCCCAGCTTGGCACGCGCCATCTTAAGACGTTTTTCGACAGCGTGAGGAGACACGCCCAGATCCAGCGCCATCTCCTTGGCCGTCTGATGATCCAGACAACGCTTCAGGCACTCCCGCTCACCTGTCGTAAGGCGCTGGATCGCGGCCCGCATGCTGTGGTCTATCTCGTCTGTCGTCATGCCGGCCATGGTAGCGCTTATGGAGAAAGTACCAACTATGGCGGCTGGTACCGCTCTAGTACCCTGACTGGGTACCAGCCCATTCCGGCGGCGTTGCGCGCTTGCCTTCTGGCGAGATCGACCAGCCAATCGGGATTCGCGAGCCGATGCTAGGTCGGTGGGGTTAGTGACGAGCAGCCTTGATGGGGCGGGGTTCAGTCAGGGCTCATACCGAACAGATGCCCTGAGTGGCGCGCTAATGACATTGAATTTAAAGTTTTGGGCGATGGCCACCAGCCTTGCCGGCACAAATTGCATGTAACAGCGTAAAGCTAGTCGTCTGAAAACTGTCGAAAGTAGATGCTCGCACGGTGGACGAGGCCCTGGTCGAGATCACCCGAAAAGTGAATGAATGTCCGAAATTGGTGAGCCAGGAACCGCGGGCGAATGTCGCCTTGTGGGTCGTTGCGTAAGCGATGCCAGTTATCGATACCCAGCAGCTTGAAGCTCGAACAACTCGGCGTATCGCCCGCCAGCGGCGAGCAGGGCGTCATGCGTACCAGATGCTTCTACGCGGCCATCGCTGAGAAACAAGATGCGGTCTGCCATGCGCACGCTGGAGAACCGGTGTGAGATAAGCACCGCCGACCGCCCCGTACTGAGTTCTCGAAACCGCTGGAACACCTCATACTCGGCGCGCGCATCGAGAGCAGCGGTGGGCTCGTCCAAGATCAGGACCTCGGCGTCGCGCATATACGCGCGGGCAATTGCCATCTTCTGCCATTCACCCCCCGATAGATCGACACCGTTGCGGAACCGCTTGCCGATCATCTGATCGTACCCGCCGGGCAGCTTAGCGACGACGTCGTCCGCGAGGGCGGCGGCGGCGGCGGTCTCGATCCGTTGACGATCACCGCGCGCCTCGATGCGGCCGACCGCGATGTTGTCGGCAGCTGGTAGATTGTAGCGCACGAAGTCCTGGAAGATCACGCCGATCGCGCCGCGCAACGCATCGAGATCAAAGTCGCGCAGGTCTCGACCATCGAGCAGCACGCGACCCTCTACGGGGTCGTAGAGCCGGGCAAGCAGCTTCACGAGTGTCGTTTTCCCGGCGCCGTTCTCGCCGACCAGCGCCAGCACTTCGCCCGGTGCCAGGGCGAAGGACAAATGGCGTACCGCCCAACGCTCCGCACCCGGATACGCGATGGCGCGTCGCCAATCAGTTTCGACGAGATGATCGCGCATCTCCAACGCGAAGGAATGTCGCGCAAGAAATGGCCGGAACATCTTGTCCTGGTCGATGAGATGGCGATCGGCGCGACCGGAAAGCTCGACAAGAAGGTCATGTCCGCGCGTGCGGTTGCGGCACTGGTGTCGGCATGACGGGATTTTCGTTCGATCTGACCGGTCGTGTTGCGCTGGTCACCGGGGCCTCCTCGGGACTGGGGCGTCGTTTTGCGACCATATTGGCGGCGAGCGGTGCGAAAGTCGTAATCGGGGCGCGGCGTGCCGATCTGCTCGACACGCTTGCGCAGGATATCTCGGACAATGGCGGCGAAGCGCTGCCGCTGGCGATGGATGTCACCGACGAGGCCTCGATCATCGCGGCCTATAACGAAGCAGCAGCACGCTTCGGCCCCGTCGATACGGTCATTGCCAACGCCGGACTGAACGTCGCAGGCAGTTCTCTCGGGCTGGAGGCCGACGCCTTCGACCGGATCGTCGCGGTCAATCTGCGCGGTGTTTTCCTGACGGCACGCGAAGGTGCGCGGCGCATGGTGGCAGCCGGATCGCAGGACCGCGAACATGGTCGCATCACGATAATATCGTCGATTACCGCGCATCAGCCGGGGGCGGGCATTGCGCCGTACAGCGCGACAAAGGCTGCCGTCGCGCAGATGGGGCGATCGCTGGCGAAGGATTGGGCACGCAAGGGCATCAACGTCAACGTGCTTTGCCCCGGCTACATCTCCACCGAAATGAACGAAACGCTTTGGGATCAGCCGGCGGGGCAGCGGCTGCTCGCGTCCTTTCCGCGAAAGCGCGTTATGGACAGCGACGCGCTTGACGCGATGATCCTGTATTTCTCGTCCGATTCGAGCCGGAACCTGACCGGTTCGGTGATGACGATCGACGACGGACAGACGCTTTGAAGGTTTGGCATACAAGGGTTGGTCGGTGCCAGATCGCATGTTGCGCCGCCGAATTGACGCTGGTTTTCCCGGCGAAGCGTTACCGCGGCGCCGCAAGTTGCGGGTCGAGCACGTCATGACGAGGGTCTCCGATGCCAATCTGGGGACCACGCCAGTACGCCCGGGTTTCGAGCTTGACGAAGCCGCGTTGGACACGTGGATGCGCGAGCATGTTGCGGACTATCAGGGGCCGCTGATCGTCACGCAGTTTCGCGGTGGGCAATCCAATCCGACTTACCATCTGGCCACGCCGAAGCGACGTTACGTCCTGCGTCGCAAGCCGCCCGGGCCGTTGCTGAAGGGCGCTCACGCCGTCGACCGCGAAGCCAGGGTGCTGATCGCACTCGAGCGTGCCGGCTTTCCGGTAGCGCACGTGCACGGATTGTCGGTGGACGACACGGTGATCGGCACGATGTTCTACGTCATGGACATGGTCGAAGGGCGCGTCGTCTGGGACGCGACCTTCCCTGACGTACCTGCCGAAGAGCGGGCTGCGTATTTCGATGCAATGAATGCGACGATGGCGCAGCTCCACGGGATCGATCCAGACGCGATCGGACTCGCCGACTATGGCAGGCCCGGCAATTATTTCGAACGTCAGATCGCGCGTTGGTCGAGCCAGTATCTGTCCGACGATGCCGCAGGGCGGGACCCGTATATGGACCGGCTCGTCGAATGGCTGCCGGCGAACATTCCCCTCGACGACGATGCATCGTCCATCGTGCATGGCGACTTTCGCTGCGACAATCTGATCTTTCATCCCAGCGAACCCAGGATATTGGCTGTGCTCGATTGGGAATTGTCGACACTCGGGCATCCGGGAGCGGATTTCGCCTATCATGCCATGATGTACCGGATGCCGGCACATATCGTCGCCGGGCTTGGTGGTGTGGATCCAGCTTCGCTGCGGATCCCGTCCGAAGAGACGTATCTGCAGGCCTATTGTGCTCGGCGTGGCTTGGCTTCGATGCCCGGATACGACTTCTACATTGCGTTCAACTTCTTTCGCCTCGCCGCGATCTTCCACGGAATAAAAGGCCGCGTGCTGAACGGTACCGCGGCGTCTGCCGAGGCACGCCAGCGCGTCGCGGTGCTGCCCGAGTTGATGGCGCTGGCCTGGGCGCAGGCGGAGCGCGCGACGCGTCGCTGATATTTGGAGAGTTGCGTATGTCCGATCCTACCGCATTCTGCTGCGTTGCAGCGCTATTGGCGGTGTCAGCGCCCTCCGTGGCTCTTGCTCAGGTGCCCCCGCGACCGGTTCCCCCCGAACAGACGACACAGCCTGCTACAACCAGCGCACTGCCAGACGACAGCGTCTTGCCCGCGCCCGATCGCTTCAAGCGGTTCGACGATCTTAGTCTGAAGGGTTGGGCAATCTCGTATCCCAAGGTTGCCGATACGATCCTCGCCGATCATCTGGGCGTTCGTGATGCACTCGCCGATATCGGGATAGGCATTTCGCCGATCAATACGGCCAACTTCCAATATGATTTCTTGCAGAACGATCGCGGCTATCGTGGACCACAGCTTTATAACGGTCAGCGTATAACGCGGACCAATACCACGGCCAGCCTCACCGCGACCTATGACCTCGGCCGTATTGGGCTCAAGGGTGGACAGATCGCGACGACATTGAGCATCGTCGACAACAGCTTTCCAGCAGTGAACGGTCCGAAGAAAATCCGGATCGGTCGTCTCCACTATTATCAGGATGTGATCGCGGGGGTGTTGGACTTCAAAGCGGGCTACATCGACAACACGCAGGAGTTCCTCGGGATCAACGTCGGTGGCAATCTGGCAACCGGAAACCTTGGACCGCAGGCGACGATCCCGTTCCAACTCGGTTTGAGTTATGGCGGGTTTGCCGCTCCCGGTATCAATGTCCGGGTACGATCCAAGGCCGGCTTCTACAACAAATTCGGTATTCAGCGCAGCTTGCCACCAGGGGGCGCGACGGCGGAAAACGCCGTAAACCCGGGAGGTTTTCGTTTCTCTCCGCCAGGTACTGGCGTCTTATTGATCGACGAAATCGGTTTCAATCGGGCATCGGCGCCCGGAACGAAATCTGCCTGGGTACGGTTTGGCGGCATTCACAATTCGACGCGCTACACTCGTTTCTCGGATGGTGCGCAAAAAGATAATTGGGCCGTTTTCGTCGCTGCCGATCAACAGCTGACGCAGACCGATCCGGCGAAACCCTTTCGCGGAATCTATGCCGGAGCGACATTCAACTACGCGCCACCGGAACAGAACTTCTTCACGCAATATTACGAAGGCCGCGTCTATGGCGTCGGTCTCATCAAAAGCCGTCCGTTCGATCTGGCGTCGTTGGTAACAACGTATAACGTGTATAGTCCGGAGGGACTGCGCGCTCGTGTCCCGACAACCCAATCATTCTACAAAGGTACCTGGGCTGCCACGGCCAGCTACGCCTATCGCGCTGCGGCGGGGATCTATATCCAGCCGGGCTTGGGAGTAACGGTGCATCCGATCTTTAGCCCAAGATTCGAGCCGGCGCTGAACGGCTACCTTAGCCTGATTACGTTGTTTTAGTTACTGACCTTATATACTTTCCGACCAGCCTGGTTGCGCTGAAATGATATCGTCGAAGCTTTGTGTATTGCCACCGTAATAGGATGCTAACGATCAAACTTTGGCAATATGCACTATCATTTTAAAGATGAATGAGTGTCCGAAGTTGGAAAAGGGGCGAGGCCTCCTAAACGTCCGCTTGTGGGTATTCATACGCTGCAAGGATTGCGATTCAGTGCGTCAATGAGAACGTACGGCGCGACATTTAACCCGCACGCGTTGCGCGTTTCTTGGGGAATCACTGCCGCCTAGGTACCGAAGAACGATATGCTCTGCCCTGTCTCCGGGACTCCCGGATCTGGTCTGCTACGCGATCCGCTCCCGCGCGACCTTCTCCAGCACCGTCAATGGCATCGCTCCCATGGTCAGCACGCGGTGGAACTGCTTCGGGTCCCAGTTGGCGCCGGCCTTCCGCTTGGCTTCGTCGCGCAGGCGGACCCACACGGTATGACCGATCTTGTAGCTGCAGGCCTGTCCGGGCCAGACGGTGTAGCGGTCGATCTCACCCTGGCTGCGCCCACGGGCGATACCGGTTGTGGCAATCAGGTAATCGGTCGCCTTCTCCCTGCTCCAGCGCTTGGCATGCATGCCTGAATCGACCACCAGACGGGTGGCGCGAAACAGCAGCGACTGGAGGTAGCCAACCTGGCCCAGCGGGTTTCCATCGTAAACGCCCATCTCGTCGGCAAGCTGTTCGGCGTAGAGCGCCCAGCCCTCGGAATACCCCGAATAGAAGCCGCGGCGGCGGATCAGCGGGATGTCCTCGCTCTCCAGCGCCGTCATGACCTGGAGATGGTGGCCGGGGATCGCCTCGTGATAGCTCAGCGTCGCCAGGCCGAATTTCGGGCGGTCGAACGTGTCACGCAGGTTGATGAAATAGATCGCCGATCGCGACCCGTCGAGTGAGGCGGATTGATAATAGCCACCTGGCGCGCCGGCCTGGATCGCCTCGGGAACGCGACGCACTTCGACCGGCGCCCTGGGCAGAACCGCAAATTGCTCGGGCAGGCTCTTCGCCATCGCGGCGATTTGCGCACGGAGTTGCTCGAGCAGCGCCTCGCGACCTGTATCGGTGTTGGGGTACAGCTGGTCGGGTCGCTTGTTAAGCGCGACTAGACGCTCGCCGACGCTACCTTGCGTTATGCCTTGAGTCTTGAGGATGCCGTCAATGCGCGCGCCGATTTCCGCGACCTGAGACAGACCGAGCTTGTGGATCTCGTCTCCGGTCAGTTCCACCGTGGTGGCGGCACTTGCCGCGGCGGCGTAATATGCGTCGCCGTCCGGTAAGCGCCAGACGCCCGCATCGTGCGTCGCCTTGCTGCGCAATTCGGTCACCAGCGCGCGTTGCCGATCAAGCGCGGGAAACACTCGTTCGCGCATCAGCGCCGCAACCGCCAAGCGGCGCTCGGGCGGCAAACCGGCCGCTTTAAGCTTGGCAGCCAGATCGGTTGCCGGGCCGGACGTTTCGGGCGCCTTGTCGCGCACCGACGCCAGCTGTTTCAATGTGGTGTCGAGGATATAGTCCGGCGCGAACACGCCCTTGGCGGCATCCTCGCGCTGCCGCTCAGTTTCGGCATCGATCGCGCCTGCAAAGGCTTGCACGCGGGCGACATAGGCGTCCGCGTCGGCGGCGGTTTTCACCGCATGCTGGTTGGCCAAGAAGTCCGGGACGTCGCGATAGGCGCCGCTCAACTGGGTCAGCACATAGGGCGCGTACCGGCCCGCACTGGCGCCGTACGCGAAGCGCTGCCCCGCAATCATGCGGTCTAGGCTGTATTCAACGACGTCGTAATCGATCTTTCCCGCGTCGCCCAGCGCGTCGCGCGACACCGTCTTCAGCGCAGCGAGCTCGGTCCTGGCCCGCGCGAACTGGCGCAGCTCGCCGGCGCGTGAGGTGTCGTCAAGCTTCGATTTAAGTCCGACCCGCGCGCCGGTGTCGAGACCGAGCGAGGTCGCCTGTTCGGGGCTGTTGTCCAGCCGCGCGAAGAAGAACTGGTCGAGCATGGCACGCAATTTCGCGTCGTCGCGACCGATCGCAGCGCGCGCGATCGCTGGCAGGGCCATAAGAGCAGAGGCGAGGCCGGCGGACGTGAGAAAGTGGCGACGATGCATGAGCGCTCCAGACCGATCGGTTACGCGCACCCTGCGCGGTACGGACACGGTTTGAAGGCCCCGACCGGATTTGTCGAGCATGCTCCGGGGCGCTCGGACCGAAGCATGCGGTCGTGCCCGGACGACAGAGAAGCTCTGGCCGGTTTAGGCTAGTTTGGGCAGCATCGGTTCTGTTGGTGTGTAGCCAGAACGAGCTGCGAAGCCCGACGGCCTAGCAGGTGGTTTCGTTGCAAGAAGAACTGGAGGTTGGCTCTGCCGGGACCAACCATGATGCCGAAAACCCACTCACTGCTGAGCTGGTCAGATACGCCGACCTGATTTTCGTCATGGAGAAGGCGCATCAAAGCGAGCTGCAGCGACGCTTCCGAGAGGCTCTGGCAGGCACGCGTAATTTGCCTCGACATACCGGATGATTAGGCTTTGCTGCAGCCAGAAATGGTCAGCCTCCTCGAGATCAAGGTGAGCAGGCACCTACCCGCGACCTCTATGGAAGCGCCGAAGAAGGGAGCTTAAGCGCGAAACCGGAACATGAATGAACGGCTGGTTTCGGGAAGAGGCGGGGCCGGCCTGAATGTCCGCAACTGGGCCGTCGCTGCCGTCGCTGCCCGGCTCACATCGCTAGAGCGACGATTGCACTACCGCGACCACCGCGATGATTAGTCCAACGACACTCGGGTAAAAGGTCAACGCGAATCCGAATGCCCGAGACCTCGCACCATTCGCGTAGCCAATCCAGAACAGCAGACGCCCGACGGCAAAGAGCATCGAAAGCGCAATGATCAGCGTCACCGACGACTCAACCAGCACTGCCAGCGCGACATGGATCGGAACCGCCAACGTCACCTGCTCCAAGGTATTTTGCAACACTGCGTTGGCGCTGCTTATGTCCGCACTGCCGGTCGTGGAGGCACTGCCGGCGATATCGGTTGCCGAGAAGAAACGTAGTCGCGCCACGTTTCCAATCGTCGCTGCAAGCCAGAAGAGGACCAAAAGGTCTGCCCTTGCGACAGCAATCAGGCGATCTTGCAGCGGGAGAAACGCCGGGACACTTACGTGCATGCAAGCCGCCGTCACCAGGATAGTGAGACAAAGTGCCGCCACCATTCTGGTAGCAACGCCACTTTGCTCACGCTGGAAATTGTTTAAGACAGCCATCGGCCCTCTCTAACACCACACTGGGCTGGCCGCAGCATATGAACCAGCGTCCGGTTTGGGCGAGCTGTTCGAATGCCGTGAGCGTCGCCTTCTGGGTCTTGTGGCAACCTCAGCTGAACGCTTAGTCTCGATCGGCTGAGGTTATGCCGGCAGGGATTAGGAAATCGGAACCCCGCCGGTCACGGCCACGACATTACCGGACATGTAGCTCCCCTCTGCCGACGCGAGCATCACATAGGCGGGAGCGAGTTCGCCCGGCTGGCCAGCGCGGCCGATCGGAGTGTCCTGGCCGAGCGTTTCCAGTTCTTTGGGTGACTTGGCGATCGGCTGGATAGGCGCCCAGATTGGACCGGGCGCCACCGCGTTCACGCGAATGCCGTCACTGGATAAAAGGTTGGACGGGCCCACCGTCAGGCTCGAGATAGCGCCCTTGGTCGCCGCGTAGACAATCATGTTCTTGCCAGCGACCTTTGCCTGTTCGCTGGTCCTGTTGATGATCGCCGAACCAGGCTTCATATGCGGCGCAGCCGCCTTGGCTAAACGGATCATGGCAAAGACGTTAGCAGCGAAGGCACCCTGCATCTCGTCATCATCGATGCTTTCCAGGTCGTCGTTCATTGTCTGAGCGGCGGCATTGTTTACGAGCACATCAATACCGCCGAATTCGCGATCGTACGCTCTACGATGCTTACGCAATGATCCCGGTCGCGGAGATCGCCTGGTAGCAAAACGCAACGCTGCCCTGCCTGCTCAACCGAGGTCTGTGTCTCCTCAGCGTCGGTCTGCTCATCCGCAAGGTATGAGATCGCCACGCTTGGACCTTCACGGGCATAAGCAATCGCTACTGCCCGGCCGATACCGGAATCTTCTCCTGCTATGAGCGCCACCTTGCCTTTGAGCAGGCCCTTGCCGACGTAACTTTCCTCGCCATGATCAGGCTTAGTTCGCATGTTCGTCGTCAAGCCGGGCCGCGGCTGTTGCGGCTCATTGGAAAACTTGTCGGATGGCTGGTGCGTGGATCGTCGGTCATATCAGTTCCTGCTGGTGGCATCAGCAGGAAACGGCTCAACGGAGATAACGTGCCGTGTAGCGGGCTTGTAAGGCAAATTTGACGGGCGACATGTTGCCGATGCGGCTCATCCTTCCCTTGCTTATCCTCCTCACCGCCTGCGACGGATCAGCGTCGTCCGCCGGTGCGGCCAGTTCGAGCGCGGTCGCCGGATCGGACACGAAAGGGATGAACGCCGCAGCGATGCGCGACGTGCAGGCCCGGGCCGCCGTACTCCCGCGGCTCCGTTCGCTCCTCATTCTTCGCGACGGACAGACGCTGACAGCGCAGGTGTTTAACGGCGGTCCCCCGCTAGATCAGCCGGTCAACATCAAGTCGGCGTCGAAGTCGGTAATGTCGGCATTGATCGGCATCGCTATACAACGCGGTGTCTTTGACAGCGTCGACCAGCCGGTACTGCCGCTGCTCAGACGAGACGCGCCCGCCGATCCTGACCCACGTCTCGCGGGGGTGACCATCGGCAACCTCCTGTCGATGCAAGCTGGGCTCGAGCGCACTTCCGGCGAGAACTACGGCCGCTGGGTATCTAGCCCCAATTGGGTACGTTTCGCGCTGGCCCGGCCGTTCGTCGCTGATCCCGGAACGGCGATGCTCTACTCCACCGGATCTACCCACCTGCTCTCGGCGATGCTGACGCGCGCGACAGGAAAGAGCACGCTTGCCAACGCGCGGGCGTGGCTCGGTGAGCCGCTCGAGATCGCGATCCCGTCCTGGCCGGCTGACCCGCAAGGCATCTACTTTGGTGGCAACGAGATGAAACTCTCGCCCCGAGCACTTGCCCGTTTTGGCGAGCTTTATCGATTAGGTGGTATGATTGAAGGCCGGCGCATCGTCCCGGCCAAATGGATCGCGCAAAGCTGGACGCCACGCGCGATCTCACCGTGGAGCGGGAAGGAGTACGGCTATGGCTGGTTCCTTACCGAGATGAGAGGTCATCCAGTGCGCTTTGCCTGGGGCTATGGCGGCCAGATGATCTACGTCATCCCCGATCTGCGAATAACGGTGGTTATGACGTCGGACCCAAATGGCGCCAGAGACGCGGGGCACATTGATGCGCTGCATGGCATCGTCGAGAGCGCGATCGTGCCCGCTGCAGATCGAGGTGCCTAGCGAGACAAACGCTAGATGGATTACAGTAGGTCTCCGTGGCCAATGTCGGCAGGACTAGATCGTGAGACGCCTCCCCGACGCGGAACACCGGGGGGGTGTCGGAACGTTAGGGTCCATGGTTGATTACAGGACAGTTCCTTCAACGCGACAGCGCCGCCTCCCCATCGGTCCGGTGCCTAACGCGTTGGGCAGCTTCCAATGAGTGCTGGTCATACTCTCGCCGGGAAGCGGGTGGTCGTCACCGGTGCGTCAAGTGGCATTGGCGCCGCGACGGCCGTGGCGTTCGCTGAGGCGGGCGCAAACCTCGTCATAGGTGCCCGCGGTAAAGAAGGGCTGGATGACGTTGCGCGGTGCTGCGCAGCGGCGGGCGGCCACGCGACTGTCCGTCCGGTCGACTGCACCGACGCGAGCGCTGTGGCGACGTTCGCAGCCGAGGCGTGCGATCTGCTTGGTGGCATTGATCTTTGGTTCAGCTGCGAAGGCGTCGGTGTGCTCGGCCGGTACGAAGACGTGCCGATCGCGGATCATGGCCGTGTCGTCGACGTGAACCTCGTCGCCCACATGAACGACGTCCATGCAGTACTGCCGACTTTCCTAGCGCAGGATCACGGCACCTGGGTAAACATGATTTCGGCGGGCGGTTTTGTCGCCACGCCGTACGCTGCGGCCTACTCGGCGAGTACGTTCGGGTTGCGCGGGTTTAGCTCGGCCTTGCGCGGTGAGGTATCGAAGCGCCCGCACATTCACATATGCGACGTCTGCCCAACCTTCGTCGACACACCCGGCGTTGACCACGCCGGTAACTATACTGGCGCACACCTTTCGTTACCCCCGGGTTCGCTCGCACCAGAGACGGTTGATAAGGCTGTCGTGCGGCTCGCCACGCACCCCCGTAACCTCACTGCGGTCGGCGCGGCGGCAATCGCCTTCAAACTCGGCGAGTTCGCGGCGCCGAACCTGCTGGCGGCGATCATGAGTGGCTTCCTCGACACCTGGTCCGCCCGCGCGCCCAACGGTGACGACAGCGATGGGGTGTTGTTCGAACCAGGCGTCTCCGCCGGTCCGGATGGTGGCCGGCGCGATCCACACCGGGGGCGCAAGCTGGCAGCCGCGGCTGGCGGTATGGCGGTTCTTGGCCTCGCGGGGGCCGGTGTCTGGCTCGGCCGCCGCCGGTGATTGAGGACAACCGCTATCTCGCGGTGCGCCCCTGGATACGGTTCCCAATGGACGCTGTGGTCGCGGATACTGGCGGCTTGGCATTGCAGGGGCTTACCGCATGACCGAAGCGATCGAATTGGGACTGCCGGCGCGGGCCTTCGACCGTCAGGATGATGGCGACGACCTTGGCTTCTACGCACCCCCGCGTTTAGTCACGCACATCGACGAGGCAGCTGTCGGCGCCCTGACCAGCCTGTACCGCAATTCGATCTTGACTGGCGGGCGGGTGTTCGACCTCATGTCAAGTTGGGTCAGCCACCTGCCGGACGACGTCGCCTATGCCGAGGTCGTCGGCCAGGGCATGAACGCAGAGGAACTCGCGGCCAACCCGCGCCTTGATCGCTGGTTCGTCCAGAACCTGAACGATGTGCCTGACCTGTCCGAAGAGGACGCGCGCTACGATGCCGTACTGATCTGTGTCGGCGTTCAATATCTGCAACACCCCCTGGGGGTACTGCGCGAGGTCCGTCGTGTGCTGAAGCCGGGAGGCCTCGTCATCGTAAGCTTCTCGAACCGCTGCTTCCCGACTAAGGCCGTGGCGGTCTGGCGCGCTTTCGATACGCAGGGCCACGCATCGCTTGTCCGCCTCTATTTGGAAACAGCAGGGTTCCGCGATGCTACGGCTTCCATACTCGCCGACGGTCGCCTGGGGGATCCATTGGTCGCGATAACCGGCCGCAGTTGAGGCTGTCGGGATTACACCAGCAATGAGGGCGCTGACTCCCGGTTAGGTACCGTCACACCTGTTACAGGTATGTATCAGGCGCAACGGCAGGCCGGCGGTCAGGCCTCCACGCTAGCGGTTAAGGGTGGCGTTTGCTGATGTTGAACGACCAGCCAATCGTCGTGTCCCCGCATCCGCAAAGTCGAGGTGCAGTGGGCCTCGTACTTCTCGTCGCCGCTCGCGCATCGCGCAGTGTACGCAACGACGATCAGACCCTCTTGAGGTCGTGACACTCGTCGATCCGATAACTCGACCGAATCCCAGTCGGGCGTAGCCTTGACCGCATCCTTCGCTTCCTGCCCCTGGAATACATAAGGCGGCCGGGGCAAGACCATGACGATCTCCTCGTCGATCCGGTTCTGGTAATGCTCGTCGCTGGCATCCCATAGGCTACCTTCGAATTCCCACACGCGCTGGTCGTCCATGCCGTCTCTCCTTCATGGCTCAAGCGCGGAAGGAGGGGGGGAGGGTTCCGATGACTTGAAGCTGCTACGGCAATATCGCTCAGCGATCTGGCTTCCGAAGTTTCGGATCTGGGTCGAGTATGATCGAGCAGCACCCTACTCAGGAAGCGGTTTGTTCTGGTTTTCTGATCGCGCGATGCGCGCGCCAGTTAGCGCCCGTAATGCTATCACCGTTTACCACTCCCTCGCAGTTACGGCCCAGTGCCGTAAAGCGAATGAGGCTGCCACGCAGTCCGGTGCGAGTTAGCGTCTCCGTCGACCCTGCGCGACGTAGCGCACCACCAATATCCTAAAAGTGTTGGTGTAGGGTTACCCGGGCACCATCATCGAGCACCCACTCGCCAGCCACCGCCGCGGGCACTCGCCAAAGGTAGAGATGCGACCCACCAACCCGACCGGTGCTGTCCGGCGCCCAATCCGCCATATCGAAAGCATGACTGACGATACGCGAGCCAAGCGCAAGATCACGCAGCAAGCGAGAGCGCAAACGTAAGTTGACCTGGGGTAACAGGAACATGGTCACGACCGAGTGGCCGCGCACCGGAGTTACGAACAGGTCTTGCGCCATAAAGCGCGTAAGGTCAGCGACTCCGACCCTGATTGCGGCAGCATTTGACTCGTCGATCAACACCGGGTCGATGTCGATCCCGGTTCCTGAAGCATCACGCCTAGCAGCAGCAATCAGAATGCGACCGTTACCTATCCCGAGGTCGAGCACGCGGTCGCCTGGACCAACGGCCGCCATGTCTAGCATCTTGTCGATCACCTCCGGTCGGGTGCCGAGATAGGGTACGTCAAGCGTCGGTCCATGACCGGTCAACGTTTCCCAGGAACACCAGGCAACGCCCGGCGAAAGGCACCGAGCACCGAGTGCGACGCTCCCGCTGACGAGCAGCGTGAGAGCTAGCGCGGGTAAATTGAAACGACGAGCCATCGATCTGAATCGTACCGTCAAGTATTCCTTGAGGCCAGTATTCCACAGAATTAATATGCCGTATTTGCACGACTTATCGCACGAATGACGGTGGCGTTAGTCCTGTCCTACTGGGGGTCGCGATGGATCTCGCACCAGAAACAGAAGGAGCACGCCGACGGCGAGGACAGCGACACCGACCAGCGCGCTTACTCCGGTATAGGCAATGCTCGAATAAAGAAGGTAGGCGCTCGTCGCGCAGAATAGTGCCGGTAGAATTGGATAGAGGGGGACGCGAAAACTACCCGGTGGGGGCGGACCGCGACGTCTGAGCACGAACACCGCTCCACCCACCATTAGCAGAAAAAACCAGAAGACCGGCGCGGTGTACTCGACCACCGCGCCGAAAGCGTTGCGGTTGAACGTTGCGCCTAGGACGAGGAGGAGGGCGATGCCACCTTGGAGAAGCATGGCGTTGCCCGGCGTGCCGCGGGTGGCGTTCCAAGCTCCGAGCCAGCCAAGACGAGGGAATGTGCGGCCCAATGCATAGCTCGTGCGCGCACCGGTGATGACGGTGGCATTGGCCGAACTGAGCGCCGCAACGGCGATCGCTAAGCTTATCGAAGTAGCGCCGGCGGGGCCAAAAGCGTGCGCCATCACATCGGCTGCCACGGTTTGACTACCTGCCACGCCTTCCAACCCCAGCGCCCTCAGGTAGGCGCAGTTCACGAGCAGGTAGAGCAGCGTGACCAGTCCCAGTCCGGCGACGATCACCGGTGCGATACGTCGACGTGAATTCTTCAACTCGGCGGAGATGTAGACTACTTCGCTCCACCCACCATAGGTCAGCAAAACGAAGACAAGCACCAGCCCGAAGGCACCCTCCCGTTCGGTAGGAGGAGCAGGTGCGGCTTCTGGCGCAATGAGCAACCCGGCGACGATGACGGCGAGAAGACCTGCGACTTCTGCGCAGGTCATCCAGAACTGCGCCTCGGCACCCTGTCGGATGCCGAGCCAATTGAGAAACGTGAGCCCGATGACGAGGAGCGTCGCATAGATGCTGCTGGTATTAGGTCCGAACGACCAGACGGCCGCGACATAGTCTCCGAAGACGTAGGCCAGCAGCGCCAGCGAGCCGGTCTGTATTACGGCGAGACGCGCCCAGCCGTAGAGGAAGGCCACGCTGCGGCCGAATGCCAGTTCGAGAAAGTGGAAGTCGCCCCCGGCACTTGGGTGGGCAGAGGCGAGCTCGGCATAGCAGAGCGCGCCAATGATGGAGAGCAGGCCACCCAAAGCCCAGGTTCCAAGGAACATTGCTTCGCTGGAAGCTGCCCCCGCAACCATTGCGGGAGCGCGAAAGATGCCCGCTCCAACCACGATGCCGACGCACAACGCCATACCATGCCGAATACCAAGCGTTGGCTTGGGCTTCGCAAGGGCGTCTTCTGCTGGCAAGGTAGTGTCGTTCATTGCCGCCTTCTGCAACGCTCGGCGACGTCGGGAAACCGTTTGATTGAGCGCTCGCTGCGATCTTGTAACGTGAAGCCGCAAAGCGCGCGTTTTGCTGCCAGCGTGGGATCATGGCCGGTTCGGTATCGTTACACGGTCTGTTGCGAGCGTTCTCTCGCGCTAACCGAAAGGCCCGACGCCGATGAACGCTGCCGATGTTTTCGCTACGCTCGACGTAGAACTGAAACCCGATCCGTCGCGCACCGTGATCAGGCCGTTCAGCTTTGGCTATCCGCAGGCGTTCGAGGCGGACCACCCGCCACGCAGCCAGGTGGTCGTAGACCGCATCCTGGCGCTGGACGATACGATGCGGGCGAGGATGCTCGACTTGTTGCTGACGCCGATGCGCGAGCGTCATCGCAACGTCGAGCAGGTGCTGTTGCGGCGCTACGACGAAGTACGGCAGGACTTGAGCGACGGTGATTTCACCAATGCCGAGCGCCTCCTAATTGGCGCGTATTTCAGTCAAGAATACGCGTTCGAGTCCGCCGCGTTATTCAATCCCAGCATCGTCTCTCTGACGGACGAGGAGCCGAGCATGCCCGGCGCCGTCCGTTTCGTCCTGTCGTTGCGCGGGATCGGTGAGGGGCATATCTCGTCGATTACGTTTCGCACCGGTGAATGGGGGCCGGGCGGCCGGCTGGTGATCGATCCGCCGAGCGCCCACGGCGTGCCGCCGCGCATCGAACGCCAGGATGACGGATGGGTCCGGCTGCTGTGCGAGGACAGCCAGGACGCGTCCGAAACCGTCATCTTCCCCGTGCTACCCAGCCAGCGCCAAGGCATCGAGGATCTTCGCCTCGTCAACTTCACCGATCACGACGGCGTCCGCAGCATCATCGGCACGTACACCGCGTTCGACGGCAAAGACGCGCGCCAAGAAATCCTGCGCGGGGTCGACCTGCGCCGTGTCGAGATGAGGCCGCTTACCGGAGCCATGACGGGCTATAAGGGTATGGCGCTCTTCCCGCGGCGGATCGGTAATCAGTTCGTGATGCTGGGGCGGCAGGACAGCGAGAATATCTGGTTGCTGCGATCGGACGATCTTTACACGTGGGAAATCGGAGCGCCGATCATGGCGCCGAAATATCCGTGGGAGTTCGTGCAGCTGGGCAATTGCGGCTCGCCGATCGAGATAGACGAGGGTTGGCTCGTCTTCACGCACGGTGTCGGTATGGTCCGGGGATATTGCATTGGCGCCTGCCTTCTCGACAAGGAGGATCCGTCCAAGGTGCTGGCGCGCACCGCGTCGCCGTTGCTGTTCCCGAGCGCGGAGCAACGCGGGGGCTATGTGCCGAACGTGACCTATAGCTGCGGCGCGCTGATCCAGGATCGTCGCATCCTGCTCCCCTATGCGATCGGCGACGAGTTCTCGGCGTTCGCCGTGGGAGACGTGGATGACCTGCTGTCGGTCATGACCGCCTGTTGATCCGCCGTGTCAATGGCAGCGTTTTACGGCGCTGCCATCGGCTGAAAGCCGGACTGCCCAAGGAACCGAGACTAACTTGTCGGCATGACCGAGTGAAAGGCGCCCACGACCAGCAGAACGAGGACGAGGGATACAGCGCTCGACAGCGCGACGAGGATCGCGGCCGCCTTGCGGTTCGTGTCGAGGAGGGTCGCGAACAGGGTCACGTTGCTGGCGATCGGGAACAGCGCGACGAGCCCGACGATCACGCGGTCGCGCGGGCTTAGCACGCCGACGAATGCCGCTTCGAGGGCCAGCGCTGCGCCGAGCAGTGTCAGGCCGGCGACCTGCCTGACCGCGAGGATGTGCGCCATCAGCTTTGGCCGCCAGTCGTCCCGGCCGGTTTCGGCGAGGTTGAGGCCGATCACCGCCATGCCTAGGACCGACACCAGCGTGCTGGCGATCGAGACGATCGGCGCGGCCGCTTCAGGCATCGTCACGCCAGCCCATTTCGCGATGATCGAGCCGATGACGACATAGACGAGCGGCACCCGCAACGCCTTGGTCGCGGCGGTGCGCGTACCCTCCTTGGTCCGGGCGATGAGGAAATACCCGATCGTGTTGCCGTACAGCGCGCTGCCGATATATGCGCAGATTACCGTCGATACGCCGACCTCGCCGAACAACGCCTGGCTGACGGGCACCCCGAAGAACGCAACGTTGAAGAACGAGAAGGACGCCGACAGCAGTTTGGGGTCGAAGTCGTCGCCCAGCCGCTTGGCCAACCGGTATGCGGGGATGCTCATCAGGGCCGAGACAACGAACATCAGCGGCGGAATCACCAGCAGCTGTCGTGGTTCCGTGCCGAGCACCTTGTCGATGACCAGCAACGGGATGAGGGCGAAGACGAGGACCTTTGAACACAGCTTCGCCGCCCAGGGCACGCGGGCGCCGACGGCCCATGCGAGCAGGATTACGCCGTAGAGCGGCAGCAGCGCCGCCGCGATATTACCGAGCGCGCTCATTGCTGGCGCAGGATATCGTCGACCGCACGACCGGCGCATTCGACGTTGAACCAGACCGCGTTGGTGTCGCGCAACTCGCCATTCAGCAATTGGCCGAGCGCGTACAACCGAGGTGCGTCGCGCGTGGCGGATATGATCCGACACGTTGCCCGGTGCGCGATGGCCCCGCCGACCGGATGCGGTTGCAGCCAGTCCTTCGCGAGCAGGTCCTTGATAAGTGGCTCCTTCATCTCGTCGAGCGTGGTGGCCTGGCCCGTGGCGTTGACGACGATCGGCGTGTCGAGCGTGTCGCCATTCTCGAACCGGACCGTGAAGCCCGTACCGCTCTCGTGGGCAACGGTCTCGCTGATCCGCCCGCGTACGCTGAGCAACCCGCGGGTCATTGCATCCGCCAATCGCCGTGCGTTCGCCATCGGCGTGACGAAGCGTGCGGCGGCGAAATGCGGGGCCAGCCATTGCCCGAACCGTTTCTGGTCGGCGGGCCGCAACAGGTTCCAGATCGCCGTTGAATCATGCCGTGCGGCGGTGAGAATGCGCTGGAAAGGTTCGTCCCCGGCTTCCGCTCCGGCAATGTCGTGCAACAAGGCAGTCTCGGCATCGCCGTCGTAGCGATCCTCCGCCTGCCAATCGATCGCGCGTCCGGCAGCAGTCTCTGCTTCCAGACGAAAGAGGCGGAACAGGTCCACGACCGAGAAGGCACTGCCCCGCTCGCGGATCAGTCGATGGACGTTTCCGAGCGTGAGGTGCTGACGGTCATACCCCGTCTCGGGTGCCGGGATTTCGACGCGTGGCAGCATCCCCTCCTTCGATACGAGGTGGATGTGACCGCGATGCCCGTCGTCGAGCAGGGTCATCACTGCGTCGATGGCACTCAGGCCGCTGCCGAGGATGACGACGGACTGATCTCGCTCTATCCCCTCGGTCATGCGGTGGGCGGGATAGGGGGAGTCGAAGTAGCCGGGCATACCGTTCAGATTGCCGAACCGATCCGGATCGGGCGTGCCGATCGTCAGAAGGGCGACGTCCGTCGCGATCTTCGATCCGTTCGCGAGCCGAACCGTCGCCGCGGCATGATCGCCCTCGATGGCGATAGCTTCCTCGCGGTGGACGTGGACATCGATCCCGGTGGTCCGTGCCTGATCGAGCGCGTGGTCGAGAACCCCTTGCATGTAGACGCGGTATTCGCGGCGCTGCGGGTATTCGACGCCATCGGGATCGAGCGGGGAGCCGGATGCCGCGCGCCGCGCTTCCAGCCAGGTCCGGAAATGGCCCGGCTCCCGGTCGTAGAGCCCCATGAGGCGGGATTCCGTGTTCAAAAGATGTCCGGGTTGCTCGGTGCCGAACGCCAATCCCCGAGCAAGCTCATCGTCACGTTCGATCAGGTGGATCATCCAACCTTCGCCCGGATCGTAGCTAAGCCGAGTTACAGCTTCGGCGAATGCGGCAACACCGCAGGCGCCCATGCCGATAATAGTGAGTGTTTTCGGCATGATATCCCGTTCGCTGAGGAACGGCGACAACGCGCGGCAGCCTTTTCGTGCCACGGTGAACGTGAAACTTTTGTCATTTTAAGTGGTTCGAGCAGTTCCCCGGCCATGGGACGTTGCACCAAGGGCCGATCGCTCGGAGCCTAAATAATTCGCACGGCTGTCTGTCTCGCGGATATCCTTGATTGTCAGGGGGTTACACTATCGATCATAATCCGGGAGACATTATGAAAACGATTCTCGCAGCCGTCAGCCTTTTAAGCCTGACAAGCGGCGCCGTCGCACAGCAAACACCGGCAGTGGTAGGCCTGAAGGCGCAAGCAGAGCCTTATGCGACTGCGTCCGTGGTCAACCATCCTAAGACGATCGGCTGGCCCGAGGGACGTAAGCCAAAGGCGCCGCAAGGGTTTGAGGTCGTTAAATTCGCGGGCGGACTAGACTATCCTCGCCAGGCGTTGTTGCTACCCAATGGCGACGTGCTTGTCGCAGAGGCTCGTACGAAGCCGAAGCTGGACGCCGAGCCGGACGTTCAGCGGGGCCAAGCCCTGTCAAAAACGACGGGCTTCAGCGCCAACCGTATCACCTTGCTACGCGACGCGAACCGCGACGGCGTTGCCGAACAGCGTTTCGTACTGATGGAGGGGCTCAACCAGCCGTTCGGCATGCAGTACGCAAACGGTCGCCTGTATGTCGCCAATACCGACGGTGTCGTCAGCGTCCCGTTCAAGCCCGGCCAGACGCGCGTAACCGCAACGTCGCAGCCGCTCGTGTCGCTGCCCGCGGGTGGCTACAATAACCACTGGACGCGCAACCTGTTGCTCAGTCCGGACGGGCGAACGTTGTACGTGTCGGTTGGCTCGGCGTCTAATGTCGGTGAGCATGGTATGGACGAGGAGACACGCAGGGCAGCAATTCTCGCGGTCGATCTTCGTACCGGACGAGAGCGTCTTTATGCATCCGGGCTTCGCAACCCGGTCGGTATGGCGTGGGCGCCGGGATCGAACGTGCTGTGGGCCGCCGTTAACGAACGCGATCAGCTCGGCGACGATATTGCGCCAGACTATCTCGTCGGTGTGCGCGATAGTGGTTTCTACGGATGGCCCTACAGCTATTACGGCAAGCAGGATCCGCGTCATGCGAATGACAGGCGCGAACTATTGGCGACGACGTTGATGCCCGACGTCGCGGTCGGTCCCCATGCCGCTGCGCTGGGCGTAGCGTTCGCACAGGGAACGCCGGCCGACCAACAGGTTGCTTATGTCGCGCGGCATGGCTCGTGGAACCGGTCAACGTTCATCGGGTATGACGTGCTCGCGGTACCATTTGCAAACGGAAGGCCGACGGCCGCGCCGCAGCCGTTCCTGACCGGGTTCGTCGCAGACGAGAAGACGAATGAAGTCTATGGTCGACCGGTGAGCGTGCAGACGCGCGACGACGGCGCGATCTTCGTCGTCGACGATGCCGGGGATACCGTGTGGATGGTGCGACGCACCTCGTGACCATACCGGCCTTGATGGTTCTCGCAGCGACGCTCGCGTTGGTCGCTGCGTCACCCGCGTCGTCGCAGACCGTGCCGTTCATCGACACCGAGGATGCGACGTTATCTGAGGTCGATGTCGGCGGTGCGAGCGTTCATCCGATCGTCTCGTTCGACGTCCGCAACGGCGATTACGCGCGAGGTGCGTATGACGACGATGCCGCCGGTCTTGGCAGGGTTCCGGTCCATGTCTCGGTCGGCGCCGCCGCAGTGCTGAAGCGCGGTGCGGACGGGCAGGGGACGCTGTTCCTCGTAGGGCAAAGCTCAAACGGCTTTCACGCGCCGCGCCCCGACGAAAGATCCCGTCCGCGCGGTTGGTACGAGAGCAACACGATCGTCGGTCTGGCATGGCGACCGGTCGATGGGCTGTCGGCCGCCGCAGCCTATGCCATCAAGGCAAGTCCCAACGGCGTGGCGAGCACGACCCATGAAGCCAGCCTGACGTTCCTGTACACCGGCAAGGACGCAGTGGGATTCCTTGCTCCCCGGTTTGCCGCCACGACGCGGACGAAGGGGCAGGGGGGCTTCTACACGATCGTCGGCATAGCCCCCGCGTTCCCCCTCACACGCTCAAAGGATGGCCTCACGCTCACGTTGCCAGTCTCGATCGGTGGCGGTTGGCGCAGCTTCTATGCAGCGGATAGCGGAGACAGGGTTTACGGCAGCGGCGGGGTGAGCGTTGCCCAGCCGTTGAAGATCGCTGGCGCAAAGGCGACGTTGCAGGGCGAAGTTCTCGCTTTAGTTCGCGACGCTCAACTCCGACGGCGCGACGCTCCCGATGGCACGACAGCCTCTATCGTGCCGCTGGCGACCATATCACTTACATTGGCGTGGTAACGTATTTTGCACGTGCCGGTCGGCAGTAACCGGGTGTAGGCGAACGTGGGTCGAGACCAGCTGATAGTTGTTGAATAGATGTCGGCCAATTTAAACTGCAGCGCACCGCCTAACCTACTAGTTAATGTGATAGATTGTCGGCAGAGCGGCCGTGTGACTATTATCCGGCCGAGAAAAACTTGCGTAGTTAAGTGTATCTGAACGAATGTCCGAAAGCGGCGAAGGCGCAAAGCCAGCGGAATGGCTGCTTCTGAGTCTGAGCTCTCTCTAACTGGCCGACTGGAAGTTGCGGCTTTCCGTTACGAGTTCCAACCGAGAGTGCTGGCAACGAGCTATGTTGTAATGTTGTATTATTACAGCAATACACTGCTATGCTGTTTTGCCTGGGGACCGTTTTGATCCAGTTTCACCGCGTCAGATTTACCATGATACCCCTTGCGATAATGGCATCGACGACAGCGAGTGCATCCGATGGCAGGCGAGTGAAGCCACGCTTCGAAAAGTCAGAGTGCGTCGTAAAGGTCGTGCCCACCGAAAGGATTGAATGCGGTCTGCTATTCGTGCCTGAGAACCGGCGAAAGGCTCGAAGCCGCACGATCGGTCTTCCGGTAATGATCTTTCGCAGCACCGCCTCCGCTCCCGCGGCCGACCCGGTCGTTTATCTTCCCGGGGGACCGGGCCTGAGTAGCATCGACGGACGAACGACGGGTAAAGGGAACCCGTTCCTCGCGGAACGCGACCAGATCCTTCTGGAAGGTCGGGGCAACAAGTTCGCCCGGCCGTTGCTTGGCTGCCCAGAGATAAACGATCTTCGTGCCGCGAATGCGACTCCCACCGTGCAGACAGCGGCGGCAGCCCGCTGCCGGGCAGAGCTAAGCGCGTCGGGCGTCGATCTCGATGGATATACCTCGGCCGAGACCGCAGATGACCTTGACGATTTGCGTCGCGCGCTGGGTATCCGGCAATGGAACCTGATCGGCTTCCCCTACGGCACGCGTCTGGCCCAGACGGTGCTGCAACGCCATCCGGAGGGTGTGCGTAGTGTCGTTCTCGATTCAGTGCTGCCCGTCGACGTCAACTATGACGAGACGGCTGCCTCTTAACTAGGGCGCGCGATTAACGCCCTGCTGGACGCTTGCGCCGGCGATCAGGTGTGCGACGTCCGCTACCCGGACCTTCGCGCTCGCTTCGCCGCGTTAGTCGCCGATGCCGATCGCGACGGTATCCCGGCACCGGGTCGCGTGCTGCGTGGTCGCGATATCGTCGAGGCTGTAGGCGCCGGTCTACAGCAACCCGGCGTTATTCCGGCCTTGCTTGACATCATCAGCGAGACCGCCGGAGGCCGTTTGACCGGACTGCTGACGCTGACCCGACGGGTCGCGTCGACTTTCAACTGGGGATTGCGCTTGTCGATCTGGTGCGGTGAAGAAATGCCGTTCGAGAACGCCCATCGGATGACCTCGCAGATATCCCCGACGTTGGGTCTGGGCGGAACCGACAATCGCACGGCGACGCCGGAAATGTGTGCGGCGTGGCGCGTCTTTTCCGCCGATGCGCTGGCAAACGCTCCGGTGACAAGCGACGTGCCGGTCCTCATCCTCGCTGGTGAGTTCGATCCAATCACACCACCGGCCTGGGGCCGTCGCCTGCTCCGTACTATGACCAACGCAAGGTTCGTGCAGCTTCCTGGGCAGTCCCATGGAGCAATGTTCAACCGTTGCGGTGGGCAGATGACGATGGCCTTCCTTCGTGACCCCCGGGCGCGGCTGAACGGAGACTGCATTGCCAACATGGCGGGGACCGCCTTCGGTACAGGCAAAGACATTGCAGCACGCAGCCAGTGAGATCGCAGGCGCCAGCGATCAGCGTCGGTCACTTCCAGCCCGATGAACGAACGGCTGAAGTTGGGAAGCGGGGAAGGGCAACTGAACGTCCGGAACTGGGTCGAGCTTGTCATGACCAGGCGCCTATCGCCGCGCCAGGTTCACAATCGACGCGCGCACATAAAAGCGCAAGCGGGCCGGAATGCGCAGGGTAACCGGGGCTTAAACGCGGCTTTTGCCCGCATCGGCACAGATCGAGGTATCGGTTTCATACTAAGGTGCGGTCATGTCACCATCACAGCGGCCCGGCCGTGCTCGACGCTGGCCGTACCGGACGTCTTGGCCACGCCGTCCGGACGCATCACGGTATCGACGGTGCGGAACTCCGTCTTCCACTGGTTCGCGTTTACATCGCAGAGCAGATAGCCTCGCCGGTCGTTGGTCCAGGCGAGAAACGGGTTACGAGCGCGGATGCGGTCTTCGCCGACCCGCCGGTCCGCGCCGTCGCCGCCCGAGGTGATCGACGTGCCGACGAACTCGACCGCGACGGCATTCCCCTGGCCGCCTTCGGTGCGCAGGACGCCCGCATAATTCTGGTGCTCGTCGCCGGTCAGCACGACCATATCGCCGAGGCCTTCGACCATCTTGAGCACGCGCTCGCGCGGCGCGTCGTAGCCGCCCCAGCTGTCCATGTTGCGGATCGGCGCGGGTTCGTCACCCGTTCGCCGGTCGAGCGGCATCATCATCACTTGCTGCGCCAGCGCGTTCCAGCGCGCCGTCTTTTGCTTGAGCGCCGTGTACAGCCATGCCTCCTGGATCCGTCCCATAACCTACGCCGCGGGATCCGCCCAGCCCGCACAACGCGGCTTGAAGCCGTCGTCGCAGGGCTGGTCGGTCCGGAACTGCCGGGTGTCGAGCAGATGCAGGTCGAGCAGATTGCCGATTGTCGCGCGACGATAGATCTGCATGCCGGCAGGGCCCGGAAACGCCGAGCGGCGCAGCGGCATATGCTCGTAATAGGCCTGGAACGCCGCGGCACGGCGTAGCGCGAACACTTCGGGCGGGTCGTTTTCCTGATCGATCTCGCCGACCCAGTTGTTCTCGACTTCGTGATCGTCGAACGTCACGAACCATGCCGCCGCGGCATGGGCGGCCTGGAGATTCAGGTCGGTCTTGTACTGGGCATAGCGGCGGCGATAATCGGCGAGGTCGAACAGCTTCTGCCCGGCATGCTCGCGGACGAAGCGGCGGGGCTTGCCGTCATAGCCGACCGGCATCGGCGCGCTGCGGCCTTCGTAGATATAGTCGCCATAATGGAAGACGAAGGCGGGATCGTCCGCCGCGAGGTGGCGATAGGCGGTGTATAGCCCGTCCTCGTAATTCTGGCAGCCGTCGACCGCGAAGCGCAGCCGGTCGAGTGATGCGCCGGCGATCGGCAGCGTGCGCGCACATCCCGCGGCCGAACGCTCGCCGCCGACCGTGAAACGGTACCAATAGGGGCGATCGGGTAACAGGCCGGCGACCTCGACATGGACCGAGTGCGCGAGTTCGGGACGCGCTAGCGCCTTGCCGCCGGCAACCAGCGTCGCAAAGCGCGGATCGGTCGCGACCCGCCACTCGACCTCGACTGGCTGCATCGGCATGCCGCCATGCTCGGCCAGCGGGTCGGGGGCGAGCCGGGTCCAGATCACGAACCCGTCCGTGGCCGGATCCCCCGCCGCGATGCCGAGGCGAAACGGATAGGCGGCGAAGAGTTGCTGTGCGCGCAGGATCGCCGGTGCGCCGATTATGGCGGCAGCGGCCCCTATCATGGTGCGGCGATTGAGGAGCAGGTGCGAGCCGGTCGTATCGGTCATAAGTGTCTCGTCAGTAGAGGAGCTGGGCGACGAGTGCCGCTTCGCGGGTGCAGAGTGCCGTGTTGGGTCTTGCCACGCCGCGGGTCTGTCGGAGCGCCGCGATCTCCTGCCTGGCCGCGGCGAGATCGGCGGTGAAGGCCGGGTCGCCTTGCAGTGCGGTGAGCGTCGACGACGCCGACAGCCGTCCCGCTTCGACCGCGCTGGCATTGTGGACGCCGCATACGATCCGGCTTTCTCCGTAAGCCCGTCCGCGCGCGAGCAGTGCGGTCGCATGATCGGGCGCGATCTGCGCGAGCAATGTCGCCATCGTCCAGCCCGCGGTGGTATGGCCCGAGGGGTAATCATAGCTGTCCGCGACCTCGGCGGCGGGCTGGCAGATCGGCCCGCGGTCGATCAGGAAGGGGCGCTGGCGCCTATAGAATGTCTTGGCGATGCCGGTCTGTCGCGCGGTGTCGACCATCGCGCGCCGGAGCAGCGCAGCGGTCCGCGGGGCGTTTTTGGGGGTCATCGCGATCCCCATCGAGCAGCTGAAATCGCGGAACAGGTCGGCGGGCGCCAGCTTGACGTCGTTGGTCGCCATCGCCCAGCGCGGACTTCCCTCAAGAGCGCGCGTCGCCTTGAAGATCGCGCGGTCGGCAATGCCGCGAGGGTCGCTCGGCTTCGGCGCAGGCGGCAGGACGGCCAGCACGTCGAAAGCGCCGGGGTTGAGATAGCCCGCCGGCCCGAGCGCCTGCTGCGCACCGGCAACGGCACCGAGGCTCGCCAGCGTGATAGCGATGATGAGCGGCAAACGGGTCATGCTGGGTGGATCCTGATGGTGTGGATCATGGGAGGAGCGAGACGGTGTTCGGCGATCGCGTGACGAGGGTGCGCCGCGAATATGTCAGCCACGTTGCATCGCCTGCTCCCAAAGCGCGGCGGTTTCCGCTGGTGGTGGAGCGTCGAGCACGAGCAACAACCGCTCCTCGCCCGTGCCGGCGATCTGGGGCGAGCGGTGGACGATCGCCTGATCGCCGGCGAGGACGCGACCCTTGAACAGGCCGACCGCGCCGGGCGCAAGCGATCGCGGCGTCTCGACGGGCGGTGCATCGGCGCGTTCGATCGCCCGTTCGATCCACTGCGTTCCCGATCCGCGATAGGTGCAGATCAGCCGGACGGACACGTAATCCGCGTGCCAGCGTTTGCAGGCGTCGCCGACCACCCGCTCGAGCCGGATCACGACGTGCGACAGCGCCATGATCGCCGCAAAGGACGCCGTGAGCGCAGCGATGTCCGCGGCGATATCCGCATGCCAGGCGGCCTGGGGCTGCTGCGCAAACGCATCGGTCAGCGCGGCGTGCGCGCGATCGACCGAAGTCGTCATCTGGATGGTGCCGAAGCCGTTCAGTGGTCCGACCGGCACCACCGAGGGTCGCTCCCAGATTGCGAGAGTCACCGCGGGGTCCAGGATCGCCGCGAGATCGCCAACGGTCCGCGCGCAATGGACATGCGAGCGGGATGGGGCGAGGGTCGACATGCCTTTCATCAGGCCGTCTCCCGCACGCCCCAGACGGGGAATGGATCGGGCATTTCCTCCCACAGCCGGGGCGTGAACGCAGCCGCCGGCACAAGACAGGCATCGAGGCGGCGCCTGATCTCGGCCTCGTCCATGTCGATGCCGATGAAGACCAATTCCTGTCGCCGATCGCCCCAGATCGGCGACCATTTCGCCGCTACCATCCGGCCCCAGGCATCGCCGCTCGGACGCTTGGGTTCCGGTACGCAGGCCCACCAGCGGCCCAGCGGCTCCGTCACCGACTGGGCTCCGGCTTGCGCCAGTTCGCCGCACCAATCGGGGCGTGTCGCGAGCCAGAAATGCCCCTTCGCGCGGACCACGCCCGGCCAGCCGCCGCGCGCAAAATCGTGGAACTTGGCCGGGTCGAACGGCGCCCGCGCCCGGTAGACGAAGCTCTCGACGCCGTATTCCTCGCTTTCGGGACGATGATCGGCATGACCGTAGAGTTCCTTCGCCCAGAGCGGGTGGAGCTCCGCCTTTTCGTCGTCGAACAGTCCGGTCTCGATTACCGCGTCGAGCGGGACGTGTCCGTGGCGCGCCTCGACGATGCGGGCATCGGCGTTGAGCGATGCCACCAGCTTGCGCACGGTTGCCAGCTGCGCGGCATCGACGAGATCGGCCTTGGTGATGACGATCACGTCCGCGAACTCGATCTGTTCGACCAGCAACCCGACCAGGCTGCGGCGGTCGTCGTCGCCGAGCGCCTCGCCTCGGTCGGTGAGAAAGTCGGTGCTTGTGTAATCGCGCAGCAGGTTCGCGGCATCGACCACCGTCACCATCGTGTCGAGCCGCGCAACGTCCGACAGGCTCTCGCCCTGCTCGTCCGCGAACGAGAAGGTCGCGGCGACCGGCAACGGCTCCGAGATGCCGCTACTCTCGATGACTAGACAGTCGAACCGCCCGGCCTCGGCCAGCGCGCGCACCTCGACGAGCAGATCCTCGCGCAGCGTGCAGCAGATGCAGCCATTGGTCATCTCGACCAGCGTGTCTTCGCCTCGCGATAGCGCTGTATCGCCGCTGCGCACGAGATCGGCGTCGATGTTCACCTCGGACATGTCGTTGACGATCACCGCCACGCGCCGGCCTTCGCGGTTAGCGAGGATGTGATTGAGGAGCGTCGTCTTTCCGGCACCCAGAAATCCGGAAAGGACGGTTACCGGTAGCAGCGGCATCTCAACTTCGAGCATCGACCAACCTCATACAGCGTGATACAGTATATCATTACTATGTAGATATTGGTTGTGGCAAGATGAGAACGATACGGATTTGCGGAATGGATTGGCTCGATCGGGCAGCCATGGCGGGATCGGCAGCATGCATGGTCCATTGCCTCGCGCTACCGCTCCTCCTGGCGGCAGTGCCGGCGGTGTCCGCGATCATCGTCATACCCGAAAGCTTCCACCGCTGGGTGCTGCTGTTGGCGGTACCGCTCGCGGCGGTCGCGCTCCTCGGCGGACATGCGCGCCACGCGGCGTTGTGGCCCCTGTGCCTTGGCGTCGCTGGACTGGGTCTGATGACGGTAGGTGCCTTCGCCCTGCCGGAAGGCGACGTCGAAAGCGCGGTTACGGTAACTGGGGGCATCCTGGTGGCGCTAGCGCACGCGGCCAATTTGCGTCTCCGGCATGGCTGCGGTGCTCCATGATATTCTATGTCCGTAATACGACAGATGAAAATGAAATGGCGGTCGAAGTTCGCGACACTAGAGTGAGACGCGAAGGTAAAGCGGCCATTTACATCTATAGTTTGCGCTATGCCGATGAATGAGCGGCCGAGATAGCGATCGACGGGTCAGCCGCAGGGTGTTTGGAATGGGTCTGGGAAGCCCCGCGTTGCTGGGCAGTTCCGCCCAGAGAGGGACACTGAGTGTCACAAATTAGGGCTCCGAAAGCGGTCATTCGATCAGGTCGGTTCCTCCCGAGCCGCTTTCTCCTGATGCAAAAGTTAAAAGTTTTGCATCAATGTGCAGAGGAAGGTTTCCGCATCGCAACGATAGCGTAAACGTACGTCAGCGCCGCAGCGCCAGCTATCACAGCCCCGCGAACCCCCTCGGGGACGAACAGGTAAGCTGCGTAGCAAAGGACCGCTCTCATCACGAAATGGATGAACCCAGCCGGATCATCAGCGCCCCATCCGTGAGGCACCCATACCATTCCGGCGAGGATGGCGAGGCCCAGAATTAGAATATCGAGGTTATCAGCGGCTCGCGCGGCGATAATCACAAACGGTATAAGTAGCCCAACTACCGTGATGAATCGCATAAACAGCTGTGTCACGGGGTTGTGCCGACTTTCCGATTGAAGCCCAGGCGCGCCGCGTACTTTGTCTATGATCAGGGCTAACGGAAAAGGGATGGCTGCGGCAATAAATGGCGCAAAGCTCGGAAGCTGGTTGCCAAGAAGGTACGCGGTGATCGCCAATGCGCTCCAGGCTATGAAACCACCGATCGGCATCGCCGTGGTGCTGGTGGCGAGATAATTCCTCCGCGCATCGGCTAATGAGATGCTTGAATAATCTCGCATGTGTGCCCCGCTGAACGCTTAATCAGAAGCACATGTATTCCCTGTCCCAAGCTCACCTACAATGGCTGCTCAGGCTTTCAACAAAAAGAAAACAGCTCTCACGCAATCCAACACGCTTTGCATGATGATGCAAAAATCACAGGTTTTGCATCGACCAAAGAGCGGCGGGAAATCGAGGGTTCCGCCGATGCAAAAGACTGATGCATCTGGGATGCCGGTTCAGTGGCCGGCGTCCCAGGGTGCGGCCGCCAAAGCGGACCGTCCGCTTTCCTCCCCATTCTGGCCATTCCCCCTACGCCCATTCTCGGACATTAATCTTGACCGGGCAGGCATATGTGAGCAGTCTCCCGTCTAAGCGGCACGGAAAATCAAAATGGTCTATTTTCAAAACTTTGTTAGCGCCATGTTAGTTACGGCTCTCATCGTGATAATTGCCCGGTTCGTGTTGAGCATATTCTTTGTAGAAATGAAGACATACATACCGTCTCTTTGCGTGGGATTCGGTTTTATGCTCGGTCACTATTCAGTCAGCGGTCCGATCGACGATCCCGCTACCGCGATGGCGATGGCTAAGTTTCTTGGAAGCGCGATCTGTCTTATCGTGCTGGCTGCGGGCTTTCGGTATCGGACGAACGTCGCGTAACTTTCCCAACCCGGCCATTCCGCTAACGCCCACACCCGGACGTCCATCTGGGCAATTCCCCTCCAAGAGTTGCCCTTCGTTGAGGAAGCCTTTTGCAGGCTCAATAACCGCCGAACTCGTGCTCTAATCCGCGTAGCGTGTCTTCAAAGTCATTCATGGCCTTCCGATGGCGAGCATCGCGTTCTGCCGATGACCCTCTAAACACTCGGCAGGACGAAACGGTGACAAAGTCCGCATCTGGACCTGATCGAGCAAGGTGGACGTCTTTAAGATGCTCGATCCGGTGCCCATAGCGCCGTTGGAAGTCCGCTGCGTAGAGGTCTCGACGTGGAGATGGACAGTCACGGTGTGCGTCAGCGTCTCCCGTCGCGGAGTCGAGGCGATACATCAAATTTGAGGGCTTCGGATCCGCAGGAATCTGACCTGGCGTCGAACTCGATACACACGCGATCCAAATGGCATACCGCTTCATCCAGCGGGAAGTGCCTACCGTTCCGCCCTAGGTCAACGTCTGCCTTGACCAGGGCTTGGCAAAAAACCGCCAGTCCGCTTTCCTTCCCAAACCGGTCGTAGAAGCGCCATTTTAGTGTGCTACAAAGCGGACATAGACCGGGCGGACGGAACCTGACACCATACCGCTTGTGGCGAGCTTTCTTTCCCTATCCGCTCCTCCCGTCTTGATGGCTGTGCTCACTGCTTCGTGTAGCCCTGCTGGCTTGCAGCGGCAGGATCAATTTGCGTGGGCAATTGAGGGCGCATACTTATCGTCCCCGCCGATTGTGCGCGTGCGGCTGACGGAGTCGCCAAACAGCTCCGGCGCAATCCGGTGTATGTTCGGTCGAACACTGATAGACGCAATCATGCGCGAGAAGCGTTTGCCTATGACGGAAATAGGGTATCGAGAGGCGGTCGCTTTCGCACTTTCCGCGCGTGATCACGGCTATCGCTTTGTTCGACCCGCATCATTGAAGGTGATCAATGAGTCGCAGGGCATCATGGATGCCGGATTGCTCAAAGGCTGCGAACTGATCAAGCATGGCAAGTCTGCCCTGTGGGCAGACATGCAAGCGACCGTAGTGGAAGGCCCTCACTTTCCGATGGTCAGTGACCCGAAATAGTTACCACCAATGGCTGCTTTCCCTCAATTCATCGCCACATCCGGACGTTCCGGTAGGTAACTCGCAGTCTCGAAAGCGGACATCCGTTCATCTCGATGATGCCAACCCGCCTCCGCGTTGATGCAAAAATCAAAAGTTTTGCATCAACGGCCGCGGACCAGAAGGGCTGATTGGCTTCAGAGCGATTGCATGCAAAACCCGAACCAAGGAGAATTCGAGCATGGGCATCTTACAAATTGCCTTTATCGTCGGCCTAGCAGGCCAATCCGTTAGCGGCGGGGCACAAACGACGCCAGGCGTGCCGGTTCCTATCGAACGGCAATTGAGCGGAGTCACCCCCCGAGAGGCAACTGACCTCATCGCCAAGCTGGAGGACGCTCAACGTTTTTTGAGAGCTGGAAAATTTCAGTCGTTCGAGCACCTTGCGGGATCGATCGCCTCATATGACAAGACGAAGGTTTCGCCTCGCGAGGCTTTCTTACAGGTGCCGTTTAAAAGCGTGTGGAATGTCGAACGGGTCCGCAGCGACAATAAGCTAGCGCAGCCATACAGACTTGCTTACGCACCTGATGGCCTTGGAAAACTCTATTGGGACATTGAGGTGGTGCTAGACATCAATAACAACATTGATCGCGTATCAATGACTTATAGACCTCCTGCCCCATTTTGATTTTTTGCGACTACCGGTCATTCGCTCCGTGACCATTATGCAAAAACTCTCAGATTTCGCATCAGCCCACAAACGGCGGGAAACCAACGGCTCTGACGATGCAAAATACTGATGCAACGGGGATACCCGTTCAGTCACCGGTTTCCTGGGATGTGGCCTCCAAAGCAGACGTTCCGCTTTTC
>NZ_LMLD01000009.1:507874-513428 GCF_001421825.1 Sphingomonas sp. Leaf38 | reverse complement strand
GGCATTCGCAAAGATGAACCAGCGTCCGAAGTTGGGAAGCGAGGGAAGGGGCGTGAACGTCCGCAACTGGGTCATAAAGGTGCCAATGCTGAACGCACGGAAGCAGTTCAGCGAGTGATATTAGGCTTCAGCGATAATCACTATCGACACTTTCATTCAAGCGATCCGCCTTGGTGTCTTGGCGCCTTGCCGTGCTGGAGGATCGGCGTCGAGCCGCTTGTTCCATTCTTCGGCGGCCCCCGCGAAATCCTCGTCGGGCGCGTGCGCCGTCAGCTCTAGCGCGCCTTGATCGAACGCAGCATCACCCAGCGGCGTGTCGATGCAACTGGTAGACATACGGCCACCGGGCCCGCGGCTCTTGTCGAACACAATGGCATTGTGACCCTGGTGGCGGAGCGCCTGGGCGCAGGACGGCCTGCCATCCCCGCATCGATGATTCCGATCCGCATTATATTCCTCCGTGCGGGCCTGCAGCGACTGAACTTGCGACCGACCGAAGGACCGCAAGCGCCAGGCTTGTCGATTGGAGCCGGCCCAGGCGCAGACTTTAGGCTCAGGCTGCCGGCTCCGGATGACGCGTCAGCTTCGAACGTCTCCGCCCCCGAAGACGACTTGGTTGCGTACGGCAGGGGCGAATAGGCCGTAGAGAAACGGCAGCTTGTCACCGCTCACCGCATCGAGCGCAGCACGGTGCTCGGGTGGCAGGTGAAGGTCGAGTGCGGCAACATTGTCGCTCACCTGTTCGGGTCGGCTCACGCCCATCAGCGTCGATGCGACGCCCGGTTGCCCGACCACCCAGGAGAGCGCGACGCGGGCCGGCGTCTCGTCGATCTCCACTGCGATGCCTTTCAGTATTTCGAGGATGTGCCAGTTGCGCTCGGTGAACAGCGTGTCGCCGAACGGATTGTCGCCATCGAGCCGCTTGTCGTCGGCGGGTCTCGCGGTGTCGTTCCGCCCGGCTTGGTTGGGAACGCCGCCCGCGCGCTTCGGACCCGCCTCGACGATCGCGCGGTCGTACTTGCCGGTGAGCAGGCCATAGGCGAGGGGGCTCCAGGGGACGAGGCCCATGCCAGCCGATCGGGCGAGCGGCAGGTGCTCGGCCTCGACCCCGCGTTCGACCAGCGAGTAGAAATATTGCAGGCCGATCGGCGAAGGATCGCCCTGCACTCGCGCCAGCGTCGCGAGTTCGGCGACGTACCAGGCCGGGGTGTTGGATATGCCCCAGTAGCGGATCTTGCCCGCTGCGACGAGCGCGGTCATCGTCCGCAGCAGTTCCTCGGCGGGGGTGACACCGTCCCAGACGTGCACCCAGTACAGGTCGATGAAGTCCGTCCGGAGGCGGCGGAGCGATCCTTCGACGGACGCCAGAATGTGGCGTGCGCCATTGCCGCCTGCATGATAGCCGCGACCGGTCGCAAACCCCGATTTCGTCGCGATCACCAGCCGATCGCGCGACGATTGTGCGGCGACGAAACTGCCGACCATTTCTTCCGATCGCCCGCCTGCATAAACGTCTGCGGTGTCGATGAAATTGCCACCTAGATCAGTGTAGCGATCGAACACCGCGCGGCTGCCGCTCTCGTCCAGCCCCCATCGCGGCGTACCGAAGGTCATCGTGCCAAGTGCCAGCGGGCTGACGAGAAGGCCGGAGCGGCCAAGCGGGCGATAGATGTCGAGGGTCATCGTGGTATCCTGCGTTGTGTTACCTCCAGATGGACGCCGGACCGCCCGCGGATTAGATCGTCTGCGGCGCATGGGTTGCTGAAGGATGTTCAGGAATGGATCGTGATCTCTGGGCCGGTCTCGCGGTGTTCGAAACGATCGTCGAGGCTGGCAGCTTCGCGCGAGCGGCGACGCGGCTTGGATTGTCCGCTTCTGCGCTCAGCCATGCGATGCGGTCGCTTGAGACGAAACTGGGCGTCCGGCTGCTCGACCGTACTACTCGGTCGCTGGCGCCCACGCCCGCAGGCGATGAACTGCTGGCGCGGTTAAGGCCGGCGATCGCTTCGGTCGCGGGCGCGCTGGCCGACCTCGACAATGCCCGCGAACGTCCGGCGGGGCGGATCCGGGTCAGTGCGCACCGGGTCGCGGCCATCTACGCCATCCTGCCGCGGCTGGCCGACTTCGCGCGCGCGTATCCCGATATCGCCGTCGAACTGGTGGTCGACGACGGGTTCGTCGACATCGTCGCGGACCGCTTCGATTGCGGGATCCGGCATGCCCAGACCCTGCAAGCCGACATGATATCGGTCCGTATCAGCGCGCCGGTGCCGCTCGTCTTCGTCGCCGCGCCGGCCTATCTCGCCGATCATCCCGCGCCCGTCGATCCCGACGATATCGCCGCTCATCGTTGTCTGTGTTACCGATACACGTCCTCTGGCGTCGTACACCGCTGGGAATTCGAGCGGGATGGCCGGACAGTGGAACGGTCAGTCCGCGGCGACTTCATCACCAACGATATCGACGTGATGCGCGACGCTGCAGTGGCAGGGCTGGGGGTGACTTGCCTGCCGCTGCCACATGCCGCAATGCAACTGGCCGCCGGTACTCTGGTCGAAGTGCTGGGCGGCTGGGCACCGACGCTGGCCCCGAACCACCTCTACTATCCCAGCCGACGTCAACCGACTGCCGCCTTTCAGGCCTTCGTGACGGCAATGCGCGTGTGATTGCAAATGTGCTTTGACAAGATTCAGAGCAGTTGATGATCTGGATGACCACGAAGCGCTTTGGTGAGTGACGTCACCGTCAAGTTTCAAAGACCTAAGGGCATGAACGAGTGTCTGAAGCTGGGAAACGGGAAGGCCGGTCCGAACGTCTGGAATTAGGTCAGCGCCGGGGGCAGCGTGGTGCCGTCGAAAGCACGAAGTTGCGGGTGGGAATGGTAGTCATCTGACTGTTGACGAAGGCCATCGAGATTGTGTGGCGCGGCTCGCGCAGGGCATTGTTGCGGATGAATCGCTCAGGGAGTGTAACGCTATGACCGACTGCTCGCCGCCTTGACCTGTGTCGTCGCGTTTGGCGCTACGGGGGTGGGGGCACAATCCGTTGCCCCCTCGAAGGATATCGTTGCCGTGCTCGCATCGTCAACGCGGACGCCAGCGAACCGCGCGCGTGATCGCTATCGTCACCAGGCGCAGACATTGGCCTTTTTCGGCGTGAAGTCGACGCAGACGATCATCGAAGCTCTGCGGTGCCGACCGCGAAGGCAGAGCGCACCCACAGCGCTTTGCCGGTAATACCGCGGAGTATGGCGTGACGCAGGTTGCGACGATCGACTTCAAGACCGGAGCGTTCTCGATTCCGGCGGGGAGTGCGGATGTGCTGCTGACGTTCCGCAACGTCCACAACCTCTTGATGCAAGACGACTCTGCCATCGCAGGCCGCGTGTTCAAGGCATTCTGTACGGCGCTTAAGCCGGGTGGCGTACTCGGTGTCGTCGATCATTGCTTGCCGGAGGAGATGGACGCGGCGCGTGAGAAGACGAGCGGCTACATCAAAAGATCGACCGTCGGTCGGCTGGCGCAAGAGGCGGGCTTTGCACTAGCCGCAGAATCTCGGATCAATGCCAACCCCAAGGATACATACGATTATCCGGAAGGCGTCTGGACGCTGCCGCCGAGCTATCGATTGAAGGACGTTGATCGCGCGAAATATGCTGCGATCGGCGTGAGCGACCGGTTCACGCTACGGTTCGTAAAGGCGCGATAATCGCACTGGTTTGCAGACCTGCACACGGCGTACCGAAGGCGGTTTGATCTAGAGGGCAGCGGCGAAGACGACGTAGATCGCGATAGAATCGCGGCGGGGCAGAGGAATAGCAGGAGTCGCGGCCACGTCCTGGCCTGACAGCCGTCGGAATCGCTATCGCATTCCGTCGCCCTCGGACAGGACATGCCGGGCGAAGTCTCGTCGGATCGCATCCAGCTTGGGGTCGATATAGCGTTGGCAGAACGGTCGGGTCGGGTCGGTATGGTAATAGTTGCGGTAGCGCTCTTCCGATGCTCGGAACCCGACGAGCGGCAACACCTTCGTCCGCACAGCGCTGTCAATTTTCTGCCTGAGCCGGGTGATCACCGTATCTGCCCGATGCCGCTGGTCGGCATTCCCAAAATAGACAGCGCTGCGGTAACGCCCGTTCGGCGAATAGCCGCTATTCGCCGAATGGGTGCGCAGATGGACCTCAATCAGAATGTCGAGCGAAATGATCCCAGAATCGAAGCGGACTACCACTCCTTCTGCCCAGGCATCGTCGGGTGCGGTCGATTGCAGGAAGCCTTGATTGACCTGGGAGACGCCACGCAGGATTTGAAACACGCCTTCGGTGCACCAATGACACCCGCCGCCGAAGCCTGCCGTTTCCATGCTCACCTTCTCCACCCGGTCCGGCGAGATGCCCTTCCGCTTTCTGCGTTTAATGGCGGCAACGTATAGCGCGGGTTGGATCGCGGCCTATCATCGGCCGGGCCGTCTTCCCGACTGAGCTTGTACGCCGACCATGCTAACCGATACCGGCCTGATTACACCCGCTAGACAACACCTGAACGAACGGCTGGTTTCGAGATACGCTCAAGCCGCTCTGAACGTCCACAACTGGGTCTGGCCGGAAGCTGGGGGCAGGGTGCCTTCGCCCAATGCCGGACGCTTGGGTTGCGCATCACGGCTCTCGAAAGCTGTCATTCGTTCACGCGATTTTTCCGGTCCGGTCACCCCTGATGCAAAAATCAAAAGTTTTGCATCACGGACGAGATCCGGGCGGTTGGCTATCAATTAGCTATTGCTGACATCTATTATGACCGAGGGTGAAGTGAACTGTTCGTAGCGTACAGGCTTGTGCCGCCAATCGAATACCGAAACGATCGCGCGCACGCGGTATCGCCCAGCGCCAGGGAATATCGTGCGGGGATTTTCTTTTAGCTTTACCAACATCGGTTTTTCATGACCTACCTTCATCAAGTAGGTAGTGTCAGTAATGGGCGGAGTGGGCGGTGATCCAGCCGGCGGAAACACAGGCGAGACAGGTATCCCGTCGATTGTTGAAACCTGCAAACTTATACCGCGAGTGAAAGATATGGCGGGATCAAGTCCAACCTTGTCGACGCTGGTAATACGAACGACTGCGTCAAAGTCTTCAGCTATACCTTGTTTATTTGATCGTGGTTCTAGCACCACGGCTAGCTTCATTAGCTTGCCGACCGGCCAGTCGGCTTGAGCTGGTGGCCAGAGCGCCGTCGACGCAGCAATAAGCATCAAAATGAAAATCACGTGTCAGCCTCCAAGCACGAAGCAAGCTCTGTGCATGCCATATAGATTAGCGGCGGCTCGGTCGTAAGCGCTTCTCTCGCCGATGGCGGCTAACGCCTTGACCTGAAACAACCGCATTCCAAACTCAGCGCGGCATGGTTTTGATGCGAAACTCCCAGATTTCGCATCAGCCCAAAAACGGCGGGAAACCGTCGGTTCTGACGATGCAAAATACTGATGTAACTGGAATACCCGTTCAGTGGCCGGCTTCCTTGGGGTGTGGCCTCCAAAGCAGCCGGTCCGCTTTCCTTCG
>NZ_LMLD01000009.1:495613-507807 GCF_001421825.1 Sphingomonas sp. Leaf38 | reverse complement strand
AAGATGAACCAGCGTCCGAAGTTGGGAAGCGAGGGAAGGGGCGTGAACGTCCGGTTCTGGGTCTTCTTAGGCGCAGAGCGGCGGACTGCGGCATGGCCCATCTCGGCCTTTCCCAGTGCCCGTTGCTTTCGCGAAACGTGCTGCTTTGGCAAGCTCGCGGCTTTCCCATTTCTCCGTCTCCACCCAGCTGTTTTGGGAAGTGCATTCAGGAACGGACTTTGCGAAACCGGAACCCTCAGGACGCCGCCAGCGCGATAGGCAAGGCCGAATTTCCGGCACGGGTTCGTTCTCGGGAAAGGGTGCAGCTTAGATCGATGAAGCAGTGATGTAGGATCCGATCGCGATCACCACGGCGGCAAATCCGCGTTCGAGCAGCCCCTTACGAGTGCCAAGAACCTTACCCAGCGCAATGCCGCCAATCGTTCCAAAAACTCCGCCGGCGACCAGCAGCGCGGTCATACCCCAATCAATCAGACCCGACAGGCCGTAGGAGGTGGCAGTGGTCAGCCCCAGCGCGCTGACAACTACCAGCGACGTACCGATCGCGAACGGCAGCGGCATTGCGGTTGCGAGGATCAGCCCAGGCACGATCAGGAACCCGCCCCCGATCCCAAAGAAGCCGGCGGCAAGTCCGACCCCGAGCGCAATCGGCACCAGACGCGGCAGCAGCGTTGCGGCGCTGTCGCGGGTCAGGCGCACGTCGGGCGCTTCGGCCGTGCGACGCTTGCGCAGCATCGACAGGCCGACGCTGATCATCAACAGTCCGAACAGAACGAGCAGCCGCTTGCCGTCGAACGCCTTGCCCAGCTCGGCGCCCAGCGCCGCGCCGATCATGCCCGACACCGCGAACACGCTCGCGCACCGCCACTTCACCCGGCCCGCCCGCGCATGGCCGATCAGGCTGGCGAGCGCATTGATCGTGACGGCGACAGCGGCCGTGCCGATCGCGGCGTGCGGCGATCGACGCCCACGATATAGATCAGGAGCGGCACGGCAAGGATCGACCCGCCTCCGCCGACAAGGCCGAGGATCAGACCGATCACCCCGCCCGATGCGAGCGCGGCCAGGATGGCGGCGATCCCCATGATCGCGTCAGGCGGCCGCGTGCCGGTTCCACGGCATGACGCGCAGCAGATTGGCCATGCCGCACCACCCCGTCACGCCGGCGAACATCAGCCCCGCCCCGACGAACGCCGACAGCCCGAAAAAGCCGGGAGCGACAAACAGGCCGAGCAGCACGCCGGTCAGCACCAGCGCACCGGCGGTAATCTGGACCTGCCGCATGATTTGCAGCGGCTGCGATCGGTCGGTGACGACGGGCTGTCCCGCCTGCCGCCACGCATCGATGCCGCCTTCGAGGATGTAGGCCGGTGCGCCGCCCGCCGCCGCGCCGAGCTGCGCAGCATTGGCGGCGGTGCGCATTCCGGACTTGCAGTGGAAGACAACCGGGCGGCCGTCGCGCGGCAGATCGCCGATCCGATCGAGCGGCACGTTCGCCGCACCGGCAATACGCTCCCGCGCATGTTCGTCGGTACCGCGAATATCGATCAGGCGCGCCCCGGCATCGATCGCGGCACGGGTATCGGCGGGGGACAGGGTCGCAAGCGTCATCGCATCAATCCTTGCAGTAGAGTTGGTAGAGGGTGGCGAGCAGCGTTTCGACGCGGACGTCGGCGATGGCGTACCAGAGCGTCTGACTCTCCCGCCGGTACTTGACGAGACCTTCGTCGCGCATCTTCGCGAGGTGCTGCGAACAGGCCGACTGCGACAGCCCCACATCGCGTGCGAGATCACCGACTGTCACCTCACCATGCTCGACCAGCTTGCACAGCAGCATCAGCCGGCGAGCGTTGCCGATCGCCTTTAACGTGTCGGCAACCTGTCCGGCCTTCGCCTCGAATGTCGCCAAATCCATCATCGGTTTGAGCATTGTCGCCACTCCATTAGGTATTGCTTATGTAGCACCCTCTAATATATGAGCAAGCGTTAACGGAGGAAATCATGACCCAGCCTTTCATCGAGGCATTCTTCGACGAGCCGACGAACACGATCAGCTACCTCGTCGGCGATCCCACAACGCGGACCGCGGCGGTGATAGACCCGGTGCTCGATTTCGACATGGCGAGCGGCGTCGCCGATACCCGCTCGGCCGAACGCATCGTCGCCTTCGCCCGCGAGCATGACTGGCGGATCGCGATGGTGCTGGAGACGCACGCCCATGCCGATCACCTGTCGGCCGCGCCCTTCATCAAGGCGCATACCGGCGCATGGATCGGGATCGGCGCGCACATCCGCGACGTGCAGAAAATCTTCCGCCCTGTGTTCGCAATGAATGACCTGAAGACCGACGGATCGGATTTCGACCGCCTGTTCGACGATGGCGATCGGTTCGCGATCGGCGCGCTGGCGGTCGAGGTGCTGCACGTCCCCGGCCACACGCCTGCCGACGTCGCCTATCGGATCGGCGATGCGGCGTTCGTCGGCGATACCCTGTTCATGCCCGACTATGGCACCGCCCGTGCCGACTACCCCGGCGGGGACGCGCGCACGCTCTATCGCTCGATCCGGCGGCTGCTGGCGTTGCCGGACGCGACGCGGCTGTTCCTGTGCCACGACTACAAGGCACCCGGCCGCGACGATTATCGCTGGGAAACGACGGTCGGCGAGCAGCGGCGGACGAGCGTCCACGTCCATGACGGCGTGCGCGAGGACGATTTCGTCGCCATACGCGAACAGCGTGACGCCGGGCTGTCCGTGCCGAAGTTGCTGCTGCCCTCGATTCAAGTCAATATCCGCGCGGGCCATTTTGACGAGGCCGAGGCGAACGGCGTCACCTACCTGCGTATCCCGGTGAAGTGGAAGGCGGGGTGAGGTTCCGCGATCCAGTGTCCCATCGGCGGATCAGTGGAAGGACAAACGCTACCTGCCCGTACAGTCATGTGCCGGCGGCTAGAAGGAGAACAAGATCGAGGCGTAGCCGTAACTGACATCGTGCGGGTCCGGTGCGTTGGGCGCCTCGCGCAAGAAGCGCCCCTTGAACAGCCGCGCATAGCCGAGATCAAGCGCGAGGATATCTACGACCAGATCATATTCGACCCGCAGCTGCACCTGCGCCCGGCGTTGCGCCCGGCACGCCCGGTGGCGTCGCGCACGTCGCTGTTGCTGAAACGATCGACCGCATTGGCGAGGCGGAGCAGGCGGTAATCACCCATCACCGACAGCCCGGCTGCCGGGGCAGCCTTCAGCCGTACGCCGGGGGAGAGCATGTTCGACCGATCCGCTGCGCCGAACAATCGGTCGGCCCGAATTCGAACCGCCGGGCACCCGTACAGCGTGTCGAACCGTCCAATCCGATCTTCCCGTCTATTGCCGGTATAATCGTCGAAGAACGCGGTCAGTTCGGGTTTCCATCCGCCTGTAAAGCGATAGCCGACATCGCCATGGAAGCCGTAAGCCTCGACAGGCACGACCGGTTTCCGACTGTCCGGGCTGCCGTCGCGCGCGCGTCCATATTGCGCCATCGCCTCGACCTCGAACGTAATGCCTTGGTCGGGCCGGGCGAACAGGCGCACCCCCGGCGTGATCAGCCGCCGGTCGCTGCGGTCGGCCTAGCTTTCGCCGCGTTCGAGCAGGCCGTAGGCGTAGGTTTCGAGACGGGTTTCTCTACCGAGAGGCAGGCGGTGGAAGGCACCGAACAGTTACAGGTCGGTATTCTCGCGATCCCATTGCGGCCGGTTGCGCCGGATCGCGGTGGTGCCGGTCGGCAGCCGGACGGCAGGCAAGGTCCAGAAGGCGACGAATTCGCGACCGTCCTCTCCCTCGCGCGTAAGCCGCAGCCCGGTGAACGACGTTACCGAGGTCCGAAACCCCTGCCGCGCGACGAGCCGTTCGGACCCCAGTTGCATCGTCATCCGCCCGGCCTTCAGATAGCTGGTACTACCGCTGCCCAGTGCCTCGCCAAGATCGCCCTGGGCATAATATTGCGAAAACTCGAGCGCATTCACGACATCTGTCCCGACCGACGATCCGCGCCGCTGTAAATAGGCGCACGCGTCATGGAATTCCGCGCCGAGCCGCACCGGCCCGGCATCATATTCGGCGAGCAGTGTCGTGCGCAGCGCCAGCACCCGATCGCGGTTGACCGCTTCCTCGCGAAACTGACCATCGATCGCTTCGTATCGGGCACGGACGCTGCCCGACAGGTGCCAGTTATCGGGCGCCCCGACCGCTTCGTGCAGCAATCCGTCGTCGGTGATCTGCGCCGCCGCTGCGGCTGGCATGGCCACCGCCAGCAGCGCCAGCGACCTAAATAGGGTGGTCTTGCCCGGTTTGAGCACGCCTGCTCTCGTCGTCTGTCCTGTTCGAGCAGGCGTTTCCTCGACGTCCCGCCCCGCCGTGCGGTTTGAAATATCGACCGGGCCGATCGATCCCCCGCACGGCGCATATCAGCGGTGATCTGTCTCCTCGCGATATTCCTGCAACACCTCCTTCACGTCGCGGCGATCCTCCTGCGACACGGGCTCGGGACGTTGGCTGTCCGCCGGTCGTCCGGTCAGGCACAAACGGGCATGAACCGGCAAGTGGTCGGAACCGACATCCTCCAGCACCGCGAGATCACGCACGGCGAATTCAGGCGTCACGAACATGTGATCGAGCGGCCACCCGAGCAGCGGGGTTCGCGCCGGGAAGGTGGCGAACGTGCCGCGCCCGATGCGCGGGTCAAGATAGCCGCCAACCCGCTTGAACAGCTGCGACGTGTGCGACCACGCCACATCGTTGAAATCGCCGATCGCCAGAACGGGCAATCTGGTGCGGGCAGCCCTCCGTGCCGCAATCGCTATTTCGGCATCGCGTGCTTCGGTATCCTGTTCTGGCAGGGGCGGCCGGGGATGCAGCGCGATCAACCGGAACCGATCCCCCGCGGTCAGTTCGGCATGCATCGATGGCGTGTCTTTTTCGGCGATCGTTTCGATGCTGGCGTCGCGCATCGGCAAACGGGTCGCGAGGATCATGCCGTAGGTGTTGCCGAGAGGGCGTTCGAGCCGGTTGGGATAACGCGCCAGTTGCGGTGCCAGCGCCGCTGCCCAGCGGTTGTCGGTTTCCATCAGCAACAGGAGATCAGGACGGACCCGATCGATCAGCTGCGCCGTCCGGCGATAGTCGCGGTTGGATTCAAGGACGTTCAGCGAAAGTATGCTGAAGCAGCGATCCGGTAATGCGGAACCGGCTTTCGCGAACGCCAATTCCGTCCGGGCAAGCGGCGTGTAGGGGTAGATGCGATATAGTTGCCACCCGGCCGCGACTGCGCAGCACAGCGTGATCCAGCGCCCGACCCGTCGATCCAGCCACAGTGCCGCCCCTCCGGTGAGCAGCAATGCGACGAGGATCTGGACCCGCGGGAAATCCCAAATCCTGATCCACCACTCATTCGATTCGATGATGCTGAGCGCCGTGACCAGGATCAGCAATCCGGCAAGGGCGCGGACGAGAATGACGAGAATGCGCATGGCGGGATTCCAGGGCTGGCGCGGTCGATCGACGATCAGGCCGCGGCATCGTTCAGAACGGAAAGAAGACCGGAATCGTCACGATCGCAACGGCGAAGGTGATGAGGTTCAGGGGCAGGCCCACCTTCACGAAGTCCATGTAGCGATACCCGCCCATCTGATAGACGATGACATTGGTCTGGTATCCGAACGGCGTTGCGAATGCCGCGCTGCCTGCCATCATGACCGCAACCAGGAACGGTCGCGGACTGACGCCGAGACTTTCTGCCAGCGCGACCGCGATCGGCGTGACCAGCACGGCGACCGTCGCGTTCGACAACAGCTCGGTCAGCACCATGGTGACACCGTACAGGACGATCAGCGCCGTCAGCGGTCCGAACTCCTGCATCGATCCCACCAGTGCCCCGGTCGCTGTCGCCGCCAGGCCGCTTTGCTCCATCGCCAGCCCGAGGACGACCATGCCGGCGATCAGGATCAGGATCTGGGGTCGCAGCCCCCCATAGGCTTCGTCGGCGGTGATGACACGCAGCAGGATCAGCAGCACTGCCCCGGCAAAGGCCGACGCGGCGATCGGCGCGATGCCGGCCGCGGCCACGGCGATCGCGCCTGCGAACACGGCGAACGCGATCGCCGCCTTGGCAGGTTGAAAGACGCGATGTTCTTCGAACAGCGTCGGATCGCCTACCTGCGCGTTCGGCACGTCGACTTCGCGTCGGTCCGGAACCGGGCTGTCATCGGCGATGCTCCCGCGCATCAGCTTGCCGCTGAACAGGAACAGGTAGATCGCCCCCGCCAGCGCGATCGGCAGACCCACGGGGGTGATCTCGAAGATGCCGAAGCGTGGTTGCCCGGCATTGCGCGCCATGTCGTCGACCAGCAGGTTGGTCGACGTTCCGATCAGGGTGCAGCAGCCGGTCAGCACCGTGATGTACGATAACGGCATCAGATAGCGTTTGGGCGGCAGTTTCAGGGCGGTCGCGACATCGCGCACGACCGGCGCGCCCAGCACGACGATCGGCGTGCTGTTGAGGAAGCAGGACGCGACCCCGATCGCGCCCAGCATCAACCAGATGCCCGCTGATCCCAGTCGCTTGCACATCTTGACCGCCGCCTCGATCGCGCGGTCGAGCAGCCCCGACAGTTCGAGGGCGTAGGCGATGACGAACAGCGACGCGAGGGCAATGATCGCCGGGCTTGCAAAGGCGCTTTGCACGTCGATCGGGCGCACGACGCCGGCAATCAGCAGGACGGCCGCACCGCTCAGCGCGACGACGTCCGAGCGCACCTTGTCCCAGATCAGCGCCGCGACGACCAGCACCAGCACCAGCAGCGTCAGCGCCTGATCGAAGGTCACGCGGGTATCGCCCGGGCGGACGCCATGCGGCAAACGGGCAGCACGTCCGGGAATATATCGTCGGATGTCATAACCCTGGGTATGCCAATTTGGCCGGCTTTGCTATCGGTGGCGCATGAAAGAGCCAACCTTGCGGAATAGTCGGCTGGTGCTGGCAGGCGGTCTGGTGATTGCTTTGGCAGTCGGCGGAGCCGGGTTCCTGATCGGGCGCGGCACGTCGCCGCGCGAGGTCGCGCCGCCCGCCGCGGCCCCGGTCGCGGCGGTGCCTGTCGTTGTCCAGCCGACACCGGCGCTGCCCGATCGGGGCGATATCGTCAAATCCCGCGCCGACCTGATCGCACTGGCATCGCAGGCATCGGATGCGCTCGCATCGGGCCGCCCGCTGCCGAAAGCGGCTGCCGATCTGGCGGGGCAGCGGTTCGAACTGCAGCTTCCCTTCGGTTGTCGCGGGCCGTCCGATGCTGATAGCGACAGCCCGATGCGCTGGCGCTACGATGTCGAGGCAAAGGCGTTGCGGGTCCATGTCGCGCCGGTCGTCTGGAGCGGTGCCGATCCGGCCCTGACGGGGGATGGAACGGCGACCGGCACGATCGCGGAAGGGTTCTGGATTCCCCGCCCGTGGACGGTGAGCGAAACCTGTCCGCCCGCGCAGGACAGCGCCGCGCCCACCGGCGCCGATGCGGTCACCCTGCCAGGGCAGACATTGGCGGTCGCCCAATTTGCCGATGGTGCCGGGCAAGGGCTGCGCGACGGAAAGCCCTACGCGACCGTGGTGCGCGCGGCCCCGGAGGAGGTGCCCGGCAATCAGGGTCTGCAGCTTCGCCTGCGCGGCCGGATCGGCGGAACGGCGGATCGATCGCCCGTGTCGTGCCGACAGCCTGCCGGTCCCGAACAGCGCCCGATCTGCATTGTCGCGGTCATGCTCGACGATTTGGCGATCAACAACCCGCAGACCGGCAAGACGCTGGCCACCTGGAGCGCCGACCGGACAAGTCTGCCCGATCGATAGGACAGGGCGGGTTACCGGTGGGCCGCGGCGATCACCGCCCGCGTTACATCGCCCATCAGGCGCATCCGCACTGGAACAGGCTGACGCGTGCTCGCGATCATCACGGCAAGCGCATAACGGTGGCCGTCCGGCGCGACGAGCAGACCGACATCATTATAGCCGGTCGACAATTTGCCGAGGTCCTGCCCGGTCCCGGTCTTGTGGGCGAGCGTCCAACCCGGCCGAAGGCCGGACTTCAGGCGTAGCGGACCGGTCTTGCTGGCTCGCATCAGCGTCAGCAGCGGCGCGGTCGACCGATCGCTGAGCAGCCGGCCCTGCGCCAGCAACGATAGCCCGAGCGTCACGCCATTGGCCGATGCGCCGTCCAGCGGCGCGTCGAGATAGCGGCGCAACGCCTTGTCCCGCGCTGCATAGGTCATCGCGGCGCGTGCCTGCAGGAAGCCCCAGCAGCCCGCCCATTCGGGACGCCATGCCAGTCCGGCGGTACGCGCCTGCAACTGTCGTTCGCCGGGACCGAAGCGGACACCGGTGACGCTCTTGTCGCGCAGCATCCGGTTGACGGCCGCGGGACCGCCGATCCGCCACAGGAGGACGTCGTTGGCCGTGTTGTCGCTGCGCGTCATAGCCCCGCGCAGCAGATCGCCGACCGTGGTCCTGTAGCCCGTCTTTCCAACCAGCGTCCGGATCGGTTGGTGGAACACGGTGAGATCGGCGCGGGTGACGGTGACCGGATCGCCAAGCGACAGTCGTTCACGGTCGACCGCATCCATGACCCCGATGGCGACCCATAGCTTGCTGACGCTCTGCTGCGGACGCGGGGTGTCGCCTTGCCAGTCGACGCCCCAGTTTTCGTCGATATCCCGCACGCTGATGCCCACCTGCCCGTCGAAACGCGCACCGAGTGCCTGCACCGCGTTCAGCAGATCCGCTGATGGCTGCGGCCGGGCGACGACCAACGGCGCTTCGGGAATGGCGGATGCGGGACTGCGAAAGGCGACCGGGACAGGAGGCGGCGGGACGGCAGGTCGACCGGCAGGAACGCAGGCGGGCAGGACCGCCAGGACAGAAACTGCGCTGGCGCAGTGAAACAACACTCGGATCGACAACAGGACTTCCCTTTTCCGATCTTGTAACGACCTGACGACAAAGCGAAAACCTGCTCAAGCGGCCTTCGACGCAGGCACCGCTCCGTCCAGCGCAGCGAACGCTCCCTTCGTTTCCGCGACAGCCGACCAATCAGGGTTTCGCGGCGATAATCGACAGGTCGGTGGCGGTATCGATCGGCGTGCCGGCTTCCTTTCGCTCCGAATAGCGATTGACCAGTTGCGCGGTATGCGGGCGCAGCAGGACGGTGAAGCGCACCAGTTCCTCCATCACGTCGACGATCCGATCGTAATAGCTCGACGGCTTCATGCGCCCGGCGTCATCGAACTCCGCGAACGCCTTCGCGACCGACGACTGGTTCGGGATCGTGACCATCCGCATCCACCGGCCCAGCACGCGCAGCGTGTTGACGCTGTTGAACGACTGCGATCCCGCCGACACCTGCATGACCGCGAGCGTGCGTCCCTGTGTCGGGCGCATCCCGCCCATGTTGAGCGGCAGGTGATCGATTTGCAGCTTCATGATGCCTGTGATCTGGCCGTGGCGTTCGGGGCTGCACCACACCTGCCCATCCGACCACATCGACAGCTCGCGCAATTCATGGACGGCTGGGTGATCGTCGCCGGGGTGGCTGTCGGGCAGCGGCAGGGTGGATGGATCGAAGATGCGCGTTTCGCAGCCGAAGTAGCGCAGCAGCCGCGCCGCCTCCTCGATGCACAGGCGCGAATAGGATCGCTCGCGAAGCGACCCGTAGAGCAGCAGGATGCGGGGCGGCGGATCGCCAGCGCCCAGCCCGAGGGCTGGCCGATCGAAGGCATAACGCCGATCGAGCGCGGGCAGATGGTCGGCGTCGGCAAGGTCGCGCAGAGGCATCAGGCAACCCCAATTCGCAGCGCGAGCGCCGCCAGCGTGATGAGCAGGACAGGCACGGTCAACGTGACCCCGACCCGGAAATAATAGCCCCACCCGATCCTGACGCCCTTCTGCCCCAGGACGTGCAGCCACAGCAGCGTCGCTAGCGAGCCGATCGGCGTCAGCTTGGGACCGAGGTCGCAGCCGATCACGTTGGCGTAGATCATCGCTTCCCTGACGGCCCCGGTCGCGTGGCCGGCATCGATCGACAGCGCGCCCACCAGCACGGTCGGCATGTTGTTCATCACCGACGACTGGACCGCCGCGATCACGCCCGTTCCCAGTGCGGCACCCCACACCCCGCCTTGGGCGGTGCGATCGAGCAGCGCCGCCAGATGATCGGTCAGGCCGGCGTTCCGCAGGCCATAGACGACCAGGTACATGCCGAGCGAGAAGATCACGACCTGCCACGGTGCGCCGCGCAGCACCTTGCCGGTCTGTATTTTGTGGCCCCGTCCTGCGATCACCAGCAGCAGGATCGCCCCGGCAGCGGCGACGGCGCTGACCGGCACGCCGAGCGGTTCGAGCAGGAAGAACCCGGCAAGCAGGAGCGCGAGGACGATCCATCCGGCGCGAAAGGTCGCGGCGTCCCGGATCGCGGCACCGGGAGCGCGGAGCGCAGTCACATCGTAATCCTGCGGTATATCGCGCCGGAAGAAGATGAGCAGCGCGCTCAGCGTGGCGGCAATCGACACCAGATCGACCGGCACCATCACGGCCGCATACTCCCCGAACCCGATATCGAAGAAGTCGGCCGACACGATGTTGACGAGGTTCGAGACGACCAGCGGCAGGCTGGCGGTGTCGGCGATGAACCCCGCCGCCATGACGAACGCCAGCGTCGCCCTGTCCTTGAAACCCAGCGCCCGCAGCATGGCGATAACGATCGGCGTCAGGATCAGCGCCGCGCCGTCATTGGCGAACAGCGCGGACACCGCCGCGCCGAGCAGCACGATCAGGACGAACAGCCGGCGACCATGCCCGCCGCCCCAGCGGGCGACATGCAGCGCCGCCCATTCGAAGAACCCGGCTTCATCGAGCAACAGGCTGATGACGATGATCGCGACGAACGCGGCCGTAGCATTCCAGACGATGCCCCATACCACCGGCACGTCGGACAGGGTGACGACACCCGCGAGCAGCGCCACGACCGCCCCGCCCATCGAGCTCCACCCGATGCCGAGGCCCTTGGGTTGCCAGATGACGAGGGCGATCGTCGCGACGAAGATCAGGACGGCAAGGAGCATCAGGCGACGCGCTGGCCCGACGCATCGACCACCTGTTCGCCGTCTTCCTTGACGAACGCGGCAAGCTGGCCGCTCGGGAGCAGATCGAGGACGGCTTCGGACGGGCGGCACAGCTTCACACCGAGCGGCGAGACGACCAGCGGCCGGTCGATGAGGATCGGGTGCGCCATCATCGCATCGACCAGCGCGTTGTCCGAGAGCGCCGTGTTGCCCAAGCCCAGCTCCGCATAGGGTGTGCCCTTCTCGCGCAGCAGATCGCGCGGCGTCATGCCGGCGCGGTCGATCAGTTCCACCAGCAACGCGCGAGCGGGCGGCGTTTTCTGATACTCGACCACATGCGGCTCGATGCCAGCATTGCGGATCATAGCGAGCGCGTTGCGAGACGTGCCGCATTCGGGATTGTGGTAGATAATGATGTCGACGGCCACGGGGCGTCCTTTCAGCAGCAGGGAGCGAGTTCGGCTATGAGTGGCGCGCACAGCTCCGCGTTGCCCGCGCAGCAGTCTTTGACCAGGAACAGCGTGAGCGCGCGCAGGCCGTCCAGATCAACGCGATAGATGATCGATCGGCTATGACGTTCGGAGCGGACTAGGCCAGCGCGGGCGAGAATGCCGAGGTGCGCTGACATGGTATTTTGCGGCACGTCGAGCTGACGGGCGATTTCACCGGCCGCCAAACCAGTCGGTTCGTGGCGGACCAGCAGACGGAACACATCGAGACGCGTTCCCTGCGCCAGCGCACCAAGCGCAGTTATAGCCGAATCAGTTTCCATGAATCCAGCATAACGGATATGTGGCGTGACGCTACCCCTGGCTGCTCATGCGTGAATCAAGTGTCTCGCTATTCGCCCGACAACGGATTTTGGGATGGCTTAGGGCGTCCCGTTTTGCGATCGTTTTTGGGACAGCTAACGACCGCTCGGTCCGTGCTGACGCTGGCTGCACGACCCCCGCTCCGATCATGAATGAATGTCTGAAGTCGGGAAGCCACGAAGACGGCGCGAATGACCGCAATTGCGTCTCCGCGGCCGCTGGTCGCCTGATCGCTGCATGACCAAGCTG
>NZ_LMLD01000009.1:495411-495525 GCF_001421825.1 Sphingomonas sp. Leaf38 | reverse complement strand
GAAGCCTTTCCGTTTCTCCGTGTCCACCAGCCCATATTGGGAAAGTGTATGCGGGGAAGGGTTAAGGGAAAGCGGTTTACGATGGTGAACGGTCGCGTGGTAAGCACGGGCGGA
>NZ_LMLD01000009.1:495136-495266 GCF_001421825.1 Sphingomonas sp. Leaf38 | reverse complement strand
GCGGCAATCGGAGATGGGGGGCGACTTCCTGCATCAGGTGACAGGTGTCGATGATCCGAGTGTGAAAACGGCGATCGTCAAGGCACAAGACGGCCACGTGGTCGAACTGTTGGAATATGCAAACGGGCTT
>NZ_LMLD01000009.1:456955-495078 GCF_001421825.1 Sphingomonas sp. Leaf38 | reverse complement strand
CGGGACGGTGCCCAGCGGCGCGGGATCGATCGGAGCGGCCCACCTGGCTCTGACCGTAAAGGATATTCACGTCGCCATTGCCCGCGTCGAGGCGGCAGGATGGAAGGCGAAAGGCAATCCGCTGCCGATCCCGGGTGGTCCACGGAAGGGAACGTTGGTGGCCTACGTGTCAGGCCCCGATCATATCACGATAGAGCTTATGCAGCCGACAGCCAGTTAATGGGCCGGTAAAAGCTTTGCCGCCTCATCATCCATTTGAAAGCTGGCGAGGCAGCGGGCAGGGCCGAGGCTCAGCACCTTCTCTGCTGCAATCCTGAATGGATGGCAGAAGTTGGGGAGCCAGAAAGAGGCCGCGAATGACCGCAAGTGGGTCGTTCCGTTTATGGAATTGGTCGACCGTTTTGGTCTGTGAATGCCCATCGATCGCGAGAGGCGAGGCACCTGAGTGGCAGGAACGCGGTGAAGCGAGCGCAACACTATGCGCGCACTATGCGATCGGCCGGGATCGATCTCGAAGCGCTATGCCGTGACCCGTAACTATCGGGAGCGGGCAGGACGCTCGCGATACGAAAGGCACGTAGGCGAAATGTCGTCTGAACCCAAATCGGAGCCCGATCCTACCGGGCTCGTCATCTATGTCGGCCAGGATCGCGCAGGCCATTGGCTGGTCCAGGACAGCAGGCGCAACCTCGAAGGCCGCTTCATCTCGTACGGCGCCGCGATGCGCTATGCGCAGGCCGAGCGGGACATCTACCATGCGAGCGTCGAGATCGCCGCACTGCCGCTGACGCCGCTCGTGTCGTTTGCTCCGGTGGGTCGCGACGAGCGTGCGCTGCCGCGGGCAGCCTGACGGAGGGATGGAAATGAACGTACATGCTCTTCCCGTCCGGTTGCGCACGGCGATCGGCGGAGTCACGTCGACTTGCCCGTCGCGGCACGTGTCGAAGGCCGCCGCCCATGACTCGCGCTGGCCCCGGATCGAGGCGGCCTTGGCGGCGTTGCGGACGAATGGCCGGCACGCGGTGCGCATCGTCGATGCCGAATGTGGGGCTGGGACGCTGTTGCTGCAGGCCTTGGCGGAGGCGCGGCGGCTCGGTTTCACGGCGATCGAGGGACGCGGCATCGACCGTTCGCCGCTGTTGATCGGGCGAGCTCGGTCGGCGGCGCACCGCGTCATCGACCTGGCGATCGGCGTCGACTTCGCGGTGGCGGACATGGTCGCGGCCTTGCGCGACGAGCAGGACCTGCCGGCTGATATCGTGATCTGCCACGATCGCGCGCGCGACCGTCGTCCGGAGGCAGGGTGTGCCGTCCTAAACGCCGGGCGGATCGTGATCGCCGACGATGCGGCATGCCATGTTCGAGGAATCGCGGCATGATCCGGCGCGATATGCTCTGGCGCGGGATCGGCCTTGTACTCGCCGCCGGGGCCTGCGGAGTGGCCGCGGCGATGAACGGATCGGCGCAGGCGATGCTCGTGTTTCCGATTGCACTGCTGGGCCTGACGCTGATGATCAACGGCAAGCGCGTGGCGGTGGTGCTGCGCGCCGAACGTCATGGCCACGGGCATACCGCGCAAGCGATCCACGCCGTGCGACACCGTCGTACCCGCCGGCCGGCCGACCCGCCGCATTCTCGATAACCGGACACCGAACACCCATGACCTATTTCAGTCCGCGGGACGGCGTCCTGTGCGCCGAAGCCGTGCCGCTGCCCGTCATCGCCGAGGCGGTGGGCACGCCCGTCCACGTCTATTCCGCCGCCGCGCTGCGCGATGCGGCGCAGCGGTTCAGATCGGCGCTGTCGATCCTGCCACGCGTGCGCGTCGCGTTTGCTGTCAAGGCGAACCCGAACCGCGCGGTGCTGCACCTGCTGGCGGAGTGCGGGTTCGGCGCCGACATCGTCTCCGGGGGCGAGATGCGGCGCGCGCTCGACTCGGGGATCGCGGCATCGGACATCGTCTTTTCAGGCGTCGGCAAGACCGACCGCGAACTCGCCGACGCGCTCGCTGCCGGCGTCGGTCAGTTCAACCTCGAACTGGAGGAGGAGGGACAGGTGCTCGCCGCGCTGGCCCGTGCGCAGGGCAGGCGGGCGACGGCGGTGCTGCGCGTCAATCCCGATGTCGACGGCGGCACGCATGCCAAGATCTCGACGGGGCGGCGCGGCAACAAGTTCGGGGTGCCGATCGCCGACGTGCCCGGGATGTACGATCGCCTGTCGCGCCTCGAGGGTCTCGACTTGGTCGGGGTGGCGCTACACATCGGCAGCCAGCTGCGCGATCTCGCGCCGCTGGAGGAGGCCTATGGTCGGATCGGCCGCTTAGTGGCGGACTCGCGCGCGCGCGGCCATGTCGTCGGTCGCGTCGATCTCGGCGGTGGCCTCGGCATCGCCTACCGCGCCGACGACGTCGTTCCGACGCTCGACGCCTATGCCGCGATGGTCGCGCAGGTCACGCGCGACTGGGACGTCGAACTCACGTTCGAGCCGGGGCGGGTGGTCGCAGGGCTCGCCGGCGTGCTGCTGACGCGGGTGATCTGGGTGAAGCCGGGTGTCGACCATCCGTTCGTGATCGTCGATGCGGCGATGAACGACCTCGCACGGCCGGCGCTGTACGATGCCTTTCACCGGTTCGAAGCGGTCATGCCGGACGGCGAGCGAATGGTCGCGACGATCGCCGGCCCGGTCTGCGAAAGCGGCGACGTGTTCGCGGTCGCGCGCGACATCGACCGTGTCCGCCGCGGCGACTTCGCGGTGCTGCACGCCACAGGTGCGTATGGCGCGGCGATGGCGTCGACCTACAACTGCCGCGCACTCAGCCCGCAGGTGCTGGTCGATGGCGACCGGTTCGACATCGTCGCCGATCGCTACCTGCCCGAAGAGTTCGCGGCGTAGTGGCGCCGGCGATCAGGTGAGGTACGCGTGGACGATCTCGACCAGCTCCTCGGCCGCGACGGTGCGGGGATCGTCGCGCGAGGTCGCGGGATCGATCATGTGCTCGCGGATATGATCCTCGATCACCTCGGCGATGAACCCGTCGAGCGCGCCGCGACACGAGGTGGCTTGCTGCAGGACCCGCGCGCATTCCCGGTCTTCCTCGATCGCGCGTTCGAGCGCCTCGATCTGTCCTTTAAGCCGCTTGAGCCGGTTGAGCAGCTTCTTTTTCTCTTTTTCGACATGGCTCATGGCCGACGTGCATCACCCTCTTGATCTATACCCCCCTAGGGTATAGCGGGCGCTCGTCGCGACGCCAAGGGCGCCCGACAGGTGATGCAATCGCGGCACCGGTAACGAACAGGACGCACATGAAACCCCGATCTATCCCCTTGTCCGGCGATGGCGACAGTAGCGGCTCTGCCCTGCTGGCGATCACGGCTGGACGTCCCGGGTTCGGGCACGCCGTTCACGAATCGCGAGTGCGATCCGGCTGAGCGTCTGTCCCGGACTTGGCCCACGAGCCCGGAAGAGACGCTGATGACTAATATCGTTTTCCGCACGATCCAGCATGATCGCGCTATCCACGCCGCGCTGGCCGCCGCGCCGCTTCACCGTGGCCGCATCCTGCGAGGATGGGCGGCGCGCGGATCCCGTGCCGTGGCCGAGCGCTCGGCATGACGCACGCCTGTCACGCGGCGACGCTAGCGCGTCCCGTCGGCGGAGAGGAATGACATGGCGACTGACACGGTAGCGACTGCCGGCCGAGTCCGCTCGTTCTCGCGCATCCTCCGCCTGACGCAGCCCAACCGCGCCGACCTCATCGCCTTTGTGCTGCTGATCGGTGTCGCCGTGCTGCTGGTCCGCGGCGCCGAGGGCGTGGCCGAGCCGCTGTCGCGCCTGCGCGTCGAACCGGTCACGCTCGATCCGCGGTATCTGCCCTATTACGCGCTGCGCACCGTGATCCGGATGTTCGCAGCACTCGCGGCGAGCCTGGTCTTCACGCTGGTCGTCGCGACGCTGGCCGCGCGCAGCCGCCGCGCCGGGCAGATCATCGTGCCGATGCTCGACATCTTGCAATCGGTGCCGATCCTGGGGTTCCTGACCTTTACCGTCACGGCGTTCATGGGGCTGTTCCCCGGCCAGATCCTCGGCGTCGAGCTGGCGGCGGTGTTTGCGATCTTCACGAGCCAGGCGTGGAACATGGCGTTCAGCTTCTACCAGTCGCTGCGCTCGGTACCGTCCGATCTGGACGAGGTGACGCGCAGTTTCGCCTTGTCGCCGGTGCGCCGCTTCCTCCGGCTAGACCTGCCGTTCGCGACTCCGTCGCTGGTCTGGAACGCGATGATGTCGATGTCGGGCGGCTGGTTCTTCGTGGTCGCGTCCGAAGCGATCACGGTCGGCAACACGACAGTGACTCTGCCCGGCGTCGGCTCATGGCTGGCACTCGCGATCGCCCGCAAGGACTTCACCGCGATCGGGCTGGCGGTGCTCGCGATGGGGATCGTTATCCTGCTGTACGATCAGCTCGTCTTCCGGCCGGTGGTCGCTTGGGCGGATCGCTTCCGGTTCGAGCAGATCGCCAGCACGGAGCGGCCACAGTCCTGGGCCTATGATCTGTTCCGCCGCACGCGACTGTTGCCGGTGCTGTTCGCGCCCGTCACCGCGCTCGGCCAGCTCCTGCTGACGCTTGACCGGGGCAGGGCACGCCCGCGCGAGCGCCGCGTTCGCGAACCGAGCATCGTGCTGGAGCGGCTGTGGCAAGCAGTGGTCCTGGTATCGGTGGTCGCCGCACTCTGGCTCGCGGGGCGCTATGTCTTCGCGACGCTGCGGCTGGGCGATGCGGTCGCGGTGTTCGGGCTGGCCTGCATCACGATGCTGCGCGTGGTCGTGCTGATCGCGCTGGCCAGCCTCGTCTGGGTGCCGATCGGCGTCTGGATCGGCCTTAACCCCAAATGGGCGGAGCGACTGCAACCCGTCGCGCAGTTCCTCGCGGCGTTCCCCGCCAACGTCCTGTTCCCGTTCGCGGTGATCGGCATCGTCCATTGGCGGCTGTCGCCCGACATCTGGCTGTCGCCGCTGATGATCCTCGGGACGCAGTGGTACATCCTGTTCAACGTCATCGCCGGCGCCAGCGCGATCCCGACCGACCTGCGCGAGGCAGCGGGGATGTTCGGAGTGCGCGGCTGGCAATGGTGGCGCCAGGTCGCGCTGCCCGGCGTGTTTCCCTATTACGTCACCGGCGCGCTGACCGCATCGGGGGGATCGTGGAATGCCAGCATCGTCGCCGAAGCGGTCTCGTGGGGAACCCAGAAGGTCGAGGCGCACGGGCTCGGCACGTTCATCGCCAAGGCGACCGAAGCGGGCGATTATCCGCGCGTCGCGCTCGGCATCGCGGTGATGTCGATGTTCGTGATCGCCTTCAACCGGCTCGTCTGGCGTCCGATGTACGCCTTTGCCGAACGCCGTCTCCGGCTCGCCTGATGTCGAAAGGACAAGACATGGCAACAGCATTTCTCCGCGCTCCGGCCAGCCGCCCGCTCGTTCGGGTCGAGCATGTCAGTCATCGCTATGGCCGCGGCGATGGCGGCGCGCCGGTGCTCGACGACGTCAGCCTGACGCTGCACGAGGACGAGGTAGTCGGGCTGCTCGGTCGCTCGGGCTCGGGCAAATCGACGCTGCTGCGCTCGATCGCCGGGCTGATCCGGCCCGACGAGGGCCGTGTCCATTTCGCCGACGTGCCCGATGGCCCTGCGCATACGATCAGCATGGTCTTCCAGACCTTCGCGCTGTTCCCGTGGCTGACCGTGCTCCAGAATGTCGAGCTTGGCCTGGAGGCGCAGCGCGTTCCGGCGGACGAGCGCCGCACCCGCGCGCTGGCGGCGATCGACCTGATCGGCCTCGACGGGTTCGAGAACGCCTATCCCAAGGACCTGTCGGGCGGGATGCGCCAGCGCGTCGGGCTGGCGCGCGCGATCGTCGTCAATCCGTCGCTGCTGTTGATGGACGAACCATTCTCCGCGCTCGACGTGCTGACCGCCGAGACCTTGCGGACCGACCTGCTCGATCTGTGGGCGGAAGGGCGGATGCCGATCAAGTCGATCCTGATCGTCACGCACAATATCGAGGAGGCGGTGCTGATGTGCGACCGCATCCTCGTCTTCTCGTCCAACCCCGGCCGCGTCGCCGCCGAGATCAAGGTCGACCTGCCGCAACCGCGCGACCGGCTCGATCCCGCCTTCCGCAAGCTGGTCGACGACATCTATGCGCAAATGACCGCGCGCGCGCCGGTCGAGCCGGTCCGCGACGGGCTGTTCCCCGGCACCGGCATCCAGATGGTATTGCCCCGCGTCTCGACCAATGCGCTCGCCGGGCTGATCGAGGAAGTCGACGCCAGCCCGTTCGACGGCCGCGCGGCGATGGCCGATCTCGCCGATCAGCTCCAGCTGGAGGTCGACGATCTGTTTCCGATGGCGGAGACGCTCCAGCTGGTGCGGTTCGCCGAGTTGCAGGGGGCCGATATCCTGCTGACGCCGGCGGCGCGGCGCTATGCACAGGCCGATGTCGACGTCCGGAAAGCGCTGTTCGCGCAGGCGTTGCTGGCGCACGTCCCGCTCGCGCAGCACATCCGCCGGATTCTCGTTCCCCATCATAGCCGTCTCGGGCGACCGGAAGAATATGCGGCATTGGTCGAGACCATCGTTACCAACCCGATGCTGAACGGCGAAGTGATCCGGCTCGACGGCGCGATCCGGATGTCACCGCGATGAGCGCCCGTGCGAACGCCATCGCCGCCCACGTGGAAGTCTTCGTGCGCGACATTGTCGTGCCCTACGAACGCGACCCACGGTGCAGCGCGCATGGTCCTGCCGCCGGGCTGGTCGATGAATTGCGCGAGAAGGCCCGTGCTGCAAGCGTGCTAACACCGCACATTCTGTCGGGTGGCGAGCATCTTCATCACGCCGAGGTCGCCGTGGTGCTGCGTGCCGCCGGTCTGTCGCCGCTCGGCCCGGTGGCGGTGAACGTCGCCGCGCCCGACGAAGGCAACATGTATCTGCTCGGCCGGGTGGCGAGCAACGAACAGAAGCGTCGCTTCCTCGACCCCCTGGTCCGCGGCGAGGTGCGCTCGGCGTTCTTCATGACCGAGCCCGCCGCCGAGGGCGGTGCCGGGTCCGACCCGTCGATGAGGCAGACGACCTGCGAGCGCGACGGCAATCATTGGGTCATCAGCGGACGCAAAGCCTTCATTACCGGAGCGGACGGGGCTCGGGTCGGCATCGTCATGGCCAAGGCGGAAGAAGGCACCTCGATGTTCCTCGTCGACCTGCCCGATCCCGCCATCCGGATCGAACGAGTGCTCGACACGATCGACAGTTCGATGCCCGGCGGCCACGCCGTCATCGCTATCGACCGGCTGCGCGTGCCGGCGGACCAGATGCTCGGCGATCCCGGCGACGGCTTCAAGCTCGCGCAGGTGCGCCTCGCCCCGGCGCGACTGACGCACTGCATGCGCTGGCTCGGCGCCTGCATCCGCGCCAACGAGATCGCTACCGATTACGCCTGCCGCCGCCATGCGTTCGGCAAGCCGCTCGTCGATCACGAGGGGGTCGGCTTTATGCTCGCCGAGAACCTGATCGACCTCAAGCAGGCGGAGCTCATGATCGACTGGTGCGCCGCCGTGCTCGATGGCGGCGCACTCGGCGGTGCGGAAAGCTCGATGGCCAAGGTCGCGGTGTCCGAGGCGTTGATGCGGATCGCCGATCGCTGCGTGCAGGTGATGGGCGGGACCGGCGTCACCGGCGATACGATCGTCGAACAGGTGTTCCGCGAAGTCCGCGCCTTCCGGATCTACGACGGGCCGACCGAGGTGCACAAGTGGAGCCTCGCCAAGAAGATCAAGCGCGACTGGAAGGCGGCGTCGTGACCGCGTCCGAGGCGGATATCGGAACGATGGCGGTGCGTGCCGCACACCGCTTCGACGAGCGCGCGCTCACCGACTGGATGGCCCGACACGTCGACGGTTTCGCCGGACCGCTGCGCGTCGAACAGTTCAAGGGCGGCCAGTCGCATCCCACGTACCGGCTGTGCACGCCACGCCGGGACTATGTGCTGCGCCGCAAACCGCCGGGCACCTTGCTGAAGGGGGCGCATGACGTGCTGCGCGAGGCGCGCGTTCTCGCCGCGCTGGCCGCGACCGACGTGCCGGTCGCGCGCGTCTATGGCGTTTGCGAGGACGATGCCATTATCGGCACGGCGTTCTACGTCATGGCGATGGTCGAAGGGCGCGTCATCTGGGACGCGACCTTCCCGACGTGCCGCGAGCCGATCGCTCCCGCTATTTCGACGCGATGAACACCACCATCGCGGCGCTCCATCGCGTCGATCCGCTCGCCGTGGGCTTGGGCGAATATGGCCGTCCGGGAAACTATTTCGCCCGCCAGATCGCACGCTGGTCCAGGCAATATCTCGGCGACGGGCAGGCTGGGCGCGATCCGGACATGGATGCCCTGCTCGAATGGCTGCCCGCCAACATTCCCGATGGCGATGAAAGCAGCATCGTCCACGGCGACTTTCGTTGCGACAACATGATCTTCCATCCCACGGAACCGCGGGTGCTGGCGGTGCTGGACTGGGAGTTGTCGACGCTCGGCAATCCTCTCGCCGATATCGCCTACCATGCGCTCATGTACCGGATGCCGCCCGACATCGTCGCCGGATTGGCCGGCGCGGATCTTGCGGCGCTCGGCATTCCGACCGAACGGGACTATGTCGCCGCCTATTGCGCCAAGACCGGCCGCTCGGCGATGCCGGACTATCAATTCTACGTCACGTTCAACTTCTTCCGGCTCGCCGCGATCTTCCACGGTATCAAGAGCCGGGTGATCCGCGGCACCGCGGTGTCGCTTCACGCACGCGAACGTGGCGCCAACTTCCCGAGGCTCGCACGACTTGGTCATGCAGCCATGCAGGATAGTACTCCCACCGCGGCCTGATGCTCATACCGAGGTTCGAAGGACGTGGCCCGCACCTTTTCAAAAGGATAGAAGAGTGAACGAAGTTCTGCTCGATCGGCACGGTGACGTCGCCGTCATCACATTGATCCGTCCGGATCAGGGTAACGCCATCAATGCGGCTCTGGCGCGGTCCCTCCTCGAGATCGTGTTGGTATGCGCAACTGACGAGACCGTGCGACGTGTGCTGCTGACCGGCTCCGGACGGATGTTCTGCGTCGCCGGGGACGTAAAGACGTTCGCGGCGGCGGGAGGCGACACACCGGCCTTGGTCACGGAGCTGACGACGTTCCTTCATGCTGCGATCGCCGGATTGTTGCGGATGGACAAGCCCTTGGTAACCGCGATCAACGGTGCCGCCGCCGGCGCGGGTTTCAGCCTGGCCATCATGCGCGATGTCGCGATCGCGAACAGTGCGAGTTCGTTTTCGACGGCCTACGGACTGATCGGCCTGACCCCGGATGCAGGGACGAGCTGGCTTCTGCCACGGCTGGTCGGTCTGCGCCGTGCCCAGGAGATCGCGTTGACCAACCGGCGGCTGGACGCCACCGAAGCCGCGGCGATCGGTTTGGTGACACGGACAGTCGATGCTGCTGCTCTGTCCGACGCGGTGATAACGGTCGCTGCGGGGCTCGCGGCATCGTCCGTGACGGCGCTTGCAAGCACCAGAGCGCTATATTTTCCAGCTACGGGGCGACCCTGGAAGAACAGCTGGGCACCGAGGCGCGCATGATCGCGCGGTCGGCAGGATCAGGCGAAGCGCAGGCTCTCATCCAAAAGTTTGCCGGGCAGGGTAGGTCTGGCGCCGTCAAACCAACGTGGCAGGCGAAGTGAGGGGCTGATATCGATCGCGAATGAGCCGGAAATCGAGGGCATTGCCGCCCAGCCCGTTTCGCCGTTTCAACTCGTCCGCGGAGGTGATCCGGCTGGTGGTGCTGACGTACGTGCGCTTCCCGCTGTCCTGCGCAACGTGGAGAAACTTCTGTACGAGCGTGGGATCGAGATCTCCCAGACGGTCAGGCTGCGGTGGAACAGGTTCGGTCCGCTGTTCGCAGGCGACATTCGCGGTCAGCGGGTCAGCCGCATGCGGGGGGGTGCGCGCTGGCACCTGGACTATGTACGTGAAGCTGAACGGCGAGATGGTCTACCTCTGGCGGGCGGTGGATCACGCGTCGGAAGCTGGGAGTCGAGGGAACGGGCGTGAGCGTCCGACTGTGGGTCCTGGCTGCCGTATCGTGGAACGCGCGTGCAAAGGTCAGATCGCATCGTAGCTGAATAGCCACATTGACGAGGCCTGCCTGCTCGCTTTGTCGCCGGTGCTTTGAAGCCGGCCGACGGCGGTATATCTGGCGCCGTCCTTGAGTGAACTGGACGGCATCAGGGGTGCGAGCCGCGGTGCGACATAAAACACGAGGTCATGGCCATCGTCGGTGGTCATGCTGACCGCTGTGTAGCCAAGCTTTCCACCCAGCAGCCGTTCGTTCGCCTGGCCAAATGAGGTCGGCGACTTGAGGCTCGTGATGCGGCCCGTCACCCGGACAAGATTGCCGTTGGGCAGGTCGGTCGCGGCGTTGAACGGCCGCTTGGTCCGCATCCGCTCGGCATTGATCTTGTTGTAATGGTCGAGCAGCTGGCCAAGACTTTGATAGTCGATCGTCCATTTGCTGCGCTCGGCCCAGAACAAGGTTCCGTCGAACACGGTGAACAGCGCGTCGGTCCAGCCGGCGCATCCATCGGCATCCTCGCAGTTAGGCCATGCCGCATCGATCCACTGCACGAGCTGCGTGTTCGGATCCGAGAATTCGGCCTCCTTGGCAAGACCGGGTCCGAACGCGACCGCGGCCTGATGTTGCCGGGGCGCGACGACCGCGACCGCGCCGTTGCCGACATCGAGTTTGCCGATCCGCAACTGCCGCATCATCGCCCAGGCGTAGTCATTCGCGGAAAGCCCCTTCAGGTCGTCGACCACCAGGATGCTCATTTCGACGCCCGAGTCCTTGGCGAGGCGATACAGCCTTTGCTCCATCGTTCTCATACGCGCAGGATCGAGCCGTCCGGTCTCGTCTACGATGAAGCGGCCGTATTTGAAGGGTATCGATCCGGGTGCCGGTAACAGGCGGGCAGGGACCGAGGCATTGACGACCGCCGGCGTTGTAGCAGCCTGAGGCGCTGTCGGTCCTTGCGCGATCGGACCTGCCGAGGCACCGCCGGGTGCCGCAGGCGCTTTCCCGCCCGCGCACTCGAGACCGCCCGATTGCGTGCAGGATTGTCGCCACCCTTGCTGGATCGCGTCTGCGCGCTGATCCTTTGCCGGATGGGTCGGCGAGCCATGAGTGCTGCCAACCGTCAGGATCATCCGCTGCGCCTCGGCGAGCGGCGCGCCCATCTTCTGCAAGACGTACCCGCTGAACTTGTCGGCTTCCAATTCGATTTCCGGGCGACTGCCGCCGGGCACGATCGTGTGCCCGGACAGATGGTGCGCGATCTCGTGCGCCATGATGCTGATCGGACCCCAAGGGCTGCCGCCGACCTGCGCCTCGGCAGCCTTCATGAACGCGGGGTTGAAGGCGATCACCCGGCGCGGCACCCGCTTGTCGTCCAGCATGATGACCGCGGCGGCGTTCGGCACCGGTCCGGACACGACGACGAAATTGGCGGGGAGGCCGGTATAGCCCATGATCCTAGTGACGGCGCTGGCGCAATCCTGCGGCGCGCCGCCGGTCAGTGCGGCGGCATCCGCCTGGACCGGTTTGCCGTCATAGGAACAGGCCTGGAGCGTCGACGCAATCGCCTCGACCTTGGCCGCGCTGGACACGGTCTTGCTCGTGTCGTCCGCCTTGCCGCATCCACTTGTCAGGAGGGCTGCCAGCGCACTCATTGATGCCAGATGCAGGGTCCGCATGTCACCGTCTCCTCGTCAGCGGCTTACCAGCCACAGGATCGCCCATGCGTAGATGCGCAACAGCGTCCAGTTGATCGCGGCGACCATGATGCCGGCTAAAACCAGCCTTGGCCAGTCGGTGCGCCATGACAGGAGGAAGAACTGGCGATAGGCCACCACGACGATCAACGTCTTGAGAATGGGCACGTAGATTTGCGACGCCGCCTTGTGGGTCAGGATGAAGGCCGGATCACGCCAGATCAGCGTCGGCAACATGTTGAAGCTAATGAACGCCAACACGATCGACTGACAGTAGATCGCCAGCACCATCACTTCGACCAGATTATAGCCAAGCCGGCGCCGGAACACGATCGCTGCCGCGGCGACGATGGCGACGATGCCCAGCGAGAAGCTCCAGTTTGAGTAGGCCAGCACCTGGGCAGCCATGCGCTTGACGACCCCATCGCGATCAACGCCCGCATAGACGCTGAAATACTGATTGGTCGCAAGCATCAGGACCAGGACGGCGACGGTCGCCACGAGCAGCTTCAGCGGGTGCATCCACGTCGTGCGCCGACCCATCACATATTCCCGGGCGACCGTACCGGGCGTGACGATCAGCTTGCCGAGCGTCCGCACCGCCGGCAGTTCGAACAGGCGGAGCCGATCCCAGGTTTCCTTGCGGATATCGTGCCAGACGAACCGCTTCGCCGCTTTCTGCCCGCATCCACTGCAATACGCGGTTGTCATCGGCGTAGCGCAATTTCCGCACGTCGGTTGCTCGAACCAGTCGTTGGAAACCGGAACGTCGGGAAGGGAAGAAGAGCTCTGCTTGTTCGGACCCAAGGCATCGGCAATTGTGCGGCGGACATCCAGCATCTTATCTCCCCACGTTGCTCTGCTTCGGCTTAGCATGGGACCGATAGATGGTGGAACATGCCTCATGGTCTACTGTGCCCGGAGAATAGGTTCTTCTTCGAAGCAGCTCGACAGAGGTCGGCCAATTAAGGCCGAACCCGCGAGATTAAAAAAGGCCCGTTTCTGAGGAGAGCCGAACAGCCGCTCAGTGACCACTTGTGGGTCCTGTCCGGCGAGAGCTTTCTAGCGGTGGACGCCCATTCACGACTAGGGCCGATAGTTTGTGAGGCGGCAGCGGCATTCGATTACGCCATCGGCGATCTGATGATGTTCGACGGGCTTAAGCCCTCTCGTTCGGTCGATGGCGGATATGGCGGGGGGATAACGAGGCGATGTCGTTGATCCCTGCTAGTGTCAGGGTGCGCTCAAACTCCTGGTTTAGCAACGTCAGCAAGCGATCGACGCCCTGCTCACCGCCAGCGGCCAAGCCATACAGATACGGGCGCCCGATCGCGCAGGCAGTCGCCCCCAGGGCAAGCGCCTTAACCACGTCCGAGCCCCGCCTGATACCACCGTCGCAAATCACGTCCGGTGCGTCGCCAATGGCGTTTCGCACCGCCTCAATCTGATCAATTGGGGCGGGTGCACCGTCCAACTGACGCCCGCCGTGGTTGGAGATCATGACGCCGGTGGCCCCCGAGGTGATCGAGCGACGTGCGTCCTCGGGTGTCATTACACCCTTGATCGCGAGCGGCCCGTTCCATTCGCGTGCAAGCCATTCGACCTCGCGCCAGCCAACCGAGCGGTCGAACTGGCCGCCGATATAGTCGAACAGGCTCATCGGCCCCGACGACAGCGCATCGACCTTGTGGCTGACGTTCGCGAGGTCGAACGTCGATCCGGTGAGCGCTGGGATCGACCACGAGGGGTGGAGTGCGAAGCTGAGCAATGACCGAAGCGTAAGTTTTGGCGGCAGCGAAAGGCCGCTGACCCGGTCACGTTCCCGGTTGCCGGCGACCGGCGTGTCGACCGTCAGCGCAAGTCCGTGAAAGCCGGCGTCTCGACATCGCGCCACGAACTCGGCGGTCAGCCCGCGATCCTTGAAGATGTAGATTTGGAAAACCTTCGGCCCGGCAAAGGCTCGCGCAAGATCCTCCAATCGCGTCGTGCCCATCGTCGAGAGGCTGTACAGAAGGCCGTGACGCGCCGCTGCGCGGGCCACGGCAAGCTCGGCATGACCATGAAACATGCGCGTTAGGCCGGTGGGCGAGAGCATGAGCGGCCACCGCGAAGCTTGCCCGAAGATCTTGGTTTCCGTTCGGATCTCCGACACATCGTTGAGCACGTCGGGAACCAGTTCGTAGTCCGCGAAAGCCGTGGCGTTCCGGCGCAGCGATATCTCATCGTCCGCGCCTCCATCGATATAGTCGAAGATCGGCCTGGGCAGTCGACGGCGGGCCATCAGGCGCAGGTCGGCAACGTTAATCGCACGGTCTAATCGCGTCATATCTAACCCTGAACGGAGTAAGCCTGAAGCCGCCAGTTCCGCGCAGAACGTGTCCACGCAGGCGGATGGCCATGTCGAACAATACGGTCTTGCCGGAATTGATCTTGATCAGTTTCCCCCGCCGCCTAACGGATCGGTCTCGGCGCTCACCACCGAATGCGGCCGTGCCGACGAACACGCGGTCCAAACGGGGGAAGGGCAGAAAGGTCGACCTGCCGCGGCGGTGCGGCCGCTAAAGTACGGCGCCGATCGACTGATCGAAATGTGCATCCATCAGCGCGTTTGCCGCGATAGCGTCGCGGTCGCCGATAGCGAGCGCGATGTCCACGTGGCGCTTTAGTACAATTGATCGCGCCTCCTCCGTGTGGCGGGTTTCCCAAGCTGCCGGTATCGCAACAGTCATCATCGGCTCGAACGAGCGGACGACCTGGAGAAACAACGCGTTGCCGCTGGCGCGGGCGATCGCCTGATGGAAGACGATATCGTGCCGGGTTATGTCAGTGATGTTGGTCGCTGCGGCCATCGCTTGCGCGGCGGTTCGTATGATGGCGGCGTCGGCGTCGCTGCGGTCGCGAGCGGCGAGTTCGGCGGTGCGTAGCTCGAGCGTGCGGCGGACGTCCCAAACCTCGGCTACCGACACCTGCGCCGTCGCGACCGCATGGTCGATCGAGGTTCCCATCACCGATCCGTCGATCGCGCCCACGCGGGCGCGGCGCCCGTTGGCTACGTCTATCAACCGGAGTGCCGCCAGCGCGCCGAACGCCTCGCGCATCACGGCGCGACTGACACCAAGTTCGGTCGCAAACTGGCCTTCGCCGGGCAGCGTGTCACCGACCTTCATATCTTGATCGCGCATGTGATCACGTACGCGGCGTACCGCGCGATCGACCAGCGAGCCGCCTTCCTCCAGGCGATCCATTATCTTCATGCCGCCAGCTGCAACGCGCGGAGACGTGTGGGCGGCACGCCGAAGCGGCGCGCGAACGCTCGGGTGAAGCTTGCATTGTTCCGATAGCCGCAGCGATAGCCGATCGCAGACACCGGCAGATCGGTCGCCAGCAACATGCCGCGCGCGCCGGACAAACGCTTGTCAGCGATCGCGTCGGCCACGCTCGAGCCGAACATCTGGCGGAAACCGCGGGTCAGCTTTGCGCGATTGAGGCCACAGGCGCGTGCGACCGTATCGAGTGTCAGTTTCTCCTGCCAGCGATCGTCAATCAGCTGGCGTGCCGCGGCAAGACGGCGGGCGTCGCGTTCCGACAGGTCGCCGGCGCCATCAGCCGATATCAATGCGCCCTCATGCAGGCAGGCGAAGCTCGCACAGAGCAGTTCGATGCTCTTGGCGAGGCACAGCGTATCGCGCGCCGGCTCGGGCAACGGGCAATCGCGCAGAGACAGGACCAGCGTGCGCAACTCGGTCGGCAGATGCCATGTCGCGCAGGGGCCGGGAAGCGCGCCGAAGATACGCTCACACGCAGTCGCCGCGACCGCGAGTACGACGATCGCCTCATGGTCCGATCCGGTGGCGTAGCTCATCGTAGCGGCCGTACCGTCATCGCCCAGACTGAAGCGAAGGACGACCGCGTCGTCGCTCCATGTACCGGGCTCGATAGGCCCGCGTCCGATGAACGAGAGCATTTCTGGCGAAACGTCGATCCGCCGTTTTGGGGTGACCGTCATAATCCTCTCCTCCTCTGAGGTTAGAAGCATAATGCACCTTTCTGAAACGTCGTCAATCGCTATCTGATAGGTCTGCAGTTGCAGAGAGCGGCGCCATCTGAATGGCGATCAGGAAGGCAATGACCGATAACAGGCTCGTCGCGACGCCGACGATGGCAAGCGCGGTGCCGAGATGTGATTCGCCGCCGAGCAAGCCGCTGGTCCACGTCACCAGTGACGGAGCGATCCCGAAGCCGATCAAGCCAGCAATCGCGATGAACGCACCGATGCACAACCCGCGCAGTTCGTTGGGGATGAGCACGGTCAGCGCCACCGATGTAATGAGTCCCGTCACCGCGCCACACAATGTCAGGGTGCCGAGTGCGATCGCGAACCACAGGACGGTCGGGCCGACCGGAAACAGTGCGGCAGGGACACCGAGCGCGGCGGCGGCCAAGGCGCCGATCAGCAATCCGCCACGGACCTCACTCTTCTGTCCGATGTCCGCGGCGAAGCCGCCTAGCACCGTGCCAGCGAGTCCGCTGACCAGGATCAAGCCTCCCATCCATCCTGCAAAATCGCCCGGTTGGAGGCCAAAATGACGCGAGAGCACCGGTGCAGCCCAGACTAGCGCCGCGTTGTCGGCCATCACCACTGCGACCTGACCGACGAATAGCGGGATCAGGAACCTTCGCCGTGACCAGAGTTCGCCGACCAGCACCGCGAACGGCGCCCGAATGCTTGCGGCGACTTCGCGACGTGCCGGTTCGCGGAGCAACAGAAGAGGCACGATCATTACGAGGCTGAGCAAGGCCAGCACCGCATGCGTGCCCCGCCAAGGCGACAGCCCGGAGAATACCGGCATCGCGCCGCTGGCAAAACGTCCGAACAGCCAGCCGCCGAGCGCGAAAGCGCCCGCAATGCCCGCGGTCTTGCCGAGGTTGACGATCAGCATTGCGCGGCCACGCTGGGCAGGGGCACACAGATCGGCTGTCAACGACAGCGCCGCAGTCAGAGCGCCTGTCGTGCCCGTCGCGGTCAAGACGCGGGCGGCGAACAGCATTGCGGTGCCGGTCGCCACCGCGGTCAGCGCCGTGCCAAGGGTCCAGACCAGTGCGAGCCCGATCATCAGCCGGACGCGATTGACCCGATCGACCAGGATACCGACGGGAATTGAGCATACGACCAGTGCCAGTGCCGCACTTGCCCCCTGGATCAGCCCCAACATCGTGTCGGTCAGCCGTAACTCGGCTTTTACGCTTTCCTGTACCGTCGCGAACGAACCCATCATCGCGAAGCCGATCGTCATCGCGAGGGTGAGCGCGAGCAACGACGGCAGAGCGCGACCAAAACCAAGTGCCGGGGGGGCAGCCATCGGCGTCGTCATCAGCGAAGCGCCCGGCGCAGCGCGTCGATCCGCATCGCCTGCGCGCGGTCGGCGACGCCGGGCCCCGGTAGCAGATCGAAGCCATGAAAGGCACCTGGGTGGACGTGGAACTCGGTCGGCACGCCAGCAGCGATCAAGCGACGCGCATAGTCGATATCCTCATCGACGAAGAGGTCGAGCGCACCGGTCATGATGAACGTCGGCGGCAGTCCGGTGAGATTGGTCGCGCGGGCGGCTGCGGCGTAGGGGGAGACGGTGTCGCCGCCTGGCTCCTCACCGAGCAGCGCGGTCCAGCCGAACCGGTTGTTGTGCGATGTCCAGATGAACTCTCCGGCATGTGCATGCGGTTCGCCCATGCAGGTGCGATCGTCGATCATCGGATAGGTCAGGTGCTGGAAGGCAAGGGCAGGTCCGCCCCGGTCGCGCGACATGAGTGCGAGTGCCGCGGCCAGGCCGCCGCCCGCGCTCTCGCCCATCACGCCGATTCGCGCACCGTCGATCCCAAGATCGTCGGCGTTCGCGACGGTCCAGGTCAAGCCCGTATAACAATCCTCGATCGCACCGGGGAAGACCGTCTCGGGTGCGAGCCGGTAGTCGACCGACACGATGACACAGTTCAGTGCGGCGGCGAGCGGACGGTGGACGACCTCCAATTCCTTGGCGGCGCCCCCGACATAGCCGCCACCATGGATATGATAGATGCAGCCCAGCGCGCCCCTCGTGTCGCGGGGGCGGTAGATGTGCAGCGAGACGTCAGGCGCGCCAGCGGGCCCGGCGATCCGGTGCCGTTCCAGATCGACGCCGCCGTCCGGGGCGGGCGGGAGAGGCAACGCGCGCGCGCGCAGGGCCGCCAGCGACTCCGGGGTGAGCGTCACGGTCGGCCACGCATCGAGCAGCGGACGGAGCTCGGGATCGACGAGAGGCAGGCTGGTCATCGGATACTCCGTTGGGGTCGTGCGCTACCGGTCACAGCGTGAAGATCTTGCCCGGGTTCATCAGGTTCAGCGGGTCTAGTGCGCGTTTGATCGTCCGCATCAGGTCGACCGCATCGCCCAGTTCGGCGACGAGCCAGTCCTGCTTGCCGATGCCAATGCCGTGCTCGCCCGTGCATGTGCCGTCCATCGCGATTGCCCGTTCGACCAGGCGACGGTTGATCGCTTCCACCTCTTCGAACTCATGCGGGGCGGTGGGGTCGATCGAGAAGATCACGTGGAAATTTCCGTCGCCGACGTGACCCAGAATCGCAGCGGGGACAGTGCCGGCATCGATGTCGGCACGCGTCGCCAGGATGCACTCGGGCAGGCGGCTGATCGGCACACACACGTCGGTGGTCCAGCCGACCGCGCCTGCCCGCACGTTGACAGCGGCGTAATAGGCCTCGTGTCGCGCCTTCCACAGCCTAGCGCGTTCCTCCGGCTGGTTCGACCATTTGAACGCGCCGCCGCCATTCGCGTCGGCGAGTGCGGCAACGGTTTCGACCTGCTCGGCGACGCCCGCAGGCGAGCCGTGGAACTCGAAGAACAGCGTCGTCACTTCGGGATATTCGAGCTTGGACCAGCGATTGACCGCCGCCATCTGCTTGTCGTCGAGGATTTCGACGCGGGCGAGCGGAACGCCGCACTGGATCGAATGGACGACGGTATCGACCGCACCTTGCAAGGACTCGAACCCGCAGACCGCAGACATGATCTGTTCGGGTATCGGATGGAGGCGCAGGCTGATCTCGGTGATAATGCCTAGCGTGCCCTCGGAGCCGACGAACAAGCGCGTGAGGTCGTAACCCGCAGCCGACTTGCGCGCCCGGGTCGCGGTACGGATGACGTTGCCGTCCGCCGTGACGACGGTCAGTGCCAGCACGGCCTCGCGCATCGTGCCATAACGCACCGCGTTGGTGCCGCTTGCGCGCGTCGAGGCCATGCCGCCGATCGTCGCGTTGGCACCGGGATCGATCGGAAAGAACAGCCCGGTGTCACGCAGGTGCGCATTCAGTTCCTCGCGGCGCACGCCGGCCTGGACGACGCAGTCGAAATCGTCCGCATTGATAGCAAGGATCGCGTCCATCCGCGAAAGGTTGACGCTGACCCCGCCAAGAACCGCAAGCGCGTTGCCCTCGATCGACGTACCCGCGCCGAACGGTACGATCGGCACGCCGGCCGCTGTGCAAAGCCGCACGCAGTCGGCAACTTCCTCGGTCGACGCGGCAAAGACCACCGCGTCGGGTAAGGCCTCGGCGAAATGCGCCTCGCTCGTGCCGTGCTGGCGACGGATACCCTCGCCCATCGCCAGCGCGTCGCCGAAACGCTGGCGAAGCGCCGCGACGAACGCCTCATCGAGGGGCGGGCGGGGGGACGTTGGCATGTGCTTCATCAGAATCGTACCGTGCCACGAATGCCAATACGCCGACGTGGCGACTGGATAGCGAGGTTCGACACAAGAGGCGCGGGCAATCCGGCCCGCCGCAACAGCGAGGCATCGAGATAGGTCTCGACGTACTTCTCGTTGAACAGGTTGGTCGCGAAGGCTGCGACTTCAAGCGGTCCGGCCTGCCACGATACCGATCCGTTCACGAGATGATAGGCCTCCAGCACCGGGACCGACGCGGCGTCGAGCGAGCCGCCCGTGCGCTCACCCTTCGCAACGACGTTCGCGTCGAACACGATCGCCTGGTCGCGGTGAAACGGCACGCGCAGATTGGTGCCGATCGAGTAGTTCGCGTCGGGAACGAACAGGATGCGATCGCCCGGATAGGCATAGCCGGTCACCGCGGTGAACTGGCTAGAATCGGTCACGCGGGCATGTAGCAGCGTCGCATTGGCATAAACGCGCCAGGCGTCGCTGACGTTGAACGACAATTCGGCCTCCGCACCATAGCTTTCGACGTTGCCCGAATTGAGGTTGATCGCGACGAAGCCGACCGGCTGGCCGGTGGCGGGATTGAGAATGGTCGACGGGGCGAGCGCGTTGGCGCCGATGAAGTTCTTGTAGTCGTTATAGAACGCAGCGACATTGGCCGTCAGTCGACCATCGAACGCGCTCGCCTTCGATCCGACTTCATAGGTCCAGACGCTGTCACCGCGATAAGTCAGGTTGGGCGCGCCGGGGCCGTTCTGCCCTCCGCCGCGCACGCCGCGGGCCACCGAGGCATAGGTCATGAACTGCGGGTTCCAGCGCTTGGACAGGGTCGCGCGGGGTTGCCACTCGTTCGCCTTGTAGGCGGCGGCAAGGCCGGCGGTCGACGCATCGAGCTTCTGATGGTCGTAGCGGATCCCGACCGTCAGATCGAGGCCATCGCCGAGCTTCAAAAAGCCGGTGGCGAAACCGGCGATGTTCTCGTTCTCCGACGTGGCGGTGCCGGGTACGGTCAGGTTGGCCGGCACCACCGTCGTCGTGGTCGTGGCATCCGTTGTCGAGCGCGCATAGAAGGCACCGACCAGCGTCGAGAAATTCTCGCTCCACTTCGTATCGAAGCGGACTTCACCGGTGCGGGTCTTCAGCGTGCGGCTGACGGTCGAGCGGAAGAAGTCGATCGGGCTGTAGTCGGCGTCACCCGCGCCCTTCGTATCGCTCTGGTTGTACGCGCCGATCGCGGTGATCGTCGTATCGATGCTGTCGACGTCGAACTCGCCCTTCACATTGGCGGCGTAGTATTCGATCGTACCCAGGCTGCGCTGATTGCTGCGGCCGTCGAGCGAATAGTCGCGCGGGCCGGTCACGTTGAAATAGGGCGTCGAGCCACCGAACACGCGGTCGTATCCGCCGTTCACCGTGAAGCGCGCCCAGTTTGTGGGGACGAAGCGGATCGTGCCGTTGATGCTTTTCGTCTCGAGTGGATTTTGATTGCCGCCTGCGAGGAGGTTGCGCTGGAAGCCGTCCTCCTTGTGATAGGCCGCGCCAATGCGGAACTGGAGCACGTCCTTGACGATCGGCCCTGATATGCTGCCCGACGCGGAGGCGTAATTGTCGCCGGTGGCCAGTGCACCGTCGACCCGCCCCTGCCACTCGTTCGACGGCTGGCGGGTGACGACGTTGATTGCGCCGCCCAGCGTGTTGTTGCCAAACAGCGTCCCTTGAGGCCCACGCAGCACTTCGACGCGGGCGACATCGACCAGTGGCGAATTGAGATAGGTCGTGTTCGGCTGGTAGATGCCGTCGATGAAAATGCCGACGCCTGGCTGCACCGTGTCGATCAGCGTGGTGCCGACGCCGCGGATCGACACGAATGCACGACCGACCGAATCCGAATTGATGTTGAGGCCCGGCGTGTAGGCGGCCACGTCGCGGACGACGACGAGCTGCTGCTGCTTGATCGCGTCGCCTGAGATCGCGGTGACGGCGATCGGTACGTCCTGCAACCGTTCTTCACGACGGCGTGCCGTGACCACGATATCGGAGGCTGCGGGAGCGTTGCCAGCACGCGTATCGACCTGCGGGTCAGCGGGGGTGCCCTGGTTGCTGGTCTGCGCGCCCTGCGGGTCGACAGACTGCGCCGCGGCGAGCGTGGGCCACGCAAGGGTAAGCGCGGAAGATAGGGCGAGCAGCGAGCGACGATGCATGGAAACCTCTCCGAATATCGGCAGATCGAGTCGTCTACCTGTCAGAGAGGTGTGCCGGTTTTCAAAGCTGTCCGAAAGGTCTGACGGCTATGCCGATCGGCTCCGGTTATTGGCCTACCAGCAGGAGTAGCCGCCATCGACCGCCACGATGCTGCCGGTCATCAGACTCGCCGCATCGCTTGCAAGGAACTGTACGACCGAGGCGACTTCGTACGCCTCCCCAAGACGTCCTTGCGGCGTGCCGTCGATCCAACGGCGGTACATCTCGCTGGTCTTGTCGGCAAAGGCGTTGAGCGGAGTTGCGATATAGGTCGGCGCCACCGCATTGACGCGAACACCACGGCCGGCCCATTCGGCGGCAAGGCTTTTCGTCAGTTGATGCACCGCCGCCTTAGACGCGTTGTAATAGCTCTGCGGCTGCGGCCGGTTGACGACAAAGGCCGACATCGACCCGATATTGACGATCGATCCGCGGCCCGTGGCCAGCATGTTGCGTCCGAAGGCGCGTGCACACCAGAAGGTGCCGTTGAGATTGACGTCGAGGACGTTCAACCAATGCTCGTCGGCGACGTCCTCCGCCGCGGTTTCACTGCGGGCGATGCCGGCATTGTTGACCAGAATTTCGGCGTCGCGCACCGCGTCGGCGGCTGCAGTGACCGCAGCGGAGTCCGTCACGTCGAGCACGATGCCGGTGACGCGGTGACCCTTGTCTTGGAGGCTTTCCACACCGCGAGCGAGCAGATCCGGGTCGCGATCGGCGATCGTCACCAAGGCGCCGAACTCGGCGAGCGCGTCCGCGCAAGCCCAGCCGATGCCTTGCGCGCCGCCGGTGACGAAGGCTTTGCGACCATCTAGCCGCAGGCGATTGGCGTACATGGTCTTGTCCTTCAAGGTAGGAACGACGCGGCAGGCATGACCGGCTCGAATGCCGCCTCGCCGGCAACGATGCGATAGACTTGGCGCGTATCACGATCGAACGGCGCCCAGGGGAGGGACCCGTCGCGGGCAAAATCGACCCACAGTCGGTGCATGCGGGTCGCGACATCCTGCGGCGGCGCTTCGCCGAGCAATCCGTCGGGACCAGTCGCGCAGGCGAGCGCATCGAAGACGAACGGCACGTCGATCGCATGCGCCGCGCCAAGCTCGCCGCCGAACGCGGGCGAGCGCCATTCGAGTTCATAGACATGCGTGCGGCCGCGATGTTCCTCGGCGAACCGCCTGGCGGGCCAACGAAAGACAAGGTCCGTCATCGCATCGGTCAGCGCACGCCCGCCGGGACGCTTGCCAGCCCCATAGGCGTTCAGCACCGCCCACGCTCGAGGCTGCGACTTTCGCAGCACGAACCACGCCAGCAACCGCCCGATTTTGTCCCGGACCCCGGACGAGACCAGGTACAGGTTCATTTCCTCGGCATTCGTACCGATCAGCACATCGACGTCCGCGCCCGCGCCGTTGCGGAGCGCATCCAACGGTGGGACCGGCAGCATGTCGTCGCCATGAACGGGTACGAAGCGGCTGATCCCGAAGACCGGCTCGCGGCCGTCCGCCCCGCGCAGGTCGATCCGCGCGGTCGGTAACGACACCTTTTCTACTGCGTCGAGCATCGGCTCGGCCGCGACGCTGGCGAACCCATCACGGGTCGGCGAGACGCCGAGCAGTTTGGCGAGCTTCGTCACCAGCCGCCGCATGACGCCTACATCACGTGTCATGCCGCCATGTCCGCTTTGAATGATCGCGCGGGTGAACAGGCCCTCGGCGACAGGTGAGGTGACGAGGTCGGCGATCGCCATCGCGCCCGCCGATTCGCCGAATATCGTGACGTTGCCGGGATCGCCTCCGAAGCGGTCGATCTCCGCGCGAACCCATTCGAGCGCGGCGACGATGTCGCGCAGACCGAGATTTGTCGGGACGCCCGGGATCGGCAGAAAGCCGTCGATCCCCATGCGATAGTTGATCGCAACGCAAACCACGCCGTCGCGCGCGAAGGTCGTCCCGTCCTGCACCGGCGCGTCCTTGCTGCCGATCACGAAGCCGCCGCCATGGACGAACACCATCACCGGCAGGCCGGTGCGGTCGTCGTCGGGGCGCCAGACATTGAGCGTCAGATAGTCGTCGCCCGGCATCCAACCGCTGCCGATCAGCGCCTCGACATTGAGGCCAGGCACCGGCCTGATCCGCTGCGGCGCGTTCGGGCCAGCGTCCGTGACGGCGCGCACGCCCGTCCACGACGGCGGCGGCGAAGGCGGCGCAAACCGCAAGGCGCCAACGGGCGGCGCTGCATAGGGAATGCCTATATAGCACTGGACGCCCCCGGTCGTGCGCCCTTGGACCACGCCGGCGGTGACGTGGACGATCGGATCGAGATGTTCACGGATTGACATCGCGTCGATGTACACCGTCCGCGTCGCGCCAGAACATCCGGTTACTATGCGGCATCGCTCGCAGGGTGTGCCCATGCGGTGCGCGAGCAGCCGGAGCATTGCCCGCCGCACGCCGACCTGCGCCGATGGCGGTCTTGCGGCAGGGGAGAGGCGTGATGCGTGGACGCAGGCGGAAAGTTAGGTTTTGGTTGCTGGGGGGACAGTTGGCGATCATCGGCATCGGCCTGATAATTGCCATTGCCGAAGGTCGGCGGACCCCGAGCGGTCGGCCGGACTATATCGCGCTGGGCAGCTCGTTCGCGGCGGGAGCGGGGCTAGGCGCCCTAGAACCCGGTAGTCCAACGCTGTGCGCGCGTGGCCTAGAAGGCTACCCGCAGTAACTCGCCCGGCTGCGTGCAGTTCCGCTCGTCGATATGAGTTGCGGCGGTGCCGTGACCCGCCATCTGCTACACGGCGGTCAGTATTTCCAGGGGCCGCAGATCCGGACGATCACGCGTGGCACGCGGCTCGTGACGCTGACAATCGGCGGCAACGATGTCGGCTATGTTGCCGACCTGTCGATGCTGGCGGCACGGAATACAAACACGGTGTTCGGCCGCTTCGTCCGATGGTTCTGGGACGGGCCCCGGCGACCCGACGCGCGTGGCTACGATCAACTTCGGAGTGACCTGATCGCGACACTCCAAGCGATCCATGCCGCGGCCCCACAAGCTATCATGGTGATAGCGACCTACCCAACGATCCTGCCGCCGTCAGGCACGTGCCCAGTGTTAGGTCTGACTGCCGCCGAAGCCGGCACTATGCGTCAGGTTGGCGATACGCTCGCAGCCGTCACGCGGTCGGCGGCCGAGGCAGGCGGCGCAATCCTGGTCGACATGCACACGCTCGGGACGACTCATAACGCCTGCTCATCGGAACCATGGGTCCGTGGCTGGATGAACGGCAATATCGCGCCCTTCCATCCGACCCGAATTGGTGCAGCCGCGACAGCTCACGCAGTTGCGTCACGGATTAAGACGCAATGCGGTCCAAATAATGGTCATTGCGCAGGCGCAGCCTACCGAACCAGAGATGATCTGCCTATTCTCGCTTCCGAGCATTAAGCGTCTCACAATGGTCCGCTGCCGGCTTAGGCAGACCAGCCTTGCACAGGATGCCGTTACACATGTGTCCGGTGGTATAATATAAGCGAGTCTTTTGCCCCGTGGAGACGTGATGCGCAGGCACGCGTGAGGCAGCCGCGCTCCACCGACGCCCAACTCTAGCCAGCGGTTCATCGCAAGCCTGAACTTAGATGGCTGGTCGCCGAACATTCGGCAAAATGAACCAACGGCTGAAGTTGGGAAGCTAATAACCCCCGACGAACGCCCGCTACTGACTCGTTCTTCGTTGCTGAAATCAATTTTCAAACGCCTCGAATGCTTGATGTTGAACAGACGCGTCAGCCAAGTGGTTTTAGTTCACCTGCAATCGTCAGCAGCGCGCGCAAACCCGCGGGTAACTGTCGTCGTCCGGAGTAGTAAAGGTAGAAGCCCGGCCCGGTCGTCACCCACTCGGTTAGCACAACGCGCAGGGTGCCGTCTGCGACATGCTTGGCGAACAGGGCTTCAAGACCGAACGTCAGCCCCGCGCCGTTGAGTGCCATTGCCAGCGTTGATCGGCTATCGTCGGCAGTCATCGCGCTTTTGATAAGCACATCGAAGTCTCCGTCAGGCCCCTCGAATTCCCAGCGGTAGATACTGTCGTCCCCAAGACGCACTCCAAGACACCGGTGCTGCTTCAACTCGTCCGGGTGCGCTGGTGTGCCATGTTCCTCAAGGTAACGGGGAGAAGCCGCGACAACCCACCGGAGGTCGGCTGAAAGTCGCTGCGCAATCATGTCCTCGGGGACGGTGCCGCCATACCGAACGCCTGCGTCGAACCCCTCGCCGACGACATCGACGATGCGATTGCTCGATACCAGATCGACCTCAATATCAGGGTGACGGCGAGACAGTTCGGCAAGCACAGGACCAAGCACCAGCGTTACCGCATCGACCACGGCGTTGATGCGAATTTTTCCGCCAGGAGAGACGCGGAGCTGATCCAGGTTCTCCAACGCGGAGCCGATGTCAGCAAACGACCCGGAGACCGACTGCTCCAGCGCCTTTCCAGCCGACGTCAAGGTTACGGATCGGTTGGTCCGGTTGATCAGTCGGACACCCGCGCGCTCTTCGAAACTTTTGAGAGCATGGCTGACCGCGGAGGCAGACACGCCAAGCTCGAGGCCGGCCCGACGAAGATTGCGATGCCGCGCGATCGCTAGGAAATAGGCAAGGTCGGTAAGGTTGGTGCGGGTAACAAGCATTCCTGATGTTGAACCAGATTCAGTATCGCATCAAGCTACTGACGGGTAACCTACTTCTGCTGAAAGTGTTTAATGGTCCTGACCGGCGCCTGTTGGCGCGCCCATGGAGGATCGCCGATGGCCAGTGAAACTTTTCAATTGTCCCGAAGGCAGATGCTGATGAGCAGCGCCACTACTGCGGCAGTATCCGCCACCGTGAGCGAAACGGCCGACGCCGCGCCGCCCGCGCAAGCCCTGCCGACATACAAGGTCGCCATGAGCGTGAATGGAACAGCCCAAGCGCTGACGCTCGATCCGCGTACGACCCTGCTCGATGCGCTGCGCGAACATCTACATCTCACCGGCACCAAGAAGGGCTGTGATCACGGGCAGTGCGGAGCGTGCACGGTCATCGTCAACGGCGAGCGTATCAACGCCTGTCTCAGCCTCGCCGTCCAGCATGAGGGCGATGCCGTAACCACTATCGAAGGGCTCGGCACACCCGAGCGCCTGCATCCGATGCAAGCCGTTTTCGTGAAGCATGACGGATATCAGTGCGGTTACTGCACCCCGGGGCAGATCTGCTCTGCCATCTCTGTTCTCGAGGAAATTAAGAGAGGCATTCCCAGCCACGCGCAGGCCGATCTTATGGCGGCCCCGCAGTCTACCGGCGCCGAAATGCGGGAGCGGATGAGCGGCAACATCTGCCGCTGCGGTGCCTATTCCAACATCGCTGAGGCGATGGCCGATGTCGCAGGAGCACGCGCGTGAAGAGCTTTACCTACGAGCGGGCAACGACGCCTGCAGACGCGGCTCGGATCGTTGCGCGCAATCCTGGCGCGCGATTCCTGGCCGGCGGTACCAACCTGCTCGATCTGATGAAGCTCGAGGTCGAGACGCCGACCCATCTGGTCGATGTGCAGGACCTCAAGCTCGACCGGATCGAACCGACCGACGCCGGCGGGCTGCGGATCGGTGCGTTCGTCAGTAACACCGCGTTGGCGAGCGACGAGCGAGTGCGGCGTGCCTATGGCGTACTCAGCCGCGCCATCGTCGCAGGTGCCTCGGGTCAGTTGCGGAACAAGGCGACGACCGCGGGCAATCTGCTTCAGCGGACGCGGTGCCCGTATTTTTACGACACCAACCAGCCCTGCAACAAGCGGAAGCCGGGGTCGGGGTGCGCTGCGATCGGTGGCTATTCGCGCCAGCTTGCCGTCATCGGATCTAGTGAGTCGTGCATCGCAACCTATCCGGGCGACATGGCGGTCGCGATGCGCGTGCTCGATGCGGCAGTCGAGACGGTGAAGGCGGACGGGAAGACACGATCCATACCGATCGGTACTTTCCATACGCTGCCTGGTACCACGCCCGAGCGTGATAACGTGCTTGATCACGGCGAACTCATCACCGCGGTCACGCTGCCGCGTCCGGTCGGTGGTACGCATGTCTACCGCAAGGTGCGCGACCGCGCGTCTTATGCGTTCGCGCTCGTGTCGGTCGCCGCCATCGTCCAGCGCGACGGCAGCGGACGTGCAGCGTTCGGCGGTGTCGCGCATCAGCCGTGGCGGGTGGAGGCAGCGGAAGCGGCAATGCCGCATGGCGCGGTCGAGATGGCTAAGGCGGCGTTCGCCGATGCGCGGCCGACCCACGACAACGCATTCAAGATCCCACTCGCGACGCGCACCCTCGCGGCGGTGCTTGCGGAGGTAAAGCCATGATCTTCGACGCACCCGCAGGCGCGAACCCGACCGATCGGATGAAGGTGCTCGGCAAGCCACTCGATCGCTACGAAGGGCATCTGAAGACCACCGGCACCGCGACCTATGCCCATGAATGGCAGGATGTCGCACCCGGGTTTGCGTACGGCTACATTCTCGGCGCCGCGATCGCCAAGGGGCGGATCACGAAGATCGATACGCGTGATGCCGAACGTGCGCCCGGCGTGGTAGGTGTCGTCACGTACCTGAATGCCGGCAAGCCCGGAGTTGGCAAGTTCTACGTTCAGAAGATGCTCGCCGCGCCTGAGGTGGACCATTACCATCAGCCGGTCGCGGTCGTCGTTGCGGAGACCTTCGAACAGGCCCGTGCGGCAGCGGCACTTGTGCGAGTCGACTATCAGCGGACGGCGGGGCGGTTCGATCTGGCCGCGCAGAACGGCAGCGCGCCGGTCCCGCCGGAAGGCGAGTTTGGCGGCCCCAACGAGAAGCAGGTCGGTGACTTCGCCAAGGCGTTCGCGGCGGCACCGGTCAAGGTCGACGAGACCTATACCGTGCCCGACCAGGCGCATGCGATGATGGAGCCACACGCCTCGATCGCGAAATGGGACGGCGATCGCGTGACGTGCTGGACGTCGATCCAGCAGATGAACTGGGGAACGCGCGACCTCGGGCTGATTCTCGGGATCCCCAAGCAGAACGTCCGCCTGATCTCGCCCTATATCGGCGGCGGTTTCGGCGGGAAGGGGACCGTGCAGATCGATCTCGCGCTGGCGGCGATTGCGGCGCGCGTGGTCAAGCGCCCGGTGAAGATCGCGCTGCAGCGGTCGATCATTTTTAACACCACGATCCACCGGCCGAAGACAATCCAGCGAGTGCAACTGGGGGCGGGCCGTGATGGGCGGCTGACCGCCATCGGTCATGACAGCCTGTCGGGTAACCTCGTCGGTGGGCGTACGGAGCCAACCGTTACATCCACGCGGACGCTTTATGCAGGCGCGAACCGGCTGACCCGGATGCGGCTGGCCACGCTCGATTTAGCGGAAGGCAACGCGATGCGTGCGCCCGGCGAAGCACCCGGCCTGATGGCACTAGAGGTCGCGTTGGACGAACTCGCGGAAAAGCTGAAAATGGATCCGATCGCGCTTCGCGTCGTGAACGATACGCAGGTCGATCCGGAGGATCCTGGCAAGCCCTTCTCGACCCGAGCCTTTGTCCGTTGCCTGCAGGAGGGCGCGGAGCGCTTCGGCTGGGACAGGCGCCAGAGCAAGCCTGGTGCAATCCGCGAAGGGCAGTGGTTGATTGGCATGGGGATGGCGGGGGCGATCCGTGGCGGCAAGATCGCCAAAGCCGGCGCACGAGCTCGGCTTGATCGGCACGGCGTCGTGACGATCGAGACCGACATGACGGATATCGGCACCGGCAGCTACACCGTCGTCCAGCAGACCGCGGCCGAGATGATGGGCGTCACGCCCGACCGGATCGTGGTCAAGCTCGGCGACTCCACCTTCCCGGAAACGCCGGGATCGGGCGGGCAGCAGGGCGCGCCTTCCGTAACGGCGGGCGTCTATGCGGCGTGCATGAAGCTGCGCGAAACGGTCGCGCAGCGGCTCGGCTTCAACACCGCCAACGTCGACTTTGCAGACGGGCAGGTCTGCAGCGGCAACCGGTCGGTAAAGCTCGCCCACGCGGCCAAGGACGGCGATCTCGTCGTCGAAGACGTCATGGAGTTCGCCAAGCTCGCCGATCAGTTCCAGCAGCAGACCTTCGGGGCGCATTTCGTCGAGGTCGCGGTCGACGCTTATACCGGCGAGGTGCGGGTACGGCGTATGCTCGCGGTGTGCGCCGCGGGGCGCATCCTCAACGTCAAGACCGCGCGCAGTCAGGTGATCGGCGGGATGGTGATGGGCGTCGGCGCCGCGCTGATGGAAGACATGGCGATCGACAAGCGCTTCGGCTTCTTCGTCAACCATGATCTCGCTGGCTACGAGGTGCCGGTGCATGCCGATATCCCGCATCTCGATGCCTTCTTCATAGATGAGGTCGATCCAACGATCTCGCCGGTAAAGGCCAAGGGCGTGGGCGAGCTGGGCCTGACCGGGGTCGCGCCAGCGATCGCCAACGCGATCTACAACGCAACCGGCGTTCGCGTCCGCGAGTATCCGATCACGCTCGAGAAGCATTTCGACGCGCTGCCGGCGCTGACGTGATGCCTCTGCTGAAAATCGGCACGATCGTCGCCTTGCTGCTGCCCATCAGCTTCGCTCAAGCCCAAAAAGGAACTTCCGACATGACCATCGCCCGCAAATCCGAGATGAAGACCGTCGACGGGCCGGAGGCGTATTTTACCGGCAAGGTTACGATCACCGGGCGATTCCAGCGCGACGACCCGTCGCGCGTCTCCGGCGCGATCGTCCATTTTGAGCCCGGCGCCCGGAGTGCCTGGCACACGCACCCCGCCGGCCAGACGCTGATCGTGACCGAAGGTGTAGGCTGGACGCAGATCGCGGATGGCCCGAAGCTGGAGTTCAACGCTGGCGACATCCTGTGGTGCCCGGCCGACCACAAGCACTGGCACGGCGCCACGCCGCAGCAGGGCATGACGCATGTCGCCATTCAGGAGTCGGTCGACGGCTCGGCCGTAACCTGGATGGAGAAGGTGACGGACGAACAGTATCTCGCGCCGCTCGGTACCGAGTGAACGGTCGCAATCCACCCATCGAAACCGAGTATTTTCCATGACCAATCTCAATCGTTTTTCCGACAAGGTCGCATTCGTCACCGGCGCCGCCAGCGGCATCGGCCGGGCGACCGCGGTTGCCTTCGCACGTGAGGGCGCACGCGTTGCGATCCTCGACCTAACCGAAGATGCGCTTTCCGACACCGCGGAGGCTGTGAGAAACGCAGGCGCACAGGTCCTGACCATTGCCTGCGACGTGTCGAAGCCCGAACAGGTCGAGGCAGCGATCGGGCAGGTGATCGAGACCTTCGGCAGGCTCGATATCGCCTTCAACAATGCCGGAGTCGAGAACAAGGCAGCCCCTGTCGCCGAGATCGAACTCGACGAATGGGACCGAATTCTCGACATCAATCTGCGAGGCACGTTCGTCTGCATGAAGCACGAGCTTGTGCAGATGGTGCGTCAGGGTAGCGGCGTGATCGTCAACACATCATCGGGCGCTGGTGTCCGGGGCGTGGCGGGCGGAGCGTCCTATGCCGCGTCCAAGCACGCGATCATCGGCCTGACAAAGTCAGCCGCGCTCGACTATGCGAAGCAGAATATCCGCGTGAATGCGATCCTGCCGGGCAACATCGAGACGCCGATGATGGATCGCTTCACCAACGGTGACATCCAGAAAGCCATCGACCTCGAGCCGGTCGGTCGTCTGGGAAAGCCCGACGAGATCGCCGACGCCGTGCTCTGGATGAGCGCGGATCTTGGCGGGTTCGTCACCGGTGCCGCAATCTCCGTGGATGGAGGCTGGTCGCTTTAACGACCCGAGTAGAGCCTGCCTGAAAACGGTAGGCGCGCGAAAGCCGCTATCAATCCCCGCCTTGCGGCATTTGCGATTGAATGGAGCGGCGTCGCGAATCGAAAATGAACGAACGGCTGAAACTGGAGAGCGTAGATAGGGCCGCCGGTGTCCGCGCCTGGGTCCTATCTCCTCGGCCATGTCCGTTGGGCAGGTTAGCCCGGCTCTAATTTTGGGCCACATGCGGAGCGCGCTCTAGAATCGGCACCGAGTGCGGGGTGCGCCCCAAGGGTATGATCGGCTGATCTGAGGACTGTAGCCGATACGCCGTCTATGCGCGTGAGCAACTCGGCGATCATGGCCGTCTGTCGCGTCGCTAGGTCGGCGTCCAGCTTGTCAATGTGGCCGTTCTTGACGATGCCCAACGGGTAATTGGACGGGACTTGCTAGTTTCGATAGTCCAAATAGGCGGCAGTACCGGCGGCGTTTACCCGCGATAGAATGAGTGATGTCCCCGTAACGCCTCCGCTACGCCTGTGGTGGACGAGTCGCTCGTGCTGGTGTCCGTTATTGTGCCAAAGCATGCCTCTTTGCTTAACTTTGCGCGCGCCAGTTCAAGCCGCCTCGGATACTGGTCCGATCGCCTGACCGTCGAGCGCGCCGACCAAGTCGTCGCCACACACGACGAACGCGCGCAGCCCTCATCAACCGGCATCTCGGCAAATCAGCGGATCCGAACGCTTGAAACTGATGAAGGCATGGCAGATGCTGAAGCGCTGGCGGGTCGATTCCGTCCGCAAGGGGACTGACGTGTGCCCGCCTGGTGCCGCACCGTGCACTCACAGCTTACAAATCGGACCTATTTACCTCGGCAATCTTTGTGTTCGACAGGCCTGGAGTTTCCTCGCGCAAAAACCCTAGAAGTTCTTGGACTTCTCGGGGGCCATATTTGAGGTCGATATCATCCAACTGGATCATGACGAATCTCCGCCGATCCGCCGAGAAGTTAGCGATGGTATTAACGCACTCTTCCAGTGTGCCGTGTCCTACAACCTCTGCGGTCGCGTCGCCGGAGGGATCAGCAACAAAGATCGTAGCGGGTTCGCTCAATGCGTAGGTCGTCATCGCCATCGCTTCCATCGTCTAGTGGGGCAGGTCGTCGCCGGCCGGGTCGGCCTCGGCGGGCGATCCTGTCATTCGTCTTCGGCGGCGATGTTGACGGTCGTCTCGGCGAGCTTCGTCATATATTCGTCGCCGCCGTATATGTCCTTCGTAGCGGCACTAAGTATCTTCTGGTCGGCCTTCAGATCCAGCGCCTTGGCGTAGGCGGTAGCCGTGCCGAACCCAGCGATGCCGTAATGCGTCATCCGCTGGTACTGAGCGATGATCATCACATCGAGCAGTGGGCCCTTTTCGGGACCTTCCTCGAGCACATGCTTGGTGGCTTCGGCCACGAGGCCTTCCATACCCTTGCAATGCTCCTTCGAAACCTTCTCATCGTTTGAGGCGATCAGCTCTTTGAGCAGGTCAGTATGCTTATCGATATCAGCCTGGGACTTGGTCAGCATCTCCTTCAGCGATGCGTCGCTTGCCTTCGACGTGATCTTCTTCAGGATCTTCTTCATCTGGTCGTTGGCGGACCACAGATCTTTCAGCTCGTCGGTGTAGATTTCCTGGAGGTCCTCGGGTGCAGACATGGGATCATCCTCGTGTGTCCACCGAGCGGAATGCGCGGTAGCTGGTTTTGAATTTGGAACAGGCGTTTACGAGGTTCGCCGAGCTCAGCCGGCTCCAGGCTGGTTCTGCTCGTCCTCATAATCGGCATCGGTACCGATCTTTCCGCCGGCCTCCGCTTCGGCGATGCCCGACGTCTCGACGACTTCGATCGTGTGACCTTCGGAAGCAATCGCATGCGGTACGCGTTCGGCATCAGGGTCGGCGGCGATCGTCGTGCGGTCACCGCCGTCCGAATTTGCGACACCGTTTCCGGCATTGCCGCCGTCTTCGCCCGCCTGGCCGCCGCCGTGATAGGCAATGTCGGTCTGGCCGCCATGCGCCATGAAGCCGGTGCTCGCCCTTGTCTTGCCCGCGTGTGGGTTCGGATAGGACCCGCCACCATTTTCGCCGCCCTCGCTACGCCCGTGAACATCGGCGCCATCATTGCCGCGCGGCGAGTCCGAGACACCGTCCGGTGCGCCCTTGCTCCCAGGGTGGCCGGGAACGGGGGTCTGAACCTTGTCGCTCATCGGCATGTCCTTCTGACTGTTGCGGATAAAAACCAACCGACCCGGTCCGCTCGTCGGCGGCGGACCGGGTCGGTTGAGGGTTAAGGCCGCAGTACGACCTTGATCACGCCGTCCTGCTTGTCGCGGAACTTCTGGTACATCTCGGGCGCATCCTCGAGACTTGCCGGGTGAGTCACGACGAAGCTCGGATCGATGTCGCCCGCCTCGATCCGCGCCAGCAGAGGCTTGGTATAGGCCTGGACATGCGTCTGGCCGGTCTTGATCGTCAGACCCTTGTTCATCATTGCGCCGATCGGGATCTTGTCGCCCATGCCGACATAGACGCCAGGAATCGAGATCGTCCCGCCCATCCGGCAACTCATGATCGCTTCGCGCAGGACGTGCACGCGGTCGGTTGCGAGGAACGTCGCCGCCTTGACCTTATCGATCACCGCATCGATTGCGCCATGACCCGAGGCCTCCGCGCCCACTGCGTCGATGCAGCTGTCGGGACCGCGGCCTTTGGTACGGAACTGGAGTTCGTCATAGACGCTGTCGACTTCGGCGAAGTTGATCGTCTCGGCACCGCCGGCCTCGGCCATCGCCAAGCGTTCGGGCACTTCGTCGATCGCGATCACGCGGCCCGCGCCGAGCATCAGCGCCGAGCGGATTGCAAATTGGCCGACTGGACCGCAGCCCCAGATTGCCACGGTATCGCCTTCTTCGATCTGCGCATTCTCGGCTGCCATATAGCCGGTCGGAAAGATGTCGGACAGGAACAGCGCCTGCTCATCGGTGACGCTGTCGGGTACCTTGATCGGACCAATATCGGCCATCGGCACGCGCAGATACTCGGCTTGGCCACCGCAATAGCCGCCAAGCATGTGACTGAATCCAAACAGGCCGGCGGGCGAATGACCCATCGCCTTGATCGCCATCTCCGAGTTCGGATTGGTCCGCTCACAGGCAGAGAAGAGGCCCTTGCGGCAGAAGAAGCAATCGCCGCAGCTGATCGTGAACGGCACGACGACGCGGTCGCCAATCTTCAGATTGGTGACTTCGGAGCCGAGTGCGACGACCACGCCCATGTTCTCGTGGCCGAGGATGTCACCCGCCTGCATCGTCGGCTGGTAGCCGTCGAGCAGGTGAAGATCGGAGCCGCAGATCGCGCAGGCCGATACCTTGATTATCGCGTCGCGCGGATGCTTGATCTCCGGATCTGCAACAGTATCGACCCGAACGTCGCCTTTTCCATGCCATACCAGTGCGCGCATTTAAATATCTCCGTCATTAAATTACAGTGAGTGCTCACCATGCATTGGCCCTGCGTCAGCCTGGACTTGGCGGTCGCGAAAAATGCCGCATGACCATCATCAAAACTATGCGTGCCGCCACGGAGTATCGGGCAATAGTCTTTCGGCTTGCGGCTATCAGCGTGAACACAATCCGCAGAGTATAGCGATCAAAGCGGCGTCATCGTTCCTGCATCGCCGAGATATTCACCGCTAAAAATTTTGTATTGATTGTGATCAATCTACAAAGATTTGCGCGAAACCGTAAAATAGAACTGAAAATCTATATTTTATAAGTGTTTGCCAAGGCTGGTTGCTCCGTAGTGGCGGATCGCTGGTGGCATGTCTGCTGCGGATCGTTCGGGCGCGCGACCAATGCCCTTCCCGAGTTTGCTGACGCCGGGGCTGATTCGGGGCGTGGACCGTTGCGTCGTCATCACATTGCCGACGTTGTTCGCCCTCTGCGCCTTCAATGGCACTACGAGGTTCTGACGGACAGCGCACGACATCAGGTCAGGGACCGTCTTATGCAGATCAAAGCCATTCTTTTCGATATCGACGGTACGTTGGTCGACACCAACGACATGCACGTACTTGCCTGGGAGGAGGCGTTCGCAGTCGTCGGCGCGGCGTTCGATCGCCGGGTGATTCATGACCAGATCGGGAAGGGGACGGACATGCTCGTGCCGACGCTGTTGCCCGACGCGGACGAGGATCAACAGAAAGAACTAGGAGACACGCATGCCGCGATCTTCAAGGCGAAATATTTGCATGTCGCCAAGCCCTTTGCGCAAGCGGGCGAGCTGATGGCGCACGCGCATGGTCTCGGGCAGCGGGTTATACTCGCATCGTCGGCCTCGGACGCGGAACTCAATCACTATATCGACCTGCTCGACGCACGCGATCTGATCGCCGCGACGACGAGCAGCGATGACGTCGAAAGGACCAAGCCTGCGCCGGACATCTTCGCGACCGCGCTCAAAAGGGTACCTGGCATTACCCCTGCTGATGCGATCGTGGTCGGCGATACCCCGTATGACATTGAGGCAGCCGGCAAATGCGGGATCGCCGCGTTGGCGGTCCGGTCGGGCAAGTTCAAGGATGCGCAGCTTCAATCTGCAGGTGCGATCGCGATCTACGATGACGTCGCCGCTTTGCTCGCCAGCTATGCAACCTCGCCACTGGGGCACTAAACGGTATGGCCATCACTTTGAACCCCTCCGCGCCCGGTCATCGCCAACGCGGTGGTGTGCGCGTGCGAGACCTCGCGGCGGACGCTGTATGCGGGAGCCGCTTTCTTAAGAACTTCGCGAGCGGCAAGCGCCGGAAGGTTCGATGGAGCATGCCGCTTTCCGCCGCTTCTGACTCAATCGGATAGCCAGCTTCCAGTCCCCGCAGATCATGCCGCAGGCGAACGCCGCGCCCGAGCCGGCAGGCAGTGCCGCCCGAACCGCGCTGAATACGCGGATGTCTTGGCGATCCGATGGCTCCCAAAGCGTGGTACCGACCGACTGATGGCCGTTAGCAAGTTGGATGATGATCGGGCCAGGATCTGGCCTTTAGACGATAGCGCCGCGAACGAGGCGGCGTTAGCCTGGCTACCTACGCATCGATACGGCCGTTGATCGGCCGGCGTACAACTTCTCCATAATTACGCGGTCCTTCCTGCGATGGCGTCCTTGATCGCGGCGACGTCTATCTTGCATCATTGTTATGGCTCGGAATACGCGCGCGGCGATCGCGGCGTCGGCACTGCTAATCGCCTCGATCAGGACGTGCGGCGTAATATGCCAGTTCACGCCTCGGTGGTCCTTGCAACACCCGCAGGCGCTTCCAACGCCGCGATTGCCGCCGACCGCATTCCAGTAACCGTCGGTCTCCGCCTGATAGTCGGTATCGACGAGGAACGACACGGCCTGAGCCTGCAGGACGTGCGGGCCGCCGTTGAGACCGAGGAACGCCATGCCGCACACCGTGATCTCGACAGTTAGAACGTTACCAAGTGGACAATCGCCCGGCACGTGGTGGATCGCATCGCGTGACTGTCGGGAAAGGTCGCGGCGTAGAACGTTGCCGCGTCTTCGGCGGTACCGTCATATCAGACGCAGGATGCGATCTTGGTCATGCCGCATTGCTGATCCGTGGGCCCACAATGCCGATTTGTGCGCCAGTCAGGTCGCCGAGATTAGCTGAATAGCCGCCACCGGGTATCTGGTCGGGGCCTTGCAGGAGCACGCCGCCAAGGCCCGTCGCGGTAGTGATCGCGGCGTCGATATCGGGAACATAGGCGTACCAGTTCCAGCGTGCGGGAGCACCGGTGGTTGCGCTCGACATCATAGCGCCGGGGCGAGCGTCGCCGCTGCCGAGGAAGACATATTCGCCCATCGGCCCCATCGGTATCGCGCCTTCCTGGGTCCAGCCGAACAGCGCGCCGTAGAAGGCAAGTGCGCCGTCGGGGTCGGGGGTGGCGAGTTCGATCCACACGGCATGGCCGTGGTGCGGACCCTGGACGAACGCGGACGACGGGTCGAGACTTGCGCCCGTCATCAGCATAAAGCCGATATGCTGCGGGTCGCTCGCGATTGCGAAACGGCCGACGCCGGTAATGTCCATCGGTTCGACTTGGATCGACCCGCCCAATTGCTTGACGTGCACGGCAGCCGCGTCGACGTCGGCGGTGCCGAAATAGATCGACCAGTCGGGCAGCGATGGCGCGCTCGGCGGCGGTGTCGTGATGCCTGCGATCGCCGCGCCATCGGGGGCGTTGGCGATCAGATAGGCGCCATGCTCGGGCATGGGCGCGCGCGCGATCGTCCAGCCGATTGTCGCGGCGTAGAAGTGCCGCGCTTTGGCCTCATTGTTGGTGTTGAGTTCGAACCAGACCGGGGTGCCCTCGGGATTTTGCATCGGCCGTTTCCTCATGC
>NZ_LMLD01000009.1:299827-456905 GCF_001421825.1 Sphingomonas sp. Leaf38 | reverse complement strand
GGGGTCTGCATCCGCGCGTCCGCCATGACTTGGGGCATGCCGGCGTCGCGGGTTGCCTTGTCCGGCCACTCGACCCAGGAATAGACGACAACCTCGTTACCTATCGCATGAACGGCGCGTGCATAGTCCGTCTTCTCGCCGGTGGGGACGTCGTCGCCCCAGGTCTCGACCACGCGGATCGCGCCGTTTTCGAGGAAGGCTGCCGACACCGTACGCGCCAACGCAAAATACGCGTCCTTGTTCGCAGGCGAGACGGGCAGGGTGATGCCATCGACATATCCTGTGCCCGCCGCCGAGCCTTCTTCGACCTCCGCCTGGAACCCCGCATAGATCATCCGGCTGCCGTCGAAGGGCATCGATGCGCCCATCGCATCCATCCGCGGGTCAGTCATCATCCTGGCACTGGCGGCATCGCGGGTGGCCTTGTCGGCATATTCGAACCAGCTGAAGACGACGGTCTCGTCCGCGGTCGCCTGAACCGCACCTGCGAAGTCGTTGAGCGTGCCGACGGGGACGTCGTCGCCCCAATTCTCGACCATCCGCGCCACGCCGAACTCCCTGAGAAACCCCACCGCGCCGGTCGCATGCTCGAGATAGGCCTGGCGATTGGCGGTCGGCACCGCGAGGACGAAGCCTTCGATATACGTCATGCCTGTTCTCCCTGCTCGGCGAGCCATGCCGCAAATTCGGGCGGCGGGCTGCCGGTGAACCCCGCCATCTGGTCGGCTAGTGCCTTGACGAAGGCGGGACGCGCCGTGCCGCGTTCGACATAGGCGATGAGGTTGGGATGGCTGTCCAGCAGGCCCTCGTCGGCAATGATCCGGATCACTGCCACCATCAGAAGATCGCCGGCCGTGAAGACGTCGCCGTCGAGCCAGGTCCGGTCGCCCAGCCGCCGCGACAGTTCGCCGATCCGCTCGTCGATGCGATGGAGAACGGAGGGCAGGCGCGGCGCCGACCACGGCTCGCCGCGTTCGAATAGCGTCGCGATTGCGTGATCCATGATCGGCGGCTCGACTGTGTTGAGCGCGGCGAACATCCATTCGATCGCGCGTGCGCGTGCCGCGGCATCGGCGGGCAGCAGCATATCGCCATGCGTGTTGGCGATATGCAGGACAATCGCGCCGGATTCGAAGAGCAGCACGTCGCCCTCCTCATAGGTCGGAACCTGGCCAAAAGGCTGACGCCCCCGGTGCGGTGCCTGCTTCTGCTCACCCTGAGTCAGATACATCACGTCGTAGGGCTGGCCGACCTCTTCGAGCGCCCAGCGGACACGGAGGTCGCGGACCTGCCCCCTCGCAAAATCGGGAACCCAGTCGAATGCGGTGATGGTGGGACGCATCGAGACACTCCTATCGCGGTTCTGGCTGGATCATTGCTGCGACGCCCATATTCATTCTCAGAGTCGCTTTACGGCTAGCCCGATGGGCTCAAGCTGCTCTCGATGATCGCGCGCCGGGCAGAGATGACATGGTTACCATAGTGCAGTGCCAACGATCGATGGACGGCCCTGGAACACATGTTCTTCGCCAAGGCCGACGCCTGCCGCTCGGCCTGTTCGCGCTTCTTGCTGTGGCGAGATCATAGTCTTGAACGTCGGGCATGGCAGGCCCTCTGCACTGCGGGCGGAAGCTGATCCCAGCTTTCTATCGTCACCGTGCTCGCGGCAAGGGTGATGGCGATGGGATAGCATACGCCGGTGCAGCTTGGCGAGATACAGCGTCCGCGCGGTCCGGCTCGTGGAGTATTCGGTCTGGCGCGCATCGGGTCTACCGCCATGTCGGTGAGGTCGCCGGCACCTGTTTCGGGCCCAAGCCGCGATGGGGTGCTGCAGCATGTCGCGATCGCCCAGCCTCTTGGTCGTGGATGCCGTCATCGATCGCCTGGGTGCGGGGAGGGCGCCGGTACAGGAGGCGATGATGATTGTCGCCCGGCGCAACTGGTCCGACGCGGCCGCCTGCCGCTCCGCATTCTCGTGGAACAGCCTGCCGGTGTCCTCGCCTGATCGTCTCGGTTCGATACGAGTGGCCGGCCTTGGCATGCGCACCTCGCGGTAATGCTGCGATGGCGGCGGACATCATCAATTTTGGGCGCGGCGAGCCAATCGAGGAGCGTGACGCCGCATCATCGCTCGCCGCTCGCCGCCTGCCGCTGGCAAAACGGGATCGATGCCTTTTCCGCCGTTACTGCAATACGACGCTGCCCATAGTTCTGAATCGCCCCGGGTTTGTCTGAGGCTCGACCTCCTGAGAAGATGGGGCCATGACGAGCAAGACGACCAACAAGCTTTCGCCCGAACTGGCGAATTGATATTGAGCAGGTCGAACGCTTCATGAAAGACAAGGGGATGATCAGGTAAAAAAACGCGTCTAAACTAGAGGTCAACGCCCGCTAAATCTCCAACTCTAGAGGTTGCGGCCCAGAGAATCGAACTTCCTGGGCCGTGGTCAGTCTGACGAGATCATTGTGTGGGCTCCAAAGGGGATATACACCCGATTGGGTGGTGCGAGCGGATTTGCCGCCACGCTCTACATGCGGAACCCGCGAATGGATCGACGCATGCCGCGTGAAGACATAAGGCGTAAGGTCTTTGAGCAGGACGATCCTGTAGATGCCGGAAGCCCGTCAATGCACAGCTTAAATATCGCGCGGGTAACGTCCACATCAAAACCGATGTCGGGAGGAACAGCGATTGTGCCATTCAAATGGCGTTTCTAGTACTCCCCGTCGCGGAAAATCCTGTGTTCGACCGGTATGCAAACCGAACCACATCTGCCGACGAAAACCATGGAACGATCTTGATCATGGCCGCGGTGCGTGCGCCAAGACGTGTCTCCAGGACTCTCCGATCAGACGACATCAAAAGCGAAGGGGCAGAATCGGCGGCAAATGCTTCGAGAGCGAACCGATCTTTGCTCTTGCCACTTCTGTTGCCACAAAGCGCCGTATTCCAGACACGATAGCTCGTTCCACTGCTGATCGACCCACTCGCGAGACCGTGACCATGATCGACACCCCTGCCATCTTGATCTGCGTCTCGTGAGGTATCGCTTAGAGGTTCACCCTTTTCGAACGATACTCGCTTGCCTTGCGGGGAGCGTGGCATTTCCCGGGATTGGTTTGGCTCAGAAAATGTCTCTGGAGGCACAGTCATCTAGCAAGTACGACATCGTCATCACCGGTCAACGGACCGCCGGTAGCGCGGTTGGTGCTGTAGATCCGACCGCGACGCTGGATCAGGCGGCGATCCAGGCGTTGGGCGCGACCGATCTGAAGACTTTGCTCGAACGCCTCAAAACGCTCACGACGTCGGCAAGCGGCGGGGATCCGGTCTATCTGCTCAACGGCCGACGGATGTCGAGCATGAACGAACTCTACAGCCTGCCGCAGGAGGCGATGGAAAAGATCGAGGTCTTGCCGGAGTCCGAGGCTGCACGGTTCGGTTTTCCTGCCACGGTTCGCGTAATGAACTTCATCACCAAAAAGAAGTTTCGTGCGATCACGTACCAACAGGCCACCGGCACCACGACGGAAGGCGGCGGCGAAACGAACTATGTCGAGGTAACCGCCGCCCGCATCGACGGCCCGCGCCGCGCAACGCTGACGATGTCGCATCTGCGGCTCAACCCGATCCTGCAAAGCGAACGGGCGATCGTGCCCGATCCGGACACGCTTTATGCGCTTGGCGGCAACATCACGGGGGTAGGCGAGGGGAGTATCGATCCAGCGCTCGATGCTCTGGGCGGTAATCCGGTTACGATCGCCGCGGTGCCGAACGACCCGGCAAGTCGGCGGACTTTGGCGGGATACGTCGCCGGCGCAGGGGTGCCCGCGGTTACCGATGTCGGGCGCTATCGCTCACTCCAGCAGCGGAACGATAGGATCTCTGTCGACGGCACGGTCGCGGCGCCGATCGGCAAGTCGATGAGCGGGTCGCTCAACCTGTCGATGGAGGCGCAAAGGAACACTGGCCTGAACGGCCTGGCGCCCGCCCTGCTGAGCGTACCGGGCGGGAGCGGCGTGCTTCCCTTTACCGACGATGTCCTGCTCTACCGCTATCTTCCCGACGCGGTTCTCCGGCAGCGGAACACGAGCCTGACCCTGCACGGTTCGGGCCTGGTACAAGGCAGTATCCGGCGCTGGGGGTGGAACGTCACGACCAGCTACGACCGGGTGCAGGCTCTGACACGTTCGCAACAAGGCGTCCCGATCGACGACTTGCAGACCTCGATCGATGCGGGCGGCGATCCGCTGGCGATGCTGAGCCCCGAAGCCTCCGCGCTGCGTCAGGACTATCGAAGCCGGACCGTGACCGGCACATTGCTGACGAAGGCGGTCGCGAACGGTCCGCTGGTCAAGCTGCCGGCCGGCGACGCGCAGATCACGCTGTCGGGCGATTACGCCCGATCGAGCAGTTCGGGGAGCCTGCCGGGTTTGCAGCAATCGACCCTCGACCTCAGGCGCACGACGAAGGGGGCAAGCGTCAACGCGGATCTTCCGATCGCCTCCGCCAATCAGGACGTGCTCGCGTTCCTCGGGCAACTGTCGGTCAACGGCATGATCGGTGTGTCGGACGTATCCGATTATGGTCGGCTGGTCAGTTCCAACTATGGCCTGACATGGTCGCCGGTGCGACCGATCCAACTGATCGCGTCGGTCAACGAAGCACAGACCCCGCCGACGATCACGCTGTTGACCAATCCGACGGTCACCACGCCGAACACGCCCTTTTTCGACTTCACCACCGGCACCAGCGTGCTCGTCACGACGATCGCCGGTGGCAACCCTGCCTTGGCCGCGGAGCGACGACGGATTGTCACGCTGGGCGTGGCCGTATCGCCGATCAAGGCAAAGGATCTGCGGCTTACCGCCAAGTATATCGAAATGCGCATCGGCAATCAGACGGCGACGCTGGGCAGCGCCACTGCGGCATTCCAGACTGCCTTTGCCGACGCGTTTCAGCGTAATGCTGCAGGGCACCTCGTCAGTGCCGACCTTAGGCCGGTCAATATCGCGGGCGAACGCGAAAAGAAGGTGCAGGTCACGCTCAGCCTGTCGACTCCGATCGGTCGAACCCCTCCGCCACAGACGCCGCCCGTTGGCATCGCGGCGAAAGACCGCCCGCCGCCTGCTGCGTCCAAACCCAGGCCGCAGATCTATGTGTCGATGACCACGATGTGGCGGCTCGACGATCGCCTGTCGTTGCGGAACGATCTGCCAGCGCTGGACTTGCTGGATGGCGACACGCTGACCGGCACCGGCGGGCGGCCCCGCTGGGAAACCGAATTGAACCTGAGCGGATCGCTCGGGGCCGCGAACATCGGGCTGTACGGCCGTTTGCAGGGGCCGACTCGGATCCGCAGCGACCTAGCGGCGTCGGACCTTCGCTTTTCGGGGCGGACTTGGCTCGTGCCCTACGCATCTCTCAAGGTCGACCAGATCGTCAAACGTCCCTGGGCGAAAGCGATGACGCTGCAATTCACGGTCGAGAACCTGTTGAACGATCGGATCGATGTGCGCGACCGGCTCGGGCGAGTCCCAAACCGTTTCCAGGCTGCGTACATCGATCCGCTGGGTCGCTCCGTCCGGATCGGTCTGCGCAAGCTCTTCTAAGACGTGCGGCTCGCGGATTGCTACAAACGTTGGCCGTTCGAAACGGTTCTACTTTGCCGGATCGGTTACTGCAGTGTTAGGGGGAGGGCGTGCTTTGACGATCATCCTCCCGACTGTTGGTTCTTGATTGGGACGATCACGTTTTGCTGTTTCACTTCGAATACAAGAAGGGCGCTCTGATGGGGCAAACCGTCTGGGCTACGGAACCGCCCCGATTATGCCGGCGGCCTCGGATCGTTAGTCATGCTGCCATATCGATCGTGCCTGCGGCAGGTTAGTAATGATCTTTGGCTTCGGCAGCCGGAATGTTGTCGATGGGCTGCAACAGTCGACGATGGTTGAACCCGTCGACCATTCGAGCGTGGCGTACTCGACGGCTTCGAAGCTGCGCCAGCGGCCGCGCCGGTTACAATAGCCCGCCCGACATCCTGGCTTGCTTTTGCTTTAACGAAATAGCCCAGCCGGCTGTAAAGCTTTTATGCCATCTCTCCGTTTGGCGCTGCGCGAGTATCAGCAAGCGCCAAGTCGACAAGTTTGCGCATTGCCGCCGCGGCAGCCTCGGGCTTCTTGTCGACGATGGCGTCATAGACTGCATCATGGTCTGGCATCGGATCTCGTGGAAGCGCTCTCTCGTGCCGTTTCAATTGCGTCGTCCACGCGACTGCCGCGGGTTCCACGACGGCGCGCAGTTCAAACAGGCTGCGCAGCAATTGCATGTCGGGTTCGCCTACAAACGCCTAGGCCAAAACGTCTGGACCGAGCATATTCTAGCGATGCCGCGGCAACACGCGCGTGCCCGATTTAGGCCGGCTCTCCACCAGGCCCTTGGCGATTAATACTTGCACCGCTTCGCGGTAAGCCGCGCGACACTCCTAGCGTATCGGCGAGGACAAGCGCACCCGATAGAGCATCGCCCGGCGTGTAGTCTCCGGCCAGGATCGCGCGGCCAACGTGCGCGCGACCGCACCGCCCAGCCGACGGCCGGACGTTTGCGGCGTCCTCCCGTCATCGACCGCCTCGATCATTGCCAATGTCTTCGCCATCGTGCCCGCAGTTTGGAGGTCTCGATCATTCGGCCAGGTCGCCTTGGCTTAGGAAAATAATCAGTCCATTGTTACGTCAGGCGGTAGAGTTCGGCACCGTGCGGCGCAACGGTTGCTTGAATCCGCCCATTTGCCGAACCGAGCGTGCGGCCGGTCCAGAGATCACGCACCGCGACCTGCCCCGATTTCTCGAGATCACGCAAGCCAATTCCGATTGCCTTGACCTTGTCGGTGGTGTTGAAGAAGGCGACGTAACGGTCGTCGCTGCCCTCGGGCTTTGCAGACCAGATACGGGCACCATCCTCTACGAAATGGGGACGATTGTCCGTAGACGCCTGGTTTACAGCCAGAACCGCGCGGTTGGTCAGCAGCGCCAGCGTCGGTGCGTCAAGGTTACGCAGATCGCCGCCCATGATGAGTGGCGAACGCGCGATCGACCACAGGGTCATCAGTGTCCGCTGTTCGTCAACGGTGAATTTCGTATCACGCTTGCCAAGCGCCAGACGGCCGAGCGGCAACATGTCGGCATCGGGCCACGCGCCCGGGCGGCGCCACTGGTTCCAGTTCTCCAGCCGGGTGAACTGCGCCTCCAGCATCGCCCACTCGTCCCAGAAGTCGTCCGAAATGCGCCACATCTGCGCATGTCGGCGTACATGCTCGCCGCGGGTCACGGGCGTCTCTCCCGGCGACAGACTGAGCATCATCGGGCGACCCGTGTTGCCGATCGCCCGGTGCGCAGCTTCGATCTCGAGCGCATGCGCGTCGTAGGGGCGGCTCATGTCATCCATCTTGACGAAGTCAACGCCCCAGTCGGCGTAGAGCTTGAAGACGCTGTCGTAATAGGCCTGTGCACCCGGCTTCGTCATGTCGACACCATACATGTCAGGATTCCAGGTGCAGATGCTGGTCATGTCGGCGATGTCGCCCGCCCGGTACCTTGTCCCAAACACGGGGAGATTGCGTTTGACGGCAAGTCTCGGGATGCCGCGCATCAGGTGGATGCCGAACTTCATGCCCATCGCGTGAACGTCTGCGGCGAGCGGCGCAAACCCCTTGCCGCCGGCTGCTGAAGGGAAGCGGTTGGGGGCGGGAAGCAACCGGCCGTAGTCGTCGATCGTCGGCAGCGGGTTGCGGTTGTATTCGTAGCTCGATGCTTCGGGCTCGTACCATTGGATATCGACGGTAAAGACGTCGTAACCGAAGGGGAGCAGTCGATCGGCCATGATCTTCGCCGTTTCGCGTGCCTGCGCTTCCGTTATGGTCGTGGCGAAGCTGTTCCAGCTATTCCATCCCATCGGCGGACGCGGCGCAAGCGCTGCGGTACCGGATGCGGCAGTCTGCCCACCCGCAGCGCTCGACAGCATCATCGACGTGGCCGCTCCGACCACGCCCGATGCCAGAATGCCCCGGCGACTTACGTTCATGCTTCGCATCACCATCTCCCTGTGTTCCATCGCTGCGTCTCATACGCATGTCGTATTGCCAGCGCGCATACCGTTGGTCCTGCTACGGCTACATCATTGCTCAGAGTATTGTCGATTATATTTGCCAGAAGCCTCAGAGCGGGTAAGCACCCATAAAATGGTGCTTCCCGATAAGTTAAGCATATGAACATCGCTAACATCCGCTACCGACATGGTAGGAACTCGTCCTAGCATATTTCAGCTTAGGATATGGCCGAAACGTAACTTATTGATATTGAAATGCTCTGACAAGTTAATGAGCGGACGGTCAGTCAGAAGGGCATAATGGAAGGAGGTATGAGAGTACATCGGCTTGCGGGTTCGACTGTGCTCGCATTCTGCTCGGTGCCGGTTTTTGCTCAATCAAAGGCGGATTCGGTAGCGCCGACCGGGACGCCGCAGTCGAACACGTCGATGGAGCCGATGGGCCCGTCAGAGGCTGCGCCAACCGATCGGGACCTCGTCGTTACGGGTATTCGCAGCAGCCTGCGATCCTCGGTCGCGGCCAAGCGCAATGCAGCCAACATAGATGATCCCATTTCGGCTGAAGATACCGGGAATTTTGTCGACAACAACGTAGCCGAATCGCTGCAGAGGATAACCGGCGTCGCAATCGATCGGTCCGGTGGTGAGAGACCGTGAGCGAGCCCGTGACCCGAAACAGAAGCAACGGCAGCGCTAGTCGGAAGAAAATCTCTTCACTGAAAGCTGCTTTTAGACTCAGCAACAGCGCGAGCACGGCTTCCCGGCGGTTTTGGGGTATCAGGGCTTGGGCAGGGCCCACTCGCGGCGATAGGCTTTCTGGAGGCGGCGCCACTGGATGGCGAGGGAGAGCGCGATACCGGCCGAAAGCCCCCGTGCGATTGGCAGCCATTGATCCGTGGAAGTCTTCTCGTCGGACTGCAGCAGCCGGTTCGCTGGTTCGAACGCCGAGGGGAATCCGTCGAAGGGCCATAGCGCGTGCGCCAGCCAAAGGCTGACCGCACTTGCACCGGCGAGAACCACGAAGCTTTCGGGCAACCATCGGCGGTAGAGATGCTGCCGCTCGAATGTGTCGGATTGCGTCTGGAACTATGCGTATGCCGCTACATCACGCCGCACCCATCATGCACCGGCCACACGCATGGTCGCGATCCAAGCCAAGGTAGGCACCATGTTCATTTCAACCGGCTCATTTTCCAAACTGGAAAATGACCATTGCTTTCCATATCGTCAAGTCGTAACTTGCCGGTTGAGAAAGCGGGCGGAGGGCTCGCGGGAGAATGACCCATGGACAAAGCAGAGGCGGCGCGTTCGCTGGAGATGATGCGGACGTCGCGCGACGCGTTGGCCGGGCGGATGAAATGGTCCTTCGGTCGCCACGCCGTGGTCGGACTGTTGCTGGGCGGACTAATCGCCGGGTATGCGCTCCCCGGTGCATGGCCGGTGATCGTTTCTTCCGCTTGCATGGCCGCTACCGCTATGGTCGTTGCACGCGATCGGCGCCGGGATGGGTTCGTCGTTAGCGGCTATCGAGCTGGGCAAACGCGATGGGTGACATTCGCGATGCTGGCGGTCGCGTTCGGTGCGCTGGTGGGCGCCCTCGTCCTCAAGACACGCTATGGTCTGACTTGGGCGCCGGTCGCGATAGGGAGCGGCATGGCAGTGTTCGCAACGACTCTCAGTATCGTATGGGAGCGTGTCTACCCGCGGGAGCTAGGTGGAGCGCGACATGGGCGTTGAGAGGCTGGATCCATTGATTCACCCTCCAGCGCGGCTGCAGCTCATGGCGTTGTTGGCCGATGTGAGCGAGATGGAGTTTGGGACAGCACGCAACGTTCTCGGTGTCAGCGACTCGGTTCTGTCCAAGCACCTCGCACAGCTCAGCGACGGCGGGTACATCGAGTTGCGAAAGGCAACAGTCAACACACGGCAAAGGACCTGGATCGCAGCTACGGGCGCGGGCCGAAAAGCCTTCAAAAACCATGTGGCCGCGTTGCAAACTCTTGCATCCGGTCGAGCGCTTTCTCAAAGGTAGTCAGGAGCGTCAGGCGTTCAGGTCGCGCTAAGCGGATTTTGAAGGAATGGCCGCATCGTCTGCGCCAGAAAGCTGCCGTTCCGCTTTCCTCCCACCCCGGACGTTTAGGCTGGCGATCCGGATCCCGATGACGGTCATTCGTCAAGCGCGATCGCCGGGGCAACTCCCGCTACGAGATCCCACGCGCGGAAGCTCACCCAGACCAGAGTCATCTAATGACTTCGATGACAAGGAACGGGACGCGCACAGCAGAAAGGCTGAATAGCCGATAGCCTCCATGAAGGAGCCGATAAATGAAACTGCTGGACGGTAAGGTCGCGATTATCACGGGAGCTAGTTCTGGCATCGGCACGGCGGCTGCAAAATTGTTTGCCGCGCACGGAGCGTCCGTGGTGCTCGTTGCCCGGCGGAAAGCGTCGTTGGAACTGGCTGTTGATGAAATCGAGGATCGAGGTGGTCGCGTGCGCGCCATCATTGGTGACGTCACGAAAGCGCGCACGCACGATGAGGCGGTTGCCGCAGCACATAATACGTTTGGCGGCTTGCACATCGCCTTCAACAATGCTGGCTCGGTTGGGACCATTGGGCCACTTGCCGAGATTGAGCCTCGCCAATGGTCGGACGTGCTGGCAGTGAATCTGACTGCGGCCTTTCTTGGCGCCCGAGCGCAGATCCCTGCCATGATCGAGCAAGGGGGCGGCGCGCTTGTTTTCACAGGCAGCTTCGTTGGCAATAGCGTGGGTCTGCCTGGGATGGGCGCGTATGGGGCAGCCAAGGCGGGGATTATGGGCCTGGTGCTTGGCATCACAGCCGATTATGCCGCAGTCGGCATTCGCGCCAACGCGCTCCTGCCGGGGGGCACAGCGACCGACATGGCCGGCGATGACGGCCAGCGCGAATGGGCTGCCGGCCTCCATGCGATGAAGCGGATCGCTCACCCCGAGGAGATCGCCCAGGCAGCGCTGTTCCTGGCCAGCAATATGTCGAGTTTCGTCACGGGATCGGCGCTTTGGGCGGATGGCGGCAACGCGGCCGTAAAACTTTAGCAAGTTCTGACGATCGGTGGCTTCGAGTGCATGGCCTGGAAGCCGCAACCGTCCCCAATCAGCAGTCTTTTCGAGTTGCTTAGCAGTCTCGCCCACTTTTGGACGTCCAGGCTGGCGATCGGGGCGCCCATAATGGCCATTGGTCGAGCGCGATCCTTCCTGTTCCCCGTCTCCGATTGGCTATTTCGGGAAAGGCCAATCGGGAACGGATTTTGGGCAGCAAGCTGCGCCAGGTCGCTATCGGCGTGATCGCCGGGGCAACTGTCCCACTCTGGGGGCGTCTTTGGGAAGTTTTCTATAGTCATCCCGCCTCCATCACTTTTCTGATTGCGCCCCTCGCAGATCGGCACCGATCAGGGCCGCAACGTCGGTGACCGAAAGACCCTGCCGATCATTGAACGTGCCTGCCTTCGGCCAGGACACACCGCGACCGATCGCAAAGGCGGCGCGGTACTTCCGCATCATGTTCTTCGGATCGTTCGTGAGCTCTTCCATCAGGAAAGGCACGGTCCAAACCGACCGCTTGAAGGCCCGGCCCAATGCCGCCTCCAATTTATCCGCGACCTCGCCATATGTGACGGTGTCACCGGCCAGGAAGACGATCTCGTTGCGGATCGTCGGCTCGAAGAACACGATCTCGGCGGTCAGCATACCGATGTCATCCGGCGTCGTCAGCGTCACAGCGGTATCAAGGCTGCCGAGCGCGTGAACTTCGCTATTCTCCAGATCGACGACACCAAAGTCTGGCTCGAACAGGTAGCTCATGAACATGCCCGTAGAGATGATGACCCACTCGGTCTTGTCCTGCGAGCGCAGCAACTCGCGCACATCGAGCTGCGCATCGAAGATGTCCTGCGGCCCGCCGCGGCCGATCGCCTCGAAGTCGACGCCGAACTGCCACGGGAAATAGCGCGGGATACCGGATTGCAGCGCCGCCTTGGCGAGCTTCATCGGCGTGTTAATCCCCGCTGCGTAGCCTGCGCAGCCGATCACCGTATCGTAGTCCGAGAAGAGCGATGCCAGCTCATCGATCGTGTCGTTCACTAGGTCGCCGAGTACGATCTCGATCCCCGCTTCGCGGATTTCGGCGATGTCACGCTGCTTGGAAGGATCGCCCGACTCGACGGCACTCTCGCGGAGAAGGACGCTGATCTTGGCACCGTCAATGCCCTTGGCGCGACGCGCCAGATTGCGGAGCACGGGCATGCCAAGCTCGCCGGCACCCAGAACGAGGATATTGCGGGAGTTCACGTTGGAGACTGTATCGTTCATCGTTCTAACTCGTTTCACCTTGGATGCCGGTTATCTGGCTAGCCACGGGCAAACGTGAAAGATGGGTACATGCGTGATACTGCCGTTCAATCTTTGAGCGAGGAGGACATCCTCCGATATTCGCAAACGGTTTGTGATGGCCTGCGGGACGATGACGACGGGGTCCGCCGTGAGGTGTTGGCCCATGCCGGCAACCGCTGGTCGCTTGGTGTCATCCATACGCTTGGCGTGTACGGCCAGCTTCGCCATGCGGAAATCGGCCGACGGATGCATGGTATCACGCAACGGATGCTGACGCGCACGCTGCGCCATCTGGAGCGCGATGGATTGGTGGTGCGTCACGACTTCGAGGAGGTGGTTCCTCATGTAGAATATGCTCTATCCGAAACCGGACTGAAGCTACTGGTCAGGATGGTTCCCCTGTGGACGTGGATCGTCGAGAACGTCGACAGCTTTCGGACGTCACGGGAGATGTTTGATCGACAACACGCGGCAGAATAACCCTGAAGGTAAGGTAGGCTTACAGGCTTAGCCGTCCAGAAATACCATCGTCTTCGCAAAGGCCGCATCCCACTATGTCTGCTATCTCAATAAATCGCACCGTAAGCGGACCGTCCGCTTTCCAATTATCCCAGACATTTGTGATGCAAAACCAAAAGTTTTGGATCAGCGTCAATACCCTACTTCCAGCGTCACGATCGTCAGTCGACCTCTGATTTTACCGACTAACGTGACATTGCCACTAGGGGAGTCAGGGCTGCTCATTGCCATGATGGCGGTGGACGTCATTTGAGCCGTGAAAAGAGGTTTGAAGATTGCTGTTCCCGGCGCGGTAACGATGGTGACCTTCGCCCGATCATCAACCCAAGCGCTGTAGCCCCATGCTGCCCCTATGAACCGTAGTGAGCGGTTGGCCGGTGCCGGAGGAGCGGCCGGTTCATACAACGATCGCGGCCCCTCACATCCTGTTTTGCTCAACCGGCCATTGGAGAGTGTGCCTCCCTCATAATCAGCTTCGAGCACGTAGCAGCGACCGTCACTCAATGAGACAGTAACGGGCAGAAAACCCGTGGACCATGCCGCTACGACATGCGATTTGCTCGTTTCGGCTATCGCGAATGCGCCAACAACCTTGGCATGGCCTACAGCCGAGCCGCGCGTGTAGGCCGGATCGACGCGAAACACGTTTGATACCGTCGTATCAGGGATGCGGGTAAGTGCCGGCGCGCTCAGATCTGACGGCACCGCGACACCCGGTCGCGATCCGTTACCGCTGTATCCAGCGGACGGGACGAACTGCGCATGAGCGCTGATCGCTGCGACCGCTATGCTAATTCCCGCGGTTGTACGGGCCCATGCTGATGCCTTGTTATTCATCTGCTACTCCTCGATCGAAGCAACTTACGGCAATGATGGAAAAGAGCCAGCTGACATGTTGGCGGTCGGCCTGACGCAAAGAGAGTTTGCATCGCACAATGCATGGTGGGAACCGAGAAAATTTCGCCGACGCAAAAGAATGACGCATCCGAAACGCCCGTTTCAATAACCGTTTTCCGGGGGTGCGGCCCCCAAGGCCGACCAAGGTCGGTTGCAGCGTGGCGGCGAGGGTGCCGTGGCGGGAAAGGCGGTAGCGCGATTCAGGATCGTGCTGGGGGTCGGTGATCACCCTGGCGGCATGATGCGGCGGATGGCTTCGGCGATACGGCCGATACGACAGCCAGAGCGACAAGGGGGCAAAGCCAATCCCGCCGTCGACGCGGCCGATCCCGTTTGGATGGCCGTCAATCGTCTCGTGCTACAGCGATCCCTGCCAGGCGACCAGCCATCCGCCGAGCCCGATCAGCACGGGAAGCGGACCCTGCGCGTGAACCGCAATAAGCGCGAACGCGCCGGCGTAGATCAGGACGGCGATGGCGAGCGTGGGTGATGCGTTGACGGGCATCCTCGCGACGAGATTTCGGATATCCACCTTCGTTGCTGCGCCAAAACCCGCTCGATGGAAGTGAATCAAAGCAAGCAAAGGTGCGCCGTCGGGATACGTTTGCTTCTTCACGATGATCCGCGAGCGTCGCCCCAGATATGAAGTCTGGCGATCTCCGACAGGGCGCGCGCATGGTCCGAGCATCGGCTGCTCTCACGCGATGGCCGGCGTCCAGCTAGGCGTCGCCGATCGCCTGGATGATGCGGTACGCGGCATCGACGTCACGCTCGACGACGGCGGAGGTGAAGCGTTCTATGATGGCGCGCAGGCGATTGGTCGGTGCCGTTGCCGCGCTGAGGAGCGGGCCATCGATGAGGCGACTGCCCCATTCCACGCCCAGGCGCTGCGCTTCGTCATCGGCGCCGACGACGATCGACGGGAAGGGCAGGCCGATTTTCGGCGCCGCAAAATGACGGTTATGCGAGCTGGTGCCTTCGGGCGCGACCAGCAAGGCACCGGCGACGTTTGCGGTATAGGCTTTCGGTGACAGTCGCGCCCACCATGCGGCCGCCGCACAGGCACTACCCTGCGCCAGGAGCATGACAGCTCGATCGGACGCCGATACGGCGGCATCGATCCGCGCGGCCAGCGCCGTGCGCTCAGCGGCAGTACGGTTGCGCACCGCGATATGCTGCGCTTCGCCAAACCGCGGAAACTCCCTGAACCGCTCGAAGATGGAAATGGCCTGGTCGGGGACGAGTGCGATGAGCGTCAGCCGATGGCTATCCAGGACAGCAACAGACACAATCCGGTCTCCCTTTGCGTGGACGCGCAAGCTGCCTGCTTCCGGTCGGCGGCGCAATGCAGCTGTTCAGATACGCGCCAGATCGTTCTATCCTGGGTCCCGGCCGAGATCAGGGCGATTTGATTGCGTGCAATAGGTCATCAGGTCATGCCACGCAGCGCTTTCCCCGTCCGACTCAGCGACGTCCGTTGGCCTGAGACGACTTTTTCGGGTGCATGAAGAACGACAGACCGGCGCCGACCAGGAGTAGCGCTAGCGAAGCGCAGAACGGGATCGACCAGCTTCCCGTCATGTCTACCGCCGCGCCGAACACCAGCGGAGAGAGGATACCAGCGATCCCGAAGCCGAAATTCATCATGCCGCTGGCGGTGCCGGCATAGTGCGGCCCGATATCCATCGGGACAGCCCAGATCGGCGCCACCACAAGCTCGGAGAAGAAGAACGCGAGCGACAGGCATATTGCGACCGTGGTCAGATCATGGGTGAGGACAATGGGCACGAGGAACACGAACGCGCCAACCATCCCGACGATGATCAGGTTGCGCCGCGCTGCCTGCAGGCTGCCAGCCCTTCGGTAGATATAATCGCTCACCGCTGCGCCGACCCCGTCGCCGACGACGCCACCCAATAGCACGCCGCCCGAGAACGGCGCTGAATGTTTCAGGTCGAGCCCGAAATTCTTGAAAAAGACACGCGAACAGTGGCAGCAGCTTGCGGCGCGTATAGGCAAGAAAGATCGTTGAAACGTGATTTGCTACGCCGGGTCGTCTACGCGAACGAATCGGTCGCCATTCGCAACCGGCATTTAGGCCGATCTGGATCATTCTCTGATTCAAAGGGCGAATGTACTTTCTAGACTATGACAAAGCAGCTTTTTCACCGTACACCCGAACCCTCGGGTCTGGCCTCCTTTTGATCACCACGACGGATCGTCTGGATCGGCTGTCCGTCGCGCGACTGCGTTATCAGCCTCCATGATCGACGGCATCACTTTCCCGGACCTACGGGAATCTACGCAAGGCCAGCGGCGCATTTGGCTGTCATTGCTGGTGCGAGGAGAAGTGATCATGCTCAAGAGCGTTTTGGCCGTCGTCGACAATGGCGATGTCGCTGCCCCCTTCCTCCGGACGGTCGCTCGGTTTGCGGAAGCGAGCGGCGCCCATCTGGAGGTCGCCGTTCTTACGCCGGCACCGATGACCTCCCCGGCTCTGGCCCCCTTCGGCGCGCTGTACGTGCCCGAGGTCGTCCTGATGGGCGACGATGCCGCCAACGTTGCGAAGGTGCACGGCGCATTGCGGGATTTCGGCGCCGCCAGGGATGTCTTCGGCTTTCACGACGATGTGGCATGGCTCGCGGGAGATCTGCGGCGGAGCCGGCAGGTGGCGGATATTATCGTCTTGGGCGCGCTCGAAACATGGGCGACACCATGGCTGCGACGGCGTGTCGCGCAGACGCTGATCCGGGCGAGCGGTACACCGCTGCTGATCCTGCCCTGCGACGCCGACATCACCCGGGTTCATCGGGCGATACTCGGCTGGACGCCATCGCCCGAAGCTACGCGCGCGCTGCACGCGCTGATCCAGCTGGCGGAACCCGACGCGGTCATCGATATCGTGACGGTCGGCGACACGCTGCATCAATGCGAGCGAGAGAAGGATGCGCATGGCGAGGTGAAGCGGCATCTGTCCCGGCACGGCTTCACGGCGCAGGGGCACTGGATCGTCAACGCGGAGAACCCCCCCGCCGAAACGCTGACGCTCTATGCCAAGGAGCAGAACGCCAATCTGCTCGTGATCGGCGGGTTTGCGCATACGCGCGTCCGCGACATCGTGCTGGGGGGAGTAACCCGCGACTTCGTAGAGTCCAGCACGGTCCCCATCCTGATCGTGGGCTGAGCGAAATCCTGTCTCGCCAGGCCCCAAGTCTCGCGGACGATCACGTGCGATACGCGGTGGACGGTAGATCATGCATGACATCGCGCTGACGCTAGGCCCGATAGCGCTCCCGACGCTGTCGCGATTCACCGCCACGGCGCTGCTGATCGAACTGACGCCCGGGCCGAACATGGGCTATCTTGCCATCGTCGCCGCGCAGCGGGGACGATCCGCAGGACTGACGGTGATCGCCGGCGTGACGCTCGGCCTGGCATTCTATCTCGCGGCAACCGTTGCCGGAGTCGCGCAGGGCGCGCTCGACAACCGGTACGTCTACCAGACGTTGCGCTGGTCAGGCGTGGTCTACATGGTCTGGCTGGCGTGCGATGCGTGGCATCCAGCAACGATGACCGATATGCGCGCGCTGCCGTTGCGAAGAGCGCGGCTTTTCTTGCGCGGGCTGCTTGCCAACCTGTTAAATGTGAAGGCCGCGATTCTCTACGCCGTTCTCTTGCCGGGCTTCTTCGACGGTACGCGCGGCAGCTTGCCATTGCAGGCGTTGATTCTGGGATCAGTGCATCTCGTCATTGCCACCACGGTCCATTGCAGCATCGTCGCGCTCGCGTCACGGTCGCAGAGATTGGTTGAGAACCGCACCTCAGAATGGCTGGGCCGGAGTTACGCGGTCGCACTCCTGGCCGTGGCGGGTTGGCTCGCATGGAGCACGCGCGCGTCCGCTTGAACGCCAGCCCCGGGCAGCACGGCTGCGCGGGGCATCTGTATAACTACGCATATCTCGCGCCTGCGTCACGGGCGATGATGTGGCCGGCTCAATCATGCTGGGGCGTGACGAGGACTCCGACCATGAACACCGCTGTTCCCGAACTGCAGACCGCGCGAGCGACGCACCTCGTCATCTGCGCCAACCCGTCGTCCACAAGTTTCGACAGCGCGATCGTCGATGCCTATTCGGTCGCCGTCCGCGAGTGCGGTCACCAGGCGGTGGTCCGCGACCTCTATGCGCTGGGATTCGATCCGGTGCTGAAGGACGACGAGCGCCCCGGCCACGCCGGATGGGCGCCACGCGCCGACGTCGCCGAAGAACTGGACCATGTCCGCGACGCCGACGTGATCGTCCTGGTATATCCGATCTGGTACGGCCTGCCGCCGGCGATCCTGAAAGGGTATATCGATCGCGTCCTCGGCGCGAACTACTCGTTCCGTGCGGTCCACGACCGGCGCGGACAGCCGGGACTGGCAGGTAAGCCGCTCCTGTCGTTCAGCACGTCGGGTCTGCCGCTCGACTGGTTGAGCGAGCGCGGGCAGGTGCTGTCTTTGCGCGAGATCCTCGATGTCTATCTGTGGCGGGGCTTCGGCATGAAGCAGAGCGAGCACGTCATGATCGAGTCGGTCGTGCCGAACATGAGCACCGCATACGCGACCGCACAACTCGATCGCGTCCGCCATACCGCTGCACGAACATGCGCCATGGTGGACGATAGCCTTCTCGTAGAGGTGGATGAGTCATGATGCGCGCGACGCCGGTGCGCGGGGGGCCTCCCCCACCGATCCGAACCTCGCCAAGCAAGGCTATCTCGGACGGCGCGACGCGGATGAGATCAAGCGGGCCGCCGCGGCACCGTCCGTGCCGCCGCGGCCCCGGATATCTGGGACGCTGCGTCGATCGACCCCGGCTCGCGTCTCGTACCCATGCCACGCAACCCATGAAAGGAGACGACCGATGAAGACCATCCTTTTGCTGATCCACGACGATGAGGGGCAGGAGGCGCGCTATCAGGCCGCGCTGGATGTCGCCCGTGCGGTGGGTGGCCATCTCGCGTGTCTCGACCTGACCATCGTTCCCGAATATGTCGGCGACTATTCCGTACCAATGACGGCGGGTGGATTGCTTCTCGCCGAGGAAACCGCGGTCGAGGCGGCGCATGCCAGCCGGATGCGTAGCAGGATCGAGCGCGAGGACGTGCCGTTCGACTGGACCAGCACGACCGGTTTCCTGTCGCAGACGCTGGAGGCGCGGGCTGGACTGATCGACCTCATCGTCGTCAGCACCGATCATACCGGGGCGTTTTTTGCACACATGACGCATGTTATCGGCGACCTGCTTGTCCATACCGGCAAGCCGGTTTTGGCGGTCCCACCCGCGAGCTGCGGTTTCACGGCCCAAAGCCGCGCAGTGGTTGCGTGGGACGGCTCACAGGATGCCGAGGCGGCACTGTGTTCGGCGCTGCCGCTGCTTCGGATTGCCAAGTCGGTGACGCTGTTCCATGCCGATACCGGCGCGATGACGACCGACGTGGACGAGGCCGCACGCTACCTGTCACGTCACGGGATCAAGAGCACGGTCAAGAACGAACCGATCGGCCTCGAGCGAGTAAGCGAGGCGTTGGTGCGTGAGGTGGCGAGCGAAGGGTACGACTCCGTAGTCATGGGCGGCTTCGGTCATACCCGGACGATCGAGGCGATCTTCGGTGGGGCAACACGGACCATGCTGCTGAAATGCGACGTACCGATGCTGCTGGTCCACCGGCGCTAGCGGGTTGGCGGCCAAGGCAGTCCACGGAGAGCCCCCACGACGGCGGTCGTGGACGCTTTCGTCGTCGGGATTTGCGGGGGGACTATTTGCGTGCCCGACGTTGGGGAGCGGCGAAGGGGGCGCGGCGGTCGGGGTTTGGATCTTTGTCTGGCGTATCGTCGCAGGACCGATCGTCCATAAGTGCTGCCGGGGCCGCAAATCCCGAGCCGGGTGGTGGTAGGACATCCGGGATCACGGCAGCGCCGTTGATGTCGACGGATTCTGTCATCGAGTCGTGACTTTCAACGTCCCGCCGAGGAGCAGATCGGCATGCTGGACGCGAAAGTTCGGCAGGGACCGTCCGTTCAAGGTCGCGCGCGTCATCCTGCCGTGCGCCGGTCCGGCGCGCTGGATCGTCAGTTTATGGCCATTGCCGAGATCGATCGCGCTTTGCTTGAACGCCGGGGTCGTGACCACGTACCATGGTTCGCCCGGGACCAGCGGGTACAGGCCAAGCGTGGCGAACACGTACCATGCCGTCATTCCGCCGGCATCATCGTCCATCCCGTCGGCAAAGCCCTGCGGCGACAGCGCGAAGCTGCGACCGACGAACGGGACCGGCAGTTTGCCGTTGTTGGTATAGGGATGCGCGATCGGCGTGGTCAGGATCGTCCGCACGAGGTTCGCTGTGGCTTGCGGCTGGCCCAGCGCGGTGAACATCCACGGTACCTGGATGTCGGGCTCGTTAGTCATGTTGAACAGCCCGGCATCGAAGAAATGATGCAGTTCGCCGAGCAGCTGCTCGCGCCCGACCGTTGCGGTCATCCACGGCAGGTCGAAGATCGGCGCCCAGCGATATTGCCACAAAGTGCCCTGATACAGCCCACGCGCCTTGACCACGTCACCGTCCGCGCCCGGCGTCTGGAACACCGATCGCCACATCGGGCGGTAGTTTTGCGCCTTGGCGGTGAAGGTCCGCGCGATGTCGGTTCGGCCGAGGTCGCGCGCAAGTTCGGCGGTTGCCCAATCGTCATACGCTGCCTCGATCTGCTCGTCGGGCGTGCCACGGTGGAGCGTGTGGCTGTCCGCGGCCATCCCCGCCAGCGCAGCGTCCGCATCGAACGCAATGCCCTTGCGGTGCATGTCGAGCAGCGCGATCCCGGCATGCTCGGTGCGGACCGTCAGAAATGGCTCGTGCGGGGTCGACCATTGCGCCTTGCCGTCCGCGTAGAGCGCGACCAGCGACTGCGCGATATCGGCGCTGCGCTCGGGCTGGAGGAGGGCGAGCAACGGCATCTGTGAACGGTAATTGTCCCATAGCGACCAGTTGGCGTAGCGCGTCTGTCCGTCGGGTGAGGTCTGTACCACGCCCTTATTGTCGCGGTGGCGGTGATCGGGATCGTCGATCGCGACCGGGGTTTCCATGACGCGGTAAAGCGACGTGTAGAACAGCGCGCGCTGGTCTCGCGAGCCGCTCAGCGCGACACCGCCGAGGATGCGGTTCCAGGCTTTGCGCGTCTCGACCGCGACGGCGGCGAAAGGCTTGCTGCCGACTTCGGTGTCCCGAACCAATGTGGCCCCGCGTCCATCAACGGTCGACATGCCCGTGCGGATTTCGATCGCATCGCCAGCTTTGCCGGCGATTTGCAGCGTCGCCGCGTCGTTCGCGCCGACAGTCAGAGTCCGGTGGATCGGCCGTCCGTTGACGAGGATCCGGCTGGCGGTGTGAAGATGATAGGCACCCTGGTCGCAAACCGTACCTGCGACGAGGTCGGCGCGGAAGTCATCGCTCGCAAGGTTTGCCCAACGGGCTGCCAAGCGTTTCGAATAGCTGTGTCGCGGATCAATCCGCAGGTCGACGGTGCCGGCGCGGGGCAGGGTGAAGCGCAGCACGCCTGCACCCCGCGTCGCTGCCATCTCGGCATAGATGCCGCCGTCGTAGCGGACACGGTAGGTGCCGGCCCGCGCCGTCTCGCTGGATTTGTCGATCAGCGCCGGGCCGCTCTGCGCGGTATAGCGCAGCGAGATCATCAGGTCGCCACCCGCGCCGCTGCAGCCTACGCCGACGCCACGAGTGTGCGAAAAGCCGAGCAAGGTGGTCGCGGCATGGTCGTAGCCGGCGTGATTGGCGGGGCTGGTATCGGGGCCAAGCTGCATCATTCCGAACGGTGCGACTGCGGCGGGGGAGAGCTGGCCGAAATCGGCGAGCGTGCCGACGAACGGGTCGACAAGGTCTGCGGGTGTGTCCTGCGCGGGGGCAGCCGCGGGGGTAGCGAGCAGCGCGAGGAGCAGCGGATAGCTCAACCGCCGCGGCGACCGCCGGGGTACGCTGGGAACGGTCGGGGTGACGGCGCGCGATGCTTCGCTAAGCCCGTCCCCCGATCGGGCCCCGGCGTTTGCCGAGGCTAAACCGGCGATGTGGGGCATGCTGGACAGCGCGTGCGTCAGATATCGGCTCATGGGTCGAGAGGATCGCGCGGATCGTGGCGCAGCGATAGCCGGGACGGCTGAAATTCGAGATCATATACCGAAAGCCGCCGACCGACCGCACCCGGCAAATAGCCCAGCTCTTGGCGATTGCGGTCGGTAAAGGTCGGGCTTTCGATGTATTTGCTTTGCTCGGCGTCGGTCACGATTAGCGTCGATCGGTCGAGCGGGATGCCGAGCGCCACCATCCGGCGCGTCGCGTTACGCAGATTGGTGGTAGTGTGCCGCGCATATGGCTCTAGGATCACGCGGTTGGCGGGGATGCCATAGCGCTCAATCAGGGCACGGCGAATCTCGACTGCCTCGACGTACCGCGTACCGCGCGGATGTACGGCGCTGCCCGACACGAGGATGAACGGTGCGAGACCCTGACGATAGCGTTGTGCGGCAAGCAGCGCGTGGAGCTTGCTGCGCGGGCTGAGCGCGGTGCCGATGTCCTCCGGACCGACGCCGGGCACGATCAGCAGCGCATAGCGGAAGGCGTTCCAGTCGGTCCGGTGCGCCAGCGCGCGCGCACCTGCATTCTCGCGCTGGTCGAGCGGGTCGAACCGCGTTGCCGCCGTCGCGTCGTTCACATCCAGCAGCGCCACCGCCAGCCGTACGCTCGCGGCGATCGTCTCGGGCGGCGCATCGGACGCGGCGCGCGCAGTATTGATCGCGACCTTTACGCTGTCGGCGAAGAACGGCGTGTTCGTTGCGAAGACCGGACCGTCGATCTTCGGATAACGTCCCGGCAGCCCCAATCCGTAAACGCGCAGGACGACGTCCAGCGCCTCGAGCTCCTGGTCGACGCCCGCCGCCACCGACAGGTCCGCATTCGCCAGCGGGGCCTTCTTTCCCAGCCGCCCAACGGCTGCAGCGACCGCCGCCCGGTCTTGATCGGTCCATATCGTCGCCTCGACCACGCAGGCCGGGGCCTCGCCACACGCGGCAATCCGCGCCGCCCGCGCTCGCAAATCGAGCGCCGGCGACCGGCCGAGCGCGCCGAGCATCGGGAACAGCCGCTGCGACACGCCGTCGACGACGCTGTCCGCCACCGCCACCGGTACAGGCGCCTGTGCCCAAACCGGTACGGCGGCCGTCATCGCCAGCGCGGCAAGCGTTAAACGCAACGCCGTCACCAGGACTTGCTGACCACGAGGCGGACGTTGCGACCAAAGATCGGCCGGCCGTAGATCGCGTCGGCAGTGCCCTGGCCGCTCAACTGGTCGGTGCGCGTATTGCCCTCGGTCAGGCCCTTGGCGTTGAACAGGTTGTCGCCGACCACCTGCATCTGCCACGTGTCGTGCGTCAGCGTCATGCCCGCGCCGACCGTCTGGTAGGAGGGCAGGGCGGTATTGTTGAAGAAGTCGACATAGCGTTTGCCGGTATATTCGTAGCGGCCATAGAGCTGGACGGCATTGCCCGCGACGTCGAAGTCGACCGACGGACGGATATTGCCATAGACCTTGGGCTCGCGGACGATCTGGTTGCCCTCGACGTCGCCCGCACTCGCGCCGTTGGCGTTGACGAGGCTCTTATACTGCGGATCGCTGATCGTCAGCGCACCGGTCAACGCAAAGCCGTGCGGCAGCGCAAGGTTGCCGTCGATCTCGATGCCCTTGATCTCTGCCTTGCCGACGAACGGCACCGACTGGTCATTGCGGCCGGTGACCGGGTCGAGCGCGACGAACGAAGCATTGAGGGGATTGTAGCGCGTGTAGAAGCCGATCAAGTACAGATAGGACCGGCCGAACGCGGCCTTGAGGCCGACCTCGTATTGGTTCGCCTTCGAGGTGATGATCGTCGGGGCGATCTGGTACGTGACTTGCGTCGACGGTGGCGTTTCGAGATGCGAGGCGCGCGCATACGCACCGAGGTGCTGCGTGACGTCGTAGTTAATGCCGCCGGTCCAGTTGGTGATGCTCGGGCTCAGCTTGGCATTGATGATCTGCCCGGTGAACGCGCGCACCGCGTTGTCGGCGAGCGTGGACGGATCGCCGAGGTTGGCGGCGGTGGTCGCGAACGCATAGCCGTTGAAGCTGTAGCGCTCGTGGCGAACACCGCCGTCGAGGGTCAGGCCCTTTGTCAGTTCCCACGTGTCGTTCGCGTAGAGCGCGTACATCTTGGCATCGGTGTTGCCGCGGTTGAGCGTTGTCGTGTAGCGTAGAACGCCGTTGTCGGTGACCGAACCGACCGCCTGCCCCGCGGCGTTGTACGCGATCAGATCGAGCGTCCGCGGCTTGCCCTTCACCTCGAGCAGATAGTCCTGATACGCAACTTCGTTGGTCTCGCCGTAAAGGCTGCCATAGACGCCTATGCGCAGATCGTGCGTGCCCAAGCCGGTCGCGATCGAGCGCGTGACACTGAGGTCACCCTGCGTCGAATAATATTTCGAGACGACGTCGCGGAACTGGGCGGGGACGACCAGCCCGGACGCGGTGCCGGGGTCGTAGAGTTCGGCGCCGTTGGTGCCCGCGATCGCATAGCCTAGCCGGGTCACACCGGTGCCGAACGCCTTGCGCGCGTTATCGAGGTTGGTCGGGGTGCCGATCCCATTGCTGGTCGCGTTGGCATAGGCGTTGGCGTCCGACGGGTTGCTGGTCGAATACAGCGCGTCGAAATGGAGCTTGCCGATGCTGACGCCGCCCTTGGCTGCGACCTTCCAGCCATCGTAATCGGCGTCGTACTGGACGCCGACATTGCCGAACTGCGTGTGGCGACCATTGCCGAGATCGGCGGCGACGTTGCGCGTCGTGCCGTCGGCCTCGCGGAAGCGGATGTTCGCGTTGCGCAGCGCGGGCGAGTTCATCGTGCCGCTGAAGAAGTCGATATACCGGTTGAGCGACTTGGTTGGATCGCGCGGGTCGGCGGTCGGGATCGGCAGGTAGAACACGTTGTGGTCGTTCAGATAGTTACCCGACAGACGCAGCGAGCCGTTGCTGAAGTCGTGCTTGATGTTGGCGCGGATCTGGCCGCCGCGATCGTTCGGGAAGCCGTTGTCGCGGTAGCCGTCGTGACGGCGCAGGAACCCGCCAATCGCGTAATAGGTCGACTCGTCGATCGGACCCGCCTGATAGGCGTCGAGCCGGTAGAGGCCGGTGTCGCCGAGCGTGACCTGCGCCTTGCCACGCGTCACGTCGGTGCCTGACACGGTGATGTTGTTGACGATCGCCGCGGCATAGCTCGCATAGACCGGGGCAGGGCCGCCGCGCACGACCTCAACGCGCTGCATCATCAGGTCGAACCGGTTGATGCTGTCGCCGCGGAAAAAATTGCCGTCATTCTCATGGAACAGCGGCAGTCCGTCCTGCTGGAACGTGACCAGGCCGCCGTCGCTCGGCAGGCCGCGCAGACGGATAATGTTCTGGACCTCACCGCCGGTGTTCTCGACCGCGAACCCCGGCAGCTTGCCGAGCAGGTCGGCGAAGTTGATCGGCGCCAGCTTCTGGATGTCGGCATTGCTCAGCGAATTAACCGCGTAGGAGACGTCGAAACGGCGCTGCTGCCGGGCGGAACCGGTGACGATGATGTCGCCGCCGGTGTCCGATATCGCCACGTCGGGCGCGGTCGCGTCCGGGGCTGTCTCGATGGGCGGCGTCGCGGGGGCGGTCTGCGCCGATGTCGGCGACTGCGCCGCGATGCTCAGCGCGATAAAAGCGCAACCCGTGCGCAATCCAAATTTCGTCATTAAGTCGTCCCAGCCCTGTTCGATGAAGGGCCGTTGGACGCGCAAAGTGACAGTTTTATTAAGCGGACGAAATAACGCGATGAAGTAGTCGACCTAGTCGGTCGTGTAACGACTGGGGCGATCGCGGAGAACTGAACATAGGGTTTGCTGCGAAAACTGCTTCTGTAGCCATCCCCATTCCGCTTCGTAGCTTGCCGTGAGCGGTGCAGCAGTCGAGCGCGGCTTGGCCTATCTGACCAAATCTCCGGCTTTGGTACGGTGAGGGACGGGCGGAATGACCGCTTCCGGGTCTGCGCATCGCAAAAATCCGAGCGCTGTGGGTAGGATGACTTTGCCCGCAGTCGTGTCTGCCGCTACCCACGGGGCTGAGGCAAAAGGACATGCGGTGGCAAGCGTCGAAATCAGCGGACTGTTCAAGCGTTTCGGTGATACGACGGTGCTCCAGCCGACGGACCTGACGATCGAGGCCGGTGAGTTCGTCGTGCTTGTCGGGCCATCGGGGTGCGGCAAGTCGACGCTGTTGCGGATGATCGCCGGGCTTGAGATGCCGAGCGCGGGACGCGTGATGATCGACGGACGCGACGTGACGGACGCGGCGCCATCCGATCGTGGGCTGGCGATGGTGTTCCAGTCCTACGCGCTCTACCCGCATCTGACGGTCGCGGAGAATATCGCATTTCCGTTGAAGGTCGCGAAGATCGCCAGGCGCGAGGTCGCAGAGCGGGTCGCGGAGGTCGCGGCGATGCTCGATCTGTCGGACTTGCTCGACCGACGGCCGCGGGCCTTGTCGGGTGGTCAGCGCCAGCGCGTATCGATCGCCCGCGCTGTGGTGCGCCAGCCAAAAGTGCTGCTGCTCGACGAGCCTTTGTCGAACCTCGATGCCAATCTGCGCGCGCGCATGCGACACGAGTTCGCGCGGCTGCATCAGCAGCTTGGCGCAACGATGATCTACGTCACGCATGACCAGCTCGAGGCAATGACACTCGCCAACCGGATCGTCGTGATGAGCGAGGGGCGCGTCGAGCAGGTCGGTCCGCCGATCGAGGTGTACCGCCGGCCAGCGAGCCTGGCCGTCGCGGCGGCGATTGGATCGCCTGGCATGAACCTGCTACCGGCGACGGTCGCGGGGGTCGGCTCCGATGGTGCGACCGTCAGGCTGGCGGGGGGCGGGACGGTAAACACCGGCGCGATCGTCCCGGCGGGTGCGGTCGGCGCGGCGGTCACGCTCGGCGTTCGGCCTGAACATCTGCACGTGGATGATGCGGGGCCGTTCGTCGGCGCGGTCGAGCTGTTCGAGCGTCTCGGGCCGCTGTCGTTCGCGCATCTTGGGGCCCGGGGCGCGGCAAATACGATTGTCGCGCAGCTCCCCGGGGAGCGCTCGGTAACGTTGGGCGAAGTCCTACGCGTCGGCGTTGCGCCCAAGGACGCGCATGTGTTCGGCGCCGATGGCCGCGCCTATCCCTTCACGCTGCCGCCGAGCAATCCGGTCAGATAATAACGCTGCAACGCGAGGAAGAGCAGCAGCACTGGCATCGTCGTGACGACGGCCGCCGCCATCATCAGTTCGCCGTCCGCCGAATGCTCGCGCGCGATCGCCGCGACGGCGACGGGCAGCGTGTAGAGATGCTGGTCGGCCAGCACGATCAACGGCCACAGGAAGTCGTTCCACGAGCCCAGGAACAGGAACAGCGCCAGCGTCACGACGATCGGCGTCAGCAGCGGGAGCACGATCGTCACGAAAATCCGCGTTTCGCTGGCGCCGTCGATCCGCGCCGCGTCGATCATCTCGTCGGGGATCGCCAGCGTCGCCTGCCGCACGAACAGGATTGCGAAGATGCCCGCAAGGCTTGGCAGGATGACGCCTGCGTAGCTGTTGACGAGGCCGAGCTGCTTGAAGATCAGGAACAGCGGTAGCATCGCGACCTGGCCGGGTACGACCAGCGACGCGATCAGGATCTTCAGCAGCCGCTCGCGTCCGCGGAACCGCAGCTTGGCGAACGCGTAGCCGGCGGGGACCGTCAGCAGCAAGCCGAGCAGCGTCGAGATCGCGGCGATCGCGATGCTGTTGAACAGCGCGGGGACGATCCGGTAGTCGAACCACGCCCCGTCGATCAGCCGCCGGACGAGCAGCTCGTGGTAATTTTCCAACGACCAACGCGACGGCCAGAGCGGCGTCGGGAGGGTGCTCGATTCTTCACGGGGCATGAACGACACGATCACCATGTAGAGCAGCGGCGCGATCGTCAGTGCGGTCAGCAGCAGCACCGCCACATTGGCGAGGACCGCGCGAGGTTTCAAAGCCATTCGTAGCGCCTCCCAATCCGCGTCTGGATCATCGTCAGCGCCAGGATCATCAGGAACAGGATGAACGCGACCGCGCTGGCCTGGCCGAGGTTCCACCATTTGAAGCCCTCGTCGAACATGAAATACAGGATCGTCGTGGTGCTCTGGGCAGGGCCGCCGAGCGTCATGACATAGGGCTCGGCGAAGATCTGGAGGAAGCCAGCGACGCTCATCACCGCGGCGAGCAGCAACGTCGGACCGATCGCGGGGAGGGTGACGTGGCGAAAGCGGCTCCAGCGCCCGGCGCCGTCGAGCCGCGCCGCCTCCATCAGATCCTGCGGCACCGCGGACAGCGCAGCGGTGAAGACGATCATGTTGTAGCCGAAGATCTTCCAGGTGACGAAGATCAGGATCGCCGGGATCGAGGTGTGCGGGTCGCCCAACCAGTCGACCGGCGCGAGGCCGACCGTCGCGAGTACGCGGTTGATAAGCCCCGAGCGTTCGTTGAACAGGAACCGCCACACGACCGCGGTCGCGACGATGCTGGTGACGTAGGGCGCGAACAACAGCACGCGCCACAGCGGCTTCCACCGCACCGTCGCGTCGTTCAGCAGCATCGCGACGGCGAGCGACGTACCGATCGCCATCGGCACGCCGAGCAGCGCGAACAGGGCGGTGTTGGCCATCGCGCGCCAGAACAGCGGTGTCGAAAACAGATCGACGAAATTGCCGAGCCCGACGAAGCGCAAATTCGCCCAGTCCGCGAGCGCGTAGATCGAGTAATCGGTGACCGACAGCGCCATCGCGAGCGTGGTCGGCAGAACGAAGACCAGCGCGATGATCGCGAGGACCGGCGCGGAGAAGAGCCAGGCGGTGCGTTCCTGACGCGTCATGCGAGCGTCCCTGCCTCGATGAGGGCGCGCCGCTTGGCAAGCAACTGGTCGACGCGCGTGTCCAGGCCTGCCAGCGCCTGCGGGATCGTCTGGACGCCTCGCACGACGCGCTCGGCGGCGAACTGGACCTCGAGCTTGATCCGCTCCCATTCGATCACTTTCGGCGCGGTGGCGGGAAACCGCATCTGCTCCTTGAACGGGGCGAGAATTGGCGCGCGGAGTTGCGGCGACGACCACGCGCTCAGGCGAGCCGGCAGATTGCCGATCAGGCGCTGGTAGCGGAGTTCGCTCACCGGCGAGCTGAGGTGGCGAACCAGCGCCCAGGCGTCCGCCGCGCGCGGCGTCGCGGCGGATACGCACAGGCTGGTGCTCAGCGCCGACACGGCGCCAAGACCGTGCGGGCCGGCGAGCCGCGCGGTTCCCCAACGCTCGGCGGGGAGCTCCGCGGCGCGACGGTGAAGGTCGAGCAACGTCGTCGGACCGGTCGGCCAGATCGCGAAATACCCCTGCGCAAAAGCCGCGACGGGGTCCTGTATTTCGGTCGAGAGCGCGATGGGTGCGAGCCTTTCGGCAAAGATCTGGGCGTAATAGGCGAATGCCGCCCGTGCTTCCGGCGTCGCAAAGTTCCCGCGCGTGTCATGGTCGCGCAGCATCGTCGTACCCGTTTGCATCAGCATCGTGATGAGCATGTCCGGCCAGTTGAGCAGAAGCATGAAGACGAAATCGTCGGGCCGCTGTCGCTTGATCGCGCGGCCCATGCGGAGCCAGCCGTCCCAATCGTCGGCGGGCGCGGCATAGCCCGCCTTGGCGAGAATATCGCGGCGGTAGAACTGAACCTGCGGTGCCACCGACCATGGCACTGCAAAGTCCCGGCCACCGACCTTGGTGGCATCCAACACACCGGGAAACATATCTGCGGTCAGCGTCGGGTAAGCGACCGGGGCGATCGCGCCGATCGTCGCGAACTCCTGGACCCAGCCGTTGTACAGCATCAGTACGTCGGGCATCGCGCCACCCGCCTGCGCCGTTAGCAGCTTTTCATGGCTCGCGGTCGCCGGGAGCGATTGGACATCGACCGCGATCCCCGTCGCAGCTGCAAATGCGGGCATCAGCATCGGCGAATAGTCGCCTTCGTAGCTCATCGCCCAAAATCTCAGCGGTTCGGGCTCGCGCCTGCCGCCGCAAGCCACCAGACCCAGCGTCGGCACGAGTCCCAATGCGGCTCTTCGCGTCCAGTCGTGTGCCTGCTCCCCCATCATCAGATCGTGGCGCATTGCGACCGTCCACGCCACCCCCTGTACAAACCAGTAACGCGCAGAATTTTGCGCTAGGTTAATAGCTTGGCGGGGTTTGCGCAGGTAGCCTCCTTGCTCAGTAGCCGGCGGTTCGGTTAAGCCAGACGCAACAACGTCGGCAGGGGGCAATGCCGTCGAGCAGGGAGAGAAGTCATGCGTATCCTTCGCCGCCGTCATCTGTTGTCCGGCGCTGTGCTGCTTGCGGCGACTTCGGTACAGGCGCAGATTGGCCCGCAGGGCGCCGATATGCCCGTGTCAGCCGCTACCGATCCGGCCCCCGATTTAGCTGCCAATCCCGTCGCCGATCCAGCGGGCGAGATCGTCGTCACCGGTTCGCGTATCGCTCGCCCCGATTATGCGGCGCCGAACCCGATCGTCTCGTTCAGCGCGGCTGACCTGCAGAAGTCGGGCAATACCAATGTCACCACCTTCCTGCAGCGTGTGCCGGCGCTGACAAACTCGCGCGACAGCACGCGGACCGCGGGCAATGCGCAGGCCGATGGCAGTTTCGGGCAAGTCGGGCTCAACCTGCTCGACCTTCGCGGTCTCGGGCCGAACCGGACGCTGGTCCTCGTCAACGGCCGCCGCCACGTCGCCGGCCAGCCTGACACAGCGGCGGTCGACATCAACGCGATCCCGACCGACCTGATCGAGCGGGTCGACGTGCTCACCGGGGCGGCATCGGCTGTGTACGGTGCCGACGGCGTCTCCGGGGTGGTGAACTTCGTGCTGAAGCGCGACTTCGACGGCGTCGCAGCCCGCAGCCAGTTCGGCATCTCGGAGCGCGGCGACGCCGCCAACCGCTTCGCCTCGCTGATCGCGGGCCGCAACTTCGCCGACGGTCGCGGCAATCTGACGCTTGCCTATGAGTATAATGCCGACCAGCCGCTCGCGAACGACGATCGTCGGTATCTCGCACCGGGCGACCGCCAGTATTTCGTTAACCTCGACACTTATGATCCGACGCGCGCTGGCAGCTACAAGATCGGACCGGTCGGCGACCTGCGCTATCCGTACAGCTCGAACCAAGGCATCGTGTATATCGGCGACCAGACGTTCCGCGGCGACGGCGCGCTCTATACGCCCGGCCGTTTCCTCCAGAACGATGGCTATTCGGTCGGCGGCGACGATACGCCGGTCGCGGGGTATATCGGCGACATCTTCCCGCGCACCCGCCGCCATGCGGTCAACGCGCTGACGCATTACGGCGCCTCGGACGCGTTCAAGATCAGCCTGGAGGGCAAGTTCGTCCAGTCGACCGTGACCAGCTTTGGCGGCTATGGCGGCAATTACCCGGCTATCATCGCGCTCGACAATCCCTACATCCCGGCCAGTATCCTCGCCGCCGCGACTGCGGCCGGGCTCGGCTCGGTCGACGTCAACCGCAACAATTTCGACATCCCGCGGCGTGGCGAGGAAGACCGCCGACGCACCTATCGCGGCGTCATCGACGTCACCGGCCGCATCTCGGAGCATGCCAGCTACGACGTGTCCTATACCTATGGGCAGACAGACGTCCGCGCGACCAAGCTCAACGACCGCCTCAACGACCGCTTCCTGAACGCGCTCGATGCGGTGCGCGGGCCGAGGGGAACGATCGTCTGCCGTTCGGTCGAGGCCCGCGCGGCCGGCTGCGTCCCGGTCAACACGTTCGGCGGCAACACCGTGGACCCGGCCTCGTTCGGCTATTTCCTGAGCAACCCGGCCAGCAATGCGCGACTGACTCAGCACGTCGCTAACGCCTCGCTGAACGGCGACTTCGGACAGTTTTTCATACTGCCCGGCGGCCCGGTCGCATTTGCTGTCGGTGGCGAATATCGCCGCGAGTCGAGCAGCTTCCGTCCGGCGCAGGCGATCACTGACAATCTGTTCTACCAGTATGACGAATACATCCTGCCGACCCCGTCGAGCGGCCATTTCGATGTCTGGGAAGCATTCGGCGAATTGAACGCGCCGATCCTGAAGGACGTACCGTTCGCCAGCCTGCTCTCGGTCGGTGCCGCGGGACGCTATTCGGATTATTCGACGGTCGGCTCGACCCGTGCGTACCAGTTCAACGGTATCTACGCGCCGATCCGCGAGATCAGCTTCCGCGGCTCCTACGGCCGCTCGGTCCGCGCGCCCAACATCGGCGAGATTTTCCGTCCGCAGACCGGCAGCAGCAACTTCTTCTCCGATCCCTGCTACCTCGGCAACCGCACGCTCGGGACGCAGTTCCGCACCGCGAACTGCCAGACGCTGATCACCGGCGCAGGGGGCAATCCCACCACCTTCACCGCGCAGAACAACCCGAACGCGACGATCTTTATCCCCGGCACGCAGCAGGGCAATCGGGAGCTGCGCGCCGAAGTCGCGCGCACCTGGACCGCTGGCGTCGTGGTACGGCCGATCGCGGGGCTGTCGATCGGGCTCGACTGGTACGACATCCGGTTGCGCGATGCGATCAACACGCCCGATGCGAACACGATCGCCTCGCTGTGCGTCGACCAGCCGACGCTCGACAACGCCTATTGCAACGCTATCAGCCGTGAGCGCGGCACCGGGTTCATCAACGGCTATGTCGTCCAGCCGCAGAACGTCGCGGCGTTCCGCACCGCTGGCGCCGAACTCAACATTGCCTATCGCTTCCGGACGGCGCGCGCGGGGGCGTTCGATATCCGCCTGGTCGGGGGGTATCTCGACAAGCTCGAACAGATCGCGACGCCCGGCGCGATCACCGAGAACAATGTCGACCAGCCCTTCCGGCCGAAATACACCTTCACCTTCTCGCCGAGCTGGACCGCGGGTGCGCTCACATTGAGCTACAATCTGCGCTGGCAGGACGGTGTCCGTCGTTTTGCCAAGGCCGATACCGACGCAAACCCGAGCCTCGTCGATCCACGCTATTTCCGCTACAAGGAACTTTGGCAGCATGATGTGCAGGCTGAGGTCGCCGTCGACACGCGGTTCTCGGTCTACGGCGGCATCAACAACCTCGCGGACCAGAAGCCCGACATCGGTTTCGAGACCAACGTGCCGATCTCGCCGGTGGGTCGCTACTTCTACGCGGGGGCCAGGGTTCGGTACTGAAACAGACCGTTGACCGGCAGCGACGTGTCAACAACGGATGGCAAAATGCCGAATTTGGGAGCCGAACCCCGTGCTGACCGAAGACATGATGACACGCATCACGATGGAGGAAGGGGCCTTTATCGATCCGAGCTGCACGGTTATCGATCCGCATCGCCTGACGCTGCGCAAGGGTGCGTTTGTCGGCCCGGAGGGACTGATCGACGCCGGCGGTGGCGTCGAGATCGGCGAAGCGGTGCGGATCAGTTACCGGTGCACGATCATCTCGCTGACCCACCACATCACACGCTCGGTCTGGCGACGGGGCGTGGACGGGGATCGACTTCGGCCTGTCCTGATCGAACGCGGCTGCTGGGTAGGTGCCAACGTCACGATTTACCCGGGCGTGATCGTGAGGGAGGGGTGCGTCATCAACGCCGGATCGGTCGTGGCGAAATCTACCGAAGCACATGGACTCTACTGTCCGCCATATGCCGTGCGTATCAAGAATCTGGACTTCGAGTGAGGGCATGAGGGCGACGCCTGCGCCGTTGCTCGGCATTCGCCGCGGCAACCCGTAAAGGATCTGATCGGGCGTGCCGCAACTGGCGGCCGGATACACGAATGGCTGATAGCGGCTTGCAGCCATGAGACCCCGAGTAGCCGCGTACTGGGTCTTGCTGGGCCTGCGCTGGCTGGGCGTTCCACCCGGTCCCGACACGCGAGCGCGCCGGAATATTTTTGAGCGCGATGCTTCCTGCAGGCAGCCGCTCATCACCTGCAGAAATGGTTCGATGCGGCTTGAACGCGTACGCGATTGATGGCCGGGTATGGTGGACGAGGACGTGATTGACGCCTAGCGTTGGCGACGGATTGCGGAGTCTTGGCGATGGTCATAGGGCGTTGGTTGGTTGCAGGCAGCGTGTTGGCCGCCGCCCCTCTGCCCGGCCAGGGTACGCCGCCGCCACCGTCCGCAGAGGCGGCACCGGCTCGCGATATCGTTGTCGTCGGCAGCCGTATCCCGGATTTTGAAAAGGTCTTGGACGCCTGCCTTGCGGAGCATTGCGCGCCTGACAAGGACATCGCCGCGACACTTGCGCTGGCCCAGGCGCAGTTTGAAGTCGGCACATATGATGCCGCGCGTGCGTCGCTGCTGGCAGCACGGCGTCGCAACGCCCGGTTCGCAAAGCAATATCCGGTGGCGGTGGCCAATCTTCACCATGCCAATGGCGTGATCGCGGGGCATCTCGGCCTAGCCGACGCCGAATGGTCGAGCGCTCTCGATACCGTCAGCGCGATCAAGGCCGGCACTGCTGAAGACGATCCGCGTGTGTTCCTGGAGCGGATCGAGCTTGGCGATGCCTATGCTCGCGCCGGCCGGTTCAAAGGCAGCGAGATGCAATATGCGGGCATCGCCCGACGCGCACACAAGCTCGGCCTTGTCGAGATCGAAGGGCTTGCTCTGCTACGCATAGCGACGCTGAACACCCGCCTCGCCGAACAGAATCACGCGATGTTCGCCTCCTCGGCACGCCAGGCGATCGATGCGCTGCTCGCCCGGCGTGAACCGGCGTTGCAGCCTTATCAAGTGGCCGCCGGGCAACTTAGCTTTTTGCTGGCTGCGCAGACGACCCCCGGGCCAGAGCTGGATCGCCTGGTTGCGCAATATCCAAGGCAGCCTGCCGGAGCGCCTGCACGGATGTTATACGCCCCCGCCATTGCGCTGACCGCGTCTCCCCAGGGAGTGCGTAACGGCTTCGGCTCGAACTCCGGCGCGATTGGCCTGTTCAACGCCGGAATGCCGGCCACGGGGATGGATAGCTATGTCGGGCAATGGATCGATGTGGCCTTTACGATTGGCGCCGATGGCCGAATCAGCGACGCGCACATCTCGCGGAGTGGCGATCGTGTGGCGTTGAAGAAGGGCTGGGCCGAACAGGTGGTCCGCGCGATATCGGTCCGTCGCTATGCCCCGCAAGCGCAGCCAAGCTATGGACGCGAACGCTATACTTTTACCGCGAACCTTGTTGCGGTGACGGGGTCGCGGCTGCAGGCCCGCGACCCGACGCCGCGTCTCGTTCGCGCGGATCTCGGCCCAGAGACGACCGCATCACCGACGGCGTCCGATCTCGCACCAGCATCCTGAAGTCGTATCGGTTTCGTTCGACGGTTTCGGTCGGCTTCCAGCGCGGCGGAAGCGCCGCGATAGCCTGCAGCCTTCAATGGAAAACGCAGCCGTCGCAGTTCCGCCATTTCGGCTTTACGCGCTGCAAACCTGCAAAACCGCCGGTACGAAATCTGCTGCGTTCGGGACGCCCTTTTGGTCGTGTCTTGCCCGCGATGGCGCGCGATGTACGCCGGACTTTCATATCCGCGGTGCCGATGTCGCCCAAATTGGGGCACGCAGGTCCGAAATCCGAGACACGGCAAGCAGGCATCTGTTGCATATCATCGGCCCCGTTTCTGCAATTTTGGTCAGCGGATAAGCCGTAACGCATCGCGATCGGCGACAGCGGCAGCCAATTCGGCACGCGCGGACGCGATCCGCGCCTGCGCGTCTATCAGACGCACACGCGCATCGGTGGCGGTTTCCTCACGTTGGTTCACCAGGAAGAAATCGGCGGATCCCAATTCGAAACGACGACGCTCGGCCGCCGCCAGACGGTCGGCCAGTTGCCGCTCCTCGTCGGCGATCGCGGTCAGCCGCTCCGCAGCGCCGACCGCGATGACGATACCCTGGACCTCGACGGAAATTTGGTCGCGTAGAAAGCGACCGCGCTGGCCAAGCGCGTCGATCTCGGCACGCGCCTCTGCGACGCGGCCCTTGGCGGCGCGGTTTTGCAGCCGCACGCTGAAGCGGAAACCGATCGCAGCCTCGAGCGGGGTCCGGTTGGGGCCACCCAGGCCGACCGCACCGACATCCTTGCCGACCTCGCCGCGCAGGTCGAGCCGGGGCGACAGGTCGTTCTCCGCCAGCGCCAGTCGCGACGTCGCCTGCTCGATCCGCGCGAGCACCGCGCGATAGTCGGGGCGCTCGACTGGCCCCGCCCGCGTCGCCGCGACGGACAGCGCGGCGAGCGCACCGGCACCCGCGGGCATGCGATCGTCCGATACCGTCACGGGCGCACCCGCCTCGTCGCGCAGATAGAGCGACAGCGCATTGGCGGCACCAGCGACATCCTGCTCGGCGCGCACCGCCAGCGCGCGTCGCCGGACGAGGTTCTGGTCGTTCTCGACGAGCAGGATCTCAGGCCGTGCGCCGAGCGTCACCAGCCGGCCGATCGCGCTGCGACGCCGCTCCGCGAGGTTCAGCAGGTCGCGATAGGCGCGCAGCCGCAGACCCGCCGCGACCCAGGCCTGATAGGCGTCGACCGCGCGCCGCTGCACGCCGACCGCGACCATCTCCGCCTCGAACCGCGCGACGTCGATCTCGGTACCGGCGATCGTCCGCCGCGTGCGGCGTTCGTCGATCACCCGGTCGCGCAGCAACGCGAACAGCGCGCCGACCTTCGCCTCGCCGAGCCGGTTGGTATAGGCCTGGTCCTCATAGACCGGGAACGTGCCGCGCGACGCACGATAGCCACCATAGACATAGCCGCCATTGCCGGTGAGCGGGCGCGTCGCGCGGCTCTCGACCACCGTACCGTCATAATAGCCCGCGACGCGGGACTTTGACTCGACGTCGAACACGGTGTCGAACGCGCCCTCCGCGGACAATGCGCGACCATCCGCCTGCCGCACCTTGGCGAGCGCCTCGACGATCTGCGGCGCGGAGCGCGCGGACGAACGCAGCACCTCGTCGAGCGTCAGCGGCGTGCTTTGCGCGGACGCGGCGACAGGTGCCAGCAGGACGAGCAGGAAAGCGACGCCAAGAAGAGGGGGGACCCGCGTCATTTCTTGGCGTCCCCGTCCTTGCCGGTTTCGTCCGTGCTTGTCTTGGCGGGCGGCTTGGGCTGTGCCTTGGCCGATGCCGCGCCGCGCTGGCCGAATTCGAGCGGGAAGTCGTTGAGCTGCCGCCACAGTTCGTAGCCGACAAGGACGGTTTCGCCCTGCACCCAGCCGCGCACCTTGCCGCCCGGGCGGACGAAGTTGGCGGTCGGCCAGCCCGGCTTGCCCGGCCGCGGTTCGACCAGTATGCGGAACGTGCCGTCGGGGGCGGCATTGGGGTCGATCATGCGAACGCGCCCGTCGAACATGCCCTGCGCAATCGAGGGCCAGCCGCTGAACTGGATCGCGGGCCAGCCCTCGAACTCGAGCCGCACCGGGCGACCGGGACGGATCAGCGGCATGTCGCGGCCATCGACGTACAGCTCGACCGCGCGCTCGACGCGCTCGGGCGCGATCACCGCGAGCACCGTGCCGGGCGAGACCAGCGCGCTGCCGCTCGCGGCATTCAGCTGCTGGACGCGGCCGTCGCGCGGCGCACGCACCAGCTGTGCCGACTGGCGGTTGAGCTGGATGTCGATCCGGTTGAGTTTCGCGCGCGCCTCGGCGAGCTTGGCGCCCGCGTCGGCGACCTTCATCTGCGTCTGCTCGTAATCGCGGCGCGCGGCGAGCCCTTCGGCAAGCAACTGCCCGGTGCGCGCGACGTCGATTCCCGCGACCGCGCGGCTCTGCTGGATCGCGGCGATCTCCGCCTGCACCTGCGCGCGCTCGGCCCCCAGCCGCGAGAGCAGGTCGGGATCGAGATCGACGACGCGTGCGATCGGATCGCCGCGCGCGACGTGCTGGCCGTCCTGGACGTACCAGCGCTCGACCCTGCCCGGCACCAGCGCGGTGACCTGCTGCTGGCGGTCGCCGGGATCGAGCGCGACCACTTGCCCGGTGCCGTTGGCGGTCTGCACCCAGGGGACCAGCGCCATGATCGCCGCGGCGATCGCGATGCCCAGCACGAGCATCCACGCCACCGCCGACGCCACCCGCGGCGCGCGCATCGCGGCGAGCGTCTGGAAATGCGCGAGGCGATCGGGCTTATACGGCATGGCCGGCTCCCTGCTGGGTCGCGGCGACCAGCGCCGCGCAACTGTCGAAGCGGCGTTGCCGATCGGGTTCGAGATGGAACCAGCCGTCGAGCACGATATCCTCGGGGCGACCCGTGCACAGCAGGACCGTCGTGCCGGCCGCCTTGAGCTGGCGCAGCACCTCGGCGAGGCGGCTGGTCGGGATCAGGTCGTAGAGCTGCGACAGCATCAGCACATGCGGGCGCACCAGCAGCGCATTGGCGAGCTTGAGCGCCATCACCTCGCCGATTGACAGCGGATAGCCCGACGCAGCCAGCGGCGTGTCGAGGCCGTGCGGCAACCCGGCGACGCGGTCGCGCAAGCCGACCGTCTCGAGCGCGTCGAGCATCACTGTGGAGGTCGATGCGGCCGCCGCGAGCGTCAGATATTCGCGGATCGTGACTTCGACGATGCTCGGCCGGTCGAGCACCATCACCTCGGACCGCAGCAGATACATGTCGAACGTCGCCATGTCGGCGCCACCGACCAGAACCAGCCCGCGCTCGGGCACGACATGGCGCTTGAGCACCATCGCCAGCAGCCGCTCGGCCCCGCCGTCCGCGCGCGTGACGAGCTGTTCGCCCGCGGCGAGTTGGAAATCGAAACGTGCGCCCTCGGTCACGACACGGTCGAGCCGCACCGCGCCATCGCCAGGGGATTGTCCTTCAGCGGCGACCGCGCTGTCCTGCGGGATCGCGTAGAGCAGCGACAATTCCTCCGCGCTGGCGACCATGTCGTAGAGCGAATCGAGATACCAGCCGAGCTGCGACACACCGTAGAAGACGCCGCCGAGGATCAGTTCGGCCGCGACCAGCTGTCCGATCGACAATTCACCGCTCAGGATCAGGTTGCCGCCCAGCGCCAGCAGCGCGGCGCTCGCAAAGGCGTAGAGCAGCAGGAAGGCGACCGTCTGCGTGAAGCTGTAACGGAAATAGCGCTGGTGGCGCTCGACATAGGTGGCAGTGACGGCTTCGGACCGGTCCATCGCGAAATCGAAATGGCGGCTCGACTTGTAGAAGCCGTTCGACGCGCCGACGCTTTCCAGCCAGCGCGCGGCCTCGTGCTTGGCGTGGCTCAGCGCGACCGCCGAGCGGATCGAGCCGCGCGACCAGATCAGCCAGATCACGAGGATGACGAGCAGCAGGATCGCGTTGAAGGCGAGGAAGAAGGGATGGTAGAAGCTGGTGACGATCAGCCCCACCGCGGATTGCAGGATGATCGTGAACGCGCCGATGACGAGACTCGGCACCGCCTTCTGCACGACGACAAGGTCGAAATAGCGATTGAACAGGTCGCCGCGATTCTGGTCGGCGAAGAACGGGTTTTGCGCATGGACCGCGCGGACGGTGATCTCGGCGACGATGCGCGCGAACAGCCGCCGCTCGAACAGCGCCATCATCCAGAACCGCATCGCGCTCAGCCCCGCGACCACCAGCAACAGCCCGAGCAACAGGCCCGCGAGCGTCCATAACGGGGCTGGCATCGCGGTGTTGGCGACGCTGTTGATCAGCAGCTGCACCGAGATCGGCGTGGCGAGCGACAACAGGCTGATCGCGACGCCGTAGACCATCGTGAGGCGGACATAGGGCATGTCGGGCCCGACGATCTCCGCCAGCCACGCGGCTGCTGAACGCCATCCGATGTGCTCGCCTGCCATATGCCCCTCGTGTCTGATCGAAGATAAGTATCTCCCATCCGGGCCATTAGGACAATGCAGCGGGCCTTATGCGACCGATAGGAAAATCCTATGCAAAAACAGTGCGTAGCAACCCTGCGATCAAGCCATAGGCCGGCGCGCGCCCGGCACCCTGTCGCCACAGCAATCCGATGTCCCGGTAATAGCGGCTGCCCTTGATCGGCCGCACGACGACGTCGTCGCCCTCGCGCACTTCCTGCCGGACGTAGAGTTCGGGGAGCAGGGCAAGCCCCATGCCCATGCCCGCCATCTGGCGGATCGCATCAAGGCTGGTCCCTTCATAGTCGCGCATCACGCTGGCGCCGACATCGACCGCGATGGCCGCGACCTGTTCGGCCAGTCGATATTCGGGCTGCAGCGTCAACAGGCTGGTGCCGCGCAGATCGGATGGCGCGATGATCGTCTTCGCCACCAGCGGATGATCGGACGCCATCGCGAGATAGAGCGGTTCGCGAAACAGCCGCTCGCTGTGAAACGCGCCGCCCGTCACGGGCAGTTGTGCGAGGATCAGATCGTGGATGCCGGTGGCGAGCCCGGACGCGAGGGCGGGCGGCAGGCCTTCGCGGACATGGACGCGCAGCGTGGGATGCTCGCGGTGCAATCGCGCGACCAGCGCTGGCATCAGATACGCGCCGAGCGTCGGCGAGACGCCCAGCCGGATCGTACCAACCAAGGGATCTGCCGAAGTCGCCCTGAAATCCTCGAGATCGACGACATCGAGCAGGATGCGCCGTGCCCGGTCGAGCAGGTCGCGGCCCAGCGGGGTCAGGATCGCGGGGCCGCCGCGCTCGAACAGAGCCGCGCCGACGATGGTTTCCAGCGCGCGGATCTGTTGCGAGAGCGACGGCTGCGAAACCCCCATACGCTCGGCCGCGCGCGTGAAGCTGCCCGCTTCGGCCAGCGCGACGAAATAGCTGAGGTGACGAATCGTGGTTTTGGGAAAAGGCATCACCCACGCTACCGCGTAAGCATGCGTCCATGCACGCGTTGCCCGTTGAACGGGACGAATGCGCAGCTTTCGGAACCGCGCAGAAAGCGGGCTGAGACGTAAAAGCGCATTGCGTGTTGAGCATCGCGCTGCCCGAGAGCATGGCGCGCCAGGGCCACCATAGTATCGCCCGGAAAACAGGTACGAAGGCCACGGGCTCGCGCACTTTTGGTCCATTTCGCTCGGCCAGCCGGCCCGGTTTAGCTCGGCACGCCGACGGTGTCGGACATCGTGGACCCATGCCTGTTCGAAGACGGTTCGTGCACAATCCTAATCGTCTTGGCGAAAGCAGCCGCGCGATGCTGGCTATCGCCCCGATTTGCCTGCCAGCAGATCGGCCGCTTTCCTCGCCATCCTAGTCATTTCCAAGCTTTGACCGTTTGCGGAAGGACCCGTATCCGCGCAGGTTTTTGCGGTCAGCGTCGGCAGCCGAGGACGCGGCGCCGGACGACGCGGACTTTGGCTGGCCTGACCCGGATCGCGCTGCGCCGTTTCGCGCGATCTTGACGCTAAGGCTGGATATCGTCGAGCCCTGGCTAACGCGCGACGATCGTGACGGTCACCTGCCGGCAAGCGCGAACGCCCGCTCTTCGGACGGGGCGTCGCGGGCAGCTGAGAGGGGGCGCGACCCGGCCGCCGCGTCTCCCTCCGTTTCGTCAGCCTTATCCGAGCGCGCGCGTGAACAAGCGCGCGAGACGCGCGGAGAACGCACGCGCGTCGACCGTGCGCTCGCCGTCGGCGATCTGCGCTTCGTCGAACAGGAGATGCGCGGCGTCTTCGCGCAGATCGGCCTCGTCCCCGCCCAGCGCCGCCAGCTTGGCGATCAACGCCGAGCGCGGGTTGATCTCGAGCACCGGCTTGGCGGCGGGCATCGCCTGACCGCTTGCCGCCAGGATGCGTTCAAGCTGACGGTCCATCCCGCTGTCCGCAGCGACGAGGCAGACCGCGCTGTCGGTGAGCCGTTCGGACGCGCGAACGTCGGATACCGCGTCGCCGAGCGTGGTCTTCACGAAGGTGATGAAGTCCGCGACTTCGGGTGTGGCGTCCGCGGTCGGTGCGGCCGCGCCATCGACGAGTGGGATCAGCCCAAGATCGGCGGCGCCCTGCGTGACCGACTTGAAGGGTTTGCCGTCATGATCGATTCCTGCCGTCACCCAGAATCCGTCGACCGAGTCCGGTAGCAGCAGCACTTCGATCCCGCGCGCACGGAACCCTTCGAGTTGTGGCGAGGCTTCGAGGCGGTCGAGGTCGGTGCCGACCGCATAATAGATCGCGGTCTGGTTCTCCTTCATCGCCGCGACATAGTCCGCGACCGAACGCCATGCACCGGCCGACGTGGTGGTTTTGAAACGGGCGAGCTTGAGCAGCGTATCGCGGCGTTCAAAGTCTTCGTAGAGCCCCTCCTTCAGGACCGCGCCGAAATTCTCCCAGATCTTCGCATACGCTTCTGGATCGCGGGTCGCGAGCTTGTCGAGTTCGCCGAGCACGCGCCCGGTCACGCCCTTGCGGATCGCGGCGAGCATCGGGCTTTCCTGGATCATCTCGCGCGAGACGTTAAGCGGCAGATCGGACGAATCGACGAGCCCGCGCATGAAGCGGAGATAACGCGGCAGGACCTCGGCATCGTCGGTGATGAAGACTCGCTTGACGTACAGCTTCATCCGGCCGTTGCGGTCGGGATCGAACAGGTCGAACGGTTTGGCGCCCGGCACGAACGCGAGCACCGAATATTCATGCAAGCCTTCTGCACGGTAGTGGAGTGTTACCGCAGGTTCGTCGAACTGGCCGGAGACGCTGCGATAGAAATCGGCATAGTCCTCGGGCGTGATGTCGGTCTTGGGCTTGGTCCACAAGGCTGCGCCATCGGCGATTTCGACGGGCTCGGCATCGGGGGTCTCGCGCATGACGATGGGGACGGGGACATGCCCTGACTGGTCCTTTATCAGCCGCTCAACGGTGTAGCGGTCGGTGAACGTCGTCGCGTCTTCGAGCAGGTGAAGAACGACCCGGGTCCCACGCGGCGGTGCGTCCGCGGTATCGACGATCGCGATCCTGTAGGTACCCAGCCCGTCCGACGACCAGACCGACGCGGTGTCGGCGCCGGCGCGGCGCGAAACGACGTCGACTGTTTCGGCAACCATGAACACGGAGTAGAAGCCGACGCCAAACTGGCCGATGAGCTGTGCGCCATCGCTGCCGGTATTTGCGCTGCCGCTGCTGGCGGCGATCCGGTCCATGAACGCCTTCGTGCCCGAGCGTGCTATCGTACCGAGCGCCTCGGCCATGTCGTCGGCGGTCATGCCGATGCCATTGTCCTCGACCGTCAGCGTGCGCGCACTGGGATCGAGCGTTATCGTGATCTGCGTGCGGGACTCGTCGGCCATCAATTCGGGCGCACTCAACGCTTCATAGCGCAGCTTTTCGCACGCATCGGCGGCGTTCGAGATCAGTTCGCGCAGGAATACGGTCTTATCCGAATAGACCGAGTGGACCATCATGTGCAGCAAGCGCGCGACGTCCGCCTCGAACGCGTGCGTTGCAGCAGGGGCAGGGGCAGGGGCAGGGGCAGGAGCGTGCGTTTCGGGTTCGATCGGCGTGTCGGTGGTCATGATGCGGAACGGCTTTCGCTGGAATTTATGATCGGGAGTTGGACGGGCACCGAAATGATTTCAAGGGGAGACGGGTTTGGCAGTCGATTGCGCCACGATCGCACTCCCCAGCGCCGGGTTTCGCGATTATGGGCTAAAGCATGACGACGTCCTCCAACTCACCGCACGGCCACGAGTTTTCGACGGCCGAGTTTCTGAACGGGGGCGGCGAGGCGGCGGCAATGATCCGCGCACGCGATTGGCATGCGCACCCGCTCGGCGATCCGTCGGGCTGGTCGGACGCGCTGTGTACCGCGCTCAGCCTGGTGCTCAACTCACCCGAATCGATGATCCTGTGCTGGGGGCCGGAGCTCTTCTTTTTCTTCAACGACGCGTATTTTCCCCTGCTTGGCCCGCGCTTGCCGTGGGCGATGGGCGAGCGGTTCGATCGGGTCTGGGCTGATGGGCTCGATCAGGCGACGCCGATCATTGACGCGGCGTTGGCGGGAAACAGTACGCGCTATGTCGATCTGCCGTGGAAGCTGGCGACCGATCGCGGGGCTGAGGATACGTGGTGGAGCTTCTCCTACTCGCGCATCCTCGATCGCGATGGTGGTGTCGCCGGGCTGTTCATCTTCACCAACGAGACGACTGCGCGGGTGCTGTCCGATGCAGCGCTGGCGCAGAGCCAGGCGGATCTGACCGCGGCGCTGACAGAAGTGCGTGCGCTCAACGAGACTCTCGAACGCCGCGTCGAAGAGCGCACCGCCGAGCGGAACCTGTTCGCCAGCATCTTCGAGACGACCGACGCGTTCGTCCACGTCGTCGGGCCGGACTATCGGTGGCTCGCGTTGAATCAGGCGGGCGCCGCCGAATTTTTGCGGATTTTCGGTGTGATACCCAAAGTGGGCGACCACCTCCTCGATGTTCTCGGCGAAGGTTCTAAGGAACGCGCCGGGGTCGAAGCAATCTGGTCGCGCGCGCTGGCCGGCGAGGAATTCACGACGACTGCAGCATTCGGCACGCCGCGCAGCCATTATCAGATTAAGTTCAACACGTTGTACGACGAGTCCGGCGCGCGGATCGGCGCGTTCCAGGTCGTTACGGACGTTACTGCCCGCGTGCGGGCAGACGAAGAACTCGAGCAGGTTCGCGAGGCGTTGCGGCAGAGTCAGAAGATGGAGGCCGTCGGCCAATTGACCGGCGGATTGGCGCATGATTTCAACAATCTGCTGACCGCAGTTAGCGGTGGACTGGAACTGCTGAAGCTGCGTCTGCAGCAAGGCCGCTACGATCAGCTCGATCGCTATTTCGAGATGGCGCAGTCGGGCGCGACGCGCGCAGCGGCCTTGACGCAGCGTCTGCTCGCGTTCTCGCGGCGTCAGACGCTAGCGCCGAAGTCAGTCGATGCGGCCGCGCTGATTGCTGGGATGACGGACATCATCGACCGCACGCTGGGCCCGGCGATCGCGGTGCAGGTCGCGACCGCGGCCGATCTCTGGGAGGTGCTCGCGGATGCGCCGCAACTCGAGAATGCGCTGCTCAACCTGTGCATCAACGCGCGCGACGCGATGCCTGAAGGCGGGCGGCTCACGATCGCGGCGAGCAACGTCACCCTCGACGCCAGCGCGACGGTCGAGGATCTGCCGCCGGGCGATTACGTGACGATGGCTGTCACAGACACCGGCACCGGCATGTCCGACGCGGTGATCGCGCGCGTGTTCGAACCGTTCTTCACGACCAAGCCGATCGGGCAGGGTACCGGGCTCGGCCTCTCGATGATCTATGGCTTCATCCGACAATCTGGCGGGCAGGTGCGGATTCGCTCTGCGGTCGGCGCGGGCACGACCGTCTGTCTCTATTTGCCGCGGTATCTGGGCGTCGCAGCGCCGATCGAAACCTCTGACGACGCGATGTCGGCTACGCTCGTCGAGCCCGACGCGCTGCATGACAAGACCGTGCTCGTCGTCGAGGACGAACCCGCGGTGCGCGCGCTGATTACCGACATTCTCGGCGATATGGGCTATCGCACGATCGCGGTCGAAGATGGCCCAGCGGGACTCCACGCAATGCAGTACGCGGCCAGTCAGACCGAGCGGATCGATCTGTTGATCACCGATGTCGGGCTGCCCGGTGGACTGAACGGCCGCCAAGTTGCCGATGCATGCCGGGACATCCGCGCCGACCTGCCGGTGCTGTTCGTCACCGGTTATGCCGCCAACGCCGCGGTCGGCGCTGGGCAATTGGCGCACGGAATGCAGGTGCTGACCAAGCCGTTTACCGCCGCCGAGTTCGCCGCGCGCGTCAATGCCGCGACGAGCTAGGAGATATGCTCGGTTGACGGATTGTCGCTGACCGGCCGAGAAAGACGGCCAAGGTGCGGACCGTTCCATCGGACGGGACGGGTCCATAGTCAGGAATAGCCCGATGCGTCGTTTCGTTGCCGCCCTTTGCCTTTGCACGATCGTTGTGCTTACCGCGCCGGCGGCGTCGATCGCAAAGGTGGCGCCGGCCAGGCGGCTGGTGCTGATCGACGATGACGTCGTCGGGTTGAATGGCGTGCCGGCGCTGCTGCTGCAGGCGCCCGACGTCGATGTGCTGGGGATTACCACGACCAGCGGATCGGTATGGCGCGATACCGCCACAGCGTATGCGTTGCGGACGGTCGAGATCCTTAACCGGTCCGATGTCCCTGTGGTGCCCGGTGCGACCTATCCGCTGCTCAACAACGAAGCCGCGACCGCGCGGTGGGAGGGGCTGTACGGCCGCCTCGAGTTCAAGGGACCCTGGACCGACCCAGCGCCGGCGGTTGCGCTCGGGTCGGGAGTGGGCGTGCCGTCGCCCGCGGTCGTGCCGAGCCTGTCGATCGGCAATCCCGTCATCAAGCCCAGCAGCGAGATCGCCGCGGCGTTTCTCGTCCGGATGGTGCGCGCGCATCCGCACGAGATTACGCTGTTCGCGACCGGGCCGATGACCAACATCGCGATCGCGCAAAGCCTCGACCCGAGCTTTGCCGCGAACGTGAAGGAGCTGGTGTATATGGGGGGCAGTCTCAGCCCGCAGCAGGCGCTCGACACGCCGGCAGCCGCTGCGTTCGCGCGTGGTTTTCTCGACACGCCGCGGCGTGAGTTCAACATCCGCTGGGATCCCGAGGCGGCGCGGATCATGGCGCATGGTGCCTGGCCGAAGGTCACGATGGTCCCGATCGATCCGTCGACCGGGACGCAGTGGACTCGGGGCTTCCTCGACAGCCTGAAGCCTGCGCACAGCACGCTCACCGATACGTTCCAGAGCGGGCTCGAACCGGGGTTTCCGATGTGGGACGAGATCGCGGCGATGGTCTGGCTTGAGCCCGCGATCGTCACGCGCGCCGAGACGCTCTACATCGATTTCGACACCAGCCAGACCGCGGGATATGGCGACACGTTGTCGTGGCAGGAGGCGTACCGGCCACATCTGGGCGAACGCGCGCAGACCGTCGTGCTGCGCGTCGACCGGGCAAAGATGGAGACGGCGATGCGCACGTTCTACATGCGGCGCGTCGGGCGCTGAGGCGACCGTCGCGGAGTGGGGCAAAGATGTCGCGGTGGCCGGTAAAAGCACACCCAGCCTGATCCCGCCTATTGCAGCGCGTTACAGCGGTGTTACCGATCCACGACAGATCCGGGGCACACGGATCGACGCCGGAGGATGTTCGAAACCCAAGGGGGGACCATCCATGATTCGCTTGCCCGTTCGTACGTCTGCCATCGCCCGCCTGCTCGCCGCCAGCGCGCCGCTGCTCGTCTTCGCCGCGCCTGCCGCCGCCCAGGATCAGGGGGGGCAGGATCAAGTGGCGGCTGGCCAGGCCGTCGCCGATCCCGTCGCCGAGCAGGGCGTAGGTGAGATCGTCGTCACCGCGACCCGCCGGCAGGAATCGTCGAAGGACGTGCCGCTGGCGGTCACCGCGATCAGCGGCGAGAAGCTCGACGTACTCAACTCGAGCGGTCTCGACATCCGGTTCCTCGCCGGCCGCACGCCGAGCCTCCAGGTCGAGTCGTCGTTCGGCCGCACCTTCCCGCGCTTCTACATCCGTGGGCTCGGCAACACCGATTTCGATCCGAACGCCGCACAGCCGGTGTCGGTGGTGTATGACGATGTCGCGCTCGAAAATCCGATGCTGAAGTCGTTCCCCGTGTTCGATCTGCAGAGCGTCGAGGTCCTTCGCGGCCCACAGGGGACGTTGTTCGGGCGCAACACGCCGGCGGGCGTCGTGATGATCGATTCCGCCAAGCCGAACCCGGACAAGGTGTCGGGCTACGCGACGGGATCCTGGGCGACCTACAACACGATCAACGGCGAGGCGGCGATCAATCTGCCGATCGGCAACGGCTTCGCGTTCCGCGCATCGGGCCTGATCCAGTCGCGCGACGACTGGGTCACCAACGATTCCACGACGGGCAATGCCGACCGCAAGCTCGAAGGCTATCGCGACGTCGCCGGCCGCTTCCAGCTCGGCTATACCAGCAGCCATTTCAATGCGTTGCTGAACGTGCACGTCCGTGACCTGACGGGCTCGCCGCGTATCTTCCGCGCAGGACTGTTCAAGCCGGGCACCAACGACTTCAACACCGGCTTCGACCCCAAGCACGCCACGCTCGACGGCTATACCAGCCAGAGCCTGACGCAATGGGGCACCAACCTGCGGCTCGACTATCATCTCGACGGCATCGGCACCTTCTATTCGGTCACCGGCTATGAACAGGCCAAGGTCGAGAGCACCGGCGATGTCGACGGCGGCAACAGCTATCCGTTCACCGGCGGGACGATCGGCGCGATCGGCGTCGGGCTGTTCCCCTCGAACACCGGCGGCCTCACCAAGCCCAAGGAGTTCAGCCAGGAGCTGCGCTACGCCAGCGAGGACATGAACGGCATCCGGCTCCAGGGCGGGCTGTATTATTTCCACCAGACGCTGCGCTATCACCAATATGACTATGCGTTCGGCGGCACCGGATCGCGTGCGACCGACCTGACGCAGGACGTTTTCCACGACAATCGCAACGAGAATTACGGCGCCTTCGCGTCCATCGAGGCCAAGCCGACCGAAGTGCTGACGTTGCGCGCGGGCGTCCGCTACTCGCATGACTATCGCAACGACCTGGTCACCGCACCGATCCCCGGCACGGGGATCAGCGACACGCTGCCGGCACGCGCGGTGGTCCGCGGCTCGAACGTGACCTGGGACGCGAGCGCGACCTATGAGCTGACTCCGGCGATCAACGTCTATACGCGGCTCGCGACCGGCTATCAGGGCCCGGCGATCCAGGACCGCGTGACGTTCGGCAGCGTCCAGAGCACCGCGCCCAAGCAGACGACCTTCTCGGGCGAGAGTGGGTTCAAGGGCACGCTGCTCGATCGAAAGGTGAACTTTTCGCTCGACGCCTATTGGTACAGCACCAAGGATCTGCAGATCACCGCCGTCGGCGGCAACAGCAATTCGGCACGTCTGATCAGCGCGAACAAGGCAATCGGCTATGGCGTCGAGGGCGAGTTCGAGGCGCGGCCGGTGCCTGAATTGTCGCTGACCGCGAGCGGCAGCTACAACTTCACCGAAATCCGCGATCGTTCGATCGGCGTGGGGTTCTGCGCGACCTGCACCGTGCGCGATCCGATCGTGAACGGGTTTGCAGTGATCGACGGCAACGACCTGCCGCAGGCGCCGCGCTGGATCGCCAACTGGACCGCGCGCTACGGGATCCCGCTGGCCAATGGCGGCGAAGTCTATGCCTATACCGACTGGGTGTATCGCAGCCGCGTCAACTTCTTCCTGTACGAAGCGGTCGAGTTCAGGGGCAAGTCGTCGCTCGAGGGCGGTCTGAAGATCGGCTATAAATCGCCGCAGGGGTATGAGGTCGGCGCGTTCGTGCGCAACATCACCAACCAGTATCGCAGCATCAGCGCGATCGATTTCAACAACCTGACGGGCATGATCAACGAGCCGCGGATCATCGGCGGCCAGTTTAAGGTCGCCTTCTGAGCCGACGGGGGCGGATCGTCGGGCGCATCAGCGTTCGATGATCCGGTCGGCAATGGGTTCGCGGCACTGCCAGTCGCGTCGTTCGAGTTCCGGCACGATTGACGGATGCTCGGGATAGCCGAGGCACAGGACCGCGATCAGCGTCCAGTCTTGCGGGACGTCGAGCATCGCGGCGACCGCGGTCGGATCGACGATCGAGACCCAGCCAAGGCCGATCCCGCGGAGTCTGGCGGCGAGCCACAGTGTGTGGATCGCCATCACCGTGGAATAGCGCAGTGTCTCGTGCATCGTCGCGCGGCCGAGCGTGTGGCCGGCGATCGGCGATTCGTCGGAGAAGACGGCTACGATCTCGGGGGCTTCGCGGAGGCCATGAAGTTTCAGGCTGTCATAGCGCGCACGACGATCCTCGTCGGGCTGCGCCGCGGCCGCGCGTGCGTTGACGGCCTCGACATGATCGGTGAGGCCTGTGCGCAGGCATGCCGAGCGGACGCGGACGAAGCGCCATGGCTGCGCATTGCCGACCGACGGCGCCAGCGCAGCGGTGTCGAACAAGGCCTCCAGATCGGCGTCGGCGATCGGGCTCGGCAGAAATTGGCGGACGTCGCGGCGCCAGCGGAGCAGTGTGTCGAACTGCGTGGCGAAGTCGGCCTCGAACACCGGCGGCGTGTCGGCGGTCATTCGCAGATCGGCGTTCTGCGCAGCAGATAGGTGTCCATTATCCAGCCGTGTGTGGCCCGCAGCCTTGCGCGCGTGCCTACGATCCGCGCCGCGACCTCTGCTAACGGACCGGTGGCGAGCGCTTCGTGCGGCATACCGAGATAGGCTCCCCACCAGATCGTCACGCCGACCGGGTCCAGCTTTTGAAACGCGCATGCCCCGTCGAGCATCACCGCGATCGTATCGATCCCGTCGGGCCAGCCGCCCTCGCGCAGGCGTCGGCCGGTCGTGATGAGCACGGGGGCGGCGAGGTCGTTGAGCGGGATCGAATGGGCGGCGGTCAGCACCTGGAGGCTGGTGATGCCGGGGACGACCGTCACCGTCATCGGCAGGCCGTCCGCACGCAGCCGAGCGGCGATCCGCAGCGTGCTGTCATAGAGCGAAGGATCGCCCCAGACGAGCAGCGCGAGGCAGCCGCCGTTCGGAAGATGCCGCGTGATCTGGTCGGCCCAGGCGGTGGCGATCGCGTCGTGCCATCGGTCGACGGCGTCAAGATAGGACGCGTCGAAGTCGCGCTCGGGGAGGTCGAATTCGACGACGTGTATCGCGTTGGTCAACACGTCGGCGCAGATCGTCCGGCGCAGATCGATCAGGTCGGACTTCGCATCGCCCTTACGCGGGAGGAGGATCAGGTCAGCGGAATTCATTGCGGCGATCGCCGCGCGCGTGAGGTGATCGGGGTTGCCGGTGCCGATTCCGATCAGCTGGAGGTCGATCATTCGGCGTCCATCAGCGGACCATACAGGATGAGCGCCGGCTTGCCGGAGAAGCCAGCCTGCAACCGAATGGCCAGCTCGGCGACCGTCGATCGGGTCAGCGACTGGTCGGGGTGGCCGACATTCTCGGCGATCAGCGCAGGCGTATCGGGCGACAGGCCGTGCGCGATCAGCGAGGCGGCCAGCGCGGGGAAGGTGCGCTTGGGCATGAACACGACCGTGGTCGCGTCGGGATCGGCAAGCGCGGTCATGTTGCGCTGTTCGGGCAGGTCCCCGGTGATGTCGTGGCCGGTCAAGAACTGGACGCGGCGGGCGCTCAGGCGCCGGGTGAGCGGGATATTGGCGGCGGCGGCGGCGGCACTCGCCGCGCTGATGCCGGGAATGATCTCGAACGGGATACCCGCGGCACGGAGCGCTACGATCTCCTCCTCGAGGCGACCGAAGATGCCCGCGTCGCCAGACTTGAGGCGTACCACGCGGATACCCGACTGCGCGTACTCGACCAGCAAGTGCGAGACATGCGCCTGGGTTGGCGAGGGACGCCCGGCACGCTTGCCGACCGCGACCAGATCTGCCCCGGCGCGTGTGTGTCCAAGCACCGCGGACGACAGATCGTCGAACAGCACCGCATCCGCCGCCTGTAGCCGCGCGACCGCCTTCAGCGTCAGCAGTTCGGGATCGCCCGGTCCCGACCCGACGAACGAGACGAACCCGGTCACGAGGCGGCGGCGATCATGTGGAAGAAGCTACCGGTGACTCGATTGCGATACGAGCCGGTTTCGGGGACCGCATTGCCCTCCGCATCGGTCACGTGTGCGAGTGGCGCATCGGGTTGCTCGATGATCGTCGAGTAATGGAATTCGTGTCCGGTGAGTGCTGCCCCCGCCGCGAAGCTGCCCATCGACGCGTGCAGCGTCGCGTGGCGATAGCCGAGATGCATCTTCCGCTGCGCGTAGCTGGTCACGAGGCCGAGCAGTCCCGCCATCTGGTGACGCGTGCCATCGGCGTCGATCAAGCCTTCGCCAAGCGTCATATAGCCGCCGCACTCGCCGTGGACGGGGCGCGTGCGCGCGTGCTCGGCGAGCCCCGCGCGGAACGTGGCGGCGGCGGCAAGTTTGCCGGCGTGGAGCTCGGGATAGCCGCCGGGGAGCCAGACCAGGTCGGCGTCCGCGGCGGGGGTTTCGTCGGCGAGCGGGGAGAACGGCAGGATTTCAGCACCGGCATTGCGCCAGCCGTCGAGGACATGTGCGTAGGTGAACGAGAAGGCTGCGTCTTGGGCGAGCGCAATCCGCTGGGCCGGCGGTCGGATCCAGGTCTGAGCGTCGGGTTTGCGCGCGACGGCCGTTGCAGCATCGCGCAGCGCGGCTATGTCGACATGCGCGCGCAGGAACGTCGCATATTCGTCGATCCGCGCGTCGAGGTCGGGATGCTCGGCCGCCTGCACCAGTCCGAGATGGCGTTCCGGCAGTTTGAGGTCGCCGCGCCGGGGGAGCGAGCCGAACACGCGGATCCCGACCGCCTCCATGCCGCTGCGCGCCAGCCGTTCGTGACGTGGGCTGGCGACGCGGTTGAGGATAACCCCTGCGATCGACACGCTGGGATCGTAGCGGCTGAACCCAAGCGCGGTGGCGGCGGCGGACTGTGCCTGGCCCGAGACGTCGATCACCAGCACGATCGGCCATGCCATCCGGCGGGCGATATCGGCGCTGGCACCGTTGCCGGTCGCACCAACCTTCGCGACGCCGTCGAACAGCCCCATCGAGCCTTCGGCGAGCGCGAAGTCGGCGTCGTCGGCTTTGGCGGCGAGCGTGTCGAGCATCGCCGCTGCCATCGACCAGCTGTCGAGGTTGAACGACGCGCGGCCACTGGCGGCGCGGTGGAACGCGGGATCGATATAGTCCGGCCCGCTCTTGAACGGCTGGACCGCAAGACCGTCGTCGCGAAGCGCGCGAAGCAGTCCGAGCACGACGGTGGTCTTTCCGGTGCCCGAGGCGGGGGCGGCGATCAGTAGACCTGGGGTCATACGTTTTGTCCTGCGAACTTCGAGTCTGCCGATTGCGGTCGGAAGCGGCGGTCGTACCCCGCCGCGTAGAGGCTGCTCTCCGCAAAGTCTCGTGCGCCAAGTGCTTGACCGACGAGGATCAGCGCGGTGCGGTCGGGCTTGTCTGCTATCACCTCCGCAATCGTCGCGAGCGTGGCGCGCGCGATCTGCTGGTCGGGCCAGCTCGCACGCCAGACGATCGCCACTGGGCAGCCCGAACCGTAGTGCGGCGTCACATCTGCCACCACCTTGGCAAGATTGTGGACCGATAGATGGATTGCGAGCGTCGCGCCGGTGGCGGCGAACGCGGTCAGCGTCTCGGCGGGCGGCATCGCGCTGGCGCGGCCTGGCGTGCGGGTCAGCACCACCGACTGCACGAGTTCGGGAAGCGTCAGTTCGACCTCCAGCGCGGCGGCGGCGGCGGCGAAGGCGGGGACGCCCGGGGTGATCGTGAAGGGGATGCCGAGCGAGCGCAGGCGCCGGAGCTGCTCGCCCATCGCTGACCAGATCGACAGGTCTCCCGAATGAAGCCGCGCGACGTCGTGGCCGGCATCGTGCGCGGCGACGATCTCGGTGATGATCGCGTCGAGCGACAAGGTTGCGGTGTTTACGATCCGCGCGCCGGGCGGACAATGATCAAGCATCGCCGCCGGGATCAGCGACCCGGCGTAGAGGCAGACCGGCGATCCCGCGATGCGATCGCGCCCGCGCAGTGTGAGCAGGTCTGGCGCACCGGGGCCTGCCCCGATGAAATGGACGGTCATGTGTCGAGTCCTTCGGCGCCCGATCGAGCAATGGCGCAGGTCGCCATCCGATCGGGGGAGATATGGCGGTGTGCCAGCAACTGCGCGCCCGGGCCGGCGGCGGCAAGCGCACATGCTTCGGCGACACTGCCGGTCGCGCGCGCGGACAGGCTGGCAATCGACTGGGTCGGTGTTCGCAGGGCTTGCAAGGCGTCAGGCCATACCGCGATCGCGGGCACGGCCATCGCTTCGGCGAGCGCCGCGACCAATGCGAGCTTGTCGTCCGGCGCCGCCAGCGCCATCACCGGAGGGTGCCCAGCCTGCGCCCGGGCTAGCGCGGCCCGCAGCGCGGCGAGGTTCGCCGCGCCGCGAAATCCAAAGCCGGCGACGATCATAGCACCACGCTCCAGTGCATGACGGGATAGCTCGCTCGCCAGCCGCGCCGCGTGCCGAGCGGCACGGCCTCGGAAAGATCGATGCGCATGAGCGTGCCGCCCTTCATACCCTGCCAACGGATCAGCAGCGCCTCGGACTCGAGCGTGACGGCGTTGGCGATCAGGCGGGTGCCGGGCCCGCGCTCCGACCAGAGCCGTTCAAGCAGAGCATCCGACAGCCCGCCGCCGATGAAGATCGCATCGGGCTCGGCTTGGCCCTCGAGGACGTCAAGCGCACGGCCTTCAACGATCCGCAGGCGGTCGGCACCAAGCGCGGCGGCATTGCCTTGGATGCGGGCGGCCCTAACGGGATCGGCTTCGAACGCGGTAGCTTGCGTCGACGGGTGGGCGAGCAGCCATTCGATGCCGATCGAGCCGGAGCCAGCGCCAATATCCCACAGCGTTTCGCCCGGTTTTGGTGCGAGCGCGGACAGCGTCAGGGCGCGGATCGGGCGTTTGGTGATCTGGCCGTCATGCTCGAACCATGCATCGGGCAGGCCCGACGCCTGGGGCAGAACCGCGCCAGTGCCTGCGAAGGCTATGCCGACGGCCACCGGATGTGCGATATCGCCGAAGGCGCGACCAGCGGCGGTCATCTCGCGAACCCGTTCGCGGGGGCCGCCGAGCGCTTCGAGGATGTGCAGCCGCGATCCGCCGAAGCCGAGGTCGGTCAGATAGCGTGCCAGTGCGGCAACTGCTTCGCCGTCGCGAACGAGGACGAGGGCATGGCGGGTTGGGGCGATGTGTCGGCGGAGTCGTGCGAGTGGCGCGGCATGGAGCCCGAGGCAGGCGGTGTCGTCGAGCGGCCAGCCGAGCCGTGCCGCAGCGAGGGCGAAGGTCGATGGCACAGGGTGCGCGATCCACTCGAAAGCGTCGAGATGGCGGGTGATGGACGTGCCCGCGCCGAACCAGAACGGATCGCCGGACACGAGCATGACGGTTTTCCGGCCACGGTGACCGAGCAGGCCGGGGATGCCCGCATCGAACGGGACTGGCCACGGGACGACCTCGCCCGTAAGTCGAGGGAGCAGCGCCAGATGCCGGGTGGCGCCGCTCACGACGTCGGCGTCCGCAAGCGCCGCCTTTGCCGATGCGGACAGGCCGGCCGCGCCGTCTTCGCCTATTCCGACGATCGTTAGCCAGGGAGTATCAGCCATGTCGAACGTCCTGGTGTTGGGGGGCACGACCGAAGCGAGCGGGCTCGCGGCATTGCTGGCGGCGCGCGGAACAGCGGCGGTGCTGAGCTATGCCGGGCGTGTGGCGAGCCCGAAGGTGCAGCCGATCCCGGTACGGATCGGTGGCTTTGGCGGTCTCGACGGGCTGGTCGGATATTTGCGCGATCACGCGGTGACGCATCTGGTCGACGCAACGCACCCGTTCGCGGCGCGGATGAGCGCGACCGCCGTCATCGCCGCGGCACATACTGGCGTCGCTTACATCGCGTTGACGCGACCGGCCTGGACGCCCGTCGCGGGCGATCGGTGGACGATGCTGGCCGATATCGACGCTGCGGTCGCGGCGCTGGCTGGACCGTCGCGGCGCGTGATGCTCGCGCTCGGACGGATGCACGTCGATGCGTTCTCGGTCCAGCCGCAGCATGACTATCTGCTGCGGTTCGTCGATACGCCCGATCGTCCGCCGGGATTGCCGCGTCATCATCTGGTCGTCGATCGCGGACCTTTCGATGTCGAGGATGAGCGCTGTTTGATGGGAGCGCACGGGATCGAGATCATGGTCTGCAAGAATGCCGGTGGCACTGGCGCGCAGGCCAAGATCGTTGCGGCGCGCGCGCTTGGGCTGCCGGTGATCATGATCGCACGGCCGGTCCCGCCGCCTCGGCTCGAGGTGCATGCGGCCGAGGACGTGCTGCACTGGCTCGATCATGCTGCCGATCGCGGCGTGTAGAGGAGTGGGCCTGACGGACGCTCGATGATCCGGGTGAGACTGGAACCGATGATGATCATCGTCCGCATGTCGGCCATCTCCGCGCGCGCCTCCGGTAGCGGGATGATGCGGAGCGTTTCTTCAGGCGTGGAGACGGCGCGGGCAAACAGGACCGGGCGCTCGTCGCAGCAGGTCGCACGGAGAATCTCGAAAACACGGATCAGCGCGTCGGGACGTGCCTTGGAGCGAGGGTTGTAGAAGGCGATCGCGAAGTCCGCGTCGGCGGCGAGACGTACGCGGCGCTCGATAAGTGGCCAGGGCTTGAGATTGTCAGACAGGTTGATCGCGCAGAAATCATGGCCGAGTGGCGCGCCGACGCGCGCGCTGGCGGCAAGCATTGCTGTGATGCCGGGGAGGACGCGGATGTCGAGCGCGCGCCATTCGGGCGGGCCGGCTTCGAGCGCCTCGAACACCGCCGCGGCCATCGCGAACACGCCTGGATCGCCAGAGGATACGACGACCACGCGGTGGCCCTCCGCCGCGAGTTGGAGCGCGTGCGCGGCGCGGTCGAGTTCGACGCGGTTGTCGCTCGGGTGAAGCGTGAGGCCGTCGCGCGGCGCGACCCGCGCGACATAGGGGATGTAGCCGATGACGTCGGTCGCATCGGCGAGCGCGGCGGTGACCTCCGGCGTCACGAGCGCGGTATCGCCGGGGCCGAGGCCGGCGATGACGAGCCAGCCGGTCATGGGCGCCGCCCCTGGCCGTGGATCAGCAGGATCGAGAAATAGGGCGTGATCGCGTCGGCATCGCACAGCCGCGTGACCCGCTGATCTGCCATCGCAGCGTATTCGACCAGCCATGCCTCGTCCTCGCGCCCGGCAGCGGCGACCGCCCGGCGGAGCTTGTCGAGGTGGCGGCCGATCTTCATCACCACCAGCGCGTCGGTGTCGCGGATGCGGCGGACCAGATCCTCCTCGGGGAGCGTGCCCATCAGCACCGTGAGAACGTCGTCGCCCCAGGTGATCGGCGCGCCGCTCGCGGTCCATGCGCCCGACATCCCGGTGATGCCGGGGACGACCGCGACCGGCGCGATCGTCTGGAGGCGCGTATAGAGGTGCATGAACGAGCCGTAGAAGAACGGATCGCCTTCGCAGAGCACGACGACATCCTCGCCCGCGCGCGCGAGGGACGCGAGATGGTCGATGCAGCGGCTGTAGAACGCCGACAGGCAATCATTGTAGCGTGGGTCCGAAACCGGAATTTCGGTTGTCACCGGATATTCCATCGGGAATTCGATTACGTCCGCGCGGAGCATGCCGTCGACGATCTTGCGTGCTTGCCCAGGTCGCCCGGCCTTGCGAAAATAGGCGACGTGGCGCGCAGTCCGGACGAGCCGATCCGAACGGACGCTCATCAGGTCCTGCGCGCCTGGGCCCAGCCCGACGCCGTGGATCATGCCACCCGGTCGCATCGCGGTCATTCGGTGCCGCTCGCCAGCGCATTGATCGCCGCCACGGTGATCGCGCTGCCACCCATCCGGCCCTCGACGACGACGCAGGGGACGGGCTGGTCGGTCCAGAGCGCCGCCTTCGATTCGACCGCGCCGACAAAGCCGACCGGGCAGCCGATAATCGCGGCGGGGCGCGGGCAATCCGGGTCCTCGAGCATGTTGAGCAGGTGGAACAGCGCGGTCGGCGCGTTGCCGATCGCGACGACCGCGCCGGCGAGGTGCGGGCGCCAGAATTCGAGCGCGGCGGCCGATCGCGTGTTGCCCATCGCGCGTGCGAGGTCGGGGGTCTCGGGGGCGTGCAGCGTGCATAAGATGCGGTTGTCCGCAGGCAATCTGGCACGTGTGATGCCTTCGGTGACCATCCGCGCGTCGCAGAGAATCGGGGCGCCCGCCTGGAGCGCGCGGCGCGCATCGACCGCGAAGGTCGGCGAGAACCGGATATGTTTCGCGAGGCCGACCAGCCCGGCGGCGTGGATCATGCGGACGGCGACCGGCTCTTCTTCGGGTGAAAACCGGGCGAGATCGGCTTCTGCGCGGATCATCGCGAACGACTGGCGATAGATCGCCGCGCCGTCGGTTTCATAGGCGTACGGCATTCAGGCGGCTCCGAACTGAGCGAGGATCTGCGCGGTATCGAGCCCCGCGCGGGAAGGGGGGGCGCCGGCGCGCGCGTCGAACGCGAGGTCGTAGCGGCCGTCGCGACCCGTCAGCGTGACGTCCGCAGTGGTCGCCCGCGCGCACCCCTTGGCGCACCCGGAAACGTGGAGGCGGCCGGCGACGTGGGGCGCGAGGCGGCGGGCGAGGTTGCGGGTCTCGACCGTGGCCTGAGGGCAGGCGGGCGCGCCGACACAGGCGTCGGTGCGGAGCAGCGCGGTGGACGGCGTGGTAATGAAGGCGGCGGGATCGGGTGTAGCCGCGAGCGGCGACTCCGTTTCGAGGATCGCGATATGCCAAGGCGTCAGGCGGATCGCGCGGATCGCGGGCTCGGCCTCGAGCAGGTGGGTCAGCGCCGATGCTTCGATGCGACCGAAGGGCAGGCCGAGCGCGTGCGGGCCGGGCTCTAGCCGCGGTGCGCAAGCCGCGGGGGGGATCGTCGCGGCGGCCCATTCGGGCAGCGGTGCGTGATGACGCGCCATGCGGCCGCTGGCGGTGCCGCCGGTTTCGCCGAACCAGCAGGCGAGCGCGATCAGCTGGTCGACTTCGGTGCCGGGCGATAGCGGCGTGCCCCGGTCCCGGCCGTCGGCGCGGAGGATCAGGTGGCCGCTCGCGGCGCGTTCGATGCGGAAGTCCGCGGGTGCGTCCGCGAGCATCGGCGCGGTGCCGGCGTCAATCGCGAAGCCGACCTTGCCGGGGAGCTCCGGCAGCTCGTGCAGTCGGGCGCGCAATTCGGAGGCGATGCGGTGCGTGTCGTCGCCTTCGCGCCAATCGGGGGCGACGAGGATGTTGGCGCGGGCCTCACGCGTCGGATCGGGGTCGATCAGGCCGAGTTCGAGCATGGCGTCGATCAACGGGCGCCATTCGTCGTCAGAAACGCCCCGGATCTGGAGGTTGGCGCGGCTGGTGACGTCGATCTGGCCCATGCCGTGGCGCGCTGCGGCGGCGCACAGGCCGATGATCTGAGCCCGGGTCAGGCGGCTCAGCGGCGGGCGGATGCGGACGAGCAGGCCATCGCCGGCCATCATCGGGCGCCACGCATCGGGGCACCAGCCCTTGACGACGAACGCGCTCATGCCGGCAGCTCGAGCTGCGCGAGGATCGAGTTGCGGCGCGTCGGCCAGAGACCGGCGGCGTGGAGCGCGGCAAAGCGCGCCTGCATGGCCCCGAGCGCTTCGGGGTTGGCCTGTGCAAGGAACGCCCGGACGTCGTCACGGCCGAGCGTCGCATCGTGATAAAGGTCGATCAGTTCGGGGCGGACCGCGCCGGCTAGATGCGCGAACGCGCCGAGATGGTCGAGCGTCGCGGCGATCTCCGCACCGCCGCGAAAGCCGTGGCGCATCATGCCATCCACCCAGCCGGGATGCGCGCGGGCGTGGACGACGCGGGCGATCTCTTCCTTCAGCGGGCGGGCCCTGGCCTGGCTCGGGTCGCGCGCGTCGAGATGGTAGAGCGTGGCGTTTCCGCCTGCGACCGATTGCGCGGCGGCGAAGCCCGCTTCGTGCGCGGCATAGTCTGCCGCGAGGAGCAGGTCGGTCTCGGGCAAGTCCTGCACGTGGACGAAGGCGTCGGCCGCGGCAACGCGGTCGCGGATGCCGATAGGGTCGAAGGTGTCGTTGCCGTCGTCGAACGCGTGGGCGGAGGCCGACAGCCACGCCTTGCCGGCATCGAGGCGCGCCTCGGGCGTGTAGGTTTCCGCGGCGTCGCCCATGCTCAGGCCGTAGCGGCCTGGTTCGGGACCATAGACGCGCGGCGTCGACGGTTTGCCGACGAACGGGTTCCAGTCCGCGGGCTCGTCGCGTGCGCCGAGCCCGCGTACGGTCTGGCCGAACATCGTGCACAGCGTCGGGAAGGCGTCGCGGAACAGCCCGGATATGCGCAGCGTGACGTCGATGCGGGGCCGGTCGAACGTGGCGAGCGGGAGGATCTCGACGCCCGTCACGCGGTCGGACTGCATGTCCCAGACGGGCTCCGCGCCGAGCAGATGGAGCGCCATCGCGAACTCCTCGCCCGCGGTGCGCATCGTCGCCGACGCCCAGAGGTCGACGACGAGCGTGCGGGGATAGTCGCCATGGTCCTGCAAATGGCGGCGGACGAGTTCGTCGGCGAGCGTCACGCCCTGGCGATGCGCGGCGCGCGAAGGAACGGCGCGCGGATCGGTGGTGTACAGGTTGCGGCCGGTCGGGACGACGTCGGATCGACCGCGCCACGGCGAACCGGACGGACCCGACGCGACACGCTTCCCCTGGAGCGCCGACAGCAAGCCGGCGCTTTCCGCCGCCCCGTGCTCGCCGCGGCCGTAGATGTGCAGGCCGTCGCCATATTGGCTCTCCTTCACGTCGCACACGAACGTGTCGATGCGCGTGATCGCGTCCGCTGGCGACTGCGCATCGTCGAGCCCCAGCGTCGCGGCGAGGCCGGTAGCGGTCGCTTCGTCGCGAATGTCGCGCTGCAGCCGGTCGCGCCGCGCGGGATCGAGGCCGTCGGCGTTGGAGAATTCGTCGAGCAACGCTTCGAGGCGGCCAAGCCCGGCGCCGGTGCGCGTCCGTTCGAGCGGCGGTGGGACATGGCCGAGCGTGACCGCGCCGATGCGGCGTTTGGCCTGCGCGGCTTCGCCGGGATCGTTGACGATGAACGGGTAGATCACGGGCATGGCCGCGGTCAGCGCCTCGGGCCAGCACCCGTCGGACAGCGCGACCGACTTGCCGGGCAGCCATTCGAGCGTGCCGTGCGCGCCGACATGGACGAGCGCGTCGACCCCGCGGGCGCGCAGCCAGAGGTAGAAGGCGACATAGGCGTGCGAAGGACAGCGTGAGAGATCGTGATATTCGTCCGCGCGGTGCTCGCTGCGACCGCGTTCGGGTTGCAGCGCGATCAGCGCGCCGCCCTGGTCGATCGCGGTGAAGGCGAAGTCTTCGCCAGGCTCGCCCCAGACGTCGTGAAGCTCCTGGCGGAGCTCTGCCGGGAGCTTTTCAAGCGCGGTCCGATACGCGGCAAGCGGCCAGCAGATCCGCGACGTCGCAAGGTCGCGGTCGTCGGGCGTGATCGCATAGCCGGCGGCGGTGAGATCGGCGAGGATCGCGTGCGTCGACGCCAGCGCGTCGAGCCCGACGGCGTGCGCCATCTGGTACGCCTTGCCGGGGTAGGTCGACAGGACGATCGCGATGCGGTGATCGGCAACGGGCCTGCTGGCGAGGCTGGTCCACGCTGCGATCCGCGCGGCGATGGCGGCGATGCGGTCCGGGTCGGCGCGGTGTTCGCGGCGGGTATATTCGAGATCGCCGTCCCGGGCTGCGGCTTCCTTGAAGCTGGCGACGCCGGCAAACACGCGGCCGTCCACTTCGGGCAGGACGACGTGCATGGCGAGGTCGGCGGGCGACAGGCCGCGCTTCGCGCCCGCCCAGGCGGCGCGGTCGGAGGTCGCCAGCGCGATCTGGAACACCGGGACTTCGGCGCCGTCGAGCGGCGTGGCTTCGGTCGCCCCGCGCGCGGAGAAGGCGGTGGCGTTGACGATCGCAGCCGGCGCCAGCGGGCCCACCCAGCGCGCCAGCCAGCCGGCTGCGTCGGGCGCTTTCAGCGAGGGCGCGAACAGCCCGATCACGTCGAAGCCCCGTCCGGTCAGTGCGGCGTGGAGCGCCTCGATCGGGTGGAGATCGGCCGCGGTGAGATACGAACGGTAGAAGACGATCAGCACGCGCGGGCGCTTCGCGGTCAGCGCGAACGCGGCGGGGCAGGTCACGCCGTCCTGCGGCTGCCATCCCCCCACATCGGCGATCGCGCGGACCCCGGCGACCGGGCCGGCATAGCAGCCCGCGGCGAGCGCGAACTGCGCCAGCGCCGCGTGCGCCGCGACCGCGCCGCCGGTATCGCACAGCTTCGCGAGGTGGCGAAGCGTCGAGAGCGGGATCGTCGAGGCGGCATCGAGCCGCGCATCGATCCGGCCGTCCGCGGCCAAGACCGCCAGCGCGATGCCTTTTTCCCGCGCGAGATGTTCGACCTGTTGCAGGCCGTAACTCCAATAGGAGCGCCCGCCGATCAGCCGGATCAGGATCCCCTTCGCGCCCGCCAGCGTCTGCTCGACATAGGTATCGACCGACAGCGGGTGCTGGAGCGCCGCCAGGTTCGCGAGCCGCAGCGACGGCAGGCGACGCCCGGCGGCGTCCGCACGCCGCCAGCCCGCGGCGAACGCGCCGAGGTCGCCGTCGGAAAAGGACAGGACGACGAGGTCTGCGGGGGATTGCGCGAGATCCTGCGGGACCGCGTTCTCCTCCAGCCCGTGGGTCTCGCGGAAGACGACGTGCATCGTGGCGCCTCAGGCGTCCAGCGCGGCCTTGATGCGGGCCTCGTCGATGCGATCATGCTCGGCGATGACCACCAGTTGCGTGCGGCGGGGCTCGTCGGCGCGCCAGGGGCGGTCATATTGCGTGCGGACGCGTGCGCCGACTGCCTGGACGAGCAGGCGCATCGGCTTGCCGATGACCGCGGCATAGCCCTTCACGCGCAGGATGTCGGCGCTGCGGGCGAGCGCCTCGATCCTGGCGGCAAGCTCGGCCGGATCGGCGATCTCGCCCAGCGCGACGACGACGCTGTCGAAATCGTCATGCTCGTGATCGTCCTCGCCGTCGTGATGCGAGGGGCGGGCGGCGATGTCGTCCTCGGCAGCGGCGTTCAGGCCGAGGATCACGCGCGGGTCGATGATGCCGTCGGTCAGGTCGATCACCGGAAGCGGGCGGGCGGACTCGGCGGCGATGACCGCCCGCGCCTTGGCGACGCCCTCGGGACCGGCGAGATCGACCTTGGTGAGCAGGACGAGATCGGCGCAGGCGAGCTGGTCCTCGAACACTTCCGAGAGCGGCGTCTCGTGATCGACGCTCGGATCGGCCGCGCGCTGCGCATCGAGCGCGGCGATGTCGGGCGCGAACCGGCCGGCGGCGACCGCCTCCGCATCGGCAAGCGCGATGACGCCGTCGACGGTGATGCGCGAGCGGATCGCGGGCCAGTCGAACGCCTTAAGCAGCGGCTTGGGGAGCGCGAGGCCCGACGTCTCGATCAGGATGTGATCCGGGCGCGGGTCGAGTGCGAGCAAAGTCTCGACGGTCGGGATGAAATCGTCGGCGACGGTGCAGCAGATGCAGCCATTGGCCAGTTCGACGACGTTCTCCGCGGGGCAATCGGGGATCGCGCAACCCTTGAGGATGTCGCCATCGATGCCGAGCGTGCCGAATTCGTTCACCACGACCGCCAGCCGGCGGCCGCCCGCGTTACGGATCAGGTGGCTGATGAGCGTCGTCTTGCCCGCGCCGAGAAAGCCGGTGACGATGGTGACGGGGACTTTTGCCAAAGTGGGCGAGCGGTCCGACATTCTTGTTCTCCTTCGAGCATACGCAGGCACGCACGACCTTTCGGCCGCACGCGTTCGTCGCTCAGACGGAGTACCGTGCCGCGACCATCCCCTGGATCAAGGCAAGAGCGACCGTTACGCTGGCAGGTCTCCTGGCTCACGGGTCAAAGCTCGACACACGCCTTCCCAGGTCTTGGACCCAGTGGCTTCCCTCCTCGCGAAGGGCCTGTGCGTCTCGCTCACCGCTTACAGTTGCAGGGACAGCCGCGGCATTGGGAGGACATCCTCCCGCACCGCATTCCCTTTCAAGCCCCGAAGGGCACCGGCGCGATCTGTTGAAGTTCGGTAAAACCGAGCCTCGGGGTGGGACCTAAAGGACTTTTCACCGGGCCGCCAGCTATCCGTGCACGACCTCGATCTCGTCGAAGCGTTTCCAGCGATAGATCGCAAAGCTCAGCACCCAGCACAACACGAACAGGCCGATGATCGCAAAGCCGAGGCCGTTGAAATTCTCGCCCAGCGCGGCCGCCAGGTCCCACACGCCCCCCGACAGGCCGAGCTTGGCACCCAGCAGCGCCAGCGTCTCGATCCCGCCGATCGCGATCGCGACGATTGCCGAGATCAGCGTGATCGTGATGTTGTAGTAGAGCTTGCGGATCGGCTTCACGAACGCCCATTCATACGCGCCGAGCATGACGACACCGTCCGCCGTGTCGACCAGCGCCATGCCCGTCGCGAACAGGATCGGGAGCACGAGGATGGTGCCGATCGACAGACCGTCCGCGGCCTGGCTTGCGGACAGGCCGAGGATCGCGACCTCGGTTGCGGTATCGAAGCCGAGCCCGAACAGGAATCCGAGCGGCGCCATATGCCAGCTGCGCGTAACGAGCCGGAACATCGGCCGGAATAGGCGCGCCAGCAGGCCGCGGTTGCCGAGCAGCAGATCGAGGTCTTCCTCGACATAGACGCCGCCGCTGCGGACATGGCCGAAGGTCCGCCAGACCGAGCGCAGGATGACGAGGTTCATCGCCGCGATCGTGAACAGGAACACCGCGGAGATGACGGTGGCGATCACGCCGCCGACCTGTTTGAACGCCTCGAACTGCGCCAGTGCGCTGGCGGTGAGTGCGATGGCGACCGCGGCGATCAGCACGATCCCCGAATGGCCGATCGCGAACCAGAAGCCGACCGTGATCGGGCGCTGGCCGTCCTGCATGAGCTTGCGCGTCACATTGTCGATCGCGGCGATATGATCCGCATCGACTGCGTGGCGCAGGCCCAGCCCCCAGGCGAGCAACGCGGTGCCGAGCATCAGCGGCTGCGCATGGAACAGCGAGAACGCCCAGCCCCAGGCGGTGATATTGGCCGCGACCAGGCTTGCGAACATCCAGCCGATGCGTTTGCGCGTGGCCATCCGTGCCGGCTTGCCGGACGTCTTCTTGGCGGGCTTATCGATCGTCATCGTCGTCATGCAGAACTCCCCGGCGTCCGACGAGGACGGGGACCTGCCGCATGCGGCCGGGACGCAGGAAGACCGGACGCCATGAGCGGCCGACGCGCGTCGTCGATGCGGCCCCCGCCACAAGGTCGTCGCTCAGACGGCGTTCACCGTGCCTCGGCCACCCCCTGGGCCGGGACGAGAGCGACCAGACGCCGGCAGGTCTCCTGGCTCGCGGGTCTCGGCTCCACGCCACACCTTCCCAGGTCGTCGACCCAGTGGCTGCCCCTCGTCGCGAAGGGCGTGTGCGTTTCGCTCGCCGCTTACAGTTGCAGGGACAGCTGCGGCATTGGATGGCGAACCCTCCGCACCGCATTCCCCTTCAAGCCCCGAAGGGCACCGACGCGATCTAGCGAGCCTCCGGTCGAACCGGCTGCTCGCGCGTCGTGCTAGCGGGGTTCGTCCCGAGTGCCAATCGTCCTTTGCGACGCGCGGCGCTGGCGGCGGCGGTGCCACCGCAGCACCCCGGTCGCGAACAGCGCGATCGGAACGAGGCCAGCGACGAAGGCGAGGATGCGCCCCGTCAGCCCCAGCGCCTCGCCGCCGTGGAGCGGGTGGAGCCAGTTCATCACGACGTCGCCGCCTGTATCGGCAAGACCGTCGCGCGTCGCGAGGACGGCGCCGGTATAGGGATCGAGCCAGACATTGGTGCGCGGGAAACGGCGGCTGGGCTCGCCGTCCTGCGCGAGGTTGATCCGCGTGGCGCCGGTCCGCGAGGCGGGAGTCTCGATCCAGGCGAGCGCGGCCCCGGGGAAGACGTGTTCGGCTATGGCGACCAAGCGATCGATCGCCAGGGGCGCGCCGCGTGCCACCACGGCCAGCGGCGGCGTCCGGTAGAGCGGCGAGGCGCGCGCGATCACGAACCGGGTCTGATCGGGTAGGTCGAGCATCACCCCGGTAGCGGTGACGACGAGCACGAGGAGCGCGCCGCCCAGACCAATCAGCTTGTGCCAGTCATACAGACGGCGGAGCGGCGCGGCGTCGTGCTTGAAGCGCAGTGCGCGCCACCAGCTGCCGGGGCGCGGCCACCATGCCCAGATCCCGCTGGCGATCAGCCCGAGCATGACGATGCCTGCGATTCCCATGACGACGCCACCGGGCTTCTCCAGCAGCAGCCGGTAATGGAGATCGTAGATCCAGGTGACGACCGTATCGCCCCAGAATCCGGTGCGGATCGTGGTCAGGCGGACCGGATCGACCCAGACGAGGAACGGCGCGAAATCGTGGCCCGCGGTTTCCCTTGGCTGATAATAGCGCACCGGGACCGCGCCGCCATCCCCGGTCACCTCGATCCGCCATGCGCCGGTGCGAGTGGGATGCTCGCGGTGGAGCGTGTCGACGATCGCCTGCCAGGAGGGCGCGCGCTCACCGTCCGGCACCGCGTGCAACGCCGGGTTCAGCGCCGGGTTCAGCGCCGCGTCGATCTCAGGATAGAAGACGAGTATGCTACCGGTCAGCCCCGCGAACGCGAACAGCGCGCCGATCAACAGACCGAGCCAGAGATGCACGCGCCGCACGATGGCGCGAAGTGGCGGTCGGCGCGGCATCAGAGCGTCAACCGGACCGCACCGAACAGCGAGCGCGGATCGGCAGGTGCGTGGAGCCGCTGCGTACCGTCGTACCAGACATACTCGTAGCGCTCGTTCGCGAGATTCTTGAGTTGCGCGGAGACCTCGATCTTCGGCGTCAGCTTGTACGCGACCTCGGCATTGAGGACGACATACTCGCCGTAGCGGCCCTGCGTGTTGGCGGGATCGAGTTCGTAGCTCGACTGGCCGTTACCCCATAAGGATAGCCTGACCTTGGGGCCGGGCGTGACGTCGAGCCCGCCCGAGAAGACGTTCTGCGGGACATGGTCGATCGCGTTGCCCGCCTGCGACGGGGTTGCCGGCTCGGGCGTGACGATCCGCGCGGTCTGGTGCGAATAGCTGCCCCACAGCGCGACGGTACGGACCGGCTTCAGATCGAGCTGCAGATCGATACCGCGGCGCCGCGTCCGGCCGAGATTGTCGACATCGCCGGAGGGATCGTTCAGCCGCCGCTTCAGCTCGCCGCTCGCGGTCTGCTGCCACAGTGCGACGCGCGCTTCGAGCCAGCGCCCGCTGGTCAGCTTGATGCCCGCTTCATAGCCTTTGTTGATCGAGGGTGCGACGTCAGTCGTCCGTGGCGGCACCAGATACGAGGCCGAGCCAGCGCCGATCTGGAAGGTGCGTCCGTAATTGGCATAGGCGGTGACGCCGGTCACGGGCGTGATCGCGACGCTCAGCTTGGGCTGGCTGATCGTGCCATAGTCGTTGATCGGCGCGGTCGTGCCCGTCAGGCGATTGGCGAAATGGCCCTCGACGCGGTCGATCCGCCAGGCGGGGGTGATCTTGATCCAGTCGGTCGGCTCGATCACCGCCTGGATATAGCCGCCATAGACCGTCAGCCCGAAATCCTGGTTGCGCGTCTGGCTGGTTAATGTGCGCCGGTCGGTCAGCCAGCGCAGGCTCCTGTTGTCCTGCACCTGCACGTCGCCGCCCGCCTCGAGCATCAGCGCGTGGAAAAACTCTACGCGGGGGTGGTAGTGGAGCGCGGCGGTCGCGCCATATTGCCATTCCTCGGTCAGCCGGCGCTGTTGCGGGACGGTTGCGGAGAAGCGGACGTAGCGATCGTCGTGCAGGCTGTTGGCATAGCCCTTGACGCTGAGCGCGAGCGGGTCGGCGAGATCGGCGTCGAGATGCAGGCTGTACTGGCCGATCCGTCGCGTGCCGCCATCGGTTGCCGACACCGCATAGGATCGGGTGCGGTCGGTATCGGCGTCGGCATCGGTCAGATAGCCGGGCTCCTGCGCGTGCGCGACCGAGTGGCGGACGATGGCGCCGATCCGGGTGGGGCCGACATCATAGAACCATTTTCCCGCGAGGTTCAGCCGATCAAGATCGGCATGGTCGCGATATGCATCGGTCCGCCGGTAGCCGAGCAGGTAGTTCTGGCTGAACCCGCCGCGCTCGAGTCCGGCCGAGGCCTGTGCGTCGATCGTCCCGAACGCACCGCCGATCAGACGCGCGTCGAGATAATTGCCGCCGATCCGCGTCAGGATATTGGCGTTGCCGGCGATATTGTTCAGCCCCCAGCGAGGGTCGGACGTGCCGCGGACCAGTTCGATCCCGGCGACGTCGAGCGGCGAGATCATGTCAATACCGGTCATGCCGCCGGCATTGTCGTTGCTGGGTATGCCGTCGATCGTCAGCTTGACCGCGTTGATCTCGCCTTCGCCGTTGAACCCGCGGATCGAGAAGCGGCCGGATGTGGTCCCCTGGTTGAAATCGGTCAGCACGACGCCGGGCAGGCGCGCGAACAGCTCCCACGCATTGTCGACCGACTGGCGTTGCGCGATATCGCCGCCGAGCATGTCGACCGAGGTCAGGATGGTTTCGGTCGAGCGCGCCATGCTGCGCGCGGTCACCACGACCTCGCCGATCACGAAGCGCGTATCGGACTCGGCCCCGGTGAAGGAGGGGGCGGGGGCGGGGGTCTGCGCGATGGCGGGCGAGGCGACGACGCAGGCGGGAACGGCGAGGGCAATGGCCATCGCCGCCCGGAACGGAGGCGGAGTAGCAAACATTATAAGTGGCTTTCGACAGGCGCGCGGCCACACAGACGCGCGTCGACAGAGGTGGCGAACCGCGCTCCCAGCGACGCGCGGTTCGGATCAGACGGTCGAAAGCAAGGTCGGTGGGCCCCGCAGCGGCGGACGCAGATGCGGCGCGCTGGGGTGGACGGGGGGACGGATCGGGCGCACGCCAATCGCCACGACGAACGCGATCGCCGCGATCAGCAGGATCGCATCGACGCTGGCCAGCGCCTGCGCCGACAGCCCCGAGAATGCGCAGGGAAGCTCTGTCTTGCCGTGGCTGGTGGACGGATCATGGTCCGGCATCGCATGGCCGGACATGGCATGGTCGGGTGTCGTCATGTGCATGCCGCCAGACGTGGCGGTCGTGGGAGCAACGCCCGGACACAGCGTGATCGCGATATGGCCGCTGTGGTTCGCGATCATGTACCCCGTCGGCACCAGCAGCTTCATCGCCAACGCCGCCACGCACAGCCAGCGCACGAGCAACGGGCAGGACCGGAAGAGGCGGCGTATCGCGAACACGGCGCACGCGTAGACCGCATTGCTGGCGGTGTCACTGAGACATCCCGTCCACCGCCCCGCCCGCCAGCTTGCGCAAGGACCCCTAATTCTTTCGCGCGCGTGGGACCCAGCCGCAGACCAAGATCGTTCACTATTTGGAACTCTGATTACTGACAAGGATTTGCAATGAGCGACCCCGCAGAGCGCAATCCCGGCAATGGTGGCGAAACACACCAGCGCGCCGGTGGCGATGTGCCCGTCCTTACGACGAACCACGGCGTACCCGTCTCCGACAACCAGAACAGCCTGAAATCCGGCGTGCGCGGCCCAACGCTGCTCGAAGACTTCGTGTTGCGCGAGAAGATCTTCCACTTCGATCACGAGCGCATCCCCGAGCGGATCGTCCACGCCCGCGGTTCGGGCGCGCATGGCTATTTCGAGGCGACCGACGATATCTCCGACCTGACCAAGGCGGCGGTGTTCAAGAAGGGCACCAAGACCGAGCTGTTCACGCGCTTCTCGACCGTGGCCGGCGGTGCAGGCTCGGTGGACACGCCGCGCGACGTTCGCGGGTTCGCGGTCAAGTTCTATACGACCGAGGGCAACTGGGATCTCGTCGGCAACAACATTCCCGTGTTCTTCATCCAGGACGCGATCAAGTTCCCCGACCTGATCCATTCGGTGAAGATGGAAGCAGACCGCGCCTATCCGCAGGCTGGTTCGGCGCATGACACATTCTGGGACTGGGCCTCGCTGACGCCGGAATCGACGCACATGCAGATGTGGGCCATGTCGGACCGCACGCTGCCGCGCTCGCTGCGCATGATGGAAGGCTTTGGCGTCCACACGTTCCAGCTCGTCAACGACGAAGGCAAGTCGAGCTTCGTGAAGTTCCACTGGAAGCCGAAGCTCGGTCTTCAGTCGACGATCTGGGACGAGACGCTCAAGCTTCAGGCCGCCGACAACGACTATCATCGTCGCGACCTGTGGGAAGCGATCGATACCGGCGACTTCCCCGAGTGGGAGCTGGGCATCCAGGTGTTCGACAAGGCTTTTGCCGAAGCGCAGCCCTATGATGTGCTCGATTCGACCAAGCTGATCCCCGAGGAGGACGTGCCCGTCCGGATCATCGGCCGGATGGTGCTCGACCGGAACCCGGACAATTTCTTCGCCGAGACCGAGCAGGTTGCGTTCCTGCCGACCAATGTCGTGCCGGGGATCGATTTCTCGAACGATCCGCTGCTCCAGGGCCGCCTGTTCAGCTATCTCGACACGCAGAAGTCGCGTCTGGGGACGACAAACTTCCACCAGATCCCGGTCAATGCGCCGCGCAACAACGCACAGAACTTCCAGCGCGACGGGATGATGCAGACCAAGGTGCCGAAGGGTCGGGCGAACTATGAGCCCAACAGCCTCTCGGTCGTCGGCGAGGACGGTGGTCCGCGCGAGTCGCAGAACGGGTTCGTCACTACGACCAACCCGACCGGTGCGGACGAGCAGGGCGAGAAGCTGCGGATGCGCGCCGAACTGTTCGGCGATCACTACAGTCAGGCGCGGCTGTTCTGGGTATCTGCGACGGACAATGAAAAGGCGCATATCGCATCGGCGTTCACGTTCGAATTGTCGAAGGTTGGCCTCGCCCATGTTCAGGAGCGCACAGTCGCCAACCTGCGCAACGTGAACGAGGAATTGGCCAAGCGCATCGCTGACGGTCTCGGTATCGAGTTGCCCGCGGCGAACCCCGCCTATCGCGAGCCGGTCGACATGCCAGCCAGCGACGCGCTGTCGATCCAGAAGTCGATGAAGGAGACGCTCGAGGGTCGCCAGGTCGGTATCCTGATCTCGGACGGATCCGACGGCGGCGAGATCGATGCGGTCGTCAAGTCGGTCGAGGCGGCCGGCGGCAAGGCCGTTCTCGTCGCGCCCAAGGTCGGCGGTGCCAAGCTCGCCGATGGCAGCAAGAAGAAGGCGCACGGGCAGCTTGCCGGCAGCCCCTCGCAAATCTTCGACGCCGTCGCGGTGGTGCTTTCGGAAGAGGGCTGCAAGGCGCTGCTCAAGGAAGGTGCAGCCGTCCAGTGGGTCATGGACGCGTTCGGGCATCTCAAGGCGGTCGCGGCAAATGCCGCTGCCGCGCCGTTGCTCGACAAGGCTGGCGTCGAGCCCGATGCCGGTGTCGTCGATCTCGGCCAGATCGCGACCGCCGGCACCAAGCGCTATTGGGACCGCGAAGCCAGCGTCCGCACGCTGGCCTGATCGCCGGTTCAAATCCGGCGTGGACAAGAATGACCGGGGGCGCAGTCGATGCGCCTCCGGTATTTTTTTGTCTCGTCGCATCGGCGGGGGTGACGGCGCTATGGTGGCGACACGCGGCTTCGGATAGACCGACCATACTCACGAGATACACGCTACAGGAGATCGCGATGTCGATGATCATCAACGGGATCACGGCCGACCCGCCCGCCGATCCGCGTGTCTCGCTGCTCGATTTCCTGCGCGAGCATCTCGATCTGACCGGCACCAAGAAGGGCTGCAACCAGGGCGCGTGCGGGGCGTGTACCGTGCTTGTCGATGGCGAGCGGATCGTGTCCTGCCTCGCACTGGCGGTGCAATATACCGGGCGGAGAATCACCACGATCGAGGGCCTTGCGACCGATGGCGTGCTGCACTCGCTGCAGCAGGCGTTCATCGATCATGACGGGTTCCAGTGCGGCTATTGCACGCCGGGGCAGATCTGCTCGGCGATCGGCATGGCCAGCGAGGCAAAACGCGGGCTGCCGAGCAACGTCACCGCGGATCTGTCCGCATTCGTCACGCTGACCCGCGAGGAGCTTCAGGAGCGGATGAGCGGCAATCTGTGCCGCTGCGGCGCGCATAACGGCATCATCGACGCGATCACACAAACCCTCGACGCGGAGCGCGTGGCATGACGCCGTTTACTTATGCCCGTGCCGACGGCGTTGCCGATGCGATCCGGCTCGGTGCGGAGCCGGCGACCGCTTATCTGGGGGGCGGCACCAACCTGGTCGATCTGATGCGCGAGACGATCGCGCGTCCCGATCGGGTGGTCGACGTCACCGGCCTGTCCGCCGAGATCGAGGACACCGCTGATGGCGGACTGCTGATCGGCGCTGCGGTTCGCAATACCGCGCTTGCCGAGCATCCCGTAGTGCGGACCCGCTATCCGGCGTTGGCGCGCGCTATCCTGGCGGGTGCGTCCCCACAGATCCGCAACATGGCGACGGTCGGCGGCAACCTGCTGCAGCGGACGCGGTGCACCTATTTCTACGATACCGACGGTGCGAACTGCAACAAGCGCGTGCCGGGCGCGGGGTGCGATGCCGCCGAGGGGTTCAACCGGATCCATGCCATTCTCGGCGCATCGCCCGCCTGCGTGGCGACGCATCCGTCGGACATGTGCGTCGCGTTCGCCGCGCTCGATGCGACGGTGCATATCGACGGGGTCGGTGGCGCGCGGACGCTGCCCTTCGGCGATCTCCACCGGCTGCCGGGTGACCGTCCCGACCAGGATACGGTGCTGGCGCCGGGCGAGCTGATCACCGCGATCAGCCTGCCGGCTCTGCCGCTCGCGCGGCATTCGACGTATCGCAAGGTGCGCGACCGGGCGAGCTATGCGTTTGCGCTGGTGTCGGTGGCAGCGGCGTTGCGCGTCGATGACGGACGGATCGGCGACGTCCGGATCGCGCTGGGCGGTGTGGCGCACAAGCCGTGGCGCGCACTGAAGGCCGAAGCGGTCCTGCGCGGGGCGGTGCCAAGCGACGCGCTGTTCGGCGAGGCGGCGCTGGCCGAACTCGCGGACGCCCACCCGCTGCGCGACAACGGGTTCAAGATTGAACTCGTCAAGCGAACCCTTGTCGCCGTGCTGGGCGATCTTGCAGGAGCACACGCATGAGCATCGTCGATAGCGTCAAGGGTGTTGTGCAGGGCGCGGTGCAGGGCGCGATGGAGAAACTGGTACCGCTGGCGCCCGACAGCTGGATCCCGGGCGGCGTTCCCGATCCGCTGATCCGCCGCCAGCACGGCCTGATCGGGACGCCCGTCTCGCGGCTGGACGGGGCGGCGAAGGTGCAGGGTGCCGCGCGCTTTGCAGCCGAAGTGCCGCTGGCGGGCATGGTCTATGCCGCGCTCACTTATTCCACGATACCGCGCGGCCGGATCGCGACGCTCGACACCGACGCCGCCGAGGCCGCGCCGGGCGTCGTGCTGGTGATGACCCACCGCAATGCGCCCCGGATGAACACGCCCGCGGTGTTCGGGTCGTCGCCGACCGCGGCAGCGCCTGCCGACCTGCCGATCATGCAGGACGACCGGATCCACTGGAATGGCCAGCCGATCGCCGTCGTGCTCGCCGACACGCAGGAGCAGGCGGATCACGCCGCCTCGCTGGTCGTCGCCGACTATGCCGCCGAGCCGGCGCTGACGTCGTTCGCCGAGGCCAAGGCCGCGGGCACCGAACCCGGTGCGTTCATGGGGCAGGCACTGAAGGTCGAGGTCGGCGATGCCGAGGCCGCGCTGAAGGCGGCGCCGCACGCGGTCGACAACGTGTACCGGACACCGCGCCACAGCCACAACGCGATCGAGCCGCATGCCGCGACCGTGGTGTGGGAAGGCGACCGCCTGACGATCCACGACGCGAGCCAGCTGGTGACCGCGGCGGCGGCGACGATCGCCGACGTCTTCGACCTGGCCGCCGACCAGGTGCACGTCCTGTCGCCCTATGTGGGCGGGGGGTTTGGGGGCAAGTGCCTTTGGGACCACCAGATCCTCGGCGCGGCGGCGGCGAAGCTGGCGACGCGGCCGGTGCGGATCGCGCTGAGCCGCGAGGGCGTCTACCGGATCGTCGGCGGGCGCACGCTGACCGAACAGCGCGTGGCAATCGGCGCGGCGGTAGACGGGCATTTCCAGGCGATGATCCACGCGGGCACCACCGCGACCACGCCGCACAACGACATGCCAGAGCCGTTTATCGTCGGCTCCAAATCGGGCTATGCCGCCGATAGCGTGACGCTGTCCGTCGACGTCGTCCGGCTGAACATGCTGGCCAACACGTTCATGCGCGCACCAGGCGAGTCTGTGGGCACGTTCGCGCTGGAGTCGGGGATCGACGAACTCGCAGTGGAGCTGGGGATCGATCCGATCGACCTTCGCGTGCGTAACGAGCCCGAGACCGATCCGCTCTCGGATCTGCCCTTCTCGTCGCGGAATATCGTCGAGGCGTGGCGCGCCGGGGCGGAGGCGTTCGGATGGGACCAGCGCCCGACCGAGCCGGGTACGCGCCGCGAGGGCGAGTGGCTGATTGGGATGGGCTGTGCGACCGCCACCTACCCCTATTACCGGATGCCCGGCGGGGCTGCGCGTATCACGCTGTCGTCGTTATCGGCGGACGCCCCCATCACCGCGATCGTCGAAGTCTCCGCACAGGAGATGGGGATGGGCACCGCGACGACGACGGCGATGGTCGCGGCCGAGCGGCTCGGACTGCCGATGGATGCGGTCGAGGTTCGCTATGGCGATTCGATCATTCCCGGCGCGATCCTCGCCGGTGGCTCGCAGCAGACCGCGGCGATCGGCGCGGCGGTGATCGCCGCGCATAACGCGCTGGTGGCGGAACTGCTCAAGCTCGCGGGCAACGACTCGCCGCTCGCCGGCCTCTCCGCCGATGAGGTCGGCAGCGACGATGCGGGGCTCGCCAAGCTCGACGATCCGTCGCGGCGCGAAAGCTATGCGTCGATCCTGGCGCGGGCGCAGCGCGACAGCGTCACGGTCACGCAGGAGGCGTCACAGCCGCTCGAACTGATGCACTGGTCGATGCATTCCTACGGCGCGATGTTCTGCGAGGTGCGCGTCAACAGCGTTACCGGGGAAACGCGCGTCAGCCGCTTTCTCGGGTCGTTCGATACCGGGCGCATTCTGAATCCAAAGACGGCGCGGAGCCAGTTTCGCGGCGGGATCATCATGGGGCTCGGCATGGCGTTGATGGAGGAGACGCAGTTCGACGAACGCAACGGCCGGATCATGAACCCCAGTCTCGCCGAATATCACATCCCGGTGCATCTCGACGTGCCCGAGATCGATGTGATCTGGACCGACATCGCCGACCCGCACACGCCGATGGGCGCGCACGGGATCGGCGAGATCGGCATCACCGGCGTGGCGGCAGCGGTGGCCAACGCGGTCTACAACGCCTGCGGCAAGCGCGTGCGCGACCTGCCGATCACGCTCGACAAGCTGTTGTGATACCAGGCCGTGGCGGCTCGTCCGGCCAGCGGGACGACGGTAGCGGCGATGGCATAGGCTAAGCGGGGACCGTCTCGACCCGGCTCGACAATCGACTCCGGCCTGGCGTCGCGCATCGCATGGTCGCGGCCCGCCCGGATTGGCGCTATGTCTTCCGCTACCCTGCGCTGCGGCGCCAGACCGGAGCGCCTCCATCACCCGTCCGATGATCATCTTCGCCATTCTCGGGTACGGCGCGACGCTGTTCGGGATTGCGTGGGTGGTGGACCGGCGGGGCCTGTCGCGGCGCCTCGGACAGATCGCATATCCGCTGTCGCTGGCGGTCTATTGCAGCAGCTGGACGTTCTTTGGCGGGGTCGGCACCGCGGCGACGCGTGGCTGGGACTATCTCGCCATCTATCTCGGGCCGGCGCTGGTGTTCCTGCTGGCGCCCAAGTTCCTTGCGCGGCTGGTCCGGCTGGCGCGCGAGGAGGGGTCGAGCTCGATCTCGGACTTCGTCTCCGCGCGCTATGGGCGCAGCCGGGGAACCGCGGCGATCGTCGCGGGGACGGCGTTGCTCGCGTCGGTGCCCTATATCGCGCTCCAGTTGCGCTCGGTCACGCTCAGCTTCGGCGCGATCGCGGGCGTCGGGAGTTCGGCGGAGGTCGGCACCTTCGTCGCGTTGCTGCTGGCGGTGTTCGCGATCCTGTTCGGTGCGCGACGGTACGAGGTGGCGGGGCGCAACCCGGGCGTGGTGGCGGCGATCGCGGCGGAATCGCTGATCAAGCTGCTCTGCTTCGTCGTGCTCGGCGTGGTGACGTTGGCGATACTCGTCGACGTGCCCGCCGCGACGCTGGCGGCACCTTTGGCCAGACTTCGGTCCGGTTTCACCTGGGGCGCGCTGACGTCCGACTTCTGGGTGCGGACATTGTTGTCGGCGCTCGCGATCCTGTGCCTGCCGCGGCAATTCTATGTGGGCGTGATCGAGGCGCGCGGGCCCGACGCGGTGGCGCGGGGGCGCTGGCCGTTCATCGCCTACATGGTTGCAATATCGCTGCTGGTGCTGCCGCTGGCGCTGGCGGGGATGACGCTGTTGCCGGGCGATGCCGAGCCCGATCTCTACGTGCTGACGGTGCCGTTGCAGCGTGGCGAAAATCTGGTCGCGCTGCTCGCGTTCCTCGGCGGGTTCTCGGCGGCGACGGCGATGGTGGTGGTCGAGACGATCGCGCTGTCGACGATGGCGGCCAACGACCTGCTCGCGCCTATGCTGCTCCGGCGGCACGGCGAGGCGGGCGAGGGCGAGCTGGGCCGGCGGATGCTGCGCGTGCGGCGCGTCATTATCGCGGCGATCGTCGCGGTCGCGCTGGTGTATGGCCGCAGCCTCGGCGCGGACCTGCCGCTGGCGTCGATCGGGCTGATCGCGTTTGCGGGCGTCGCGCAGTTCGCGCCTGCGCTGATCGCGACGGTCGGGTGGAACTTCGCCAACCATAGCGCGGCGCGCGCCGGGCTGATCGGTGGCGTGGTCGTCTGGATCTACTGCCTGTTGCTGCCGTCGATCGGCGAGGGCGTCGGTCCGGCCCTGGCGCACTTCACGCAAGGGTGGCTCGATCCCGACGCGTTGCTTGGCTGGCGGATCGGCTCGCCTTTGGTCAACGGCACGGTGTGGAGCCTGGGCGTCAACGTCACGCTGATGGCCGGGCTGCATGTGATCGAACGGCATCGCGGGAACAGCGCGCTCGACCATGTCACCACGCTCGGCGAGTTGCGGATGCTGGTCGCGCGGTTCGTCGGCGAAGGCGAGGCGGAGGCGATAGGCGTGGCGTCACCCGATCTGCGCGCACCGATCGACGGACCCGCGGCGCGCACCGCCGAGCGGTTGATCGCGGGCGTGATCGGCGCACCCTCGGCGCGCAAGATCGTCGCGTCGAGCATTGCCGGATCGGCGATCGACGTCAGCGACGTGGTCCGGCTGCTCGACCAGCGCGGGCGCTCGCTGCGGTTCTCGCGGACGCTGCTTTCGGCGACGCTGGAGACGATCGATCCGGGGGTCAGCGTGATCGATGCGGACCTGCGGCTGGTCGCGTGGAATCCGCGTTATGTCGAGATGTTCGACTATCCCGAGGGCTATGTCGTGGTCGGGCGCTCGATCGCCGACCTGATCCGCTACAATGCCGAGCGCGAGGGGGTCGGCGACATCGCGGCGCATGTCGGTCGGCGGATGGGGCATCTTGCGCGCGGAACGCCGCATAGTTTCGAGCGGCAACGGCCGTCGGGGCGGTGGATCAAGATGGTCGGGCGGCCGATGCCGGGCGGCGGGTACGTGCAGAGCTTCACCGACATCACCGCGGAGAAAGCGGCGCAGGCCGATCTCGAGGCGCGGGTGGCAGCGCGGACTCAGGATTTGGCGCAGTCGAACGCGATGCTCGGCGAGGCGCGCGCGGTGGCGGAGACCGCGACGCGCGACAAGACGCGCTTCCTGGCGGCGGCGAGCCACGATCTGCTGCAGCCATTGCATGCCGCGCGGCTGTTCTGCGCGGCGCTCGACGAGGGCAAGGCGCCGCATCAGGCGGAGCTGGTGCGCGCGATCGACGGCGCGATCGGATCGGCGGACACGTTGTTGCGCGCGCTGCTCGACGTGTCGCGGCTCGATGCGGGAGGCGTGGTGCCTAAGGTCGAGCGGTTTGCGCTCGGCTCGCTGATCGAGGAACTGGCGACGCAGTTCCGGCCGCTTGCAGGCGAGCGGGGACTGGTACTGGCGTCGCATCCCGGTTCGTTCAGCGTCGCGACCGATCGCTCGCTGCTGCGGTCGATCCTGCAGAACTTCCTGTCGAACGCGGTGCGCTATTCCGCAGACGGGCGGATCTGGATCGGTGCGCGGCGGCGGGGCGATGATGTGTTGATCGAGGTGCGTGACAACGGGCCCGGCATCGCCGCGGCGGACCGCGAGCGGATCTTCGAGGAGTTCGAGCGGCTCGAAAGCAAGGGGAGCGCGGGTGGCGGTGTCGGTCTGGGACTAGCGATCGTCCGGCGGATCGCGCGCTTGCTGGGGGCGGCCGTGGAATTGCGGTCGGCGCCGGGGCAAGGGACGACATTTGCAGTGCGCGTGCCGATTGCGCCTGCGGGGCTTGACGTACCGCTGCCGACGCCGACCGCCACACGCGCGCTAATGCCGGGCCTGCGCGTGCTATGCCTCGACAATGACGTGACGATATTGGCGGCGCTCGACGCGGCGTTGCGTGCGCGGCGGTGCGTGCCGCTACTGGCGCGGACGATCGCCGCGGCGCTCGAGCTGGCGGCGGACGAGGAGCCCGATGTCGCGCTGGTCGACTATCATCTCGACGAGGCGGACGACGGGCTGGACGTGATCGCGCGGTTGCAGGCGATGACGCCCGCGCCGACAATCGCGCTGGTGACCGCGGACCGCGGCATTGCGGATGATCCGCGATGCACTGCGCTGGTGGTGCTGACGAAGCCGGTGGTGCCGGCGGATTTGTGGCGGTTCATCGAGAATGCGGCGGCGGCTGCGGCGGCGCGGGGGAGTTGAACCTGCGATCCTCCCCCGCCGGGGGGATGTGGCAGGCGTATGCCTGACGGAGGGGCGGAAAGGGAAACGGCCGTTGCGTATCCTCCCCCCCTCCGACGCCTCCGGCGCCGACTCCTCCTGGCAGGGAAGGGTCGTGCGGGGGCGATCCGACACGTCATCCTGACGGAAATCAGGATCCAGGATACCGCCCTCAGCGAGTGTGGCGCCAGGTCCTGACTTTCGTCAGGATGACGGACAGGGTGCGGGTGGAGCGCTTTTAATCCGCGAAGTGGATGTCCATCGCCCGCGCCGCCAGCACCGCCTGAGTCCGGTTCTGCACCCCGAGCTTGCGCAGGATCGCGGTCATGTGGCCCTTTACCGTACCTTCGGAGATGCCGAGATCGAACGCCACCTGCTTGTTCAGGCGACCGGCGAGCACGCCGAGCAGGACCCTCAGTTCGGTCGGCGTCAGGCTCGCGACGCGCGCGGCCATGTCGTCGACCGGCGTGCCCTCGATCGGCGCGTCGCGGTCGCCGGCCAGTGCGCGAGCGACGGCGTCTTCCAGCGTTGCGAGGTCTGCGGTTTTCGAAACGAAACCCACAGCACCATAAGCCCGCGCACGCGGTGCCGCTTCGGCCGCGTCTGCCGAGGAGATCACCAGGATCGGCGTATCGGGCCGTTCGGCATTAAGCAGCGCGACGCCTGCGAACCCTTCCGACCCCGGCATCCGCAGGTCGAGCAGGATCAGGTCCAGCCGCGCCGCCGTGCGCACCGCGTCCACCGCCTCGCACAGCTGCCCCGCCTCGATCACCTCCGCGTCGGGCGCGGCGCGGCTGACCGCCAGCTTGAGCGCCTGGCGGAACAGCGGGTGATCGTCCGCGATGAGGATTGTGCGGGTCATGCCGGGACGAGTGTGGCCTCCTCGCGGCCTGCGATCAAGGCGTCGACCACCGCGGGATCGGCGAGCGTCGAGGTGTCGCCGAGCTGGTCGAGCTGGTTCTCCGCGATCTTGCGCAGGATGCGGCGCATGATCTTGCCCGAGCGCGTCTTGGGGAGCGCGGGCGCGAACTGGAGGATATCCGGCGTCGCGATCGGGCCGATCTCGCGGCGGACCCACTGGACGAGTTCCTTGCGGAGGTCCGCGCTCGGCTCGGCGTTCGCGTTGAGCGTCACATACGCGTAGATGCCCTGCCCCTTCAGATCGTGCGGCATGCCGACGACCGCGGCTTCGGCGACCTTCGAATGCGCGACGAGCGCGCTCTCGACCTCGGCGGTGCCCATCCGGTGGCCGCTGACGTTGATGACGTCGTCGACGCGGCCGGTGATCCAGTAATAGCCGTCTTCGTCACGACGGCAGCCGTCGCCGGTGAAATACTTGCCGGGATAGGTCGAGAAATAGGTCTGGAAGAAGCGATCGTGATCGTTCCACACGGTGCGCATCTGGCCGGGCCAGCTGTCGGCGATGACGAGATTGCCCTCGACCGCTCCGTCGAGGACCTTGCCGTCCGCATCGACCAGCTCGGGCATAACGCCGAACAGCGGCTTCGTTGCGCTGCCGGGTTTCAGCGCGGTCGCGCCGGGGAGGGGGCTGATCATGTGGCCGCCGGTTTCTGTCTGCCACCAGGTATCGACGATCGGGCAGCGGCCGTCCCCGACGACATTGTGATACCAGTTCCACGCCTCCGGATTGATCGGTTCGCCGACCGAACCGAGCAGGCGGAGCGACTTGCGGCTGGTGCGGGTCACCCAGTCGTCGCCCTCGCGCATCAGCGACCGCAGTGCGGTCGGCGCGGTGTAGAGGATGTTGACCTGGTATTTGTCGACGATCTGCCAGAAGCGGCTGTGATCGGGATAGTTGGGCACGCCCTCGAACATCACCGTCGTCGCGCCGTTCGCGAGCGCTCCGTAGAGCGAATAGGTGTGGCCGGTGACCCAGCCGACGTCGGCGGCGCACCAGAAGATCTCACCCGGTCGGTAGTTGAAGACGTATTCGTGGGTCATCGACGCCCAGACCAGATAGCCGCCGCTGGTGTGGAGCACGCCCTTGGGCTGGCCGGTTGAGCCGCTGGTGTAGAGGATGAACAGCGGGTCCTCGGCGTTCATCGGTTCGGGCGCGCAGTCGGTCGACTGGTCGGCGACGCAGTCGTGATACCAGCAGTCGCGGCCTTCGGTCATCGTGACCGTGCCACCGGTGCGGCGGACGACGATGACCGCCTCGACGCCGAGATCGCCGTGGTCGAGCGCGGCGTCGACATTGGCCTTGAGCGGCACGGTCTTGCCCCCGCGCAGGCCTTCGTCGGCGGTGATGACGACACGGCTGTCGCAGTCGTGGATGCGGTTGCACAGGCTCTCGGGCGAGAAGCCGCCGAAGACGACCGAGTGGATCGCGCCGATCCGCGCGCAGGCGAGCATCGCGAACGCCGCCTCGGGAATCATCGGCAGGTAGATCGTGACGCGGTCACCCTTTTTGACGCCGCGTGACTTCAGGCAGTTGGCAAGCTTCGAGACCTCGTCGCGCAGCTCGGCATAGCTGATCTTGCGGGATTCGTCCGGGTTGTCGCCTTCCCAGAGGATCGCGGTCGCGTCGGGGCGGGCGTCGGCGTGGCGATCGACGCAGTTGGCGGCGACGTTGAGCTGGCCGTCCGCAAACCAGCGGATGCGGAAATCGCTCTCGTCGAACGACGTGTCCTTGATCTTGGTCGGGGCGACGATCCAGTCGAGGCGCTTGGCTTCCTTGGCCCAGAACGCGTCGGGATCGGTCGCGGCCTCGGCATACATCCGGTCATAGGCGGCGGCGTCGATCAGGGCGTCCTTCGCCCATTCCGCGGGGACGGGATAGCTTGCCTCGGTCATCTGGCTCTCCTTTTGCCGCGCTATACGCGGTCGTGTCGGGCAGATCATCCCGCACCAAAGTCAGGGATGGCCAGGCGCGCGCGGTGCGCCATGATCACAACGCTTATTCCACGCGCAAGACCAGTGGAAGAGCACGGAGACGGGGATGACACGGATGGCGTTCAGGACGCGACTGGCTTTCACGGCATTGCTTGGCAGTACCGCGCTGGTACCGGGCATGGCACAGGCCCAGACGGCGCGCGAGATCGAGCTCGAGACGCGGTTGAAGGCGCTCGAAGCGGCGGTGCAGGATCTGCGCGGCGAGTTGACCGCGGCGCGCGCGACGGCTGCGACGCCGATCGCCCCGACGTCCACGAACCCGGCTCCCATGAACACCAATCCCATGACCGCGTCTTCGATGAGCGCGGCACCCGCGTCGCCAGGCAGATCGCCCGGCGCGACCAATGTGACGCAGGCCAAGCCTGTCGCGGCAAATTCGGCACCGACCGACGGTTTTCGCGTCGGCAACACGACGGTCAAGCTGGGCGGCTTCGTTCGTCTCAACGTCATTGCCAGCCGTTACAGCGATGGCGAGGTCGCGGTCGGTGGACTGGGCAAGGAGTTCTTCCTGCCGCAGCAAATTCCGGTCGGCGGCGGGTTCTCCAGCCAGGACCTGTTGCTGTCCGCGCGTCAGACCCGCCTGCAGTTCAGCACCGCGACCCCGATGAACGGCACCGACATCAAGACGCTGGTGGAGTTCGATTTCGCGCTCGCGACGGCACCGGTCGGCGCGCAGCGTGCGACCAATCCCTATACGCCGACCTTCCGCCGCGGCTTTATCGAATATGGCAACCTGCTGGTCGGGCAGGAATGGTCGACTTTCCAGAACATCGGCGTGCTGCCGGAGACGACGGACTTCGTCGGACCGCTGGACGGCACCGTGTTCAACCGGCAGGCGATGGTCCGCTATTCCATCCCCTTGCGATCCGGGCTGACGTTGCAGGTCGCGGCCGAAAACCCCGAAACGGAAACGGCGCTGCCGGCCAACGCGGCACTGGTCGATACGGACGACGACCGCCTGCCCGACGTGGTGGCGCGGTTGAACTGGAAATCGACATTCGGCGATTTCGCGCTGGCGGGTGTCGCGCGCGAACTGCGCATCGATACGCTGGGCAGCGGCGATACCGCCTTCGGGTGGGGTGTTTCGGGGTCGGGCAAGATTCCGATCGGCAAGCGTCACGACCTGCGCTTCATGGCGACCTACGGGCAGGGCATCGGCCGGTATCTAGGATTGGGATACGTCCCCGACGCGATCTTCGGCGGCACCGCAACGCAGCTCGAGCGGATCGACAATTTCGCGGGCTTCGCGGCGCTGAGGATCGGCTGGACCGATGCGATCCACTCGACGCTCATGGGCAGCTACCAGTCCGCTGATTATCCGGCCGGCGTGATCGTCACGGGGTTGGCCAGTGCCAAGTCCTATGGAGGTGCTGGCAACCTGTTCTGGTCGCCGGGCAAAGGCTTCGACATCGGCGTGGAATATCGCCACGCCGTCCGCGAGCTGGTCTCGGGTGACACCGGCGCGCTCGACCGCCTCGAATTCGCATTCAAATACGGGTTCTGACGGCCCAACGCTGCAGAATCCCCACCCATCTATCTGAGAGGATACCGCCATGGCGACGACAACAGGGGATGCTTCGCCCCTTGGTCACGTGAAGCAGAGCCAGCCGCTGATCATCATCGCGTCGTCGCTGGGCGCGGTGTTCGAATGGTATGATTTCTATCTCTACGGCCTGCTCGCGACGATCATCACCGCGCAGTTCTTCTCGGGCGTCAACGAGACGACCGGGTTCATCTTCGCGCTCGCGGCGTTCGCGGCCGGGTTTGCGGTGCGGCCGTTCGGCGCACTCGTGTTCGGGCGGATCGGCGATGTCGTCGGGCGCAAGAACACGTTCCTCGTGACGATGGCGATCATGGGTCTGTCGACGTTCCTGGTCGGCCTGCTGCCGAGCTACGCGTCGGTCGGCGTTGCTGCGCCGATCGCACTGGTCGTGCTGCGGCTGTTGCAGGGCCTCGCGCTCGGCGGCGAATATGGTGGTGCCGCGACCTATGTCGCCGAGCATGCGCCCGACAGGAAGCGCGGGCTGTTCACCAGCTTCATCCAGACCACCGCGTCGCTCGGGTTGTTCGCGGCGCTGCTGATCGTGATCGGCGTGCGCACGCTGGTCGGCGAAGAGGCGTTCGCCGCCTGGGGCTGGCGGATCCCGTTCATCGTCTCGATCGCGCTGCTCGCGGTGTCGCTGTGGATCCGCATGCAGCTCGAAGAGAGCCCGGTGTTCCAGAAGATGAAGGACGAGGGCAAGACGTCGAAGGCACCGCTGACCGAAGCGTTCGGGCAGTGGAGCAATTTGAAGATCGTGCTGATCGCGCTGTTCGGGGCGGTCGTCGGTCAGGGCGTCGTGTTCTACACCAGCCAGTTCTACGCGTTGTTCTTCCTCGAGAAGAACCTGCGCGTTGACGGGCCGACCACCAACATCCTGATCGCGATCGCGCTGCTGATCGCGACGCCGGCGTTCATTTTCTTCGGCTGGCTGTCCGACAAGGTCGGGCGCAAGTGGATCATCCTGACCGGCTGTGCGCTCGCCGCGCTGACCTACATGCCGCTGTTCCACGCACTGTCGAAGGCGGCTAACCCAGCACTCTATGCGGCGCAGGCCAATTCGCCGGTGAGCGTCGTCGCCAATCCCGACGAATGCTCGGTCCAGTTCGATCCGGTCGGCAAGAACAAGTTCGACAGCAGCTCGTGCGACATCGCCAAGGCGTATCTGGCGAAGGCGGGCATCTCCTATGCCAACGTCATCGCGCCTGCCGGCACCGTCGCGCAAATCCATATCGGTGGCGCGACGATCCCGGTCGTCAACCCGGCGGTCGTGTCGGGCCCTGACAAGGCCGCGGCGATCAAGGCGTTCGGTACCGAGGTGAAGACCGCACTGACCGCGGTCGGCTACCCCGAAAAGGCGGATCCGGCGCAGATCAACAAGCCGCTGGTCATCGCGATCCTCGTCATCCTCGTGCTGTACGTGACGATGGTCTACGGGCCGATCGCGGCGCTGCTGGTCGAGCTGTTCCCGACCAAGATCCGCTACACGTCGATGTCGCTGCCCTATCATATCGGCAACGGCTGGTTCGGCGGGTTCCTGCCGACCGCGGCGTTCGCGATGGTCGCGGCAACCGGGGACATCTATTACGGGCTCTGGTATCCGATCCTCGCCTGCGCGGTGACCGCGCTGGTCGGGCTGGTGTTCCTGCCCGAGACGTTCCGCCGGTCGCTGCACAGCTGAGCGACAGCAGTCCCGACGAGATCTGATCGGGCCCGAGGCGCTTAGGGGCGCCTCGGGCCCGAAGCGTTCTGGGCGTCAGGGTCGAAGCACGACCGCGACGACGTCGAGCGGGCGCGGTGACCTGCGCCATTTCGATGCCGCGCTTGACGAAGCATTGCCGCGGGACGATCACCTGCCGCCAGTCGCCGGCCTTGGCCGTAGCGAGTGTCCTGGTGATCGGGACGGTGACCGGCTTGCCGTCGGTGCAGACCATGCCGATCGCGACCGGCCTGTCGCGGGATATTGCCCGTGTTGCCACCCGCGACGGGGATGGTGGCCGACGGTTTCGGCGGGAGAAACCCGCCTTCGTTCTTGAGCAACACCATCGATTCGCGAACGGCGCGCCGGGCAATTGCGCGGTGGCCGGCGGCACCGATCAGGGTCATCTTGCCCACGAGCGCGCGCGACGACGCGCGACCGCGATCGAAACTGCCCGCGTGGATCTTCAAGCACAGGATTCTGCGGACCGCGTCGTCGAGGCGCGCGGCGGGGATCTCGCCCGACTGCGCCTGTCTGAGCGTGTTGGCATCGAGCGGCTTCCAGCCGCTGCAAGAATATATGACCATGTCGAGCCCGGCGTTGATCGCGGCCGCGCCGCTCTCGTTCGGACAGCCGTCGACCTGGCCGTGGCCGTTCCCGTCGCTGACGGCGATACCGTCGAAATGGATTTGCGACGGCGCCCGACACGGAGGCGCCACGTTGCGCTACCGGCGTTGCCACCGATTACAGCAGCAGTGCGATCGTGACGCTGGCAAAACTGACTGCATCATCATTCCCCCGGACGATATGCGATGTCGGCCCGTACCTTGGCCGTTCCGCTACCGGGTGTCGCTAGCGATGTGCGAAACATTTGCGTACTTCTGCCGAGATTTCGCGATGCGCGTCGATATAGGTCGATAGCGCTGCGGTGATACGGCGATCGTCTGCGGTCGTAGGATGCGCGTGGCAGCCGGTGAGGGCAAGACGGGTCGTAGCGACGAACGTGACGTCGTGCTGGCCTTCGAGGCTGAGGCGCGCGACGACCTTGCGACTTCGGCACCCCCGCCATCGTCAGACCCCCGCCATCAATCTTAAGCCGGGTCCGCTGCACGTCCTACTGTATCTACCCCCGAACCCGAAATCCATCCGGATCGTCGGCAAACCCCTAACTTATTTGACCAAGCCCTTGCGACGCGCCGTCGTCACGGCACGAACAATCAATTTTTGCGCGGGCCAAAGGTTAAAACGCTCCAATATCCCATGCGATTGATAGATATTGATGGCGAAAGGCGGGGTCGATGCAGAGGCGATGGACGAACGACATCGGGCACGGATGATGCGGTTTGCGTGCTGCCGGAGCGATGACGGGCCGATCAAGCCGGTGATCGGCGTATTATGCTGTAACGAGATCACCGATCGCCCGATCCAGGCGGTCGCGACGCGGTTCGTCGAGCCGCTGGTCCGGTATGCCGGCGCGACCGTGCTTCTGGTGCCCGCCGTCGCGGACGCAATGGACACGCGCGCGCTGGCGGGGCGGCTCGACGCGCTGCTGATGACCGGATCGCGATCCAACGTCGCCGGCGCTCGCTATGGCAAAACCGATGCGGCGGGTGATGCGCTCGATCTCGACCGCGATGCGGTGGCGATGGAGCTGGCGGGGCGGATGATCGAAGCCGGGCGGCCGGTGTTCGGGATCTGTCGCGGATTGCAGGAACTCAACGTGCTGTTCGGCGGAACGCTGACCGATACGCTCAACGCCGGACACCACCGCGCCACCGAAGACGCGACTGCGTATGAAACGCTGTTCGACCATGTCCACGACGTCGACCTTCAGGCGGGTGGGATGCTCGCGACGGTCACGGCACGGCGCAGCCTGTCGGTCACCTCGGTGCATCGCCAGGGGATCGACCGGCTGGGATCCGGGCTCAGCATCGAGGCGCGGGCGACGTCGGACGGTCTGGTCGAGGCGTTCTCTGCGCGGCCGTGCGGCGGCGACGTTCTGGCGGTGCAATGGCATCCCGAATGGAACGTCGCCGCAAGCGCGTCCGGCCAGGCCTTTTTCTCGCTCGTCGGGCAATCGCTCGGGACCCGTCGGGACCATTGAGCGCGTCCGTTCGTTTTACTTGCACCAAGATCGTCGCCGAACGATCCACTATCAGGGACCATGACATGACTGCCTATCGTACCGCGTTGGCGCTCGCCGCGTCGACCATTGCCTTTGTCGGCGCGCACTCGGCTTTCGCCCAGACCGTACCGGCCGAACCCGCTGCCAACCCCCCTGCCGCGGCCGCAATGCCCGACACCCAGGACGACATCATCGTCACCGGAACGCGCGCGGTCGGCCGGTCCCGGCTCGACAGTGCGTCGCCGGTCGACGTGCTGAGCTCGGCCGCGCTTCAGCGCCAGGGAACCACCGAGCTTGGCGCAGCGCTCGCGGCGATCGCGCCCTCGATCGACTTCCCGCGCCCCTCTGCGGTCGATGGCACCGATGCGATCCGCCCGGCGACGTTGCGCGGCCTGTCGCCCGACCAGACGCTCGTGCTGGTCAACGGCGTGCGCGGCCATACGTCGGCGCTGCTCAATGTCGGTGGTTCGGTCGGGCGTGGCTCGGCAGCGGTCGATCTGAACACCATTCCGACCGTCGCGCTCGACCGGATCGAAGTGCTCCGGGATGGTGCATCGGCGCAATATGGCTCCGATGCGATCGCCGGGGTCGTCAACCTCCGCCTGCGGGACGCGCGGTCGGGCGGCGGCGCGACGGTCAATTACGGCTTCTACAACACCGATATCGATACCGCGCTCGGCAGTCGCAGCAGGACCGGCGAGCATGCCGTCACCGTCTCCGGCTGGCAGGGGCTCGGATTCGGCGAAGACGGCTTCCTGACGATTTCGGGCGAATATCTGAACCGTCAGGCGACCAATCGCGCCGATTTCGATCCGCGCGTCGCGGGGCAACGCGTCACGGGCCGTTTCGGTGATCCGGCGGTCGAACAGTACAGCATCTTCGCCAATGCCGGCACGACACTGACGGGGACGTGGAAGCTGTATGGCTGGCTTGGCTATCAGGATCGCGACACGCGCAGCGCGGCGTTTCCACGTCTGGCGAGCGCGACGACGGCGCTGGCCGGTTACCGGGACGGCTTCCTGCCGCTGATCAATACTAAGTCGCGCGACATCAATTCGGCGGTCGGCATCAAGGGCGTCGTCGCCGACTGGAACGTCGATCTGAACGCCAGCTACGGTCGCAACAAGATCGGCTTCCGCACGCTCAATTCGGCCAATTACGCGTTTGGCAGTGCCACGCCGCGGGACTTCTCCGATGGCGCGCTGATCTACGACCAGTACATCGTCGGGCTCGACGTCGATCGCAAGTTCGACCTGTTGCAGGGTGTCAACGTTGCGTTCGGTCTCGAAGGACGCCGAGAAGGGTTCAAGATACAGTCGGGCGAGCTTGCGTCCTACGGCTATCCCACGGCCGGGACGGTGACGGGCGCCGCCACGACCGCTGCGCCGGGCGCGCAAGGGTTTGGCGGCTTCTCGCCCGCCAACGCGATCGAGCGCAGCCGTCGCAACGGCAGTGTCTATCTCGATGTCGAGACGCAGGTGACCGACAAGTTCCTGGTCGGCCTGGCTGGACGCGGCGAGGACTATTCCGATTTCGGCTCGACCGCGACCGGCAAGATCTCCGCCCGCTATGATTTTGCGCGTTGGTTCGCGTTGCGCGGCACCGCCTCGACCGGCTTCCGTGCACCCGCACTGCAACAACAGTATTTTACCTCGATCGCGACCGTCATCCAGAACAGCAATCCGATTCAGACCGGCACCTTCCCGTCGATCAGCCCGGTCGCGACCCGGCTCGGCGGATTGCCGCTGGAGCCGGAAAAGTCGACCAATCTTTCGGTCGGGACCGTATTCCGGTTCGGCGGGTTCGATCTGACCGTCGATGCATACCGCATCCGTATCCGCAACCAGATCGGCCTGTCGGAGAATATCACGACCTCGTCGACCCAGTCGGCCGCCGTCAACGCGCAGATCGCCACCCTGTTGGCGGGCTCTGGCGCCACCGCCGCGCGGTTCTTCCTGAACGGTCTGGCTTCCACGACCAAGGGTATCGACGCCGTTGCGCATTACCGCATGCCGACCGATGCGGTGGGCACGTTCGACTTCACGATCGCGGGCAACGTCAACGACACGAAGGTGACGCGCGTGCCGACCTCGACATCGACGCTCAATCCCGCGCCGACGCTGTTCGCACGCAGCCGCATCCTGACGCTCGAAGACGGCACCCCCGGCGAGAAGGTGACCGGGTCGATCGACTGGTCGCTCGACCAGTTCGGCGCGCTCGCGCGCGTGACCTATTATGGCGACGTCAACCAGCCGGGTACGACGCAGGCCGCCGACGTCCGCAGCGGCAAGCACGTCATCACCGATCTCGAACTGCGCTATCAGGCGACCAGGGGCGCACAGTTCGGGTTCGGCGTCAGCAACCTGTTCGACGTCTATCCCGACGCGACTATCCCGGCGAACAACAGCACCGGGGTCATCGGCTTCCCTTACTACTCGCCGTTCGGGTTCAACGGCCGCTATCTCTACGCGCGCGCTGGCCTGAGCTGGTAGTCCGCAGACGTTCGGCGATCCTCCCCGTGGCGGGGGAGGATCGGGACGGGATATCGTTCGGATCGCCCGTCCGGACGCAGAGCGATTGACGCGGATCGTATCGCCGCGTCAGCGCGTCGCGGACAAGCCGATCGCGTCCCGCGGCGCGGCGTCGTTGCAGACTGTGCCAGCATATGCGTCTTCCCCGCCTGTTCAGCCGCCCCTCCAGCGACATGGCGATCGATCTCGGCACGGTGAACACCGTCGTCTATCTGCGCGGGCAGGGGATCGTGCTCAACGAACCGTCGGTGGTCGCCATCGAGACGCGCGGCGGCGTGAAGCAGGTCCGCGCAGTCGGCGCCGAGGCCAAGCTGATGATGGGCAAGACCCCCGACGGGATCGAGACGATCCGGCCGATGCGCGACGGCGTGATCGCCGATCTCGACGTCGCGGAGCAGATGATCAAGTTCTTCATCGACAAGGCGCATGGCGGGCACAGCCGCATGCCGCGCTATCCCGAGATCGCGATCTGCATCCCGTCGGGCGCGACGCTGGTCGAGCGTCGCGCGATCCGCCAGGCCGCGTCCAACGCGGGCGCACGCAAGGTCTTCCTGATCGAGGAGCCGATGGCGGCGGCGATCGGCGCCGGGCTGCCAGTGACCGAGCCAGTCGGCGCGATGGTCGTCGATATCGGCGGCGGCACCACCGAGGTCGCGGTGCTGTCGTTGCGCGGGCTTGCCTACAGCACGTCGGCGCGGGTCGGCGGCGACAAGATGGACGATGCGATCGCCTCGATGATCCGACGCAAGCATAACCTGATGATCGGTGAGGCGACCGCCGAGCGAGTCAAGCTGGCAGTCGGGATGGCGCGGATGCCCGAGGACGGCGTCGGCGAGATGATGCGCGTGAAGGGGCGCGACCTGCGCGCCGGCGTGCCGCGCGAGATCGAGGTGACGCAGGCCGACATCGCCGCATCGCTGGGCGACCTGATCGGCCAGATCGTCGAAACCGTGCTGACCGCGCTCGAGAAGACCGAACCCGAACTGGCCGCGGACATCTGCGATCAGGGTATCGTGATGACCGGCGGTGGCTCGCTGCTGGCGCGGATCGACGAGGTGCTTTCGGAGGCTACGGGGCTGCCGGTTATCGTCGCGGAGAACGCGCTGACCTGCGTCGCGATCGGCGCGGGCCGCGCGATGGAAGAGCCGATCTATCAGGGCGTCATGACCGAAGTCTGATGCGCGTCGATGGCTGCGCCGTAAGTCGCGAGAGCACTTACGAAATATCGCGATCACGCAATGGGAGAATTTCGCTTTAGCGCGGCTGGGGGATGGTCGTAGGGCACAGGTACGTATGCGTCTCTGACCTACTGTCGAACGCACGACTGACACCGGGAGAAGCGACTTGGCGACCAAACGTCCAGAGGGCATTGCGGACTATACCGGCCCGGCAGGGGGCTGGGGCGCGTTGAAGGCGGTCGCCGCCTCGTTGAAGGCGCAGCAGATCGTCGTGCGCGGCGGCCAGACTCTGCTCAAGTCGAACCAGCCCGACGGCTTCGATTGCCCGAGCTGCGCTTGGCCCGACCCGAAACACACCTCGTCGTTCGAATTCTGCGAGAACGGCGCCAAGGCGGTCGCGTGGGAATCGACCGCGAAGACGATCGGCGCGGACTTCTTCGCCAAGCACAGCGTGTCGGACATCTGGCAGCAGAGCGATCACTGGATCGAGGACCAGGGCCGCGTCACCGAGCCGCTTCGCTACAATGCCGCCACCGATCATTACGAGGTCGTGAGCTGGGCGGAGGCGATGCGCGAGATCGGCGCAGGGCTCTCTGCCGTGCCGAACCCGAACCAGGCCGAATTCTACACCTCCGGGCGCTGCTCGAACGAGGCGGCGTTCCTGTTCCAGCTGTTTGTCCGGTTGTACGGTACCAACAACTTCCCCGACTGCTCGAACATGTGCCACGAGGCGACCTCGGTCGGGCTGCCGAAGTCGATCGGGATCGGCAAGGGGACCGTCAGCCTCGAGGATTTCGACCACGCCGACCTGATCCTGTCGATCGGTCACAACCCCGGTACCAACCATCCGCGGATGATGGCGACGCTGCGTGAGGTGTCGAAGCGCGGCGGCAAGATCATCGTCTTCAACCCGCTCAAGGAACGCTCGCTCGAGCGCTTCGAATCGCCGCAGTCGGTGGTCGAGATGGCGACGATGTCGGCGACCCCGATCGCCAGCAGCTATTATCAGGTGAAGGTCGGCGGCGACGCGGCCGCGCTGAAGGGCATCGCCAAGGCGCTGGTGGCGCTCGATGACGCCGCCAAGCAGTCGGGCGGCGAACCCGCGCTGGATCATGCGTTCATTGCCGAGCATACCGCCGGGCTCGACGACTATATCGCCGACCTGGCGACCAGCGAGTGGGCGGATATCGAGCGCTCCAGCGGCCTTTCGCGCAGCGATCTGGAAGAGGTGGCGCTCGCCTATTCGAAGTCGAAGTCGACGATCTGCTGCTACGGGATGGGCGTTACGCAGCACCGCACCGGCACTACCAACGTCCAGCAGATCGCCAACCTGCTCCTGTTGCGCGGCAACATGGGCAAGCCGGGCGCGGGCATCTGCCCCTTACGCGGGCACAGCAACGTGCAGGGCGACCGTACCGTCGGGATCACCGAGCGGCCGATGCCGGTGTTGCTCGACGCGATGCGCGACGTGTTCGGGTTCGAACCGCCGCGCGAGCATGGTCATTCCGTCGTCGAGAGCATCGCGGCGATGCGCGATGGCGACGCCAAGGCGATCGTGTGCCTCGGTGGCAATCTCGCCATCGCCTCGTCCGATCCGCAGGCGTGTGCGGAAGGGTTCCGCAATCTCGATCTGGCGGTCCACATCACGACCAAGCTCAACCGCACGATGCTGTTGATGGCCAGGTCGACCTACATCCTGCCGTGCCTCGGCCGGACCGAACTCGACATGCAGGCGACCGGCCAGCAATCGGTGACTGTCGAGGATTCGATGTCGATGGTCCACGCCTCGCGCGGCTTCCTGATGCCGCCAGGCGACAATGTGAAGTCCGAGATCTGGATCGTCGGCGAGATCGCCAAGGCGACGCTGGCTTTCAGGGGCTCGCCGGTCGCGATCGACTGGGACGCGTATGTCGGCGACTACAGCCTGATCCGCGACAAGATCGAGGCGGTGTTCCCGGCGTTCGCCGATTACAACGCGCGCATCCGCAAGCAGGGCGGCTTCCACCTGCCCAATTCCGCGGCGATGCGGCAGTGGAACACCGACAGCGGCAAGGCCAACTTCCTCGTCACCAAGGGCGTCGCGGAGGATGAGGGTGCGGGCGATCCGACCGTGCTGCGTCTGACCACGCTGCGCGCGCACGACCAGTACAACACCACCGTCTACAGCCTCGACGATCGCTATCGCGGCGTGTTCGGGCGCCGCGATATCCTGTTCATGAACGAGCGCGACATGGCGCGGCTCGGGCACAAGGAAGGCGATGTCGTCGATATCGCGACGGCCCTCCAGTTCGCGCGGGCCGACCGCGTCGTCCAGAAGCTGATGCTGGTCCGCTATGCGCTGCCCGATGGCTGCGTCGCCTCCTATTACCCCGAGACGCAGCCGTTGATCGCGCTCGAGGATCACGATCCGCAGAGTTTTACTCCCTCCTATAAATCCATCCCGGTGACCGTCCGTCCCGCCGCTGCCGACCTGGGGTCGGATCGCGGCGTGGTGCGCGCGGGGATCGTCGGCCACGAGAGCGAAGTCCACGCATGAGCACCGGGTATTCGTCGACCATCGACACCTACGCGACCCTCGCCGCCACCAAGGCGGAAGCATTGCGGCGCTCGCCTGCGGGTTTCTTTGCGGGCGCTATTCTGGCGGGCACGTATATCGGCATCGCGATGATCCTCGCGCTCAGCACTGCGTCGGGGCTCGAACCCGGCGTCCGCCCGTTGGTGATGGGCGCGACCTTCGGGCTCGGGCTGATCCTGACGGTGTTTGCGGGCGCGGAGCTGTTCACCGGCTATGTGATGTATATCGGCTTTGGCCTCGCGCGACGGACCATTACGATCGCGGACGCCCTTAAGCTGGCGGTCGTGGTGTGGATCGGCAATCTCGTCGGCGGCGTCATATTGTCGCTGGTGTTCGCCGCAGGCGGTGGCGGCGCGATTTTCGCCAACGCCGATTCGATGTTCCACGCGTATGTGCTGCACAAGGTATCGGTCGACGCGACCGCGCTGCTGGCCCGCGCGATCCTCTGCAACTGGCTGGTCTGCCTCGCGATCTGGACCGCGGCGCGGATGACGGGCGATGCCGCCAAGTGCATCGCGATGGCCTGGATCCTGCTCGCGTTCGTCGCTGCAGGGTTCGAGCATTCGGTCGCGAATATGACCGCCCTCACGCTCGGCCTGCTGGTGCCGCAATCGTCGATCGATCTTGCGGGCATGGTTCGCAACCTCGCGATCGTGACGGTCGGCAACACGATCGGCGCGCTGGTCTTCGTCGTCGGCGGCTATCTCGCGGCGTCGAAGACCGACGCGGCCGTCGCGCCCGCCAATCGTGGTTGATGCGATCCCCCTCCTGATAGGGGAGGACGTCGCGGCTCAGATCACATGGCGCCGTCGCGGATCGTTTCCATCGCGACGAAGGTCGATGTGCTCGCGACATGCGGCAGGCTCGATATCCGCTCGCCCAGCACCTCGCGATAGCGGCGAATATCGGGCGTGCGGACTTTGAGCAGGTAATCGAAGCTGCTGGCGATCATGTGACATTCCTCGACTTCACGGATCGCGAGCACTGCACGGCGGAACGCGTCGAGCGCGGCCTCCCGCGTGTCGGACAGCTTGACCTCGGTGAAGGCGATATGATCGAGCCCGAGCTTGACCGGATCGAGCACCGCCCGGAACCCGCGGATATACCCTTGGTCGAGCAGGCGTTTCAGCCGGACCTGGCACGGTGTCTTGGACAGGCCGACCCGCCGCGCGAGCTCGGCAACCGACATCCGGCCATCGTCGCGCAGCAGATCGATCATCCGCTTGTCGAACTGGTCGATCCCACCAATATGATCGATCCTGTTAGCCATTCTGCCTCTCCTGACCTAGAAAAATGGTCGGTCGAACTGTTACTTGGCGATCGATAAGGCGGATCGCCATGCGCGTCCATGCTACGATCTGGTCAGGTTCTAGACGAGGCTCGCCGCATGTCGCACACTTCTTCGCTTCCCCCGCTCTTTGCCGACTTCGCTCCGCCGATCCGCGATCAGAGCGCCCTGCGCCGCTCGATCACCGCCGCCTATCGTCGCCCGGAAGCTGAATGCCTTGCGCCGCTGCTCGATCAGGCGACGCTCGACGACGCGACGGCAGCAGAGGCGATGCGCACCGCGTCCGCGTTGATCACCGCGCTGCGGGCGAAAAAGCGCGGCGGCGGGGTCGAGGGGATCGTCCAGGAATATGCGCTGTCGAGCCAGGAAGGCGTCGCGCTGATGTGCCTGGCCGAGGCGATGCTGCGGATTCCGGATGCGGAGACGCGTGACGCGTTGATCCGTGACAAGATCGCAGGCGGCGATTGGAAATCGCATCTGGCGGAAGGACGCTCCTTGTTCGTCAATGCGGCGACCTGGGGGTTGGCCTTGACGGGCAAGCTGACCGGGAGCGTCGACGACAAGGGGCTTGGCGCGGCGCTCACCCGGTTGATCGCGCGCGCGGGCGAGCCCGTCATCCGTGGCGGCGTGGCGATGGCGATGCGGATGATGGGCGAACAATTCGTCGCCGGGCAGACCATCGGTGAAGCGCTCAAGCATGCGCGTGGTCCCGAGGCGGAGGGTTTCCAGTACAGCTATGACATGCTTGGCGAGGCGGCGACGACGGCGGAGGATGCGCGGCGCTATCATGGCGATTACGTTGCGGCGATCCATGCCATCGGCAAGGCGTCGGCGGGGCGCGGGATCTATGGCGGGCCGGGAATATCGATCAAGCTGTCCGCGCTGCACCCACGCTATGCCCGGTCGCAGGCGGACCGCGTGATGGCCGAACTGCTGCCCGACGTGAAGGCGCTCGCGCTGTTGGCGAAGCGCTACGATATCGGCCTGAACATCGACGCGGAGGAGGCGGATCGTCTCGAACTGTCGCTCGACCTGCTCGAAAGCCTGGCGACCGACCCCGATCTGCGTGGCTGGAACGGGCTTGGCTTCGTCGTGCAGGCCTATGGCAAGCGCTGCCCGTTCGTGCTCGACTGGATCGTCGATCTCGCGCGGCGTGCCGACCGGCGGATCATGGTCCGACTGGTCAAGGGCGCCTATTGGGACGCGGAGATCAAACGCGCGCAGGTCGACGGGCTCGCCGACTTCCCGGTCTACACGCGCAAGGTCCACACCGACGTCGCCTATCTCGCCTGCGCGCGTAAGCTGCTGACGGCGGGGGATGCGGTGTTCCCGCAATTTGCGACGCACAATGCGCAGACGCTCGCGACCATCCACGCGATGGCCGGGCCCGCGTTCGCGATCGGCGATTACGAGTTCCAGTGCCTCTACGGGATGGGCGAGCCGCTGTACGAGGAGGTCGTCGGCGGCAATCGGCTGAACCGGCCGTGTCGGATCTACGCGCCGGTCGGAACGCACGAAACGCTGCTCGCCTATCTCGTCCGGCGGCTGCTCGAGAACGGCGCGAACTCGTCGTTCGTCAACCGGATCGCGGACCCGGCGGTGGGGATCGCCGAGCTTGTCGCGGACCCGGTCGCGACGGTTCGCGCGATGCCGGTGCCGGGCGCGCCCCATCCGGTGATCGCCTTGCCGCGCGACCTGTACGGGACGCGTCGCAACTCCGACGGACTCGATGCGAGCGACGAGGGCGTGCTGGCGACCTTGAGTGACACGTTCCGCGGGGCGCTGGCGCCGGTGCAGGCCGGGACCGACGGCGAACCGCGGCCGGTGCTGAACCCGGCGGATCATCGCGACGTCGTCGGCACCGTGCGCGAAGTCTTGCCGGATGCTGTGCTGGCACTGGCGCGGACGGCGGCCGAGGCCGCGCCGCGCTGGGCTGCGGTGACGGTGACGGAGCGCGCGGCGTGCCTGGACCGGGCGGCCGACCTCATGCAAGCACGGATGCCCGCATTGCTGCCGCTCGTCATGCGCGAGGCGGGCAAGTCGCTCGCCAACGCTGTCGCCGAGGTGCGTGAGGCGATCGATTTCCTGCGCTATTATGCGCAACAGGCGCGCGTGCTGCCGCCGGGGCAACGTCCGCTCGGGGTGGTGACGTGCATCAGCCCGTGGAACTTCCCACTCGCGATCTTCGCCGGCCAGGTCGCCGCCGCGCTGGTCGCCGGCAATGCGGTGCTGGCCAAGCCCGCCGAGGAAACGCCGCTGATCGCCGCGCAGGGTGTCGCGATCCTCCACGATGCCGGGATCCCGGCTGACGTGCTGCATCTGGTGGCGGGGGACGGCGCGGTCGGCGCGGCGCTGGTCGCTGCGCCCGAGACGATGGGCGTGATGTTCACGGGCTCGACCGACGTCGCGCGGCTGATCCAGGCCGAACTCGCCAAGCGGGTATCGCCCGCCGGTGCGCCGATCCCGCTGGTGGCCGAGACCGGTGGCCAGAATGCGATGATCGTCGATTCCTCGGCGCTGGCCGAACAGGTGGTCGCGGACGTGGTGGCATCGGCGTTCGACAGCGCCGGCCAGCGCTGTTCGGCACTTCGCATCCTGTGCTTGCAGGAGGACGTCGCCGACCGGACGTTGGCGATGCTGAAGGGCGCCCTGCGCGAGTTACGGATCGGCCGGACCGATACGCTGGCGACCGATATCGGCCCGGTGATCTCGGCCGAGGCCAAGACCATGATCGAAGGGCATATCGCGCGGATGCGATCGCTCGGCCGCCCGGTCGAGCAGATCGCGCCCGTAGGTGACACGACGCATGGGACGTTCGTGTCGCCGACGATCATCGAGCTCGACGATCTTGCCGATCTGGAGCGCGAAGTGTTCGGGCCGGTGCTGCACGTCATCCGCTTCCGGCGCGCGGAGCTCGGAACGCTGATCGACCGGATCAACGCGACCGGATACGGCCTGACGTTCGGGCTGCACACGCGGCTCGACGAGACGATCGCGTTCGTCACCGGGCTGGTCCGAGCCGGCAATCTGTACATCAATCGCAACGTGATCGGCGCGGTGGTCGGCGTCCAGCCATTCGGTGGGCGTGGGCTGTCGGGGACTGGGCCGAAGGCGGGCGGGCCGTTGTATCTCGGACGGCTGGTGACGGGAGCGGATGTCGGGACGCCCGGATCGGGTGACGCCGCAGTCGGCGCACTGGCATCCTGGCTCGACGATGCCGGCGACACGGCTGCGGCGGCGATGGTGCGGGACCGCGCGCGCGCGTCGTCGCTGGGGGGCACGACCGAACTGGCTGGGCCGGTCGGCGAGACCAACCTGTACGCGATTCATCCGCGCGGGACTGTGCTGCTGCTGCCCGAGACGCGGGAGGGTTTGATCGCCCAACTGGCCGCAGGGCTTGCGACGGGTAACGATCTCGTCGTTGGTGGGGCTTCAGCGCTCGCGCTCGATCTGCCAAAGCCGGTCGCCGCCCGGGTGCGCTGGACGGACGATTGGGCTGCCGCCGGGCCGTATGCGGGCGCACTGATCGAGGGCGATGCCGCGCGCGTTCGCAGTCTCAACCAGGCGATTGCCGCGCTGCCTGGGCCGATTGTCCTGACGCAGGCCGGTGGCGCAGGCTATCGCCTCGACTGGCTGGTCGAGGAGGTATCGACCTCGATCAACACCACCGCCGCCGGGGGCAATGCGAGCCTGATGGCGATGGCCTGATGGCGATGGCCTGAGCCAGCGAGCCGATTGGCATCAAGCGCGATCGAAACTCTCCCCCGTGGCGGGGGAGGATTACGCGGAGCGGCTGGCGGCGATCGCCTTCAGCGCATCGCTGGCGATGATCCGGATCGGTGCACCCTCTGCCCGCAGCGCTTGCGCCCGCAGGTAAGCGACGCTCGAGCGGGTCGCGCGGCCGAACGGCTCGCGACCGGCGACCACCAGCAGCGTCGTCGAGCTGCCGACCCCGGTCATCACGCGCGCGCCGAGCCCGGCGGCGATGTGCGCAAGCCGGCCATCGCGCGGCTCGCCCAAAATTACGACGCGGTCCTCCTTCAGCGGACCGTCGGGCGCGGCGCGCGGCGCAGCGCCGGCGACGCGGGGCGGGGCGAGCCAGTCGTGGAGCGACAGCCCGGTATGTTCGCTCGCCTTGACGATCACCCAGCCTGCTGCGCGCGCATCGCTCAGCGCGTCGTGATGCTTGTGCGCGATCCCGAGATATCGCGCGAGCAGCCCGAGCCGGTGGCTTTCGAGATCGGGCCAGGCGCGCTTGGCAACGCGCACGCTGTCGAGCCAGGTCGTCTCGATCATCGCGCGGTCATGAACGCGGCAGGCGGCGGCCAGCGCGCCTTTGTCGAAATAGGAATGCGCGACCGTCGTCCGCCCCGACAAATGGCCGTGGACGGTCGCGTGGACATCGGCAAAGGTCGGTCGGCCGACGACGTGATGCGCGGCAATTCCGTGGATCCGTGTGTTGAACACCTCGAACACGTCACGCGGGTCGATCAGCGTTTCATATTCGAAGATCTCGCGCCCGCCCTTGAAACCCACGATCCCGATCTGGCAGATGCTGCTGACGCGCGAGCACGCCGTCTCGACGTCGATGACGACGAAATCGGGGGCGTCGTCGGGCGGGGCAGGGGTGTGCGTCACGTCGCTCATGGGTCTGCCCTGACGATCAAGCGAAGCCAAGTAAAGCTCGCGAAGCGACCACGATCCTTCGTCCTCAAGGAGATACGGTAGGCTCCCGCGTCACGCAGTGGAAGCATGCGGTATCCGGGGTTGCCCGCGCGTCCGTCATCTCGCCCTGCAATCCAGCCTTTCCGAGCCGGAAATCACAGGATGCCGTCACCGCCCTTGGGTCACCGAAGCTGGCTGTCCTTGCTCCCGCGGCGGTTGAACAGTGCGGAGGCGGGGCGATCGCGGCTGCTCTGGCACGCGACACAGGTGCGCACACCGGGGATTGCCACGCGTCGTCCTTCCGGGATGTCGTCGCCGCATTGTGCGCAATATGTCTCGCTCTCGCCCGTCGGCATCCTTGCACGCGCCGCCAACACGGCATCCATCACCGTGTCGTCGATCTGATCCTGCACCGCGCCATCGCGGGTCCAGCCGCCAGCCATTGCTCGTTCCTTTGGTCAACCTCTTCGACAATATGGGTAATCATGCTGTCCTTTTCCAGAGACGGACGAGCGCGCATCGCGCCTGCGGGCTTGTGGATCGATCACATCCGGGCCACGCTGGCGTCAGCCCATTCCGAAAGGTCGACGATGAACCGCTCTGTCCGTTTCTTGCTCTGCGCTGCCCCCGCTTTGCTCGCTGTGAGCGCACCGATTGCCGCGAGCGCGCAACGCGTGCCTGCGCCGATCGCTGCCGCTGTCGCAGGGGCGACGCGCACGCCATCCAACGTCGCGCGCGACCGCTATCGCCACCCGGCGCAGACGCTCGCCTTTTTCGGTGTCAAGCCGACCGATACGGTGGTCGAGATCTGGCCGTCGGGCGGCTGGTATACCGAGATCCTCGCGCCGCTGACCGCGCGGAATGGTGCGTACTACGCGGCAGGACCGTGGGAGAAGGGCCTGAACGGCGTGCGTGGGATGCAGGCGAAGAATGCCACGACCTATGGCAAGGTCCGGCTTGCGGCGTTCCCCGCCGAGGCCGGCCAGCCAAGCGTCCCCGATGGCAGCGCCGACGTCGTTCTGACGTTCCGCAACGTCCACAACTGGCGGTTTGGCGGCGCGGATCGCGCACGCGCGATGTTTGCGGCGATGTTCAAGATGCTGAAGCCGGGCGGCACGCTTGGTGTCGTCGAGCATCGCCTGCCCGAAGCACGCGATGTCGCAGCCGAGGAAAAGAGCGGCTATATGAAGCCGAGCTCGGTGATCGGCTTCGCGACCGCGGCCGGGTTCAAGCTGGCGGGCACGTCCGAGGTCAACGCGAACCCGAAGGACACGGCGGACTGGCAGGGTGGCGTCTGGACGCTGCCGCCGAGCTATGCGCTGAAGGACGTCGATCGCGCCAAATACGCGGCGATCGGGGAGAGTGACCGGATGACGCTGAAGTTCGTCAAACCGAAGTAAGGCGTCGCTTGCAGCAGGTGGGTCTCCGGCCTACTCCCTCTCGATAGCCGCGTCTTTGCGGAGGGGGAATTTGCCGGTGTCGATCAAGCTGCTGCTCGCTGCGTTTCTTGCAACTGCCGGCGCAACTGCCGGCGCGACGGCGGCGGTCGGCCAGGCCTTGCCGCCGCCAACCGCCCAGCCGGGCGATAGCGCCGAGGATACCAAGCTCAAGGCGCTGTTCTACGCCAGCGACGAGGCGAGCCTGAAGCGCAACCCGGTATCGGCGATCTTTCGCGGCGACCTGCGATATGCGGATCGTCTCGGTGCGTATCTGACAGACGCCTATACCGCAGCCGAGCGCGCGGCCGCGGAGGCCGATCTCGCCGCGCTTGCCCGGATCGATCGCGCGAAACTCTCCGCGGTCGACCAGATCGCGTATGACGTGTTCGGGACAAGCACGCGGATCACGCTGCGTGGCTATGCCCCCGATCTGCTCAAAATCCAGCGCGACCTCCCGATCGATCATATGTCGGGTTTCCAGACCTTCTATCCCGATTTCGCATCGGGGGAGGGGGCGGCGCCGTTCAAGACGCTCGCCGATTACGAGAACAACCTAAAGCGCAACGCCGAATATGCGGCTGTCCTCGACCGCGCGATCGGGTTGTTCCGCGAGGGCATGGCGGACGGCATCGTCCAGCCACGGCTGGTGGTCGACAACATGATCGGCCAGTTCGACAATCTGATCAAGGAAGGCGTCGAGCGTTCGACCTTTGCAGGCCCGCTCAAAACGTTTCCGGCGACCGTTTCGGCGGCGGATCAGGTACGGCTGCGCATCGCCTATGCCACGCAGATTCGCGACGTGATCCTGCCTGCGGAACAGCGGATGCGCGATTTTCTTGCCAACACCTATCGCGCCAAAGCGCGCGACAGCGTCGGGCTGTCCGCCATTCCGGGCGGGGCCAAGCTGTACACGTACCTGATCGAGCAGAACACGACGTTGCCGCTGTCCGCCGACGACGTCCACACTCTCGGTCTGGCAGAGGTCGCGCGGCTGCTGAAGGACATGGGCGTGCAGAAGCAGGCGGTCGGCTTCAAGGGGACGCTGCCCGAGTTCTTCACCTATCTGCGGACCGATCCCAAGTTCGCGCCGGTCTCCGCCGAGGCGCTGCGCGAGGGGTATAAGGCGATCGAGACGAAGATCTATCGCCGGATCCCGGAGCAGTTCTCGCTGCTGCCCAGGACCAAGCTCGAGATCCGCGCGGTGCCCGCGTTCAAGGAGAAGACCGAGGCGGGCGGCTCGTACCAGGGGGGCACGCCCGACGGGACGCGTCCGGGCGTCTTCTATTATAACACCTATGACCTGCCGTCGCGTTACACCTGGGAGATGGAGACGCTGTTCCTTCACGAGGGCGTGCCGGGGCATCATTTCCAGATCAGCCTCGCGCAGGAGAACGAGGCGCTGCCCGCGTTCATGCGATTCGGCGGGAACACCGCCTATGTCGAAGGCTGGGCGCTGTATGCGGAAAGCCTGTGGAAAGAGCTTGGCGTCGAGACCGATCCGTATCAGCGGATGGGCGGGCTGAACGACGAGATGCTGCGCGCGATGCGGCTGGTGGTCGACAGCGGGATCCACGCCAAGAATTGGACGCGCGACCAGGCGATTGCGTATATGCTCGCCAATTCGCCGATGGCGCGCACCGATGCGACCGCCGAGGTCGAGCGCTACATCGCGATTCCGGGGCAGGCGCTGGCGTACAAGATCGGCCAGCTGACGATCGCGCGGACCAAGGCAAAGGCGAAGGCGGCGCTGGGTACGCGCTTCGATCCGCGCGGTTTCCATGCGCAGGTTCTCGACACCGGCGCGCTGCCGATGCCCGTGCTCGAGACGAAGATCGATCGCTGGATCGCGGCAGGTGGACGCGCGGGATGACGACGCGCGCGGTGAGTGCCAAAATAAATCTGTGAATGTTGACCCGCGGGTATCGCTGGGGGGACAATGAGCAATACCAAAATATGATCTCTCAAGATTGCTGGAGGGATAAGGTTGAATTTTTCGGATTTCGAGCCGTCGGTCCACAGCGGTGTCACTGCGGACGAGCGTGCGGTGCGATTGGGGCCCAGCCTGTCGGGGACCAACCTCGAGCGCGCAGGCGACTATAACCAGCGCGTCGTCCTGCAGGTGATCCGGCGTCATCCGGACATCACCCGCAGCGAAATCGCGACGATGACCAATCTGACGTCACCGACCATCGCCAACATCACCGCGCGGCTGTTCGATGCCGAGTTGATCGTCGACGCCGGTCGTCGCACCGGCGTCCGCGGCCAGCCCGCGGTACGGTTGCGGATCAATCCCGACGGCTGTTTCGCGATCGGCCTGAACATCGACCGTGATCATGTGACGCTGGTATCGCTCGATCTGGCGGGCACAGTCAGGTCGCGGTTCACGCGGCAGATCGCGTTCGCGATGCCCGAAGACGTCGTCGCGATCGTCCGGACCGGTATCGCCGAGATCCACCAGAGCGGCGTGATCCGCACCGACCGCGTACTCGGCGTCCGCGTCGCCCTGCCCGACGATCTCGGTCGCGTCGTCCTGCCGCACCGGCCCGAGGGCTATGAGCGGTGGGGCGAGGTCGATCTCCAGGCGCTGCTCGCCGACGTCGTTCCCTGGTCGATCCATATCGATAACGACGCCGCCGCCGCCGCGATCGGCGAGGCGCAGTTCGGCAGCGGGCTCGACCATGCCAGCTTCTTCTACATCTTGATCAGTGCCGGGCTCGGCGGCGGAATCGTGATCGACGGCACCTATTATCGCGGGGCCGATGCGCGCAGCGGGGAAATCGGTTTCCTGCCGCTGACCGGCGATCCGTCGCGGGTGTTGCAGGACATCGTGTCGTTGTCGGCGCTGGCCGAACGGCTCGAAGCCGCGGGGCAGTCGATCGACGGGCTCGATCCCACGCTGGCGTTTCCCGAGGCGCATGCACCGCATCTCGTCGCCTGGCTCGACGAGGCGTCGAGCGCGCTGGTGCCCGCGCTGACCGCGATCAACTGCCTGATCAACCCGGCGGCGATCCTGCTCGGCGGCCGTCTGCCCGATGTGATCCTCGATCGGCTGGCGGCCGAGACGCTGCGCAAATTGTCCGCCACGATGTCCAATATCCCCGCGTCGGCGCCGATCCGCCGCGCCACGCTCTCGCGCGATGCGCCCGCAGTCGGCGCGGCGATCCTGCCGTTTCTCGATCGAATGCTTCCCTCCGATGCTATCCTCATCAAGTCCTGAAAACCCATCATGGGGCGGGGCGTCAGTCGCAGATCGCCCCTTTGAAGATCGGCATGTGCGACCGGGCGAGCGATGCGGAGAAGCGCGCCTGCGACCACTGGCCGCGTCCAGACATGCTGTTGGACGGTCTCGCCGGGCGACGGGCGAACCTGCACCGGCCAGTCCGGGCTGCCGTTCCGATACAGCGTTGTCGCAGCCGTGGCACCGCACAAAGCCAGCGTCGAGATCGTGTTTGCGAACGGACCGTTGCGTCCTGAAAGCGGGTCTTGGTCGCTTCGCCGAACTGATCCGCATCAGGGACGGTCCCTGGTAAGGGTCAGATTGCATTACATCTGGCGTTTGTAAGCCACCGGTCGACCTGACAGCAAATTCATTTGCACCGCGGCGCGGTTAAGCGCTTGCCGCGGATCGAGAAAACAGCCGTCGGGGATTGGCATGCTTGAATATCGGGTCGCGATCGTCACGGGCGGGGAATCGGGCATCGGCGCCGCCTGTGCCAAGGCGCTGGGCGATGCCGGCGCGCGCGTCGTCATCACCTATTATACGGACGTCGCGGCGGCGAATGCGGTCTGCGCGTCGATCGGCGGGGATGACCGCGCGATCGCCGTCGAGACCGATGTCGGTGACGAGTCCGCGGTCGAACAGCTGTTTGCAGTGGCCGAAAAGACGTTCGGCACGGTCGACCTGCTCGTCAATTCGGCAGGGCTCAACATGACCGGGGTCGATCTGGTCGACATGAAACTCTCGCAATTCGACCGGGTCATCCGCTCGGATCTTTACGGACCGTTCCTGACATGCCGGCGGATGGTGCGGGCGCTGGAGGCGAAGGCGGCGAAGGGGCGGATCGTCAACATCTCGTCGATCCACGAGCGCGCGCCGCGGCCCGGCGGGGTCGATTACGATTCGGCCAAGGGCGGCCTGGCGCAGCTGACCGCGACGCTCGCGCTCGAACTTGCGCCGAAGGGGATCGCGGTCAACGGCGTCGCGCCGGGAATGATCCTGACGCCGATGAACCAGTCTGCGCTCGATCATCCCACCGAACTGGCGGCGAAGGAAGCGGCGATCCCTTGGAAGCGTGCGGGGCGGCCCGACGAGGTCGCCGCGCTTGTCCTATTTCTGCTGTCGCCGGCGGCGGAGTACATCACCGGCACGACGGTGACGATCGACGGCGCGCTGTCGCTGACCGTTGCGCAAGGGGCGTGATCCGATGCTGAGCTATGTCGTCGAGGACCTCGACACCGTGACGATCTCGGCCGCGTCGCCGATCGACGGAATGGACCTGATGAGCCCGTTCGTCTGGAAGGAAGGCGATCTGTACCGCGTGATGATCCGCGGCGTGCCGCATCCGCTCGGGCCGCATGATCCGACCGGCATCATCGCCGGCGGGGCAAGTACGGACGGGCTGCACTTCCGAATGGATCCGGGGCTGGCGATCGTGCCGGGGCCGGGGCCTGCCGATCTTGGCGGGTGCGAGGATCCGACCGTGCTGGTGATCGATCGCGAGTATCTGGTCTATTATACCGGCGTCGACGCGGCGCGCGCGCAAGGATCGATGATCCTGGCGGCGGGGCGCGTGCTGAGCGCGCTGGTGAAGCAGGACCTAGTGCTTAAGGCGCCACCGAGCGAGGGCAACATCAAGGAGGCGACGCTCGCGCAGACCGCGGCGGGGGATTGGCGGCTGTTCTACGAATATGCCGCGCACGGGGCATCGCGGATCGGCATGGCGCGCGGACCGACCGCCAAGGGGCCGTGGGCCGTGATGCCCGATCCGTTCGGAATCCGCGAGGACAGCTGGGACAATTGGCACCTATCGACCGGGCCGATCATCCGGATCGCGGGGCAGGATCCGGTGATGTTCTACAATGGCGCGACGCATGACGCGCGGTGGCGGATCGGCTGGATCAGCTTCGATGCCGATTTCACGGCGGTGACCGGCCGGGGGATCGAGCCGATGCTGGTGCCGCCGCCCGCGGTGAGCCGCGAGGCGACCGATATCGCGTTCGCCGCATCGACCGTGATCGAGGGCGACAGGATCGCGCTCTATTATTCGCTCGAGGACCGGATGCTGCGGCGTGCGCTGATCGGCGTCTATTCGCGCTGAAGATTGGGGTGCGTCGGAAATAAATTGCGCCACGCGGGCAGGCGCGGCGGTATCGGGGCTGGCCGTCATCGTTCCCGGGGGCATCGCCAAAGGATAGAGACGATCTTCCAGCTGATTTTTTCGCTGCCGTGCCTGTACGTGATCCTGCGCTGGCTGTGGCCGCTGTCGTTGACGGTGCCGGTCAAGCTGGTCGTCGCGGTGCTGCTGCTGCTGGCGTCGCAGTATCATTCGTGGAGCCGGCTCTCGTCTGGGTCGGTGTTCGCGCCCGAATTTCCCCGCGCCGTCGTGATCGCGTTCAACTGGGCGTTCGGCGCGATCCTGTTGCTCGCCATCCTGCAGATGCTGGTCGATCTCGCGACGCTGGCGACGATGCTGGTGCGACGTGGTGCGGTGGTGCCCGACGCGGTGCGCTATGCGACTGCGGGACTTGCCGCGGTGCTGGCGGCGATCGGCGTCGCCAACGCGATCCGCGTACCGGTCATCAAGGACGTCGAGGTCACGATCCGTGACCTGCCGCCGCAGTTCGACGGATACCGCGTGCTGCAGCTGACCGACCTGCATATCAGCCGGCTGTTTCCCGCGAACTGGGCGCGGGCGGTCGTGACGCGCGCCAATGCGTCGGGCGCGGACCTGATCGTGGTGACCGGAGACTTTATCGACGGGTCGGTGGCGATGCGGCAGGCGGACGTCGCCCCGCTGCGCGACCTGCGCGCGCCGGACGGCGTCTATGCGATCCCCGGCAACCATGAGTATTTCTTCGATTATGCGGCATGGATGCGGCATCTTCAGGGGCTGGGCATCCGCATGTTGCCCAACGCGCATACGCTGCTCACGCGCGGCGATGCGCGGCTGGTTCTCGCGGGCGTGACCGATCTCTCCGCGCCCGCGGTCGGGCAGGCGGGGCCGGATCTTGCCGCGGCGCTGGCCGGTGCGCCGGCTGGGGTGCCGGTCCTGCTGCTCGACCACCAGCCCAAGGCGGCGCGGCAGTCGGCGGCGCGCGGGGTCGCGCTGCAGCTGTCCGGGCATACGCATGGGGGCATGATCCTGGGCTTCGACCGGATCTTTGCGCTCGCCAATGGCGGCTTCGTTTCGGGGCGCTACGACGTCGACGGGATGACGCTGTATGTGAGCAACGGCACCGGGCTGTGGCCAGGCTTCGCGATGCGGCTTGGCCGATGGGCGGAAATGACGCGGATCACGCTGCGGTCGAAGCGCGTCTAGCCTGGTCCGCAACGGCCGGGTGGACGCGATAATCAGACGTTGTGGCGGGTTGACGGTCCATGCAAGAAGAGCGTCATCACTCCTGCCGTAGAGAACCATCGATGCTGCGTTCCACCCTGCTTCGTTCCGCCGCGATTCTGTGCTGCCTTGCCGGTGCCACCACGGTCCAGGCGGCGCGCGTCAACCCGCTGACCGTGCCCAGCACGCTGCCGTTCCAGGCGCCGCGGTTCGACCAGATTACCGACGCCGATTACCAGCCCGCGCTCGAGCAGGGGATGGCCGAGCAGATCGCCGAGATGAAGGCGATCGCCAACAATCCCGCGGCACCGACCTTTGCCAACACGATCGAGGCGATGGAGCGCTCCGGCCGGACGCTCGACCGCGCCAGCCAGGCGTTCTTCGGGGTGTCGCAGGCGAACACCAACGACGTGCTCGACAAGGTCCGCAGCATCGAGGCGCCCAAGCTCGCGCAGCATAGCGATGCGATCTATCTCGATCCCAAGCTCTTCGCGCGCGTGCAGGCGCTGTATGCGAAGAAGAATACGCTCGGTCTCGACGCCGAGCAGCGCCAGGTGCTGGAGATCTATCACAGCGATTTCCTCCATGCCGGCGCGCAATTGAACGACGCCGATAAGGCGAAGCTGCGGCTGCTGAACACGCAGATCTCGACCGCGACGACCGACTTCCAGCAGAAGCTGCTCGCGGGCACGAAGGCGGGCGCGCTGGTGATCGACGACAAGGCCAAGCTCGCCGGGCTGAGCGACGCCGAGATCGCCGCCGCGGCGGAAGGCGCCAAGGAGCGGGGGATGCCGGGCAAATATGTCCTGTCGCTGCAGAACACGACGCAGCAGCCGGCGCTCGCGTCGCTGAGCGATCGTGCGACCCGCGCCGCGCTGTTCGAGAAGAGCTGGAACCGGTCGCAGCGCGGCGACGCGACCGATACGCGTGCGCTGATTTCGAAGATCGCGCAGTTGCGGGCGCAGAAGGCCAGGCTGCTCGGCTATCCGAACTATGCCGCCTATTCGCTGTACGACCAGATGGCCAAGACCCCGGCGGCGGCCAAGGGCTTCATGACGCAGCTCGTGCCCGCGACAGCCGCGGAGCAGCGGCGTGAGGCCGCCGAGTTGCAGAAGACGATCGACGCGACCGGCGCTTCGTTCCCGCTCGCGCCGTCGGACTGGGATTTCTATTCGGACAAGGTGCGCAAGGCTAAGTACGACCTCGACCAGAACGAGCTGAAGCCGTATTTCGAGATCGGTCGCGTGTTGCAGGACGGCGTGTTCTTCGCCGCCAATGAGCTCTACGGCGTCAGCTTCAAGGAACGCCGCGACATCCCGACCTATCAGCCGGACATCCGGGTGTTCACTGTCTACGACAAGGACCGCTCCGAGCTCGGGCTGATGTATTTCGATTACTGGAAGCGCGACAACAAGGCGGGCGGCGCGTGGATGTCGAACTTCGTCGGCCAGTCGAAGCTGCTGAAAACCAAGCCGGTCGTCTACAACGTCGGCAATTTCACCAAGCCGGCGCCGGGCCAGCCCGCTTTGATCACGTTCGACGACGTGACGACGATGTTCCACGAGTTCGGGCATGCGCTGCACGGGCTGTTCGCGAACCAGACCTATCCGCTGGTGTCGGGCACCAACACCGCGCGCGACTGGGTCGAGTTCCCGTCGCAGTTCAACGAGCATTGGGCGCTCGATCCCAAGGTGTTCGCCAACTATGCCAAGGATTACCGCACCGGCGCGGTGATGCCGCAGGCGCTGGTCACGAAGATCAAGAACGCGGCGAAGTTCAACCAGGGCTATGAGCTCGGCGAGCTGGTCGCCGCAGCCACGCTCGATCAGGACTGGCATTCGTTGCCGGCCTCGGCGGGGCCGCAGGACGTCGATGCGTTCGAGACGAAGGCGCTCAACACGATGGGGCTCGACACGAAGGATGTCCCGCCGCGCTATCGCACCAGCTATTTCGCGCACATCTGGGCGGGTGGCTATGCCGCGGGATATTACGCGTATCTATGGACGCAGATGCTCGATAACGATGCCTATGCGTGGTTCACGGCGCATGGCGGCCTGACGCGCGCGAACGGGCAGCGCTTCCGCGACATGATTCTGTCGAAGGGCCACACGCAGGAATACGCCCCGATGTTCAAAGCGTTCTACGGCAAGGATCCCGATATCGGCCCGATGCTCGAGGATCGCGGCCTGAAGGCGACTGCCGAGTAATGCGGTGAATGCGCATGGCGGCGCTGCTCGTCATCGTCTCGCCGGTGTCGAGTCCGCGTCGCCGACGCATACGGGAATCGTCGTGCGGCGCGTGGCGGCATCGTGTCGACGATCGATCCGTGCCCGACCTTAGGCTATGGCGCACCCTGTCGTGACATGATCCGCGTGGCGATCCACGGCAGCTTGCTCGATTTTCAACGATCTTGGCGTCGTCTCCGGCAGGGTGCCTAGCGCGGCACGGCGCGGGCCGCAGTCCAACGGTGCCGGCATCGTCGAGGGCGTCGGCAGGGCGTTACCGACTAGCGATCGGGGATGACGTCTTGCCGTACTTCCTTCCCGGCCGATAGGACGGGCCGCCGACGATCGGCGACAGCCGGGCGACGGGATCGACGGCTTTGCGCAGCGCCATGCCGTGCACCCCGCGACCACGTTCATGCACGCGCCACCGGGCTATGACTTGGTGGTCGGGGCAGCAACGATCACGACTGCGGGGCTGACCGGCTGGCACGCGCAGGTGGTCCATGTCGGATCGAACGCGGGCGACCCCGGGTTGCTGCTCAGCACCGGCGGCGTGTCGATCCGGGCATTGTAGATCGTCACGGTGATGGGAGCGATCGTTGCGATCACCTCGTCGTCGGCTGCCAAGCTGACGCCGCCAAGGCGCTCGGTGCCGATTTACACGCAACGGCGAGGGCAAGACCGGTCATCGATCCCTCGAATGAGGTCGTGCGGTACTGCTTCGAATGATCAATTCGTGCCGCAGCGTGACCTGCCGTGAAGCACTGTCGACGCCGCGCAGGATATCGACGAGCAGATCGACGGTGCGGCGGCCAATCATGCTCTTGGGCTGCGCGATCGTGGTCAGCGGCGGCTGGAAATAGCGCGCGAGCGGCAGATCGTCGAAGCCGATCACCGAGATATCAGCCGGGCAGGACAGCCCCGCGTCGCCGATCGCGCTAAGGGCGCCCATCGCCATTTCGTCGCTGAAGCAGAAGATCGCCGTCATCGCCTGCGCAAGCAGGTCGCGGGCGTGGTCGACGGCCGAGCGCGCGGAATAATCGCCGATTCGGATGTGCAGGCTGTCGCGCAGGCCAGCGCGGGTCGCGGCGTCGATCGCGCCCGCCAGGCGATCGCGGCTGATCGGGCTGACCTCGGGCCCGGTGACCACGCCTATCCTGCGATGGCCAAGTCCGATCAGATGCTTGATCGCGTCGGCGCTCGCTGCGGCGTTGTCGATATGGACGCTCGGGACGCCGAGATCGGGGCTGTATTCACAACCGTTGACGATCGGCGCGGCCGCCCCTTTGCGCGCCAACAAAGACGCGAGGCGGGCGGGCAAGCGGTGGCCTAGGAAGATCAGTCCATCGACTTCGCGGCGCGAGAGCATGTCGGCATATTGATCCTCGACCTCGGGATCGTGCCGCGTGTCGCCGACGACGACCGAATAGCCCGCGTCGCGTGCAGCCTCTTCGGCGCCGCGGATGACGCTGGCGAAGAAGGCGTTCGAGATGTCAGGCACGGTGAGCAGGATCTTGGCGGCGCGCAATGTCCGCAGGCTCCGCGCGGCGACGTTGGGCGCGTACCCGGACTCGCGGACGACCGCGAGCACGCGCGTGCGCGTGTCTTCGGACACCTGTTCGGGGCGGCTGAGCACTCGCGACACGGTGGCGGTGGAAACCCCCGCAAGCGCGGCCACTTCGATGATCGTCGGCATAGGGGCGTCATGGATCCGGTCGTCGGCACTGTCGATATATATCCGATGTAATCCTTTACATTCGTTGCCAGGCTCCGTAGCCTTGGCGTCGACAAGCAGGCAAACTGCGATCGGAGAGGTAGCGAATGGCGCTTGCAAGCGAGGGATCCCAAGTCACGACGAGCGGTCTTCTGACCGGCCGCCTGAGCGCGATGATGTTCATGCAGTTTTTCGTCTGGGGCGCCTGGACCGTCACCCTTGGTCTCGTGATGCAGACGGTCGGGATCGGTACTCTGATCGGTAACGCCTTTTCTGTCGGGCCGATCGCCTCGATCGTCGGGTCGTTCCTGCTCGGGATGGCGGCGGCGCGCTATGTAAGCCCGCGGATGCTGATGGTGATCCTGCACCTAGTCGGCGGCGTGCTGCTGTTTGTGCTGCCGTCGTTGGTGACGCCGGAGGGCGGGCAGACCTTCGTCTGGCTGCTGCTCTGCTACATGATCCTCTATATGCCGACGGTCGGCCTCGCCAACACGATCGCGCTGAAGAGCTTTGGCGAGCGCACCGACAAGTTCCCGTTCGTCCGCGCGTTCGGGACGCTCGGCTGGATCGCCGCCGGCCTCATCATTGGCTGGGCCGGCCTGTCCGCAAGCCCGCAGATCTTCCGCGTCGCGGCGGTCGTGTCGATTGCACTGGGGCTCTATAGCATCACGTTGCCCAACGTCGCGTCGGACGCGCCGCGCGACGAGAGCGTCCTTCGCCAGGTGTTCTGCGTCGAGGCGTTCGGGCTGCTCAAGCAGCGCTCGTTCCTGATCTTCATCACGTGCGCGACGCTCATCTCGATCCCGCTGGCGATGTATTACGCCTATGCCTCGCCCTATATCGGCGCGACGGGGATCAGCAATGTGGGGGGCACGCTGGCGATCGGGCAGATGTCCGAACTGGTTTTCATGTTCTCGATGCCATGGTTGTATCGGCGGTTCGGTGTGAAGCCGCTGCTGCTGGTCGGCATGGCAGCCTGGGCGTTGCGATACGCGCTGTTCGCGATCGGCGACGGCGGTTCGTCCTTGTGGGCGGTGTATCTCGGCGTCGCGCTGCACGGCGTGTGCTACGACTTCTTCTTCGTCGCCGGCGCGATCTATACCGGTACGATCGCGACCCCCAAGGGTGTCAACGCGCAAGCCCAGGGCATGCTGACGCTGTTCACCTACGGCGTCGGGATGCTGCTCGGCTCGCAGATCGGCGCGCTGCTCTACGCGCAGCTCCCCGCGTCGCCGAGCATCGTCGACTGGCAGCATATGTGGTGGTATCCCGCGATTGCCGCGGCGGTGATCGCGCTGTTGTTCCAGGTCACGTTCCGCGACGACACCAGGGCGCGCGGAGCATGACCGGCATGAAGGGACCTGGAATATTCCTCGCCCAGTTCCTCGGGAATGAGGCTCCGTTCGACACGCTCGACGGGCTGGCGAAATGGGCGGGCGGGCTCGGCTATGTCGGGGTGCAGATCCCATGCAACGCGCAGTTGATCGACCTCAAGCTTGCCGCCGAGAGCGTGACCTATTGCGACGAGATCCGCGGCGGGTTGGCCAGATACGGCATCGAAATCACCGAATTGTCGACCCATCTGCAAGGCCAGCTGGTCGCGGTCCACCCCGCCTACGATACGCTCTTCGACGGATTCGCCCCGCCCGAGGTCCACGGCAAGCCGGCCGAGCGGCAGGTATGGGCGGTCGAACAGGTCAAGCTCGCCGCACGCGCGAGTGCCAATCTTGGGTTGTCTGCGCATGCGACCTTCTCGGGCGCGCTGGCATGGCCCTATGTCTATCCCTGGCCGCAACGCCCCGCCGGGCTGATCGAGGAGGCATTCGCCGAACTCGCACGCCGCTGGACCCCGATCCTCGACGTGTTCGAGGACACTGGCGTCGATTGTGCGTTCGAAGTCCATCCGGGCGAGGACGTCCATGACGGTGCGACCTGGGAGCGGTTCCTCGCCGCAGTCGACAATCATGCGCGCGCGCGCCTGTTGTTCGATCCGTCGCACTTCGTGTTGCAGCAGCTCGATTATCTCGACTTCATCGATCGCTATCACGACCGGATCTCGTGTTTCCACGTCAAGGATGCCGAGTTCAACCCGACCGGGCGAACCGGCGTTTATGGCGGCTACGAGAATTGGGTCGACCGCGCGGGCCGGTTCCGCTCGCTCGGCGACGGGCAGGTCGATTTCTCCGCGATCTTCAGCAAAATGGCGCACTATGGGTATGACGGCTGGGCGGTGCTCGAATGGGAGTGTGCGCTGAAACGGTCGGAAGACGGCGCCCGTGAAGGCGCGCCATTCATCCGCGATCACATCATCCGCCGGGGTGACCGCGCGTTCGACGACTTCGCCGCCAGCGGCGTCGACCGCACCGCGATCCGCGCGCTGCTCGGTCTGTCGGAGGACCGGTCGTGAGCCGGCTGCGGCTCGGCATGGTCGGCGGCGGGGAGGGGGCGTTCATCGGCGCGGTCCATCGCATGGCGGCCGCGCTCGACGGCGATTGGGACGTGGTGGCGGGCGCGTTCAGCACCGATGGAGGGCGCAACGTGCGGACCGGCGACCTGCTTGGGCTCGATCCGCAGCGCGTTTATCCTTCGCTCGACGCGCTGATCGAGCGCGAACGCGCCTTGCCGGAGAGCGAGAAAATCGATGCGCTCGCGATCGTGACGCCGAACCATCTGCACGCGCCGATGGCGATCGCCGCGCTAGACGCGGGGTTCCACGTCTTCTGCGAAAAGCCGATGGCGATGAGTGTCGTCGAGGCCGAGGCGATCGCGGCCGCCGCCAAGGCCAGCCGCCGACGGTTCGCGCTGGCATTCACCTATAGCGGCTACCCGATGATCGAAGAGGCGCGCGCGCGTACCGCCCGCGGCGATTTCGGCGCGATCCGGCTCGTCCAGGTCGAATATCTACAGGGCTGGCTCAGCCAACCGATCGATACCGACGGCAACAAGCAGGCCGAATGGCGGACCGATCCCGCGCGCGCCGGGCTTGGCGGGTGTCTTGGCGACATCGGCACACACGCGTTCCAGCTCGCCGAGCATGTATCGGGGCTGGCCGTGCAATCGGTATCCGCCGATCTGACGACACATGTCGAGGGTCGACGGCTCGACGACGACGTCAGCGCGTTGCTGCGGTTCGAGGGCGGCGCGCGCGGCGTGCTCAAGGCGAGCCAGGTCGCGGCGGGCGAGGAGAACGGGCTGCGGTTGCGCATCCACGGCGAGCGCGGCGGGCTCGACTGGGCGCAGATGGAGCCCAATACGCTGACGTTACGCTGGCTCGATCGTCCCGCCGAGATCGTTCGGACCGGTGGCCCCGGACTGCACGACGGCGTGGCCGCGTTGATGCGTACACCCGCGGGACATCCCGAGGGCTATATTGAAGCATTCGCCAACTTGTACCGCGCCTTCGCCTCGGCGATTCGCGGTGACGCTGGCAATCGCTGGTGTCCGGGCGTGATCGATGGCCTGCGCACGATGCGCTTCATCGAGGCGGTGATCGCCAACGCAGGATCTGACCAGAAATGGACTTTAGTGACGTCGGGAGAGAATGAATGAAGCTGCTCATGGCTATAGTTGCGGGAAGTATCGCGGCGGTTGCGGCGGTCACGGCCTCCGCGCCGACCACTGCACAGTCGACCCCGGCCTCACCACCGGCGTTCGCCGCGTGCCGCGCCTGTCACACCGTCGTGAAGGGCGGCCGCAACGGCATCGGCCCCAATCTTTACCGCGTGGTCGGTCGTGCTGCTGCGGCGATGCCCGGCTTCAACTATTCGGCCGCGATGAAGGCCTCGAAGCTGCGTTGGGACGAGCAGACGCTGAACGAGTATCTTGCGGCTCCGCAGAAGAAGGTGCCCGGCACGCGCATGCCGATCGCGACACCCGATCCGGCCAAGCGCGCGGCGATCATCGCGTATCTCAAGTCCGAGGGGTCGAAATGATGGGGCGCACCGCATGACGCTCTCGCGCAGAACGCTACTTGGCGCGGCCGCCGCGGCGTCGCTGGTGCCGGGGATGGCCGCGGGGCAACGCCGCAGCAGCAATGCGGCACGCTTCTCGCTCGCCTATGCGCCGCACGAGGGCAGCTTCGCCAGTCGCGGGGGACGGATCGAGCAGATCGCCTATGCCGCCGATCAGGGCTTCACCGCCTGGGAGGACAACGAGGCGGCGACGCGATCGGTGGCCGAGCAGGAGGAGATGGCGAAGGCGCTCGCGCAGCGCGGCATGACGATGGGCGTGTTCGTCGCCAGCATGCCCAAATGGTCGAAGTCGCGACCGTTGCTCGGCGCGACCGACGGCGCCGAGCGCGAGGCATTTCTTGCCGACATCCGCGCTTCGCTTGACGTTGCCAAGCGGTTGAACGCCAGGCGGATGACCGTCGTCACCGGCTTCATGGATCCAAAGGTGCCGGTCGATATCCAGACCGCGCGCGTGATCGACGTGATGCGGCGCGCGGGCGATATCGTTGCGCCGTCAGGCGCGGCGATGGTGATGGAGCCGCTCAACACGCGGACCAACCATCCCGGCGTCTATATGCAGACGGTATCGCAGGGCTACGCGGTCGCGCGCGGCGCCAACAGCCCCGCGGTCAAGGTCCTCGCCGACCTGTATCACGAGCAGATCCAGTCGGGGAACCTGATCCCGACGCTCGACACCTGCTGGAACGAGATCGGCTATATCCAGTTCGGCGACAATCCAGGGCGCAACGAACCGTCGACCGGCGAGATCAACTTCGCCTCGATCGTGAAGTGGCTGAAGGCGAAACGCTATACCGGCGTGATCGGGATGGAACACGGCAATTCGATCGCTGGCCGCGCGGGTGAGGATCGCCTGATCGCCGCCTATCGCGAGATCGACGCGGCATGAGGGGGATGAGGATGAAGACGGGTGTGATGGCGGGAGTCATCGCGGCGATGGGGCTGACGACGGCAGGGCCGGTCGCGGCGCAGGAGAAGCCGGGGTTCAAGGACACGCCGATGCTGCCCGGCGGACAATGGCGCGTCCATGATGCCGACCGGCCCGCGCCGATCGTCGTCGCACCGGCCGCCATGCCCGGCGGCGCGCCTGCGGATGCGATCGTGCTGTTCGACGGCCGTTCGCTCGATGCCTGGAGGGCCGATCGCATCGCATGGCCGATCGCAAACGGCGCGCTGACGATCCCGTCGCGCGCGGCAAGCGGCGGCGAGAACAACCTCGTCTCCAAACAGAGCTTCGGCGACGTTCAGATGCATCTCGAATTCCGCTCGCCGTATCCGCCGACCAAAAACTCGCAGGATCGCGGCAACAGCGGGATCTGGTTCATGCAACGCTACGAATTGCAGATCCTCGATGGGTCACAGAACCCGACCTATGCCGATGGCACCGTCGGCGCGGTCTATGGCTGGAAGCCGCCGCTCGTGAACGCCGCGCGCAAGCCGGGCGAGTGGCAGACCTACGACATCGTGTTCGAACGGCCGCGCTTTGCCGCGAACGGCAGTCTGGTTCGCCCCGCGTATGTCACCGCGCTACTGAACGGCGTGCTCGTGCAGAATCACCAGGCGATGCTCGGCACGACGATCTGGCGCAAGGTCGCGAGCTACGCTGCACACGCGGACGCCGCGCCGATCCAGTTGCAGGATCACGATTCACCAGTGTCGTTTCGCAATATCTGGGTCCGTCCGCTGACCGAGGCGGCGATCGCGCAAGATCTGAAGAAGGACGGTAAATGATCGATCGCAGAACTGCGCTCGCCGGCGTCGTCGGCATGTTCGGCAGTGCCCTTTTCGCCCCGATCGCGCGCGCCGCCGGCGTCGGGCAAGCGCCAGGCTCGGCCGCCGGCATCCCGGCGATCAGCGAAGGTCCGCCGAGCGTCGCGGTGTTCACGGCCTCCCAGCGTGCGCTCATGACTGCGCTCAGCGAACGCGTCGTTCCGACTACTGATACGCCGGGAGCGATTGCCGCCGGCGTTCCGGCTTACATCGAAAAGCTGCTCGCCGACTGGGCTGCACCCGCCGATCGGGTGCCGATCCTCGCCGGGCTCGACGCGATCGAGGCGCGCTGTCTGAAGGACTATAAGGTGCCCGGCGCAGGCGCGACCGCGGCGCAGCACGACGCGCTCCTGACGCTGGCGATGAACGACCAGATCCCGTCGGGCGGCGTGTTCTTCGAAGCGTTCCGGCAGCTCGTGATTACCGGCTATTACACGTCGGAAATCGGCATGACGCAGGAGCGCGAATATCTGCCGGTGCCGGGCGAGTATAACGGCGCATTCCCCTATTCTCAGGTCAATAAGGTATATTCCGCATGATCCTCAGCCGTCGCAACCTGCTCGCCGGCTCGGGCGCCGCCGCGGCGCTCGCGTTCGTGCCCACCGCCTCCGCCGCGCAGCTGAAGGCGATCGGCCTGCAGCTCTACACGATCCGCGACATCTTCTCGAAGGACCCGTTCGGGACGCTCAAGCAGGTCGCGCAGATCGGCTATCGCGAAGTCGAGTTCGGCGGTGGCGGCTATGAGGGCATGGACCATGCGAAGCTGCGCCGGACGATGGACACGCTCGGTTTGACAGCGCCGTCGGTGCATATCGGTTATGACGCGCTGCTTCAGCGGTTCGACCAGTCGGTCGCGATGGCCAAGACGCTCGGCGCGACCACCGTCGTGCTGCCGTACATGACCGACGAGCATCGCAACGAGCAGGGTTGGAGCGCAGCACTGCCGAACTTCAACCGGTTCGCCAAAGACCTGAAAAGGGCCGGGCTCGGCTTCGCGTATCACAACCACGATTTTGAATTCACGATCAAACCGGGCGGCGTCAGCCTGTACGAGCGGCTGCTGAAGGAGACCGATCCGACGCTCGTGAAGCTCGAACTCGACCTGTACTGGGCGTTGCATGCGGGTGAAAACCTGACGACGCTGATCGAACGCCTGTCGCAGCGGCTCTACGCCTATCACGTCAAGGACATGCGGCCCGATCGCAGCATGGCCGCGGTCGGTGCAGGCACGGTCGATTTCGCCGCGCTCTTCAAACTGAAGGCCAGCGCCGGCGTCCGGCATTTCTACGTCGAGAATGATCAGGCCCCCGCGCCGTATCTGCCCGACATCACAACGAGCTTCCGGACACTGCGCGCCCTCCGCTTTTAAACGGGGGTGATCTTGAAGCGTGTGTTTCTGACTGAGAATTAGGAGAGGAAGATCATGGCTGAGACCAACAGGTTCGACGCGATCGTCATTGGTTCGGGCGTAAGCGGCGGTTTCGCCGCAAAGGAACTGACCGAAAAGGGATTACGCGTCCTGATGCTGGACCGCGGCAAGATGGTTGAGCACGGCGAGGGCTACACCTACGACGGCAAGCCGGCTTACGAGGTGCCCGCGCGCAACATCATGCCCAAGGCATTGATGGACAGCGATTATTTCATTGCCAAGCATGGCTATGTCTCGCCGAGCAACCGGGAATTCTACAATGACGACCGGTTGAACCCCTATGCCTATGACGAGGGCGAAAAATTCTATTGGATCCGCCCCGCTGCGGTGGGCGGCAAGTCGATCATCTGGGGGCGCTGGTGCTTCCGTTGGAGCCCGGAGGATTTCGAGGCGAACAAGCGGGACGGCATCGATGGCGACTGGCCGATCCGCTATGACGACGTCGCGCCGTGGTACAGCTATGTCGAGAAATATATCGGCGTATCCGGCTCGCGCGAGAACCTCGCACATCTTCCGGATAGCGAGTTTCAACCGCCGATGCCGATGAACATCGCCGAGAAGTGGTTGAAGCAGGGGCTCGAAACGAAGTTCCCCGGCCGGAAGCTGATCAATACGCGGCTGTCGAATATGACCGAGGACAAGCCTGATCAGAACCGCACCAAGTGCCAGTTTCGCAATCAATGCAGCAACGGCTGTTCGTTCGGTGCCTATTTCTCGACCCAGGCGGTGACGTTGCCCGCCGCGCGCGCGACCGGTCGCCTGACGCTGAAGTCCGACGCGGTCGTCACCAATCTCGCCTATGACGCGGCGCGCAAGAAGGTTACCGGCGTCCGCTATATCGATGCGAAGACAGGGCAGGTGGAAACGGTGCAGGCCGATCTCGTCTTCCTCTGCGCTTCCGCGATCGCCTCGACGCAGATCCTGCTCAACTCGCGCGCACCGGGCAGCGATCGCAGCTATTTCGACGCCAGCGGCACGCTTGGGCGCTACGTGATGGATCACATCTTCCGCGTCGGGGTCGAAGGCGACATTCCCGGCATGGATGAATTCATCGAGTTCGGTCGCCGTCCAGGCGGTGTCTATATCCCGCGCTTTCGCAACGTCGGTAGCGACGAGGGTGTCGGCTTCAAGCGCGGCTATGGCTATCAGGGCAGCGCTTTCCGTAGCCCCGCCGCCCCGGTCGGATTCGGCGCATCGATGAAGCAGGGCATGCGCAAATATGCGCCGTGGCGGTTCAGCATGGGCGCGTTCGGCGAGTGCCTTCCCTATGCCGACAACCGCGTGTCGCTCCATCAGAATAAGGTCGACCGGTTCGGCGTGCCGCTGGTCCGCTTCGACGTGACCTTCCGCGACAATGAGCTGAAGATGATGTCCGACGCGCGGACGCAGGGCGAGGCGATGCTCAAGGCCGCGGGCCTGACCAACGTCAAGAGCACGGAACGCGAGCATGTCCCCGGCGATGCGATCCACGAGATGGGCGGCGCCCGGATGGGTCGCGACCCGCGCACGTCGGTGCTCAACGAGTGGAGCCAGGCGCATGCGGCGTCGAACCTGTACGTCACCGACGGCGCGCAGATGGCATCGATCTCCTGTGTGAACCCGTCGCTGACCTTCATGGCGCTCACTGCCCGCGCGGCCGACCATGCGGTCAAGCAGATGAAGAAGGCCTAGGCCGGTCGGGCGTTTGCGGTATGCGCCGACGCCCGCCCCGCACGCATGTCGCGTTCACGCAGCGGGGCGCTCTCGTCGATCGGCGACAACGAAGGATCGTAGTCGCCGATAGTCGCGACCAGGAACGCCATCCTGAACGTACCGTCGATCACGACGATATCGGCGCGCTGCGCTTCGTGCAGCCCGTCCGGGATGATCGCCGCCCGCGTCGTGCTCGTGTCGTGCCCGCTTCGCGCGCCCGTCGATGATCGCGATCCACATGACGTGGTTTTATGCGGTGTCGTCGGGGCTAGTCAGCGGCTGCGGGAAGCGCAGGATGACGGTTGTGCCAACGCCCGCGTCGCCAAACCCGACGGTGGCGTCCAGCCGTGCCGCGGCCGAGCGGACGATTGCGAGACCCAGGCCACTGCCTTCCGGGCCGTTGATGTCGCCGAACCGGACGAAACGGTCGAACGCCGTGTCGCGGTGCGCAGCGGCGATGCCGGGACCATCGTCGGCGATGGTGACCGACGTCCCGGAAGGCTCGACCGTGATCGTAACCGTCACCGTGCCGCCCGGTCGGTTGTAGCGGATCGCATTGTCGATCAGGTTGGCGAGTATTTCGAAAATCAGCGTGCGGTGGCCGGGTACCATCGGGACAACCTGCGCGTCGCCCTCGAGCGTCAGGTCGATACCGGCCTCGATCGCCTGACTGAAGTGTCGGGTGATGACCGCCGCGGCCACCTCGCGCAGGTTTACCGCCTCCAGCGGAGCGGACACGCCGGCTTCTTCGGCACGCGCGAGCGCGAGGAGCTGGGTCACCAGCCGTTCGAGGCGGACAATCGCGTCGGCGATCTCGTCGAGGGCCTCGATGCGCTGGGCATCCGATCCGCGGCGGGCGAGCGCGACTTGCACTTTCAGTACCGACAGCGGCGTGCGCATCTGATGCGAAGCATCGGCGGTGAAGCGACGGACGCCGACGGTGGCGGTGTCGAGCTGAGCCAGGAGCCGATCGAACGCGCCGGAGAGCGGCCGCAATTCGCTCGGGAGCGGCCCCGTGTCGAGCGGTGAGAAATCGGGGCGCGCACGCTCGTCGCGCGCCTCGACCGCGCCGCGCAGGCGCGCGAGCGGGCGCAGCGACCAGCCGAGCGCGGGACGCAACAACAGCGCGGCGGCGCCGACCAGGACGCATTCGCCGATCAGCAGCGCGAGCATTAGACGCCGGGTGAGCGCGCCCCGATTGTCGAGCGTTTCGGCGATCTGGACGATGACCGGCTGGTCGATCCGGGGGAGCGAGCGGCGGACCTCGGCGATGCGGATCTGCTGGTCGCGGTAGCGCGCGAACCGATAGCGCGGCACGTCGACCGCGAGCGTCGCGGGGTCTGGCGAGGGCAGGTCGGCATAGCCTGTCAGCAGATCGTTCCCTACGGCGACGCGGTAGTAGACGTTGTCGCGCTCGGTGTTCTCCAGCATTCCGAACGCCGCGGCGGGAAGGTCTAGCGTCACCTCGCCGCGCTCCACCTGCACCGTCTCCGCGATAGCGCCGAGTGCGCCGCCGAGCACGCGGTCGTTGGTACGGCGGACGACGTCGGCGATCAGCGTCGCGCCGACCACGCCGATCAGGATCGCGGCGGCCAACAGCGGGCCGAGCACCGCCGCCAGCAGCCGCGTCCGCAGCGCCGGCGCGCGCTCAGCCGGCATCGAGCATATAGCCGACGCCGCGCACCGTGCGGATACCGGGGCCGTCGGGCGCGAGCTTCGTCCGCAGCCGCGTGACATGGACCTCGATCGCGTTGTCGCCGACCGGCTCGTCGAACCCGAACACCTCGCCGATCAGCAGCTCGCGCGGCACCACGCGGCCGGCACGCGTCGCCAGCGCCTCCAGCACCGCGCGTTCGCGGCGACGCAGGTCGAGCGCGCGGCCGGCGATATCAGCGTCGCCGGACGACCGGTTGATCGTCAGCGTCCCGACCACGAGCACTGGCAGCGGATCGCCGCCACGCCGCCGGCCGAGCGCCCGCACGCGCGCCTCCAGCTCTTCGGGCTCGAACGGCTTGCGCAGATAATCGTCGGCGCCGAGATCGAGCCCGCGCACGCGGTCGTCGAGCGCATCGCGCGCAGTGAGCATCAGCACCGGCACGCGCTCGCCGCGCCGCCTGAGCGTTTCGAGCACCGAGAACCCGTCGATACCCGGCAGCCCGACGTCGAGAATGACGAGCGCATAGGGCTCGCCCGCGACCACCGACAGCGCCTCCTCGCCGGTCGCGACGTGATCGACCGCGTTGCCGCCGGCACGCAACAGCGCGGCGATACTGCGCGCGAGCGCCGCGTCGTCTTCGATCAGCAGGATGCGCACAACGGCTCGTCCTTCGCCTGATCGGCGTGAAAGGTTGGTGACAGGTTCGCTTCGTACTCCACCGATGCAGTCTATCCGAACACAGAGACGGAAGGCGAGGAGAGTGATGATGGCCCGAATTTTTCTGACGATCGCAATGCTGGCTACGAGTGTCACCGCGACGGCTGTCGTGGCGCAGCGCCCGGCCGGCTATCCGCGTTCCTACGATCAGATCATCGCCGACGCGCGCGCCGAGCGGCAGGTGCGGATCTACGGCAATGCCGATCGCGCCGAGTTGCTGCCGGTGGTCGCTGCGTTCCGGAAGCGGTATCCGGGGATCACCGTGCTGTACGCCGATCTCGGCTCGACCGAGATGTATCGCCGCTTCGTCACCGAGACCCGCGCCAGGCGGCTGTCCGCGGACATCGTCTGGTCGTCGGCGATGGACTTGCAGATCAAGCTGATCAACGACGGCTTCGCGCAAGGCTATGCCAGCCCGGAAAAGCCGGCGCTGCCGCCGCAGTCGGTGTGGAAGAACATGGGTTTCGGCGTCACCGCCGAGCCGATCGGCATCGTCTACAACACGCGGCTGATCCCCGCCGCGCGCGTACCCCGCACGCATGCCGCGCTCGAGGCGATGCTGCGGCAGAACGCGCGCGCGTTCGCGGGCAAGGTGACCACGTTCGACCCCGCGCGGTCGAACACCGGCTATCTGTATCTGACGCAGGACATGGCGACGACGCGCGACACGCGGTCGCTGCTGGAGGCGATCGCCGCCACGAAGCCCGTCCTGTCGCTGACCACCGAGCCGATGCTGCGCGGTGTCGCCGAGGGGCGGCAGGCGATCGCGTACAACGTCATCGGCTCCTACGCGCTTGAACGCGCGCGCACCGACCGCCGCATCGGCGTGGTGTTTCCGCAGGACTATACGCTGGTCACGTCGCGGATCGCGTTCATCGCGCGCGAGGCCGCGCACCCGGCGGCGGCGAAACTCTTCCTCGATTTCCTGCTCTCGCGCGAGGGGCAGTCGCTGCTCGCCAGGCGCAGCCTGTGGCCGGTCCGTACCGATGTCGCGGCACGCCGTCTTCCCACCGCGCAGGCCCGACCGATCCGCGTCGGACCGCAACTTCTCGTCAACCTCGACCGCGTCAAGCGCCAGCGTTTCCTGCGCGACTGGACCGCGATTCTCGCCACCGGAGCCCAAGCCCAATGACCCTCTTCCGTACCGGGTGCGCCGCACTCGCGCTGATCGCGGCGACGCCCGCGCTAGCGCAGACTCCGAGCGACGCCGACCTTGCCGCGCTGGTCCGCGCGCAGGCGGCCGAGATCGCGGCGTTGAAATCGCGGCTCGATCGGCTTGAGAATGTCACTGCCGTCGCGCAGGCGACCGCGCCGGTCGCGCCCGTGCAGGTGGCGCCGCAGGCCGTCGCGCAAAATAACGAGCCACGTCGAACCGTTCCATTCGCGCCGCAGCTTGCGCCCCCGGGGCCGGCCGATCGCAGCGTCGCCCAGGCGTTGGCCGCTCGCGACAATCCCTCGGGCGTCACGACCGAATGGGGCGCCGGGCTGCCCGTCTTCCACTCGGCGGACGGCGTGTACACGTTCAAGCCGCGCGGGCGCATCCTGACCGATGTGAGTTCCAGCTTCGGCTCTAAATATGATGGTCGCAATATCACGACGACGGGCATGCGCGCGCTCCGCCTTGGCCTCGAAGGCGGCGTCGGCCCGCATTTCTTCTACCAGTTCGAGAGCGACTTCTCGGAGAACGAGGTCGACGTCGTCACCGCGTTCGTCGGCTGGCGCAACAAGATCAAACCGGGCCTCGATTACGATGTCCGCGCCGGCCATCTGTTCAACGACCGCAGCTTCGAGGGCTCGACGGGCTCGGATTCGACGCCGTTCCTGGAGAGAAGCACGGTTTCGACCGCGATCATCCCGCAGCGCGGGTTCTACGGGATCGGCGTGATGCCGCGCGTGTTCTGGAAGACCGGCCACGCGTCGCTCACCGTCACCGGCGACCGGATCGACGGGACGCAGACCGTCGGCGACAGCCGCACCGTGCTCGGCCGCGCGCACTGGAACCCAATCAAGTCGGATACCGGCGTGCTCCATCTCGGCGCCTGGGGCTTCGACGAGTCGCTGTCGTCGGTCGCGGGCACGCTGACGCGCAACACGGTGATCGGCGGCCGCTTCAACGGCGCGCTGCGCGTGTCGACCGGACCGCTGATCGGCGGCACGGGTACGACCGGCTATGGCGTCGAGCTCGGCGGCTATCGTGGGCCCTTGTGGGTGATGGGCGAAGCGGGCCGCCGCAACGCAAGGCTCGACGGCGGGCGTCCCGATTTCGTCAGCAAGGCATGGAGCGTCTCGGGCGGGCTGTTCCTGACCGGCGATCTGCCGCCGTACAACCCGCGGCTCGGCAGCTTCGGCCAGCCCAAGGTGTTGAAGCCGACGTTCGACGGCGGCGTCGGCGCGATCGAGCTCACCGCGCGCTACGAAAGCCTCGACTTCGACAATCTGCTGACCGGCGGCGACGGCTGGGCGGCAACCGTCGGCGTCAACTGGTACCTCAATTCCTTCACCCGCTTCCAGGTGAACGCGATCCAGTGGAATACCGACAACCGCGCCGGCGACTATGTCGGCAACGACAGCGGCCAAACGCTCAGTGCCCGCGTCGGTGTTACGTTCTGATGCTGGCTGGAGTGCGAGGTGGCTCATTCCACCGTTCCGTTGCGGACACTCCAACCTTCTCTTTCACGCCCTTTCCTAGGACGATGCGATGAACCTTGCCCTGCTCGGCTTCCTGATGGTGGCCACGTTCATGACCTTGATCATGACCAAGAAGATGACGCCGCTAGTCGCGCTCATCGTGATTCCGTCGATCTTCGGCGTGTTCGCGGGCGAGGCCGCCGGTCTCGGCCCGATGATGATCGACGGCATCAAGAATCTCGCGCCGACCGGCGTCATGCTGCTGTTCGCGATCCTGTTCTTCTCGACGATGACCGACACAGGGCTGTTTGATCCGCTGGTCGGGCGATTGATCCGGATGGTCCACGGCGATCCGATGCGGATCCTGATCGGGACGGTCGTGCTGTGCGCGCTCGTCAGCCTCGATGGCGACGGGTCGACCACCTACATCATCACGATCGCCGCGCTGTTGCCGCTCTACAAGCGCTTCAACATGAACCGGCTTTACCTCGTCTGCCTGTTGATGACGACGAGCGGGATCATGAACCTGACGCCGTGGGGCGGGCCGACGGCGCGCGCCGCGAGTGCGCTGAAGATCGATCCGGCGACGTTGTTCCTGCCGCTTATCCCTGGCATGATCGCCGGCCTTGCGTTCCTGATCGGGCTTGCCGTGTATTTCGGTCGCAAGGAGCGCGTGCGGATGGGTGACGCGGGGATCACTGCGGACACCGAGTTCACCGGCATGGCGGTCTCGCAATATCCCGAGGCTCGCCGCCCCAAGCTGATCTGGTTCAATGCGGCGCTCGTCGTCACGCTGCTGACCTTGCTCGTCTGGGGCATCCTGCCGCTGTCGGTGCTGATGATGCTGGCGTTCGCGATCGCGATGATCGTCAACTATCCCGGCGTCGCCGACCAGAAGGAGCGTATCTCCGCGCATGCCGGCAACGTGCTGGCGGTCGTCTCGCTGATCTTCGCGGCGGGCATCTTCACCGGCATTTTGGGGGGCACCGGCATGGTCGAGGCGATGAGCAAGGCCGTCGTCGGCGTGATCCCGCCTGTGCTGGGGCCCTATATGGCGCCGATCACCGCGCTGCTCAGCATGCCGTTCACCTTCTTCATCTCGAACGACGCGTTCTATTTCGGGATGCTGCCGATCCTCGCCGAGGCCGGCGCGCATTACGGCGTCGCACCCGAGGCGATCGCGCGCGCGTCGCTGATGGGCCAGCCGGTCCATCTGCTCAGCCCGCTGGTGCCGTCCACCTACCTGCTGGTCAGCCTGGTCGGGATCGATCTGGCCGATCACCAGCGCTTCACGCTCGTCCCCGCGATTGCCGTCTGCGTCGTCATGACGCTGGTCGGCATGATCGCACTCGCCTTCCCGTTCGTCGCCTGAGGTGAGCATCCCCGCAACCCGCCGTTCCCGGAGATTTCGCATGGTTCGATCGCGTACGCCGCTGATGCTTCTCCCCGCGATGGGCTGCGACGGGCAGCTCTGGGCGCGGCAGATCGTCGATCTCGGCGGTCTCGCGCAGGTCGAGTTCGGCGACCTGTCGCAGGACGATACGCTGTCGGCCATGGCGGCGCGTGTGCTCGCCGACGCACCGCCGCGGTTCGCGGTCGCAGGCGTCAGCCTGGGCGGCTACGTCGCGATGGAGATGGTCCGCCAGGCGCCCGAACGGATCGAGCGCATCGCGTTGTTCGGTACGCGCGGATCGATGGACGTCCGCCCGCGCACCGTCGCGGGGCAGGGGATGCTCGCCACCGCGCCGCACGCCGACCCGCATCTGTCCGCGAACGTCAGCGGCCCCGCGCAGGCGATGGCGGACCGCGTCGGGCCGGTCGTGTTCGAACGCCAGCAGCGCGCGCTGCTCGCCCGTCCCGACATCAGCGAGGCGATCGCCGCGATCCACGTGCCCACACTGGTTGCAGTCGGCGATCGCGACCGGATCTGCACGCCCGACGATGCGCTGTCATTGAGCCTGCGTATCCCAGGCGCGCGCTTCCACTTGGTCCGCGGCTGTGGCCACCTTGCACCGATGGAACGTCCCGGCGAGGTCACGGCGGTCCTCCGTCAATGGTTGCGAACCGGATGACGGCAGCCGCGCGGGCGAGAGTGACCCGATCGGGGCGCTGCGCGAGCTATGGTATCACTATGCGGAATGCCGGGATGGATCTCGAAACGCTATTCGGTGCGGCATAGATCGTCGCTACGGGCAACACCGCTCGTATCGATTGCGAGGATACACTAGACATGCCGTCGGCACCGATCCGGAATGCGATCAACCGGCCATCATCATCTATGTCGGCCAGGACAAGGCCGGGCATTGGCTCGTTCAGGATAATGCCAGCCGTCTCGAAGGACGGTTTGTCTCGTTTGCCGCGGCGATGAGCAATGCGTGGGCCCAGCGGGATCTCTACCACGCGGCCGTTGAGGTCGCCATTGCACCCCTGATCCCGCTCGTGTCGTTCGTCCCAGCTGCAGGGTACGAAACGGCAATGGCGCGTGCTGCTTGAGGGGGTCGCGATGAGACACCATATCCAGCGCGCGCGCGCTTCCGTTACAGTTGCAACGCTTCGATCGCCAGGCTCGCGATCGATGATCCGAGCCTTGCCAACCACGCAGCCCGGGAGCCGCGCAGCGCGTCACGATGCACGATGGCCCGCCATAGCAGCGGCTTTGGCGGATCTGCGTGAACGGGGGCGCTTCGCCGTCCGCATCGTCGAGGCCGATTGCGGCGCGGGATCGTTGTTACTCCATGCGGTGCAGCATGCGCGGAGATTGGGCTTCACGGCGATCGAAGGGCGCGGGATCGATCGTTCACCGGCATTAATTGTCCGGGCCAGAGCAGCTGCCAAAGCGCTGCGTGATCCGGCGATCGGGGTGATTTTCGACAGCGCGGACGTTACGGACGCGCTGCGTGACGAACATGATCTGCCCGCGGATCTGATCATCTGGAACGGCCGGTGGCACGGAGACGTCGCTGCGGCGTTGTCGCGCGCGGGCGATCGCGTCATCCCAAGCCCGTGTACAGCGCCCCCGCGATCGAAGCGCGGCGAAACGGGCCTCTCATGACGAAGCGCGATTTTGTATGGCGCAGCGCCGGGGTCATGCTCGGGCTAGCCGCGGGCGTCACCGCGATAACGGTCGAGGATTCTTCATTGGTCGTCTTGCTGCTGCCCCTTGTTCTCATCGGGCTGACGCTGATGATCAACGGCAAACGCGTCGCGATCGCCTTCCAGGCCGAACGTCGCGGTCACTGGCATACGGCAGAGGTGATCCATGCCGAGCGCCTCCGTCGTCACCGCCGCCGAATCAGTTAATCGCTTGTCGATATCGCCGACGACGTCGGCACCCCGGTCCATGTCTATTCGGCAGAGGCTTTGCGGCATGCTGCAGACACCTTCGCACAGCCGTATCTGGTTTCCATGGGGCGAGAATCGCCTTCGCGGTGAAAGCCAATGCCAACACCGCCGTCCTGACTCTGCTCGTTAATCGCGGTTAGGCGCCGATATCGTGTCGGGCGGCGAGTTACGCCGCGCACTGCTCGCCGGGATGCGGTCCGAGGACATCGTGTTTTCGGGTGTCGGCAAGACCGATGCCGAGATGGCCGCACCGGCCGTATTGCGGGTGAACCCGATATCGATGTCGGCACGCATGCCAAAATCTCGACCGGCAAGCAGGAAAACAAATTCGGCGTCGCGATCGCCGACGTGCCTGACATCTACGATCGTCTGTCGGTGCTTGACGGTCTGGAATTGTACGGGCTTGCGGTCCACATTGGCAGCCAGCTGCGCGATCTTGCCCCGCTGGAACAGGCGTATTGCCGGATCGGCGCTCTGATCGCTACGCTGCGTGCACGTGGTCACACGGTCTCGCGGGTCGACCCCGGCGGCGGACTGGGTATCGGCTATGCACCTGGTGAGATCGCGCCATCGGTTGCCGCGTATGCGACCATGGTCGCGCGCGTAACTGTCGATTGGGACGTCGGCCTGACGTTCGAACCGGGGGCGGGTGATCGTTAGCGCCGCAGTCGTGCTGCTAACCCGCGTAATTTGGGTCAAGCCGGGCACAACGCATCCGTTCGCGATCGTCGACGCGGCGATGGACGATCTCGCTCGACCGGAGATGTACGATGCCTATCACCGCTGCGAGCCGGTCGTGCCGCGGGGAGAGCGCATCCGTGCAGACATCGCCGGACCGGTGTGCGAAACCGGCGACACGTCCGGTCTTGGCCGCGACATCGACGCGGTCGTCCGCGGCGACCTCGCGGTATCCATACGATCGGCGCATATGGCGCTGCGATGGCCTCGACCTATAACGGCCGTGCGATCAGCCCGCAGATATTGGTCGATGGTTACCGTCATATCGTCGTCGGTGACCGACCAAGCCCCCCGGAGATAATGGCCTGACGTGGGGTGACCGCAATAGCAAGCATTTGGCTACCAGGCGATCAACCGCTGCAGTGCAGAAGCCCCCCCCAACGCCGCTGAGAGGCATTCGGCCCGAACTTGCCAGCTCTTTATCCGGGCTGATGGCCACATATGCTCGCGGCCATCACGGGTTCGGCATCACAGGCCGACGGAGTCAGCGTGCTGCCGGCGCGGCGCAATAGGTGGCGATCATCGTTCGGATATCGACGCGTGCCTTCAGCCGGGCGGCGAGCAGGGCGGTCCCGCTGATCTTGCGCTGCACGAACAGCGTGTCGATCGGTGGGAGATGCCACGTCTCGCGATCGCGTGCGATTTCGGTCCCCTGTTCGCGAAGAACGCCGACGAACGCACGGTCGCCGAAGTCGAACGGGCCGGGTTTGGCAAGCTCGCCTAGGATGACGTCGATCATCCGGTCGATCAGCGCGCGGTGTCGGACAACCGCGGCCTCGCCAAGGAAGCCCGCGGCGATGGCCGCCTCGCGAACTGCATCTCGGTCGCCCGCGAGCGCCGCGGTGAGCAGGCGACGATAGCCTTCGCCGGTTGCGGCGGGTAGGGGGCGCGCCGCGCCAAAATCGAGCAGGACGAGTTTCTTTGTGTCGGGCTGCCAGCGGTAATTGGCGAAATTCGGATCGGTCTGCATCAACCGCCAGTCGAACAGCTCGCGCAGGACCAACGATATCAGGTCGTGCATCACATGGTCGCAAATCTCTTGCGGCGCGGTTTCAAGCGTCTCGACGGGAACGCCGGTAACGAAGCTCATCGCCAGCACGCGCGGCGTCGTCAGATCGGCGACCAGCGACGGCACGACGAACGCGCTCTCACCGGCCAGCAGTGCGCCGTAGCGGACGAGCATCGTCGCCTCACGCAGATAGTCGGCTTCCTCGTGCAGTTGGCGCTTTGCCTCGTTGAGCAGCGGTGTGACGTCGAGCGACTTGGGCAACAAACCCGAAACACGCAACAGCGTTGCGACGTTGTCGACATCAGCGTCGATACTGTCCTTCACGCCAGGATATTGGACCTTGATCGCCAGCTCCGACCCATCGGGGAGGCGTGCACGGTGGACCTGGCCGATCGACGCGGCGGCGACGGGGTGTGCCTGGAAATGTGCGAACCGTCGCCGCCAGTCCTTGCCCCATTCGGTGCCAAGCAGCCGGTCGAGCTGCTGCGGTGGCATGTGGTGGGCGTTGTTACGCAACTTGGCGAGGATCGTCGCGAGCTCGGGCGGGAGCATGTCGCCTGCATCCATCGAGATCATCTGGCCGAGCTTCATCGCCGCGCCACGCAGGTGAGAGAGCTGATCCGCGACCCGCGTGGCATTGGCGGGCGTCATGAGCAGGTCGCCCATGCTGGGGCGTTCACCGCTGGCAAGACGCCGCGCACCTTCGGCAACGACGCCACCCGCTACACCGCCGGCGAGACGTCCGAAGACGCCAAGTCGGGCAAGCCTGCCGCTGGGGATCGCGCGTCCTGCGCTGGCCTTGGGGCCGCGATCATCGGTCAAATCAGATCCTCTGGTCGCGGGAGCGCAACCTTCGGCTCGGATATGGGGCGGACGCGCTGGCGATCAATCGGCCCGCCGACGTGCAGTCTCGATCCCGCTCCGCCAGGCAAGACAGCGCCGACACGCGAAGGCGGTTTTATCGGCCCATGCCTTCTCCAGGCTGTGTTCTTGACCTTATCCCAGTCGGGGATATCGCGTGGATGCGCTACTCGACGTCCGTCAGGCGGTTCGCGGGGATCGTCGCCTGAAGCGGATCGGCAAGCGCGGTTTCGCCGAGCGACGCCAGTACCGCGGCGGCCAGCGCGTCGAGCCCGTACGGCTTCTCCACCATGATCGCGTCGGTCTGATCCGCCACCGATGCGGCATCCCCGGTCGCGAAGACGATGCCGACGCCAGGCCGCAACGTGCGCGCCGTCCGCGCGAAGTCGGGGCCGGATATGCCCGGCAGGTTCACATCGGTCACCAGCGCGTCGATCGGGACGGTCTGGAGCGCGGTCATCGCATCCTCCGCACTCGCCGCGTCGACCACGACGAAGCCGCTGCCCTGCAGCATCTCGGCGGTATTGGCGCGGATCAGCGCGTCGTCCTCGACCAGAAGCACGGTGCGGCGGGCAGGCGTGTCGAGCCGGCGATCGGCCTCGATCCGCGCATCTCGCGCGGCCTTGGCGGCGGGGCCGCCCGAACGCTGGCGATTGGCGAGGACCTGGCGGAATTTCCGCGCGAGAGCTTCGCGCGTGTATGGCTTCGACAGCAGATCGAGCCCCGCATCGAGCTTGCCGCCATGGACGATCGAATTCTCGGTATAGCCAGAGGTGAACAGCACCGCGAGATCGGGGAGGCGCTCCTTGGCTTTTCGCGCAAGTTCGGGGCTTTTCAGCGTGCCGGGCATCACGACGTCGGTGAACAAGATATCGATCGGCACGCCGCTCTCGACGACGTTCAGTGCGCTCGCCGCGTCGACAGCTTTCAGCACGCTATAGCCAAGATCGGTAAGCAGCTCGACGACAGTGCCGCGCACCTCGTCGTCGTCCTCGACGACCAGCACGGTCTCGGTGCCGCCGCAGATCGGGCTGGCATCGGCGACGACCTCGACGTCCTCGCTCTCCATCGCGCGTGGCAGATAGAGCTTGATCGTGGTGCCTTCGCCGACCTCGGAATAGATCTTCACATGGCCGCCGGATTGTTTGACGAAGCCATAGACCATCGACAGGCCCAGCCCCGAGCCCTTGCCTTCGCTCTTGGTCGAGAAGAACGGTTCGAAGACCTTTTCGATGATCTCCGGGGTCATGCCGGTGCCGGTGTCGGACACGGCGAGCATCACATATTGCCCGGCCTCGACCTCGTCATGGCCCTGTGCATAGGCGTCGTCGAGATGCGCGTTGCCGAGTTCGATCGTCAGCTTGCCCTGGCCCTCCATCGCGTCGCGTGCGTTGATCGCGAGATTCAGGAGCGCGTTCTCGATCTGCGCGGGGTCGATGAAGGTGTTCCAGAGGCCACCGCCGACCACGGTCTCGATCTCGATGCCTTCGCCGATCGCGCGGCGCAGCATGTCGTCCATCCCGCGCACGAACCGCGTGACGTTGACGACCTTTGGCTCGAGCGCCTGGCGACGCCCGAACGCGAGCAGCTGTGCGGCGAGCTTCGATCCGCGCGAGACGCCCGCCATCGCATTCTCGACCCAGCGTTCGGCGCGTGCGTTGCCGGCGAGGTTCTTGCCGAGCAACTGGAGATTGCCCGACACGACCTGCAGCAGGTTGTTAAAGTCATGCGCGACGCCGCCGGTGAGCTTGCCGACGGTCTCCATCTTCTGCGACTGGGCGAGCTTGGCTTCGGCCTGACGACGTTCGTCGATCTCGCGGATGACGCGAGCTTCGAGCGTCTCGTTGAGTTGGCGAAGCTGGTCTTCGGCGCGCTCGCGGTGACGGACTTGCCGCGCGAGTGCCTCGGCCTGTTCGCGCAAGGCGGCTTCGGCGGCGCGCTGATGCGTGATGTCGGTGTGGACGCCGACCCATTCGATCACTTCGCCGGCGTCGTCGAACATCGGCAGGCCGCGCACCGCGAACGTGCGCCACGTGCCGCAATAACGGCGGACGCGGTGTTCGAAGACGAACATAGACTTGCTGAGGACAGCGGCGGTCCAAGCCTTGATCGTTGACGCGACGTCGTCGGGGTGGATCGCGTCGGCCCAGCCGAAATTCTGATATTCGTCGATCGACTGGCCGGTCAGTGCCGCCCAGCCAGGTTGCTCGCCGATCATCCGGCCATCCGGACTGTTGGTCCAGAGCACGCCGTGGACGGCGTCCATCGCCGTGCGGAAGCGGCCATTGCTGATGCCGAGCGCCGCCTCGCGCTCGGCGCGCTCCTCGACATCGATGCCGAGGATATAGATGCCGGGGATCGATCCGTCGGCCGCGACATGTGGAACGTAGCGGAACTCGGACCGGCGGTAGCGACCGTCGTGATGGGGAAAGATCGCCTGCGACGTGAAGCTCTCGCCGGCAAAGGCGCGATCGAACGACGGGCGGCGATCCGCATAGGCCGAGTCGCCGAGCACCTCGCGGACGGGTTTGCCAATCATCGCCGCTGGGTCGGCGCCGAGCCATTCCTCATATTGCGCGTTGGCGAGGCGATAGACGTGATCGCGGTCGACATACGCAATCAGCATCGGCACGGCGTCGGTAACGCGGCGCAGTTCGGCTTCGCTGGCGGCGAGGCGGTGCTCGGCTTCGACCCGACCGCTATTGTCGACCATCGTGCAAAGGACGCCGCCGACGCCGGCGTGCGACCGGTAGACGGGCGTGTAGAATAGGTCGAGCGTCAGCGTCTCTGGACCGGTCGGGCGCTCGAACAGGATTGGCTGGTCGCGATAGGCGATGGTCTCGCCGCGGAAGCCCGCCTCAAGGACGGTGCGGTTCCAGTCCCACACTTCGGGGAATGCGGTCGCGACCGGGCTGCCGAGCGCGGCGGGGTGGCGGTCGCCGGCGACGGCGCGATAGCTGTCGTTGTAGAGCATGATGTGCTCGGGCCCCCACATCACGACCTTCGCCACCGGCGAGTTGAGGATGTTGGCAAGCGTGACGCGGAGTTCGGCAGGCCATGAGTCAATTGGCCCGAGCGACGTCGTGCTCCAGTCGCGCTGGCGGACCAGCATGCCGCATTCGCCGCCCCCGATCAGGGCCCCGCTCGTGGGGGCGTTCGTCGCCGTCGCGGCGCCGTCACGCATCCGTTCAAGCGCAGTGCGCAGGATCGCGGTGGCGTCGCCGTGTCCGGCGGTCGCGAGATCGTCGATATAGCCGGCCAAGTCGGATGGCAGGGAAATGGTGCGCGACGAGGTGGCCGACGACACTGGCGACGGAACTGCGGTGGTCATGCCGGACTAGTGGGTATGCGGTGCCTAGCTGTCAATGAATACGCGTTTTGGCGGTTGGGAATCAGATCGCATATTCCCCCAGCGCGATCCGGTTTCTACCCCGGTGCGGACCGGCGCCCAAATGGAGAGGCGGCAATGATGCACGGCCGCGCTCCCCAGCAACGTCACCCGTTTGGCCCCGGCCTTTGCCGGGGTGGTAAGGGAGGCGCGTGGCGCAGAACGGGATACGCGCTCGCAATGCGCTTTGGCTGATGGTGGGAGCGGTGCCGGGCAAGCGTACGGTGGATTGCTGCTAGCGCCGGCTCGTGTCCCAAGACAAACTTATACCAACCCACGCCCTTCGAGCTTCAGTACAGGCACGAACCTGCCGTGCGTGTTCGCGGGCATCGTCACGTGCAGTCCCTTCGCATCCTGCCGGTGATCGATCATCCCGCCACCCAGCAGCGTCACGCGCTCGACCACGCCGCCATTGACCGTCCGCGCCAGCGATCCGATCGTTGCCGCCGCCTCGGGCCAGCCCAGGAACAGCGCATACAGTGCCCCCCGGTTCGTCGTGAACCGAACATCCCGCGCGGTGAACGGCTTCATCGCTTCGTTCATCATCCCCGTCGGCACGATCGTCGGCCCCTCGCCATAGCGTCGCCATGGGCGCGAACCGAAGATTGCCTCGCCGTTGATCGCGACCCAGTCGGTCATCCCGTCGAGGATATGCTCGACCTCGCTGTCGATCGAGCCGTCGCCCGGTTGCGGTACCGACAGCAGCAGGTTGCCGTTCTTCGACACCACGTCTGCCAACCGCTGGATCACCTCGGGCGCGCTCTTGTAGCTTTTGTCGCGGAGGCGGGCGATGTTGTAGAACCAGTCGCCGAGGCACGTGTCGGTCTGCCATGGTTCGGCCCAGAGATGGTCGGTGAAACCGCGCTCGACGTCCTCGACCAGCCCGAGGCGATGCCCCGGCTCGATCTTCTTCGCGTTCAGGACGACGTCGATCTTGCCGTGCCACGCGATCGAGCGATTATAGTAATCCGCCGCGGCCTCCAGCCCGACCGGACCGAACGGCAGCTCGGTATCGTCGAAATACAGCAGGTCGGGCTTGTACTTGTCGATCAGGTCGGTCTGGCGCAACAGCCATTTCGTGACATAGGCCGGATCGTTGGGCGGGCCGTTCTCGACCCATTCGCCGTCATGGACGTCGTGCCACTTGTGCAGCGCGGCCATCGTCTCGATACCCTCCGGCGCGACGATGTGCGCGCCGGTATAGAGCTCCTGTGGATCGAGGCCATCCCACCATTTGCCCTTGCCGTCCGCCTTGCGCAGCGTTGCCGCGTCGTAGCGGATCCCCTTCAGCGGACCCTCGGCGTCATAGCCATAGGCGGTCTGAAACCAGTGCCAGGCATGCGCGGCATGGTTCGAGACGCCGAACTTGAGCCCGGCCTTCCGCGCCGCCTTCGCCCATGTGCCGACGACGTCGCGCTTCGGGCCGACGCGCAGCGAGTTCCATGCGTGGTAGCGGCTGTCGTAGCAGTCCAGATTGTCGTGATGGCAGGCGAGCGACACGAAGTATTTGGCGCCAGCCTTCTTGTAGCGGGCGATCAGCGCGTCGGGATCCCAGCGGTCCGCGGTCCAGCGGTTCTGGATGTCGATCATCCCGGTCTTGGTCGGGTGGCCGTAGGTCTTGACGTGATGATCATAGACCGAATGGCCCTGGATATACATCAGCCGGCCGTACCAGTCGCCCTGCTCGGGCACCGCCTGCGGCCCCCAATGCGACCACAGCCCGAGCTTCGCGTCGCGAAACCAGTCGGGATAGCGGTAGTTCGCGACCAGCGATGGCCAGGTCGGCTGCACCGGGCCTGCGCTAAGCCCCATTGGGCTTTGCGCCACCGCTCCGCGGGCCGTGCCGAGCGCCGCCATGCCGGCCAAAACCGACCGTCTGTTGAAATCCATGATCTGTCCTTACCGGCCTAGAGTGTTCGTGATCGCGGCCAGCGCGAGCGGTTTCATCGCCGCATAGCCCTGCGGCGTCGGGTGGACGCCGTCACTGGCATAGCCCGGCTTCATCCCGCCATCCGGGCCGGCGAGCGTGGCGTGATAGTCGACATAGGTGAAGCCGTTCCTCGCGGCATAGCCACGCAGCCACGCGTTGAGCGCGATGATCTGCGGCGCCGGCTTCATCTTTGGGCTCCACGGGAACGCGGCGGCGGGCGGAATCGAGGCGAGGATCACCTTGATGCCGTGCGCGCGGGCGAGATCGGTCATCGTCGCGATGTTGCCCTGCACGGTTGCCATCGTCGCGGCGCCGGTATTGCCGGCGATGTCGTTGGTTCCGGCCATGATGTGCACCGCCTGCGGGTGCAGTGCGAGCACGTCGGCGCGGAAGCGGACCAGCATCTGCGGCGTGGTCTGTCCGCCGATCCCGCGATCGACGAGCCCGTTGGTGAACAGCGCGGCGTCCGCATCGATCCAGTTGTCGGTGATCGAATCGCCCATGAACACGACGCGCACACGCGCGCCTGTCGCGGCCAGTTCGGCATTCTGCGCGGCGTACCGACAAAGCTGGCCGAAATCCCGCGTGAGCATGTGCAGCCGCCATGTTTCCCAGGCCAATCCGGTCGCCGGCTTGGGGTGGATCGGGCAGGGATCGGCGACGATTCCAACGCGATCCGCGGCATAGGGATCGCTCATCGCCGCGGTCTGCGTAGGCGCGCTACGCCCGGCAACCGTCATGGCAAGTGTCGATGCGACTATTGCAGCCCAGTTCATGTCCTGCACTCCCGCGAGACGTTTCATGTCCGACTAATAAAATCATACTCCTCGCGGATCGGCCACAAAAACATTGCGCCTTCCGGCTTTTTGCGGCAGCATTTTAGTGGCAACGAAATCCGGCACCAGCGCTTCGACTGGAGCGCGAGCCCGGCGTAACCTTGCGTTAGCTTGGCAAGACTGTCATGTAGAGGTTGGACAGTCGCAGTTTATCAATGGCATGGCGACGTCCCAAAAATCCCAACGGATTAGGCGAGGACTTTGAGCAGCGGTTGCGCTCGGTCGTGGGCGCGCCGCGTCGGTCCGAATGCAGCGCGCACTCGCAACGATAATCCGGTGATGGATCGTCGCCCTCCAACCATCTGCGATGGTCGGACGCGCGCGACGCCAGACCGCAACGAGAAGGTATGACGGTGCCCCGCGATTCGAACGACAATATCCTTTCCGAAACACGCACGGGCGTGACCCGGCGTGGCGTGCTCGGCTCCGCGATCGGCGCGGGCGTCGTCGGCGGCGCCTCGATGCTGCCGATGGCGCAAGCCGATGCCGCCCCCGCCGAGCGCAACGTCGACGTGCTGCTCGTGGGCGGCGGCATCATGAGCGCGACGCTCGCGGTGCTGCTTCACCAGCTCGAACCGACCTGGACGATCGAACTGGTGGAACGCCTCGACAAGGTCGCCGAGGAGAGCTCGAACGGCTGGAACAACGCCGGCACCGGCCATTCGGCGCTATGCGAGCTGAACTACACGCCGGTCAACGCGGCGGACGGTCTGGTCGAGATCAAGAAGGCGATCGAGATTAACGAGCAGTTCCAGGTGACGCGCCAGTTCCTGAGCCATCAGGTCAACGCCGGTATGCTCGCCAATCCGCGCTCGTTCATCAACTCGACGCCGCACATGAACTTGGTGTGGGGCGACGCCAACGTCGAGTTCCTGCGCAAGCGTCATGCCGCGCTGCAGGCGAGTCCGCTGTTCTCGGGGATGGAATTCTCGACCGATCCCAAGCAGATCGCACAGTGGGTGCCGCTGATGATGCAGGGCCGCGACCCGGCGATGAAGCTCGCCGCGACGCGCTCGCCGCTCGGCACCGATTGCAACTGGGGCGAAGTGACGCGCCAGTATATCACGACGATGACCGCGCAGCCCGGCTTCACGCTGACGACCGGGCACGAGGTGCGGTCGCTCGAACGCAGTGCCGACAAACGCTGGCGGGTGACCGCCCGCGACATGAAGAGCGACGAGAAGCAGATCATCAACGCGCGCTTCGTGTTTGCGGGCGCGGGTGGCGGCGCGTTGCCGATCCTGCAGAAGTCGGGGATCCCCGAGGCCGACGATTATGCCGGTTTCCCGGTCGGCGGCTCGTTCCTGGTCTCCGAGAAGCCCGCAGTCGCGCAGGCGCACCTCGCCAAGGTCTACGGCAAGGCTGCCGTCGGTTCGCCGCCAATGTCGGTGCCCCATCTCGACACGCGCTACCTCGACGGCAAGCAGGCGCTGCTGTTCGGCCCGTTCGCGACCTTCTCGACCAAATTCCTCAAGGAAGGGTCGTACTTCGATCTGCCGGCGTCAGTGACGCTCGACAATTTCCGGCCGATGATCGCAGTCGGCTGGGATGATTTCGATCTGGTCGAGTATCTCGCAGGTCAGCTCATCATGTCGGATGCCGACCGGATGACCGCGCTGCGCGAATATTTCCCCGGCGCGAAGGACGGCGACTGGCGCTTGTGGCAGGCAGGCCAGCGTGTCCAGATCATCAAGCGCGATCCCGAGAAGGGTGGTGTGCTGAAGCTGGGGACCGAGATCGTCGCATCTAAGGACGGCTCGATCGCGGCACTGCTGGGCGCGTCGCCGGGTGCGTCGACCGCGCCGTCGATCATGCTCGACCTGTTGAAGAAGGTGTTTCCGAACCATCTCGCGACGGCGGCATGGCAGGGCAAGATTCGCGAGATCGTGCCGAGCTATGGTACCACGCTGAACGACAACCCCGAGGCGATCGCGCAGACTTGGGCGTCAACCGCCGAGACGCTGCAACTGACGGTGGCGTCGCCCGCGGTCTTCGTCACGACCCAACCGAAGCCGGCAGCGACGCGCGTGAAGGTGGACCGGAGCCCCGACCTGGCGCTGTAAAGCCGTGATCGCGATGACGGTCGCGATCTGACGATCCTCTCTCGGCATCGGGAGGTGTCGCCGAAGCTGACGAAAGCGAAGCACGCGGACCAGGCAAGTGTCCATTCCGCGGCTTCCGTCCGGCAAATGTCCGCCCCCCCGTCGCGGGGGAGGACTGGACAGCGTCCGCCGATTGGCAGCGGGGCTCGGCGTTCGACCGATCGACCATGCTGGCGGTTTGCTGAACCGCACAAAAAAAAGGGCGCTGCCGGGTCCACCCGGCAGCGCCCTTTCTCATGTCGGACGCGGCTGATGTTCAGCCGCGTCCGAGCGAGCTCACACGCGGCGACGGGTTGCCGCGGTTGCGCCGAATGCGGCAGCGGCTGCACCGATCAGGAGTGCAATCACGACCGTGAAGGACGTCCCTGCAGCGGCACCGGCGGCCGTGTCGGTTGCCGACTTGGCGGTTTCGATCGCCTTGTTCTTGCTCTGGATGAACTGCGCCTTGGCGCGGCTCACCTGGGCCTGGGCTTCAGGACGGCTGATCTTGCGCTGGGCGGCGATGATGTCGACGATCCGGTTCTCGGCACGTGCACCGTCCTGTCCACCGGCGGCGAGCGCTGGCAGTTCCTGGGCGATTTCCTTCTGCGCCTGCTCCGACGTCATCTGCGCGGGATCAGACGGCGCCGTCGAGAAATACTGCGCGGCTTCGTTGCGCACGTCGCTGACGTCGACACCGGCTACGTCCGCGACCTTGGGAGCGGCTGCACCGATGCCGGTACCGGCTGCCGATGCGACCGAACCGACAGTGCGGAAGGCGCCACCGACGATACCGCCGACTGCCGAGGTGAGCAGGTACAGCGTCAGGATCAGCGTCACGCCCCAGACGACCAAGCCATGGACCAGGCCATCGAACCGATCATGGACACCGGCGACACGCGCTGCGGCGTAGCCGCCCGCGCCGAGCGCGATAACCGTGGTAATCAGCCAGTAGATGCCCGCGCCAATACCGAACCCGGCCGCCCCCGGCGTCGTGCCCTCGACCGGATCGACCATGCTGAGGCCGATGCCGGTGCCGAGGATGCCGAGCACGAGTTGCACGGCGATCGCGATGACGACGCCTGCGAAGATCGCGCCCCACGATACGCGCGTGACGGTCTTCGGATAGCGAACGTCGTCCGCCGGCACGTAGCCGCTATTGGTATTGTTGATCATAAACACTCCTGTTGAACGGAAATCTCTCAATCGGCGTCAGCGTTCACGGTTCTTTCGACCGCCGCGCGCGCCGCCTAACCTCGGACCGGAACCGGGTCTCGACTGAGCGGATGATGTGCTGCGCGGGGGTTTCGCCTTTGTATCCGCCGCGTCGGCTTCGCGCGCACCGGCCTCGCTTTCATCAGCGCCGCACTGCTCGACATGGGCGTCGCCGATCAGTTTGCCGATCGCCTCCTGCACCGAGCCCCTGGCTTGACGGACGCGGCTTTTGTCGGTGTCGCCGGTCACGCCGCAGCCTCCTTCATACTGGAAATGACGACCGAATCCCCATCGAACCCGCGTGCGCGAGCCCAGGCGGCGGCGGCGTTGCGGCGGTTCACGCCGATCTTGGAATAAATCCGCGCAACATGATTTCGGACCGTGTTGGCCGAGACATCCAGGGTCCGTGCGATCGACTTGTCGTCCAACCCGCGACAGATCAGCGCCAGAACCTCGCGCTCCCGCTGCGTCAGCTCACTTAGGCCGACCCCCGTCGTCTCGACCTGTGGCGCGCGAATACGTGCAAGCTTCTCCATGATCGAGCGGCTGAGCCAGCTGGTATCCTGCATCACCGCCTCGATCGCGTTGACGAGCTCGCGTTCGGACGTTTTCCGCGTGGTGATATCGCGCATCGCCCAAAGCACGCATTTCTCGTTCTCAAGCATGATCGGCTCGGTCGAGACGATGCCGTCGATGACCGTGCCGTCCTTCAGCTTGATCCGCACCTCGCGGTCGCGGATCGGGCGACCCGTAGCGATCTCGTCCTCGAGTTCATGGCGCTGCGCCGCGGTTTCCCACAGCTCGACCTCGCCGAGCGGCCTGTCGGTGATGTCCGATGCGGCATAGCCGGTCAGCTCGGCAAACGCCGCATTGACGTCGCACAGGCGATGGCCGTCGAGCGTGCCGATCGCCAGCGCGACCGGAGCCAGCGAAAAGGTCCGCATGAAGCGTTCTTCGCTTTGGCGTAACGCGGTCTCGGCTTTTCGGCGCGGCTCGAGATCGGCGAAGGTGAACAGCATGCAGGGCTGGTTGCCCATATCGATGGGCTGACCGGCGACGATGACCAGCTTCGAGGTCCCGTCCGGCAGCGCCAGCTCCGCCTCCATCTGGGGAATCGTACGCCCTTCTGCGAGGCGCTCCTTCGCCAGATCGCGTCGCTCCGCGCGTTCGAGCACGTCGATGTCATAGACCGTCCGCGCAAGAACCACGTCGCGCGCGTGACCGGTCATGTCGACGAACCCCTGGTTCACCTTCACGAACCGAAGATCGCATAGCCGGCAGATTACGGCGGGTGCGGGGTTGGCATTGAACGATTGCTCGAAACGATCTTCGGCTTCGAACCGTGCCGAGACATCCTGGATGATCATCACCAGACATTCGGGCTCGTCATTGTCGTCGGTCAGGACCAGACTGCGAACCTGATGAACCCAACGCGGTTCAGCCTCGCCCGCAACCGCCACCTCGACGACGACTTCCGAAAAAGCCTCTCCCGAGACAACCCGCTCGATCGGATAATCGGCGGTGTCGAGGTGATGGTTGTTGCGGTAGCGTAGCTGGAACCGCGCGCGGTACGCATCGACGGTTTCCCCAAGATCGGCCATCGATTCGACGCCGTGCATCTCCAGGGCGGCGGTGTTCGCCCACAGGATGCTCTGATCGGGATCGATCAGGATGACGCCCTCATCGAGCCCTGCAATGATCTGACGCAGATGCATCAGATCGGCAGAGTCGCGCAGCGACTTCAAGGCGGTCCGGGTCGCCAACGCCTCAGTCGCGCGAACCGTGGACGAACCACGCAAGGCCGTAACCGACCGCTGCTGCGCCAAGCGCCCAGAGGACTGGCGTGTCCTTTGCCGAATCCTGCGCGGTCCGGGCCCCGCGGCGTGCGGCCTCGGAAGCGCGATCCGCCACGTCCCGTGCCTCATGGCTCAGCTTGTCTGCAAGCTCGGGGGCGCCGTCGACGATGTCACCGACCGCCGACTTGGCACGACCGTACAGATTCTGCGCGCCGCCCGCGACCTGATCGACGACGCCGTCGACCTGCCAATCGCGGCTGCCGACGACATCGCCCACACCCTTTTCGACCTTGCCGCCAACGTAGCGTGCGCCGCCTTGGAATTCGTCCTTGTTCACGGTCATTACCTCTGTTTGAGCTCGTATCGACACACACCATCGGTCCCGCCGCAACCGATGCGCCGCGGGCCGATGACGGACTGCTGATAAAGCTTCGTCAACCTTGCCAGGACCGGCGTTGCGATACGGCCGGTGTGGACGGATAAACCCCGCTTTAGCTACTAGGTTCCTGGTATTTCTAACGAATTTCCTGAGCGGAATGTACCAGTTCAGGCCAGCGCGCGCGCGTGATACAGCTTGGCGAAACGCAGATGGAGCGATCGCATGCTATCGTCGGTCGCGTGCTGCGCACGATTTTCATGCCACTGCGCGCGGCTGATGAAATAGGGCCTGTCCGCCTCGCCAGTAGCCTGCGTGTAGTTGGTTTCGTCTTGCGTCACGGTTCGCACCCATCTCGATTTTCGCGCATCTATACGTCATCGGACGCGATGCGCATGATCGGGAAGGACTAGGACATAGGGTGTTTTGGACAGTGCGCGCAGGCGGTGTCTCGCCTGCGAAAGGCGGTTGGCGCGCCCGGAGGGGTTCGAACCCCCGACCGAGGAGGTAGAAGCTCCTTGCTCTATCCAGCTGAGCTACGGGCGCGCGCTGCGGCGAGGACTAGCGCGGATTGTGCGGGCTTGGAACCTCGATCATAACGCGCGGATGAAATTCGGAACGGATCAGTGGCAGGGCCTCGAACCGGTCACCGCGAGTGCGGTGCGCGGAGAGCAGTTTCGCTATTTCGACTTCGTGATGGCGGCGTTCGTCACGATCCTGTTGCTGTCGAACGTGATCGGCGCGGGCAAGCGCGCGGTGATCGACCTGCCGTTCATCGGTGCATGGCCGTTCGGCGCGGGGATCCTGTTCTTCCCCGTCAGCTATGTGATCGGCGACATCCTGACCGAGGTGTATGGCTATGCGCGCGCGCGGCGCTGCATCTGGGCGGGGTTCGGCGCGATGCTGTTCATGGTGTTCATGTCCGCGGTCGTCGTCGCGTTGCCGCCCGACCAGGGCTGGACCGGGCAGGCGGCATACGAGTCCGTGTTCGGGCAGGTGCCGCGGATCGTGCTCGCGTCGATCTGCGCGTTCTGGGTGGGGGAGTTCGCCAACAGCTTCGTGCTGGCGCGGATGAAGATCTGGACCAGGGGCCGCATGCTGTGGACGCGCACGATCGGCAGCACCGTGGTGGGGCAGGCGTTCGACAGCCTGATCTTCTATCCGCTCGCCTTTTACGGCGCGCCCGACTGGCCGGTCGAGGCGATGCTGATGGTGATGGTCAGCCAGTTCCTGCTGAAGGTGTCGTGGGAGGTGCTGCTGACGCCGCTGACCTATCTGGTCGTGGGGTGGCTCAAGCGCGCCGAGGGCGTCGACGTGTATGACGAGGGGACGGACTTTTCGCCGTTCCGAACGCGGGTTTGAGCCTCGCGCAGTCCGTTCTCCCGCGAACGCGGGAGTCCAGGGTTCCGGGCGCTGGGGGTGGTATCCTGGGCCCCCGCTTTCGCGGGAAAACGGTTACGATTTAGGCGCTGACCGCTTCCATCAGGCCTTCGAACAGGCGCCGACCATCGGTGCCGCCGTGCGCAGCTTCGATGCGGCGTTCGGGGTGCGGCATCATGCCGAGTACGTTGCCCTTGTTGTTGAGCAGGCCCGCGATGTTGCGTGCCGAGCCGTTGACGCTCTCCGCATAACGGAACGCGACGCGGCCTTCGCCTTCGAGGCGGTCGAGCGTCTCGGTGTCGGCGAAATAATTGCCGTCGTGATGCGCGACCGGGAAGGACACGCGCTCGCCGGCCTTGTAACCCGAGGTGAAGGTCGACTGTGCGGTCTCGACGGTCAGCGCGACGTCGCGGCAGACGAAGTTGAGCCCCTCGTTGCGCATCAGCGCGCCGGGGAGCAGTCCCGCCTCGGTCAACACCTGGAAGCCATTGCAGATGCCGAGCACGGGCAGGCCCTTGCCCGCCTGCTCGACGACCGCGCGCATGATCGGCGAGCGTGCGGCGATCGCGCCCGAGCGCAGGTAATCGCCGTAGGAGAAGCCACCGGGCACCGCGACCAGCCCGACATCCGCGGGCAGATCCGCATCGCCATGCCAGACCATGCGCGGCTTGACGCCGGTCACCGCCTCCAGCGCGACGGCGATGTCGCGGTCGCAGTTGGAGCCGGGGAACACGATGACCGCAGTCTTCATGACAATACCACCTTCATGCCTTTTCGACCCGGTAGTTCTCGATCACCGTGTTGGCGAGGAGCTTGCGGCACATGCCGTCGATCGTCGCGTCGTCGGTATCGTCGGCGACCTCGAGTTCGATCAGCTTGCCCTGGCGGACGTCCTGCACGCCGTCGAAGCCGAGGCTGCCGAGTGCATGATGGATGGCGCGGCCCTGCGGATCGAGCACGCCGGGCTTGAGTGTCACGAAAACCTTCAGTTTCATTTACTTGCCCCGGTTCTTGCGATGCTTTTCGAGGTCGAGGACCGAATTGTCGCCACCTTCGGGCAGCAGGCCAAGACGGCGTGCAACCTCCTGATAGGCCTCGACTTCGCCGCCGAGATCGCGACGGAAGCGGTCCTTGTCCATCTTCTCGTTGGTTTCCATGTCCCACAGACGGCAGCCGTCGGGGCTGATCTCGTCCGCGAGGATGATGCGGCCAAAGTCGTTGTCGAAGATGCGACCGAATTCGAGCTTGAAGTCGACGAGGCGGATGCCGACGCCGGCGAACAGCCCGCACAGGAAATCGTTCACGCGGATCGCGAGGTCGGCGATGTCGTGCATCTCCTCCTGGCTCGCCCAGCCGAACGCGGCGATGTGTTCGTCGGAGATCATCGGATCGCCGAGCGCATCGTCCTTATAGTAATATTCGATGATCGTGCGGGGCAGCTTGGTGCCCTCCTCGATCCCGAGCCGCGTCGAGATCGAGCCGGCGGCGACGTTGCGCACGACGACTTCGATCGGGACGATCTCGACCTGGCGGATCAGCTGCTCGCGCATGTTGAGCCGGCGGATGAAGTGCGTCGGCACGCCGATATGATCGAGCAGCGTGAAGATGTGCTCGGAAATCCGGTTGTTGAGCACGCCCTTGCCGTTGATCGTGCCCTTCTTCTGGGCATTGAACGCGGTCGCGTCATCCTTGAAATACTGGATCAGCGTGCCGGGCTCCGGACCCTCGTAGAGGATCTTGGCCTTGCCTTCGTAGATCTGGCGGCGGCGAGCCATGCGCGGTCCCCTGGAAATCGAGCGGTGAAAATCGAGCGGCCCCAGCCTACGTGACATGCGTCGCGAAGCCGAGGCCGGAATAGCCCGCGCCTATAGGCGAAGGGTGCGGGGGGTGCAATCGGATCGGTGCTGTCGGCGAAACGCGTGCGCAAACCCGCGCGATACGGTGCCGGACAGGGCTGCAGGCCGGTGCGGTCGACGTCCGCGCTTTCCTCCGTTCGGTCGAGGCGATAGGGGCCGGTGGATGGAGCCACTCATTCGCGATCGCCAAGACGAGCAGACCCGCGCACGCCCGGATTGCCACCAGGCTATCTCTATCCTCGATCTGTTCACGATCGGGATCGGGCCGTCGAGTTCGCACACGGTCGGGCCGATGCGCGCGGCGTGGCTGTTCGCGGATCTGGTCGCGGACGAGACGCCCGTCGCGGTGCGAGTCGATCTGTACGGGTCGCTGGCGCTGACCGGGCGGGGGCATGCGACCGACAGCGCGGTGATGCTGGGGCTCAGCGGTGCGCAGCCCGAGACGATCGATCCCGACCTGATCCCGGTGCGCTTGGCCGCGATCCGGTCGAGCGGGCGGCTGATGCTCGCCGAGCGGGTCGAGATCGGCTTTGAGGAAAGCCAGCATCTGCTGTTCCACGCGCAGACCTTCTTGCCAGGGCATCCGAACGCGGTGACCTTCACCGCGACGTTCGTCGACGGACGCAGCGTCGAGCGAACCTATTTCTCGATCGGTGGCGGTGCGATCGTCGAGGCGGGGTCGGGGCCGGTCAAGGCGAACATCCTGTTGCCGCGGCCGTTCTCGTCGGGGGCGGAACTGCTCGCGACCGGCGAGGCGACAGGCATGACGATCGCCGAGATCGTCCGCGAGAACGAGATCGCGTGGCGGCCCGACAGCGAGACCGATGCGTTCCTCGACGCGGTGCGCGCCGCGATGTTCGCGTCGATCGATCGCGGCTGTCGGCAGGGGGGTATCCTCCCGGGCGGCCTCAAGGTGCCACGGCGGGCGAAGGCGTTGTTCGAGGGGTTGCAGGCGCGCGATACTGCGGCCGATCCGTCCGCGGTGTTCGAATGGGTGAGCCTGTACGCGCTGGCGGTGAACGAGGAGAATGCCGCAGGCGGCCGCGTCGTGACCGCGCCGACCAATGGCGCGGCGGGCGTGCTGCCGGCGGTGCTGCGCTTCTACGAGACGTTCACCAAGGACCCGACGCCGAAGGGCGCGCACGACTTCCTGCTGACCGCCGCGGCGATCGGCTTTCTCTACAAGAAGCGCGCGTCGATCTCGGCCGCCGAGATGGGCTGCCAGGGCGAGGTCGGCGTGGCGTGCTCGATGGCGGCGGGGGCGCTGGTCGCCGCGCTCGGCGGCACCAATGCGCAGATCGAGAACGCCGCCGAGATCGGCATGGAGCATAATCTCGGCCTCACCTGCGATCCGATCGGCGGGCTGGTCCAGATCCCGTGCATCGAGCGCAACACGATGGGGGCGATCAAGGCGATCAACGCGGCGTATCTGGCGCTGCGGGGGGACGGTCGCCATATCGTCAGCCTCGATGCGGTGATCGAGACGATGCGCCAGACCGGTGAGGACATGCGCTCGCAATATAAGGAGACGTCGCTTGGGGGCCTGGCCGTCAACGTCGTCGAATGCTGAAGGATATCCGATGACTGCCCCGACGAACCCGCTTCTCGATACGCTGTCGCTGCCCCGCTTCGCCGCGCTCGCCCCCGACCAGATCGCCCCCGCGCTCGACGAGGCGATCGCGCGGCACGAGGCGATGGTAGAGGCGCTGACGACCGCGCGGCCGACCGATTTCGCGGGCGCATGGCTGCCCTATGAACGCGCCAATACCGAGATCGGCGCGATCTGGTCGGCGGTGTCGCATCTGCACGGCGTGGCGGACACGCCCGAACTGCGCGCGGCCTATTCGGAAGGGCAGAAGCGGCTCGTCGAGAACGACATGAAGGTCGGGCAGAACCGCGATCTGTACGAGGTGTTCGTCGCGCTCAGCGTCTCGCCCGCGTTCGCGGACTTGCCCGACGCCGACCGGGTCGCGGTGGAGCATGCGATCCGCGATTTCACGCTGTCGGGCGTCGCGCTGGAACCCGAGGCACGTGATCGGTTCAGCGAGATTTCGGTCGAGCTGTCGGGGTTGTCGAACGAGTTCGGCAGCGCGGTGCTGGATGCGACCGATGCTTGGTCCGAACTGGTGACGGACGAGGCGGATCTTGCCGGGATCTCGGACGCGGACAAGGCGATGTTCGCGGATGCCGCCAAGGCGAAGGGGGAGGCCGGCTGGCTCGTCACGCTGCAGCAGCCCAGCGTCAACGCGGTGCTGACCTTTGCCGAGAACCGCGACCTGCGCGCGCGGATGTACCGCGCGTTCGCGACGCGCGCGTCGGACCAGGGGCCGAACGCGGGCGAGTTCGACAACAGCGCCCGGATCGCACGCATTCTCGAACTGCGGCATGAGGGCGCCAAGCTGCTCGGGTTCGCGGACCCGGTCGCGTGGTCGCTCGAGACCAAGATGGCCCCCAACGGCGCCGAGGTGATCGCGTTCCTGCGCGACCTCGCGCGGCGCGCCAAGCCCGCGGCAGAGCGCGATCTCGCCGAATTGAAGACGTTCGCGGCCGAGCAGCTCGGGATCGCCGATTTCGAGCCGTGGGATGCGGGGTTCGTCTCGAACCGGTTGCGGCAGGATCGCTATGCGGTCGATGCGCAGGTGGTGAAGGCGTATTTCCCCGTCGAACGCGTGATGGAGGGCTGGCAGACGCTGATGCAGCGGCTGTTCGGCATCACGCTCGTCGAGCGCGACGACGTGTCGCTCTACCACGACGACGCACGCTTCTTCGACGTGGTGGACGAGAGCGGGGCGGTGTTCGCCGGGCTGTATCTCGATCTCCACGCGCGCACGGGCAAGCGCGGCGGCGCGTGGATGGCGCAGGCGCGGCCGCGGTTGCACGACGGCAACACGATCGCGGTGCCGGTCGCGTATCTCGTCTGCAACTTCGCACCCGATGGCGGCGAGACGCCGTCGCTGCTGAGCCATAACGACGTCACGACGCTGCTCCACGAGACCGGCCACTGCATCCACCTGCTGTTCACCAAGGTGAACCGGCCGAGCATCGCGGGCACCAACGGGTTCGAATGGGATGCGATCGAGCTGCCGAGCCAGCTGATGGAGGATTTCGCCTGGGACAAGGGCGTGCTGACCGGCATGTCCGGGCACTACAAGACGGGTGAGACGCTCCCCGCCGACCTGTTCGAGCGGATGGTGAAGGCGCGGCATTTCCAGGCGGGGATGTTCATCCTGCGCCAGGTCGAATTCGCGCTGTTCGACCTGTTGCTGCATCTCGGCACGATGGGCAGCGATCCGATCGAGGTGATCGAGGCGGTGCGCGACGAGGTCGCGGTGATCCGCCCGCCCGCCTGGCACCGCTTCCCGCACGCGTTCAGCCATATCTTCGCCGGCGGCTATGCCTCGGGCTATTACAGCTATCTCTACGCCGAACTGCTCGCGGCCGATGGGTTCGAGGCGTTTGCCGAGGCGGGGCTCGTCGACCGCGCGACCGGCGACCGGTTCCGTTCGGAAGTGCTCGCGCGCGGCGCAACGCGGCCCGCGGCGGACAGCTTCCGCGCCTTCCGCGGGCGCGATCCCGAGCCGACCGCGATGCTGATCCGGCACGGGCTCCAGTAATGCCGAAGCGCGTCGACCGGCGCTGGTTGTCGGACGCGGTGCGGCGGATCGAGGCGGACTATAACCGGTCCGCCGACACGCATCTGATCCGCGTCGACCTGCCGCGTTATCCCGGCATCGTGCTGTACCTGAAGGACGAGAGTTCGCACCCGACCGGCAGCCTCAAGCACCGGCTCGCGCGCTCGCTGTTCCTGTACGCGCTGTGCAACGAATGGATCGGCCCTGAGACGACGGTGATCGAATCCTCGTCCGGGTCGACCGCGGTGTCGGATGCGTATTTCGCCAAGATGCTGGGCCTGCGCTTCATCGCCGTGGTGCCCGCGACGACCGCAGCGCCGAAGCTCGACACGATCCGCTTCCACGGTGGCGAGATCCACATGGTCGACGATCCGCGCACCGTCTACGCGGTCTCGCACCGCCTCGCCGCGGAGACCGGCGGGCATTATCTCGACCAGTTCACCTATGCCGAGCGCGCAACCGACTGGCGGGGCAACAACAACATCGCCGAGAGCATCTTCGCGCAGATGGGCGAGGAGGAGCATCCGTGCCCGTCCTGGATCGTGTGCGGCGCGGGGACCGGGGGCACGTCGGCCACGATCGGGCGCTTCATCCGCTATTGCCGGCACGACACGCGGTTGTGCGTCGCGGACCCGGTGCATTCGGTGTTCCACCGCCATTTCGCGGATCGTTCGGTCACCGCTTTGCCCGAGGGGTGCGCGTCGCGGATCGAGGGGATCGGGCGGCCGCGCGTCGAGCCGAGCTTCGTACCGTCGGTGATCGACCGGATGATCGCGGTCGAGGATGCCGACAGCATCGGCGCGATGCGCGCGCTGTCGGACCGGCTCGGGCGGCGCGTCGGCGGGTCTACCGGCACCAACCTGTGGGCGTGTGCGCAACTGATCGCGGAAATGGCCGCGGCGGGCGAGACCGGCAGCATCGTCACGTTGCTGTGCGACGGCGGCGAGCGCTATGGCTGTACCTATTACGACGATGCGTGGCTCGACGAGCGCCAGGTGGCGTGGACCGATGCCGCCGCACGGATGACCGCTTTTCTGGGCTGATTGACCGATGACCGCATGGCAGTTCTGGATCGATCGCGGCGGTACGTTCACCGACGTCGTGGCGCGGCAACCGGACGGGCGGATCGTCACGGCCAAGCTGCTGTCGGAGGATCCCGAACGCTATAGTGACGCGGCCGTCGAGGCGATTCGGCGGCTGACTGACGGGGCGGACGTGCCCCTCGAACTGCGGATCGGGACGACGGTCGCGACCAACGCGCTGCTCGAGCGCAAGGGCGAGCCGACCGCCCTCGCGATCACGCGCGGGTTCGGCGATGCGCTGCTGATCGGCCACCAGGAACGGTCCGATATCTTCGCGCGCGACGTGAATCGCCCGCCGGCGCTGTTCGCGCAGGTCGTCGAGATCGACGAGCGGGTCGGGGCGGCGGGCGATTTGCTCCGTCCGCTCGACGTCGACTCGGCCCGGGCAGGGTTACAGGGGGCATTCGATAGAGGGCTTCGCGCCGTCGCGATTGTCCTAATGCACGGCTATCGCTTCACTGCGCACGAGGAGGCGCTGGCGGAGATCGCCGCCGACATCGGCTTCACGCAGATTTCGGTCAGCCACCGGGTCACGCCGCTGATCAAGCTGATCGGGCGCGGCGATACTACCGTCGTCGACGCATATCTGTCGCCGGTCGTCGATCGCTATGTCGCGGGGTTGAGCGACGCGCTGGGACAGGGGGCGCTGTTCATGCAGTCGTCGGGCGGGCTGGTCGACGGCGCAGGCTTTCGCGGCAAGGACGCGATCCTGTCGGGGCCAGCGGGCGGCATCGTCGGCATGGCTGCGACCGCACTCGAGGCCGGGTTCGCGCACGTAATCGGCTTCGATATGGGCGGCACCTCGACCGACGTGTCGCATTATGCCGGCACCTATGAACGCGACACTGAAACGCTGATCGCGGGCGCCCGCATCCGCGCGCCGATGCTGCGGATCCACACGGTGGCGGCAGGCGGCGGATCGATCTGCCGGTATGACGGGGAAAGGCTGATCGTCGGCCCGGAGAGCGCGGGCGCGGTGCCGGGGCCCGCCTGCTATCGCCGCGGCGGGCCGCTGACGGTGACCGACTGCAACGTGATGCTGGGGAAAGTGCGCCCCGAATTCTTCCCCGCGCTGTTCGGACCGACTGGCGATGCGCCGCTCGATGCCGAGGCGGTCGCCGCGCGGTTTGCGGAATTGCCGCTTGATCCGCAGGCGGCGGCGGAAGGGTTCGTCGCGGTCGCGGTCGCGAACATGGTGAATGCGATCCGCACGATCTCTGTCGCGCGTGGGCATGACGTGACGCGCTACACGCTGGCGTGCTTCGGCGGGGCGGGGGGGCAGCATGCATGCCTGGTCGCCGATGCGCTGGCGATGGACCGGGTGATGATCCACCCGCTCGCCGGCGTGCTGTCGGCCTATGGCATGGGGCTCGCCGATCGCCGCGTCCTGCGCGAGGCGACCTCGGGCGCGGCGTTTGCGGACTATGCCGCGATCACACAGGCGCTCGATGGCTTGGCGGAGGCGGCACGCGATGCCCTCGTGGCGCAGGGCGTTGCGGCGGACACGGTGCGGATCGAGCGCCGCGTGCATCTGCGGCGAGGCCAGACCGATCACACGATCGAGCTCGATCTCGACGACCCCGCCGCGATGATCGCCGCGTTCGATGCCGCGCACGTCGCGCAGTTCGGGTTCGCCAGCGACGCGCCGCTGATCGCCGACCGGATCGTCGCGGAAGCGATCGCCGATAGCCCGCCTATCGACGCCGCGCTGGTCACATTCCCGGACGCACCCGCGGCCCCCCTCGCGACCCCGCCCGTCTACATGGCAGGCGCGTGGCACAACACGCCGGTCCTCGCGCGCGAAGGCCTCCCCGTCGGGTACGGCGTCGACGGCCCCGCGCTGATCCTCGACAGCGTCTCGACCACGATCGTCGAGCCCGGCTGGCGCGCGCGCGTCGATCCGATCGGCAACCTCATCCTCGACCGTATCGCACCGCGCGTTGGTGCGAGCATCGGCACCGAGTCCGATCCCGTCCGGCTCGCGATCTTCGCCGGCTTGTTCATGAGCATCGCCGAGGAAATGGGTGCGGCCCTCCAGCGCTCCGCCGCCTCGGTCAACATCCGCGAACGGCTCGACTTCAGCTGCGCGCTGTTCGACGCGCAGGGCAACCTCGTCGCCAACGCGCCGCATATCCCGGTCCATCTGGGCTCGATGGGCGAAAGTATCCGCACGATCATCGACGCGCGCGGCGGCGGCGCAGACGGTCGCGGGATCCGTCGCGGCGACGCCTATGCGCTCAACGCGCCCTATCGCGGCGGCACGCATCTGCCCGACATCACCGTCATCATGCCGGTGTTCGCGGAGGACGGCGACGTGCCCGCGTTCTTCATCGCCGCGCGCGGCCATCACGCCGACGTCGGCGGGATCACCCCCGGATCGATGCCGCCCGAAAGCCGCTCGGTCGAGGAAGAAGGCGTTCTGCTCGACGACGTGCTGGTGGTCGACGAAGGGCGCTTCCTCGAAAGCGAACTGCGCGCCGTGTTCGCGTCGGGCGCGTATCCCGCCCGCAACATCGACCAGAACATCGCCGACCTGTCCGCGCAGCTCGCCGCCTGCACCCGCGGCGCGACCGGGCTCGCACGGCTGGCCGACGAATACGGCGCCGACGTCGTCGCGGCGTATATGGAGCATGTCCAGGCCAATGCCGACGCCGCCGTCCGCCGCCTGATCGCAACGCTCGACGACGGCGCGTTCGCGTACGAGATGGACGACGGCGCGGTCGTCCGCGTTGCGGTCCGCGTTGATCGCGCCGCCGCGACGATGGAGGTCGACTTCGCCGGCACCAGCGAGCAGCGCCCGACCAACTTCAATGCGCCCGTCTCGATCGTCCGCGCCGCGGTGCTCTACGTCGTCCGCGCGCTGATCGACGAGGCCGTGCCGCTCAACGACGGCTGCCTGCGCGGCGTCACGATCCGCGTGCCCGAGGGCTCGATGCTCAACCCACGCTACCCGGCCGCGGTCGTCGCCGGGAATGTCGAGACGAGCCAGGTCGTCAGCGACGCGCTGTTCGGCGCGCTCGGCGCGATGGCGGCGAGCCAGGGGACGATGAACAACTTCACCTTCGGCAACGCCGTGCACCAATATTACGAGACGATCGCCGGCGGCGCGGGCGCAGGCCCCGGCTTCGACGGCGCGGCGGTGATCCAGACGCACATGACCAACAGCCGGCTGACCGACCCCGAAATCTTCGAGACGCGCTTCCCCGTGCTGCTCGAGGAATTCTCGATCCGCAGCGGCTCGGGTGGAGCAGGCGCGCACCATGGCGGCGACGGCGGTACGCGACGCGTCCGCTTCCTTGGTGACATGACGGCCTGTATCCTCGCCAACCGCCGCCGCATCGCGCCGTTCGGCATGGCCGGCGGCGAGCGCGGCGGGCTGGGCTCGGCGAGCGTCGAGCGGGCCGATGGCAGCGTCGAACGGCTCGGCTCGACCGCGCGCGTCGACATGCACGCGGGCGACGTGTTCGTGATCGAGACACCCGGCGGCGGCGGGTTTGGGGGAGTCGAATGACGCACGCACTGGATCAGGCGACCGCGGGGCGGTTCGCCGCGCTGACGCTGGGGCATCTCACGCGCGAGTGGCCGTACAAGCTCGACCAGACGTTGGGCGGGCCGGATGATCTTGCGCTGCCCAGGACGCTGCATCCGATCTTTCATGGCAGCTATGACTGGCATAGCTGCGTGCATGGCTGGTGGCAGGTGATGCGGCTGGCCCGGCTGTACCCCGCGATGCCCGAGGTGGCCGCGGTCGAGGCGTTGGCGGACCGGATGCTGGTGGCGGACCGCGCGGCAGGCGAGCTCGCCTATCTGGCACGGCCGACGACGGGGAGCTTCGAGCGCCCTTATGGGTGGGGCTGGCTGCTGGCGCTGCACGACGAGCTGGCGTTGCGACCCGATCGCGGCTGGGCGGCGGCGATCGAGCCGCTCGCGCGCGCGTTCGCGGCGCGGTTCGCCGACTATCTGCCGAAGCTCGTCTATCCGGTCCGGAGCGGCAAGCATGACTGTACCGCGTTCGCGCTGGTTCATGCGCTGCGCTGGGCGCGCACGCACGACACCGCGCTGGCGATGCTGATCGAGGCGCGCGCGCGCGCCTGGTTCGGGGCGGATCGCGATTGCCGGCCATGGGAGCCGAGCGGCGAGGATTTCCTGTCGGCGACCCTGTGCGAGGCGGTATTGATGCGCGACGTGCTGGGGGCTTCGTTCGACGGGTGGCTGAGCGCGTTCCTGCCCGAGCCTTTCGGGCCGGCGACCGCGTGTCTGCATGCACCGGCGATCGTCAGCGATCGTTCGGACGGGCGGCTCGCGCATCTCGATGGGGTAAACCTGTCTCGCGCGTGGGGTTGGCGGTCGATCGCCGAAGCGCTGCCGGATCCGGCGCGGGCGCACGCAATCGCCGATGCGCATCTGGCGGAAGCGCTGCCGCATCTCGCCGACGACTATATGGGCGAACATTGGCTGGCGACGTTCGCGTTGCTGGCGCTCGATGCGTAAACTGGACCGAATCGCCGACGTGGAGCGACCATCAAACTTCTTCGGATACCGTTACGGATCCGCAATGGATCGATCTCCTGGGTGATCGTGTGACGCGCCGGAAGTGGACTGCGACGATTTCGAACCCTGATTCACGAGCTTGCGGGCGTGCGAGATGTGCCACGCGCGCAACGACTTGTCCGTAGCTGCGCTGGCGGCAACCCGGCGGCGGGCTCCTCTGATGGTCGACCGGCCCCGTCAGGTGGGCGCGATCGCGGATTGACCGGGTAGCGCGCGCGTGAAAGCGTCCTTCAGACACTGAATGCAGGAGACGGCCATGCTTGTTCTCGCGCTCGTCATCGGCATCGTCGCAGGGATGCGGGCGATGATGGCGCCTGCCGCGATCGCCTGGGCCGCCGCGATTGGCATCGTGCCGTTGCAGGGGACGTGGCTGGCTGTTCTTGGGTGGCGGTTCACACCTTGGATCTTGTCGGCGCTCGCGGCGGGCGAACTCGTCACCGACCAATTGCCATCGACACCGAGCCGCCTGGTGCCACCGCAGTTCGGGGTCCGGATCGTGACCGGCGGCATTTCCGGCGCCGCGGTCCGCTATCCGCTGGGTTCGCCGCTGGTCGGGTTGGCACTCGGTGGGATCGGAGCGGTGCTCGGAACTTTGGGGGGAGCAAGATTGCGGACGAGGCTCGCGGCGACGTTCGGTCGCGATCGACCCGCCGCGGTGATTGAGGACCTGTCGGCGATCGCGCTCGCCACGCTGGTCGTGGCCCTGCTGTGATGCGGCGGTTTGATGCGATCATCGTCGGGGCAGGGCAGGCGGGACCACCGCTGGCCGGGCGGCTGACGGCCGCCGGCATGAGCGTGGCGCTGATCGAGCGCAAGCTGATCGGGGGGACCTGCGTCAATACCGGGTGCATGCCGACCAAGACGCTCGTCGCCAGCGCCTATGCGGCGCATCTCGCGCGGCGTGCGACTGAGTTCGGCATACGGACCGGCGATGTCGTCGTCGACATGCCCGCCGTCGCCGCGCGTGCGCGCAAGGTGGTCACGGACGCGCGGACTGGCAACGAAACCTGGCTGGAGGGGATGGCGGGGCTCACTCTTCTGCGTGGCCACGCGCGGTTTACCGGTCCCGGGACGATCGCGGTCGATGATGAGATTCTGACCGCGCCGCGCATCTTCCTCAACGTCGGTGGGCGCGCGAGCATCCCCGACATGACCGGCGTCGGCGACGTACCGCATCTCGACAATACCGACATGGTCGCGATGGATACGGTGCCCGAGCATCTCGTCGTCGTCGGGGGGAGCTATGTCGGGCTCGAATTCGCGCAGATGTATCGCCGGTTCGGCGCCGCCGTCACCGTGGTCGAGCGCGGTGAGCGGCTGATCGCACTCGAGGACGCCGACGTGTCCGACGCGGTGCGCAAGATCCTGGAGGACGAAGGAGTCGTGGTGCGGACGGGGGCGAACTGCATCGCTTTCGCCGCGCACGAAGCCGGCGTCGCGGTATCGGTCGATTGCGCGGCAGGCGATCCGGTCGTGGTCGGAAGCCATGTGCTGCTCGCGGTCGGACGGCGGCCGAACACCGACGATCTCGGACTCGACCTCGCGGGCATCACCACCGACGCAAAGGGGTACGTCCTCGTCGACGACCTGCTCCAGACCGACGTGCCGGGTGTCTGGGCGCTCGGCGACTGCAACGGCCGCGGCGCGTTCACGCATACCGCCTATAACGACTTCGAGATCGTCGCGGCGA
>NZ_LMLD01000009.1:252830-299756 GCF_001421825.1 Sphingomonas sp. Leaf38 | reverse complement strand
CCCGCCGCTCGGCCGGGTCGGGATGACGCAGACCGAAGCCGAAAAGACCGGGCGGCCGATCCTCGTGTCGAAGCGGCCGATGACGCGGGTCGGGCGGGCGATCGAGAAGGGTGAGACACGCGGTTTCATGAAGATCGTTGCGGATGCGGAGACGCAACGGATCCTCGGCGCGGCGATCCTCGGTGTCGGGGGCGACGAGGCGATCCACGGTATCCTCGACATGATGACCGCGGATCAGCCGGTGTCGGCGCTCCGCTGGGCGGTGCCGATCCATCCGACCGTGTCCGAGCTGATCCCGACGTTATTGTCCGATCTCGCACCGGTGACGCCGCGATGACCCCAACCGACAGCGTCACCTCGCGCGAGCATCAGATGTTCCCGGTGCTCGACGCCGATCAGATCGAGACGGCCAAGCGGTTCGCGAGCGGGCCGGCGCGCAAATTCACCGCGGGCGAACAGGTCTATGCGATCGGTGAGCTCGGCGCGCCTGCATGGCTGGTGCTGGCGGGCGCGATCAAGGTCATCCGCCGCGACGGGCTGACGCACGAGGCCCCGATTACTTCGCACGGAGTGGGACAGATCACGGGCGAGGTAAACCAGCTTGCCGGCCGCCCGTCGATCGCGGGTGGCCGCGCCGGCGCCGATGGCTGCACCGCGCTGCCGTTCGATCCTGCACATCTTCGGGCTTTGATGGTCGGCTCGGCGGACGTCGGCGAGATCGTGATGCGTGCGCTGATCCTTCGCCGCGTCGGGCTGATTGAGCAGGGCAGCGGCGGTACGGTCATCGTCGGGGTCCCGGGCAGCGCCGATATCGTCCGGCTGCAAGGCTTCCTCACGCGGTCGGGCTATCCCAATATCGTGCTCGACGCCGCCTCCGACGACGAAGGGCGGGCGCTGGTCGAGCGGATCGGCGTGTTGCGCGCCGACCTGCCACTGGTGGTCTGTCCGAACGGGACGGTCCTGAAGCGACCGTCGGACGTCGAGGTGGCAGCATGCATCGGGATCACCCCCGACCTCGATCCGGATGCGGTGTACGACGTGGCGATCGTCGGTGCGGGACCGGCGGGGCTCGCGGCGGCGGTGTATGCGGCGTCCGAGGGGCTGTCGGTGGTCGTCCTCGACGAACGCGCGATCGGCGGGCAGGCGGGCGCGTCGGCGCGGATCGAGAATTATCTGGGGTTCCCGACGGGAATTTCAGGCCAGGCGCTGGCGGGCCGCGCGTTCAACCAGGCACTCAAGTTCGGAGCGGAGATCGCCGTGCCGCTGGCGATCGCGCGGCTCGACGACGACGCGGGGCGCGCGGACGAACCGCTGATACTCGCGCTGCCGGATAACAAGCGGGTCAGGTCGCGGGCCGTAATCGTCGCGTCGGGCGCGCGCTATCGTCGCCCCGACATTCCCGATCTGGCGCTGTTCGAGGGCGCGGGCGTGTCGTATTGGGCGTCACCGATCGAGGCGCGACTGTGCGAGGGCGAGGTGGTCGCGCTGGTCGGCGGTGGCAATTCGGCGGGGCAGGCAGTGGTCTTCCTGGCGCCTCGGGTGAAACATCTGCATTTGATCGTCCGACGGCCGCTGGCAGCGACGATGTCGAGATACCTGATCGACCGGATCTCGGCGTTGCCCAACGTGACGTTGCACGTCGGCACGGAGATCGTCGGCCTCGAGGGCGATCGCGCGACCGGGCTCACGGCGGCTACCTTCCGCCAGCCGGACGGCTCGACGACGTCCTTTGCGATGCGGCATTTGTTCCTGTTCATCGGTGCCGAGCCCAATGCAGGTTGGCTGCGCGGCTGCGTCGATACCGACGACAAGGGGTTCATCGTCACCGGCCGGGCGAGGCTTTCGTTGCAGACGAGCCGCCCGCGCGTTTTCGCGATCGGCGACGTACGTGCGGGATCGACCAAGCGCGTCGCGGCCGCGGTCGGCGAGGGGGCCGCGGTGGTCGCGCAGGTCCATATCGCGCTGGCCGACATCGTCAGACGGGAGACGTCATGAGCGATCGCTGGCGCATTCCCCCGGCCAAGACCGGGACCGGCGTGGCAAGGCCTTGGTAACACCCCGCCTGAGTTCGGTATTGCCGCCCTCCAACCGGGCGTGGCCGCCCTCGGAGGTTGAGACGCGGGTGGTCCGCACGATCGCGCTTGCTTGCTTCGTTGCAAATCGATCGCTAGCCGAAACCGATCGGTAAAGGCGTGAGAGATCCAGGATGCGGCGAGTGATGATGGGGCTGCTGGCGGTTGCAACGGTCGCCAGCGCAGGCGGCGCGCAATCGGCGGCGCCAGCAGGTCCCAAGCCGGGGATCGTCCGCGTTCGGATCGTGACCTCGGAGGGCCCGATCCTGCTTGCACTCGATACGCGACATGCGCCCAAGACGACCAAAAACTTCCTCGCCTATGTCGATGACGGGCGGTTCGACGGGACCGATTTCTACCGCGCGAGCCGGCAGAAATCGTCGCCGAGATCGGGCTTCATCCAGGCGGGTATTCGTACCGACGCACGGCGTATCCTGCCGCCGTTTCCGCTCGAGACCACGGCGATGACCGGGATCAAGCATCTCGACGGGACGATATCGATGGCGCGCGGCATGACGCCGGCGTCGGCGGGCGGCAATTTCTTCATCACGGTAGGCCCCGCGACGGCGATGGACGCGCGGCCGGGCTACCCCGGCTATGCCGCCTTCGGCCACGTCGTCGCGGGGATGGACGTCGTCAAGCGCATCCTCGCCAAGCCGACCGGCGGCGGGATGGACGCATTCAAGGACCAGATGATCCTGAAGCGCGTGGCGCTGGTCAGCGCGCGGCGACTCGACGGCGTGGCGAAGCCGACCGGACTGCCACGAGCCTGGCTGATCAAGACGGGCCCTGACAGGAAGAAGTGAGCTTTCGGCTTCTGCTCGTGGCGATCAGGCCGTCAGGCTGAGCGCGACCGCCTCCGCGACCTTAATGCCATCGACTGCCGCGGAGAGGATGCCGCCTGCATAGCCCGCGCCTTCGCCCGCCGGGAACAGTCCGGCGGTGTTGAGGCTCACGAAATCGTCGCCGCGCGTGATCCGGACGGGTGACGAGGTGCGCGTTTCGACCCCCGTCAGCACCGCGTCGGGATGATCGTAGCCGGGGATCTCACGGCCGAAGGCGGGCAATGCCTCGCGCAACGCGGTGATCGCGAAGTCGGGGAGGCATTCGGCCAGGTCGGTCATGTGCACGCCCGGCTTGTACGACGGGATCACCGAGCCGAGCGCGTTCGAGGGACGGCCGGCGAGCAGGTCGCCGATGCGCTGCGCGGGCGCCTTGTAGTTCGACCCGCCCGCGACATAGGCGCGCGATTCCCAGTGGCGCTGCAGCGCGATCCCGGCGAGCGGGTGGCCCGGATAGTCGCGCGCGGGATCGATGCCGATCACGATCCCCGAATTCGCGTTGCGTTCGTTGCGCGAATATTGGCTCATGCCGTTGGTGGCGACGCGGCCCTCCTCGGAGGTCGCGGCGACGACGGTGCCGCCGGGGCACATGCAGAAGCTGTAGACGGTGCGGTCGTTCTTGCAGTGATGCGACAGGCTGTACGCCGCCGCGCCGAGATCGGGGTGGCCGGCGCACGGGCCGAAGCGGGCTTCGTCGATCCACGACTGCGGATGCTCGATGCGGACGCCGATCGAGAACGGCTTGGCCTCGACATGGACGCCCGTGGCGTGAAGCATCTCGAACGTGTCGCGCGCGCTGTGGCCGACCGCGAAGACGACATGATCCGCCTCCAGATAGTCGCCGGTGCTCAGATGGAGGCCGCGGAGCTTGCGGACGCCCGCCTCCTCGGTGACGTCGAGACCGTCGACGCGGGTCGAGAAGCGATATTCGCCGCCGAGCGCCTCGATCGTCTCGCGCATGCTCTCGACCATCGTGACGAGGCGGAACGTGCCGATATGCGGATGCGCTTCGGTCAGGATTTCGGGTGGCGCGCCGGCCTTCACGAACTCGGTCAGGACCTTGCGGCCGAGATGGCGCGGGTCCTTGATCTGGCTCCAGAGCTTGCCGTCGGAGAAGGTGCCGGCGCCGCCTTCGCCGAACTGGACGTTGGATTCGGGGTTGAGCACGCTCTTGCGCCAGAGGCCCCAGGTGTCCTTGGTGCGCTCGCGGACGACCTTGCCGCGGTCGAGGATGATCGGGCGGAACCCCATCTGCGCGAGGATCAGACCTGCGAAGAGACCGCAGGGGCCTGCGCCGACGACGACCGGGCGCGGGCCGGTGTAGCTCGGGCCGCTTTTGGTGACGAAGCGATAGCCGGTGTCCGGCGTGCGCTGGACGTGGCGATCCTTGCGGAAGCGGGTGAGGACGGTGTCCTCGTTCTTCAGCGTGACGTCGACCGAATAGACGAGCTGGATGTCCATCTTGTCGCGCGCGTCGTGCGCCCGCCTGGCGATCGTGTAGCGGATCAGGTCGCGCGGCGTCACGCGCAGGCGATCGCGGATCGCGGCGGGAAGCGCTTCGTCGGCGTGGTTGAGCGGGAGCTTGAGGTCGGTGATACGGAGCATGGGGCACGCTCTAGCGCCGCGCGGCGCGATCCGCCATCGGGAGCGCGAGAGGACAGGATCATGCGGACCGATGACGAGCAGAATGCCAAGAGCGCCAAGCGCAAGGAGGTCCATGACCGGATCGTCGCGACCAAGTCGATCGAGAAGGGGCTGATCATCGTCCACACCGGCAAGGGCAAGGGCAAGTCGACCGCCGCGTTCGGCATGGCGGTGCGGATGATCGGGCATGGGCGGAAAGTCGGCGTCGTCCAGTTCGTCAAGGGCGCGATGGCGACCGGCGAGAAGGCGGTCTTCGACGCGTTCCCCGCGCTGTGCGAGTTCAAGCCGATGGGCGAGGGGTTCACCTGGGACACGCAGGACCGCGCCCGCGACATCGCGGTGGCGCGTGAGGCATGGGACGAGGTCAAGCGGATGATCGCCGATCCATCCTATGCGATGGTAGTCGCCGACGAGCTCAACATCGTGCTGCGCTACGACTATCTGCCGGTCGACGAGGTTCTCGCGGCGTTGGCGGCGAAGCCTGAGATGACGCATGTCGTCATCACCGGGCGGAACGCGCCCGAGGCGGTGATCGAGGTCGCGGATCTGGTGACGGACATGACGCAGGTGAAGCATCCGTTCCGGTCGGGCGTGAAGGCGCAGTTGGGCGTGGAGTTTTAGCGGCGCGGCCGACACGGATAACGGAAGGCGACGGGTTGCGGGGGAGCGCGCGGAACGCACTTGCCCGTGTCTTGCGTCGCCACTTCCGCCCGCGTATCGCTCGACCTGCGACAGGTTCCCCCGACGTTAGCGCCGAGGGGGATGAAAATGGGAACGGGAAACACCCGGCTGCCCCTGCAACTGTACGCGGCGAGCCACCGTGCCTCATGCCATTGGGTTCATCCCGAGAAGGCGGCGCGGACGGCGTTGACCCGCGAGCCAGGAGACCTGCCCGTCGCGGTCGTCTTTCGTCCGGCCAGGGTGCGCCGAACGGACGGGTAACACCCCGAGCGACGACATCGCTTCGCGTCGCGCGGAGGCTGGAGGCGTGCGCCTTCAGCCCTTGCGCGGGGCGGGATCGACTGTCCGAAGGGGTAACCATGGCTGCATTCTATCATTTTTCGTATCCGCGCGTCCGAGCCTCCGCATGTTGAAGCCGGTCGAAGACGGAGTCGCGGTCGTCGCGTGCACCACCTGCCGCCATTCCGCCGACGCGCGCGACGATGCCGAGGGGCAGCGCGGTGGGGCACGGCTCGCCAGCGCGCTGAAGGCGGTGCAGGCGAGCGATCCCGCTTACGCCGACGTCGCGGTGCAGGAGATGCCGTGCCTGTTCGCATGCCAGGATTTCTGCACGATCCATCTGCGTGCACCCGCCAAGGTCGGCTATGTGCTCGGCCGGTTCGAGCCGACCGAGGACGCTGCGCGCGCGATCCTCGATTATGCCAAGCTCTACGACGAGAGCGCGTTCGGCCAGGTGCCGTTCAAGCAATGGCCGCAGGGCGTGAAGGGGCATTTCATCACGCGCACCCCGCCCGCCGGGTTCGTCGTCGAATGACGGCGTTTGCGACGCCTGCCGCATTTCTCGCGGCCTTGCGCGGGTTGCCGCAGGCCGACGCTTCGGCGCGATCCGCGGCGGTGGCGCGGCAAGGCGAGCTGACCAAGCCACCGGGGTCGCTTGGGCGGCTGGAGGATATCGCGGTGTTCATGGCGGGCTGGCAGGGCAACCCGCTGCCCCGGCTCGATCGTGGCAGCGCGGTCGTGTTCGCGGGCAATCACGGCGTCGTCGCGCGCGGCGTGAGCGCGTTTCCAGCCTCGGTCACAGCGCAGATGGTGGTCAATTTCGAGGCCGGCGGCGCGGCGATCAACGCGTTGTCGCACGCCGCGGGGCTCGACCTCAAGATCGTGCCGCTCGACCTTGATCGGCCGACCGCGGATTTCACGCAGGCGCCGGCGATGAGCGAGGAGGAATGCCTGGCCGCGATCAACGCGGGCGCCGCGGCGGTCGCGGATGCGCCGAACCTGATCGTGCTGGGCGAGATGGGGATCGGCAATACGACGAGCGCGGCGGCATTGTGTCTGGCGAGCTTTGGCGGATCGGCAAGTGACTGGGTGGGACCTGGCACCGGGGTCGATGGCGACGGGATCGCGCGCAAGATCGCGGTCGTCGAGGCCGGGTTCGCGCTGCACCGCGACGCGCTGACCACGCCGTTCGAGATTCTGCGGCGGCTTGGCGGACGCGAATTGGCGGCGATCGCTGGCGCGGTGGTCGCGGCGCGGCTGGCGGGCGTCCCGGTGATGCTCGACGGGTTCATCTGTTGCGCGGCGATCGCGCCATTGGCGGCTGCATGCCCCGACATCGTCGCGCACTGCCTGGCCGGGCATGTCTCGGCCGAGCCGGGTCACCGCGCGTTGCTCGAGCGGATCGAACTCGAGCCGTTGCTGTCAATGGGGATGCGGCTGGGCGAGGCGAGCGGCGCGGCGACGGCGACGATGCTCGTCCGGGCGGCGCTGGCCACGCATGCCGAGATGGCGACATTCGCCGAGGCGGGCGTCGCGGCAGCGTGAGCGCGTACATGCTGTATCTGATGCGGCATGGTGCGCCCGCGGTGACGGGGCGATTGCTCGGGCGGACTGACGATCCGGCGACCGAAGCGGGGATCGCCGCCTGCGTCGCGCGCGCCGACGGGCTCGACGTCGCGCGGATCGAGGCGTCCGACCTGATCCGGGCGCGGGCGTGTGCGGAGGCGATCGGTAGCCCACGCAGCCTGCCGGTTGTGGTGGAGCGACGGTGGCGCGAGCTCGATTTCGGGGCGTGGGATGGTTTGTGCCCGGCGGCGATCGATCCGGCCGAGCTGGGCGCCTTTTATGACGATCCGGACGCTGCGCCGCCGCCGGGGGGCGAACGCTGGTCTTCGCTGCACGATCGTGTCGCGTCCGCGCTGGCGGCGATGCCGCCGGCCCCGACGCTGGTCGTGACGCATGGCGGTGCGATCCGGGCGGCGCTTGCAGACCTTTGCGGGTTCGATTCTCGGCAGATCTGGGCGTTCGACCTGCCCTATGCCGCGCTGGTGTCGCTCCGGGTGTGGCCGGGACTGACGCGGACCGTGCAGATCGTCGGGCTGGCGACATGACGCGGCTGATCGTCGCGTTCGGTTTCCTGACCCGGCTGCCGATGCCGCGCTTGGCAATGGAGGCGGATGATTTCGCCGCGGCGATCCGGGTCTACCCGCTGGTCGGGCTCGCGATCGGCGTGCTCGTCGCGCTGGCAGGCTGGCTGGGCGCGCAGGTCGACCCATGGACCGGCGCGTGTGCCGCGCTGCTGGCGTGGATCGCGGTGACGGGGGCGCTGCATCTCGACGGGCTCGCTGATCTGGCGGACGGGCTCGGCGCGGCGCATGGCGATCGGACACGGCTGCTCGCGGTCATGGCCGACCCGCATATCGGCAGCTTCGGCGTCGTCGCGATCGCGGGCCAGATGATCGCCAAGCTCGTGCTGCTGCACGCCGCGGGGCTGGCGGGCTGGTGGGCGTTGGTCCTCGTACCGTTCGCGGCACGGATGGGCCCGCTCGTCTGGGCGAGGCTCTTGCCGCCGCTGCGGGCCGGCGGCCTTGGCGCGGCGGTGGCTGGCGCGGTGCGCAACCGCGACCTGCTCGGATGGGCGCTGATGCTCGCGCTCGCGGCGGTGGCAGTGCCCGCGCTCGTCGTGCTGCCGGTGCTCGTGCTCGGCGTTGCGGCATGGTTACGGCGGACGCTGGGCGGCGTGACCGGCGATGCGCATGGGGCTGGGATCGAGATTCTCGAGACGGGGCTGCTAGCCGCGATCGCGGTGGCTGGCGCGCTCGCTTAACGCGAGCAGCGCATCGAGATCGACGTGGCGTTCGAGCGTGGCGGCAATCGCATCGAGCGCGGCGTCGATCGACGCGCCGTGATCGGGCCCGCTTGCTGCAACGCCGAGCCGGGCCAGCCACGCCGCGCGTTGCTCGGCGAGCGCGAGCAAGCCGTGGATATAGCTGCCCGACACGAGACCGTCCGCACTCGTCGCGCCCTCCGCGCTGCCGTCGGCGCGGTGGCCGACGGGGCGGGCGGTCGCCGACCCGGTCGTCACGCCCATGTGCATCTCATACCCGTCAAAGGCGGCGCCCTGCGCCCGGCCGGAGACCCGGTCGAGCGTCTTGCGGCCGGCGAGGACCGTGTCGACGTCGAGCAGGCCGAGCCCCTCGACGCGGCACGCGGGGCCCTCGATCCCGTCGGGGTCGGCGATACTGCGGCCAAGCATCTGATAGCCGCCGCAAAGGCCGAGCACCGGCTTGCCGCGGCGATGATGCGCGCGGATGTCGATGTCCCAGCCTTGTGCGCGGACGAAGGCGAGATCGGGAATCGTCGCCTTCGAGCCGGCGAGCACGATCATGTCGGCGTCGGGGATCGGCGTGCCGGGCGGCACCATCACCAGTGCGACGCCGGGTTCCAGCCGGAGCGGGTCGAGGTCGTCGAAATTGGCGATCCGCGGCGTGATCGGGCAGGCGATGGTGACTTGGCGGTTCGCATTGGCGGCGGGGCGTTCGAGGATCACCGCATCCTCGCTGGGGAGCCGCACCGCGTCGGCCAGCCACGGCACGACGCCGTAGCCGCGCCATCCGCTGCGCGCCTCGATCGCGCGGTAGCCGTCGTCGAACAGCGCGGGATCGCCGCGGAACTTGTTGATCAGGAAGCCGTGGATCATCGCCGCGTCGGCGGGATCAATCACCGCGCGCGTGCCGACGACCGCTGCGATGACGCCGCCGCGGTCGATGTCGCCGACCAGGATCACGGGGACGTCGGCGGCGCGCGCGAAGCCCATGTTGGCGATGTCGCCCGCGCGCAGGTTGATTTCCGCCGGACTGCCCGCGCCCTCGACGACGACGAGGTCGCAGCCGGCCGACAGCCGTGCGAAGCTGTCGAGCACGTCGACCAGCAACCCGTCGCGCCCCTCGCGCCAACGCGCGGCGGCGAGCGTGCCGCGCACCTGGCCGCGGACGATGAGTTGCGACGTGCGGTCGCCCTGCGGCTTGAGCAGGACCGGGTTCATGTCGACGCTGGGCGCGACGCGACAGGCGATCGCCTGAGTCGCCTGCGCGCGGCCGATCTCGCCACCGTCGGCGGTGACGGCGGCGTTGTTCGACATGTTCTGCGGCTTGAACGGGCGCACCGACAGCCCGCGATTGGCGAACGCGCGGCACAGACCCGCAACGAGCACCGATTTGCCGACGTCGGAGCCGGTCCCCTGCAGCATCAGAGCGCGCATGCGAGTCCTCCGGCGATGACGAGCAGCAGCACGCACGCGCGGCGGTAGAGGCCGAGTGCGGTGCGAAGGTCGGCTGCGGTCGCGTCCGCGCGGCCGTCGCCTATATAGGGTTTTGCGACGCTGACGCCGTCATAGGCGATCGGTCCCGCGAGCTTCAGGCCAAGCGCGCCGGCCATCGCGGCCTCGGGCCAGCCGGCGTTGGGTGAAGCATGGTTGCCGGCGTCACGCCACATCGTCTGCCATCCGCCAAACCCGGCCATGCACAGCAGCACACCGCTCAGCCGTGCCGGGAGCAGGTTGGCGACGTCGTCGGTGCGCGCCGCAGCCCAGCCGAACGCGCGCCAACGCTCCTCGCGGTGGCCGATCAGGCTGTCGGCGGTGTTGATCGCCTTGTACGCCCAGAGACCGGGCAGCCCCCCGATCAACAGCCAGAACAGCGGCGCAACGACGCCGTCGCAGACGCTCTCGGCAAGGCTCTCGATCGCCGCGCGCGCCACACCGGCTTCGTCTAACGCCGCCACATCTCGTCCGACGATCATCGCCACCCGGGTCCGCGCAGCCGGGAGATCCCCGCACTCGAGCGCGCGCGCGATCGGGACGACGTGATCGTAGAGGCTGCGGATCGCCAGTCCGGGCGCTGCGGCCAATCCAATCGCGATCCATGCCGCGGACCCCAGCCAGCGATAAAGGACCGCCGACAGCATGGCGGCAACGAGGATCGCGACACCGCCCATCAGGACTATGGTCACGATGCCTGCCCCACGTCGGCGGGCGAACGACGAGGTCGGCGCGTTCCAGCGCGCCTCCGCCCAGCCGATCATCCGCGCGAAGCCGCCGACCGGGTGGCCTATGCGCGCATACACCCAGGCGGGCCAGCCGATCACGCTATCGACGAGTATCGCGACCGCCGCGACCGGTTCAATCACGCCCGAGCGCCCGGTCCAGTCGTTCGAACGCCATATCATCGCCCGGCACACCGAGTCGTAGCCAGCGCGGATCGTGATCGAACGCGCGAGTCAGGATGCCGGCGCGCGCCATCCGCTCGAAGAGCGCGGGTGCGTCGTCGGTTTCGATGAGACGGAACGACGGGCAATCGCCGATCGTGTCCAGGTCATGCCGGGCCAGCACGGCGTCCAGTCGTGCAGCGCGATCGACAATCGCCGCGCGTGTCGCATTCAGCCACGTGGTGTCGCGGTAGGCCGCGGTGCCATACGCCGTCGCGTGCGCCGATATCGGCCACGCTCCCAGCCGGGCGCGCAGCATCGCGATCTGCAGGGGCGGCCCGATCATGAATCCGAGGCGGACGCCGGGAAGCCCAAACGTCTTGCCGAACGAGCGGAATACGATCACGCGGTCGGACGTCTCGAGATGCGGCACCACGCTGTAGGACGGCAGCAGATCGACGAATGCCTCGTCGACGATGACCCATGCCCCGCGCCGCGCGATCGCCAGCAGCCGCGCCGGTGGATCGAGCAGGCCGTCGGGGTTGTTCGGGTTCGCGAGCAAAAGCGTCCCCGCATCCACCGCGTCGATCACTGCACGCACGATCGGGATCGGCGCCGCAAACACGTCGCGATGCGTCGCATAGCTTGGCACGACGACCTGCAGCGGGTGTGGCAGGTCCAGGCACGAGAGCATCCGCAGGCCGATCTCGCTGCCGGGCAGCGCCACGACGCGGTCCGCATCGATCCCGAACACGGCACCGGCGGCGTTTTCCAGTGCGGCGATCGACGCAGGCGAGGGCAAGACCGTCAGGTCGACCGTCGGCATCGGGTCCGACGCCCAGGCACGCGGATTGATCCCGGTCGAAAGGTCCAGCCACGGCACTGGCGCCTCCGGATAGAGGCTGGCGGCAAGATCGATCCTCCCGCCATGCGCGCGCAACCCCGTCATGCTATCCCTTCGCGTGATCTTGCGCCGCTCATCGTCATTCCGGCGATCAGCCGCAAGCATGAAGGAGACAGCGTGGCATCATTCGAAGCAGACCCGGCGTTCGGAAAGAGCCTGTTCGTGCTCGGCGGCGCGCGTTCGGGCAAGAGCCGTCATGCCCAGGCGATGGCGGAGGCAGCAGCGGTGCCGCCGGTACGCCTGGTCTATGTCGCAACGGCGCAGGCGTTCGACGGTGAGATGCACGACCGGATCGCGCGCCACCGTGCCGAACGCGATGCGCGGTGGCGTACCGTCGAGGCGCCGCTCGGCCTCGCCGCCGCGTTGCGGACGGTAGGGGAGGCGGGCCATGTCGTGCTGGTCGATTGCCTGACCTTGTGGCTGTCCAACCTGTTGCTCGCCGACGCGGATATGGACACGGAGGTCGAAGCCCTGCTGGCGACAATAAGGACGCTGGAGGCGCGCATCATCCTGGTCTCGAACGAGGTCGGACTCGGCATCGTCCCCGACAACGCGCTCGCGCGTCGCTTTCGCGATGCGGCGGGCCTGTTGCATCAGCGGATCGCCGCTCAGGTGGATTCGGTCGACATGGTCATGGCGGGCCTCGTCCAATGCTGGAAGCGTCCAACGACTCCGTGATCCGATCAGAAGGCTTGGCGTCGGACGTGGGATAGCGAGGCCCGTCCAAGACAACCCGGCTTGCATGGCGGGCTGGGGATTTGGTACGCACGGATCTCTATGCCGACCGCCGTCATCACGACAATCACAGGGGAGGGGGGTGTCGATACGCAGAGCGAAGCGCAGGCGATCGCGCGCTTGAATTCGAACCTCTTCCTGATCCAGGAAGCGTCACGGATCGCCGACGAAGGCGACTAGCGACTGGTCGGCCCTCTAGTCGCCACGAAGCTCAGCGATTGCGTCGATTGCCTGAAAGATGCACTTGCGGAAATCAAGCGCGGCGCCGCGACCCTTTGGTGAGCCTGTCTACCGGTAAGAAACACCGATTGCTCGGGCGTTGCGCAGGACTGCTACTATTTAGCCAGTTTCCACGAGCATCTTATCCAGAACATACGGACTTATCGCGGCATTTCCTAGGATTCCCGAGATAAAACTTAATATAGATTTATTAGTTCTCTCGATCATATGTTGGAATAAAATCGTTCTGGCTATGTTATCGTTGCGCCTTGAGAGCCAATACTTGGACGCTGGCGGCCGAGAGAGACGTATGCTCCCGTCCTGATCTGTGCGGGAGAACGCAGTTGAACGATATCGTGATGGATGATGGGGTAGTGACGTCGCCTCTCGCAGCGCTCTCACCTCTCGCGTTGATGGTGCGCAAGCTAGAGACCCATGCAATTCTCGACGAGGACGATCGGCGCGCGCTGTTGGCGCTGCCCCATACGCTGCGTACGTACGAGCCTTCGTCGTACCTCGTCCGCGAAGGGGATGCGCCCGAGCAATGTGCGGTTTTGCTGTCGGGGTTCGCATATCGCCAGAAGCTGACCGGATCGGGGATGCGCCAGATCGTGTCGCTTCACGTGCCTGGGGAGGCGCTGGACTTTCAGCATCTCTTTCTCGATGTTGCCGATCACAACGTGCAGACGCTGACCCGTGCCAACGTGGCGACGATCTCGCGGATGGCGCTGCGCGATCTTGCGCAGACGCGCGCATCGATCGGCAACGCGATCTTCGTCAATACGCTGGTCGAGGCGTCGATTTTCCGCGAATGGATCCTCAACGTCGGCCGACGCGATGCGCGGTCCCGGCTGGCGCATTTCCTGTGTGAATTCGCGATCCGGCTCGACATGCAGGGGCTGGTCGACGAAACCGGCTATGAACTGCCGATGAGTCAGGAACAGCTCGGCGACGCGCTCGGGCTAACCGCGGTCCATGTCAACCGGACGATCAAGTCGCTCGAAGCAGACGGTCTGATCTCGCGCAACCGTAGGCGGATCAGTTTTCCGCGCTGGGATGCACTACGCGAGGTGGCCGACTTCTCCAGCCGCTACCTGCATCTGTCGCCACGGAAGCCCTGAAGGTTCAACGGTCTCGGCCGTGTTCGAGTGAATCGATAATCCGCCCGCCCGCCATGAATACCGCGATCGGACAGGCGGCGAACAGCATCCAGCCGCCATAGCCGGGATATTGCTGCAGATAATGGACGCCGCGTTCGACCGCGCCGAGACCGAGCCCGTAGATGACGAGGAACGCTTCGAATTTGGTCTTGATGACGAAGAGGCGGGCGAAGCGAGTCCACATGACTGCAACTTAGCAAGACCGGTGCCAATGGCAGAAATCTGCGGATTATCGCACTGGATATATGGTTAAGTGTAAATTAACCCGACAAGATCAAGTGCGCGCAGAAGCGCGGTTCGCGCGGCCTCGATGTCCGCGATCAGACCAGGAGCGGCGATCGACGCCGGATCGATCGCCTCGGGCCAGTGGGCGCCGACGATCGAGGCGATCCGGTCGAGTTTGGCGTGATCGACGAGGAAGCGTGGATCGACCTGTGACGGATCGGCGACGAGGCGAAGACGCAGGCAGGCAGGACCGCCGCCGTTGCTCATCGACTCACGGACGTCGACGACATGCAAATGGCGGATCGGCCCGTTTCCGGCGACGTGCGCCTGAAGCCAGGACCAGACCGCGGCATTCGCGCGTGCCTCCTCGGGCAGGATCAATGCCATGCCATCCGCCAGCGAGACGAGTTGCGCGTTGAACAGATAGGACGCGATCGCATCGGCGAGGCTAACGCAGTCGGCCGGAACCTCGACGATCTCGACCTCGGGCAGGACGCGACGCAGATCGGCGTAAAAGTCTTCCTTGTCCTCGAACGCGTGCTCGTGGGTGAATAGAACGCGTTCGTTGGCGACCGCGACGACGTCGTTATGAAAGGCTCCCGCGGCGATCGCGATGCCGGATTGCTGGACGAACAGCGTCCGCGCAGGATCGAGGCCATGCGCGCGCGCGATGGCTTCGCTTGCGTCACGGTGCTGGCGCGCGGGAAAGCGTCCGCCGGGTTTGCCGTAGACGAAGACCTCGACGCCGGGCGAAGCGTGGTCGGCGCAGAGCCGCATGTGGTTCGCCGCGCCCTCGTCGCCAAATGGGGCGGGAACGGGAGGATGAACGACGAACGCAGGGTCTGCGAACGCCGTCTGCAATTGTGCGAGCGTACCCGGCCATTCGTGGCTGCGGTGCGGCATCGTCACCAGGTTCGCGACGGTCAGGTGACAGCGGCGATCGCGCGTATCGGACGCGGGCGAGACCGTCGCCGCGTTCGCTGCCCACATCGCCGACGCCGACAAGGCCTGTGCGCGAAGATGGTCGGGCGCCTCCGGATAGGTTGTGGCAAGCGTTTCGAGCCAGCGATGGTCGGGACGGGCGAGCGGCATCAGCACGGCCTGCACGAGCCCGAGATCGAGGTTCGCGCGCATCTTGGCGATGCCCTGCAACGCGGCCGCACGCGGATGCGCGATCTGCCCGGCATGATGCGTCGCGGCCAGATTGCCGGGGCTCAGGCCTGCGAAATTATGGCTGGGGCCGATCAGCCCGTCGAAGTTGATCTCGACCATGGTCATAGCCGTGCGACATGGGTCACGAGCGCGCCTTCGGAGACCGCGAGCGCCGCGGCGCTGCGCGGGGAGAGGACGACCCCGTCGCCGGCCGCGCGTACATGGCCGAAGGCACAGCGGAAATCGGCGAGATTGCCGGTTGCGACCAGCGCCTCGGTGCCACCATCCTGATCGATCGCGACGACCCTGCTTTCCCGCGCGTCGGCGATCGAGCGGACTCGGTCGGTGCGCGCGGTCATGGTCGGGCCGCCGTCGAAGATGTCGACGTAATTCTCGAACGCGAAGCCTTCGTTTTCCAGCATCCGCATCGCCGCGCGACCCGAGGGGTGCGGCAGGCCGATCGCCGCGCGTGCGCTCTCGGTCAGCATCGCCGTGTAGATCGGGTGCTTGGGCATCAGGTCGGCGATGAACTGATGGCCGTTGATCGCATTGAACTGATCCGCGTCCTGGAAATTCATTCCGAAGAAGCGGCCGGCGAGGCCGTCCCAGAACGGCGAGCCGCCCGCTTCGTCGATCACGCCGCGCAGTTCGGCAAGGATGCGGTCGGCAAAACGCGCACGGTGCATTTTGATGAAGAGATAGCGGCTGCGGGCAAGCAACAGGCCCAGACCGCCCGCGCGTTCGCCGGGGTGGAGGAACAGCCCGCCGACTTCGCTCGCGCCTTCAAGATCGGTCGCGAGGGACAGCATGTCGGCGCGGAAGGTGCGGTTGAGCTCCTTGCTGTGCTGTGTGAGCTGGCCGATCCGGTAGCTGTAGAACGGATAGCTTTGACCGACCTGCGTGAAGATCTGGCAGGTGCCGCGGACTTCGCGCGTCTCGGTGTTCTCGAGGATCAAGACGAACAGTTCGTCCTGGACCGGGCCGTCGCCGCGCGCGAACGCCGCGTGGCTGCGTTCGAGCTTGGCGGTGAGGGCACGACGATCGGGTGGCAGGTTGGTGAAGCCGCCGCCGGTCAGCTTGGCCATTTCGTAGAGATGCTGTAGATCGTCGTCGACCGCTGCGCGGATCCTGAAACTCACAACCGGCCCTCCGCGATACGCAATATGGTGACGGCCGACAGCGCTGCGCGCTCGGCAAGGCTGTCGGGGATCATGAACTCGTCGGTGGAGTGGATCGCACCGCCACGCACGCCCATCGTGTCGACCACCGGGACGCCAGCAGCCGCGATATTGTTGCCGTCGCACACGCCGCCGGTCGCCTTCCAGGCGATATCGAGGCCCAGATCGCTGCCCGACGCCTTGACGAGGTCGAACAGGCGCGCGGCGCCGTCGTCGATCGGTTTGGGCGGGCGGTTGAAGTTGCCATGGACCTCGATGCGGACGTCATGCTCGGCGGCGACGATCGCGACCGCGGAGTCGATGTGCGATTGCGCGCGCGCGATGTCGTCGAGCGTAGCCGGGCGGAAATTGATCCGCAGGATCGCCAGGTCGGGGACGACGTTGTTCGGCCCGCCACCCTCGATCCGCGCCGGGTTCACTGCGAGCCGTGGACCGCGGACCTTCGACAGCCGGACGGCGATATCCGCGGCGGCGACGATCGCGTTGCGGCCCTCTTCGGGGTTGCGCCCGGCGTGTGCGCTACGGCCGCGAACGATGATCGAGAAATTGCCGGTGCCGCCGCGGGCGCCGGCCAGCGTTCCGTCGGCGAGCGCCGGTTCGTACGTCAGCGCGGCGACCTTGCCCTTGGCGGCGCTAGCCAGCAGCGCGGCAGAAGAGAAGGAGCCGGTTTCCTCGTCGGAGTTGATGACGACGTCATAGCCGATCCGGGCAGCGAGGGGGCTCGCTTCGACCGACTGAAGTGCAGCGAGCATCACGACAAGTCCGCCCTTCATGTCGGCGACGCCAGGGCCGTTCAGCCGGCCGTCGTCGAGCCATTGCAGCGATTGGAACGCGTGATCGACCGGATAGACCGTGTCCATATGCCCGGTAAACAGCATCCGCACCGGCGCTTCCGGCCGAACGACAAGATGGAGATGCCGCCCGTGCTCGATCGTCGATACGACGCCGTCGGATCCGACGGTCTCGACCGGGGTCGGCGCGATCAAGGCGATCTCGCCGGGCAGGACCGCGAATGCATCCCCCAGCAGGCCGGCCATCGTTGCTAGCCCCGCAAGGTTGCGCGTGCCGCTGTTGATCGCGGCCCAGGCCTCGACCTGCGCCAGCATCGGCTGCGCGTGCGCCTTGTCGACGGCATCGCGCTCTATCGGTGAAAGTCCCCTCATGGTGCGACCCTAGCGAGGCCGGGCGCATGTGGGAACAGCGTCAGAAGCTGTAGACGAGCGAGGCGCGGCTGGTGGTGTCGGTCGAGACAGAGCCCACCGGCGGTTCGCTCTCATATTGAACGCTGTATGACAGCGCCGCGGAGAGTGGCCCGATCAGCTTGGCGTTGAGCGAGGTCGTGCCGCTGAGCGTACTGTTGTAGCGCTGGACATAGGCCGACGCGACCTGGCTGACCGACAGCCCGCTGAGAATACGCACGCTGAAGTTCGCCGTGCCACGCGCGGCGAGGCTGCTCTGCACGGTGTCATCGGTGAATTCCGTGTGACGATATGCCGGCCCAATCTCGAGATCGAGCTTGGTACCCGCGGCCTTGATCACGCTGTAGCCGGCACCGACCGAGGTCGAATAGCGGTTGTAATAGCCTAGGAACCGATCACCCTCATACTGCCCGACCCCATAGATATAGGCACGATCGTCGATCTTGTAGTTGGGTTCGTACGAAGCGAGATAATGTTCGCGCGTCGTGATGTTCAAATTCGACTGATAATCGGCCTGGGCATGAAACTTGTGGCGCCATCGCAGACCTTCGCGGTTGAGGTCGAGCACCGCGGTGCCGCCTGCTGTGTCGGAATTCCCGGTGGTCAGATAGCCGCCGATCTCCGCCCTGCCGCTCCACAAATCAAGGAAGCTGGCCTGGCGGATTACCTGCGTGCGCTGCGCTACGCGGTCGGCCTTCCACTTCTCGGCAATCGCCAGCACGGCGTCGCCGCTGAGCGGATCGGCGGCGCGTGCGTATTTGGCGACCGTATTGACGTCGGCTTCGTTACCCGATTCCAGCGCCGCGTCGAGCATCGCCCGGATCGTCTCGGGGATCATCACCGATTGCGGATCGGGCGCGTTCGCCACCAGCAACGGAGCGAGGAAGAGAAGGGGTAAGCGTCGCACAGCCGTTCCGTAGCGGCAGTACAGCCTATTGGGAACTGCTCAGCGCGTCCCGGTTGCGCCGAGATGTGGCGCGAAGGCGGCGAGCACCTGTTCGTACAGCGCCGTCTTGAACGGCACGACGAGGCGCGGCAGTTCCGCAAGCTCGCTCCAGCGCCAGGCGCGAAACTCCTGATGTTCCGTGGCGATATCGATATCCGCGTCGGTGCCGTTGAACCGGTACAGGAACCAGCGCTGCGTCTGTCCACGCCATTTGCCCTTCCACACCTTGCCGAGCAGTTCGGGGGGGAGGTCGTAGACGAACGCGCCTGGCGCCTCGGCGACCAGGCAGACCTTGTCGGGCATCACCCCGGTTTCCTCGCCGAGTTCACGCAGCGCGGCGGCTTCGGCATCCTCGCCCGGATCGATCCCGCCCTGCGGCATCTGCCAGGCCTCGGACGGCGAATCGTTGCGCTGGCCGACGAAGACCTTGCCCTCGGCGTTGACGAGCATGACCCCGGCGCAGGGGCGGTAGGGCAGGGTCGAGTAATCGGTCACGAAAGTCTCCGGAATGCAGGCGCTTGTGCGGTGGCTCGCTTGGGCTGCCGGCAGCGCGCACCTACCTAAGGACCATGATCCATGTCGTCCACCACCCCGACTATGTCACGCCGGCCCCTGCGCGCTCGACCTATCGCTGGAACAAGAACGGGCTGATCCGGGACCTGTTGCTTGACAAGGGCGATGCGGTGACGTGGCATCGCGCCGAGCCGACGCCGACCGCATGGCTGGAGGCGGTGCATGACGAGGATTACGTCGCCGAGGTGCTTGGCGCGCAGGTGCCAAGGGAGAAGGAGCGGCGGATCGGATTTCCGGTGACCGCGGCGGTGGCGTCGCGCGCGGCGATCGTGCCGCACGGCACATGGCTGGCGGCGTGCCTCGCGCTGGAGCACGGGTTTGCGGCGAATACGGCGGGCGGGAGCCATCATGCGCTGGCGAACACGGGCGCAGGGTTTTGCGTGTTCAACGATCTTGCGGTGGCGGCGGCACGGTTGATCGATGAGGGCAGGGTGACGCGCGTGCTGATCGTCGATTGCGACGTGCATCAGGGCGACGGGACCGCGGCTTTGCTGGCCGGACAGCCCGATATCGCAACCTACTCGATCCATGCGGAGAAGAATTTCCCGGTGCGCAAGGCGCGGTCGACGCTCGACGTGCCCTTGGCGGACGGGATCGGCGATGCGGCGTACCTCGCGACGCTCAAGCAGACGCTGGTGCCATTGCTCGATGCGTTTCGGCCCGAGCTGATCCTGTATCAGGCGGGGGTCGATCCGTTCGAGGGGGACCGGCTCGGACGGTTGTCTCTGACGCTCGACGGTCTAGCGCGGCGGGAGCGGCTGGTTGCTGGCCTGGCGATCGCCCGGGGGGTGCCGCTCGCGAGCACGGTCGGCGGCGGCTATGGCGAGGATGCGATGGAGATCGCCGAGCGCCATGTCGCCGCGATTCTGACGCTGGCGGAAACTTTTGCCGCCGCGGGTGACGCCGGACGCTAGGTTCGTGCATTGAACGCGCGATGACTAAACCTTGCCTGCTCTGGCTTCGCCAGGACCTTCGCCTTCACGATCACCCCGCGCTGATCGCGGCCGCGCACGCGGGGCCGGTAATCCCGGTCTATGTGCTGGACGACGATGCGCCGGGGGACTGGGCGATCGGTGGCGCACAGCGCTGGTGGCTGCACCACACGCTCGACGCGTTCGGCACGTCGCTGGAAAAGAAGCACTCGAAGTTGATCCTGCGGCGCGGCGATGCGGTCGAGGTACTGACGGCGCTGATGGAGGAAACCGAGGCCGAGCAGATCCATGCAATCCGGCATTACGAGCCGTGGTGGCGCAAGGCCGAAGCGGCGCTGGGCGATCGGCTGTGCCTCCACGATGGCAATCACCTCGCGCGGGTCGAGGATGTGAAGACGGGCTCGGGCGGGCAGTTCAAGGTCTATTCGTCGTTCTGGAAGGCGCTCAACCAGATGATGCCGCCGGGTGACCCCGAGCCCGCGCCGCGGACGATCCCGGCGCCGGAGCATTGGCCTAAGAGCGAAACGGTTGCCGACTGGGACCTGCTGCCGACCAAGCCCGACTGGTCCGCCGGGTTCGACGACTGGACGCCGGGCGAGGCGCAGGCGCTGAAGGCCGCGAAGGCGATGGCGCCGATCGTCGAGGCCTATGACATTGATCGCAACATGCCGTCGGTCGAGGGCACGTCGCGGCTGTCGCCGCATCTGCATTTCGGCGAGATTTCGCCGCGAACGGTGTGGCATGCGGTCGACGGGCACGGCGATGCGACGACGTTCCGCAAGGAACTGGCGTGGCGCGATTTCACCGATGGCGTGGTGCTGACGATGCCCGATTACGGCAAGACCAATGGGCGGCCGAAATTCGATGCCTTGCCGTGGCGGACCGGAAAGGCGGCGCAGGCCGATCTCAAGGCTTGGCAGACGGGCAGGACGGGCTATCCGATCGTCGACGCCGGGATGCGCCAGCTGTGGGCGACCGGGTGGATGCACAACCGTGTCCGGATGATCACCGCGAGCTTCCTGGTGAAGCATCTGCTGATCGACTGGCGCGCAGGTGAGCGCTGGTTCTGGGACTGCTTGGTCGATGCGGATTACGGGAATAATGCGGTGAACTGGCAATGGGTCGCCGGGACCGGGGTGGATTCGAACATGTTCGGACGGATCATGGCGCCGTTGTCGCAGTCGGAGAAGTTCGACGCGGGGGACTATATCCGGCAATGGGTGCCTGAACTGGCGAAGGTGTCGGGCGAGGCGATCCATGATCCGGACGAGTCCGGCTGTCGACCGCGCGACTATCCAGCGAAGATCGTCGGGCACCGCGAAGGCCGCGAACGCGCGCTCGAGGCCGGGCGGCAGGCGCGGTGATCGACTGTTAAACGCCCATTCGTCATCCTGACGAAAGTCAGGACCCAGAGCCAGGGACGTCAGCCCCTGTTACCCTGTGTCCTGACTTTCGTCAGGCTGACGATACGGGGGGCGTCGGTTGTGGGCTGTCGATCGACCGTCATGATCGGCCGTTTGACGCGTGCCTCTTTCCTCGCTCGCGCCCGTGTTGCATGGAGCGCCGCGATGACTGCCGTTCCCGCTTTCGACGATCGTCCTGCCGCGCAGGTGTCCCCGGTCGCGCGCCTCGTCGCGCCGGTCTTTCACCGGTTGCTCGACCGGATCGACGCGGGGCTCGCGAGCGGCGGGATCGAGGCGCGGCTGCCCGATGGCACGCGGCGGCTGATCGGCGGCCGCGCGCCCGGACCGCTACCGGTGGTGATCGTCCACCGGTGGCGCGCGCTGGTGCGACTGGCGACGGCGGGATCGGTCGGCTGGTACGAGGGCTGGGTGGCCGGCGACTGGTCGAGCCCCGATCCGGTGCCGCTGTTCGATCTGTTCATGCGCAACCGTCATACGCTCGGGAGCGCGGCGCGGTCGGGCGGCGTGGTGCGGCTGGCGGCGCGTGCCTGGCACCGGATGCGACGCAACGACCCGACCGGCTCGCGACGGAACATCGCGGCGCATTACGACCTCGGCAATGATTTCTACGAGACGTGGCTCGATCCCAGCCTGACCTATTCGAGCGCGATCTTCGCCGAACCGATCGACGATGCCGAACCGCACGAGGCGGCGCAGACGACCAAGCTACGCGCGATCCTCGACCGGACCGGCGCACGGGCAGGCGATACGATCCTGGAGATCGGCTGCGGCTGGGGATCGTTCGCGGAGATGGCGGCGCGCGCGGGCGTCGGCGTCCATGCGCTGACGCTGTCGACCGAGCAGAAGCGGCAGGTCGACGACCGGATCGCGGCGGCGGGGCTCGACGGCGTTCGCGTGGCCCTGACAGACTATCGCCACGTTACCGGGACGTATGACGCGGTCGCGAGCATCGAGATGGTCGAGGCGGTCGGCGAGGAATATTGGCCGGTCTATCTCGACGCGATCGCGCGCGCGTTGAAGCCGGGCGGTCGCGCCGCGTTGCAATATATCTCGATCGACGATGCGATCTTCGACTCCTATTCGCGGAGCGTCGATTTCATCCAGCGCTATGTGTTTCCGGGCGGGATGCTGCTGTCCGAGCCGCGGTTTCGCGCGCTGGCGGAGGCGCGGGGGTTGGCATGGGAGGACCGGCGCGGGTTCGGGCTGCATTATGCCGAGACGCTGCGGCGGTGGCGGGTGGCGTTCGACGCCGCGGTTGCCGAGGGGCGGTTGCCGGTGCGGTTCGACGCGCGGTTCGTGGCGTTGTGGCGCTACTATCTGATGTATTGCGAGGGCGGGTTCCTCGGTCGCGGGATCGATGTCGCGCAGGTCACTTTGGTGAAAGTATAGCGTTTTCCTGCGTACGCAGGAACCCAGGGTAACGGGCGGTAGCGCTTGGTATCCTGGGCTCCTGCTTTCGCAGGAGAACGGTTAGTTCACCCGCTCGAAGTGGCCGGGCTCGAAGCCCTCGATTGCCAGCGCTACGATCCGGTCTGCAACGACGGTCGGTTCCTTGACTGAGTTGGGATCCTCGCCCGGATAGGCGCGGGCGCGCATCTTCGTCCTTGTCGCGCCTGGGTCGACGATCGCGGTGCGGATCGCACTGATCTCGGCCATCTCGTCGCCATAGGCGCCTAGCAGGGTCTCGAACGCGGCTTTCGATGCGCCGTAGAGGCCCCAGTATGCGCGTGGCTTCCGGCCTACGCTGGACGTTACGCCGATGACCCTGGCCGACTTGGCCTTTTTCAGCATCGAATCGAACGCCGCGATCAGTGCGGCCTGCGCGCTGACGTTAAGCGTCAGGACCTGCGCCATTTCCTTGGGATCGATCGCCGGGACCGAGGACAGCGAGCCGAGCATGCCCGCATTGAGCACGAGGATGTCGAGCGCATCCCATCTATCGCCGATCGCGGTCGCCAGCCGGGCGATCGCTTCGCTTTCCGCCAGATCGAGCGGAGCAATGGTCGCCGAGCCGCCGGCCGCGTGGATCGTGGCCTCGACCTCTTCGAGACCGCCGGGCGTCCGCGCGGTCAGGACGACATGCGCGCCCTTGGCCGCCAAAGCGATCGCAGTGGCGGCACCGATGCCGCGGCTGGCACCGGTGACCAGCGCCAGCCGGCCTTCGAGAGGCTTGTCAGTCATTATCACTCCGCGGGTATCAGATGACGCGTTCGGCGAGCATCGCGAACTGATCGACTTCGGCGCCCTCGTCATGATCGGTCAGCGTGGTCGGATAGTCGCCGGTGAAGCACGCATCACAATATTTCGGGCGGACATCCGCGCGCTTCGCCTCGCCCAGCGCCTTGTAGAGGCCGTCGATCGAGATGAAGTTGAGGCTGTCGGCATGGATGAAGCCGGTCATCCCGCCAAGATCGAGCTTGGCCGCGAGCAGCTTCTCGCGCTCGGGCGTGTCGACGCCGTAGAAGCACGAGTGCCGCGTCGGCGGGCTGGCGATCCGCATATGGACTTCGGCGGCCCCCGCCTCGCGCATCATCTCGACGATCTTGAGCGAGGTCGTGCCGCGGACGATCGAGTCGTCGACGAGGATGACGCGCTTGCCCTTGATGAGCGCGCGGTTGGCGTTGTGCTTGAGCTTCACGCCGAGATGGCGGACCTTGTCGCCGGGCGAGATGAAGGTGCGGCCGACATAATGCGAGCGGATGATGCCGAGCTCGAACGGGATGCCCGATTGCTGCGCATAACCGATCGCGGCAGGCGTGCCCGAATCGGGAACCGGAATGACCAGATCGGCCTCGACCGGTGATTCGATCGCGAGCTGCGCGCCGATCGCCTTCCGCACCGAATAGATCGAGTGATCGCCGACGATCGAATCGGGCCGCGAGAAATACACCCATTCGAAGATGCAGGGCCGCGCCGCCATCGGCGCGAACGGGCGGATCGAACGGATCTCCGCGCCCTGGACGATGACCAACTCGCCCGGCTCGATCGCACGGACGAAGGTGGCGCCGACGACGTCGAGCGCGACTGTCTCGGACGCGAAGATCACCGCGTCGCCGAGCTTTCCCATGACGAGCGGGCGGATGCCGAGCGGATCGCGGCAGGCGATCATGCCTTCCGGCGTCATCACGATCAGCGAATACGCACCCTCGATCTGCTTGAGCGCATCGATGAAGCGATCAAGCAGCGTGCGATAGTTCGACGTCGCGACGAGATGGATGATCGTCTCGGTATCGCTGGTCGACTGGAAGATCGAGCCGCGGCGGACGAGCTCGCGCCGCAGCCGCATCGCGTTGGAAATATTGCCGTTATGCGCGATCGCGAAGCCGCCGGTCGACAGCTCGGCATAGAGCGGCTGGACGTTGCGCAGCGCGGTCTCGCCGGTCGTCGAATAGCGGACATGGCCGCAGGCGACGGTGCCAGGGAGCGCGCGGATCACGTCGTCGCGGTCGAAATTGCCCGCGACATGCCCCATCGCGCGGTGCGTGTGGAAATTGGCACCGTCGAAGGTGGTTATCCCGGCAGCTTCCTGCCCACGATGTTGCAAAGCGTGCAGGCCGAGCGCGACGAGCGCAGCCGCGCCCTCGGTGGCCGAGACGCCAAACACCCCGCACTCTTCGCGAAGTTTGTCGTCGTCATAAGGGTTTGTCGTCAGCATGCCGGATCTCACGTCGTGCGGAGGCTGCCCTATACGAGCGCTTCCCGCGTTTGTCGCCTGTTTGTAATAAGCTTGCGCGGATCGTTTCGCGCGGGACGGTCGCATCGGCGCCGGTTTCGGGTATATCCGTGGCATGACACACAGCCGCGACACGGGCCTCACGCTCGATCCCAAATTCGATTCCGCCGGGCTTTTGACCGCGGTCGTCACCGATCGCGTATCGGGCGACGTGCTGATGGTCGCGCATATGAACGCCGACGCACTGGCGCAGACGCAGGCGACCGGCGAGGCGCATTTCTGGTCGCGGAGCCGCGAAACGCTGTGGAAGAAGGGCGAGACATCGGGGAACGTGCTGCGCGTCGCCGAACTGCGGATCGATTGCGACCAGGACGCGGTATGGGTGATCGCGGATGCGGCGGGTCCGGCCTGCCACACCGGCGAGCGCACCTGCTTCTTCCGGCGGATCGAGGGCGACAGGCTGGTGCCCGCCGAATGAGGCGTGCGCTGCTGCTCGCCCTCGCGCTGGGCGGTTGCGGAACGGAGCCGTCGAACGCGGTCGCGGACAGTCCGGGTGCGCGGCTCGAGGCGGCGGCGCAGACGGCGGGGATCGTGCCCGATCCGGACGCGCCTCTGCAGGGATCCTGGTCGCGCGATACCGACCGCGTGTGTGTCGTCGGTACCGGCAGGACGAGCCGGATCGGCGTCAGCGTCGAGTATGGCGAGGATCAGGCCTGCGCGGCGTCGGGGACCGTGGAGCGGTCGGGCGCCGTGCTCAGGCTCGCCTTTGGCGCCTGCACCTTCGACGCGCGGTTCGACGGCGATCGGATGGTGTTTCCCGCCGACGTGCCCGAGGCGTGCGAGTCGCTGTGCACCGGGCGCGCCTCGCTGGCGGCGGTCACCGTCGAACGGCTGAGCGAATCGCGATCGGAGGCCGCGACGCTACGGTCATCGGGCGGAAAGTTGCTTTGCGGCAATTGACGTTGACGTAAACGAGAGTTACGTATTCGGGGATGGCGACACGAGCATCTCCTCACTCCCGGGTCTCTCCTGAATCCTACGCGGTGATCGAGCCGCGGCACGACCGTGAGAGCTTCACGATTTCCGACCTGTCGGCCGAGTTCGACGTGACCGCGCGCGCGTTGCGGTTCTACGAGGATGAGGGGCTGATCGGCCCCGAGCGTCGTGGCACGCAGCGCATCTATTCGCATCGCGATCGCGCGCGGCTCGCCTGGATCCTGCGCGGCAAGCGGGTCGGGTTCAGCCTCGGCGAGATCCGCGAGATGATTGATCTCTACGATCTCGGCGACGGCCGCCGTGCGCAGCGCCAGGTCGTGATCGAGCGCAGCCAGGCCCGGATCGCGCTGTTGACCGCGCAGAAGCGCGACATCGATCTCGCCATCGACGAACTCACCAGTTTCGTGGCCCTTCTCGAAGTGAGCCGCGCCCAGGACAACCAAGGATAAACCATGCCCCAGTATACGCCCCCCGTCCGTGACACGCGTTTCGTCCTCGAGCATGTCGTCGGCCTGCCACGCTATTCCAATCTGCCCGGCTTCGATGGAGCCTCGCCCGACGTCGTCGATGCGGTGCTGGAAGAGGGCGGCAAGTTCGTCGCCGAAGTGCTGTTCCCGCTGAACCTGTCGGGCGACCAGCAGGGCTGCACGCGCCACGAGGACGGTTCGGTGACGACGCCCGACGGCTTCAAGGAAGCGTATAAGCAATATGTCGAGAGCGGCTGGGCCACGCTCGGCAACCAGCCGGAATATGGCGGGCAGGGCATGCCGCATGTCGTGTCGACCGCGTTCCAAGAATACATGATCTCGTCGAACATGGCGTTCGCGATGTATCCCGGCCTGACGCACGGGGCGATCGCCGCGCTCGTCGCCAAGGGGTCGGACGCGCAGAAGGCGATGTACGTGCCCAAGATGGTGTCGGGCGAATGGGGCGGCACGATGAACCTGACCGAGCCGCAGTGCGGCACCGATCTGGGGCTGATCCGCACGAAGGCCGAGCCGCAGGCGGATGGGTCGTACGCGATCACCGGTACGAAGATCTTCATCTCGAGCGGCGAGCACGACCTGACCGAGAACATCATCCACCTCGTGCTGGCGAAGACCCCCGGCGCGCCGGACAGCTCGAAGGGCATTTCGCTGTTCGTCGTGCCCAAAATGTTGGTGAACGAGGACGGCTCGCTCGGCGCGCGCAACGGCGTCACCTGCGGCTCGATCGAGCACAAGATGGGCATCCACGCAAACTCGACCTGCGTGATGAACTATGATTCGGCGACCGGCTGGCTCGTCGGCGAGGAAATGAAGGGTCTCGCGGCGATGTTCATCATGATGAACGCGGCGCGGCTCGGCGTCGGGCTCCAGGGCCTCGGCGTGGCCGAGGTCGCCTATCAGAACGCGGTCCAGTACGCGCACGACCGTCGCCAGGGCCGCGCGCTGACCGGCGCCAAGGAGCCGCAGGAGAAGGCGGACACGCTGTTCGTGCATCCCGACATCCGCCGCATGCTGATGGAGGGCAAGTCGCTGACCGAGGGCCTGCGCGCGCTGATCCTGTGGACCGCGCTGCAGGCCGATCTCGAGCATAGCGCCGAGACCGAGGACGAGCGCCAGACGGCGGGCGACATCATCAGCCTGCTGACCCCGGTCATCAAGGGCTATGGCACCGACATGGGCTACGCGATCGCGACCAACGCGCAGCAGGTCTATGGCGGCCATGGCTACATCGCCGAATGGGGCATGGAGCAATATGTCCGCGATGCGCGGATCGCGATGATCTACGAAGGCACCAACGGCGTGCAGGCCATGGACCTGGTCGGCCGCAAGCTGGCGCAGAATGGCGGACGCGGGATCCAGGCGTTCTTCAAGCTGGTCGCGGACGACGTCGCGGCGGCAAAGGCCGATCCGGCAACGGCGGCGTTCGCCGAGGCGCTGGAGAAGGCGAACGGCCAGCTTCAGGCGGCGACGATGTGGTTCATGGCGAACGGCATGAAGAACCCCGAGAATGTCGGCGCGGGCGCGGTCAGCTACATGCACCTGATGGGCATCGTCGCGGTCGGCGTGATGTGGCTGCGGATGGCGGTCGCTGCGACCACGCTGAAGGCGGCGGGCGAGGGCGAGGCCGCGTTCCTCGACGCCAAGCTGGTGACCGCACGTTTCTACGCCGAGCGGATCCTGCCGGATGCGGGCGCGCTGCGTCGAAAGATCGAGGGTGGTGCGGAATCGCTGATGGCGCTGCCGCCCGAGATGTTCATGGCCGCGTGATCGGGGGCGGATTGCCGAGGTGATCCGCCGCAGACGTCCTTCTCCCCTGCCGGTCAGGACGGGGAGAACGTCGGATCTACGATTTCGGGATGATTGCTACCGGTGCTGTCGCAGGCGTGGCTCGCGTCGCGGCATCCTGCTTTCGCCGCACGCCGTTCAATTCGGGGATCGGCCCCGCCACCGGCTGTTCCGGCACCGCGACTACCGGCGCGGCCACTGGCGTGGCGCGCATAACCTGCCGTTTCATGCATTGCGCCGGGATTTTGCGGGGAAACTCTGCACAGTTCCACAACGTCTTTTCTAGTTTTGCGTCGCGGTCGCGACGATAGCTGAACGACAGCGCGGCGATCTGTTCGTCGTTGAGCGGTAGCGCGAAGCCCATCGCGCCGGGCTCGCTCCAGCCCATCACCTTGCAGCGAGGACGGTCGCCGCACGCCTTCAACGCGAGCGCCTGAAAGCTCTCGGGTGGCTGGCGCGGATCGATCGTCGTCAGGAAGCTGTTCGGATCGGTCGGGAGCGGTGCGAGCCCGCGGGTGTTGAGCGACATCGCGGCCAGCGTGGCATTGGCCTCGTCTGCCGCTGCAACCGCCGTGGCCAGACCATGCGCGTCGGATAAGCCGGCAAGCTTTGCGATCACCGGTTCGCCGCTGAGGACGTGACGGTTGAACGCGGGCGGCGTGCCCCACCAGCCGGTCCAGCGAAAGAACAGGTGCGTGTGGACCGCGGCGACCTTGTCGAGGCTCGACTGCCAATACGGCACGACCCAGTCGGTATGGTAATGGGTCGCATAGCCGACCGGTTTGTAGACCGAGCCCGACAATGCGGCGGCGGCGATTTCGCGGGCGCGGATCCAGCCGGGCTCGGACGGGCGCCGGATGAGCGCGCCATCACAGGCAAAGGTGAACTGGCAGCCGGTGGTGCGCTCCGAACCCTCGAACACCACGCCGCAGACCGTCTTTGGAAAAGCGGGGTGGTGCAGGCGGTTGAGGATGACTTGCGCGACTGCCTTTTCGCCGACCGCATCGTCGCCCGCTTCGTACAGGACCGCGGCGGCCAGGCAGTCGGTGGCACGTGCAAGATCGTCCGCCGGACCTTCGAACGTGAACGGGCGGGCCGCCGGGTTCGGCTCGGTCGAGAACGGCACGGTCGCGTTGAACGCTCGGGCGTCCTGCGGCGCCAGATCGACGAATGCGACCGGCTCGACCGGGGGAAGTTCGGCTTTCGGCACGACCCGTTGCCGGGGGGCAGCGACCTTCGGAGCCGGCTCTATGATCGGCGCGTTGGCGACGACCAGCGCCGGCCCGAGGATCGCGCAGCCAGCGATGCCGGCGAGAACGCCGTTGAGGATCGTGGTGCCGCGCCCATGGGACGCGGCGGAGGAGTGGTGCTTCACTGTTCTGGCAGGAAGTCCGGCACCGACAGATAACGCTCGCCGGTGTCGTAGTTGAAGCCCAGGACGCGGACGTCGTCGGGCAGGTCGGGCAGCTTCTGGAGGATCGCGGCGAGCGTCGCGCCCGAACTGATGCCGACCAGCATGCCCTCTTCGGTGGCCGAACGACGCGCCATGTCCTTGGCCACCGCGGCGTCGACCTCGATGACGCCGTCGAGCGCCTGGGTGTGCAGGTTCACCGGGATGAAGCCTGCGCCGATGCCCTGGATCGGGTGCGGGCCGGGCTGGCCGCCAGCAATGACCGGGGAGGCGGCGGGCTCGACCGCATAGACCTTGAGCGACGGCCATTCCGCCTTCAGTGCCTCGGCGACGCCGGTGATATGGCCACCGGTGCCGACACCCGTGATGATCACGTCGATCGGCGTGTCACGGAAGTCTGCGAGAATTTCCTGTGCCGTTGTCGCGACATGCACGGCGATGTTCGCAGGGTTTTCGAACTGCTGCGGCATCCAGGATCCGGACGTCTGCTCGACGAGTTCCTTCGCACGCTCGATCGCGCCCTTCATGCCCTTTTCGCGCGGGGTCAGGTCGAACGTCGCGCCATACGCCAGCATCAGCCGGCGGCGCTCGATCGACATGCTCTCTGGCATGACGAGGACGATCTTGTAGCCCTTCACCGCGGCGACGAGCGCCAGGCCGATACCCGTGTTGCCGCTGGTCGGCTCGATGATCGTGCCGCCGGGCTTGAGGTGGCCGTCCTTTTCCGCCGCCTCGATCATCGCGAGCGCGATGCGGTCCTTGATCGAACCGCCGGGGTTCGACCGCTCGGACTTCACCCAGACTTCGGAGTCTGGGAACAGCTTCGTCAGGCGGACGTGCGGGGTGTTGCCGATCGTGTCGAGGATCGAGTTGGCCTTCATGGCTTGGCTTCTCCGTGCTGGGGTTCGGTCTCTAACATCTCGGGGGGATCAAAGGTTCGCGCCCGTCCGAGTTCCGGGAACAGCCGCGCCCAGCCGATCGTGACGGCGATAGCACCGACGCCGCCGAATACCACCGCACCGACCGGACCGAGCAGCGACGCCATCACGCCGCTCTCGAATTCGCCGAGCTCGTTCGAGGCGGAGATGGTGAGCTGCGACACTGCGCTGACGCGACCGCGCATCGCGTCGGGGGTGTGGAGCTGGATCAGCGACTGGCGGACATAGACCGAGATCATGTCCGCCCCACCGGCGACGATCAACGCGACCAGGCTGAGGACGAACGCGGGGTGAATAGGAAGCCCGGCGATGTTGCCGGGTGTCAGGCCGAGCAGATTGACGATCGGGGTCGCGACGCCGAAGGTGAGGATCGCGAGGCCGAAGACGACGACTGCGATCAGCATCTTCACGCCGACATTGGTGCTCATCGGCCGAACCGAGAACCAGATTGCCGTCACCGCCGCGCCGATTCCCATACCCGCGGCAAGGACGCCGAGGCCCTGCGAGCCGACATGGAGGATGTCGCGCGAGTAGACCGGGAGCAGCGAGGTCGCACCCGCGAGCAGCACCGCGAAGAGATCCAGCGTGATCGTCGCGAGGACGAGCCGGTTGCGGCGGACATAGGTGAAGCCCTCGATGATCCGGGCGAGCGGGCGATGATCGGTCTGCGCGGCGGGCTGCGGTACCGGGCCGATCAGGAACATGAAGACGAGCGCGACGAGGAAGAGGATCGTGGCGACCCCGTAGGCGACCTCGGGGTGGATCGCGTACAGGAGACCGCCAACGCTGGGCCCCGCGATCGTGCCGACCTGCCACGCGATCGAACTGATTGCGATCGCGGTTGGCAGGACGGCGCGGGGGACGAGGTTGGGGGCGAGGGCTGAATAGGCGGGCCCGGAAAAGGCGCGGGCGACCCCGAAAGCAACCGCAGCGATGAAGAGCACGCCGAGCGTGAGGTGGCCGGTCCAGGTCAGCAACCACAGCGTCGCCGCGGTAAGCACCAGGAGCGTGGTCGTGCCCCGCACGATCCAGCGCCGGTCGAAACTGTCCGCGACCAGCCCGGTGATCGGGGTCAGCAGGAACAGCGGCACGAACTGCGCGAACCCGATCATGCCGAGCATGAACGCCGCCTGGCGGATGTCCATCGTCTCGCGCGCGATGTTGTAGACCTGCCATCCGATCACGATCGACATCGCGCTGACCGCGATCGTGCCCGTGAAGCGGGAGAGCCAATAGGCACGGAAATTGGCGATCCGTAAGGGATGCTGGTGCGGGTCTGTCGTGGGAGCCATCCGTTGAGGCTTTAGGCTGCGGCGAACGGGGAGGGCAACCGGAGCTTTGCTTGGGGTGGGGATAGTGGCTGCGTCGAACCAGGCCTGTGTCCTCGCAAAGGCGGGGACACAAACCGGGCTCTCACCTTCGCGGGAAAACAAGGAAGCGGGGAACACCATCCCCGGCCCACCACCCCGGCGAAGGCCGGGGCCCGATTGGGGGACGTCGCCAATTGAGCGATGCGGATCGTTACTGCGACCTCGCAACTTGGGCCCCGGCCTTCGCCGGGGTGGTTTGCTTATGGGAAAGGGCTCGCACAGCACGCCTCGACCCCATCCCGCACCCGTCAAACCGACATACCCCAGACGGGAATTGATGTTCGGCCCTGTCCGCGCCTATAGGCTGCCTCAACTCCCCTACGGAAAACGAGGTTTCCCACATCGTGGCCAAGACCCCCCCACCAGTACGCGCCATCGCCGAACCGCCGATCACCAACCGTGAACGGCCGGCCGAACCGAAACCGTACGAGGCGTCGAAGGACGAACTGCTCGAGATGTACCGGCAGATGCTGCTGATCCGCCGTTTCGAGGAAAAAGCCGGCCAGCTCTATGGCTTGGGCCTGATCGGCGGCTTCTGCCACCTCTACATCGGCCAGGAAGCCGTCGCCGTGGGCCTGCAGTCCGCGCTCAACGGCGAGACCGATTCGGTCATCACCGGCTACCGCGATCACGGCCACATGCTCGCCTATGGGATCGACCCGAAGGTGATCATGGCCGAGCTGACCGGGCGCAATTCGGGGATCTCGAAGGGCAAGGGCGGGTCGATGCACATGTTCTCGACCGAGCATAAATTCTATGGCGGCCACGGCATCGTCGGTGCGCAGGTGTCGCTCGGTACCGGCCTCGCGTTCAAGCACAAATATTCGAACGACGGCGGCATCTGCATGGCCTATTTCGGCGACGGCGCCGCGAACCAGGGCCAGGTGTACGAGAGCTTCAACATGGCCGAGCTGTGGAAGCTCCCGATCATCTTCGTGATCGAGAACAACCAGTACGCCATGGGCACGAGCGTCAATCGCGCCTCGGCCGAGGACCAGCTGTATCGCCGCGGCGAGAGCTTCCGCATTCCCGGCATCCAGGTCGACGGCATGGACGTGCTCGCCTGCCGCGGTGCTGCCGAGGAAGCGCTGGCCTGGGTCCGCGCGGGCAAGGGGCCGGTCATCCTCGAGATGAAGACCTACCGCTATCGTGGCCACTCGATGTCCGATCCGGCCAAGTACCGGACGCGCGACGAGGTCCAGGCGGTCCGCGACAAGTCCGATCCGATCGATCACATGAAGAAGCTGCTCGACGCGCAGGGCGTGACCGAGGCGGACCTCAAGTCCCTTGAACAGGAAATCAGGAAAATCGTGAACGAAGCCGCCGATTTCGCCGAGCAGACCCCGGAGCCGGATGCTGCCGAGCTCTACACCGACGTTCTGGTGGAGAAGTACTGATGGCGATCGAGATCAAGATGCCCGCGCTCTCCCCGACGATGGAAGAGGGCACGCTGGCCAAGTGGCTGGTCAAGGAAGGCGATAGCGTCAAGTCGGGCGACATCCTCGCCGAGATCGAGACCGACAAGGCGACGATGGAGTTCGAGGCGATCGACGAAGGTACGATCGGTTCGATCGCCGTGCCTGAGGGTACCGACAACGTGAAGGTCGGCACCGTCATCGCGACGATCCTCGAGGACGGCGAGAGCGCAAGCGACGCCAAGCCGACCGAGGCACGCTCGGGTGATGCGGCCAACGCCGCGCCGAAGGAAACGCCGTCGGACGACAAGGCACCGCCGGTTCCGGAAGGGTCTTCCCCCGCCAAGGCCGAGAGCGGCACGCAGCAGCTCGTCGCATCAGCGGAGAAGGTCGGCATCTCCGATCCCGCGATCCCCGAGGGCACCGAGATGGTCAAGACGACCGTCCGCGAGGCGCTGCGCGACGCGATGGCGGAGGAAATGCGCGAGGACGACCGCGTCTTCGTGATGGGCGAGGAAGTCGCGCAGTATCAGGGCGCGTACAAGGTCACGCAGGGGCTGCTCGACGAGTTCGGCGAGCGTCGCGTCATCGACACGCCGATCACCGAATATGGCTTTGCCGGCATCGGTGCGGGCGCGGCGATGGGCGGGCTTCGTCCGATCGTCGAGTTCATGACCTTCAACTTCGCGTTGCAGGCGATCGACCACATCATCAACTCGGCGGCCAAGACCAACTACATGTCGGGTGGCCAGATGCGCTGCCCGATCGTGTTCCGCGGTCCCAACGGCGCCGCGTCGCGCGTCGGTGCGCAGCATTCGCACAACTTCGCGGCGTGGTATGCAAGTGTCCCCGGCCTGATCGTAATCGCGCCCTATGACGCGGCGGATGCCAAGGGCCTGCTCAAGGCGGCGATCCGTACGGAGGACCCAGTCGTGTTCCTCGAGAACGAGCTGATGTACGGCCGCAGCTTCGACGTCCCCAAGCTCGACAACCACGTCCTGCCGATCGGCAAGGCGCGGATCGTCCGCGAGGGCAAGGACGTCACGATCGTCAGCTACTCGATCGGCGTCGGCATTTCGCTCGAAGCCGCCGAGAAGCTCGCCGAAGAGGGCATCGACGCGGAGGTCATCGATCTGCGCACGCTGCGTCCGCTCGACACCGACACGGTGCTGAAGAGCCTCGCCAAGACCAACCGCATGATCATCGTCGAAGAGAATTGGGCGACCTGCTCGATCGCGTCGGAGATCGTGTCGGTGGTGATGGAACACGGCTTCGACGACCTCGACGCACCGGTGCTGCGCGTCGCCAACGAAGACGTGCCGATGCCGTACGCCGCGAACCTCGAAAAGCTGATGCTGGTGAATGTCGACAAGGTGATCGCCGGGGTGAAGAAGGTGACCTACCGCTAGGTCGCCGAAAGATGAGCCGTGTCGCACAGGCGCTGGGCACTGGCCGGAAGGTTTGTGGTGTTCGTCAACGTCTGTTGCGCGCGGTCGCGGACGGTAAAGGCCTGGATAGCCGATAATTCCTGATTGGCCATGAAGGCCGACACGACCACGGGACGATAGGTGTACCTGATCTCTGCGAAGATCAGGGCACTGTTCGGCACGGGGGCTATTTTTTGCGCGGCCGGTCCCATGCCCGCAGCCAGCGACGCATCGTTGCTCCCGGCACCTTGCACACCGTAGCTCGACGTGACGTTCTTGGCGCCGAAGCAACGCTGCCATGTGATTTTGTTACCGGTTCTGGGTGACGGCTGGCCGTTGCCTTCCAGGCTCGAGATGATCACCCGCCCATTCGCGCCGAACCCGATCCCACTGCCGGCAAACCGGATACCGGCCATGATTTCGTTGACGTCCTGCTCGTCGATCGAGCTGCGCACGCGGCCGGCATTGTCAGATGCCATCATCGCCAATTGATTGACCCGGAGCACGGCGATCGCAAGATTAGCCGTCTCGATTCCCGTCAGCGTAAGCGTCAGCAGGACGGGCAATGCCAGGCAGAACTCGATTAGCGCCACGCCCGAACGGTCTCGACGGAAACGTTTGAGCCTATCTGCTACCTTACGGCCCGGGCGCGACGTCAGGAGCATCGGATTAGTACCGTTTGTTGCCCATAAGGCTGGTTGCGGATCAGGGTCTTGGTCCCGATCGTCATCGTCGGAGACGCGCCGAACAGCGCGACGACCGGAAACAGCCGGGTGATCGTTACGGTCACGTTATAATAGACGATATCGTCCGCCGCCCCCAATCCGTCCGCGCCGCCAGCGGTCGCATCGTAACGCCCGTTATTGTTTCGATCCTCGTAACAGTCGGTCGAGTTATAGGTCCCAACCGGAGCAGTATCGCCCGTGATCCGTTCGCCGCCGCCGACGCTGGAGAAATTATAATAGTTCGTCTTGAACACCTTGACGGCGTCGGGGTCGGTTCGTTCCGGTGACGGCAGGATCGTACGCACTTCCTCCGTAATGGCATCCGTGATCTGCGCACTGGTCAGGCCGCCCACGGTGGCCCGCCTGGCAGCGCGTTCTACCGCCCCGGTGGTCAAGGCGCGCAGATATACCTGATAGCCCAGATCGAGCGACCCCATGATCAGCGTCATGAACGGGAGAAGGATCAGCGCGAATTCGACGACCGTCGCGCCTTCGCGGGCGCGGAGGAGCGTGCGGATCGGGCGGGGAGGGGCGACGCCTATCACTGCGAGAGCCGCAGCCCGCCGATCGTCTGCGCGATCTTCTGAAACTCGGTCCGCAGCGTCGCGGAGTCGCTTGCCAGCGCCCAATGGGCGCTATCGGTCGCGCAGTCCTGCAGTTCGGTCGGCATCGTCGATAACCCGAACCCGACCACCCAGATGGTAAAGCCCTTCCCCTTCATGGCATTGCAGATGATGCTCGTCCTTCGCCGGTGGATCGCCTCCAGGTCCGTTTCGTTCGTGCTCGCCGGCGCGATCTTGGCCTGAAGGTCGTTGATGCCCCACGGATCGTTGGCGTACGGCCGGATATCGAGCGTGCCGTCGGTCATGAAGACGATATGCCTGGACACCTGGAAGCCGCCTGGCGCCACGGCGTCGCTGTTCGTCGCGCGGAAGATACCGTCGGGAGACAGGAAGCGCGCACCCCAGATCATGCCAATGTCATGATAGGTGCCGCCAACCGCACTCAGCGAATCGACATAGGCATTGAATCGGACCGAGCTTTTGGTCAGCGCAATATAATCGGACGCATATCTGTCGAGCGCACTGGCCTCGCGCGGGCACACGGCGAAGCCATTCGAGATCCAGCCCGACTGCCGACCCAGCCAGTCGCGGTTATCGGACCGGAACTGGATTGCGGGCAGGAACGGCTTCCAGCGTTTTTCGGCGCTGTCGGGTATAAGGTCGGGATCGAGGTCATAGGCGCCCGAGGGCGCGGTCAGCGACGCGGTCGCCGTGATCGTGTTGAGCGTATTCGCCTCTTCGATGCATCCGTCCCAAGTGATCGTCAGCGGTGTCGGTACGGAACCCGGGTCGTTGAAGTTCGGCGCGGTGCTGCCGACCAATCCCGTCCAATAGGTGGGATTGGTTGCCGCGCCTTTCTGTACGACCGTTGAGACGTCGATCGGCCATTGGCCGTAGTTCCAGGAAGCGAACTGCTTCTCCGTCCTCCAGGTGACGGGCGTATTGGTGGTCCAGGTCGACGTCGTGGTCGTCGTCCGCGTTTGCGACTGCAGCTGGCAGAACCGGTTCCGGTTCCACAGGATGCCCGTCTCGCGGTAATCATATCGATATTGGGTCTGCACGGTCTGCTGCTGGGACGAGTATGGCGTGGAGACAGACGTGTTTGGATAGCTGGCGGTCCCCCGCGCTCCCGGTGTCGTGACCGTCGGGCTCGCGACGCTGCCACCGCTTGGCAACGGCTTGGTATCGCAGTTCGTCTGGCTTGTTCCCGCGACGGTGCCGCCGGTGTCGGCCCAATAGCTCCACGGCGACGTGTTCGACGTTGGCGACACGCCTGTCGGCCCCGATTCCGTTCCGTAGGTGGGGATGTGAATGTCGACGGTATTGGCCTTGCGCGTCCGATATTCGACATTTTCGACGCCCGTTCCGCCAGCGATATAGGCGGGGTTCAGCGCGTAGACGATCTTGCCGACATTGACGTTGCTGGAATACGGCATGAAGCCGTAGCGAACGCGGCCGGCCCCGTCGCTGGTACCCGGCCCCAAGGCAGCGTAGAAATCCTTCACGGCCTGTTTCAGTCCGTCGATCTTGCTCTGCGTATCGCCAGTGGGGATGTCGAGCATCGAACCGGTCACGTCGAGGACGAACATCACGTCGGTATTGGGGATCGACAGCGTGGATTCGCATGTCACGGCCATCGGGACCGTGCCGTAACCAAAGAATTGCATTATCGTGGTCGGCATGACGATCGATGCCGTGCCGGCAACCGTTCCTATACTCGGCCCGCGCACGAAATTCGAGACGATGTCGCTCGCGCCATAGGTCGATGTCGGGAAGTTGAACCGGAAGAAACTCTTGGCAACGTTCTTCTCCGCGGTCGTCAACACGTTCTGGTCCGCCATCGCCTTGCGGCCCGCCAGCGCGCCTGCATCGCAGGCCTGCTGGAGCCGGGTGCGGGCCATGTACAGCCGGCTGGCATCGATCGCGCCGCCGATCATGGCAAGCATCGGGATGATCGCGACGGCGGAAATGATCAGCACGTTGCCGCGTTCGTCGCGTGCAAGCCGACCGATCACCGACCGCGCGCCTCGTCCGATCACTGCTGTCACCCGCATGAAATCGATCCTGTTCAATCCCGTGGCCTTCTGCGGCACGACGCGATAAATCCGATTGGACCCACATGATTAAAATCCCGTCTCCTTCACCCGCCAATCCCGAATGGGCTTTGGCTCTCACCTACGCCGCGGCGACGCAGAGGCCAGCGCTCACGGCGCTGTTCGCGCTCGACGATACGCTTGGCGCGATCGTGCGATCGACGCGTGAGCCGATCGTCGGGCAGATGCGGTTGACCTGGTGGTATGAGGCACTCCGCAAACTTGACGAGGCACCGCCGCCGCCGGAACCGATCTTGCGGGCGCTCTATGCCGATGTCATCTCGGCCGGTGTTTCTGGTGCCGATCTCGCGGCGATGACCGACGGTTGGGAGATATTGCTCGAACCCGTGCTCGACGAAGCCGCGATCGATCGGTTCGCGGTTGCTAGGGGGGGGCGGCTTTTCGTCGCAGCCGGCCGATTATTGTCGGTGGACGATCCACGAATAGAAGCGGCAGGACGAATATGGGCACTCGCGGATCTGTCGTCGCGCCTTAGTAATCCGATCGCTCGCACAGTAGCGCGCGACGCAGCCGCCAGACTGTTCGACCGTATGTCGGGGGGACGCTGGCCGAAACAGGCACGGGTGCTCGGGGCGATGGCACTGACCGCGCGGTTCGATGTCTCGGCCTCATCGCCGCCACCGGGCAGCCCCAAGCGGGTCGGACGCCTCGCCTGGCATAGATTGACCGGATACTGACCAATCGGATGGGGATCGTCGCGTCGCAGGCTTAGCGTATGCGCTTGGCAGGCGGGGGCGGCAATGATGTGGCGATATCTGGCGGGCGCGATCGCGGTGATCGCAGTGATCGTCGCGGGGTTCATGATGTTCAGCGGGACCGCGCGGCCGGGAACGCTGCTGCCCGCACAGCCGGTTTCGCAGGTCGGCGAGGCAGCGGTCGCCAGGGACCCACTGCCCGATGCAGCACCCGAAGCGACCGAGAAGACGCGCGAGCAGAAGCGTTTCGATCGCTACGACAAGGATCGCGATGCCAAGATCACGCGCGACGAATATCTCGTCCAGCGGCGGAAGGCCTATGCCCGCCTCGACGTCAATAATGACGGGACGCTGTCGTTCGACGAATGGGCGGTAAAGGCGACGACCAAGTTCGCCGAGGCGGACCGCGACAGATCCGGGGCGATGACCGCCCCGGAATTTGCCACGACCTCGGTTAAGCGGAAGGGGCCATCTCGGGCGAAATGTCCGCCGGCTCAGGCTGTTGCTGAGGAGGGTTGAGCCACTGTGCGAGCGCTGCGCGACCGCGATCGGTGTACATTTTCTTGCGGTCGGTCTTCTTGGTCCGGCCGGGGATCGGCGGGAACAGTCCGAAATTGACGTTCATCGGCTGATAGGTCTCGGCCTCCGCACCGCCGGTGATGTGGCCGAGCAACGCGCCGAGCGCGGTCGCATAGGGTGGCGGCGTCAGCGTCTTGCCGGTCAGTTCGGCCGCGGCGAACAACCCGGCCAGCATGCCGATCCCGCAGCTCTCGATATAGCCCTCGCAGCCGGTGATCTGCCCGGCGAAGCGGATGTTCGGGCGCGATTTCAGCCGCAGCGTCTCGTCGAGGAGTTCGGGCGAGCGGATGAACGTGTTGCGGTGCAGCCCGCCCAGCCGTGCGAACTCGGCATTCTCGAGGCCGGGGATGGTACGGAACAGCCGCACCTGATCGGCATGCTTGAGCTTGGTCTGGAAGCCGACGATGTTCCAAAGAGTCCCTTGCGCATTGTCCTGCCTCAGCTGGACGACGGCATGCGGCCAGCGCCCGGTCTTGGGGTTGTCGAGGCCCACGGGCTTCATCGGACCATAGCGCAGCGTGTCGACGCCGCGCTCCGCCATCACCTCGATCGGCATGCAGCCGTCGAAATAGGGCGTGTCCTTCTCCCAATCCTTGAACGGCGTCTTCTCGCCATCGACGAGGCCCTGGTGGAAGGCGAGATACTGGTCCTTGTCCATCGGGCAGTTGATGTAATCCTTGCCCTCACCCTTGTCCCAGCGCGACGCGAACCACGCCGTGTCCATGTCGATCGAGTCGCGGTGGACGATCGGCGCGAGCGCGTCGAAGAAGGCCAGCGCCTCGCGGCCGGTCTCCGCGCCGATCCCGGCGGCGAGCGACTTGGCGGTGAGCGGGCCGGTGGCGATGATCGTCGGCCCATCCGGGAGCGCGTCGATGCGTTCGCGGACCAAAGTGATGTTCGGGTGCTGGTCGATCGCCTCGGTCACGCTGTTCGAGAAATTGTCGCGGTCGACCGCGAGCGCGGAGCCCGCGGGGACGCGGTGGATATCCGCCTGGCGCATGATCAGCGAGCCGAGCGTGCGCAGTTCCTGGTGGAGCAGGCCGACCGCGTTGCTCTCGGCATCGTCCGAGCGGAAGCTGTTCGAGCAGACGAGTTCGGCGAGGCCGTCAGTCTGGTGCGCGGGCGTGGCTTCGCCGCTGCCGCGCATTTCGGAGAGGCGCACCTTGAGGCCGGCCTCGGCGAGCTGCCAGGCGGCTTCGGAACCGGCGAGGCCGCCGCCGATAACATGGATATCGTGGGTCATTCCGGTCAGATAGCGCGGGACGCCTGTCGTGTCAGTGCCTGTCGTGTTGGCGGTTGTCGCGTCGGCGGGGCAATCCCACTTCGTCCCGATGAAGATCTTCACGATCGGCTATGAAGCCACCACGATGACGGACTTTCTCTCGGCGCTGACGCGGGCCGGGGTGGAGCGCGTGATCGACGTCCGCGCGCTCCCCCTGTCGCGCCGGCCGGGGTTCTCGAAGACCTCGCTCGCGGCGTCTCTGCGTGAGGCGGGGATCGATTACACGCATCTGAATGCGTTGGGCACGCCGAAGCGCGGGCGCGATGCGGCGAAGAAGGGCGACGTCGCGACGCTGACCGCGGTGTACGACGAGCAACTCGAACTCCCCGAGGCACAGGCGCAGGCGGCGATCATGCTGGGGCTCGCGGCGGAGAAGCCGAGCGCGTTGCTCTGCTACGAACGCGATCCCTGTCATTGCCACCGGACATTGCTGTTGCAGGCGGTAGGCGAGGGGGTCGAGGTCGTGGATTTGTTCACTTGAGCCGTACTCACCTCCCGTCATCCTGACGAACGTCAGGACACAGAGCCAAGAGTGGCGCGTCCTGTAACCCTGGGTCCTGCTTTCGTCAGGATGACGGAGGCGTGGGACGAGGGTTCCCCTACGATGATCATACGTGGCTATCGCAGGTGGTGGGCGAGGGGGCCGAGGCTGTGGACCTGTTCACTTGAGCCGTACCCTCCTCCTGTCATCCTGACGAAAGTCAGTATCCCGAGCCGACAACGACGCGTCCTGTAACCCTGGGTTCTGACTGTCGTCAGGATGACGGCCGACAGGAATAAGCGGCTGGTAATGTTGCAATGCAGCACCAATGAAGCTAATAGGTACGCACTCGCTTGGACCCGGTGCAATTCCGGGTGGCTATTCCGGCCGCCGATCCGCCGGACAACGCACCGACGCCTTTGAAATGAACCGCCCGCGCATTCGCCGCGGTTCTCGCGTCCTTTGCGGATACACATATGACATCACTTTCTCGTTACCGGGCCGAATGGTTCAGCGGCCCGATGCTCGCGCGCCGTGACGTTCTCGCCGGCATGGTCGGCACGTTCGCGCTGATCCCCGAAGTCATCGCCTTCTCCTTCGTCGCCGGAATCGATCCCGAAGTCGGCCTGTTCGCCTCGTTCGTGATCGGCATCGTCATCGCCTTTGCCGGCGGACGCCCGGCCATGATCTCCGGCGCGGCAGGCTCCGTCGCGCTCGTCGCCGCCGCGCTCGTCCACGCGCACGGGCTGCAATATCTGCTCGTCGCGACGATGCTCGCGGGCGCGTTCCAGATCGCGTTCGGGCTCGCCAAGCTCGACGTGCTGATGCGGTTCGTCTCGAAGTCGGTCCATGCCGGCTTCGTCAACGCGCTCGCGATCCTGATCTTCTCGGCGCAGGTGCCGCAGATGGTCGGCGTCAGCTGGCAGGCCTATGCGATGATCGCCGGGGGCCTCGCGATCATCTACCTCGTGCCGCGCATCTCCAGCGCGATCCCGTCGCCGCTGATCTGCATCGTCGTGCTGACCGCGATCGCGATGTGGTTCCCGATGCCGCTCAAGACGGTCGGCGATCTCGGCCGCCTGCCGGACTCGCTGCCGTCGTTCGGCTTGCCCGACGTCCCGCTGTCGTGGGACACGCTGCGGATCGTCGCGCCCTATGCCTTCGCAATGGCGGCGGTAGGGCTGCTCGAGTCGATGATGACCGCGAGCGTGGTCGACGAACTGACCGAAACGACCAGTTCGAAGGCGCGCGAATGCACCGGGCTCGGCCTCGCCAACATCGCGGCGGGCGCGTTCGGCGGGATCGCCGGGTGCGGGATGATCGGCCAGACGGTCGGCAACGTCCGCTATGGCGGCACCGGGCGGATCTCGACGATGGTCGCGGGCGTGTTCCTGCTCGTCGTCATGGTCCCGCTGCGGCCGTGGGTCGCGCAGGTGCCCGTCGCGGCTTTGGTCGCGATCATGATCATGGTGTCGATCAGCACCTTCTCCTGGGGCTCGCTGCGCGATCTCGCGCGGCATCCGAAGATGTCGAGCGTGGTGATGGTCGCCACCGTCGTCGTCACCGTCGCGACGCACGATCTGTCGCTCGGCGTCGGTGTCGGCGTCCTGCTCAGCGGCGTGTTCTTCGCGTGGAAGGTCACGCGGCTGATGGATGTCGAGATCGATCACGACGTGGCAAGTGACACGCGTATCTACCGGGTAAGCGGCCAGATCTTCTTTGCCAGCGCCGATATCTTCGCCGACCGGTTCGACCTGCGCGAGACCGCGCGCGCCGTCCGGATCGACCTGACCGCCGCGCATCTCTGGGACGTCACCGCGGTGGCGGCATTGCAGGACGTTGTCGCCAAGCTGCGCCGCCACGGCCGCGAGGTCGAGGTGATCGGCCTCAATGCCGCCAGCACGACGCTGGTCGATCGACACGCCCCGCTGATGATGGATCCGGCAGGGGGGTGATGCCCGATCTTGGGGGCGGGCGAGAAATACGATGCTGTACGCGCCGCCCCGACCCCCTACGTTCGAGGGGATGACGAATTCCTCACAAACCCCGCCCGTGTCGCTCACGCATCTCCAGCGGCTCGAGGCGGAGAGCATCCATATCCTGCGCGAGGTGGTCTCCGAGTGCGAGCGCCCGGTGATGCTGTACAGCGTCGGCAAGGATTCCGCGGTGATGCTGCATCTCGCGCGGAAGGCCTTCTACCCGTCGCCGCCGCCATTCCCGCTGCTCCACGTCGACACGACGTGGAAGTTCAAGGCGATGTACGACCTGCGTGACCGGATGGCGGCGGAGAGCGGCATGGAGCTGCTCGTCTACAAGAACCCCGAGGCCGAGGCGCGCGGGATCAACCCGTTCGACCACGGCGCGCTGCACACCGATATGTGGAAGACCGAGGGGCTGAAGCAGGCGCTCGATCTGCACGGCTTCGATGCGGCGTTCGGCGGTGCGCGCCGCGACGAGGAGAAGAGCCGTGCGAAGGAGCGCGTCTTCTCGTTCCGCGCGGCACATCACCGCTGGGACCCGAAGCAGCAGCGTCCCGAACTCTGGAACCTCTACAACGCGCGCAAGGCGAAGGGCGAGAGCATCCGCGTCTTCCCGATCTCGAACTGGACCGAACTCGACGTCTGGCAATATATCCAGCTCGAGGACATTCCGATCGTCCCGCTCTATTTCGCGGCGCCGCGCCCGACCGTCGAACGCGACGGGATGCTGCTGATGGTCGACGACGATCGCTTCAGGCTCGAGCCGGGCGAAGTGCCGGTCGAACGCTCGATCCGCTTCCGCACGCTCGGCTGCTACCCGCTGACGGGCGCGGTCGAGAGCGCGGCGGCGAGCTTGTCGTCGGTGATTCAGGAGATGCTGCTGACCACCACCAGCGAACGCCAGGGCAGAGCGATCGACCGCGATGCGGGTTCGGCCAGCATGGAGAAGAAGAAGCAGGAGGGCTATTTCTGATGGCTACGCGCACGCAGGAATCTGCCTACCAAGTGCAGGATATCATCGCTGAGGATATCGACGCCTATCTGCTCCAGCATCAACACAAGAGCCTGTTGCGGTTCATCACCTGTGGATCGGTGGACGACGGAAAGTCGACGCTTATCGGGCGGTTGCTGTACGATTCTAAGATGATCTTCGAGGATCAGCTCGCCGCGCTGGAGAGCGATTCGAAGAAGCTCGGCACGCAAGGCGGCGAGATCGACTTCGCGCTGCTGGTCGACGGGCTTGCCGCCGAGCGCGAACAGGGCATCACGATCGACGTCGCGTACCGCTATTTCTCGACCGAGAAGCGCAAGTTCATCGTCGCCGATACGCCCGGGCATGAGCAGTATACGCGCAACATGATCACCGGCGCGTCGACCGCGGATCTCGCGGTGATCCTGGTCGATGCGCGCAAGGGCATCCTGACGCAGACCAAGCGGCACAGCTATCTCGCGCACCTGATCGGCATCCGACACCTAGTGCTCGCGGTGAACAAGATGGACCTCGTCGGCTACGACCAGGCGACCTACGACCGGATCGTCGCGGACTATGCGGCGTTTGCGGAGTCGATCGGGATCGCGGCGTTCACGCCGATGCCGATCTCGGGGTTCAAGGGCGACAACATCACGGCGTCGAGCGCGCAGACGCCCTGGTATGACGGGCCGACGTTGATCGACCATCTCGACACGGTGACGCTCGACGTCAGCGAGGATCAGGCGGGCGCGTTCCGAATGCCCGTCCAGTGGGTGAACCGCCCCAATCTCGACTTCCGCGGATTCTCGGGGCTCGTCGCGAGCGGGTCCATCGCGCCCGGCGATGCGGTGCGCATCCTGCCCGGCGGCCGGACGTCGACGATCGCGCGCGTCGTCGCGTTCGGTGGCGACCTGCCGCGCGCGGTGGCGGGGCAATCGGTGACGGTGACGCTGGCGGACGAGATCGACTGTTCACGCGGCGACGTGATCGTCGCCGCGGAGTCGCCGCCCGAGGCGGCCGATCAGTTCGAGGCGACGATCGTCTGGATGGCCGATGACGCCATGCTGCCGGGGCGCCCCTATTGGCTGAAGCTCGCGACGCAGACCGTGACGGCGACCGTCCAGCAGCCAAAATACCAGATTAATGTCAACACGATGGAGCGGCTTGCTGCCAAGACGCTCGAACTGAATGCGATCGGCGTCGGCAACATCTCGACCGACCGGCCGCTGGTGTTCGAGCCCTATGCCGACAACCGCCAACTCGGTGGCTTCATCCTCGTCGACAAGATCACCAACACGACGGTCGCGGCGGGGATGCTGCATTTCTCGCTCCGGCGCGCGCAGAACGTGCACTGGCAGGCGACCGATATCGGTCGTGAGGCGCATGCGGGGCTCAAGAACCAGAAGGCGGCGGTGCTGTGGTTCACCGGTCTGTCCGGCGCGGGCAAGTCGACGATCGCCAATCTGGTCGAGATGAAGCTCGCCCGGATGAACCGGCACACGTTCCTGCTCGACGGCGATAATGTCCGCCACGGTCTCAACCGCGATCTCGGCTTTACCGATGCCGACCGGGTGGAGAATATCCGCCGTGTCGGCGAGGTCGCCAAGCTGATGACCGATGCGGGGCTGATCGTGATCACCGCGTTCATCTCGCCGTTCCGCGCGGAACGCGAGATGGTGCGGCAGATGATGGCACCCGGTGAGTTCATCGAGGTGCATATCGACACGCCGCTGGCGGAGGCCGAACGGCGCGACGTTAAGGGGCTGTATGCCAAGGCGCGCGCGGGCAAGCTCGCCAACTTCACCGGGATCGACTCCCCCTATGAGGCGCCGGCGAACCCGGAGATCCGGATCGATACGACGGGGATGACCCCCGACGAGGCGGCTGACGCGATCGTTGCGATGCTCATCCCATGAGCGCGATGACGGACGGCGAACTCGCCGCGCATCTGGCGGAGACGGCAGGGCGGCTGCTGCTCGAAGTGCGACGGTCTGGCGTGTTCTCGCCCGGCGCGCTCGGCAAGGCCGGTGACGAGACGGCCAACGCGTTCCTCGTCCATGCGCTGCAGGACGCGCGACCGAAAGATGGCCTGTTGTCCGAGGAGCGCCGGTGCGACGGAACGCGGACCGAGATGTCGCGTGTGTGGATCGTCGACCCGGTCGACGGCACGCGCGAATATGGCGAGGCGCGCGACGACTGGGCGGTGCATGTCGCGCTCGCGATCGACGGTGTCGCGACGGTCGGCGCGGTCGCATTGCCGGGGCTGGGTCTGGTCCTGCGCTCCGACCGGCCCGCACCGGTGCCACCACCGGGCGATCCGCTGCGGATGGTCGTCAGCCGCACGCGCCCGGCGCCCGAGGCGGTGAAGGTCGCCGAGGTCTTGGGTGCGACGCTGATCCCGATGGGGTCGGCGGGTGCGAAGGCGATGGCGGTGGTCCGCGGCGAGGCGGACATCTACCTCCACTCGGGCGGCCAATATGAGTGGGACTCGGCCGCCCCGGTCGCGGTCGCCGCGGCGTACGGCCTGCATTGCAGCCGGATCGATGGCTCGCCGCTCGTGTATAATTGTCGGGATGTCTACATGCCCGACCTGCTGATCTGCCCGGTCGAACTGCGCGACCGGGTGATGGCAGCGATGACCGCATAATCTTCCGATCCTCCCCCG
>NZ_LMLD01000009.1:243702-252788 GCF_001421825.1 Sphingomonas sp. Leaf38 | reverse complement strand
GGGGGGGAGGATACGGAACAGCGGTTTCCCTTACCGCCCCCTCCGTCAGGCTGCGCCTGCCACCTCCCCCTGGCGGGGGAGGATTCTAGGGTCAATTACTGTTGCGGCTCGGCTTCGACCTCGTTCTCGGCCGGTGCCTCATCCCGCGTCACACGCGCGGTCATGCCCGTCGCATCGGCATCGTCGAGCATCTGCTCGTCCGGCGCAATCGGTTTTTCGCGCGGCGGTTCGACCACGGCGGGCGCAGCCGGCGCCGCTTCTACCGGCGCTGCCTCGACCGGGGCAGGGGCCGCCTCCGTCTCGGTCACGCCGGTATCCTCGACCATGTTGACGTCCGTGGGCGGCTGTTCAGGCTCGGAGCGCGAGCAGCCGGCCAGCGCCATTGCGGTGAGCAGGCCGACGGCGACGGCAGTGCGGGTACGGGTGGAAATCGTCATGTCGTATCCTCTCAGCGAGCAGCGAGCGTCTGGCGTGCGGTGCGCGCCTCGATCTTGGCGGCGAGGATGCCGTCCCAGTCATAGGGATCGGCGCGGAAGTTCATCTGGCCGTTGCCGCTGGCGAACGCGGTCCAGTAGAGCAGATAGACCGACACCGGCTTGACCAGTTGCGCCCGGACCGTGTCGCCCTTGGCGACCGCGGCATCGACCATTTCGGGGGTCCAGGTCGGATCGCCCTTCAGCAGCAGGTCGGCAAGTTCCGCAGGCTTTTCAAGGCGTACGCAGCCATGGCTCGAAAGCCGGCTGAAGCTGGCGAATTTCGCGCGGCTCGGCGTGTCATGCAGATACACCGAATAGTCGTTCGGGAAGTCGAACTTGAACCGGCCGAGCGCGCTCTGGTCGCCCGCCTGTTGCTGCAACCGTGTGCCGCCAATCACCTTGAAGCCGTTGCGCTTGAAATAGCCTGGGTTGGCGCGCTCCTTGGGCCACAGCTCCTTGGTGGCAATCGAGGTCGGCACGTTCCAGGGCGGGTTGATTACGATGCTGTGGATCGTCGACGACAGCATCGGCGTCTCGTCGCCCGGCCGCCCGGTGACCGCGCGCATCGACTGCACGGGCGTGTCACCGTCGAACACGGTGAGCACGGCTGCCGCGATGTTCACCTGGATACGGTCGCGCGGCAGGTCCTGCGGCAGCCAGCGCCAGCGCTCCATGTTCGCCATGATCTGCCGCACGCGATCGGTCGCCGAGACGTTCAGCGCGGCGAGCGTCTGGGTCGAGACGATCCCGCTGGGGTTCAGGCCATAGCGACGCTGCGCACGGCGGACTGCGTCGAGCAGCGCGGCATCGAACGTATCGCCGCTGATCGAGACGTCCTTGTCCTCGACCGCAAGCCGCTTGCGCAGCGCCAGCACGCGCGCGCCACTTGCGCCGATCGTGAAATCGGGGCCGGAAGCCAGCGGCGACCAGCCCCCGGCCGCCGCGATCGAGCGGTAGTTCTGCAGGCCCTTTCGCAGGCCATCATAGCCGGCATAGGGGGGCGGCAACGATGCGAACCACGCCGCGATCCGATCGAGCCGGACCGCATCGGCGAACGCCGGGGTCGGGTCATACGTCGGTGGGCGCAGGCCCCAATCCTTCTGGAAATCAGCCTCGCTGAGACGGCCCGCATGGACGGCGCGTGCATGGTCGAGCGCGGCGCGAACGAGCTCCTGCTTGGTCGGTGCGGTGGTCGATGCGGTCGCGGCGGACTTGAGGCCCTGCGCGACGATGTCGCCGTTGAGCAGCTTGTCGAGCAGCGTCGCCTGCGCGTCGCTCAGCGGCGGCACGGTGATGACTGGCGGCGCAAGCGTCGGCACGGCCATCGGCACCGTCGGCGTCACCGCCGGTGGGGTAACCTGTTGTGCGAACAGCGGCGTTGCCATCAGCAGCGGCGTCGCGGCAGCCGTGATCGCCGACCGGATCATGCCGGTCTTCACTCGTCCATCGTCCAAACCGCGCGCCATACTCATCCTGTCTTACAGTAACTCGCCGACGCTCTCGCACGCCGCAGCTCTCTCTTAGCTGAACCGGAGTCGCTAAGCATCGCCAATCGGGCGTGATTCGACGGTTCAGGCCGACGTTGTGGATTTTTCCTGCCGGGCCAGCACTTCATAGGCCATCACCGCTGTCGCGACCGCCGCGTTCAGGCTGTCCGCCTTGCCGAGCATCGGGATCTTGACCAGCACGTCGCACGCCTCGGCCATTTCGGGCGGCATGCCCTGGGCTTCGTTGCCGGTGAGCAGGAAGGTCGGGCCGGTATAGGTGGCGGCGCGGTAATCGGTATCGGTATCGAGGCTCAACCCGACCAGCTGGCCCGGGCCGGCGCGCAGCCAGTTCTGGAACGGTGCCCATTCGGTCTTCACGACGGGAATCGTGAACAGCGCGCCCATGCTCGCGCGGACCGCCTCGACCGAGAACGGATCGACCGACTCGCCGATCAGGATCAGCCCGCCGGCACCGACCGCATCGCCGGTCCGCAGGATCGTGCCCAGATTACCCGGATCGCGCAGCCGCTCGGCGACCAGCCAGATGCCCGCGCTGTTCCGGTCTAGGTCTTCGAGACTGGCGTCGAACTCGTCGAACACGCCGACCACGGCCTGCGGGTTGTCCTTGCCCGACAGCTTCGAGAGGATATCCGGCGTGGTCTGGATCGACTCGCCGCCGGCCTCCTCGACGTCCATCGACAGCGCGTGGACGAGCGGGTGGTTGGCGCTGGCGGCGGCATAGAACAGCGTGCGGGGCAGGCGGCCGGTCTCGCGCGCTTCGGTGAGGATCCGCAGACCCTCGGCGAGGAACTGCCTTGCGGCGCGCCGATGTCGCTTGTCGCGCAGGTCGCGGACATATTTGATCAGCGGGTTGGAAAAGGCGGTGATCTCGCGGGGCATCTAGGCCGGCGTCCGCGTGGCATATGGATTTGTAAGCACGGGGTCGCTCATGCCCGCCCCAGACCCCTCCCGCAAGCGGCAGGGGGAAGATCGTCACTCCTCGCCGAACTTCGCCTCGACCAGTTCGGCCAGCGCTGCGACCGTATGCTCGGCACCATCACCGTTCGCGCTGATCGTGATGGCGTCGCCCATTGCCGCACCGAGCATCATCAGACCCATGATCGACGTGCCGGTGACGTGGTCGGATCCGTCCTTCGTCACGCTCACCTCGACTGCGTGCGACGAGGCAAGCGTGACGAACTTGGCGCTGGCACGCGCGTGCAGCCCACGCCGATTGGTGATCTGGACGGTGCGCGAGACCGCGCTCACGCGGCCGCCTCGCCAAGAACCTCGGACGCGACCGAGATATATTTGCGACCCGCCTCGCGCGCCGCCGCCACGGCTGCAACGACGGTCATCGCCTTGCGCGCGGAGCCGAGCCGGATCAGCATCGGCAGGTTCATCCCCGCGATCACCTCGATCCGGCCGCGCTCCATCAGCGAGATGGCGAGATTGGACGGGGTGCCGCCAAACAGGTCCGTCAGCACGATCACGCCGCGGCCGACATCGACCTCCTGGATCGCGGCGGCGATGTCCGCGCGGCGGCTCTCCATGTCGTCGTCGGGACCGATCGAGATCGTCGCGACGCGCTCTTGCGGGCCAACCACGTGAATCATCGCGCGAACGAATTCCTCGGCCAATCGGCCGTGCGTTACCAGAACAAGGCCGATCATATCAGCGTTTCATACTCATAAGACGACTGGCGATCCCTCGAGCGCATCCTGCGGTGCGGCCCCGAGGTCGCGGTGCATGATAGTGGGCGAAAATCCGGCCTCGCGCAACCGTCGGGCGACACGGTCGGCGACATGGACCGACCGGTGTCTCCCTCCGGTACATCCGAATGCGACCGTGACGTAGGACTTGCCCTCCGCCCGATAGCGCGGGAGCAACAGCATCAGCAGCTCCTCGATCCGGCTCACCGCGGCTTCATAGGCGGGATCGTCGATGATGTAGGCGGCAACGTCGGCGTCGAGCCCGGTACCGGGACGGAGCGCCGCGTCCCAATGCGGGTTGCGGAGGAAGCGCATGTCGAACACCAGGTCGGCGTTGCGCGGCAGCCCGCGGGCGAACCCGAACGAGCGGATCGACAACGTCGGCTCGCCAAGTCCATCGCCGGCAAAGCTCGCGCGGATCTGTTGCGCGAGCTCGTTCGCCGCCATGTCGGTGGTGTCGATCAGCCGGTTCGCCCAGTCGCGCAACGGCGCGAGCAATTCGCGCTCGCGGCCGATGCCGTCGTTCGCGGGACGATCAAGCGCGAGCGGGTGGCGACGGCGCGTCTCGGAATAACGGCGTTCGAGTTCGGCCCCCGAGCAATCGAGGAACAGCATGCCGATCTCGAGACCGTGGCGATCGCGCAGGTCGCGGATCCGCCGGACGATGCGTTCGGGATCGAAATCGCGCGTCCTGGCGCCGATGCCGATTGCCAGCGGCTGCGAATCGTCGGTCGACCCTTCGGGAAGCGGCGCGTCGAGCAGGCGGTCGAGCAACAGCAGCGGGAGATTGTCGACGACCTCCCAGCCGATATCCTCCAGCGTCTTGAGGACGGTCGACTTGCCTGCCCCCGACATGCCGGTGACGAGCAGGATGTCCTTGGGCCGGATCATGGCAAACAGGTCATGCTAGGGGCTCCGGATTGCGTAATGCCAGTTCGACCTTGATCGGTGCGGAGGCGTGAAACGGGTCGACCGCGACCTGGCGAACGTCGATCCCGGCGATGCGTCGCAGGCGACGCTCGGGCATGCGGTCGATCGCGGCGTCCAAGCTGACGAGCAGGCCGACGGGGACGTCCTCGACGTGCGGCATGGCGAGGATACCCAACCCGCGGACTTCGAGCCGGCCGGCGATCGTCGCTGGTGCCCGCGCGAGGAGAATTTTTCCCGATCGCACCACGAGCGTCTGGTCGTCGCTGACCAGCGACGCGCCACGGTCGATCAGGCGCAGCGCGAGATCCGACTTCCCCGACCCGGAGACACCCTCGATCATCACCGCCACACCGTCGATCGCGACGGTGGTGGCGTGGAGCCGGTCGGAGGAGGGGATAACCACGTCCGGTCCTTACAACGGCAGATCGGCGAGCGGTAGCCGCACGACGAACCGCGCGCCACCAAGCCGGTCTTCGCGCGACTCGACGAAGATGGAGCCCTGATGCCCGTCGACGATGGTCCGTGCGATCGCCAGGCCTAGCCCTGAATGCTGGCCGAACGTCTCGCTGTCCGGACGGACCGAGTGGAACCGCTTGAACACGTCCTCGCGCGCGTCCTCGGGAACGCCCGGGCCTTCGTCCTCGACGCGGACGACGAGATCGTCGCGGTCGGGGATCGCCGAGATCGCGATCAGCCCGCGGTCGGGTGAGAAGGACAAGGCGTTGTCGATCAGATTCTCGAACACACGTTCGAGCCGTGCGCCTTCGCCCAACACGATCGTCCGGTCGTCGGGGTTCCGATCGAATTTGAGGCGGATCCCGCGTTCGATACCGCGCGCGTCGCGTTGCGCGACCAGTCCTTCGATCATCGCGGTGATATCGACCGGCTCGAACTTGGCGCGGCTGAGCTGCGCATCGAGCCGCGAGGCTTCGGAGATGTCCGACAGCAGGCGGTCGAGCCGGTGGACGTCGTCGCGGACGATCGCGAGCAACTGCGCCTGGAGCGCCGGGTCCTTGACGCGCGACAGTCCCTCGACCGCGGACCGGAGCGAGGCGAGCGGGTTCTTCATCTCGTGCGTGACGTCGGCCGCGAACGCCTCGGTCGCGTCGATCCGCGCCCGAAGCGCAAGGCTCATGTCGGAGAGCGCGCGGGCGAGCATGCCAAGTTCGTCGCGGCGTGAGGGGAGGCGGGGGACCACCACTTCGCGCGCGCGCCCGAGCCGCACGCGGACCGCCGCGCGGGCCAGCCGGCGCAGAGGCCGCACGATCGTCCGCGCGAGGAACAGCGACAGCAGGACCGAGACGATCGAGACGACCAGCAGCACCATGCTGAGCCGGAACCGCTCGATCCGAACCGTCTTCGTGATGTCGCGCGCGTTCACCGTGGTCATCACGACGCCGCCCGCGGGTAGCGGCGCCGCGGCAGTGATCACCGGTGTTCGATCGGGCGCGCGCCACACGGTGGTCGCCACGATGCTTCGTCCGCGGACTGCGGTCACGTCGGGCCATTGCTGCGTACCGCTACGCTCGCGGTAGAGCGGGGGACGCGGTGCCATCACGATGACGTCGATCGCCGCGTCCAGGAACCGGGCGACCGTCTGGTCCCAATCCTCCTTGTCCGGGTCCATCAGCACGAAGTTGCGCAGGCCTAAGCCACGGCTGTCGACGATCGTCCGTCCTGCGCCGCTGAACAGCCGGATACGAGACCCCGTATCTCGCGCAAGTCTCAGCACCAGCGGATCGCGCCACGCGGGATCGACCGCGCCGATCGCTTCCCCGATCAGGCGGGCTTCGCGCGCGGTCTGCGCAACGCGGTTGTCGACGACGCGGCTGCGATACGAGTCGAGATAGAAGAACCCGCCTGCCAGCAGCAGCAGCGCGAAGATGTTGACCGCGAGGATGCGCCGCGTGAGCGAGATCTGTCCCGACCAGCGCAACGTGAGGTCACGCCCGTCGACGCCCAGCTCATTCCTCAGAAAATCGATACCCGGCACCATATAAAGTCTCGATAGCGTCGAAGGCGGGATCGACCTGCCTGAATTTTCGGCGAAGGCGTTTTATGTGGCTGTCGATCGTCCGGTCGTCGACATAGATGTCGTCCTGATACGCCGCATCCATCAGCTGGTTGCGCGTCTTGACGATTCCCGGGCGCTGCGCGAGCGTTTCGAGGATCATGAACTCTGTGACGGTCAATGTCACAGGCTCCCCCCCCCATAGCGTCCGATGCCGTGCCGGATCCATGCTGAGGCGCCCTCGATCGAGCGGCCCGACCGTGTCAGCCTCGGTCTCGGTACCCGGTGACTGCGTGAGCTCGGTCCGCCGCAGGATCGCACGGATACGGGCGATCAACAGTCGTTGCGAGAATGGCTTGGCGATATAGTCGTCAGCGCCCATCGCAAGACCTAGCGCCTCGTCGAGCTCATCGTCCTTGCTGGTGAGGAAGATGACCGGGATCTGGCTTTTCTCGCGTAGCCGGCGGAGGAGTTCGAGTCCGTCCATTCGCGGCATCTTGATGTCGAAGACCGCGAGGTCGGGCGGATTATCGGTCAGTGCCTTGAGCGCGGTCTCGCCGTCCGAATATAGGCGCGTGGTGAAGCCCTCGGTCTGCAGCGCGATCGACACGGAGGTGAGGATGTTACGGTCGTCATCGACCAGCGCGATCGTTGCCGTCATTTCTGGGTCGCTTGCCTTGGTCGTTGGCGTGTCGGCGTAGGGCAAACCAGGCCTTCACTCAACCAGGACCGTATCGGGACCGCGGTGTAGTTTAGGGCATTTGACCGCTGGAAACGGGCCCCGTACAGCCCGACACAACGACATACATACGTATGCGAGAAATCTGAGGAGAGAGATGCCGTGTCGAACGAGCGTATTCCGGCCGTCGGCCTAGACGCGCAGGGGATCCAGACCCGCGCCAATCTGCACTGGAACCTGGTCACGGCGCAGCTCGTCGAGGCGGCGCTGGCGCGCGACGAAGGTCGTCTGTCCGCCGACGGCCCGCTGGTGGTCGAGACCGGCGCGCATACCGGTCGATCCGCGCAGGACAAGTTCATCGTCCGCGATGCCGAGACCGAGGCGACGGTCTGGTGGGGCAAGAGCAACAAGGCGATCGAGCCTGCGCACTTCGCCGCGCTGAAGGACGATTTCTTCGCCGCGCTCGCCGCCAAGGACGAGCTGTTCGTGCAGGACCTGTACGGCGGGTCGCAGGCCGATCACCGCGTCACGGTCCGCGTCGTCACCGAGCTGGCGTGGCACAATCTGTTCATCCGGACGATGCTGGTGCGGCCCGAAGAAGCGGCGCTGAAGGACTTCGTCGCGGACTACACGATCGTCGACCTGCCGAGCTTCCGCGCCGATCCCGTGCGCCACGGGTGCCGCAGCGAAACGGTGATCGCGGTCAATTTCACCGAAAAGCTGATCCTGATCGGCGGCACGAAATATGCCGGCGAGATGAAGAAGTCGGTGTTCGGCCTGCTCAACTATCTGCTCCCGCCGACCGGGGTGATGCCGATGCATTGCTCGGCGAACATGGGTGCGAACGGCGACACGGCAGTGTTCTTCGGGCTGTCGGGCACGGGCAAGACGACGCTCAGTGCCGACGCCAGCCGGACGCTGATCGGCGACGACGAGCATGGCTGGTCAGACACCGCGGTCTTCAATTTCGAGGGCGGCTGCTATGCCAAGATGATCCGTCTGTCTGAGGATGCCGAACCCGAAATCTTCGCGACCACCAAGCGGTTCGGCACGGTGCTCGAGAACGTCGTGATGAACGCCGAGACACGGCGGCTGGATCTCAACGACCATACGCTCGCCGAGAACAGCCGTGGGGCGTATCCGATCGACTTCATTCCCAATGCGTCGGCCGAGAATATGGGGCCGGTGCCACGCAATATCGTGATGCTCACTGCGGACGCGTATGGCGTGCTGCCGCCGATCGCCAGGCTGACGCCCGATCAGGCGATGTATCACTTCCTCTCGGGCTACACCGCGCGGGTCGCCGGCACGGAGATCGGCGTGACCGAGCCCGACGCGACCTTCTCGACCTGTTTCGGCGCGCCGTTCATGCCGCGCCATCCGTCGGTTTACGGCAATCTGCTCAAGGAGCGGATCGCCAAAGGCGGGGTGGATTGCTGGCTGGTCAATACCGGCTGGACCGGCGGCAAATACGGCGTCGGCAACCGCATGCCGATCAAGGCGACGCGGGCGTTGCTCAACGCCGCGCTCGACGGCAGCCTGAACGATGCCGAGTTCCGGACCGATCCGAATTTCGGGTTCCAGGTGCCCGTCAGCGTGCCGGGCGTCGACAGCGCGATTCTCGACCCGCGGACGACTTGGACGGATACGGACGCGTACGACGCGACGGCCGCGAAGCTCGTTGATCTGTTTGTGGAAAACTTCGCGCAGTTCGCCGACCATGTCGACGAAGGCGTCCGCCAGGCCGCACCAAAAGCCCGCGAGACAGCCTAAACTCCTCTCCCCTCGGGG
>NZ_LMLD01000009.1:242711-243653 GCF_001421825.1 Sphingomonas sp. Leaf38 | reverse complement strand
CGGTCCTGCTGGGCGTGCCCTCACCCGCGCCGCTCCGCGGCTTTCCCTCTCCCCAAGGGAGAAGGTTTCAGAGAAGCTCGACCACCAATGCGCCATCGAACACGGCGGTCACTCGGACGCGCGTCCCGACCGCCGCATCCGCCCCGCGCGCAGGCCAGCTCCCGTCGCCGACAAGCACGCGGCCATGCCCGCCGACCAGCGCGGTCTCGACCACCACCACCTGACCAATGAGGCGCGCCGAGCGATCGTTCAGCATCGGATCGCCGCCCTCGACCGGATAGTCGCGGTACCAGCGTTTCCCGATCAGCACCGTCACCGCGCTCCAGACCGCAAACGCCCCGAGTTGCGCCGCGACGGGCAGATCGGGCAACACGAACACGGCCACCCCGGTCACCGCGGCGGCGATCGCGAGGAACACCAGGAACACCCCCGGCACCGCCAGTTCCGCGATCCCCAGCACCAGCGCGGCGATCAGCCACGCACCGGCCGCGCCCACCGCGTCCATCAGCTGCTCGGAACCTCGGCCGACTTCGACAGTTCGAACGGCCCCCGCGGCTTAGGCGTTGGCTGGACCTGGGGCGGCGAAGCGGTCGCATCCCGCAACGCGTCCTTCGCCAGCTCGCCGATCCCGCCCAGCGTCCCCATCAGCTGCGTCGCCTCGACCGGGAACAGGATCGTCTTGGCGTTGGGCGAGGTCGCGAACTTGCCGATCGCCTCGACATATTTCTGCGCGATGAAGTAGTTGATCGCCTGCGCGCCACCCTCCTCGATCGCCTGCGACACCGCGCGCGTCGCCGACGCCTCGGCAACGGCAGCGCGCTCGCGCGCCTCGGCATCGCGGAACGCCGATTCCTTCCGTCCCTCCGACTCGAGGATGCGTGCCTGCTTCTGCCCTTCCGCGCGCAGGATCTCCGACGCGCGCGACCCTTCCGCATCAAGGAT
>NZ_LMLD01000009.1:174608-242652 GCF_001421825.1 Sphingomonas sp. Leaf38 | reverse complement strand
GGGCGGATGTCCTTGATCTCGACTCGCGTGATCTTCACCCCCCACGGCGTCGTCGCATGATCGACCACGTTCAGCAGCCGCGCATTGATCTCGTCGCGCTTCGACAGCGTCTCGTCGAGGTCCATCGACCCCATGACCGTGCGCAAATTGGTCGTCGTGAGCTGCAGCAGCGCCTGGTACAGGTCCGACACCTCATACGCGGCCTTGGCCGAGTCGAGCACCTGGAAGAACACGACCCCATCGGTCGAGATCATCGCATTGTCCTTGGTGATGATCTCCTGGCCGGGGATGTCGATCACCTGCTCCATCATGTTCACCTTGCGGCCGACACGATAGAAGAAGGCGGGGTAGAAATTGAAGCCGGGCCGCGCGACCGTCGTGAAGCGGCCGAAATGTTCGATCGTGTATTGATAGCCTTGGTGGACGATTTTGATGCTCGTGAAGAGATACAGCAGCACCAGCGCCAATAAGAGCGCGGCAACGATCAGGCCCATCGAACAATCCCCCATCCGTGTATGACGCCGCTATAGCACGTCGTACGCGAGAGGGCCTAGCCGGATGCGCCGCCTTTGGTTACATGGCGCGCCACCTCACACCCAGGATCGGCAGCTTCAATGGATATCCGCCTCGGCCTCACCTTCGACGACGTCCTCCTGTATCCGGGGGAATCGGACGTGCTGCCCAGCCAGGCCGATACCCGGACGCAGGTGACGCGCGGCATCGCACTCAACATCCCGATCCTCTCGTCCGCGATGGACACCGTGACGGAAGCCGACATGGCGATCGTGATGGCACAGCTCGGCGGCATCGGCGTGCTTCACCGCAACCTCACGATCGAGGAGCAGGTGGTCGCGGTGCGCCAGGTCAAGCGCTTCGAGTCGGGCATGGTGGTCAACCCGATCACGATCAAGCCGACCGCGACCCTCGGCGAGGCGCAGGCGTTGATGTCCGGCCACCGGATCAGCGGCATCCCCGTGGTCGAGGCGGACGGCAAGCTCGTCGGCATCCTGACCAACCGCGACGTGCGCTTCGCGGGCAACCCGCAACAGCCGGTCAGCGAGCTGATGACGCACGAGAATCTCGCCACCGTCTCGACCGAGGTCGGCAAGGAGGAGGCGCGTCGCCTGCTCCACGCGCGTCGTATCGAGAAGCTGCTGGTGGTCGACGCGCAGTATCGCTGCGTCGGTCTGATCACCGTCAAGGACATCGAGAAGGCGGTGATGTTCCCCGACGCGACCAAGGACGAGGCGGGCCGCCTGCGCGTGGCCGCGGCGACCACGGTCGGCGACAAGGGCTTCGACCGGACCGAACAGCTGGTCGACGCGGGCTGCGACCTGATCGTGATCGACACCGCGCACGGCCATAACCGCGACGTCGGCCGCGCAGTCGAGCGCGTGAAGAAGCTGTCGAACTCGGTCCAGGTGGTGGCGGGCAACGTCGCTACCGGCGAGGCGACGCGCGCATTGATCGGGGCGGGCGCGGACGGGATCAAGGTCGGCATCGGGCCGGGCTCGATCTGCACCACGCGCGTCGTCGCCGGCGTCGGCGTGCCGCAGCTGACCGCAGTGATGGATTGCGCCGAGGCCGGCCACAAGGCGGGCGTACCGGTGATCGCCGACGGCGGCATCCGCACCTCGGGCGACATGGCTAAGGCGCTGGCCGCGGGCGCATCGACCGTGATGATCGGCTCGCTGCTCGCCGGCACCGACGAGGCGCCCGGCGAGACGTTCCTGTACCAGGGCCGCGCGTATAAGTCGTATCGCGGCATGGGCTCGGTCGGCGCGATGGGCCGCGGGTCTGCGGATCGCTATTTCCAGGGCGATATCAAGGACCAACTTAAGCTCGTGCCAGAGGGCATCGAGGGGCAGGTCGCGTATAAGGGCCCGGCGAAGGACGTGATCCATCAGCTCGTCGGCGGGATCAAGGCGGCGATGGGCTATACCGGCTCGGCAACGATTCCGGATCTCCAGGCACGGGCGGAATTCGTGCAGATCACGGGCGCGGGCCTCATGGAGAGCCATGTCCACGACGTGACGATCACCCGCGAAGCGCCGAACTACCCGACGCGGGGGTGACGGAAGGGGCCGGGCGGGACGGACCCACTCCATCCCTCCGTCATCCCGGCGAACGCCGGGACCCATGGACACGGTGTATCCGGCGATAGCGTGCAATCATAACCCGGACCGCAACCATGGGTCCCGGCGTCCGCCGGGATGACGAATAGGGTGAGGGACGGCCTTCCCCCGAAATTATTCCCCGCCCGCACACGAGAGCGGCTAGGGGAGGGGATGATGACGCATTCCCCGTACCAAGCCTTTCTCGAAACCTCGCCGACTGCGGGAGGCCGCAAGTGACTCCTCCCGCCCGCACCCAGGCCGCGATCGAACTGCTCGACCAGATCATCGCCGCCGCGCGCGAATCCGGTGCCGCCGCCGACACGCTGATCGCCCGCTATTTCCAGACCCGCCGCTATGCCGGCTCGAAGGACCGCCGCGCCGTCCGCGAGCTCGTCTATGCCGCGATCCGCAAGGCTGGCGACCGCCCCGAAACCGGGCGAGCCGCCATGCTCCTCGTCGCGGACGCGGACCCCGACGTCGCCGCGACCTTCGATGACACCACCCATGCCCCAGCCCCGATCGCCAAGGACGAGCCGCGCGCCCGCGCCGGCGTTGCCCCGCAGTGGCTGAGTAAGGCACTCCGCGCATCCGGCCTCGACGGCGCCGCGCTGACCGATCTCGCCGGCCGCGCCACGCTCGATCTGCGCGTCAACACGCTGACCTCCGACCGCGCGACCGTACTCGCCGCGCTGCCCGAGGCCGAAGCCACCCCGCATGCGCCCGACGGCATCCGCCTGCCCACCGGCACCAACGTCGAAGCGCTCCCGCTCTTCAACGAAGGCGCGCTCGAGGTACAGGACGAGGGGAGCCAGATCGTCGGTCTCGCGATGCAGGCAAAGCCCGGCGAGCGGATCGTCGATCTCTGCGCGGGCGCGGGCGGCAAGACGCTGGCGCTCGCCGCGACGATGGAGAACCAGGGCGTGATCCTCGCCTGCGATACCGATCGCAACCGTCTCTCGCGTCTCGCCCCGCGCGCGACCCGCGCGGGTACGACGATCGTCGAAAGCCGCCTGCTCAATCCCACCCGCGAGATCGAGGCGCTGAGCGAATGGGCCGGGCGCGCCGATGGCGTGCTGGTCGATGCGCCGTGCTCGGGCACCGGCACGTGGCGGCGCAATCCCGAGGCGCGATGGCGGCTGACGCCCGACCGCGTGTCGCGCCTGCAATCGACGCAGCAGCAAGTCCTCTCGGTCGCGGCGACTTTGGTCAAGCCCGGCGGTGCGCTCGTCTATATCGTCTGCTCGTTGCTCGACGCCGAGGGGACCGATCAGGTCAGCTGGTTCCTGAACGCGCATCCCGGCTGGACCATTGAGGCCTTGTCGCTGCCCGCTGGCGCCAAGCACGGCCACGGCGTACGCCTGGAGCCAGGCCGCGACGGCACCGACGGCTTTTTTGTCGCGCGCCTTCGGGCTGCGTGCTAGCCAGCCGACTAATGACCCGCCTGGAGACGATCATGCGTTTTTCGTCCGTTGCCGTTGCCGCCGCGCTGACCGTCGTGTGCGTATCGACCTCGCTCAGCGGGCAGCGCCCCGACAGCCAGATCGACGCGCGCTCGATGCAGCTTCTGGCGCAGGGGCGGTCGCTGGCTGCGGCGGGCAATCTCGATGGCGCGACCGACGCGCTGGAAACCTCGGTCGCGGTCGATCCGCGCAATCGGGGTGCGTTTCTGCTGCTCGCGCAGGTCGCGGAGTCGCGCGACCTGCCCGGCAAGGCGATCCGGCTCTACCGCGAAGCGCTGCTGCTCGAGCCCAACGACGTCGCGGCGTTGAAGGGGCAGGGCGAGGCGCTCGTGGCCAAGGGGGCTGTGGTCCGCGCGAAGGACAATCTCGTCAAGATCCGGACGCTCTGCAAGGGCGCGTGCCCCGAGGCGACCCAGCTGGCGGCGGTGATTGCGAAGGGCCCACCGGTCGCGACGGCGCAGGTCGAAAAGACGCCGGTGGCGGCCAAGGACTAAGGTTCGAAACCCCGTCCCTATTCTACCACCCCGGCGAAGGCCGGGGTCCAATTGGGAAACGGAGCTAACTGCGGTCAGCGCCAGATTACTGAGACCTTGCCAATTGGGCCCCGGCCTTCGCCGGGGGGGCGCCCTGAAGTCTTAGATCTGAGTTCCAGTTCAGGAGGTGGCGGGTGAACCGACTGCCTTTGCCAGCGCCGTGAAATCCGCCACCGACAGCGTCTCCGCGCGGCGCGTGGCCTCGACGCCGATCCGCTCGAGCGCGTCGAGGGCGCCGGGCACGCCCTTCAGGCTCTGTCGCAGCATCTTGCGCCGTTGGCCGAACGCTGCACCCGTCAAGCGCTCCAGCACTGCGAAGTTCACCGCCTCGGGTGCCTCGACCGGCGTCAGGTGAACGACCGCCGACATCACCTTGGGGGGCGGCGTGAACGCGGAGCGGTGCACCGGCATCGCGATGCGCGCAGTGGAGCGCCACTGGGCGAGGACCGCGAGCCGCCCGTAATGATCGTCGTTGGTCTTGGCGACGATCCGCTCGGCGACTTCCTTCTGGAACATCAGCGTGCATGACTGCCACCAGGGCAGCCACGGCGTCGATAGCCAGCCGACCAGCAAAGCCGTGCCGATATTGTACGGCAGGTTCGACACGATATGCGGCTTGCCCTCGAACAGCGTGCGGGCGTCGATCTCCATCGCGTCGCCTTCGATGACGCGCAACTGCCCCGGATAGGCCTCGCTCAGTTCGGCGAGTGCCGGGATGCAGCGGCGGTCGCGTTCGATCGCGGTGACCCGCGCACCGGCGGCGAGCAGCGCGCGCGTCAGGCCGCCGGGGCCGGGGCCGACTTCGAGCACCTCGGCATCCTTGAGATCGCCCGGAACCGCGGCGATGCGTTTGAGCAACTGCCCGTCGAAGAGGAAGTTCTGCCCGAGTGCCTTGCTCGCGTTCAGGCCATAGCGCGCGATCACCTCGCGCAGCGGGGGAAGGTCCGTCATGCTTGTCCTGTCAGGCCTGCGCGGCGGCCAGCGCACGCCGGTCGGCGGCTTCGCCCGCCATCGCGATCGCGGCGATCATCGCGCCAGGCTCGGCAAGGTTCTTGCCCGCGATTGCGAATGCGGTGCCGTGATCGGGCGAGGTGCGCACGATCGGCAACCCGAGCGTCATGTTGACGCCCTCGTCGAAATGGATCGTCTTGAGCGGCACCAGTGCCTGATCGTGATAGCAGCACATGACGACGTCATAGGTCGCGCGCGCGCGGGGATGGAACATCGTGTCGGCCGCGAACGGACCGGTCGCGTCGATACCCTCGTCGCGCAGGATCGCGATCGCGGGCGCGATGACGTCGATCTCCTCGCGGCCGAGCGCGCCTTGCTCGCCCGCATGCGGGTTGAACCCCGCAAAGGCGAGCCGCGGCTTTTCGATCCCGAAGTTCCGAAGCAGCCCCCGTGCGGTCGCGCGGGCCTTGGCGACGATCAGATCGACCGTCAGCAGCGCGGAGACGTCCTTCAGCGGCACGTGCGTCGTGATCGGCACCACCTTCAACGACGGCCCGGCGAGCATCATGACCGCATTGTCGCCGGCTACGCCGTAGCGTTCCGCGACGAACTCGGTCTGCCCGGGGTGGGTGAAGCCGATCGCGTACAGCTGCGACTTCGAGACGGGGCCGGTCACCAGCGCGCGCGCGGCGCCGGTGCGGACCAGTCCCACCGCCATCTCCAGCGCGTGCAGCGCGCAGCGCGCGCCATCCGCGTCGGGCGCGCCGGGGACGATCGCCCCGGCATCACCCACGGTCAGTACCGGCAGCGCGGTGGCAAACGCCGCGCCCGCCGCGCTCATGTCCGCGACCCGCGCGATCGGTCCTTGCCAGACGCGTTCGATCGCGCGGGCGTCACCGATCGCCACGAACGGCGGCAGACGATGTGTGACGCGCGCATCCCAGGCCTTGGCGATGATCTCGGGTCCGATCCCCGCAGGATCGCCCATCGATACCGCCAGCGGCTGCGCGCGCGTCATGCTCGGATCACCGATATTCGACGACGGCGTCGCGCCGCAGATCGCGCAGCTTCTGCTGGGCGCGCAGGTTGACGCGCTGCTGTTCGAGCTGACCCTGGATCTGCTCCGAATTCGGCAGCGAGCCGCCAGCGGCTTCGTCGCGACCGCACAGCACCAGCGCACGGACGCCCTGCTCGGCGGAGCCGAACGGCGGGCTGGATTCGCCGACCTGAAGCTTCAGCATGACTTCCTGGAGCTGCGGCGGCAGATCGCGGATGCGGACCGTGTCGTTGTCGACAACGTCGGCGCCGATCCCGGCCGCGACCTTCTCGACGGTGCCGCAGCCGCGCAGCTCCTGCGTGGCCTTGGCGAACGCCTGGGCGCGCGCCGATGCCTGAGCCTGGTTGGTGTTCGGCGGGAAGCGGAGCGTCAGCTGCTTGAGGCTGAGCTTGGCGTCGCGCGGGTCCGCGGTCAGCACCTGGCGCTTGTCGGTCAGATACAGGATCGAGTAGCCACCCGACACCTCGATCGGACCGGCGACCTGGCCAACCTGCATCGTCGTTGCAGCCTCGGCCAGCTGAGCGGGCAACGTCGCCGCGCGGATCCAGCCGAGATCGCCGCCGACCGCGCGCGTCGACGCTTCGGAGAACTGGCGCGCATAATATTCGAACGGTTGCGCGCCCTTCTGGATCTCCGCCAGAATCTGCTTGGCGTTCGTATAGACCTGCTGGCTGTTCGCCGGCGTCGCCGCGAGGTAGATTTCCTTGAGGTTGAACTCGTCGGTGCCCTTGGCCGCCTGGAGACGGTCGATGATCGACTTGACCTCCTCGTCGCCGACATTGACGAACGGCTCGACGCGGCGACGCAGATAGCGCTGCCAGGCGAGTTCGCCCTCGATCTGGCGCTTGAGCGAGCGCTCGGACGAGCCCGACTCGCGCAGATAGGTGCGCATCGCGACGGGTGTGCGGTTGAAGCGCTTCGATACGGCGTCGTAGCTCTGCGTCAGCTCGGCGGGCGTGATCGTGATGTCAGCGGTCTTGGCCTCCTGGATCTGGAGAGTCTCGTCGATCAGCTGGCGCAGTACCTGCAACTTCAGCCGTTCGCGGTCCTCCGCCGACAGCTTGGCCTCGTTCGCCATCGCCACCAGTGCCACGCGCTGGTCGACATCGGTGCCTGTGATCACCGTATCGTTGACGATCGCGGTCGGCTTGCGGACGTTGGGGTCGAGCTTGCCGAAGATCTGGAGATTGGTCGGAATATCGAGGCCGGTATTGTCGGGCAGGCTCTGATCCTGGACGGTTTGACCGGTCCCGTTTTGACCAGCTTGCGGGGCGGGGCTCTGCGGCGGGGGCGCAGTTTGCGCGATCGCACTTGCCGTCAGTGCGGCTAGGACAACCGCCCCGATCACACGGCCGCCACGCGCCGCCAGTCGAACATCATGCTTCAAGTGTCGGTATCCCATCATCACACGCCAGATCCATGCCGTCGTTGCCGCGACCGCACCTATACCGCGTGGGTTGCCCCAGAGTAGCTGAACGCGGGCTTAGCGGCCGAGATTGGTGAAGGCCAGCGTCAACAGGAAGCTGTTGCCCTTCCGCGCGTCGCCGGTGTCGTTGTACGTGCGCCGCCACGTTCCGCCGAGCCGCAGGCAATCATCCTCATACTGGATGCCGAGGCGATGGCGGATCGGCGTGAAGCCGTCGCTGCGCGACAGCGGGTCCTCGGCCGTATTGGTCAGATCGACCACGCCCGAGCCGAACGCCGACCAGAACCGCGCAAACTGCACGCGGCCCGCGACGCGCACTTCCTCGCGATCGCGCAGATCCTCGATCGACGGATCGATGTTGCGGTTCAGTTTCAGGTAGCCGACCAGCACATAGGTCGCGCGCGAGCCGATCGTCGCGTCGAGTTCGTTGCGGCGGATCGCAAAGCCGTCCTTGTCGAGCCGGTACCGGTGGACGATCGAGACGAAGTCGCGGAAGCGCAGTTCGCTGCGGCCGACGATGTCGGAAAACCGGTCGCTGAGGCCGGTGCCGTCGGGCAGGATCGTCGGCCGCTTGTCGACGCGGTAGCTCTGGCCGACATTGGTGGTGAAGGCGATGCCGGGCAGGTCGAGCGCCCATTCACCGCCATAGGTGACGCGCGACGAATCCTCGAACCGGTCATAGCCGGCGAACCGGTTCAGCGAGAACAGGTTGGTGTCGTCGAGATCGACCGCGCGCGAATCCTCGTTGGGCAGCGAGAGGTTGGCGACCTTCGGCGCGGCGACGAGCTGGACGCGCGGCGTGAACCGCTGCGTACCGCCGAGAAACGTGCCGATGAACGGCCATTTCACGTCCACCGCCGCCGCACCGATGACCCGCTGGTGGAAGCCCTCGAGCCCGCGATAGCTGATGTTGGTCGTCGCGAGCGTGTCGTTGGTGTTGTACAGGTCCCCGCGCGCAAACCCGGTGAAGGTGACTTCCTGCCCCCAGTTGGTCAGGCGCCGCAGATCCCATTGCAGGCTGGCGAACGCGCGCTGCGTATCCTGCCCGTCGGTCCGCGTGAGCGCGAGCGTGTTGAGCTGAACCTGGAACCGGCCGCCGACGAGGCCGTCGTCGAACCGCTTGCGATAGTCGATCTCGGGCAGCGCGATCGGCTGCTGGCCCTGGCTGTCGTTGACGCGCAACGTCTGCGCATACCAGCCGCTGATCGCCAGATAGCTGGTATCGTCGATCCGCTCGACGCTGGCGGTGGTGCGCAGCCGGTCGTCGCGCGAGATGTCGTAGCGGCGCAGGAAGGTGCGGTCGGTCGTCAGGCGGAGCGAACCGCTCGCGCTCCAGTTGGGCGACAATTGGTAGCGCGCCATCCCGTCGATATAGCCGCGGAACGCCATGCTGGTGTCGGTCGGGACCGCGGTGGTCAGATCGTCGCTGCGACGGCTTTCGGTGGCATAGGCGCGGACGCTGAACGCACCCTTCGAACTGAGCGCGGAATAATCCACCTGCGCCATCGGGAGCACGCTGCTGTAGATGTGCGGCGTGATGACCAGCCCCTGGTTCGGGGCGAGCTTCCAGTAATAGGGGACGCTGACTTCGAGGCCGTTGACCCGGCTATACCCGCCGTTGGGCGAAAGCAGGCCGCTGTCGCTGCCGCCGCCGACGGGATTGGAGAATTTGGGCAGCGGCAGGCTCGGCAGCCCGAACAGGTGCAGCCGCGCGCCGGAGTAATAGATGCGCTTGCGTTCGGGGCGGTAGGTGACGCGAACCGCGGTGATCTTCCACGTCGGCTCCTTGGGGCAGCCCGCCGCGTTCGTGACGCCGCACGGCGTGTAGGCGGCGCTCTTCAGATTGACGGTGCCGTCGGCTTCGCGCGTGCCCTGCTTGGCCGCCAGCCGGCCGCCCTGCTCGAGCACGACGAGCATGTTGTCGACCACGCCGTCCTTCAGCGAATCGGTCAGGTTGATCTCGTCGCCATAGGCGATGTCGCCCTGCGGGTTCGTGACCGCGATGTTGCCGGTCGCGAGCACCTTGCCGGTCTTGCGGTTCCACACGACCTTGTCGGCGCGCAGGCGATCGCCCTGGCGAAACATCCGGACTTCGCCGGTGGCGGTCACGACCTCGGTATTGGTGTCGTATTCCAGGCCGTTGGCGCTGAACTGCACCTGGTCCTCGGCGGGAGTCGCGGTCGGTGCGTTGGCGACGGGCGCGTCGGGCACCGGTGGCGCGACTGGGCGGTTCTGGAAATCCTGGGCCAGAGCCGGGGTCGCAGCCAGTCCGGTCGCCAGCGCGAGCGAAAAGGCGCAACCCGTCAAAAGGTCGATACGCAACACGATCCGAACCAACCCCTTTGGCACTGAGCAGCCGTTTGCCGCCATATCGCCCGCCTATCGCATCACCGGGGCTTCGCTGCAATCACCGTGCGTTGACCGACCATATACCGGGGCCACCTTGCTTTGCCGGCCCCGCGTCATCAACTTAAGGGCTATATCCGTTCAAACGCTTCCCGAGGGTTCTTCATGCAGATCGTCTTCGCCTCCACCGTCCCCACCCATGCACCGATCCTCGCCATCCCGGTCGCGAAGGACGGCGTATCGCAGGTGACGTGGAGCGCGATCGGTGGCGATGTCGAGGCGATCGCGACGCGCGCAGCCGGTGCGGCGCGCTTCGCAGGCGAAGCGGGCTCGGTCGTCGAGCTGTTCGTGCCGGTCGACAGCGCGGTTCGCCAGGTTCTGCTCGTCGGCGTGGGCGCCGGGGAGAATGCCGACTGGGAGAAGGCCGGGGGGGCGATCACCGCACGCCTGCTGACGTCGGGCGCGACCGCCGTCACGGTGGACCTGTGTGCCGGCGCTACGCCGACCGCCGAAGTCGCCGCGCGCCTCGCTGCCGCTGCCGTGCAGCGCGCATGGCGGTACGATACGTACCGCACCAAGCTCGCCGACAAGTCGAAGCCGACGCTGACGGAGATCACCGTCGTCGGCGCACCCGAGGGCACCGATGCCGCCTGGGCCGAGCAGTCCGCGGTTACCGGTGGTCTCGACCTGACGCGCTGGCTCGTCACGTCGCCGCCGAACGTCGTGTATCCCGAGAGCTTCGTTGAGAAGGTGACCAAGGAGGTCGAGGGGCTCGGGCTCGAGATCACCGTGCTCGACGAGGCGCAGATGACCGAGCTCGGCATGGGCTCGCTGCTCGGCGTCAGCCAGGGGTCGCGGCGTGAGGCGCGCATCCTCGCGCTCAAGTGGAACGGGGCAGGCGCCGATGCGCCGACGCTCGCGTTCGTCGGCAAGGGCGTGACGTTCGATTCGGGCGGCATCTCGATCAAGCCCGGCGCGGGCATGGAAGACATGAAGTGGGACATGGGCGGTGCCGGCGCGGTCGCGGGCGCGATGAAGGCGATCGCCTCGCGCAAGGCGAAGGCGAACGTCGTCGGCGTGATGGGCCTGGTGGAGAACATGCCCGACGGCGCCGCGCTGCGCCCGAGCGACGTCATCACCTCGATGTCGGGACAGACGATCGAGGTGCTCAACACCGACGCCGAGGGGCGGCTCGTGCTGTGCGATTGCGTCACCTGGGTGCAGCAGGCGCACAAGCCGACGACGATCGTCGACCTCGCCACGCTGACCGGCGCGATGATCGTCGCGCTCGGGACCGAGAATGGCGGCATCTTCGCCAATGACGACGCACTCGCCGATCAGCTGATCGCGGCGGGCAAGGCCACCGGCGACACGCTGTGGCGTTTCCCGCTCTCGCCCGCCTATGACAAGCTGATCGACTCGCCGATCGCCGACATGAAGAACGTCGGCCCGCGCGGCGCCGGTTCGATCACCGCGGCGCAGTTCATCAAGCGCTTCGTCGACGAGGGCGTGAAGTGGGCGCATCTCGACATCGCCGGCATGGTCTGGTCGGACAAGCCGGGCACGAACCACGACAAGGGCGCGACCGGCTACGGCGTGCGTCTTCTCGACCAGTTCGTCGCGGACAATTTCGAGGGGTAAGTTTAGGACGGCGGACCTCAATCCCCCTCCGTCATCCTGACGAAAGTCAGGACCCAGGATACCAAGTGACGCGCTCCGTGGCTCTGGGTCCTGACGTTCGTCAGGATGACGGAGAACGGCAGGATCAGTGGAAAACATGCAGGTCGATTTCTACCACCTCACCAGCCCGCTCGACCGGGTCCTCCCGCGGATTGCCGAGCGCGTCGTCTCAACCGGCGGACGCCTGCTGATCGTCGCCGAACCCGAGGCGCAGCGTACCACGCTCGACCGGCTGCTCTGGTCCTATGCGCCCGAAAGCTTTCTCCCGCATGCGCAGGCGGGCGCTGGCGACGACTCCGAGCAGCCGATCCTCATCGCCGCCGAGATCACGCCCGCCAACGCCGCGCGCAACGTCGCGATCGTCGACGGCCAATGGCGCGACGATGCCCTAACCTTCGACCGCGCGTTCCACTTCTTCGACGACGACGCGATCCGCGAGGCCCGCCTCGCCTGGAAAGCCCTCGCCGACCGCGACGGAGTCGAGCGCCGCTACTGGAAGCAGACCGAGTCCGGGAAGTGGGAACAGGCCGCATAGGTTGCTTTAGGACCGATCCGCGCCTAAGCGCCGCGCATCCTATTTCCGTCAACACAGGAGCCCGTGACCATCATGGCCGCGAACCGTACCTTTTCGATCATCAAGCCCGACGCAACCCGCCGCAACCTGACCGGTGCGGTCACCAAGATGCTCGAGGAAGCCGGCCTGCGCGTCGTCGCTTCGAAGCGCATCCAGATGACCCGCGAACAGGCCGAGGGCTTCTACGCGGTCCACAAGGAGCGTCCGTTCTTCGGTGAGCTCGTCTCGTTCATGATCTCGGGGCCGGTCGTGGTCCAGGTTCTCGAAGGCGAGAACGCGATGCAGCGTAACCGCGATATCATGGGCGCCACCAACCCCGCCAACGCAGACGCCGGCACGATCCGCAAGGAACTCGCCGAGTCGATCGAGGCCAACTCGGTCCATGGGTCGGATTCGGACGAGAATGCCGAAATCGAGATCGCCTACTTCTTCAAGCCCGAAGAAATCGTCGGCTGATGACCTGGCGGATGCGACGCGCAGGCCCGGGCGATGCGCCCGCGCTGTCGCTCGTCGCATCCGCCACGTTTCTCGATACCTATGCGACCGTACTGACCGGGGCCGACATCGTCGCCCACTGCACGACGAAGAACAACATCGCCACGTTCGAGGCGTGGCTCGACGATCCCGCGACGATCGTCACCATCGCGGAGCAGGAGCCCGGCCACGCGCCGATCGGCTACACCGTGCTGACCGCGCCGGACTTTCCGATTCCGATCGGCCCCGCCGATATCGAACTCCGCCGCATCTACCTGATGAAGCAGGCGCACGGCACCGGCCTCGGCGCCGCGCTGATGACGCAGGCGCTGGAGGCTGCCGCTGCCGCCGGCCGCAACCGAGTCCTGCTCGGCGTGTGGGAAGGCAACAGGCGGGCACGCGCCTTCTACGACCGTCACGGGTTCGCGGTGATCGGCGCGCGCCAGTTCACGGTCGGCACCACGCTCCACGAAGACCCGGTCTACGCGCGCTCGGTTTGAGCTGCTCAGATGACACGCAGTCCGGCGCAACTACCACCACCCCGGCGAAGGCCGGGGGCCAATTGGCAAGGCCGTCTTGACGGCGCGCCGTACTCCGTTGGCATCGTCCCCCTATTGGGCCCTGGCCTTCGCCGGGGTGGTCCCACAGGAGGGTGACCGATCAAACCGCCGGCTTCTCCCGCGCCCAGATCGCGTCGATCCTGGCCTGATCGCCACCGCGCTGGCGAACCCGCAAACCTTCGAGCTTCAATGACCGACCCGCAAAGGGTATCGACCCGGCTTCGGTCTTCCAGATCACGTCGTAGATCCCGCTCGCCGAGCGGGTCGTGTCGCCATCGAAATAGTGGAGGCTGACGAGAACCGGCAAGCGTCCTGATCGATTGTCAGCGCCACCATCGGTTAGCTTCAGAAGCGGTTTCGAGAACCACGATTTTTCGATGACCGGTTCCGCCGGCGGCCGCTGCGGCGATACGCCGAGCGCGCGCGGGAAGGTGATCGTCACATCCTGAAGATCGTGCCGCGCATCCTTCAGCAACAGCGTGGCGCCGCCATCCTGCACGATCGCCGAGAGATCGATCTTCGTCCGCTCGCGTGCTTCGCTCGACTGTGCCGCGATCTTGTCGGCCTCGGCGGCGCGATGTTCGGACCAGTTCGTCCACAGCGTCAGCGCCGCGATCAAGACGCCCGCTACTGCCACGACCTCGGCCAGCGTCACCCAGCGGCGGCGCGTCGCGGCGGCCTCGCGGCGTTCGGTCGGAGTCTCGCTGCTCATCGCCCACCGGCCTCGAGCAGGCGGGCAGGGGCGGCGAGTTCCCAGCTGCGCGCGATCCGGTCCTCGACCAGCGCCCAGTCGGGATCGCCAGCGACCGTCATGCCGACCCACCCGGTCGCGCCGAGATAGGCGGGGCGCGAATAGACGGCAGGGTTTGCCTCGATCAGCATCGCCTGTTCGTCGCTGCCACCGGTCTTCACGCATACCATAGTCAGCCCATCGCCGTGATGGTCGGCGCGGAACTGCGCGAACTGCTTGCCCGCTACGAAGAAGGTCGGCTGGCCGTGCGAGACGGTTTCCTCGGTCTCGGGCAGCGCAAGCGCAGCCGCGCGGACGCGGTCGAGGGGGGACATATCGGTCATCGCGTCACGAACTCCGCCAAGATCTTAGGGTACAATGCATGTTCGGCCGCCAGCACGCGCTCCGCAAGCGTATCCGCATCGTAGCCGGCAAGGATCGGAACCTCCGCTTGGCCCAGCACGACTCCGCCATCCAGTTCCTCGGTCACGACATGCACCGAGCAGCCGCCTACCGCATCGCCCGCCGCGATCGCCCGCGCGTGCGTATCGAGCCCCTTGTACTCGGGGAGCAGCGACGGATGGATATTGACGATCCGATCGCGCCACGCGGCGACGAAGCCGTCGGACAGCAACCGCATATAGCCCGCCAGCGCGATCACCTCGACGCCAGCCTCGCGCAGCGCCGCATTGATCGCCGCCTCGTAGGCGGGCTTGCCGAGCCCCTTTGGCGACAGCGCGAACGTCGCCAGCCCCTGCGCCCTCGCCCATTGGAGTCCGGCCGCATCGGGTTTGTCCGAGGCGACCAGCGCGATCGCATAGGGGCAGTCGGCCGCGCGCGACGCTTCGACCAGCGCCATCATGTTCGATCCGCGCCCGGAGATGAGCACGCCGACGCGCGTCTTGTCAGCCATGCGTAGCGGTCCAGTTTTCGCGTGCGCTCCACGTACCGGCCGAGCCGCGCACGGTGCAGCCATGCGCGCCGGCTTCGATCGACCCGATCGTGAACACTGTCTCGTTCGCGGCTTCGAGCGCGGCGGTCACCGCCTCGGCCTCGTCGGCGCTGACGATCGCGACCATGCCGATCCCGCAGTTGAACGTGCGCGCCATTTCCTCCGGCTCGATCGCGCCCTGTGCCTGCAGGAACGCCATCAGCCGCGACTGCTCCCACGCATCCGCATCGACCACTGCATGCACGCCCTCGGGCAGCACGCGCGGGATGTTCTCGAGCAGGCCGCCCCCCGTAATGTGCGCGAGGCCCTTGACTCGCCGCTCACGCAGCAACGGCAACAGGCTCGCGACATAAATGCGAGTCGGCGCCATCAAATGATCGATCAGCAACCGGTCCTGATCGAACAACGCCGGACGATCGAGCTTCCACCCGCGGTCCGTCGCCAGCCGACGAACCAGCGAGAAACCGTTCGAATGCACCCCCGACGAGGCGAGCCCGAGCATGACGTCGCCCGCCGCGATCTCACGCCCGGTCAGCACATTGGTCCGCTCGACCGCGCCGACGCAGAAGCCCGCAAGATCGTAATCGCCGTCCGCATACATGCCGGGCATCTCGGCGGTCTCGCCACCGATGAGCGCGCAGCCGGCGGTCTTGCAGCCTTCCGCGATCGAGGCGACGACGCGCTCCGCGACCGCCGCATCGAGCTTGCCGCTTGCATAATAATCGAGGAAAAACAGCGGCTCGGCACCCTGCACGATCAGGTCGTTGACGCACATCGCGACCAGGTCGACGCCGACGCCTTCATGCCGGTCCCATTCGATCGCCAGCTTCAGCTTGGTGCCGACGCCGTCGTTCGCCGCCACCAGCAGCGGATCGACGAACCCGGCCGCCTTCAGGTCGAACATGCCGCCGAACCCGCCGAGATCGGCGTCCGCCCCCGGCCGCCGCGTCGAGCGCGCGAGCGGCGCGATCGCGCGCACCAGCGCGTTGCCCGCGGCGATCGAAACGCCAGCCTGGGCGTAAGTATAAGGGCCCGAAGTGGGGGTGTAGGGGCCCGAAGCGGGGGTGGCGGAGTCTGGCGTATCGGTCATGATCGGTGCTGCTAGCCACATCGCGCTTGGATTTCCACGTCTGCTTCGCCAAAAGGCCCGCGTGATCCGTATTCGTGCCCTTCCCACAGCGCTTGCTGGCGCCGCCCTCTTGTTGAGCGGTGGCGCCGTGCTTGCGCAGATCGAGGGCGGCAGCCACGGCGCCGCGCCGGTCGACAGCGGCAGCGCCTATGAGGTGAGCGGCGTCACGGTCGATGTCGCCGGCAAGACCGCCGACGCCGCGCGCTATGCCGGATGGCGGCTCGCGCAACGAAAAGCCTGGGTGCAATTGTCGAACCGGTTGGGCGGCGGTGGTGGCCTCGTCTCAGACGGCACGCTCGATTCGCTCGTGTCCGGGATCGTCGTCGAGAACGAGCAGATCGGCCCGCAGCGCTATATCGCCAAGCTCGGCGTGTTGTTCGATCGCACCCGCGCCGGATCGATCCTCGGCATCTCGACCTATGCCGATCGTTCGCAGCCGATGCTGGTCATCCCGATCCAGTGGTCGGGCGGCGTCGGCCAGGCGTTCGAGCAGAGCACGCCGTGGCAACAGGCCTGGGCGCGCTATCGCACCGGCAACAGCAGCATCGATTATGTCCGCCCGTCGGGCTCCGGCCCCGACGCGCTCCTGCTCAACGTCGGCCAGACGCAGCGCCCAGGCCGCGGCTGGTGGCGGACGATCCTCGACCAATATGGCGCAAGCGACGTTCTGATGCCCGTCGTGAAGCTCTATCGCCAATGGCCCGGCGGCCCGGTGATCGGCGTGTTCGAAGCACGCCACGGCCCCGACAACGAGTTGATCGGCAGCTTCACGCTGCGCGTCGGCACGTCGGATGGCATCGCGCAACTGCTCGATACCGGCGTCAAGCGGATTGACGACCTGTACCAGCAGGCGCGGCGCAACGGGTCGCTGCGCGTCGACTACAGCCTGTCGCCACCACCGGCCCCCGAAGCCGCAGTGATCGAAGACCTGCCCACGGACGAGACCGCCGACGCCAATACCGCGGTCCTGACCGGCGGTGAGGGGATTTCGGTCATCGTCCAGTTCGACACGCCGGCCGCGACCGCGGTCTCCGCGACCGAGGCAGCCCTCCGCGCGATCCCCGGCGTCCGATCGGCGGCGACGACCAGCCTCGCGCTCGGTGGCGTGTCGTTGATGCGCGTCGCCTATGATGGCGATCCGGCGGCGCTCAAGACTGCGCTCGAGGCGCGGGGCTATCAGGTCTTCGGCTCCGGCCAGACGATCCGGATCCGCCGGGTTTCCCAACTTCTTCCGCCGGATCTTCCCGCGGATACCGTGACGACAGGGTGAGCGCGACCAAGATGACTCAAATCGCGCTGCCACTCGGTTGGCCGGCGGACCCTCGCGACGACGCCTTCCTAGTTACCCCCTCCAACGCGCGCGCCGTCCACACGCTGGAGCATACCGCGACGTGGCCCGTCATGACCGCCATCCTCACCGGCCCGCGCAAATCGGGCCGCAGCCTGCTCGCGCGTATCTTCGCGGCGAAGAGCGGCGGCACGATCATCGACGATGCCGAGCGCGTGCCCGAGGCGCAGCTGTTCCACGCCTGGAACCGCGCGCAGGAGGAGCACCGGCCGCTGCTGATCGTCGCCGACGCAGCCCCGCCCGAATGGAAGGTAAAGCTCCCCGATCTCCGCTCGCGTCTGGCGGCAAGCCCGATCGCGGCGATCGGCGCGCCCGACGACGAACTCATGCGGCTGCTGCTGGCGCATCTGTTCGAGCGGCGGAGCCTCGATGCGCGGCCCGATCTGGTCGACTGGCTCGCCACCCGAATTGAGCGTAGTCATATTACCGTAACGCGAACCGTCGATGCGCTGGATCAGGAGGCAATGGAACGTCGCAAGCGCTTGTCCATTCCTCTGGCACGAACCACACTCACCGAGGCCGGGCTGATCCTGCGGCCACAGCTTGCCCTGGATCTGCCGCTCTTTACGTCACCATAAGACCCCAAGAGGACCGATGAACCGTCCAGCGCATATCGTCCGCCAAGCGGAAGACGACGACGATCCCATCGGCGCAGAGCCGAACGACCGGTTCTTCAATCGCGAGCTCTCCTGGCTGGCGTTCAACCGTCGCGTGCTGGAGGAGGCGTGCAACCCCGCGCACCCGCTGCTCGAGCGGCTCCGCTTCCTGTCGATCTCGGGCTCGAACCTCGACGAGTTCTTCATGGTCCGCGTCGCCGGCCTGAAGGGCCAGCAGACGCAGGACGTCGATCGCCGCTCTGCAGACGGGCTCACCGCGGGCCAGCAGCTGACCGGGATCGTCCGCGAGGCCGATGCGCTGATGGCAAGCCAGCAGGCGGTATGGGGCGACCTGCGCGTGCTCCTCGACGAGGCCGGGCTGTTCGTCCTGCGCCGCGAGGCGATCGAAGGCGAGGCCGACGAGTGGCTCGAAACACATTTCCGCGATCAGATCTTCCCGATCCTGACCCCGCAGGCGCTCGACCCGGCGCATCCGTTCCCGTTCATCCCCAACCGCGGACTGTCGGTCATCTTCGACCTCGTGCGCATTTCGGATAACGAGCCGGTGCGCGAACTGGTGATGCTGCCGCACACGATGACGCGCTTCGTCCGCCTGCCCGGCGAGCCCGCGCGCTACATCGCGATCGAGACGTTGCTCAAGCGCTTCGCGCCGGTTCTGTTCCCCGGCTACGAGGTCCTCGCCGCGGCGAGCTTCCGCGTCCTGCGCGACAGCGACATGGAGATCGAGGAGGAGGCCGAAGACCTCGTCCGCTACTTCGCCAACGCGATCAAGCGCCGCCGCCGCGGCCGCGTGATCCGCCTGGAACTCGAGACGGGGATTCCCGACGTGCTCGCGGCCGTTCTCAAGGACGAGCTAGGCGGTGCGGATGCGATCATCACTGAGAGCGGCAACCTGCTCGGCATCGTCGATCTCGACGGGCTGGTCGACGAGGACCGGCCCGACCTCAAATTCCCGCCCTTCACGCCGCGCTTTCCCGAGCGGATCCGCGAGTTCGGCGGCGATTGCTTTGCCGCGATCAAGGCCAAGGACATCGTCGTCCACCATCCGTACGAGACGTTCGAGGTGGTGCTCGCCTTCCTGAAACAGGCGGCGAACGATCCCGACGTCGTCGCGATCAAGCAGACGCTCTACCGCGCCGGCAAGCAGCCCGCGGTGATCAACGCGCTGATCACCGCCGCCGAAGCCGGCAAGTCGGTCACTGCGGTCGTCGAGCTGAAGGCGCGCTTCGACGAGGAGCAGAACATGGTCTGGGCCTCCGCGCTGGAGCGTGCGGGCGTGCAGGTCGTCTACGGCTTCATCGACTGGAAGACTCACGCGAAGGTGTCGCTGGTCGTCCGCCGCGAAGGCTCCGCGTTCCGCACCTACTGCCATTTCGGCACGGGCAATTATCACCCGGTCACCGCCAAGATCTACACCGACCTCAGCTTCTTCACCGCCGACGCGGCCGTGGGGCGCGATGCGGCGCAGATGTTCAACTACATCACCGGCTATGTCGAACCGACCGACATGGCGCGGGTCAGCCTCTCGCCGCGCGACCTGCGCCAGAACCTGATGAACCTGATCGACGTCGAGATCGCCAATGCGCGCGCCGGCAAGCCTGCCGGCGTGTGGGCCAAGATGAACTCGCTGGTCGACCCCGCGGTGATCGAGAAGCTGTACGAGGCGAGCGGGGCAGGGGTCGAGATCGACCTGATCATCCGCGGCATCTGCTGCCTGCGTCCCGGCGTGCCCGGCCTCTCCGAGACGATCCGCGTCAAGTCGGTGATCGGCCGTTTCCTCGAGCACAGCCGGATCTGGGCGTTCGGCAACGGCAAGGCGCTGCCCAATGACGGGGCCAAGCTATTCATCTCGTCGGCCGACTGGATGCCGCGCAACTTCGATCGTCGCGTCGAATATATGCTGCCAATCCTCAACCCGACCGTCCACGACCAGATCCTCGACCAGGTGATGGTCGCGAACCTGATCGACAACGAGCAGAGCTGGGAACTGCAACCCGATGGCGAGTATAATCGCGTCGATCCCGGCGACCGCCCCTTCAACCTGCATCGGTATTTCATGACTAATCCGTCGCTTTCCGGCCGTGGTGCCTCGCTTGCGACCAGCAATGCCGTGCCGACCCTGTCGCTCCGTCGAAAACGATGAGCGTCGCACACCGCTTGTTCGGCAACGCACCGCCCAAGGCCGAAACCGATGATCACCCGCGTACGGGGATCATCGACATCGGCTCGAACTCGATCCGCCTGGTCGTGTATCAGGGCCCGCCGCGGCTCCCTGCGATCCGGTTCAACGAAAAGGTTCTGGCCGGGCTCGGTCGGGGGCTAGCTGCGACCGGATCGATCGAGAAGTCTGCGCTGAAGACCGCGCGGACTGCGTTGGCGCGGTTTGCGGCCGTGGCGCGCGAGATGGAATGCTCGACGCTCCGCACGGTCGCGACGGCGGCGGTACGCGATGCGAAGAACGGCAGCGAACTCATTGCAACCGCGGAGCATCTTGGTCTCAAGGTCGAGACATTGTCGGGGGAGCAGGAGGCCAGTGCGGCGGGCTATGGCGTGCTGTCCGCGATCCCCGATGCGGATGGTATCGTCGGCGATCTCGGCGGCGGCAGTCTCGAACTTGTCCGCGTCCGGCAGGGGAAGATCGAGGATCGCGTCTCGTTTCCGCTCGGCGTGCTGCGTATAGGTCCGATCCGCGCCAAACGCGGCAAGGTCCTTGAACGGCTCGTCGCCCGCCTGATCCGCGAAGCGGGCTGGACTGCGCGCGGGCAGGGGCTTCCGCTATATCTCGTCGGCGGATCGTGGCGGGCGCTCGCGCGTCTCGACATGGAGCTGTCGGACTATCCGCTGCCGATCATCCATCAATATTCGATGACCGCTGCGACGATCACGCGTCTCAGCCGCACGATCCCGCAGCTCTCCAAGCCGCGGCTGAAGGCCATTTCCGGGCTGTCGTCGGGCCGTTCGGCAACGCTCGCGGACGCTGCGGCCCTGCTGGGCGTGCTCATGCGGCAACTCGGCAGCCGGACGACGATCGTCTCCGCCTATGGCCTGCGTGAAGGGCTGCTCTACGAAGATCTGAAGCGCGCGGACCGCACGCTCGATCCGCTGATCGTTGCCGCACGCGAGGAAGGGCGGCTGCTCGGGCGGTTTCCCGAGCATGGCGATCTGCTCGATCGCTGGATCGCACCGCTGTTCGTCGGCGAGCCGGCGGCGATGGCGCGGATACGGCACACCGCCTGCCTGCTTGCCGATGTCGGCTGGCGCGCCAATCCGGAGTTCCGCGCCGAACGCGGCGTGGAGGTCGCACTGCACGGGAACTGGGTCGCGATCGACGCGCCCGGCCGGGGCATGCTGGCCCAAGCGCTCTATGCGAGTCTCGGCGGCGATCTCGCAGCGGCGGATCCGGTCGGCCGGCTGGCGTCGCCCGCGGCGATAAAAAGCGCAACGGCGTGGGGACTTGCGATGAGACTTGGTCAGCGGATGAGCGGTGGGCTCGCGGGTCCGCTCCAGCGCTCGCAGCTTACCGATGACGGCCTGACGCTGACGCTGAAGCTGCGTCCCGAGGACAAGGGGCTGTACGGCGAGGCCGTCGAACGTCGCCACAACGCGCTGGCCACCGCGCTCGGCCGCAAGGCGCTGCTGACGATAGGGTAGCGTCGCCCTCGCGAATCCTCCCCCGCCAGGGGGAGGTGGCAGGCGTCAGCCTGACGGAGGGGGCGGGAGGAGGAACGGCCGTTGCGTGCCTCCCCCTCCGTCGCCTCCGTCGCCCCCCCCTGGCGGGGGAGGATTCAGGAGCGCGCCCTCAAGCGCAGGTAAAGCGTTCGATCCGGCCCTTGGCATCGACATAGACGTTCAACCGGTCGACGCGGAAATCCTTCGTCGTCGCGGTGTTCGGCGCGATCCACCGCAGCGTCCGTGCTCCCGACCGCGTCTGCATCACGTCCGCCCGCGCATCGCTCGCGCGCTTGCCGACAAGATCGCCCAGCGAGTCTGCATTGCACGCGGATTGGGTGGGGGCCGCAGCGGGCGCCTCGCCACGCATCTCGACCGGCGTGCACGCCGCAGACGCCAGCAGGGCGACAACCAGAACGATCTTCATGCGGCATCCTCCGTACGCGTCATCTTGAGCTTACCGCCGATCACCGCAAACGCCAGTCGGCCTTCGACCAGATCGAGCGCGTCGCGGCCGAACTGGTCGAACCGCCAGCCTTCGAGCATCGGCAACCCGACGCGCACGCCAGCGGCAAGCGCCTCCAGCTCATCGGTCCGCGCGAGCAATTTCGACGCGACATCAATATCTCGCGAGCGGATCTTCAGCAGCAGCTTGAGAAGATCCGCGACCAGTGACCCCTCCTTGCCGAGCCCCGGCTTGCGATCGTCGCGCGGCGGCAGTTCGTCCTCGCCAAGCGGTTGCGCGCCCTCGATCGCCGCCATCAGCCGGCCGCCGATGTCGTTCCCCGCCCAGCTCGCCGACAAGCCGCGCACGCGGGCGAGATCGGCCTGCTTCTTGGGCGGATGGCCCGCCATGTCGCCGAGCGTCTCGTCCTTGACGATCCGGCCACGCGGCAGGTCCTTCGCCTGCGCCTCGAGCTCGCGCCACCGGGCGAGTGCCTTGAGTCGTCCGAGCACCTCGGGCTTGCGGCCCGAGATCCGGACGCGCTTCCAGGCCAGATCGGGATCGTTCGCATAATTGGCGATGTCGCCGAGGCGCTCCATCTCCTGGTCGAGCCACACGCCGCGCCCCGTCTTGCGCAGCCGTTCGAGCATCTTCGGGAAGATCTTCGACAGATGCGTCACGTCGCCGATCGCGTACTCGATCTGCCGTGCGTCGAGTGGGCGGCGCGCCCAGTCGGTGAACCGCGCGCCCTTGTCGACCGCGATGCCGAGCCAGCTGTCGACGAGGTTCGAATAACCGATCTGTTCGCCCTGGCCGAGCGCCATCGCCGCGACCTGCGTGTCGAACAGCGGGAAGGGCGTCTTGCCCGTGAGGTTGTAGACGATCTCGATATCCTGCCCGCCGGCATGGACGACCTTGAGTACGTCGTGATTCTCGACGAGCAGGTCGAGCAACGGCTTCAGGTCGATCCCCGGCGCCATCGGGTCGATCGCCGCGGCCTCCTTGTCGTCGGCGATCTGGATCAGGCAGAGCTCCGGGTAATAGGTGCTCTCGCGCATGAATTCGGTGTCGACGCACACATAGTCGGCGTCGGCCATGCGCGCGCACAGATTGGCGAGCGTGGCACTGTCGGAGATAAGCGGGTGGATATGCATGACGTTTCCATAGCGAGGGTCGTCCGGGTTGACAAAGGCGGGTGAGGAAGGGAAGCGCGAGACACCTGTTTATCGTCCGAGAAGACCCATCATGCACGCCTATCGCACCCATAACTGCGCCGCCCTCCGTCCCGAACAGGTCGGCGAGGAGGTCCGCGTGTCGGGCTGGGTCCACAAGAAGCGCGATCACGGCGACCTCGTCTTCATCGATCTGCGCGATCATTACGGCATCACGCAGATCGTCACCGACGTGTCCGGCCCCGTCTTCACGGTCATCGAAGGCCTGAAGAGCGAGAGCGTCGTCACGATCACCGGCAAGGTCACCGCACGCGCACCCGAAGCGGTGAACCCGAACCTGCCGACCGGCGGGATCGAAGTCCGCGCGACCGCCGCGACGGTCCAGTCGATGGCGGGCGAACTGCCGATGCCGGTCGCGGGCGAGGCCGAGTATCCCGAGGATATCCGCCTGCGCTATCGCTATCTCGATCTGCGTCGCGAACGGCTCCACGCGAACATCATGCTCCGCTCGAAGGTCATCACCTCGCTCCGCAACCGGATGAACGATCAGGGCTTCACCGAATTCCAGACGCCGATCCTGACCGCGTCGTCGCCAGAGGGCGCGCGCGACTATCTGGTGCCGAGCCGCGTGCATCCGGGCAAGTTCTACGCGCTCCCGCAGGCGCCGCAGATGTTCAAGCAACTGCTCATGGTCGCGGGCTTCGACCGCTATTTCCAGATCGCCCCCTGCTTCCGCGACGAGGATGCACGCGCCGATCGTTCGCCGGGCGAGTTCTACCAGCTCGATTTCGAGATGAGCTTCGTCACGCAGGACGACGTGTTCGACGCGATCGAGCCCGTCCTCCACGGCGTGTTCGAGGAGTTCGCCGACTGGCAGGGCAAGGGACGCCAGGTGTCTGCGCTCCCGTTCAAGCGCATCCCCTACCGCGAATCGATGCTGAAATACGGCAGCGACAAGCCCGATCTGCGCAACCCGATCCTGATCCACGACGTCGGCCATCACTTCGTCGATTCGGGCTTCGGTCTGTTCGCCGGGATCGTCGCCGGCGGTGACGTGGTCCGCGCGATCCCCGCGCCGAACACCGCCGAGAAGAGCCGCAAATTCTTCACCGACATGAACGACTGGGCGCGCGCCGAAGGTCATGCGGGTCTCGGCTACATCACGCAGAAGAACGGTGAGTTGGGCGGTCCGATCGCCAAGAACCACGGCGAAGAAGCGACCCGCAAACTCATCGCCGAGCTGGGCCTCGGCCCCAACGACGGCATCTTCTTCGCCGCCGGCAAGGAACTCGCCGCCGCCAAGCTCGCCGGCGCCGCGCGTGCGCGGATCGGCGCGGATCTTGGCCTGATCGACGAGAACCGCTTCGAATTCTGCTGGATCGTCGACTTCCCGATGTTCGAATATGACGAGGACACGAAGAAGGTCGACTTCAGCCACAACCCGTTCTCGATGCCGCAGGGCGAGATGGACGCGCTGGAAAACAAGGACCCGCTCGATATCCTGGCGTATCAGTACGACATCGTCTGCAACGGCGTCGAACTGTCGTCGGGTGCGATACGGAACCACCGTCCGGAGATCATGTACAAGGCGTTCGAGATCGCCGGCTACACGCAGGCCGATGTCGACACGAACTTTGCGGGCATGATCAACGCGTTCAAGGTCGGCGCGCCGCCGCATGGCGGCTCGGCGCCGGGCATCGACCGGATGGTCATGCTGCTCGCGGGCGAGCCCAACATCCGCGAGGTCGTGCTGTTCCCGATGAACCAGAAGGCCGAGGATCTGATGATGGGCGCGCCGAGCCCGGTGAGCGCCAAGCAGCTGAAGGAGCTCAACATCCGCCTGACGGTCGATGGTCCGAAGGATCCGGCCAAGGTGGTCGCGCCGAACGCCGGGTGATCCGACCGTCCCTCGCGCCTTCGGGCAGAGAGAAGGATGACCCTCTTGGCGACGGGAGGGTGAGGGGAGGTTGGCGCAAATGAACCGCCCCTCACCCTCCCACCCGCAAGTGCGGGCGGGCCCCTCCCTCTCCCCGGAGGGGCGAGGGGAGCAAATGAACTTCCTCCAACCCCGTTAACCATGCAAATACCCCTGCACGATAAGGGGATGGCATGCGCGACGATCAGATGACACCGGCGCCGATCCCCGGCCGCAGTCTCGTCCGCAGCCTCGGCGTCATCGGCGTCCTGTTCCTCACGCTCTCCGTCGCGACGCCGGCATCGTCGGTGTTCGTCATCGTCCCCGGGATGCTCCAGGTCGCGGGCACCGGCGCGATCTGGGCGACGCTGCTCGCCGGGCTCGTCTGCGTCGCCACCGCCTTCGTCTATGCCGAACTCTCGTCCGCGTGGCCGGTCGCAGGCGGCGAGTACGTCGCGGTCGCGCATACGCTCGGGCCGATGGCGGGCTTCGCGATGCTCGGCGTCAACGTCTTCAATAACCTGCTCTTCCCGCCGGTCGCCGGGCTGGGGGTCAGCGCGGTGCTCGGCACGCTCGTCCCAGGCCTGCCGCAAATCCCCATCGCCGTCGCGGTGGTCGCGGGATCGACGCTGGTCGCGATCCTTCAGATCCGCGTCAACGCCTGGCTGACGGGGCTTTTCCTGCTGGTCGAGATGCTCGCGATCGGCGCGGTCGTCTGGCTCGGCTTCGCCGATGCCGTGCGCCCGTTCGGCGACCTCTTGCTCCACCCGGTGATGCCGCAAGCCGGCGCGCTCGTCCCCGCGTCCGCCGCCTCGATCGGACTCGCCACCTCGATCGCGATCTTCGCGCTCAACGGCTATGGCGCGGCGGTGTATTTCGGTGAAGAGATGCTCGACGCCCCCCGGCTGATCGCGCGCGCGATCATGGCGTCGCTCGCGTTGACCCTGCTGTTCGAGGGTATCCCGATCGTCGCGCTTCTCGTCGGCGCACCGGACCTCCACGCCACGCTCTCCGCCAGCGACCCGTTCGGGCTCCTCGTGGTCCTCCGTAGCGGCTCGGCGATGGCCGACTGGATCTCGATCGGCGTCGTCGTCGCGATCGTCAACGCGGTGATCGCGTGCATTCTGGCCTGCGCACGGTTCTTCTATGGGACTGCACGTGACGGATCGTGGGGGCGCCCGATCGACCGGTGGTTGGTGCAGGTCCACCCTCGCTTCGGATCCCCCTGGGTCGGCACGCTACTGGTCGGCGGGTTCGGGATCGTGGCATGCTTCCTACCGCTTCCGCTGCTGCTCGTGCTCAGCGGCACCGGCCTCGTCGCGATCTATGCGGGAATCTGCGTCGCAGCGATGGTCGGCAGACGCTCTGGCAAGACCGCGCATGCGCCTTACCAGATGCCGCTCTACCCGCTTGCGCCCGTGGTGACGCTGCTGGCGCTCGGCTATGTGTGCTGGACAAGCTGGTTCGATCTGGAGGAGGGCCGCCCCGGGCTGATCATGACCGCGGCCGAAATCCTGCTCTCGATCGCCTATTATTGGTTCGTCTTGCGTCGTCGTGGCCCCTGGAACGTTCATATTCCGACAGCGACGGAGAGAGATGCATGACGATCCATCTGGCCGATTACGAAAGTGGCGACGCCTACGACGGCAAATACAAGCGCGACCTCGCCAAACTTCAGGAGCGTCTCGAGCATATCCAGGTCGCGCACATCGTCGGGGGTACGCGCGCGATCGTCATGTTCGAGGGCTGGGACGCGGCGGGCAAGGGCGGGATCATCCAGCGGCTGTCGGCCGAATGGGACCCGCGCAACTACAAGGTCTGGCCGATCGCCGCGCCGACCGCCGACGAGAAAGCGCATCATTTCCTCTGGCGCTTCTGGAACCGGTTGCCCGCCAACGGCCATATCGCGGTGTTCGATCGCAGCTGGTACGGTCGCGTGCTCGTCGAGCGCGTCGAAGGGTTTGCGAGCGATGCCGAATGGCACCACGGCTATGACGAGATCAACGCGTTCGAGGCGCAGCAGGTCGAGAGCGGCACGACGCTGATCAAGCTGTTCGTCCATACCACCCAGAAGGAGCAGGACCGACGGCTCAAGGCGCGGCTCGACGATCCGTGGAAGCATTGGAAGACCGGGCTCGACGATTATCACAACCGGTCGAAGCGCGGTGACTATCTTGAGGCGATGGCGGAGATGTTCGCGCGCACCGATACCGCGACCGCGCCATGGTCGGTGATCGACGGTAATGACAAGAAGGCGGCCCGAATCGCAGCGCTGACGCTGATCGCGGACCGCCTTGAAGCGAGTGTGTCGATGGTTCCGCCACCACTCGACCCGAAGGTCGAGAAGGTGGCGAAGAAGGCGTTAGGCCTTCGCTGACCCGTTACGCTTTCGCGGATTTGGCCTCTGGTGCATCGGCCTGGATGAACTCGTCGTCCGCGTTGAGCAGCAGCATCTGGCCCTTGTCGATGCCGAAATAGGCGCCGCGGAGCGCCAGCGTGCCGGCGGCCTCGGCCCTTCTGACGAACGGGAAGGTGCGCAGATTGGCGATCGAGGTGCGAACGGACTCGAGTTCCATCTCACGGCCCGCCTGGTCGCTGTCGCCAAACTTGGCGATGACCTTCTCACGCGCGCCGTCGAGCAAGCTCACCCAGTCGGACACGAAGCCGCCGGCGCCATGGTCCGCGTCGGCAAAAGCCTGCGTCAGCGCGGCCTTGCAGCCGCCGCACTTCTCATGGCCCATCACGACGATCTCTTCGACCTTCAGCTGCGTAACGGCGAACTCGATGGCCGCCGACACGCCGTGATGGCCGCCACCAGTTTCGTAGGGCGGGACCAGATTTGCGACGTTGCGGACGACGAACACCTCACCGGGGAGCGTGTCGAAGATCTGCGCGGGTTCGACGCGGCTGTCGGAACACGCGATGATCATCACCTTCGGGCTCTGGCCTTCCTGCAGTTCCTTCCAGCGCTCGCGCTGCGCCTCCCAGGGGCCGTCCTTGAAGCGATGATAGCCTTCGATCATTTCCGGAAAATGAGTGGGCACGGTTAGCCTTTCGTCGATGGTTGCATTGCAACATGACAAACCTGTCATGTTGGAACTGGTTCCCAGGGAAGGTTTTATCCGCGCCGAACGGTGATTCCAAGCCGCCGAGGCGATCGGCCGCCATTGTCTCAAGGGCAGGGCGGGGCTATCTGGCGTCCATGAACGACATGACCCCGATGGCTGCGCCGGTTCGTGCGCGCAAGCCCGACTGGATCCGCGTCAAGGCGCCGACCTCCGCTGGCTTTGCAAAAACCCGCGAGCTGATGCGCTCCAAAAGCCTCACGACGGTGTGCGAAGAGGCAGCGTGCCCGAACATCGGCGAATGCTGGTCGAAGAAGCATGCGACCGTCATGATCCTCGGCGACACCTGCACGCGGGCGTGCGCGTTCTGCAACGTGAAGACGGGCATGCCGCGCGCGGTCGACGCGATGGAGCCGCAGAACGTGGCCGATGCGGCCGCGCAGATGGGCCTGAACCATATCGTCATCACCTCGGTCGATCGTGACGATCTGCCCGATGGCGGCGCGTCGCAGTTCGTGAAGGTTATCCAGGCGATCCGCGCGTCGAACCCGACCACGACGATCGAGATCCTGACGCCCGATTTTCGCAACAAGGCGCAGGCGGCGATCGAGTCGATCGTCGAGGCGCGTCCCGACGTCTACAACCACAATCTCGAGACGGTGCCGCGGCTCTATCCGACGATCCGCCCGGGCGCGCGCTATTATGCGTCGTTGCGGCTGCTGGAGAGCGTGAAGCGCCATGATCCGTCGATCTTCACCAAGTCGGGCGTGATGCTCGGGCTCGGCGAGGAGCGTCTGGAGATCCATCAGGTGATGGACGACATGCGCTGCGCCGACATCGATTTCCTGACGATGGGTCAGTATCTTCAGCCGACCCCGCGCCATGCGAAGGTTGCCGAGTTCGTGCCGCCCAAGGCGTTCGACGCCTATGCCTCGATCGCGCGCGCCAAGGGCTTCCTGCTGGTCGCATCGTCGCCGCTGACGCGGTCGAGCTATCACGCCGGCGACGATTTCGAGCAGTTGCGTGCCAACCGTGATGCCAAGCTGGGCGTTGTGCGCATCTGATGCCCAAGCATTCGGAAACGCGTCATTTGCCGTACACGCCTGAGCAGATGTTCGACCTGGTTGCCGATGTCGGCCGCTACGCCGAGTTCCTGCCCTGGGTCAGCGCGATGCGGGTGCGCTCGAACAGCGAGACCGAGACGCTCGCGGACATGATCGTCGGCTTCAAGGGCCTGCGCGAGACGTTCACGTCGCGCGTCGAGAAGGTCCGGCCGAGCGAACTCACCGTCGATTATGTCGACGGTCCGCTCAAGTATCTGCGCAACGAGTGGCATTTCCGGCCCGAGCCGCAGGGCTGCGCGGTCGATTTCACCGTCGACTTCGCGTTCAAGAACCGGATGTTCGAGATGATCGCCGGGCAGGTCTTTGGTGCCGCACTGCGCAAGATGATCGGCGCGTTCGAAACGCGCGCCGCGGAACTTTACGGCGCCGACGCGTCGGGCAGCAAGAGTTCGAGCGCCCACAACGCCGCCTGAAGCCGGATTCCGCCGCGTCCCAGATCGCCGAAGTCTTTGCGGTCGGCATGGACGTCGGACGGATCGCCGCCCTTTTCCGCGCGGCCGAACACGACCGTACCGACCGGCTTCTTGAGCGATCCGCCACCCGGACCGGCAACGCCGGTGATCGCGACGGCGATGTCCGCGCCCGATTGCTTGAGTGCGGCCTGCGCCATGCTCCAGGCGACCGCGATCGACACTGCGCCGAATGTCTCCAGCACATCCGAGCTGATCTTGAGTACGCCGAGCTTCGCGTCGTTCGAATAGGTGACGAAGCCGACCTCGAACACATCCGACGAGCCGGGTATCTCGGTCAGCGCCGCGGCGACCAGCCCGCCGGTGCAGCTTTCGGCGACCGCGACGCGGCGCCCGATCGCCCGGTTCTGTTCGATGACTTTCCGCGCGGCGTCGACCAGTTCGGCGGGAAGGATGGTATCCATCAGCGAGTCTCCACCGGGCACAGGGGCAGCGAGGCGACCGAGATAGCACCCCCACGCGTCTTTTGCGATTTGAGGTAGCGCAGCGTCTCGACGACGATGCCGGCGGTATTGCGCGGGGGCAGCGGGTCGAGCAGCGCGACGAGCCGGTCGATCGTCGCGCAATCGCGCAGCGCGATCCGCCCGACGATCTGCGGCACGAGCAACGTCGTCAGCAGGGGGCGGGCAAAGTCCGAATCGAGCAACGCGTCGACCGCCGGGTCGCTCAACTTGACGATCGCCGCGCGCGCCGCCGGCCATGCGCGCTCGGCTTCGGTCTCGTACCGTCCGATCAGCGTGCTCGACTGGCGCCGGATCAGGCTGGCCGCGGGTAACTGCGCCGCACAGACGCGTCCTGTCTCGCGGAGAATGTCGGGCATCGCGACCAGCGTCAGCGATTCGGCCTCCGCGCCGGTCAGGCAACGCGGTTGCGCCACCGCCGGGCTCGCGAGAAGCGCTGTCGCGACGAGTGCGGCGATGATCTTCATGCGGGCGCACCGGGAACGCGGACGGTCGCGACTGCCTGCGCCGCGATTCCCTCGCCGCGGCCCGTGAAGCCGAGCCGCTCGGTGGTCGTCGCCTTGACGCTGACACGGTCGAGCGTGAGCCCGAGCAGGTCCGCGATCCGCGCGGTCATCGCCGCGCGGTGCGGCCCGATCTTGGGCGCCTCGCACATGATCGTGAGGTCGACGAAGTCGATCCGGCCATGCTTGTCGGCGATCAGCTTGGCGGCGTGCTGGAGGAACTGCGCGGAGTCGGCGCCCTTCCACTGCGGGTCGCTCGGCGGGAAATGCGTGCCGATATCGCCCGCCGCGATCGTGCCGAGCAGCGCGTCGGTCAGCGCGTGGAGCGCGACGTCCGCATCGCTATGCCCCGACAGCCCCTTGTCGTGCGGGATCAGGACGCCGCCGAGCCAGAGCTCTTCGCCGGTTTCGAGCCGGTGGACGTCGAAGCCCATCGCGGTGCGGGTCTCGTACGAGGTCTTGGCGGCGACGCGCGCTTCGGCGGCCGCGAAATCTTCGGGGTGGGTGACTTTCTCGAGCATCGCCGAGCCCTGCACCAACGCGACGCCGACGCCAAGCCGTCGCACCATCTGCGCATCGTCGGTCGCCTCTTCGTCCGCGGGCCAGACGGCGTGCGCGGCCCGCAGCGCCTCGACCGCGAACGCCTGGGGAGTCTGGACGCGGTTGAGGTCCGCGCGCGGCACGATGTCGCCGAGCAGGACGCTGCCGCGCGCGAGCGTATCGGTCACCGGGAGAACGGGGATGGCCGCATCCCTGGTCTTCAGGGCGGCGACGAGCGAAGCGATGACCGCGGCAGACAGGAACGGGCGCGCCGCATCGTGGATCAGCACATGCGTCGCCGCGCCGACCGCCGCGAGCCCGTTCGCAACCGACTCGCGCCGCGTCGCACCGCCGACGACGATCGTCGCATCGCCCCCGAGTGCGTCGACCGCCATGTCCTGCTGTCCGTCGGCCACCACGACGATCGTCTCGACGATCGCCGGATGCGCGGCGAATGCGTCATACGAATAGGCGATCATCGGTCGTCCGCCGATGCGTGCATATTGCTTGGGAACCGCGCCCCCGGCGCGCACGCCGGTTCCCGCGGCGACGATGATCGCGACGATACGCTGTCCATGTGCCATCCCCGCGCCCTAGCGGTTCGTCCCGATACTCGCCAGTCTTGCGGCACACCGCAGGACAGGGTAGGGCGATGCCTCTTTTTCAGGCACATCCATGCGTAACTTGACCCCTATCCAGATCGGTCCCGTCCGGATCGAAAGTCCCGTCGTGCTCGCGCCGATGACCGGCGTCACCGACATGCCGTTCCGCACGTTGGTGCGACGCTATGGCTCGGGCCTCAACGTCACCGAGATGGTCGCGAGCCAGGCGGCGATCCGCGAGACGCGCCAGTCGCTGCAGAAGGCCGCGTGGGATCGGCTCGAGGAGCCGGTGTCGATGCAGCTTATCGGCTGCACGCCGTACGAAATGGGCGAGGCGGCCAAGCTCAGTCAGGATCGCGGCGCGGCGATCATCGACATCAATATGGGCTGTCCGGTGCGCAAGGTCGTCAACGGCGATGCGGGCTCGGCGCTGATGCGCGACACCAAGCTCGCCAGCGCCATCATTGAGGCGACCGTCAAGGCGGTCGACGTCCCCGTGACGCTGAAAATGCGGATGGGCTGGTGCCACGACAGCCTCAACGCCCCGGATCTCGCGCGGATCGCCGAAGACCTCGGAATCAAGCTGATCACCGTCCACGGTCGCACGCGCAACCAGATGTACAAGGGCAGCGCGGACTGGGGCTTCGTCCGCAAGGTCAAGGACGCGGTGAGCGTGCCCGTGATCGTCAACGGCGATATCTGCACGATCGAGGATGCCGAAGCGGCGATGGACCAGTCGGGCGCCGACGGCCTGATGATCGGCCGCGGCAGCTATGGCCGCCCGTGGGTGCTCGGCCAGGTGATGGAATGGTTCGCCACTGGCCGCCGCATCGAAGACCCGTCGATCACGGAACAATATGACGCGATCGCCGGGCATTACGAGGCGATGCTCGAACATTATGGCATCGAGACCGGCGTCAACATGGCGCGGAAACATATCGGCTGGTACACCAAGGGGCTGCCGGGTTCGGCCGAGTTCCGCAACAAGGTGAACCAGGTGCCCGACCCCAGGCAGGTCAAGGCGATGCTGGCCGAGTTCTACGCTCCCTGGCGCGATCTTGCCGCAGCGTGACACCAGTCCACGCGGACGGCCGGGCTTTGCGGAGCTGTTCGCGGCGCTGCCCGTAGCGGTCGTCGTCGTCGATCCCGATCACCGCGTCGCGCACGCCAACGCGCTCGCCGAGCAGTTGCTGAACCTTTCCGAGCGCTTGATGATCGGGCAGCCGCTCGGCGCGATCATCCCGCCACCCGATGATTCACGCAACCGCGACGGGCATGGCCTGGCCGTCTATGATACGGAGATCGCGACCGCGCGCGGCGTCAAGATCCGCGTCGATTTCGCCGAGACCCAGATCGCCGATTATCCCGGCTGGCGCGCGATCACGCTGCATTCCGCCGCGACCTCGCGCCGCCTCGGCCATTCGGCAGACCGCGCTGCCGGCGCACGGGCCGCGGTCGGCGCCGCGGCGATGCTGGCGCATGAGATCAAGAACCCCTTGTCGGGCATCCGCGGTGCGGCGCAATTGCTCGGTGCGGGCGAACTCACCACGCTGATCGTAACCGAGGTCGACCGCATCGCCGCATTGATCGACCGGATGCAGGATTTCAGCGACACCCGGCCCCTGCCGCTCTCCAGCGAGAACATCTACCCGTTGCTCGGCCATGCCCGCCGGCTCGCGCTGGCCGGATTCGCGCGCGGTATCGCGATCGAGGAACGTTTCGATCCGTCGCTCCCGCCCGCGCAGATCAACCGCGACGCGCTGCTCCAGATCGTCATAAATCTTCTCAAGAATGCGCGCGAAGCGGTTCGCAACGAACGCGAACCGCGCATCGTCATGACCACCGCCTACCGCCACGGGATCACCGTCAGTTCGGCGCCGGGCAAGCCCCGGCTGCCGCTGCCGATCGAGATCTGCATTTTCGACAACGGCCCGGGCGCACCCGCCGACATCGCCGACCATCTGTTCGATCCGTTCGTCTCGGGCCGTCGCGAAGGGCAGGGGCTCGGCCTCGCACTGGTCGACAAGCTCACGCGCGACATGGGTGGCATCGTCCAATACGCCCGCGAAGGAAATCCCGAGATGACCGCGCTCCGCCTGTTGCTCCCCAGAGCCGCGTCATGAGTACCGTTCTGGTCGTCGACGACGACGCCGCGATCCGGACCGTCGTCGCGCAGGCGCTGCGCCGGGCAGGGCACGACGTCACGGTCGCCGACAGCCTCGCGCAACTCGAGCGCGCGTTGGCGGTGTCAGTGCCAGACGTCCTCATCACGGACGTCATCCTCCCCGATGGCGACGGTATCGAGCATGTCCGCAGCGTCGCCGCGCGTTTTCCCTTGCTGCCGATCATCGTCCTCTCCGCGCAGAACACGCTGACCACCGCGGTCCGCGCGGCCGAAGTCGGTGTCTATGAATATCTCCCCAAGCCGTTCGACCTCGACGTGCTGACCCGCGCGGTCGCGGGGGCGCTGGCGCGTGGCGGGATGGTGTCGGAGGACGCGCTCCACGACGCGGACCGCGCGCTGCCGCTGATCGGGCGATCGGCGGCGATGCAGGACGTCTATCGGATCATCGCACGCGTCGTCTCGAACGACCTGACCGTGCTGATCTCGGGCGAATCGGGCACCGGCAAGGAGCTGGTCGCGCGTGCGATCCATGATCTGGGTCCCCGCTGTGCAGCCCCGTTCGTCGCGATCAACATGGCGGCGATCCCGCGCGAACTGATCGAGGCTGACCTGTTCGGGCATGAACGTGGCGCGTTCACGGGCGCGGCAACGCGCAATGCCGGGCGGTTCGAACAGGCATCGGGGGGCACGCTGTTCCTCGACGAGATCGGCGATATGCCGATGGAGGCGCAGACCCGGCTGCTCCGGGTACTCCAGTCGGGCGAGTTCACGAGCGTCGGCGGGGCCCGCACGATTCGTGTCGACGTCCGGATCGTCGCCGCCACGAACCGCGACCTGTCGGCGCAGGTCGCCAACGGCCAGTTCCGCGAAGACCTGTTCTATCGTCTCAATGTCGTACCCATCGCACTCCCGGCGTTGCGCGAGCGTCGGCAGGATATCGCCTTGCTGGCCCGCCACTTTCTCGATCATGCCGCCGTGCAGGGGTTGCCGCGGCGTCAGCTTGCCACCGACGCGATCACGGTACTCGGCGCGCATCATTGGCCTGGGAACGTCCGCGAGCTTGAAAATCTCATGCGCCGTATTGCCGTTCTCGCGCGCGACGAGGTGATCGGCGCGGATGCGATCCGGACGATGATCGGTACGCATGCGGGCCCTGAGGAGACGGTCGATGTCGAAATAGGCCAGGCGGTGCGCGCGATGATCGACCGGATCGCGCGCGAAAATCCCGCCTCCCTTGACGACGGCACGCTGTACGAGCGCGTGATCGGCGAAGTCGAACGCCCGCTGATCGAGGCGATGCTGGCGCGGCATGGCCAGAACCAGCTGCGGGCGGCGCGCGCGCTTGGCATCAATCGCAATACGCTGCGCAAACGGCTCGACACACTTGGCATCGACATCGACAACGGCGCCGATGCGCAGCGTGCCCGGGAAACAGAACGTCGCTGATTCTGTCATTATGTGGTTTCCCGGCAACGGTTGACGTTGTATCGGGGCAACGATGATCGCTTCCGCGACGCTACCATTGGACAATGACGAGCCCGCGCCCCGGTTCGCGGTGACGCCTGCGGTCGAGGCTTTGGTGCTCGGGATCGCGATCGCGATCGCGGCGACCAGCTATTTCGTCATCACCGGATCCGACGCACCACAGCGTGTGCTCGCGCCACCGCTCGTCGCGCTGCTGCTCGTCGCCAATCTCGTGCCGGGGATAGCACTGCTCATGCTGCTCGGGCGGCGCGTGGCGATGCGGCGTGCGGCGCGTTCGCCGGTCGGTGGGGGCGGACGGCTCCACGTGCGCCTCGTCGCGCTGTTTTCGATCGTCGCCGCGGTGCCGATGCTGCTGGTGACGATCTTTGCGTCGTTGCTGTTCCAATATGGTGTCCAGTTCTGGTATTCGGACCAGGCGCGCGGGATGCTCGAGAATGCGACCGCGCTCGCGCAATCCTCCTATGCGCGCCAGCTTAGCCGCTGGGAGGAAGCGACCGTGACGATGGCTGCGGACATGTCCGGCTATCTCGAGGCGAAGTCGCTCCAAAGCCCCGATTTCTCGGGCTATTTCCTGCAGCAAGTCTATTATCGCAGCCTGTCGGAAGCCGCGTTGTTCAAGGTCACGCCGCAGAACGAAATCCAGACCTTTGCGGTGGTCGATCCCTACAAGATCGATTTCGCCCGCCAGGTCACGCCGCAATCGATCGCCCAACTCCGTGCCGGCAAGCCATCGGTCGTCGCGGTGACCGGCGACCGGATCCAGACGATCACGCTGATGCCGGGGTCCGACGAGCTGTTTCTGTACGCGGGTCGCGTCGAGGACACCAAGCTGCTCTCAAGCCAGACCGTGCGCGCCAACGACGTGCTGAAGAGCTACCGGTCGCTGCTCGCCCGCTCGCGCAGCTTGCAACTGCGGTTCAACGCCGCGCTGTTGCTGATCTCGCTGCTCATCGTTGGTTTTGCGGTGTGGATCGCGCTGGCCGTGGCGGATCGTCTCGTACGGCCGGTCGGCGAGCTCGTCGACGCCGCGCGCCGGGTCGCGAGTGGCGATTTGACCGCCCGCGTCCCCGATCCGCGCAGCCGTGACGAGGTCGGCACGCTTGCCAATGCGTTCAACCAGATGACCGGGCAGCTCGAGGCGCAGAACACCGAGCTCGTCACCGCGAACGGTCAGCTCGAAAACCGTCGCGCGCTGATCGAGGCGGTGATGGCGGGCGTCTCCGCGGGCGTCGTCGCGACCGGGCGCGAGCGGACGATTACGATCGCGAACGATTCTGCGACGACGTTGCTCGGCACCGGCGCCGGTGGCCTGGTGGGCCGGCGGCTGGTCGATGTCGCGCCCGAACTCGACGCGATGCTCGATGGCGGCGACCGCGAGGCGATCGTCGAGGTCGGCCAGAGCGGCGACGTCCGCACGTTGGCGGTACGGATCGCGCGCGCCGCGACGGGCCCGATTCTGACCTTCGACGATATCACGCAACAGCTGCTCGATCAGCGTCGCGCGGCTTGGTCCGACGTCGCGCGGCGGATCGCGCACGAGATCAAGAACCCGTTGACCCCGATCCAGCTTGCTGCCGAACGTCTGCAGCGCCGGTACGGCGCCAAGGCCGAGATGCAGGACGGCACGTTCTCGCGGCTGACCGACACGATCATCCGCCAGGTCGGCGATCTGCGCCGGATGGTCGACGAATTCTCGTCGTTCGCGCGCATGCCCAAACCCGTCTTCCGCGACGAATCGCTGGTCGATGCGGCCCGTCAGGCGCTTTTCCTGCACGAGGTGGCGCATCCCGCAATCGGCTTCCATCTCGTCAACGACGATCCCGGGCTGACGCTGGTGTGCGATCGTCGCCAGATCGGGCAGGCGCTGACGAACCTCGTGAAGAACGCCGTCGAAGCCATTGAAGCGACGGGTGAACCCGGCGGGGCGGTGACGATGACGTTAAGCCAGGAGCCGGGCCGCAGCGTGACGATAGCGCTGGCGGACACGGGGATCGGCCTGCCTGCCGACCGCGACCGGATCATGGAGCCCTATGTCACCACGCGCGCGCGTGGCACGGGCCTCGGGCTTGCTATCGTCAAAAAGATCATCGAGGAACATTGCGGGACGATCGGATTCTCCGACCGACCGGGTGGCGGCACGTGCGTCACCATGATTTTCGATACCAGGGCGCTGACGGCGCTCGACCAGGGGGGCCTCGATCAAGGCGGGCTCGACGCACGAGGGCCGCTACCCGAGGGGGCAGGGGACGGCCAACTCGCCACCATGACTCGCAACCGGACATGATTTGATGGCGCTCGATATTCTCGTCGTGGATGACGAACGTGACATTCGCGAACTGGTCGCCGGCGTCCTGGAGGACGAAGGCTATGCCACGCGCGACGCTGGCGACAGCGATTCCGCGCTGGAGGCGATTGCCGCCCGGCGACCATCGCTGGTCTTGCTCGACGTGTGGCTGCAGGGCTCGCGGCTCGACGGGCTCGAATTGCTCGACGAGATCAAGCGCCGCGATCCGTCGATCCCGGTGCTGGTGATCTCGGGCCACGGCAATCTCGACACCGCGGTCGCCGCGATCCGCCGCGGCGCCTCCGACTTCATCGAAAAGCCGTTCGAGGCCGAGCGCCTGTTGCTTATGGTCGCGCGCGCGACCGAAACCGAGCGGCTGCGGCGTGAGGTCGCTTCGCTCCGCGCGACGGTCGGTCGCGAGACCGATCTGACGGGCAGCTCGGGATCGATCAACGGCGTCCGCGCCACGCTGAAACGGGTTGCCGCGACCGGCAGCCGCGTGCTCATCATGGGCGGCGCGGGGGTCGGCAAGGAGGTCGCCGCGCGTCTGCTCCACGGTTGGAGCCTGCGCACCGACGCGCCGTTCATCATCGTCAGTGCCGCGCGGATGACTCCGGAGCGCGTTGACGAGGAACTGTTCGGCGTCGAGGAAGCGGGCGATCTCGTTCGTCCCGGTTTGTTCGAGCAGGCGCATGGCGGGACGTTGTTTCTCGACGAGATCGCCGACATGCCGATCACCACGCAGGCCCGGATCCTCCGTGCGCTGACCGACCAGAGTTTCACGCGCGTCGGCGGCACGCGGGTCGTGAAGGTCGACGTCCGTGTCGTCTCGGCGACGGCCCGCGACCTCGTTTTCGAAATCGCCGAAGGACGCTTTCGCGAAGACCTGTATTATCGCCTCAACGTCGTGCCCGTCACGATCCCGCCCTTGTCGGATCGCCGCGAGGACATACCGGCGCTCGTCCAGCACTTCATCGCGCATTATGCATCCGAGCGGCGCGTGCCGACTCCGGAGATCGCGCCGGATGCGATGGTTGCGCTGCAATCCTATGATTGGCCGGGCAACGTCCGCCAGCTCCGCAACGTCGTCGAGCGCACGATCATCCTCGCGCCCGGCGACCGGATCGGCCGCATCGATCTCGATCTGCTTCCCGCTGAAGTACTCGGCGACCAAGGCGAAATGGGCGCGGCTGGTGGCACCGCTATCATGGGATCTCCATTGCGCGAAGCACGCGAGACGTTCGAGCGCGAATATCTCCGCGTCCAGATCCGACGATTTTCGGGCAATATCTCGCGCACCGCCAGCTTCATCGGCATGGAGCGCTCGGCGCTGCACCGCAAATTGAAGCTGCTCGGTATCACCGAAACGCGCGACGAATAGCATGCCGCATTTTCGTCCCCCTCTGGACGTAGGGGGGTGGCGATCATAGATCACTGTCTGTGCCCGGTAATCGGGCGCATCTCCGACGCCGGGAAACGGCGCCTTGCGAGCAAAGTCTCGCCAAAAACAAAGGGTTACCCCATTGGCCGAAAAAGCAGGCTCGCTCCAGGACGTATTCCTGAACGCACTTCGCCGCTCCAAGACACCTGTCACGATGTTTCTCGTCAAGGGCGTGAAGCTACAGGGTATCGTCACTTGGTTCGATAATTTTTCCGTCCTGCTGCGCCGCGATGGCCAGTCCCAATTGATCTACAAGCATGCGATCTCGACAATCATGCCCGCTGGACCGATGGATATCTCGGGCATCGTCGAGACGGTTGGCGAGACGCAGAAGAAACATCCGTTGCTGCAGGACATCTTCCTGAACGCGGTGCGGAAGTCCGAAGACAGCGTGACGATGTTCCTGATCAACGGCGTCATGCTGCAGGGTCAGATCGCGGGTTTCGACCTGTTCTGCATGCTGCTCCAGCGCGAAGGCATGGCGCAGCTCGTTTACAAGCACGCGGTCTCGACGATTCAGCCAGCACGGCCGCTGAACCTTGCCGAAGAACCGACTGACACGGATGATGATGGGGACGATGACGATTGAGTAGTGGTTTCGAGCGCGATCGCGACGAGTTCACCCGGGGCACGCGCGCGATCGTCGTGCTGCCGGACCAAGGCGATGCGTCGCGCGATGTCGACGCGCGCCTTGCAGAGACGGCAGGTCTGGCAGCGGCGATCGGCGTCGAAGTCGTCGAACGAATCGCCTACCGCGTCCGCCAACTAAAGCCGGCAACGCTGATCGGCAGCGGTCAGGTCGAGCTTCTCGCCACCCAGGTGCGGATGGAAGAGGCGGGGCTCGTCGTATTTGACGCGAGCCTCAGCCCTATCCAGCAGCGCAATTTGGAGAAGGCGCTCGGCACCAAGGTCATCGACCGCACCGGCCTGATTCTCGAAATCTTTGGCGAGCGGGCTGCGACCGCGGAGGGTCGGCTGCAGGTCGAGCTCGCGCATCTCGATTATCAAGCTGGCCGACTCGTACGCAGCTGGACTCACCTCGAACGCCAGCGCGGTGGCTTCGGCTTTCTCGGCGGCCCGGGCGAAACGCAGATCGAGGCGGATCGCCGCCTAATCCGCGATCGGATGGCACGGTTGAAGCGCGAACTGGAGCAGGTCAGCCGTACCCGTGGTCTGCACCGCGAGCGGCGGCAGCGTGCGCCTTGGCCGGTGATCGCGCTGGTCGGCTATACGAACGCGGGTAAATCCACGTTATTCAATCGCTTGACTGGTGCCGACGTCATGGCGGAGGATCTGCTGTTCGCCACGCTCGACCCGACTCTTCGGCAGATTCAACTGCCTGGTATCGACAAGGCGATCCTGTCGGACACGGTGGGCTTCGTTTCGGACCTGCCGACCCAGCTGGTCGCTGCGTTCAAGGCGACGCTTGAGGAGGTGGTATCCGCCGATCTGCTCGTCCATATTCGCGACATTGCGCATCCCGATACGGAGGCACAGAGGGCCGACGTAGAATCGGTATTGTCCGAGATCGGCGTCGACGAGAACACGCCGCGGTTCGAGGTCTGGAACAAGCTCGACCTGCTCGATGCCGAGACGCATGACGAGATCGCCGCGCAGGCCGCCAATCGCGACGACGTCGTCGCGATCTCGGCGCTGAGCGGGGAAGGGGTGGGCATGCTGATCGCTCAGGTCGCCGCCAAGCTGACCGGCGCGCATCGACGCTACCGGATCACGCTCGATGCGACCGACGGGGCGGGGGCCGCATGGCTGCATGCGCATGGCGAGGTGCTCGACAGCGAAGACGACGAACTCGAGACGACCTACGATGTGCGGTTGTCCGAAACCGATTATGATCGCTTCACCCGCCGCGACGCTTGACCTCCTGCCATAGGCCCTCCTTCTGATCGAGCGTCATGGCGGCGAACGCCTCGCCGCCGCTGACCTCGATCGCCCGGAACCTGGCCTCGAATTTTGCATTTCCGTCGCGTAACGCGGCCTCCGGATCGACACCGAGATGCCGTGCCCAGTTCGTAACGGCAAACAGGAGATCGCCGATCTCTTCTGCCACCGTAGCTGAACTCGCCTCACGAACCTCTTCAATTTCCTCGAAGATCTTCGCGATAGGGCCCTCTGCGTCGGGCCAGTCGAACCCGACGCGCGCTCCGCGCTTCTGCAGTTTCTCGGCGCGCGACAAGGCGGGCAGGCCGATCGCAACGCCGGCGAGCGCGCTTCGATCGCATTTTGTCGCGCGCTCGCTGGCCTTGATCGTTTCCCATCCCGGCGATGACGCTGCATTGCCAAAGATATGCGGATGACGACGTTCCATCTTATCGCTGATCGCCGCGACGACGTCTTCGAGCGTGAAGGCGCCCGATTCCTCGGCAATCCGGCTGTGAAACACGACCTGCAGAAGTAGGTCGCCCAGTTCGTCCTTGAGATCTGTGGGATCGTTGCGCGCGATCGCGTCCGCGACCTCATACGCTTCCTCGATCGTGTAGGGTGCGATCGTTGCCCAGGTCTGCACGCTATCCCACGCACAGCCGTCGACCGGATCGCGCAACCGCGCCATGATGGACACCAACCGCTCGATCATCGGAAACACCTGCGCGTCATTAGCCTGTCGCTGGTCCCCATAGCGCAGGGGTGATCGGGAATGCGAGGTTCATTCCGTTATCCGTATCGATGTGCACCCAGGGGAAAGACCAAAAAAATTCGCAGGTAAATTAAGATCGATAATATGTATTATGTAAAATAGACATTGGTATCTGGATTGCCTGATCATCAACCGCGCATAACGCCGACAAAGCAATCTACCGCAATTCATCTGCCCTGTCCCGGCTGCCGCACGCGTGGCATGAACGACCCATGATCGACGATGTTCTTCTACGCGTCACCGGCCTCGCAAAGTCGGTACCCGGCGGCCGTGAACTGTTCCGTGACCTCGACCTTGTCGCGCGATCCGGCCAGCTTATCGCAATCGTAGGCGAGAGCGGTGTCGGCAAATCAACACTTCTCAATATCTTCGCCGGGCTCGACGGTGCCGACGCCGGGCATGTCGCCGTCGAGGACATTGATCTCGGATCGCTCGATGAGCCCGCGCTGACGCGCTTGCGCGCGACCCGGATCGGCTTCGTGTTCCAGGCCTTCCACGTTTTGCCCTATTTGACGCTGCGCCAGAACGTAGCGTTGCCGCTTGCGCTGGTGTCCGCCGATCGTAGCGCGATCGGCGCGCGTGCCGATATTATGCTCGACCGCGTTGGCCTTGGTGAGCGCGGCGACGGCTACGCACGCGATCTCTCGGGCGGCGAATTGCAGCGCGTCGCGATCGCCCGCGCCCTGGTCCATCGCCCGGCGATTATCCTCGCCGACGAACCGACGGGCAATCTCGATCCGGACACAGCCGCCAGGATCTTGGCGCTGTTTTCCGACGCCGTCCGCGAAGACGGCGTAGCAGCGATCATCGTCACGCATTCCGAAGCTGCAGCGGCGATCGCCGATGTCGTCCTGACGCTGACCGCGACCGGCTTGACCGAACGCCGGGGCGTCGAGTGATACTCGCTGCCCGTCTGGCGGTGCGCTGGCTCATCGCTGGTGAGTGGCGTGCGCACCCTGCCCGCCTCGCGCTTACCGCCGTGGCAATCGCGATCGGGGTCGCGCTCGGCTTTGCCGTCCACCTCGTCAACGGCTCGGCGCTGTCGTCTTTCGAAGGCGCGCTGCGCACGGTCAACGGCAGTGCCGACCTCCGCGTGACAGCGACGAGTCCACTCGGCTTCGATGAAGCATTCTACGCCAAGGTCGCAAATGCTCCCGGCGTTGCCGACGCCAGCCCCGTGGTTGTCCTGCGTGCCACGATCGCCAAGACCCGCGTTACGCTGTTGGGGCTCGATGTCCTCCGTGCGGCGCAGGTCACGCCGTCACTGGTCGGGATGACGCCAGTGGGAATCGACCGCCGGACCGACGCCGCCTTCGACGGCCAAGCACTGTTCCTCTCGTCGGCCGCCATGCTGGCGCTGCGCACCAGTCCTGGCAGCATGCTGACCGTCACGGCAAACGGTCGCACCGTGCCGCTGGTGGTTGCCGGTGCGCTACCGGGCATCGCCGAGGATGAGATGATCGGTGTGATCGACATCGCGACCGCGCAGTGGCGTTTCGGCCGGCTCGGTCGACTCGACCGGATCGACGTCAAGCAGCAAGACGATGTGCCGGCGGCGGCGCTCACCGCTATCCTGCCCCGTGACGCTTCAATCGGTACCGCCACCAACGATGCGACACGCAGTGATGCTCTGTCGCGCGCATACCGCGTCAACCTCGACATGCTCGCGCTCGTGGCGTTGCTGACCGGTGGCTTTCTGGTTTTCTCCGCGCAGTCGCTGTCGGTCGCCCGCCGGCTGCGGGCGTTCGCGCTAATTCGGACATTGGGATTGCCGAAAAGTGGGATCATCGCCGCGGTCGCGCTCGAAGGGCTGATGATCGGCGTGATCGGTGCCGCGCTCGGGCTGATCCTCGGCTATGCGCTGGCCTATGGCGCGTTGACGAGGTTTGGCGGCGACCTCGGGGCAGGGTATTTCGCCGACGGCAGCGTCCGGATGCGTTTCGCCCCGCTCGCCGCGATCGGTTTCTTCATGCTCGGATTGCTCGCGGCGGTCGCGGGTAGCGTCCTCCCTGCCCGCATCGCCGCCCGTGCGGCACCCGCGGCTGCGCTCCGTAATACTGGCGATGTCATCGATCCCCGGACGCCCGTCCCGTGGCGTGCTGCCGCCATCCTCATCGTGTTCGGTGGCGGTGCGGCGCTGCTTCCCCCGATCGGTCGCCTGCCGCTGTTCGGCTATGCGAGCATGGCGCTCATCCTCTCGGGCGGCATCGCCGGCATGCCGTGGTTTGCGCGGACGCTTCTCGCGCCGCTGGCGCGACGACCGGGCCGCGGTATCGCGACCGATCTTGCGGTCCGCCATCTCCACGGTGCCCCTGGTCAGGCGGCGACCGCGTTGTGCGGGATCGTCGCCAGCACCGCGCTGATGATCGCAATGGCAGTGATGGTGACCAGTTTTCGCGGCGCCGTCGATGACTGGCTCGGCCAAATTCTGTCGGACGACCTGTATCTGCGAGTCGACGGCGGCACAGGGTTCGACCCTGCCGCGCAGGCCACATTGCGCGCGACACCCGGCGTTGCGAGCGTTGCATTCAGCCGGCAGATCCCGCTCACGATCAAGCCCGATCGTCCGCCAGTGACGCTGATCGCCCGTCCGGTCGCAAAGGGAGTAGATCCGAGCCTGAAGCTGCTCGACACGACTGATGATTTTCCGGCGGGCACCACGCCTGTATGGATCTCCGAGCCCGCCGCCCGGCTATACGGCTGGACGGTTGGAACGCCGGTCATGCTCCCGCTCGCCGGTCGCTACGCCGTCGCCGGGATCTGGCGTGACTATGCGCGTCAGCAGGGCGCGATCGTCATCCGCGATACCGACTATGCGCGCGTGACGGGCGATCTCACCCGAACGGAGGCTGCGATCACGCTTGCATCGGGCGCGGACCCGAACCGCGTCGCACGTGCGCTGATCACCGGAACGCCCCGCGCGCTCGCCAACCTCGTATCGATTGCCCGGCCGGCTACGCTCCGCCGTTATGCGCTAGAACTCTTCGACCGGAGTTTCGCGGTGACGTATCTGCTCGAGGGCGTGGCGATCCTGGTAGGTCTTGCAGGCGTAGCCGCGACCATGTCCGCACAGACGATCGCCCGCACCCGAGAGTTCGGGATGCTCCGCCATATCGGCGTGTCAAAGCACCAGATCGTCGCGATGCTGGCAAGCGAAGGCGCGCTGCTCGGGCTGGTCGGCGGCGTTGCCGGCATTGCGCTCGGCGGGGTCATGGCGCAGGTTCTGGTACACGTGATCAACCCGCAATCCTTCAACTGGACGATGGCGACGCGTGTCCCCTGGACGATAGTCGCGAGCGTCGCGATCGCGCTCGTCGCCGCGGCGGCGGGCACCGCGACGCTAGCAGGTCGCCGCGCGATCGCCGCCGATGCGGTTCGTATGGTCCGGGAGGATTGGTGATGCGCGGGCCCATGATCCTAACGGCCCTCGCGCTGATCGCCGCGACATCGGCGGGCTCCGATTATTCCGTCGTCCGCCCCGGCGCACGCTTCGTTTTCCCGCGCGAGCATGGCGCGCACCCGGCATTCCGTACCGAATGGTGGTACGTAACCGGCCTGCTCAAGACCCGCGAAGGCCGCGATCTCGGCTTCCAGATCACCTTCTTCCGTACCACGCCCAAGACGAACCCGGCCAACACGAGCCGGTTCGCGCCGAAGCAGGTCCTGTTCGCGCATGCCGCGCTGTCGGACCCGCGTCTCGGCCACCTGCTCCACGGCGAGCGCGCCGCGCGTTCCGGTTTCGGACTTGCCCGGGCGCGGATCGGCGACACCGACGTGCGTTTGCGCGACTGGCGGATCCGTCGCCTTCCCGACGGACGCTTCGTCACGACCGTCTCGACGCCCGATTTCGCGCTGTCGCTAACGCTCACACCACGCCAGCAGCCACTGCTCGAGGGGTCGGATGGATACAGCCAGAAGGGCCCCCGCCTCGAGCAGGCGAGCTATTATTACTCCGTCCCACATCTAGCCGTGTCTGGAAGGCTCACCCGTAAAGGGCAGGTGCAGCCAGTCACCGGTCAGGCCTGGCTTGATCGCGAGTGGTCCTCCGATTACCTCGGCGGCGGCGCGGTCGGTTGGGATTGGACGGGGCTAAATCTCGACGATGGCGGTGCGCTGATGGCGTTTCGGATCCGCGGTCCTGGCAGCAAACAGTTATGGGCCGGCGGCTCGCTCCGCCGTCCCGACGGTCGCGTCATCCGTTTCGCGCCCGGCGACGTCCGCTTCGAGCCGCTCAACCAATGGCGCTCGCCGCGCACCGGGGCGGTCTATCCCGTGACGCAGCGTCTCAGCCTGCGCTTGCCCGAAGGCATTCGCCGGTTCGACCTGAACCCGCTCTTCGCCGATCAAGAGCTCGACGCACGACGTAGCGGAATGCCCGTCTATTGGGAGGGTGCGGTGCGCACGGCCGGCGGCAGCGGGTATCTCGAGCTGACGGGTTACGCGGCTCCGCTGAGGATGTGATCGCCGCGCGGCTCGGTCAGGAACAGCGCGAACGCCGCGACCGCAAGCCCACCGCCGACCGCCATCGTCGCGGTCCAGCCGCCATGATACAGGCTGACCGAGGCCAGCATCGATCCTGCCGCGCCGCCAAGAAACACGACGGTCATGTAGATCGCGTTGATCCGTCCGCGTGCATCGGGTGCGATCGAATAGATCACGCGCTGCCCGAGCACCTGGTTTAACTGCGTCGCCGCATCCAGCAGGATCGCTGCAGCTGCAAGCATCACCAACAGGTGCGTCGCACCCGCCCACCCGGCGATGAGGCATGCCAGCACCGCGCCGCCGAGCGCGACCCCGGTACCGATCCGAATATAGCCCCGATCGCCCAACCGTCCCGCGATCGGTGCGGCTAGTGCGCCACCCGCCCCTGCCAATGCGAACAAGGCGATGCCCCCCTGCCGGAGCGCGAACCGCGTAGCCAGCACCAACGGCACCGCGGTCCAGAACAGGTTGAAGATCGCGAACATCGTCGCCTGATAGGCCGTCCGCCGCCGGATCGCCGGCGTCCGTGCCAGTAGGCGAAAGCTCGAGGCTAGGATCTGTCCATAGCCCAGGCCGGGGCTCGGCCGCCGCTCTGGCAGCATCTTCGCGAGCAACAGCGCAAGCGCGACCATGGCTACCGCTGAAACCGCGAAGATCGCGCGCCATCCGGCGAGCGAGGCAAGCCCGCTCGCCAGCGGACGCGCAAGCATGATCCCGGTGATGAGACCGGCCATGATGTTACCGATCACCTGGCCGCGCTTGGCATCCGGGACAAGGTGCGCGGCGAGCGGCACCATTATCTGCGCACCAACAGAACAGAACCCGGTAACGAACGAAAACACCAGGAAACCCAGCGCCCCTTGTGAGAAGAAGATTCCGATGAGCCCGAGTGTCGTGCCTGCAACCATTGTCAGGATAAGCCGCCGATTCTCGACCAGATCGGCGAGCGACACGATTAGCAATAAGCCGGCGCCATAGCCTAGCTGCGTCAGCGTCACGATGGCGCCGGCCGTGCTGCCATGCAATCCCAACGCAGGCGCAATCTCACCGATCAGTGCTTGCGCGTAATAAAGGTTCGCCACCATCATCCCGCATGCGACCGCGAACACCATCGTCAGAGCGGGGGGCATTCCCGTGAAAGCTTCGGGCTTATTGCTGTCGATATCCGTCATTGCTGCCGCGTTTACGGAGATGGCGTCGTCTGCGCTAGCTTAGCGTCTGGAATCCTGCCGTGTCTCTCGCTAGGCACGCGCGCATGGAAACCGATATCGCTATCGCCCGCAGCGTCGCGCTGCGCCCCATCGCTACTATCGCGGACGGCCTAGGCATTCCCGACGCGGCGCTCGAGCCCTACGGCCGCTACAAGGCGAAGATCGCGCTCGACTGGCTCCAGACGCGGCAGAGCGTCGCACAGGGGCGACTGATCCTCGTCACCGCGATCAACCCGACCCCTGCGGGCGAAGGCAAGACGACCACCTCGATCGGCCTCGCCGACGCGCTGCGCCATACCGGGCGCAAGGCGGTGCTGGCACTGCGCGAACCCTCGCTCGGCCCGTGCTTCGGGACCAAGGGAGGCGCGACCGGTGGCGGTCGCGCGCAGGTCGCGCCGATGGAGGATATCAACCTTCATTTCACGGGCGATTTCCACGCGATAACCGCCGCGCATAATCTGCTCGCGGCGATGATCGACAATCACATCCACTGGGGCAATGCGCTCCAGATCGACGTCCGCCGCGTGGTATGGCGCCGCGTGCTCGACATGAACGACCGGGCGCTGCGCGACATCGTCCAGTCGATCGGCGGAGTCGCCAACGGGTATCCGCGCGAATCCGGGTTCGACATCACCGTCGCATCCGAAGTCATGGCGATCTTGTGCCTTGCGGCCGACCTGGCCGACATGGAGCGTCGGCTGGGCGACATCGTCGTCGCCTATACGCGCGACCGCCAGCCGGTCACCGCGCGCGACCTGAAGGCGGATGGCGCGATGGCGGTGCTGCTGGCGGAAGCGATCAAGCCCAACCTCGTCCAGTCGCTCGAGGGCACGCCGGCCTTCCTGCACGGCGGGCCGTTCGCCAACATCGCGCATGGCTGCAACTCAGTGATCGCGACGCGTGCAGCGCTGTCGCTCGGCGATTACGTCGTGACCGAGGCCGGGTTTGGCGCCGATCTCGGCGCGGAGAAGTTCTTCGACATCAAATGCCGCCAGGCGGGGCTCGCGCCAGACGCAGTTGTGATCGTCGCCACCGCGCGCGCGCTGAAGATGAACGGCGGGGTCGCCAAGGCCGATCTCGCGCACGAAAATGTCGAGGCGGTGCGCAAGGGCGCGGTTAATCTCGTCCGCCACATTGAGAACATCCGCCAGTTCGGCGTTCCCGCGATCGTCGCGATCAACCATTTCTACACCGACAGCGACGCGGAGATCGCCGCGATCGTCGAGGCCGCCGCGCAGCATGGCTCACGCGCGATCCTGTGCCGGCATTGGGCCGAAGGTGGCGCAGGCGCGGTCGTGCTGGCCGATGCGGTCGCCGAACTCTGCGAGACGCATGGCGGCGGATTCGCGCCGATCTATGGCGACGAGCTGTCGCTGTTCGAAAAGATTGATACCGTCGCGCGGCGCATCTATCGCGCGGAGCATGCGGTCGCCGATCCGAGCGTGCTGGCGCAACTCAAGCGGTGGGAGGATGCGGGCTATGGCCACCTCCCCGTCTGCCTTGCCAAGACGCAATACAGCTTCTCGACCGAGCCCGCGCTGCTCGGTGCGCCGACCGGGCATATCGTGCCCGTCCGGGAAGTGCGGCTTTCTGCCGGTGCCGGCTTCGTGGTGGCGATCTGCGGCGAGATCATGACGATGCCCGGCCTGCCGCGAGTGCCCGCGGCAGAAGCGATCCATCTAAACGACGAAGGTCTGATCGAAGGGCTGTTTTAAGACCCCGGACGCACCCTTGCCCCCCCGTCATCCTGACGGAAGTCAGGATCCAGAGCCACGAACGTTGCGGACTGTTACTCTGGATCCTGACTTCCGTCAGGATGACGGACGGCGGACAGGTCAGTCACGCGTGACGACGAGGTCATCCTCGCCGACGGTTATCGAGAGCCCGACATAATCGACCACCGTCGGATGCGACGTCTTCACCCCGTGCGAGTGCGTCGCGGTAACCACGAGCACATCGGCCCCTGCCGCTTCCCCCGCGGTTATCCCCGCAGCCGCGTCTTCGAACACCAGGCAATCGCCGGCCGCGACGCCCAGCCGCTCGGCGGCAACCAGGAAACAGTCCGGCGCTGGCTTGCCGTTCGGAATGTCGTCGGCGGCGATCATCGTCGCGGGGACCGGAAGCCCCGCGGCCTTCAGGCGGACTTCGGCAAGCGCGCGCGGCGCGGATGTGACGATCGTCCAGCGCTCGGGCGGCAAGCTGGCGAGGAACGCCGCAGCGCCGGCGATCGGCGCGATGTCATCCACATCCTCCATCTCGGCTGCGGTGATCGCCGCAGCTTCGGCGACCGGATCGACACCGGGAAGCCCAAGCCGCCGCACCGTCTCGACCGATTGCACCCCGTGGATCGTCGGCACGAACGTCGCGGCGTCGAGACCGTGTGCGATCGCCCATTTGGTCCAGGTGCGCTCGGCCGACGCGATTGAGGTGAGGATCGTGCCGTCCATGTCGAACAGGAACGCGGCGTAGCTGCGGGTGGGGAAGGTCATGGGGGTGATCGTGAGAGAGGTTAGCGGGTTGGGCAAGCCATACTATCCGTTCGTCATTCCCGCGGAGGCGGGAACCCATACTGGCTGACGGCGCGGGTCTATCGAGGCGACATAAATGATGGATCCCCGCCAGCGCGGCGATGACGGTGTTAGGTGATACCCTGCGCCCCGACTGATGCGCAAAGAAAAGGCCGCCCCGATTTCCCGGGGCGGCCAATATTCCTGTATCAAGCCAAAGCTTAGATATCGTCGCCGAGTGCGCCCTTGACGCTGCCCTTGACGTTCTGCGCGGTGCCCTTGGCCTGCTGCGCTTCGCCTTCGGCTACCAGACGGTCGTTATCGGTCGCCTTACCAACGGCTTCCTTGACGTTGCCTGCAACCTTGTTGCCTGCCGCTGCGACCTTGTCGGTGAACTCGCCCATGAGAGCCTCCACTTGTTTCGCTGGCCCGCCAATCGGGCCGCTTGAACTTGTGAGGGTATAACGGCCGTCTTTACCGTGGGTTCCGTGACGTTTGCGTCATGACCCAGTTTGCTAGGGCACGATCAGATCAAACCGGCCAGCGGGCTCGACGGGTCAGCGTAGCGTCGCTGCCCCATCCGCCCGGCGCGATAGGCCAGCCGCCCCGATTCGACCGCGGCCTTCATCGCCGCCGCCATCATGAGCGGATCCTTCGCTTCGGCGATCGCGGTGTTCATCAGCACGCCGTCGCAACCCAGCTCCATCGCGACCGCTGCATCGGAGGCGGTGCCGACGCCCGCATCGACCAGCACGGGCACCCCTGCCCCCTCGACGATCAGCCGGATCGTCACGCGGTTCTGGATGCCAAGCCCCGAGCCGATCGGCGCGCCCAGCGGCATGATCGCGACCGCGCCCGCATTCTCCAGCCGCTTGGTGGCGATCGGATCGTCGACGCAATAGACCATCGGCTTGAAACCCTCATTCGCCAGAATCTCGGTCGCGCGCAGCGTCTCGACCATGTCGGGATAGAGCGTCTTTGCCTCGCCCAGCACTTCGAGCTTCACCAGCTCCCAGCCGCCCGCCTCGCGCGCCAACCGCAGCGTGCGAATCGCCGATTCGGCATCGAAGCAGCCCGCGGTGTTGGGCAGGTAAGTGATCTTCTTGGGGTCGATGAAGTCGGTGAGCATCGGTGCGTTGCGATCCGACACATTGACGCGGCGCACGGCGACCGTGACGATCTCCGCGCCCGACGCCGCGACGGCGGCGGCGTTCTGCGCGAAATCCTTATATTTGCCGGTACCGACGATCAGTCGTGACGTGAACGTCTGCCCCGCGACGGTCCAGCTGTCGGAATGATCGCCGCCGCCGACGAAATGCACGATCTCAAGGTCGTCGCCGTCCTCGACCATGACGTCTGCCAGCGTCGAGCGCGACACCACTTCCATGTTGCGCTCGACCGCGATCTTCTCGGGAACGAGGCCGAGTTCGGTAGCGAGTCCAGCCAGCGAAAGCCCGGCGGTGACGCGCTTGTGCTCGCCGTTGACGGTGATCGAGACGGTGCCATCGGAATGGGGCATATGTGTGTGATCCACTATACAGCGAAGGCGCGGCTCGACTTGTCGCGAGACGGGCCTGTAAGGAATGGCGTGACGCGCATATAGAGACCGCTCCCCAGCGCCCGCAACCGAAAGGCCACCCTTGCCCGATACGATATTCGTCCTGAACGGCCCCAACCTCAACCTGCTGGGGACGCGCGAGCCGGAGATCTATGGCGACGAGACGCTCGACGATATCGCCGGGATGCTCGAGGACCGCGCGCGCGAACTCGACCTGACGATCGACATGCGCCAGTCGAATCACGAGGGGCACCTCGTCGACTGGATCCAGGAGGCGCAGGCGCGCGGTGCCAAGGCGGTGATTCTCAACGCCGGCGCGTTCACGCACACCTCGGTCGCGGTCCATGACGCGATCAAGGGCGTAAAGACGCCGGTGATCGAAGTGCATCTTTCCAATCCCCATAAGCGTGAATCGTTCAGGCATGTGAGCCTGGTCGGGCAGGCGTCGAAGGGTACGATCGCGGGTTTCGGCGCGCTTTCGTATCTGCTTGCGCTTGAAGCCGTCGCACGGTTCTGACAGGAGGCCCCGCCATGACCGACACTACAGAAAACACGGGCGCGATGCAGGTCGATGTGACCCTGGTGCGCCAGCTCGCCGAACTGCTCGACACCACGCAGCTGACCGAGATCGAAGTCGAGGACGGCGCGCGCCGGATCCGCGTTGCGCGAAAGGCCGCCCAGGCCGCGCCCGTCGCGCATTACGCGCCCGCCCCCGCGGCGGCCCCCGTCTCCGCCCCGCTCGCGATCCCGCAGGCCGAGGTCGGCGCGTCCGCCCCCGCGACCAGCGCGAACGCGGTGAAGTCGCCAATGGTCGGCACCGTCTATCTCGCCGCCAACCCCGAGGCCAAGCCGTTCTCGACCATCGGCCAGAAGGTCAATGCGGGCGACACGCTGCTGATCATCGAGGCGATGAAGGTGATGAACACGATCGTCGCGCCCTCGGCCGGCACCGTCACCGCGATCCTCGTCGAGAACGGCCAGCCGGTCGAATTCGACCAGCCGCTGGTCGTGGTGGAATAATGCCGCAAATCAAGAAGCTGCTCATTGCGAACCGCGGCGAGATTGCGCTGCGGATCCACCGTGCCTGCCATGAGATGGGCATCAAGACGGTGGCGGTCCATTCGACCGCCGACGCCGATGCGATGCACGTGCGGCTCGCGGACGAGGCGATCTGCATCGGACCGCCGTCGGCCACCGACAGCTATCTGAACATTCCCAACATCATCTCGGCCGCCGAGATCAGCGGCGCGGACGCGATCCATCCTGGCTATGGCTTTCTCAGCGAGAACGCGCAGTTCGCCGAGATCGTCGAGCTGCACAACATCCTGTTCGTCGGGCCCAAGCCCGAGCATATCCGCACGATGGGCGACAAGGTCCAGGCCAAGCGCACCGCGGGCGCGCTCGGGCTGCCGCTCGTCCCCGGCTCCGACGGCGCGATCAGCGACATCGCCGAGGCCAAGGCGATCGCCGAATCGATCGGCTATCCGGTGATCATCAAGGCCGCATCCGGCGGCGGTGGTCGCGGCATGAAGGTCGTCAGCGACGCCGAAGACCTCGAAACGCAGATGCAGCAGGCCGGCAGCGAGGCGAAGGCCGCGTTCGGCGATGCCACCGTCTACATGGAAAAATACCTCGGCAATCCGCGGCATATCGAATTCCAGATCTTCGGCGATGGCAACGGTAACGCGATCCACTTGGGTGAGCGCGACTGCTCGCTCCAGCGCCGTCACCAGAAGGTGCTCGAGGAAGCCCCCTCGCCGATCATCACCGCGGAAGAGCGCGAGCGGATGGGCGGCATCGTCGCCAAGGCGATGGCCGACATGGGCTATCGCGGTGCGGGGACGATCGAGTTCCTGTGGGAAGCGGGCGAATTCTACTTCATCGAGATGAACACCCGGCTCCAGGTCGAGCATCCGGTGACCGAGATGATCACCGGGCTCGACCTCGTGCGCGAACAGATCCGCGTCGCCGAGGGCCATCAGCTGACACTGCGCCAGGAAGACGTGCAGTTCCGCGGTCACGCGATCGAATGCCGCATCAACGCCGAGGATCCGCGCACCTTCGCGCCGTCGCCGGGGCTGGTGAGGGTCTATCACGCGCCGGGCGGGATGCATGTCCGCGTCGATAGCGGGCTGTATGCCGGCTACCGCGTGCCGCCCTTCTACGACTCGATGATCGCCAAGCTGATCGTCTACGGCACGACCCGCCAAGGCGCGCTGCGTCGGTTGCGGCGTGCGCTCGAGGAGATGGTGATCGAGGGCGTCACGACGACGATCCCCTTGCACCGCGCGCTGCTCGACGATCCCGAGTTCCAGGAAGGCGCGTACACGATCAAGTGGCTGGAAGAGTGGCTCGCCAAGCAGGGGGCGTAAGCTCCTTTGCTACCTAGAGTGTTCTCCCGCGAAGGCGGGAGAACACGAACCGGGCGGGACACGTGTTCTGGCCGGGGCGAGTTCGATAACGACGGAGCATGTGTGAAGGCGACGATCTACCACAACCCACGCTGCTCCAAGTCGCGCGAGGCGCTCGCGTTGCTCCAAGACGCGGGTGCCGACGTCAGGATCGTCGAATATCTCAAGACGCCGCCCTCGCGCGCCGAATTGGTCCGCCTCTACGATCGCGCGGGCATGACGCCGCGCCAGGGCCTGCGCATGGCCGAAGACGGCGCCAAGGCAGTCAAGCACGGCGATTCCGAGGCGATCCTCGACGCGATGATGATCGATCCGCTGCTGATCGAGCGCCCGCTGGTCGAGACCGACAAGGGCGTACGCCTCGGCCGCCCGATTGCCCGGCTTCACGAGATCCTGTGATCGATACCCCTGCCCTCGCATTGCGCACGCTCCCAGCAGATGCCGCAATTTCGGGCAGTGAAATCAACGCGATTCCGCGGTTGCCCGAGGGCGTCGTGGCTGGCACGCTTGGTGCAAGGCGCCCGGAAGGGCGTACGGCTCGCTCGCCAGGGCGAGGCTTTCAACGACAACCGGGGGCGTACCTGTGAAAAAGATCGAAGCCATCATCAAGCCGTTCAAGCTCGATGAGGTGAAGGAAGCGCTGCACGAGATCGGCGTCAGCGGCATCACCGTGACCGAGGCCAAGGGCTTCGGCCGGCAGAAGGGCCACACCGAGCTGTACCGCGGTGCGGAATATGTCGTCGACTTCCTGCCCAAGGTGAAGCTCGAGGTCGTTGTCGAGGACGGCCTTGCGCAGCGCGTCGTCGAGGCGATCGCCGCGGCCGCGCAGACCGGCCGGATCGGCGACGGCAAGATCTTCGTCATCCCGGTCGAGAGCGCGCTGCGCATCCGCACCGGCGAGCGCGACGACGACGCAATCTAGTTCAGATCCACGCATACGGCGTTGGTCAGTTCCTGTTGACGGGGGGTGACGACATCGTCATTTGACGCAGCGCAACATTGTGTGGAAATCACGTTCCATACCGCAATTAGATTCCCCGCATGACGCGGTGGAAGTCTCAAAACGAAGGGCAAGCATCATGGCGAATTCGGCCTCCGACGTTCTCAATATGATCAAGGACCAGGAGATCGAGTGGGTCGATCTGCGGTTCACCGATCCCAAGGGCAAGTGGCAGCACCTCACGATGGTCGCCAGCCTGATCGGCGAAGACGAGCTGACCGACGGCCTGATGTTCGACGGCTCGTCGATCGAGGGCTGGAAGGCGATCAACGAGAGCGACATGACGCTCAAGCCCGATCTCGATGCGGTCTATGTCGATCCGTTCTCGGCGACGCCGATGATGATCCTGATCTGCGACATCGCCGATCCGTCGACCGGCGAGCTGTACGCGCGCGATCCGCGCTCGACCGCCAAGCGCGCCGAAGCGTATCTGCTGACCACCGGCGTCGGCGACACCGTCTATGTCGGCCCCGAAGCCGAATTCTTCATGTTCGACGACGTCCGTTTCGAGAACAGCTATTCGACCAGCTACTACAAGATCGACGACATCGAGCTGCCGGGCAATTCGGGTCGCGAATATGAGGGCGGCAACCTCGGCCACCGTCCGCGCGCCAAGGGCGGCTATTTTCCGGTCGCGCCGGTCGACAGCGCGGTCGACATCCGCGGCGAAATGGTCTCGACGATGATCGAGATGGGCCTGCCGTGCGACAAGCATCATCACGAGGTCGCGGCCGCGCAGCATGAGCTGGGCCTGACCTTCGGCACGCTGACGCAGACCGCGGATCGCATGCAGATCTACAAGTACGTCGTCCACCAGGTCGCGCATGCGTACGGCAAGACGGCGACGTTCATGCCCAAGCCGATCAAGGAAGATAACGGCTCGGGGATGCACACGCACTTCTCGATCTGGGAAGGCAAGACCCCGCTGTTCGCCGGCAACGGCTATGCGGGCCTGTCCGACATGTGCCTGTATTTCATCGGCGGCATCATCAAGCACGCCAAGGCGGTCAACGCGTTCACCAACCCGACGACCAACAGCTACAAGCGCCTCGTCCCCGGCTACGAAGCGCCCGTGCTGCTCGCCTATTCGGCACGCAACCGCTCGGCGTCGTGCCGCATCCCGTACGGCACCGGTCCCAAGGCGAAGCGCGTCGAAGTGCGCTTCCCCGACGCGCTGGCCAACCCGTATCTCGCTTATGCGGCGCTGATGATGGCCGGCATGGACGGCATCCTGAACAAGATCCATCCGGGCGAAGCGATGGACAAAAACCTGTACGACCTGCCGCCAGCAGAACTCGCACAGGTCCCGACCGTCGCTGGGTCGCTCCGCGAGGCGCTCGACTGCCTGCTCGCCGATCACGACTTCCTGCTGAAGGGCGACGTGTTCTCGAAGGACCAGATCGAGAGCTATGTCGAGATCAAGCGCGCCGAAGTCGCCCGCTGGGAAATGACGCCGAGCCCGGTCGAGTATGACATGTACTACAGCGGCTGAGCTGCCGCGCCGGCAGCGGGGCGCGAAAGCGCACAGCCGCTGTCGGCCGGCGTCGCGAAAAGTGACGACCGACGGCGTGGCTTCGCCACGACGTTGACCGACAAGAGGGCGCCCGGAGCAATCCGGGCGCCCTTCTTCTTTGTCCCGCTTCCAATCACCGCCCTCTGTAATCTTCTTTACACAACGACAGCCACGACATTGGTCAGGTGACATCACCACCTCGTGGCGGAGCGGATTCTCCACCAGAGCCGGTGTCAACAACCCTACACGACGATCAACGCAGCAGCGAAGGATCGCCCATGACCTACCAAACGCATATCGCCCAAATGACGACGCTCATCGCCGACCAGAACGGCACATGGGACGCGATCTCGCCCGAATCGGTCGCGCGGATGCGGCTCCAGAACCGCTTCGCCACAGGCCTCGACATCGCGCGCTACACCGCCGCGATCATGCGCAAGGACATGGCCGCCTATGATGCGGATCCGGCGAACTACACCCAGTCGCTCGGCTGCTGGCACGGGTTCATCGCGCAGCAGAAGATGATCAGCATCAAGAAGCATTTCGGCACCACCGACCGCCGCTACCTCTACCTCTCGGGCTGGATGGTCGCCGCGATGCGCAGCGAATTCGGCCCCCTGCCCGACCAGTCGATGCACGAGAAGACCAGCGTCCCGGCGCTGATCGAGGAGCTCTACACCTTCCTTCGCCAGGCCGATGCGCGCGAGCTCGGCATGATGTTCCGCGACGTCGACACCGCCCGCGCCGCGGGCAATGCGATCGAGGAACAGCGCCTTCTCAACGCGATCGAGAACCACCAGACGCACGTCGTGCCGATCATCGCCGACATCGACGCGGGCTTTGGCAACGCGGAGGCCACATACCTGCTCGCGCGGAAAATGATCGAGGCGGGGGCCTGCGCGCTCCAGATTGAGAACCAGGTCAGCGACGAGAAGCAGTGCGGCCACCAGGACGGCAAGGTCACAGTCCCGCATGAGGACTTTCTCGCGAAGGTCCGTGCCTGCCGCTACGCGTTTCTGGAACTGGGCGTCGAGGACGGCATCATCGTCACGCGCACCGACTCGCTCGGCGCTGGCCTCACCAAGCAGATCGCGGTCAGCAAGACGGCGGGCGACCTGGGCGACCAGTATAACTCGTATCTCGACTGCGAGGAGATCGACCCCGCCACCGCGCAGAATGGCGACGTCATCCTCAACCGCGACGGCAAGCTGCTGCGTCCGAAGCGCCTTCCGTCGAACCTGTTCCAGTTCCGGGCCGGCACGGGTGAGGATCGATGCGTGATGGATTGCATCGCCAGCCTGCAAAATGGTGCCGACCTGCTCTGGATCGAGACCGAAAAGCCGCACATCGAGCAGATCGCCGGCATGGTCGACCGCATCCGCGCGGTCATTCCGAACGCCAAGCTGGTGTACAACAATTCGCCAAGCTTCAACTGGACGCTAAACTTCCGTCAGCAGGTCTTTGATGCCTGGAGCCAGGTAGGTCAGGATGTGTCGGCCTATGACCGCGCACGCCTGATGAGTGTCGAGTATGACGGCACGCCGCTTAGCGATGAGGCGGACGAGCGCATCCGCACCTTCCAGGCCGATTCGGCAAAACGCGCCGGCATCTTCCACCACCTTATCACGCTGCCGACCTATCATACCGCGGCACTCTCCACCGACAATCTCGCCAAGGAGTATTTCGGCGATGCGGGAATGCTCGGCTATGTGAAGGGCGTCCAGCGCAAGGAGATCCGCGAGGGCATCGCCTGCGTGAAGCACCAGAACATGTCCGGCTCTGACCTTGGCGACGATCACAAGGAATATTTCGCTGGCGAGGCGGCGTTGAAGGCTGGCGGCGCGCATAATACGATGAACCAGTTCGCTGCCTGACAATCTGGCCGGAGCGAAAGCTCCGGCGCTTGACTAGCGTTGTCCGGATGGCGCGACGAAAGGCCCGTCCAGCGACGCGGCCTGGCCGTGTCGCGCCAATGGCTGGTCAGGCTGAACTTGGATCAAAAACATCGATGAAAACCGACTGTTCGGCGAGAATGTCGGCGACGGCCTCCCCCGACCCAAGTACCGTATCGCCCCACCAAGTTCGGCCTTCCACGTTATCAAGATAGCGTTCCGCGCAGCGCAAGGCGACGACGCACCGCAAGGTCGTACGGCTGTTGGACCGCTCAAATGCCAGCACTTGGTCGGAGCGAAGCCCCGTAACGGCGATCGGCGTATAATCCCCCGTCGCAAACAGCGCAGGATGCTTGCGACGCAGCCGTAAAAGGCGCTGGATGATCGCCATCTTATTAGGCGTATCCACGTCCGCGGCCTTGCGGAGCCGTGCATAGTCGACCGGTCGGCGGTTGTCTGGATCGACCAGACTGAGATCAGCGGCTTCCGTACCCTGATACAAATCGGGGACGCCGGGCACCGTGTAGCGCAGTACGACTTGCGCGAGACTATTGGCATCCGCGACGGGCGCAATCTGCACGACGAACGCGACCATGTCATCGAGAAACGCCCGCGACCGATCTGGACTGAGCAGCGCACGCGCGACATCGTGACAATGCGTCTCATAGGCCTCATCGGGTGCTTCCCACGACGAGCGGAGTTTAGCTTCGCGTAACGCTTTTTCCTGCCAGGCTACGACCCGCTCGGCATAGGCGGAAAGACCGTCGGCATCCGACGCGGAGAGCCGCTCGGGCCATGCGCCGAACAGCGTCTGGAGCAGCATATAGGTATCGGCGGGATCGACCCTCTCGGCAAAAGGCGCGGCCAGAGCGAGCCAATGTTCGACCCGACCAAGCCAGAGACCTGGCACCTCGCTCAATACCGCGAGCCGGGCGCGGACGTCTTCGCCCCGTTTGTGGTCGTGCGTGGCCGTCGCGAGCATGGCGGCTGGCCAGTCGCGCGCGCGGCCGATCATCGCGGCGTGAAACTCACCGATGGGAAGCGACATCCGCGCGGCATCGAAGCCGACGTCGTTGCGCGACAACAAGCGACCATAGCGGTAGAAGGCGGTGTCCTCGACCGCCTTGGCGGCGATCGGCGCGGACAGTTGCTGGAAGCGTCGCACGGCGTCGGCCGCGAGCGCGGCAACGCCCGGACCTCCGCCTGCGAGCCAATCGAGAATCTGGTCGACGACCGCGCCTTCGCCGGGCGGCACGAAGCGCGCGACGCGCTGGCGGACGGTGTCCCGGATCGCTGCGTCTGATGCGGGTGCAGCATCCCCAGTTCCGTAAGTGCGGTAGACCGGAAAAACCCAGAGCAGGCGTTCGATGGCGCGGTGGAGCATCCCGGCGGTGAAGCCGTCGCACTCAGGGGCGGACCGTGCCAACGCGACGAAGGCCTCGACGCAGCGGCGATGTTGCGCGTCGAACTGCCATGCGAGCAGCTCCTGGCGGGCCCGCAGTTCTTCGGGTGCGAAGTCGGCGGAGCGTCCACTGACGTCCGCCCACAGTTCGGCGAGCGGTTCGGCGCCGGCCGGGGCGTGCAGCAACGCGGTGACCTGTTCCATGAAGTCGTAGCCGCTGGTGCCGTCGACGCCCCAGTCGGTGCTGAGCGGTTCGCCATCGGCGAGGATCTTCTCGACGACGATGTAGGCCGGGCCGGGCGGCGCATCGGCGGGACGTTCGATCGCATCGAGCCTCGCGCGGAGCTGACGGCAATAGCCGGCGGGATCGGTCAGGCCGTCGACGTGATCGACGCGGACGCCGTCGATCAGACCCTCGGCATAGAGACGAAAATACAGCGCGTGCGTGGCGTCGAACACAACAGAGTCCTCGGCGCGGAGCCCGGCGAGGTCGTTGATCGTGAAGAAGCGCCGCCAGTTGAGTTCGTCGTTCGCGACGCGCCATGACGCCAGGCGGTAGTGCTGGTGGTGGAGGAGTGCGGCGATGTCGTCGGTGGCGGCCGTCGCCTGGTCCTCGTCGCGGATCGGCAGGCGGTGCTCGCCATAGGCTTCGAGGACATAGCGGCCGTCGACCTGCTCGACCTTGAGCGCACCGCTCGCGAGCGTTTCGGCGAGCGGATCGCCGAGGATCGGGAGAACCAGCTTCTCGCGCCAGTCGATGTCGAAATAGCGCGCGAACGCGCTGGCCTGGCCGCGGGCGAGGACGTCGTTCCACCACGCGTTCTCGCCGCCGGCGACACCCATATGGTTCGGGACGATATCGATGATGACGCCCATCCCGCGCGTGCGGAGCGCCGCGACAAGGCTGCGAAAGGCGGACTCGCCACCGAGCTCGGGGTTGATCCGGGTCGGGTCGACGACGTCGTAGCCGTGCGTGGAGCCGCGGCGCGCGGTGGTGATCGGCGAGGCGTAGAGGTGGCTGATGCCGAGATCGTCGAGATACGGCACCAGCGCCTCCGCGTCGGCGAAGGTGAAGTCCTTGTGGAACTGGAAGCGGTAGGTAGCGCGAGGCGTATGGGGGGCGATCATGCGGGTCTCGTGGCGTTGAGCGTGTCGATTCGGGCGGCGACGTCGGGGCGGGTCAGCAGCGCCTCGGTCGTGTCGGGCATGCGGCGGCGCCAATTGGGGTGCTCGTCGATCGTGCCGGGGAGATTGGGCTGCTCGATAAGGCCGGCGAGATCTTCGATCGGGAGGATCGCGAGCGCGCAGGGCGTGCTGGCGACATGCGCGATCGCGGCGTCGACGACGGGGGCGGTATCGTCGGGCGCGGGTTGCGGCGTGTCCGTGTCGATGGCGGACCAGAGCGCAGCACGATCTTCGGCGCGCCTGGCACGATCGGCGGCTTCGTCGGGCGCTTCGGACTTGCGGCCGAGATCCCAGGTCCAGCCGATATCGCGGCCGCTCCACCAGCCGGCGACGGTGGCGAGGTCGTGGGTACCGGTCATCGCGACCGCGTCGGGCGACCATCTGGCGGGGGGAACGAAGCCGTCCGCGTCGCGCTCGAACCACAGCACGCGCATGCCGAGCATGGCGCGCGCGTCCATCGCCTCGCGGAACCCGTCGGGGACGGTGCCGAGGTCTTCGCCGATGACGATCGCCTTCGCGCGCTGCGACTCCATCGCGATGATCCGCATCAGGTCGTCGAACGGCATGTCGAGATACGCGCCGTCCGCAGCAGATGCGCCTTCGGGGACGACCCACAGGCGGCGGAGCCCGAACGCATGATCGATGCGGATTCCGCCGGCATGCGCGAGCGCGGCGCGGATCGTCGCGATGAAGGGGGCGAAACCGGACTCCCGCAGGCCTTGCGGGTCGAAGCCGGTGATGCCCCAGTTCTGACCATCGGGACCGAGCGGATCGGGGGGCGCGCCGATCGACAGGCCGGTCAGCAGGTCGCCGCGGCGGCTCCAGCCGTGGCTGCCGCCGGGGTCCATGCCGACCGCGAGATCGGCGATGAGGCCGATCGCCATGCCGGCGTCGTTGGCCGCACGTTGCGCAACGTCGAGGTCGCGGCGGGCGAGCCACTGGAGGAAGACGTAGAAGGTGACGTCTTCGGCGTGCTCCGCGACAAAGCTGCGGACGGTGGGGCTTGCGGGATCGTGATAGTCGGCCGGCCAGTGCTGCCACCCCTTGGCGCCGGTGGTGGCGAAGAAATGCGCGTGGAGCGCGTCGAACTCGGCGTGGCGTTCGAGGGCGTCACCGCCCTCGCGGCGGAACGCTGCCAGCATTTCGGCAAGTTCTGCAAAGACTTCCGAAAAGGCTCTGCGAAAGCGTGCGAGCTTTGCCGGGATTGCACTCTGCCACGCGATGAGATCGGGCGCAGGATCGTCGGACACGACGCCGAACGCAGACGGGTCGCCGTACAGGCCGTTGAGGAACTGACGGCTCGAGGGTGCGTAGGGGCTGTACCGGCTGGCATCGGCGGGGAACAGCGCGTGCGTCGGGCTGATCGCAAGCGCGTCGGCACCGCGTGCGCCGAACGCGCGGGCGGCTTCGGCAAGCGAGGCGAAGTCGCCGAACGCGTTTGGCGCGTCGGTGCGGAGGCTCGGAATCTGGACGACGGGCGCCCAGAGTTTGCGGCCCGGTAACGCATCGACGACGGTATAACAGCGACGTGGCGCAACGAGCAGGTCGATCACTTCGCCCTGCATTTCAAGGCGATGGTAGCCGCTCTTGTTTATCGGACTCACCATGCCGCGATCGATTGCGACCGACTGGGTCGTGCCGTCTTCCAGCATGAGTTCGGCGTTGCCCGATACCGTCGTGGCGAGTGGGATCGGGTCGCCCATGTCGACCGATACGAAACGGGGGCTCCGCGCGTTTCGCGCTTCGATCGCGGCAAGGCTGTCGCCGATCTGCTTCTCGCTGGCGGACGGGTGCCCGAGGCGGTCGAGGATCGCCTGCAGCGCATCGTCGGGGACCGTCTGACGCGAGCCTGCCGCGTCCTGCCATTCGGGTTGCAGGCCCGCGGCGATAGCAAGGTTTCGGAGGCTGCTCATCGATCCAGCCAGACTGCCACGCTGGCGGCATGTCCGGGCTCGCCGTCGCTGAAGATCGGCAAGACCCCTATGTCAGGAAAATCAACAGGTTCCTTGCCGAGATTGAGCGCGATGGTGAGGATCGCGCCGTCTCCCATCGTCCAGCGCGCGACCACCGCCCCCTCACCGATCGCTTCGGCGCCGATCGCGGTCGTGCCGCGTAAACGGGGGATGATCTGCGCGTGGCGGATCGTCAGCAGCGTCCGGTACAGGTCCTGCCAATCGGCGGCATCGGGGCCACCGCGCGCGCGTGATCGCTCGAAGGTTTCCTGCGCGTTGGGGTCGGGGATCGCCTCACGCGCCTCCGGGTCGGCGAAGGCGGCGAACTTGGCGAACTCCTTGCGGCGGCCTTCACGCACCGCATCGGCGAGGTCGTCGTGGAAGTCGGTGAAGAACAGGAACGGGCTCTCGCTGCCGTGATCGTCGCCGATGAACAGCAACGGGATCTGCGGGCCGAGCAACAGCAACGCGGTGGCGGCACGCAGCGCCTGGCGGTCGGCGAGCAGCGTCAGCCGCTCGCCCATTGCGCGATTGCCGACCTGGTCGTGGTTCTGGAGGAACGCGACGAACGCGGTCGGCGACAGATGCGCGCTGGGCTTGCCGCGCGGCTTGCCGTCATGGTTGGGGGAGCCCTCCCCCTGGTAGATGAAGCCTTCGCCGAGGCAGCGCGCGAGGCGTTCGGCGGGGCGGTCGGCGAAGTCGGCGTAATAGGCGCTGGTCTCGCCGGTGAGCAGGACGTGGAGGACGTTGTGGAAGTCGTCGTTCCACTGCGCGTCGAACGCGGCCGGGTGAAGCCGGTCAGCGTCGTTGCCTTCGTTTTCGAGTACGAGGTGGACGTGGCGCCCTGCGGTCTTCTCGCGTAGTTCGGCCGCCATCGCGTCGAGAAAGGCGTCGTTCTCGATCGCGTGGACCGCATCGAAGCGGAGGCCGTCGAACCTGTAGGCGTTGAGCCACATCAGCGCGTTGTCGACGAAATAGTGGTGGACCGGCGCCTGATCGACCGCGACCGCGCCGCCCCAGGGGGTATCGACGTCGGCGTGGAAGAAGCCCTTCGCATAGGCGCCGAGATAGTTTCCGTCGGGCCCGAAGTGATTGTACACGACGTCGAGGAACATCGCGAGGCCGAGCTCATGCGCGCGATCGACCAGCGCCTTGAGCTCGTCGGGCGTGCCGTAGCTCTCGGCGGGGGCGTAGGGCAGCACGCCGTCATAGCCCCAGTTGCGCATGCCGCCGAACGCGTTGACGGGCATGAGTTCGATCGCGGTGATGCCGAGCGCGGCGATTGCCGGAAGCTGGTCCGCGACGCCGGTGAAACCACCGAGCGTGCCGACATGGACCTCCTGGATGACCATCTCTTCCCAAGGACGACCGCGCCAGTCCGCGATGCGCCATGCATAGGCATCGTGATCGACCACCATGCTCCAGCCGTGAACGCCGCCATCTTGCGCCCGCGCGGCCGGGTCGGGTACGGTCAGATCGTCCGCCAGCCGGAACCGGTAGCGGGCGCCGACGCCCACCGAAGCGGTCGCCTCGAACCAGCCTTCCGGGTCGCGGGTCATGGGGACCGCATCGCCATCGGCGATCTCAAGCGTCACGCGGTCGCGGTCTGGTGCCCATAAGCGGAAGGTCGCGCCGTCGTTGGCGAGCGTCGGTCCCCAAATCATGCCGCTGCGATCGTCCAGGACAGCAACGCCGCGCCCTGCGGGGGGAGCTCGTAGCTGTCCCTGATCGACGTGGCGGGCTGCTCGGGTTTGCTGCTGTCGATCAGCACGGTGCGCTCGACCTCTGCCGGGGGGGGCATGTGGAAGGTCAGCGGGCCTTCCGAGGCGTTGAGCAGGAGCGATATCACCTGCACTTCACCGGACTCCAGCTCGCACGCTCGGCGCATGACCAGCGCGCGGCCGTTGGTGTTCTCCCAGTCCTCGGGCGTGAGTTGCAGGCCACGTTCGTCCCACCATTCGATGTCCTTTAGGCCCTCGGCCGGCGTGTCCTCACCGTAGAGGAAGTTGCCCGCGCGGAGCATCGGATAGTCGCGACGCAGCGCGATCAGGCGCGCGGTGAAGTCGATCAGCGCGTTACCCTCGGGGGACTTCGCCTTCTCCCAGTCGAGCCAGCTGATTTCGTTGTCCTGGCAATAGGCGTTGTTGTTGCCGTTCTGCGTGCGACCGAACTCGTCGCCCGCAACCAGCATCGGCGTGCCCAGCGATGCGAACAATGTCGTCAGCATCGAGCGCATCACGCGCGACCGCGTCTCCAAGATCGCGGCGTCTTCGGTCGGGCCCTCGACGCCCCAGTTGCGCGAGCAATTGTTCGAATGGCCGTCGTTATTGTCCTCGCCGTTCGCCTCGTTGTGGCGCTCTTCGTACGCGACGGTGTCGGCGAGCGTGTAGCCGTCATGCGCGCCAAGCAGGTTGACGCTGGCCCAGGGGCGGCGCGCACGGCGGTCGAACAGATCGGCCGAGCCGGTCAGGCGGGCGGCGAGATCGGCGCGTTGCGCATGATCGCCGCGCCAGAACTTGCGCACCGTATCGCGGTACTTGTCGTTCCACTCTGCAAAGCCGGGGGGGAAGTTGCCGAGCTGATAGCCGCCCGGGCCGATGTCCCACGGCTCGGTGATGAGCTTCAGGCGTCCGAGCACTGGATCCTGGCGCAGCACGTCAAAGAACCCTGCACCGGGATCGAAGCCGGTATCCGTCCGGCCCAGCGTCAGCCCGAGGTCAAAGCGGAAGCCGTCGATGCCGAAACTGGTCGCCCAGTAGCGCAGCGAATCCGCGACCATCTGGAGCACGCGCGCCTTGGTGAGATTGAGCGTGTTGCCGGTGCCGGTGTCGTTGATCGAGAAGCGCGGATCGTCCTTGACCAGTCGGTAGTAGCTCGCATTGTCGAGCCCGCGCCACGACAGCGTTGGCCCCTGTTCCGAGCCCTCGCAGGTGTGGTTATAGACGACGTCGAGGATCACCTCGATCCCGGCGGCATGCAGGCGGCGGATCGAGCGGCGCAGTTCGTTATGACTATCGGTCGCGAAGAACGAGCGCTCGGGCGTAAAGAAGTTGAGGGTGTTGTACCCCCAGTAATTGCGCAGCCCCTTTTCCTGGAGGAAGCGATCCTGGATGTACGTGTGGATCGGCAGCAGCTCGATCGCGGTGACGCCGAGCCGTTTGAGATGATCGATGACCTTGGGGTTGCCGAGGGCGGCGAAGGTGCCGCGTTCGGAAGGCTGAACCTCGTCGAACAGCTTGGTGAGGCCCTTGGTATGCGCCTCGTAGATCACCGTCTCCGACCAGGGCGTGTTTGGCCGAACGTCGCGCGACCAGTCGAAATGGCTGTCGGTTACGACGCCTTTGGGCATCGTCAGCGCGCTGTCGCGCTTGTCGAAGCTTAGGTCTGCGCGGGGCGACTTCACCTGATAGCCGTACATCGCGTCGGTCCAGCGCAGTTCGCCGATCATCTGCTTGGCATAGGGGTCGAGCAGCAGCTTGTTCGGGTTGAAGCGGTGGCCTTCCTCGGGGGCGTAGCGGCCATGCGCGCGATAGCCGTAGACTAGACCGGGCTGCGCGTCGGGGAGGTAGCCGTGCCAGACCTCGTCGGTCCATTCGGGAAGCGCATAGCGTTTCAGCTCGCGGCGGCCGGTCTCGTCATAGACGCACAGCTCGATCTTCTCGGCGTTGGCCGAGTAAACCGCGAAATTGACGCCCAGGCCATCGAAGGTCGCGCCTAGCGGATAGGCGGAGCCGGCGTCAAGCGTGTCGGGCAGTAGATGCAAGGCGAAGACCCCTAGTTTTAGCGCTGCGGTCGCGACTTTATCGCGGTGCAGCATTCCTTGGCGTGAAACCCGTCCGCCGGTTCCTATGTTCCGCACCGGACAGCGAGTTTTCTACGCACTCGCATCACGCATCAAGGGACATCCGCATGCCTTCCACTTTCCGATCGATCGCCGCATGAGCGGGCCCAAACTGTTCGCGCCGCTCAGGGTCGGCAACCTGACGCTGGCCAACCGGATCGTCATCGCGCCGATGTGCCAATATTCGGCGATCAATGGCTGCATGAATGACTGGCACCAGATCCATCTTGGCCAGCTCGCGCTGTCGGGCGCGGCGCTGCTGACGATCGAGGCGAGCGCGGTGCTGCCCGAGGGGCGTATCACGTACGGCGATGTCGGGTTGTACGACGATGCGACCGAGGCGGCGATGGCGGGGGTGATCGAGAGCATCCGGCGCTGGTCGGACATGCCGATCGCGATCCAGCTGTCGCATGCCGGGCGCAAAGCCTCGTGCGAGGTGCCGTGGAAGGGGGGCGCGCAGATCGCGCCGGGCGCGCCGAACGGCTGGCAGACCGAGGGCCCCTCGACCGTGCCGTTCCTGCCGGAGGAGAATGCGCCGGTCGCGCTCGACGCCGAGGGACTGGCGCGGGTGCGCGACGCGTTCGTGGCGGCGGCGGTGCGCGCGGCACGGCTCGGGATCGATGCGGTGCAGTTGCATGCGGCGCATGGCTATCTGCTGCATGAATTCCTCTCGCCGCTCTCGAACCGCCGCGAGGACGCGTATGGCGGCAGCCTCGAAAACCGGATGCGCTTCCCACTCGAAGTGTTCGATGCGGTTCGGGCTGCGTTTCCAGCAGAGCGCGCGGTGACGATGCGCGTATCGGGGACCGACTGGGCCGAGGGCGGCTGGGACTCCGACCAGACGGTCGCGTTTGCCAAGGCGCTGGAAGCGCGCGGGTGCAGCGCGATCCATGTGTCGAGCGGCGGGATCACGCCGGCGCAGCAGATCCCGGTCGGGCCGAGCTATCAGGTGCCACTGGCGCGCGCGGTGAAGCAGGCGGTGTCGATCCCGGTCGTGGCGGTCGGGCTGATCACCGACTTCGAGCAGGCCGAAGCGATCATCGGGACGGGCGATGCGGACATGATCGCGCTCGCCCGGACCATCTTGTACGACCCGCGCTGGCCCTGGCATGCGGCGGCGCACCTTGGCGGGAAGGTCAAGGCGCCTAACCAGTATCTGCGATCGCAGCCGCGGCAATTTAA
>NZ_LMLD01000009.1:66391-174554 GCF_001421825.1 Sphingomonas sp. Leaf38 | reverse complement strand
GGGGGGGGGGGCGGGGTTGCAGACGATTTCGTCTAAGATCCCCGCCCCCCGCCTCCGCCGGTAATCAGATACGCGTGCTCAGCCCGCGACTGTCATGACCGAGCCGGAATCCACCCGGATATTCGCACCGTTGATGAAGCTGGCGCGCTCCGAGCACAGGAACACAATCGCCGACGCGACCTCTTCCGCCTTGCCACGGCGCTTGAGGGTCATCGCTGGGCGCTCCTCCTCGAGAAACGTCTCGATCGCCTCGTCGAAACTCGTGCCTTTCTCATCGGCGCGTTTCCGCATCATCTTGTCGGTCATCGGCGTGGCGATGAAGGCGGGCGCTACGGTGTTCACCAGCACGTTGTCGCAGCCATACGCCTTCGATAGCCCCTTAGACAGGCTCGAAATGCCTGCCTTAGAGGCGCAATACGCAAGCTCATCCACATAAGGCTGAACCGCGTCTTCGGAGCTCATGAGCACGATGCGGCCCCATTTGTTTGCGCGCATCGCCGGGATCGCCTCGCGACACACGCGCACCGCGCCCATCAAATTAATGTTGAGCGTCGACTGCCAACCCCCATCATCGACATCGAGGAAATCGCCGGTCGCGCCCGTCACGCCTGCACAATTGACGAGGATGTCGGGTTCGCCGAGTTGCGCCCGGACTTTGGCGAATAGGGTCGTCACGTCGTCCAGCTTGTTGAGGTCCGCCTCGACCGAGATCACCTCGCCATGCACCTTCAGGTCCTCGACGCTGGAGTCGAGATCACCGCCCGGCTGGTCGGTGATCGCGACCCGAACACCTTCCTGCAATAGCAGCCGGGCGGTTTCCTTGCCCATGCCGCTGTCCGCGCCGGTTACGAGCGCGATCTTGCCTGCGATATCGAGATTCATGATGCCGTCCTTTCGGTGGTGATGAAAATCATGCCCATTCCCGCGGACCGTCGCGGTCGAGCGCGCGATCGAGGTAGAAGGCGGCGCTGATCAGCGCGAGGTGGCTGAAGCCTTGCGGGAAATTGCCGAGGAAGCTGCCGTCCTGTGCGATCTCCTCGGCGAAGAGACCGACATGGTTGGCGTGCGCGAGCAGCTTTTCGAAGTTCAGCCGCGCCTCGTCGAGCCGCCCCGCCCGCGCGAGGCATTCGACATACCAGAACGAACAGGCGACGAACGTCCCCTCCTGCCCCGGCAAGCCGTCGTCGATCCGATACCGATAGACCTGCCCGTCATCAGATAGGTCATCGCCGATCGCCTTCAGTGTCGCGAGCCACTTCGGATCGGTCGCGCCGATGAAGCGGACCAGTGGCATCATCAGCAACGCGCCATCGACTGCCTTGTCCTCGGGTGCATCGCCAAGCGCGCGGACGAAACGGCCGAGGTCGTCGTTCCAGAAATTGGCCCAGATATCGTCATGGATCGCGGTCCGAACTTCCGACCAGCGTACCAGCGGCCCGGGCAACGAGCGCTTCTGCGCCAGCCGCACAGCGCGATCGACTGCAACCCAACTCATCAACCGCGAATGAAGATAATGCTTCTTCGGTCCGCGGACTTCCCAGATGCCTGAATCCGGCGTCGCCCACGTCTTGCAAATCTGATCGACGATCCGAGAGATCGCGACCCAGGAATCGTGCGCGATCGGCTCGCCATACTTGCTGCCGAGATAGGTCGCGTCGAGCAGCGCGCCATAGATGTCATGTTGCGTCTGATCCTTCGCCTCGTTGCCCACGACGATCGGTGACGCACCCTCGAAACCCGCTAGGTCGAGCTTGCGTTCATCCGCGATCTCGCCGCCGTCGAGTGCGTACATCACCCCAATATGGCCCTGCGAACAGGCCTGCGCGCGGTCCATCGCCCAGTGAAGGAAGCCGACGGCCTCACCCTGATAGCCCAGCCGCAGCAAGGCGTAGACAGTGAACGACGAGTCGCGGATCCACGTCGCCCGGTAATCCCAATTACGGACACCACCAGGCGCTTCAGGCAGACCGAATGTAGCCGCTGCGGCGATCGAACCATGCTTGCGAGAAGTGAGCAATTTGAGTGCCATCGCGGAACGCTCAACGGTTTCGCGCCAGCGCCCCCGATAGAGCGACTTGCGGCTCCACGTGCGCCAATAGGCAATGTCCTTCTCGACGACGGCATCAAGCGCAGCGGTGTCAAGCGAGACGTCGTCAGGATTGCTCAAGACCAGCGAAACGGTGTCACCTTCGTTGAGATATATGTCGGCGGTGAGGTCGTAGCCGTCGGCGACGAGCGTACCCGGGCCGTGGAGCGCCAACGCCAATCCGCTCTCATGATCGAACCGGCCACGCGAGACGTTCTCGCCATTCGCGGTGACCGACGCCGTCCGGCCCACGACGCCATAGTCGAACCGCGGCGCGCATCTGACATGGATCCTGGCTGATCCGCGCGTGCAGGTCAGTCGGCGGATCACGCGCGATGGTGTGTCATCCGCCGAGTCCCCAACCGGCATCAGATCGACCAGGTCGACGCTGGCCGCGTTTGCCATCCAGCGGGTGAGCAAGATGTTGGTCTCCGGTAGATACATCTGGACGATGTTCGCATCGGAGAGGTCGGGCTCGACCGCGAAGTGCCCGCCTTTCTTGCCGTCGAGCAGGCGCGCGAAGACCGACGCGCTGTCGAGACAAGGCCAGCAGAGATAGTCGATCGTTCCCGCCGTATCGATCAGCGCGATCGTCTCCAGGTTGCCGATCGTGCCGTGATCCGCGATCAAGATCCGGGGCTCCACCACCCGCTCAGCCATTGTCACGAAAGCCGGGATAGAGCGACATGCCGCCATCGATCGTCAGCGTCGATCCGACGATATAATCCGCCGCGTCCGAGACGAGGAACAGCGCAGCGCGCGCCACGTCCTCCGGGTCGCCGATGCGGCCATATGGGATCAGCTCGAGCAGCTTGTCCTGATCTGCGGTCACGTCGGCATTGATCTCGGTCGCGATCGCGCCAGGGGCGATGCCGTTCACGCGGATGCGGTCTCCGGCAACCTCCTGCGCAAGCGTCCGCATGAGCATCCCGCTGCCACCTTTCGATGCCGCATAGTTGGCATGGCCTGCCCAGGGGATAACCTCGTGCACCGAACTCATGAACAGGATCTTTCCGATCGATCGGCTGATGCCGCGGTCGCCCTGCTTACGGAACCGGCGCACGGCTTCGCGCGCGACGAGGAACTGCCCCGTCAGGTTGACGTCGATGACGCGCTTCCAGTCCTCCAGTGTCAGGTCGGCAAACGCTGCGTCCTTCTGCATGCCGGCATTGGCGAACACAATGTCGACGCCGCCGAATCGCTCTGTCGTGTCGTTGAAGAGCTTCAATACCGCCGCCTCGTCCGACGTATCCGCCTCGCAGGCGAACGCCTCACCGCCTGCGTGTTCTATCGCCTCGACCACTTCGCGCGCTTTGTCGGCGCTGCTGTTATAGTTGACGGCAACCTTCGCACCCGCCTTGGCAAAGGCGATGGCGGAGGCGCGGCCAAGACCCGAACTTGCGCCGGTGACGATCGCGGCCTGGCCCGTCAGGTCGTTGTGCATAGCTGGTCTTTCGCTGGGGAACAGTGCCGCCTCAACGCGCCCAGCGAACACTTTCTCCCTCGGCGCTCGACGCAAAAGACGTCACCCCGGTGCACAACTCAGGTTTTTTCACGCGGTCGCCAATCTTTGGTTAACGGTTCGCGGGCATGATGATCGGCATCGCAAGGGATGTGGATCGATGGCACGTCAACAGGATGTCTTCACGCTGGTCGGTAACCGGATGCGCATCGCGCCGACTCGGTTGGACCTGATGCCGACCGAGTTCGACCGGCCATCAATCTCCGACCTGATCTGTCGGATCGACCGCGCTCTTCAACAGCGCCGCGCCGCCTGATCACGCTTTCTAAGACCGGCCCGAGAATCCCATGAGGTGTGCATAGGCCTCTGCGGCTCGCCGCTCGTGCGCATTCTCGAACGCAACCGCTGGCGCCGGCGCTTCGCCGGTCGCTCGCAGCACCGCCCAAAGCGCAAATCGACGCCCGGGCTCCCGCTCGGTCCCGAACGCCAGCGACACCCGGTCCCGCCCGACTTCGAGCGCGTGGGGATCGAGCGTATCAATATCGGTCGTCCCGAAGAAATGCTGCGAGATCGAGTCTAGGTCCATTCGCGCGCTTTGCCGCGGGCGCGGTCCGCATGCAAATGGTTCGGCGGGTTCCTCATTCAGGACCGCCGACGGCAGGTGTTGCGATCATGCCGCGCACCGCCTAGATGCGCTCACCGACTGGCTTGGAAGAGTGTCCGAGTGGTTTAAGGAACTGGTCTTGAAAACCAGCGAGGGTGCAAGCCCTCCGTGGGTTCGAATCCCACCTCTTCCGCCAGCCCCGAGTGCGCGTGTCCGGCGCCGAACACACTAGGCCGGTCACTAGGCTGCCAAGGTGAGAGGCGGACCATCGCCTGCGCGAACAGTCGTGACCCGACAAACGCAGCTAGGCGGTGTTGCAGGTTCGCGAGCGCCAACTGGTCGAAATAGGCACTATCGGTTGCTACGAACTGCCGGACGAACGGCAGGATCGCGATATCGGTGAAACTCGGCCGACCGTCGATTGAGACGCCCTGCCCAGCATACCATGTCTCGAGCTGTTCCAGGATCGCAGTCGCCGCATCGCGATGTTCTATCGCGTCCTCGGGATACCGCTCAGCATATTTATAGCGATCGAGATGATGCTTGAACGCGGTATCATTGGTTGCGATCAAAGCTTCGGCCGAAGCGTCCAGGGTCTCGACGTTGCCACGCTGCGCATACGCCCAGCGCATAATGTCGAGGCTCTGATCGATCACTCGGCAGTTGGGCAGGATGAATACCGGCACCGTCGCTTTGGGCGAGACCGCGACCATTGCCGCCGGCTTCGCCCGCAGTGAGACCTCACGCAATTCGACCGACAGCCCGTTCGCGAGCAGCGCGAGGCGCGCGCGCATCGCATAGGGGCAGCGGCGAAAGCTGTAGAGGATGGGGAGCGACATCCGTATTCCCTAGCTGATCACCCCGTCCATGTCCGGTGATCTTGTCAGCATGTCATGCGTTACCGCTTAATGACCATCACACCCACGCCAATCGATGAAACCGGAACGCTGATCCGTGAGGACGGTGCGTTCGTATTGCAGCGCGATGATGGGGGCAGATACCAACTTCAATTGGCACGCGTCCCGGTCGATCATGTTCATAAGCGCGTGCGTATAATCGGCGTCGCCATAACAGCGGATCTGGTCAGCGTTGATGGTGTATCGAACGCCTGACACAGTGATCGGCCGACAGACTAACGCGCACTTATGCAAGAAGAATATTGTCAAAGATGTCATCTCTTCGCGGGTTTTCATTTCGATGCGCACGTTGTAGTCACCCCCGCGCCGGGGGGCCGTAGAGACAAGGACTGAGTGTGACCGATACAATGAATGCCGTGGAACTGGCCGCGGAACTGACCGCAGCCTGGCTCGCAAACCCGAACACTCGCACGTCGGCCGACGACGTCCCGGCGTTTCTGCTCTCGATGCATGCCGCCGTGGTCAAGCTGACCAACGGCGAGGACAGCGATGCAGAGACGGCACCAGCGCAGAGCTATGAGCCTGCCGTCACGGCGCGCAAATCGCTCGCGTCGCCCGATCACATCATCTCGATGCTGGACGGCAAGAAGTACAAGACGCTGCGCCGCCACCTCACCACTAACGGACTGACGCCCGAGCAGTATCGCGAGCGGTTCAACCTCAAGGCAGACTATCCGATGGTCGCCGCGAACTATTCCGAAGCGCGACGCGCGATGGCGAAGTCGATCGGTCTGGGTCGCAAGGCCGGCAGCACGGTCGAGAAGGCTGGGGACGCCGTGGGCAAGACTGTCCGCAAGAGCGGGAAGGCCGCGCTCGACGCTGCCAAGAAGACGCTCGGCAACGAAGAGTAAGCAAGACTGGGGAGGGTCGACGACCTTCCCCACCTTCCCCGCTGGCTCTGTGCAGTCGCCGCACCACCTACCGTAAATTGGTCCGCGCGAGTTCGATCACCTCGTCGCCGCGACCGTTGAGGATCGCCTTTGCCATATACAGGCTGAAGCCTTTCGCTTGCTCGGCCTTGATCGACGGCGGCATCAGCAGTTCATAAGATGCGGTCTTCACCGAAACCAGCGCCGGTCCGTCATGCGCGAAAGCCCGTCGCAGCGATTCCTCGAGATCCGCGGACTCGGTGACATTGATACCCAGGATACCAGAGGCCTGCGCGATCATCGCGAAATCCGGATTCTCCAACTTCACGTTCACGTCGAGAAACCCGCCGGCCTTCTGTTCGAGCGCGACGAACCCAAGTTCGCCGTTATCGACGATCACGATCTTCACCGGGAGGTTGAGCTGTTTCAACGTCAACAGGTCACCCATCGACATCGCGAACCCCCCATCGCCCGATAGCGAGATGACCTGACGCGCGGGATACGCTGCCTGTGCGCCGATCGCCTGCGGCAGTGCGTTCGCCATCGATCCATGATTGGCCGAGAAAAGCAGCCTGCGTCTGCCGTTGACGGTGATGTAGCGACACGCCCAGGCGGTCGGCGTGCCGACATCGGCGGAGATGACCGCATCGTCCGCGGCCACATCGCTCAAGACCTTTGCCAGATACTGCGGATGGATCGGGCGCCCCGGCTTTGACGGCGTCGCGAGGTCGTCGAGGCCCTTGCGGGCGCTGGCATAATGGCTGCGCGCCGCATCGATAAATTTGCGATCGGTCCTTCGCGTCAGCCGAGGCAGTACCGCCGCGAGCGTCTCCCCGACATCGCCGACGATGCCGAGCGTGAGCGCCGCGCGTTTCCCGAGTTGCGATGGATCACGGTCGACCTGGACGATCTTTGCGCCCTTCGGATAGAAGTTGCGATACGGAAAGTCGGTGCCGAGCATCAGCAGTAGCTCGCCGTTTTCCATCGCCTGATAACCCGATGCAAAGCCGATCAGACCGGTCATGCCGACGTCGAACGGGTTGTCCCACTCGACATGCTCCTTGCCGCGCAGCGCGTGGACCACCGGCGCGCCGAGCGTGTCCGCCAGCGCCACGACGGCATCATGCTGTCCTGCACAGCCCGCGCCGGCCAGGATCGTGACCGTTCTGGCCTCGTCGAGCAAGGTTACCAGCGTGTCGATATCGTCAGCATTCGGTACGATCCGCGGCGCATTCAGCCGAGGGAACATCCCGGTCGCTCCCTTCGGCGCATCGAGCAGCGCGACGTCGCCGGGCACCACGATCACCGCGACACCGCGTTTGCCGATCGCGGCGCGCATCGCCCGGTGCATCACCTCCGGCATCTGTGCCGGGTTGGTAACAAGCTCGACGAAGTGGCTGCATTCGCAGAACAGTTCTTGCGGATGCGTCTCTTGGAAATACCCAAGGCCGATTTCGGACGACGGGATATGCGCGGCGATAGCCAGTACCGGGACATGGTTACGATGACAGTCGAACAGACCATTGATAAGGTGCAGATTGCCCGGGCCGCAACTGCCTGCGCATACCGCGAGTTCGCCGGTCAGCGACGCTTCAGCGCCTGCTGCAAACGCCGCGACTTCCTCGTGGCGGGTCATCATCCAGTCGATGCGACCCATCTTTCGCAGCGTCTCGTTCAAACCGTTGAGGCTATCACCGGTGACGCCCCAGATTCGCTTTACACCGGCGTCGGCCAGCGTGAGTGCCATGATGTCGGCGATCGTTTGAGCCATTGCGCGTTCGTTCCCATGTGATGATCCGCCCCCGTGATGCCCCGTCGAAACTTCCGCGACTGTGCGTCGTCGGGCCCATGCGGTATTGACCAATGCAAAGCGTCGCCGACGCAATCGGTTCCGTGCCGGCCCAGAACCGACCTGCCTCAAGGCGCGCAGCTTTGCTGGCGCCATGTCCGGTGTTGCGGAACGGACACGCCGGAGCCGCCAAATCCGCCTGGCGAAAGGGACCGGCCCGGAATTAACTGATCGACATCGAACCGTCATTGAAACGTCGCTGCCTGGTAACCTGGCGCGCCGATGGGGCTCTGAGAGCGTTGCGTCATGGCAGCGCGGGGGACCAACATGAACCGTCTATCCGGCCTTTTCGCCAGTGTCGCCGTGCTCGCGATCGCCGCACCCGCCGTCGCACAGACCGCCCCGGACACGTCTGCTTCGGTCGCGCAGGCGGACCAGCCTTTGCCAGGCGGTGGCGCCGATGCGTCGCCGGATAGCCCTGCTGACATCGTCGTGCTTGGCTTCGGCCAGAGCCGTCAGGTGCAGAGCGTCAGCGCGGTCGATCTCGCACGGCTCACCCCCGGTTCCAGCCCGTTAAAGGCGATCGAGAAGCTACCCGGCGTCAATTTCCAGGCGTCCGATCCGTTCGGCGCCTATGAATGGGCGGTCCGCATTTCGTTGCGCGGGTTCAACCAGAACCAGCTCGGCTTCACGCTCGACGGCGTCCCGCTCGGCGACATGAGCTATGGCAACGTCAACGGCCTCCACATCAGCCGCGCGATCATCTCCGAGAACGTCGCCCGTACCGAAGTCGCGCAGGGGGCCGGCGCCCTCGGCACCGCCTCGACCAGCAATCTCGGCGGCACGATCCAGTTCTTCAGCGACAAGCCGCGCGACACCGCGAACGTCACCGGCGGCGGCACCTATGGGTCGGACAATACCTATCGCGGCTATGCCCGGCTCGACAGCGGCGATCTCGGCGGCGGCCTCAAGGGCTATCTCAGCTATGGCTACCTGACGACCGACAAATGGAAGGGCGACGGCGTCCAGCGTCAGCATCAGGCGAACGGGAAGATCGTCAAGGACCTTGGTGCGTTCGGCAGCCTGTCGGCTTTCCTCAATTTCTCCGATCGTCGCGAGCAGGACTACCAGGATCTCAGCTACGACATCATCCGTCGTCGCGGGCTGCGCAACGACAATATCGCTGCCAATTATCCGCTCGCACTGCAGATCGCGAAGACCTACCAGAACCAGGGCGCGCTGGCGACCTACACCAGGGCCAACAACGGCTCGTCGGTCGGTTTCGCCGCACCGTGGGCGGGCATCGGCACGACCTTTCCAACGGGGTTCGGTACGGTCGACGATGCGTATTTCGATGCCGGTGGAGTGCGCCGCGACTATCTTGGCGGGGTCACGCTGAACGCCAACCTCACGCCCGAATTGACGATGGTCACGACCGGCTATTATCATGACAACAAGGGCCAAGGGTCATGGATCACGCCCTATTCGCCGACGCCGGTAGGGGCGCTGGACCAGGATGGCAGTGCGATCACGGCAGCGAGCCCGCTTGGCTTCCGGACGACCGAATATAGCATCAAGCGCGGTGGTGCGCTCAGCAACATCGCCTATGAGACGGGCGCGAACACCTTCGAGGTGGGTGGCTGGCTCGAAACCAACACCTTCACGCAGGCACGTCGCTTCTACGGGATGACGGACAGCGCCGCGCCCAACCGCGACGTGCTGAAGTTCCAGAAGAACGCCTATGCAACGCAGTGGGACGGCAAGTACGGCACTGACACGATGCAGTATCATGTCGAGGATACGCTGAAGCTGGCGGGTGATCGGCTGATCGTCAACGCCGGGTGGAAGGGGGCGTATGTCGTCAACAGTGCGACGATGCTGCCCGATACGACCGCGCCGCTATCCGTCGGCCGCATCTCAGCAAAGGACTGGTTCCAGCCACAGGCGGGCATCCTGTTCAAGCTGACTCCCGCAGCGGAAATCTTTGCGGACTATACCGAGAACATGCGCGCCTTCGTCTCGTCGGCAACGACCGGGCCGTTCGCGGCGACCCAGGCCGGCTTCAACGCGGTTCGCGGCCGCCTAAAACCCGAGCGTTCGAAGACCGCGGAGGGCGGCGTACGCCTGCATAGCGGACCGTTCCAGGCCTCGGCGGTCGGCTATTATGTCGACTTCTCGAACCGACTGCTCGCCTTCGCGAACGGCGTCGGCATCCTCGGCAATGCGCCGACGCTCAACAATGCCGGCAGCGTGCGGACCTACGGCGCCGAAGTCTCGGCCAACTACCGCGTGTTCCGGCCACTTTCGCTGTTCGCCAGCTATTCCTACACCAACGCCGAATATCAGGACACGGTCACCGACGCCTCTGGATTGGTCCAGGTCCGCAGGGGCGACACCGTGGTCGATACGCCCACGCACATGGTCAAGGGTGAGATCGTGCTCGAACAGTCCGGCTTCACCGGCCGGGTCGGGGCGGATTACATGAGCAAGCGCTACTTCACCTATCGCAACGACCAGTCGGTGCCGAGCCGCGTGCTGGTCGACGCCAGCATCGGCTACCGGTTCGACGGCGAAGGCGCACTGCACGGCGTCGCGATCGAGGGCAGCGTCACCAACCTGACCGACAAGAAATATATTGCGACGATCGGCTCGAACGGCTTCACCGCCAGCGGTGACAACCAGACGCTGCTCGCTGGCGCACCACGGCAGTTCTTCGTCTCGCTGAAAAAGGGTTTCTGACGCACCGCTGGGGCTCACCGTCAAGCCTCAGGCGGTGAGCACCAGTCCGTCATAACCGGGTTCGACCCGCGCCGGCAGCTCTGCGCAGAGAGAGGCATAGTCCATGCTCTGGTCCATGTGGATCAGCGCGGCGCGTTTGGGCGCCAGGCGATCGACCCAGGCGAGGACGGCCGGCAATTCCATATGGGTCGGATGCGGTCGCCGGCGCAACGCATCGACGACCCAGACGTCCAAGCCTTCATACAGAATAGCCATATCATCGGTCATCATGTTGAAATCGGTCGCGTATCCGATTGAACGGCCATCCGCCTCGAACCGCAGTCCGGCTGCCTGCGTGTTGCCATGCGGCTGGTCGGTGACACGAATATCGATCCCGCCAATCGTTAGTCGATCGGGCAAGGGCTCCCCGGCGATCGTTGGCGGATACCCTGCCCGGCCGTTAAAGGCATAGGCGAAACGCGCGTCCAGCGCCGCCAGCGTCGCGGGGCGCGCGTACCCACGCACCGGCGTTCCCGTTGCGTGATATAGTTGCCGCAGATCGTCGATGCCGTGGCAATGATCGGCATGGTCGTGCGTCCAGATCACCGCATCGACCCGGTCGATATCCGCCGCGAGCAACTGCTCGCGCATGTCAGGGCTGGTGTCGATCAGGATCCGCGTGCCGTCATGCTCGACCAGCGCGGAGGCGCGCGTGCGACGGTTGCGCGGCTCGCCCGGGTCGCAGTCGCCCCAATCATTGCCGATCCTCGGCACGCCGGAGGATGTGCCGGAGCCGAGAATCGTGATCTTCATACGACCGCCCCGGACACCCTCGTCTTGGCGAACAGCGTGTGGAAGTTCTCCGCGGTACGACGCGACAAATCCTCGACATTCTCCCCGCGCAGGTCGGCGAGAAACTTGGCGGTGTCGGCGACGAAGCCAGGTTCGCCCGTCTTGCCACGATGCGGTACCGGCGCGAGGAACGGCGCATCGGTCTCGATCAGCAGGCGGTTGATCGGCAGGCGCGCCGCGGTCTCCTGGAGGTCGCGCGCGTTCTTGAACGTCACGATCCCCGATATCGAGATATAAAGCCCCATATCCAACGCCTTGTTGGCGAAAGCTCCACTCGCCGTGAAGCAGTGGATGACGCCGGGATAGGCCCCCTTCCCCATTTCTTCGGCCATGATCGCCGCGGTATCGTCCTCGGCATCGCGCGTGTGGACGACGATCGGCAACCCGGTCTCGCGCGACGCCGCGATGTGCGCACGGAAGCTTGCCTGCTGGCGTGCGCGGTCCGAGGTATCGCGGAAATAGTCGAGGCCACTCTCGCCGAGACCGACCACGCGCGGATGTCGTGCGCGCGCGATCAGTTTGGCCGCGTCGACGTCGGGATAGGTGTCGGCCTCGTTCGGGTGGATGCCGATCGTCGCCCAGACGTCTGGCTCACGTTCGGCGGTCGCGACGATATCGTCCCACTCGCTCTCGCGCGTCGAGATGTTGAGCATCGCGGTCACACCACGCGCCCGGGCGCGCTCGAGTACCGCCTGCTGGTCCTCGACAAGGCCCTTGTAGTTCAGATGGCAATGGCTGTCGGCGAGCATCAGGCCTCCGCGGGCATTTCGAGACGGGGAAATACGGGCGATGGGGGGGCGATCCGGAAGCCCGATGCCGCAGTCCGGTCGTACCAGCCGTCATCGTCGATCGCCGCATGGTCGCGCTCGGTCGCGCCGATCTGATCGAGGACCTTGCCCGCGGACTCCGGCACGACCGGCAGGATCGCGATCGCCAGCATGCGGATCGCGCGAACCAGCGTGCGGAGCACCGCGTGCATCCGCTCGGGATCGGTCTTGCGCAACGCCCAGGGGGCCTGCGCGTCGATATACTGGTTGCACGCGAACACGCCGCGCATCCACGCCTCGATGCCTTGCGACAGCGCGAGATCGGTGAAGCCCGACTTCAACCCGGCGCAGGCGACGACGACCTCTTCGATCAGCATCCCGTCGGCGTCCTGAGCATCACCAGCCGTGGGAAACTCACCGCTCAGGTTCTTGGCGATAAACGACAACGTCCGCTGCGCGAGGTTGCCGAAGCTGTTCGCCAGCTCGGCATTTACCCGCATCACGATCGCCTCGGGCGAATAGCTGCCGTCCTGGCCGAAGCTGACCTCGCGGAGGAAGAAATAGCGCAGCGCGTCGACGCCGAACGCATCCGCCAGCGCCATCGGGTCGACGACGTTACCGACCGATTTCGACATCTTCTCGCCACGCGTCAGCAGGAAGCCATGGCCGAACACGCTTTTCGGCAAGGGAATCCCTGCCGACAGCAGGAACGCCGGCCAGTAGACCGCGTGAAAGCGGACGATGTCCTTGCCGATCAGATGGATATCCGCCGGCCAGTATTTCGCCTTGTCGCCGGTCATGTCGGGATAACCGATCCCGGTCAGATAGTTGGTGAGCGCATCGACCCAGACATACATGACGTGTCCCGGGCTGCCGGGCACCGGCACGCCCCAGTCGAAGCTGGTGCGTGAGACCGACAGATCCTTCAGCCCGCCCTCGACGAAGCGCATCACCTCGTTGCGACGGCTCTCGGGGCGGATGAAATCGGGGTTGGCGGCGAAGAGGTCGAGCAACGGCTGCTGATATTTCGACAGGCGGAAGAACCAGGTCTCCTCGGCGGTCCATTCGACAGGCGTACCCTGCGGCGAGCGGCGATCATCGCCCTCCCCGGTCAGTTCGGATTCGTCGTAGAACGCCTCGTCGCGGACCGAATACCAGCCTTCGTACCGATCAAGATACAGGTCGCCGGCGTCCGCCATCGCCTGCCAGATCGCGGCGCTCGCGGCGTAGTGATCCTCGTCGACGGTGCGGATGAAACGGTCGTACGAGATGCCAAAACGATCCGCCATCTCATGGAAATAGGACGACATTTCGTTAGCAAGGTCGCGCACCGGGATATCGCGCTCGCGCGCGGTCTGGACCATCTTGAGGCCATGCTCGTCGGTGCCGGTCTGGAACAGCACGTCGCACCCGGCCTGACGCTGGAAGCGCGCGATCGCATCCGCGGCGACCATCTCGTACGCGTGGCCGATATGCGGACGGCCGTTGGGATAGTGGATTGCGGTGGTGATATAGAAAGGGTCGGCCATGCCGCGCTCCTAGAGCATCGGCCCGATCAGGTGAAGCCTGTGCAGGCGCTCACTGGCGTAATGTCGCGACGATCCCCGCCATCTCGAACACGGTCGCCTGCGCGTCGAGCGACAGGCCGATCGCAGCCCCCGCCAACTCGCGCGCAGCGGCGTGCGCATCGAGCGCGGCGCGCAGCGCCGGCCCCGACCGGGTCCGTGCCGCGTCGGCGATAAACGCGGGCGCGCGGTCGAGAAATGCCTCGTAGCGCGGTTGCGCCGCCTTGAGCCCCAGCGCCTTGGCGAGCTTCAACCGGCGTCCGTTATCGCGGTCGCCGTCCTGTGCGATCGCGGCGATGGCATCGTCGATCGCGGCGATGTCGAGCCCGGCATAGCGCAGCGCGCGGCCGGGCGCGCCGTCGCTCGCGCGGACCAGCGCGGCGACCTCGTCCTCGCCAGCGTCGGGCTGCAGCGTCCGGATCGCGGTCGCGACATCGCCGTCGGTGAGCGCCTCGAACCGCAGCAGACGACAGCGCGAACGGATCGTTGGCAGCAACCGCCCCGGCGCGTGGCTGACGAGCAGGAAGATCGTTCCTGCCGGCGGTTCTTCGAGGTTCTTGAGCAGCGCGTTGGCCCCGCCCCGCTCCAGATCATCGATCGCATCGATCACCACGACGCGCCGCGCGCTCATCGACGGCGTGGTCGCGAACAGCGGTTGCAGCGTGCGTACCTGCGCGATCGTGATACTGCGCGCCAGATCCTGGTCAGGCTTTTCCGGATCTTTCGGTAATCGCGCGAGTACGCGGAAATCGGGGTGCGAGCCCGCCTCCATCAGCGACCGCGTCCGGTTTCCTTCCGGAACCTCCCACCCGGCCGACCCGCCATCGGGTTCGGCCGCATCCGCCAGCATCCGCATCGCCGCGGCGCGCGCGAAACTCGCCTTGCCGACGCCCTGCGGCCCCGCGATCAGCCACGCGTGATGCAGCGACCCGCCGCGCATCGCCGCCAGAAAAGCAGCCTGCGCAGCGGTGTTGCCGATGATCGGCGTCATGCCTGCACCGCCATCGGCGCCGGCGTCATCAGCCGAAAAAGCCGGTCAGCCCTGCCCATGCGCGGCCGAAAAAGCCGGCCTCGGCGACGTCCTTTTCGGCAACCAGCGGCATCGTCTGCTGAAGACCGTCGGAGATGGTGACGACGAGATCGGCGACATGCTGCCCCGCCTTGATCGGTGCCTTGATCGGGCCGTTATAGACGACCTTGGCGGTCATCGTCGGCGAGGTGCCGGCGGGCAGCGTCACGGTCAGCGCCTTGGGCGCGACGAGCCCGACCGACGACGAATCGCCGAGCTGGACAGCGGCGGTCTCGACCATCTTGCCCTTGGCGACGATCGGCTTGGACTGCCAGGCGCGGAAGCCCCATTCCATGAAGCGGACCGATTCCTCGGCGCGCTGACCCGAGCTGGTCAGGCCGGCGACCACCATCACGAGGCGACGGCCGTTCTGCACCGCCGAGCCGGTGAAGCCATAGCCCGCCTCCTCGGTGTGACCGGTCTTCAGGCCATCGGCGCCCGCGACGCGACCGAGGATCGGATCGCGGTTCGCCTGGGTGATCGCGCTGCCACCCATCGTCTTGCCCCAGGTGAAGTCGCGCTTCGAGTAGAACTGCTTGTACAGGTCAGGATAGTTGGTGATCGTCGCCGCCGCGAGCTTGGCAAGATCGTGCGCTGTGACATAGGTCACGCCGTTGTCGGGCCACCCGTTCGCGGTGCCGAAATGGCTATCCTTCAGGCCCAGTTCGGCCGCCTTGCGGTTCATCCGTTCGGTAAAGGCCTGCTCCGACCCCGAAATGCCCTCGGCGAGCACGATGCAGGCGTCGTTGCCCGACAGCGTGACGATGCCGTACAGCAGATTGGCGACGCTGACATTCTCACCAGACGACAGGAACATCGTCGAACCCGCTGACGGACCATGCCATTTTGCCCAGGTCTCGGGCCGCACCGGCATCATCTGGTCGAGTTTCAGCTCGCCCTTCTTGACCATGTCGAACGCGACATAGACCGTCATCATCTTGGCGAGCGACGCCGGCGGCATGCGGCGATCGGCATCGCGCGCGAACAGCACCGCGCCCGACGACAGATCCTCCATATACGCGATCGGCGCCGCGGTCTGGAATTGCGGCGCAGCGGCGATGGATGGATGCGCCAGCGCGAGGGCGACGAGCGGTGCGACGATCAGCTTCTTCATGGGGTATTCCGTGAGCAAAAGGGAACTCGATCCGTGGGCAGGATGTGATGCAGGTCATAGCCCCGCGGCGCGACCGCGTCACGCCCGCGTTGCGCGTAAATTCCGCCTAACGCTCGACCGCGTCCGCCAGCAGCCCGACCGACAGCGCGTAGAAGTTCGAACAGTTATAATCGAGGATCACGCGGTAGTTGCTCGTCAGCAGATACGCGGTCGCCCCCTGCCCGTCCGGCTCGAGCAGCGTCGCCATCACGCTGTCCGCGGGCAGGCTGCGCCCTTGCGGCGTGATGCCGAGCGCACGCCATTCGGCGATCGTGCGCCAGCCGCTATGCCGTTCGAAAACGCGCGGGCAACGGGGCGATACGAGCCGGTTGCGGACCTGCGACCGGTCGAATGCTGCGGGTACGTTGACCGCAACGCCCCAGGGCTGCCCCGCGCGCCAGCCGGCATCGACGAAGTAATTGCCGATCGACGCCAGCGTATCGGCCGCACTTTTCCAGATATCCGCGCGCCCGTCGCCATCGCCGTCCCGCGCGAGACGCAGATAGATCGACGGCAGGAACTGCGGATTGCCGGTCGCGCCTGCCCAGCTTCCCTTGAGCTGCTCGCGCGTCACGCCGCGATCGAGCATCTTAAGCCCGGCGATGAACTCGCCCGCGAACAGCGATCGACGACGCCCCTCATAGGCGAGGCTGGCGAGCGACCGTAGGAGATCGAAATTGCCGGTATAGCTACCGTAATTCGTTTCATGCCCCCAGATCGCGACCATGATCGATTCAGGCACGCCGGTCTGCTGCTCGATCCGCTGCAGACGATAACGCTGCGCCTGATAGGTCTGGCGACCGCGCGCAATCCTTGCCGCATCGACATGCTGCGAGCGATACGGCGCGAACGCCGGTACCGCGCTCGGATTGGCTGCACCCGGTTGCTGCCGGTCGAGATCGATGACCCGCTGGTTCAGCGTCAGGCCAGGAAACACCGCATTCACCGTCCGCGTGCTGACGCCTTCGGCAAGCGCCTGTTGCCGAAGTGCGACCATATAGGCCTGAAATCCGGCATCGTCCTGCGCCGCTGCCGGACCACTGCCGGCCAGCATGGCGACGACGCCGATCACGAGATTGCGCAACCGCGCGGTTTTCGATGTCCCACCCATGCGAAGGCTCTGCCACAGCCGCGCCGCGATCGGAACCTCGCATCGTCGCACCCGCCGCACGCACGACCGTACCGCGCGCTCCCCGCTGCCCCCGGCAGCGTCTTTCGTCCCGCGGGATACGAAGCCGCTTGCCATACTGCGAAGGCTGAGGCTAAGGGCCGTCACAGTCGGGGAGTGGCGCAGGCTGGTAGCGCACCTGGTTTGGGACCAGGGGGTCGCAGGTTCGAATCCTGTCTCCCCGACCATCTCGTCTGGCGTTTTGAAAGGCCGGGCGAAGCGAGTTGCTTCACGTTCGCATCGGATGATCGACGTTCGCCATCGAAAGAGCTGGCTACTAGTCGCTCGGATTGAGTCGAGACTCCCCCACGACGCGTCGCGCGCCACCAACCGAACCGGTCGACGACATGACGTTCGTGGTCCGACGACAGCGCCTAACCTCAGACAATCTCAAGCATGTTCTCGACCTTCACCGCACCCGGCGCGGCCCAGGCGGTGCGCTCGGCGACCATCCGGTCGTGCGGCGAATCGACCGACCCCGTCAGCCGCACCGTGCCCCCATCCACCGACACCTTGATCGTGTCGCCGTCGAAGAACCACGAGCGGTGCAGCGCGGTCCGGATATCGTTGCTGACATCGGTCACGTCGACGCGCGGTTTGAGCGTGATGTGGTTGATCACGCCGACCACGCCCGCCAGCGGCCGCACCGCCGCCTCGGCCGCATCCCGCTCGAAATGCCAGCGTACCTCGCCGCGCAGGCTCACCCAGCCATCCTCGACCTGCGCCTTCACGCTGTCGTGCGGGATCGTCGTATCCCAGGACAGCCGCTCCACGATTGCGCTGGCGATCGCCTCGTCGCCGCGCTTGAAGCGGTCCTCTAGTTGCACCTCGATGGCTTCGACCACCGCCTTGACGCCGTCGACGCGCGCCGCGGCGCGTTCGGCGGCATATTTGGCCGCATAGCTGCCCGCATGGCCGCTCAGCGTGACGACGCCGTTGTTCGCGGTCACGCCGATATGCCCGGCGGGGACGCTGGGATCCCAGTTGAGTTCGGCGAGCACGGCCTTTTGCAGTCTTGCGTCGTGCGACATGACACTCTCCCAAAATCGCGGCGCAGGCGGTCCCGTACCGATGCGCGCAATCCTATCGACGCGGCCGTCCGCCGACAGTCTCGGGAACTACGCAGGTCCCGACATTGCGTAATTCCCGATACTTTTGTTCGCCCTCCCCCACGCCGACAACGCGGCAAGGAGGGAGAGCACGCATGACCTATTCGACCCTGATGGTGCACCTCGATGGTGGCCGCCCCAATGCCGCGCTGCTCGATGTCGCGGCCACGCTCGCCGACCAGTATGACGCCGCGGTGATCGGGATCGCGGCGTGCCGGCCGATCCCGATCGCGACGTGCGACGGCTATCTCGGCGGCGAATATGCGGTGATCGAGCGGGAGATCGTCGCCGACGAACTCGCCCGCGCCAAGACCGAATTCCACGCGCACAAACGCCTCGCGCGGCACAGTCTCGAATGGCGATCGATCCCGACGCTGGCCAACATCGCGCACGTCGTCGCACAGCAGGCGCGCGCCGCCGATCTGATCATCACAAGCGCAGGGCCTGGTTTGACCGACCTCGCGACGCATGCCGACACCGGCGACCTGATTCTGCGCGCCGGCCGCCCGGTGCTCGTCGTTCCTGACGGTCCCGCCACAGCGACCTTCTCGACCGTCATGGTCGCGTGGACTGACACGCGCGAATGCCGCCGCGCGATCAGCGATGCGCTGCCGATGCTCCGCACCGCCGACCGCGTCGTCATCGCCGAGGTCGCGATCGACCCGATCGACGCGCGCACACCGATCGACGATGCCGCGGCTTGGCTCGCGCGCCACGGCGTCGATGCGGACAAGGTCGTCGCTCGGATGAAGGGTACCAGCATCGACACGCTCGCAGCCCTCGCCGACGAGGTCGAGGCGGACCTCGTCGTCGCCGGCGCCTACGGTCACAGCCGGATCCGCGAATGGGCATTCGGCGGCATGACGCGAGACCTGTTGCTGCACAGCCGGTGCTGCACTTTGTTGTCGCATTAAGCGATGGCACGCCGCGCAATCCACAAGTATATGGGAACTCTTGCAGTAATAAACCCAAGACTAGGGATTGGCGGAACAATATTGTTCGCGATAACGGCGATCGAAGGAGTATTGGCGTATAGTGGCTAAACCGCCTAGCATGGGTCATGTTGCGATGTCGGCTGTCGATACCTCGACTCCTGGCGGATCGGAACCGTTCGCCGAACAAGGCCCATCGCTCAATGAATTGCCGCATCGCGCCACGAGCAATCGTACCGCCCGCATGATCGCGTCGCAATCTCCGCAGGGCCAATCTCCGCACGGCCACAACACGCCCGGGTCCGTCGCGGGCGGCGATGCGACGCTGGCGGAGGAGCTCGGTCTGCTGATCGATGGCGCCACGACCTATGCGATCTACATGCTCGATCCGCGGGGCCGCGTGACGATCTGGAACCGCGGCGCCGAGCGGATCAAGGGCTGGGCTGAGGCGGAGATCATCGGCCGCGACTTTTCAATCTTCTATCCCGCCGACGATATCGCCGCAGGCAGGCCGCACGCCGACCTCGCGCGCGCGCACGCCTGCGGACGGATCGAGGAGGAGAGCTGGCGGGTTCGCAAGGACGGCTCCGAATTCCTCGCGCACGTCACGATCACCGCGCTCCACGACGACGCGGGCGCGCTGCGTGGGTTCGGCAAGGTCATCCGCGACATCACGCAGGACAAGGCCGCCGAGGCCGCGATCGTGCGGCGCGAACATCATCTCCGCTCGATCCTGAACACCGTCCCCGATGCGATGATCGTGATGAACGAAAACGGCATCGTCTCGTCGTTCAGCGCGGCGGCCGAACTCGTCTTCGGCTATGCGGCGAGCGACGTCATCGGCCAGAACGTCGCGATGCTGATGCCGCAGACCGAGGCGCGCGATCACGACCAGCATCTGCGCACCTACCGCGAGACGGGCGAGCGCCACGTGATCGGCAACGTCCGTCTCGAGCGCGCGATGCGCAAGGGCGGCGAGACCTTCCCGATCGAGCTCGCGGTCGGCGAGGCGTCAATCGCCGGCGAACGGATCTTCACCGGGTTCATCCGCGATCTGACCAACCGCCGCGCGACCGAACGCCGCCTGAAGGAGCTTCAGTCCGAGCTCGTCCATGTCTCGCGCGTCAGCGCGATGGGCACGATGGCCTCGACGCTGGCGCACGAGATCAACCAGCCGCTGACCGCGATCGCCAATTATCTGGAGGCGGCACGCGCGATGATCGGTGACAGCCCCGACGCGGTACTGGCCCCGTTGCTTTCCGACGTCGCCGAGGCGCTGGAGCTGGCGGCGGCGCAATCGTTGCGGGCGGGGGCGATCGTCCGGCGGGTTCGCGCGTTCGTCGACGGCGGCGATACCGGGTTCCGCGACGAACGGCTCGACCTGCTCGTCGAGGAGGCCACCAGCCTCGGCCTGCTCGGCGCGCGCGAGGCGGGGATCGCCGTCGCCACCCACGTCGCACCGGGCGGCGCGATGGTGCTGGTCGATCGCATCCAGATCCAGCAGGTACTCGTCAACCTGATCCGCAACGCGATCCAGTCGATGGCGGCCTCGCCCGACAAAGTGCTGACGATCGCCACCGCGCCCGAACGCGACGGCTGCATGCAGATCACCGTCGGCGACACCGGCACCGGGATCGACGCCACGGTGCGCGCCCGCCTGTTCGAGGCGTTCGCGACCACCAAGGAGGACGGCATGGGGCTCGGCCTTTCGATCTGCCGGACGATCGTCGAGGCGCATGGCGGACGGATCTGGGCAGAGGGCATCGCCACCGGTGGCACAGCCTTCCACTTCACCGTGCCGCTCGCCGCCCGCGCGGACGCCTCTGAGACAGCCGACGGAGGCCTACACCGGTGACTGATCCGACCCGCATCGTCCATATCGTCGACGACGACGAGGCGATCCGCCAGTCGATCGGCTTCCTCCTCCGCAAGGGCGGCTACGCGGTCCGCACCTATCCCGCCGGCACGCCGTTCCTGAAGGCGGTCACGCGCGAGACTCGTGGTTGCGTGCTGCTCGACGTCCGAATGCCCGATCTCGACGGACTGGAGGTCCAGGCGCGGCTCGCCCAGTCGGGCATCACGCTGCCGGTGATCATGCTGACCGGGCACGGCGACGTCACGCTGGCGGTCCGCGCGATCAAGGCAGGCGCGATCGAGTTTCTTGAAAAGCCGTTCGAACGCACCGCCTTGCTCGCCGCGATCGAGACCGCGCTCGCACACGCCGCACGGACGAACCGGGAGCAGCTCGCCGCGGTCGAGGCGCGCATCAGGCTCGCCGCGCTCACCCCGCGCGAACGCGACGTGCTCGACGGCATGATGCTCGGCCGTCCGAACAAGCTGATCGCGTTCGACCTCGACATCGCCACGCGCACGGTCGAAGTCCACCGCGCCAACCTGATGGACAAGCTGGCCGCACGCAGCCTGTCGGACGTCCTCCGCATAGCGTTTGCGGCGGGGTTGGGCGACGACCCTGTCGACCCGGGCTGAGACCCTCGCCTACTACGTACAGACGACTGCGGACACGCATGGCATCCAGGGTCCGACAAGGACGCCTGATGATCCACCATCCAACCCCGCCGCATGACGGCATCGCCGTTTCGCTGGTCGATGGCGATCCCGCGCTCCGCCGCGCACGCCAGATCATGCTGCTCTCCGAACGCTATGACGTGCGCTCCTACGCGACCGGCGCGGCGCTGCTCGCCGATCCCCGCTCGCGCGCGGTCGCCTGCATAGTCGTCGATATCGGCGGCAGTGGCATGGACACGCTCCACGCGATGCGACGATCGGGGTGGCGTGGCGGCGCGATCCTGCTCGGCACCGCCCCCGCGCCCGCGCTGGTCCACGCGGCCGAACGCAATGGCGACCGCCTGCTCGACCGCGCCGCGGGCGACGCCCCCCTCCTCACCGCAATCGCCGGATCGCTCGCGGGTCGCAGGCCCGGAGGCTAGATCAGCTGGCGAGCTTCAGCGTCAAACGAGGCCGCGGCGCCCCGCGTCGCAACGCCGGTGCCAAGACCGGCAAGACCGCGCGGCGCGGGCGCGCGACCGCCGGCTCGGCGATCAGGCATGGCACCGCAGCGGCGAGTGCGCTGAGACGAGCGGCGTACAACCGCGCGAGCGTTTCGTGTGCGGCGCGCGCGCACGGCCCTGCCGCCGCATCGGCCATCGCGCGCGTGGCAGCGAGGCGGCGCTGGACATAGAGCATCTCGGTCTGGACGGCGTTCATCGCAAATTCCCCGCTGGTCCGCGCCCGCTGCCGCACGATGCGGGGTCTGGAGAGCTGATCCACATCAAGACAATATCGCGAGCCGGCCACGGAGTCGGGCATCGGAAAACACGTAATCCCCGCGTTGCGTCAGGCGAGCGTGGCGGCGTGACGCGCGATCTGCACATCCTCCTGCGAGGGCAGTATCCGGATGTCCAACCCCGGCACCCATACCAGCCCCGCCCGGATCGCGCGCGCCGTCGGCGCGTCATGCTCGCCGATTCCGCCGGTCAGCACGAGCATGTCCGCACCCCCGAGCGAGGCGATCATCGCTGCGACCTGCTTGCACACCGATCGCTCGAACATGCGGATCGCGAGGTCGGCCTCATCGGTCGCGGCGGCGCGCAGAATTCGCATGTCCCCCGACACACCTGAAATCCCGGCCATGCCCGATGCATGATCGACCAGCGTCGCCAGCGAAGGTGCGTCCAGCCCCGTCTCGCGCAACAGGTGCAGCAGCACGCCCGGATCGAGATCGCCCGTCCGCGTCGCCATCATCACGCCGCCGGCCGGGGTCAGCCCCATGCTGGTGTCGATCGACCGGCCATCGCGCACCGCCGTCACGCTGGCGCCATTGCCGAGATGCGCGATCACCAGCCGCGCGGGCAGGTCACTGCCCAGCTGACTCACGATCGACTCGCACGACAGCCCGTGGAAGCCGTAGCGACGGATCCCGCTCGCCTGGTAGGCGCGCGGGATCGGCAGCGTCGTGGCGATATCGGGCATCCCCGCATGGAACGCGGTATCGAAACACGCGACCTGCGGCACCCCCGGATAGCGCGCCGGCGCCGCGCGGATCAGCGCGAGCGACGCTGGCCCGTGCAACGGCGCGAACGCGCACGCCGTCGCCAGATCCGCCATCACCGCATCGTCGATCCGGCAATGCGCGTCGCGGTGCGGCCCGCCATGGACGATCCGGTGGCCGATTACCGTCGGTGCCGGCCACCCCTGTACCGTCTTCTCGATCGCGTCGAAGACATGGCCATGGTCGTCGGTCGTCTCGATCGTCCCGCCAACCAGCAGGACTGCCGCCTCGTCGACCGCGTACAGCCCATATTTCAGCGACGACGACCCGCTGTTGAGCGCCAGAACGACCGCGCCCGCCACTAGCGCGACCATTGCCAGTCACGCACCTCCGGCAGATCGTCGCCCTCTTCGGCGATATGCAGCTTGTGCCGCTCCATCGTCGTCCAATAGCGCGCGGTCTCGCGCGGAACATGATCGCGCAGCCGCGGAATCCGCTCGATCGCGTCGAGCGCCAACCGGTAGCGATCGAGATCGTTCAGCACGACCATGTCGAACGGCGTCGTCGTCGTGCCCATCTCCTTATAGCCGCGGACATGGATGTTCGCATGGTTGGTGCGTCGATAGGTCAGCTTGTGGATCATCGCCGGATAGCCGTGGAACGCGAAGATCACCGGCTTGTCGGTCGTGAACAGCGCATCGAACTCGCGCGCGTCGAGCCCGTGCGTATGCTCGGATCGCGGTTGCAGCACCATCAGGTCGACGACGTTCACCACCCGAATCCGGATGTCCGGCACATAGGCCCGCAGCATCGTCACCGCCGCCAGCGTCTCGAGCGTCGGCACGTCGCCCGCACAGGCCATCACCACGTCGGGGTCGGCATCGTCGCCCGCCCAGTCCCAGATCCCCGCGCCCGCGGTGCAGTGTCGGACAGCCGCGTCGATCCCGAGCCATTGCCATTCGGGCTGCTTGCCCGCGACGATCACGTTCACATAGCCGCGGCTGCGCAGGCAGTGATCGCCGACCGACAACAGGCAGTTCGCATCTGGCGGCAGATAGATCCGCGCGACGTCGGCGGTCTTGTTCGCGACATGATCGATGAACCCCGGATCCTGGTGCGACAGCCCGTTATGATCCTGCCGCCAGACATGCGAGGTCAGCAGATAGTTGAGCGACGCGATCGGCCGCCGCCACGGGATGCCGCGCGTGACCTTCAGCCATTTCGCATGCTGGTTGACCATCGAATCGACGATGTGGACGAACGCCTCGTAACACGAGAACAGCCCGTGCCGCCCGGTCAGCAGATATCCCTCGAGCCAGCCCTGGCACAGATGCTCGCTCAGCACCTCCATCACCCGGCCATCGGGGCCGAGATGCTCGTCGACCGGCTCGACCTCCGCCACCCAGACCTTGCCCGACACGTCGTACACGTCGGCGAGCCGGTTCGACGCGGTCTCGTCCGGACCGAAGAGGCGAAAATTCACCGTCGCCAGGTTGAGCTTCATCACGTCGCGCAGATAGCGGCCGAGCACGCGCGTCGCCTCGGCCTTCACCTGGCCCGGTGCCTCGACCGGCACCGCATACGCCCGGAAATCGGGCAGTGACAGCGGCACCATCAGCTCGCCGCCATTGGCATGCGGGTTCGATCCCATCCGCCGATGCCCGGTCGGCGCGAGCGACGCATACTCTGCGAGGAACTTGCCCGACGCGTCGAACAGCTCCTCGGGGCGATAGCTGCGCATCCACTCCTCGAGCTGGCGCAGATGCTCGGGATCCTTGAAATCCGCGATCGGCACCTGGTGCGCGCGCCATGTGCCCTCGACCGGCTTGCCGTCGACGATCTTCGGCCCGGTCCACCCCTTGGGCGTGCGGAACACGATCATCGGCCAGCGCGGCCGCGCCGGCGTCGCGCCCGGCACGCGCGCCGCGGCCTGGATCGCCTGGATCCGCGCCAGCGCCTTGTCGAGCGCCGCGGCGAGCTGCTGGTGGACGGCGGCGGGATCGCTACCCCCGACATAATAGGGCTCATGCCCATAGCCGCGCAGCAACGCGTCGAGCTCATGCCCGTCGATCCGCGCCAGGATCGTCGGGTTGGCGATCTTGAAGCCGTTGAGGTGCAGAATCGGCAGCACCGCGCCGTCGCGCGCGGGGTTCAGGAACTTGTTCGAGTGCCAGCTCGCCGCTAGCGCGCCCGTCTCCGCCTCGCCGTCGCCGACCACGCACGCGACCAGCAGGTCCGGATTGTCGAACGCCGCGCCATAGGCATGCGCCAGCGAATAGCCGAGCTCGCCGCCCTCATGGATCGATCCCGGCGTCTCGGGTGCGACATGGCTCGGGATCCCGCCCGGCCACGAGAATTGCCGGAACAACCGGTGCATGCCGCTGCGGCTCCGCTCGATCGCCGGATAGCGTTCGGTGTACGAGCCCTCCAGATAGGTGTTCGCGACCAGCCCGGGGCCGCCATGCCCCGGCCCGATGATGTTGATCATGTCGAGGTCATGCTCGACGATCAGCCGGTTGAGATGGACGTAGAGGAAATTCAGCCCCGGCGTCGTCCCCCAATGGCCGAGCAGCCGCGGCTTGACGTCGGCGATCGTCAGCGGCCGTTCGAGCAGCGCATTGTCGCGCAGATAGATCTGCCCGACCGACAGATAGTTCGCGGCGCGCCAATAGGCGTCCATCCGGCGCAGCATGTCGGGCGAAAGCGGGTGAGCCCTGGTCGGTGCCGGGACCGACGAATGGGTCGCCAGATCGCTCATGTCTGGCTCCCGAAATCGAGGACAACGCGCGACGCGACTTGGCCGTGTTCGAGCCGGTCGAAGACGGCGTTGATCGCCGACAGCGGCTGCACCTCGATATCCGCCTTGACCTTGCCGTCGGCGGCAAAGGCGAGCGCCTCGGCCATGTCCTTGCGCGTGCCGACGAACGAGCCGCGCACGGTGATGCAGTTCGCCACCACGTCGAACAGCGGCAGCGGGAAGTCGCCTGGCGGCAAGCCGACGAGCACGCACGTCCCACGCCGGCGCGTCATCGCCACGCCCTGGTTGAACGCGGTCAGCGACGGCGCGGTGATCAGGACGCCGTGCGCGCCGCCGCCGGTGCCGTCCTTCAGCGCCGCGATCGCAACGGACTGTCGCGCGTCGACCATCAGGTCCGCGCCCAGCGCCTCGGCATGCGCGAGCTTGCCCGCGTCGACATCGACCGCGGCGACCCGCAACCCCATCGCCTTGGCATATTGCACCGCCAGATGCCCTAGCCCGCCGACGCCTGAGATCGCGATCCACTCGCCCGGCCGTGCCGCGGTCTCCTTGATGCCCTTATACGTGGTGATCCCCGCACAGATGATCGGCGCCGCCTCGACCGCGGACAGGCCTACGGGGATGTGCGCGACGTAATTCGGGTCCGCGAGGATATATTCCGCAAACCCGCCATTGCGCGTATAACCGCCGAATTGCGCCTCGGCGCACACCGTCTCCCAGGCGGACAAGCAGTATTCGCAGTGACCGCAGGCGGAATAGAGCCACGGCACACCGACCCGATCGCCGAGCTTGACGGTGGTCACGCCCGCGCCGACCTCGACGACGATCCCGATCCCCTCATGGCCGGGAATGAACGGCGGCACCGGTTTGACCGGCCAGTCGCCGCGTGCGGCGTGCAGGTCGGTGTGACACACCCCGCACGCCTCGGTCTTGACGAGGATCTGCCCGGGCCCCGCGGTCGGCATTGGCCACTCGCGCAGGGTCAACGGTTTGCCGAACGCCTCGACGACGGCGGCGTGCATCATATGGGTCATGGATTGTCCTTGAAGATGCGGAGGATTCACCCCGCCATCCGGGTGACGATGGCGGGGTCGGCCAGCAGTGCCTCGTCGCCGAACGCGATCTGCGCGCAGGTCCGCCGCGCCTGTACCGCCACCTCGCGCAGATACTGATCGGCGAAGCGCGCGCTCAGCCCCGGCACGATATGCGCAAAGCGCCGATGCTCCTGCGATCGCATTCCGAACGCATGGACCAGATACTGATCGAACACGCTGTTGAGACCCTGGCCCTGCCCTTGCTCGTCTAGCCAGACCTTGCTCGCGGCGGAGGTTGAGAAACTGAGCAGCCGCTTGCGACCGAGAAGATCGGTACGGACGCGCCCTTGCACCGCGTCGGGCTGCACGCCTGCACCGAACACGCGTTCAACATAGCCCTTGAGCATCGCCGGCGGGGTCCCGAACCAGATCGGATAGATCAGCACGAACACCTCGCAGCCCCTGATACGCTCGATCTCGTCGAGCACATCTTGGCCGTATGAGGCTGCGATGCGGGTCGGTCGCTCTTCTGCCTTCAGGACCGGATCGAACCCGATCGCATAGAGATCGCGCAGCACGACCGCCTGCCCTGTCGCGCGGACGGCGTCGCAATAGGCGTCCGCGATGGCATGATTGAAGCTAGACGAGTCGGGATGGCACAGGATCACCGCATGCCTGCCGCCTGTCGAAACATGGTCCGTGACCGTCATCGCAAGATCTCCGTCGGCGTGCGTTACAGCGGACTCTCGAATTGCGATCGCTCGGTAGCTCGCTGCGCCATTGCCAAAACGGTCTACGGGCTGCGTCGCCGTGCGGAGACCCTCGGGAACTACGCAGATTTCGCATCGGCCGGCATTGCCGGGGTATTTGGGAATGACCAACGCCAGGGGTCAGGATCACTTGGTGGGAAAGGCGCGATCCAATCCCCCCTCCGTGGGGAGGCCGTGAACGACCGTGTCGATACTGGCCGACGGCTGTGCCAATAACGTAGAGTGGCGCCTGAGCCGCGACGAGATCCTGTTCGGCGGCCTGAAGCGCCGGTGAGCCGACTGCGTGGGCTTCGATGCAAGATCAGGCTGACGCGGACCGCGCGGCGCTGCGCCACCGGCGGTAGCCGATCACGGCGAGCCCGATCATCGCCGCGTACAGCCCTGCGGTCAGCATCAGGCCTTTGACGATGAACATCCCGACATAGAGGATGTCGACGGCGATCCAGAGCAGCCAATTGGCGGTGTAGCGGCGTGCGGTCCAATATTGGGCGACAAGGCTGAAGCTACTGAGCCCGGCGTCCATCCACGGAAGCGCGGCATTGGTGTAGCGGCTCGTGAACGAGCCGATCGCAACCGCACCAAGCGCGCCGGCGACGAGACCTGCGAGCGCGTCCCCAGGACGTAGTGGGGCGACGACGACGTCACCAGCGTCGTCCTTGCCACGGCGCCAGGCGGCCCAGCCGTACAGGATCGCGCATCCGAACAGCGCCTGCAGCACCATGTCGGCGTAGAGCCGGACTTCGAGGAACAGCTTAAAATAGAGCGCGCAGGCGATGAGGTTGACCGGCCAGCACAGCATCCGACGGGTGGCTGTCAGCCAGATGCCGGCAACGCTGACGGCGACCGCGATGATCTCGAACGCGGTCATCGCGAGGCAGCCCCAGCTTCGATCGCACGGATAAGCCCTTGGCCCGGATCGGACAGGAACCACGCGGCATGGCCGATCAGATAGCCGTCCCAGGCGAGCGCGGCCGAGTCCTCGTCTTCGACCACCGCCGTAAAATAATCGATCTCCGACAGAGCGAACTCTATGTGGACCAGCGGCAGGAGGCGGATGATTGCCGCGATATCTTCACCGTCGAGCGGTACGACCGTGGCATAGCCGGCAAGCAGCGCCAGCGCCGCGTCGGGATCGGCAATGTCGTCCGTCCCCTGCCCCAGATCGAGCCAGTGAAGAGCCGTGCGCTCGATTGCGGTAGCGATGTCATGGACCGCGCAGGTGCGGTCGGCGAGCCCAAAGTCGAACACGGTCTCGACACGGCCGTCCCGCCCCCAGAGCAGGTTGGACGGATGCCAGTCGTTGTGAGTCCACAGCGAGACCTGCCCGGCGAGCAACGGGGCGAGCCCCTGCCCCAAGGCGGCGAACAGCCGGGCGAGTTCGCGTCGCCAAGGACGCGGTGCGAGAAACGCCGCCAGAGCAGGGCGTGCAGCGACATAGGTTTCGGCCGCGGCCACCGGGTCGGCGGCGGGGAGGATGGTAAAGCTGGCCACCAGCGGCTGAGCGCGACGCGCCGGTGCGGAGAAACTGCGTGCTGCCTCGTGCAGCGTCGCAAGCGCCACCCCAGCGGCATGCGCATGCGCGTGCGACGCGAACGGCGTCCACGACAGGCTGTCGCGGTACAGGTCCGCGCCTGGTGCCGCACGGTGCAGTTCGTACGACCATGCGACGCTCGCCACCGCCGTCGCGCCGTCCGCGGTTACCATCACCTCGGGCACCGCCAGGCCTGCGCCGGCAAGGTGCGCGATGAACGCATGTTCCTCGGCGAGCCCCTCGGTCGTGCGAACACCGCGCGAATGGCGTTTCAGCAGGAACGCGCCCTGCGTCGTGTGTACCAGCGTCGCGGCGGAGAATGGCCGCGGGGAATGCCAGTGCTGGCCGGTCATCCGCCCCGCCGACGGAAAACGTGCGATCACCGCCGCGGCTTCCTCCGCGGTGATCGCGGGCCAGGTCGGCGCCTCCATCGCGGTGCCCATGCCGTGAACGAGGTGGGCAGGCTCAGTCGCCACCTCAGAATGCCCGCGAGATCGTCGCCATGACCGCCGCACCGCTGCCGACATAATAGGCCGGGGGGGCGCCCGCGATGACCGTACCGTTGCGTCCGATCGTGTCCCGCGCGTTCGTGCTGACCGACTGCACGCCGGCCAGAACGTGCGGATCGGTGACATTGATCGCGTTGACGCGCAGGTCGGTACGCTTCCCGTCGAGCCAGTCGGCGAGATGCATGCCGACCGACAGGTCGAGCGTTGCATACCCCTTGATCGACTCGTCGTTCATGAAGGTCGCATATTGGCTGCCGATATATTTCGATGCGACGCTGCCGAAGAACCGGCCATCGTCATAGGTCCCGCCGGCGCCGAACTGGACGGTCGGGCTCGACACCGCGCGGCGCCCGCTGGTCGGCAGGAAATCCGCACCGACCGGCAGGTCGTCGTTGATCCGGGCGCGCAGATATTCGCCGGAAAGGTAGAGGCTGACACCAGCGACCGGGCGGTAGTCGATCTCCGCATCCACGCCGTACGAGGTCTGTCCGCCAGCATTGATCGTGGCGTTCACCTGTGCCCCGCCCTGGTCGACCACGGTCGCGAGTTGGCGGTTGCGGAATGTGTAATGAAAGCCCGTCGCCGAGACGGAGAGCTGCTCGCCGATGAAGCGGTAGCCGATCTCCTGCGAGACCGAATATTCGTTCTTGAGTGCGTTCGTCCCCTGCACGACCACCGCGCCACCGGCGTAGCTGTTGTAGAGCGTGAATTCATTGGGGGTGCGGAAGTTGGTGGTGATGTTGGCGAACAGCTGCTGGCGGTCGTCGAGCCGGTAATGGATCGCCGCGCGGGGCAGCGCCGCGAAGCTGTTGTTGCGCACTCTGTTTTGCGGCCCGGGCAAATAGTTATGCCCATTGCGCAGCACGGTCACGCCCTTGAATCCGGCGTCGACCGTGAGCCGCGGCGTCAGCGCGATGCTGTCGGCAAGGAAGAAGGCCTTCGTCACGGTAACGGTGCGCTGGTTCTCATAGGCAAGCAGGCGGCCATCGGCGGTGCGGATCGCCTTGGCGCGATAGCCCCAGCGATCGACCGGCTGCCCGTCCGCATCGATCGAGGTGTATGATTGCGTGACACGGTCTGTGCCGTAGTCGAACCAGAGCCCGGCCGTGAGCGTGTGCATGCCGCTGTTCAGCGTCAGCTTGCCGACGTTGCCGACGCGCATCTGATCGCCGGTATAATTGCCGAGCACGGTCGCCATGCCATCGACCGCGCCGGGGAGGGTAATCGGCTGGGTCAGTTCATCGGTGCCGAGAAAATTTCCCTCGGTGGTCAGCTGTGTCCCGTAGGGCGAGTTGCCGTAACCAAATTGAAGATAGGTAGTGGTGTCGAGCACCAGCCGGTCGGACAGAACCAGGTGGACCGGCGCGGACGCGTAGAGATTGCGGAAGGGTGCACGGTACAGACGCCAATAGTTGGTATTCCCGGCGGTGTAGCGCGTGTCGTAGTTAAAATTGCGACCCCGCGCGGTCCATTCGGCAAGCGTCGGGCTGGGGTAACTCGACGAGTTCGCGTCGTTATACGACAGCGCGAGGCTGGCGCGGTTGCCGGCGCCCCATTCGTTGAGCAGCTTCGCGTCGACATGCTGGCGCGTATCGTAGCCGGCACCGCGCCAATTGTCGGCGCGGGTGTTCGAATAGGACAGGAAGGCTTTCAACCCGGTATTGCCGATGGTGCCGCTATCGACGCGGAAAAAGCCGCGCCGCGCCGCATAGCTACCTAATGACAGGTCGACGAGCGCGCCGGGACGCGCCTTCGGATCGTCGAGCGCGAGCGACAGCAGCCCGCCGGCCCCGCCAAGCGTCGGTGAGTCGATATCCACCGAGCCTTGCGCCAGCGAAATCCGCTTGAGGTTCTCGGGATCGGCGAACTGCGATGGGTAGGCGTAGTAATAGCCGATGTCGTTCTGCGGCGCGCCCTCCATCAAGACGCCGATCTCGTCCTGGCCAAGGCCGCGCAGCGTCAGGCTGGAGCTGGTCGAGAGGCCGTATGGATCGCTCGACGCGACATTGGCGCCGGGGAGCAGCGTCACTAACTGGAACGCGTTGAGAGTCGGCGCCTGTTTTACGATGAAGTCGGCGGAGATCGCGCTCTGCGCACGCGGCACCTTCTGGTCGGGGAGCAGACCGGCGGGGTCCTGTTTGCCGACGACGCGGATCTCAGTCGGCGCGTCTGGGTCAGCGGCGACCTGCGCTGCGGCCGCGGATGTGATGAGCGTGGCCGAGAGCGCCATAACGACAGCATGCCCCCGCGCCCGATGCTGCGACGCGACGATCAAAACCATAAACCAAAAACGCTCACATCCACTCCAATCGGAGGGACGACGGGCCAGCCGCAGACCCTCCCTACGCCGGTATAAGCCGGATCAGGTTCAGCGGGTCATGGGCTGCAGCCCACCTCTCAGCCGCGCATCAGCGGCCCCCCGGGGAAGCCATCGCTTAGGCGGTCGATGCGGGCGTGGAAAGCGCTATCGGCGCAGGTGGCTGGCAACCGACGGAAATCGATGTCGATATGCCCTTCGGTACACGATGTCGGAACGAGGCGGCGGCAAACGCGCCGCCCCGTTCGCTCGCTCATCAGCTATGTGCGCGAGCCGCAGCCTTTTGCGCGCGGGCCTGCTTGGCATAGTGATGATGCGCGATGACACAGCCGGCGGCCGCGCCTATCACCGCATGCCCCTTGCCGACGAAATGGCCGCCGACGCCGCCCGCCGCGGCACCACGAATGCAGCCCTTGGCGATCACCGGCGAGGCCGACATCACGAGCAGCGGAAGCGCGAACAAAGGGGTAAGACGCATCCCAGTTTTCCTCTTAGACAGGGTTTGGACAGGAGATACCTGCGAGGCCCTGCCTGCGTTCCGTGAGAAATCGTTCATCTTTGGCGCATCCCAATAGCGCCTCTGGGTAGACTCGCATCTCTACAGGAGATTGATCCGCCGAGCCTGACCTTGCGCGGCCGCCGCAGTATCTCATTATTGCGCGCGGCGAGCGCGAATGGTTGCCGCCGGCAGAACGATCGCTGTTCACGTCGAAGAGCGCTGCGCAAATTGCGACCGTGACCTTGGGTCGTGCCCATGCTGCGGCGAGTCGGACGGCGAGGCGGGCGCCGACGCGTCCGGTCCCGCTCAACGCGAAGTCGTGGAGAATGACGAGGATCGATGCGGCGGGTGTGGCGGCGCGGTCAGCGTCGACGACGCCGTGATGCCAAGCATTGGTGCAGCATTACCGGAGACGCGACCGCGACCGTTGCCTTGTCCGCAACCCTATCCACAGCACCGCTTCGATTTCTTGCCCGAACCACAACGACAGGGATCGTTCCGGCCGATCCTGGTCGGTATCGACTTGATCGGCATCGCCAAGGCCGCACTGCCCGCGCGCATTCCGGCGCCGTGCAACCGCGCAATCAGGTCGACCAGATCGGTATGGGCACGCACTTCAAGGTCGTTGATCGCCAAACTGTCGAGCGACGTATCGTTGCGAGCGATGCCGATCAGCACCGACACTTGCGCCAACGCGTCTGCGACGTCGTCTTCGCCAGCGGCCAAGGTCGCCCATATTGCGGGCCGCAATGCCATCGCTTCGGCAAACCCGTCGATCCACAACTCCCAGAGAACGTCGCCATTGCGCTCGTCGATGTCGAATAGGGGCTGAGGCTTGCCGCGGCTGAGATCGCGAACGATCTCGGTGCAGCGGGCGGTGATCGCATCGACGAACCACTGGACATCGAGCGGGTCCTCGAATGGCGGACCGCTGCCGTCGTCGATACCCCAGACGCCCTGCAACCACTCTGCCTGCGGGATTGGCTCTGGGCACAGCAGTACACCGGTCAGGAACCCGTCGAGTTCGGTAAGCAGCATCGGCTCGTCGAACGGCAGGTCGGCGAGCGCGTCGTCGAGGCGACGCAAACGGGAAGGCAGCGGTTTCATACGGCGTTGGGAACGATCGCGTCGAGGAACAGATCTCGCCCGATAGCGCAATCGGTCCCGGCTGCCAGCCCTCGTCGCATGCAAACGTCTGCATCCTGTCCGTGCGCTCGGCTTGTGCGGGCCGTCGGCCGCAGACTGCTTCGGCATTTGCCTTCGCCATAGTCGACCACGCCGTGTTATGCGGCACCCTGTGACCACCGCCCGTATGTCTTCGCACCTTGTACAAACCTGCCGTGCGGAGATAGCCGAGTGACGGGTCTCGTTTCTCGGCTGCGACAACTGCGTCGGTCCGATCAGGCGATTGCCGCCGCCGTCCGCGAGACGTTGGTCGAGTCGCTCTATGCGTCCCCCCGGTCGCTGGTGATCGGCGCGCTGTCGAGCGGTGCGATCACCGCGATCGTGGCGTTGATGAGTGCCGATCGCCTAATCATGGTGTGTGCAGCGGCGATCGTGCTCGTCGCCGCGATCCGGATTGTCGACGCGGCCCGGGCTCGTGTGGAACCGTCGGCCGAGGCTACCGCGCGCAAGACGACCCGCCGCGAAATACTCTATCGATCGGGTGCGCTCTGCTATTCGGCCTTGCTCGGTATTTTCGGCCTGCTGACGCTGGTGCGCACCGATGATGGCGTGTTGCAGCTCCTCGCGGTAACGACGACGATCGGCTACGCTGCCGGGATCGCCGGACGCAACGCCGGTCGGCCGTGGATCGCCCTGTCGCAACTGCTGTTTGCGTCGGTGCCGCTGGCGATCGGGCTGTTCCTGTCGGTCGAGACGCTCAAGATCGTGCTGGCGGTCGTCATCCTGCTGTTCGTGGTGGCGATGATGGATATCACGCTGCAAACCTATGGCGTGATTCTGAAGGCCACTTTGGTGTCGCGTGAAAAGGCGGCGATCGCCGATCACCATGCGGCGGTCGCTCGCCGCGACGACCTGACCGGGGTAGCCAACCGGACCGCGTTTCGCGAACAGTTCGAAGCCCGGATGCAGGCGCTGCACTATAACGATGACCGCCTCGCGCTTCACTGGATCGACCTCGATCGCTTCAAGGAGATCAACGATTCGTTCGGGCATCTTGCCGGCAACGCGCTGCTCGCCGGCGTCGCCCGCCGGCTGAACGACGCATTCGGCACCGAGGGCATCGTGGCACGACTGGGCGGCGACGAGTTTGCCGTGGTCAGTACGGTCCGTGACCATGACAACGCCCTCGCGATCGGGCGGACGATCCTGACGCTGGTCGAACAACCGGTCCACCATGACGGCCGGATGTTGCGGGTTGGTGCGTCGCTCGGGATCGCGGTGGCGCCGCGCGATGGCACCGATGCGGATACGCTGCTGAAGAACGCCGATCTCGCTCTGTACCGTGCCAAGGACGGCGGCCGCGGCCAGATGTGCGTGTACGAGCCGGTGATGGACGAAAAGATCGAACGCAGCCGCGATCTGGCGGCGGAAATGCAGGACGCGCTCGTACGCGGCGAATTCCATCTGGTGTTCCAGCCGATCTTCGACCTCGCGGGCGACCGCATCGTATCATGCGAGGCGCTGCTGCGCTGGACCAACCGTCGCTACGGCGCGATCTCGCCTGCCGAATTCATTCCGATCGCCGAGGACAACGGCCTGATCGTCACGATCGGCGGCTGGGTCATCCGCGAGGCATGCCGGATCGCCAGCGCCTGGCCGACGGACGTCCAGATCGCGGTCAATCTCTCGCCGGTGCAGTTGCGCTCGGCCAATTTGACGCAACTCATCCTAGGCGCGCTGGCGAGCAGCGGACTGTCCGCGCGACGCCTCGAACTCGAAGTGACCGAATCGGTGCTGCTCGAAGACATCGAGGCATCGCTCGCCGCGCTCGATGCGATCAACCGGCTCGACGTGCAGACGACATTGGACGATTTCGGCACCGGCTATTCGTCGCTCAGCTACCTGACCAAATTCCCGTTCCAGACGCTCAAGATCGACCGTTCGTTTATCGTCGATCTCGACCAGAACCCCGCCTCTGTGGCGATCGTCCAGACGGTGATCGACTTGGCCGCGAAGCTCGGGATGCGAACGGTCGCGGAGGGAATCGAGACGCAGGCGCAGCTCGACCAATTGCGCCGCACGCGGTGCGATGCGGTACAGGGCTATCTCCTTGCGCACCCGATGCCGGCAAGCTCGGTCGGAGCCATGCTTGCCGACGGGGCCGCGGTCAGGACACGGTCCGGATCCTGACCGCGAGGATCAAGACTGGACCTTGCCGAGCAAGCGGGTCTGCGCCCCCACCAGCCGTCGCATCAGTTTAAGATCGCCGGCACTCAGTCGCAGCGCGGCATCCGCCCAGAGGTCGACGACCGCCTCAAGTTCGCCGAGCGGGAGCGGATTGACCGAGCGCGACGCTTCGTAGATCGCGCAATGCCCGCTGTGACGCCGGCGATTGTGGCGGATATAGCGTTCGACTTCAACGCGCCCCTCGCCCGGCTCGGCCAGCGCGTGGACGATCCCGAGGTCGTAGAGCTCCTCGGCGCTATAGCTGCGCCCGCTCAGGATCATCTGCTCGGCGCGGGCCGACCCGAGCCTGCGCGACAGGAAACAATGCGCACCCATTCCCGGGAACAGCCCGAAATTGGTTTCTGGCAAACCAAAGCTGGTGCCGCGTTCGGCGATGACGACGTTGAACGATAGCAACGCCTCGAACCCGCCGCCCAGCGCGTCGCCCTCGACCAGACCGATGGTGATGATCGGCTGATCGAGACTGAGCATGTTACGGTGCAGGATGCGCACGCAGGCACGCCCATAGCCGACCAGTGCAGCGCGATTGCCGTCGCGGATGTGCGCTGCGAACAGATCCAGATCGCCGCCGAGCGAGAACACCCCTGGGAAACGCGAGCCGAGCACGACATAGCGGATATGCATATCACCGGTGCGGCGGGCGGCGACGATATCGTCCTGCCACTGGCTGAATTCGGTCAGCAGCCCGGGATTGAAGCTCGGTCGGACGCGTTGCCGCATATAGGTCCAGAGCGTGTCGAGCTCGGGATCGAAGCGCGCTTCGAGTTCGGTAAACGTAAAGCGCGCGCGTGGGGACGGATCCGGCGCATCGGTGACCGATCGCTGGTGGCGCGGTCGGCTACGGTCGGCGGGGATGACGGGGGGATATTCGAGGGTCATGACGACGTCCTTCTTTGCGCACAGCCGATTGCTGCCGAAGGAGCCTAGGTCGCAAATGATGGCGATACCGATGGCATGTCGGTCGATTTGGCACAGCTGCGCCGTCGCGCTCAGCGTTCCCCGAAGAGTTCGCGCTGCGCCTTTTCAAGTTCCTCCGCATAGCGACGACGGACGAAAGATTCGGACAGGATCCCAAGGACCGCACGCGCGTCGTCGAGCACCGCGAGTTCGTCCGCGCCCGAGGCATCGAAGCGGCGCATGACTTCGGCGATGTCCATCGTCGGCACCAATGCGGCATCCGCGACGACCGCGAGCGATCCGACGGGGGCCTGCGGATCAAGCCCCTCGGCATAGGCGGTCGGGGTCTGGACGATCCCGGCATAGCGATCCTCCGCATCGACGAGCACGGTCCGGCTGGTCGCACCGAGCGGCACCCGCCGGCGGAACTCGGCGATCGTGATCGACGCAGGCAACGCCTTGGTCTCGCGGCGCATCATCCGCCCCGCGGTCAGCGTCTTGACCCAGCCGACGTCGCGCGCGCTCTTGATCGTCTCGCCACGCAGGTGCAGCCGCCAGGTCGAGAAGCTGTAGCCGAACGTCTCGCGCACAATCGTTGACGATACGAGCGCCGCCGCGAGCACTGCACCGGTCAGCGCGAAATCCCGCGTCGCCTCCAACACGAGCATCGCCATCGTCATCGGTCCGCCGACGACCGCGACCGCCAAGGCCGCCATCCCGACCAGCGCGGCGTTGCGCGGATCGACCAGATGCTGGCCGGCGATCGCCGCGAGTCCCCCCGCGAACAGATGGCCGACCAGGGTACCTAGAAACAGCGACGCGAAGAACAACCCGCCGCGAAACCCGAACCCCAGCGAGACGATCGACGCCGCGCATTTCGCGAGGAAGATCACGCCGATGAACGCGAGCGGCGCGCCCAGCGCAAGATCGGCGTGGAGCGCGCCATGCCCGGCCGACAGAACTTGCGGGGAGACGAGCGCGATCGGGACCAGCAAGGCGCCACCGATCGCCGGCCGCGACCAGTCGGGCAATCTGGTGCGGCGCAACGCCGTCTCGACCAGCGCGACCGCGCGCATCAGGGCGATGCCGATACCTGCACACAGCGCGCCGAGCACTGCGTAGATCAGATAGTGATGCGTTTCGGTGGGCATCGTCGCGACCGCATCGATCACATAGGGCTGCGTGCCGAGGAGGTGCGCGACCAGCGTTCCGGCCAGCGCGGCTGCGACCACCGGGGCGAGCGCGGTCGGTGTGTAGGCGCCGATGACGATCTCGAACGCGTAGAACGCGCCTGCCAGCGGTGCTCCAAAGGCTGCCGCGATCGCCGCGCCGGTGCCCGCACCGACCAGATTGCGCAGATCCGCGCGGCGCAGATTGAACGCCGCCCCCGCGACCGATCCGATCGCACCACCAAGCTGCGCATAGGCCGCCTCGAGCCCGACCGAGGCGCCGAAGCCGTTGGACAGAATCGTCTGCCCGGAGATGACCAGGCTGTCGGGGACCGACATGCGGCCGCCATGCAACGCATTCGCTTCGACCGCATCGACCATCCGGCGTCGGCGCGCGCGCGTTGCCAAGGAGAACAGCGCGAGCACGAGCCCGCCGATCGGCAACACGACGAGCGCGGTGAGCGGTAAAACGGGCATGGCGCTGAGCCGTGCGACGGATGACAGGCCGAACAGCCCATGCTGCATCGTCCGCGCTGCCGCGCCTTGCAAGACGCTGAGTAACCCGGCGCCGGCGCCGACTAGCGTCGCGAGCACGATGAACGCCGCCTCGCTCGCGCGGACACGACGCCGGATCGATTTGAGGACGGACAATGCGCGCAGAATAAAGGCCTAGCCCAAAGAGTCGGACGCCGCGTCTAGCCCGCAGCGCGCAGACCCCGCCAGCGCTTTCGGCCGCATGGGATCACTGCGGTTCGTCGCGTACGCGGGGGGCGAAGGCGGTCGTGCCAACTTGTCGACGCGTCCTAGCGAAACCAGCGTTTCGTCAGGCGGTCGGCGTTCGTCTTCTCCTCGACCGCCAGTCGTCGCCAGCGATCGAAGCGCTCCGCCGTCAGCGCACCACTGTCGATCCCGGCGCGCACCGCGCAGCCCGGTTCGACGCCGTGCGAGCAGTCCGAAAAACGGCAATCCTGCGCCGCGAGCGCGAAATCGTCGAACACTTCGGCAATTCCCGCCGCCGCATCCGACAGCTGCAATTCGCGCATGCCGGGCGTATCGAGCAGCCAGCCACCTTGTGGCAGGCGGTGCATCTCGCGGACGGTTGTGGTGTGGCGCCCGGTGCCGTCATGGGCGCGGATCGCCTGCGTCGCGATACTATCCGACCCGCGCAGCGAATTTACGAGAGTCGACTTGCCGACCCCCGATGACCCCAGGAACGCGACGGTCCGGCCTGGACCGCAATAGGCCGCGAGGCGGACGACGTCGCCGGGATCACGGCCGTTTACCGTCTCGACACGCAGTCCCGGCTCGAGCGCGCGCGCCGCGGTGACGAAGAGCTCGGGCGTGTCGGTGAGATCGGCCTTGGTCAGGATCACCACGGGCGTCACTCCGACTTCGCGCGCGAGCACGAGATAGCGCTCCAGTCGCGCGACGCTGAAATCCTGGTTGCACGACGCGACGACGAACACCGTATCCACATTGGCGGCGATCATCTGGTCACGGCGCGGGTCGCCCGGCGAGCGGCGTTTGAACAGGTTCATCCGCGGCAGCACCCTAACGGGAAGCAGGGTGGCATCGTCGACCAGCAGCCAGTCGCCGACGGTAGGGTGATCGTCGGTCGGTAGCGCGCCCTGAATATACGGCGTCATGAAGCGCTGCCCCGCCTCGCCCGACACCGATATCTTGCCGCGGTGGACCGACATCACGCGCACCGGGTGGCAGCGTTCGGCCTCCTCCGCCGAAACCTGATCGCTGAAGAACGTGGTCCAGCCGAGATCCGCAAGTGTCGTCAGGGTCATTGGCGCCGTCACTGATAGTGCGTCGTGTTGGCGAACCCGTCGTTCGTCTTGGTCATCTTGATGAGCTTCTTGATCATCGCGCGGACATGGCGGTCGAAACGCGTGTCGTCATACACGCCGCGCCAGATATACTCGTCGCGATCGAGCAGAGCGCGTAGTGCGGCGGCAAAACCCTCCTGCGTCTCCGGTGCCTGTTTGGCCTGCATCAGCCCGCAGACCATTTCCTCCGCGGTCGCCTTGTCGCAATCGTCGTGTCGATCGCGACCGCCGCGCTCCGCCACGACCTGATCCGACTTCGCGGCGGCGACGCGACGTTCGAGCCACGTCCGGACGATCACACCGTCCCATGCCTTCGCTACCGCCTCGATCATATCCGTTCCTCGTTTCCCGACGCGCTTTAGCGGCACATCGCGGCTGCGTCCCGGGCGTTGTTGCACGTGGCGCCCTGGTCCTGACAGCGTTCTGTACCCGGCCGTGATGCTGGGAGACGTTCGCGCTTGATCATCCGCCGCCGGGGCGTAGTGCGCGCACAAGCGATCGACTCATCAGGCGTAGGCGGGGCGCTTCCGCGACGGACTGGAGGATCATATGTCGCCCGAGTTCGCAGCGACGACGCTGCGGACCGTAGCCGAATGGGGCCGCTAGGCCGACCTGTTCGTGTTTGACGACGCCGACGACCGATTCAGCCTCGACCCCCCGGCCTGATCGCGTCGAACCGCAGCTCGGCAACCACCGGGAAGTGATCCGAGGGATAGACCGTCGCCGCGTGATCGGTCCTTACCGCGGCAGCCAGCGGGGTGAAGCCGCGGACGAAGATGTAATCGATCCGGCGATCGGGCGTGCCGGTGAAATCGTGGAAGGTCCGGTCCGGGCCGACGCGGACCGGCGATGCGACCCAGGCGTCGGTCAACCGCCCGGCGAGCAGGCGATAGGCGGCGCTGTCGGGGGTTGCGTTCATGTCGCCGGTCACGACGATCGGGAGCGCGCCGGCGATCGGTGCGAGCTCTGCCATGAGCATCGCAGCCGAGCGTTCGCGCGCGCCGTCATCCTCGTCGCGGTGTGCGAAATGGGTATCGAACACGACAAACCGTCGATGCGTGGCCCGCGCTTCGAAGATTCCCCAAGTGACCATGCGCGGCAGCGTCGCGCCCCACGCCATGCTGCCGATCACCGCCGGCGTATCCGACAGCCAATAGTCGCCGTGGCGGATCAGGCGCAGACGATCGCGACGGTAGAAGATGCCCATATGCTCATCGGCATGCCCGCCGCGCCTATCGCGCCCGAACCAGCTATAGCGGGGTAGTGCATGCACGACGTCTGCGCCTTGCGTGGCGAACAGTTCCTGCGTGCCGATGATGTCGGGGTTCGCCGCCGCAACCGTCTGCACGAACAGCGCCCGCCGGTTGGCCCAGACGTTCACGCCGTCGTCCGGATTGGGGTAGCGGACGTTGAACGTCATCACCCGCAAGCGGGTCGCATCGGACGCGCGCGCCAGGACGGGCCCGGCCAGACACAACAGGAGCAGCGCGGCGAAACGCAGGACAATGACGGGCATCGGGTATAGTCTCTGTAGATATGACGCGTTCGCGCGGCGCGGCGTCGCACCAGTGTCATATCCAGCGATCATTGCGCGACGATGACGGATTCGACGCCATCGCGGACAGCACTCGATCGACGCTTCTATCATCTCGCTGCAACCGAAACCTGGGAACGGTTTTCGCTGCACGGCGTGAAGGCGCTGCTGACGCTGTATCTGATCGATCATGTGCTGGTCGACGATAGCAACGGTGTCTTCGGATTGGCACCCGCGCGGCATATGCTGGAAGTGCTGTCGGGGCCGCTTACCCCGCTCGCCTTCGCGTCGCAGCTTTATGGGCTCTACGCGGCGCTGTCGTATCTGGTGCTGCCGATCGGCGGCGCGATCGGCGACCGCGTACTGGGTCGGCGGCGCGCGATCATGCTCGGCGCGCTGCTGATCGCCAGCGGGCATTTTTGCCTGATGCGCGAGGCCCTGCTGCTGCCTGCGCTGGCGCTGCTGATCGTTGGCACCGGCTGCATGAAGGCGAACCTGGCGGCGCAGGTCGGTGATCTGTTTCCGGTCGACGATGGAGGGCGCGGGCGGGCATTTGCGGTCTACCTCGCGTTTCTCAACATCGGCGTGATGCTTGGGCCGCTGGTGTGCGGATTGCTCGCGCAGCAGTTCGGATGGCGCTATGGCTTCGGCGCCGCCGCGCTCGGGATGGTGGTCGCGCTGACGATCTATCTGGGCGCGCCGCCAGCCCCTGCCGTCTCGACCGCCCGGCGGACGACTGCGCAGCGATCGGTGAATTCGGGTACCGCGGTCGCGGCGATCGTCATCGTCGTGCTTGCGTTTTGCGCTTATGAGCAGGTGTCGAACATCTTCCTCGTCTGGATCGCCGGGCATGTCCGCCTCGACATAGCGGGCTTCGCGGTACCGCCGGCGTGGTTTGCCGCTGCGGACGGGTTCTTCACCATAATGCTCGTCGCGCTGGTCCGCTGGATCGGCACGGTCCGCGCGCGGCGAGGATATAAGGCGTTAACGCCTGCGACTGTGCTGGCGGTGGGCTGCGGCGCGATCGCTGCCGGGTTCGGCGTGTTGGGCGCTGCGGCGCTGACGGGAAGCGACAGCGCACTCGTTCCGCTCGCCGCGCTCGTCCTGCTCGATCTCGGCGTGGTGTTCGTCTGGCCGGCGGGACTCGCGCTGGTCACCGCGGCTACGCCGGCTGGCAAAAGCGGGACGATGGTCGGACTGTTCTATCTGCACGGCTTCTTTGCCAACCTGTTCGTCGGCTGGGTCGGTCGCTTCTACGAACGCATCGCAATCGCCGAATTCTGGGGCTGGCATGCCGCCATCGCCGGCGTCGCGCTACTGCTCGCGCTCACGCTCCGTCGGGGAATCAACAGATGACCCACTCGAGCGTTTCCATCGCCGCCGCATAGGCCTCGCCCGGCGCACGGTCGGCGACCAAGATATCGACCTCGGCGAAGGTCGCTACCGCTGCGACGCTGCACCGGTCGAACTTGGAGGCGTCGACCGCGATCAGCACGCGTTCGGATTGCGCGATCATCTGGCGGCAAAGGGCAGCCTCGCCGACGTGATAATTGGTAAAGCCCGCGACGGGATCGACCGATTCGGTCGAGATGATCGCCAGACGAGGGCGGAACCGCGAGAGATAGGCGCGCGCATCACTATCGAAATAGGCTCGGTAGCGATCGTCAAGTTCGCCGCCCGCCGCATACACCCGGTTGCCGTTGCGCCCGCCAAGCTCCTGCACGACGCCGAGCGCATTGGTGACGATCGTCAGATCGCGCTTCGAGCGCAGCGCCCGGGCGACGTAATGGCTGGTCGAACTGGCATCGATATAGAGCGACTGACCGTCGTCGACGAGCAGCGCGACCGCCGTAGCGATCCGCTGTTTGGCCGCGGCATTGCGACCGAGACGCACCTCGAACGCGCCCTCCTCCGCGGTCTTCGCAAGCCGCGCACCGCCATGGATGCGCTCTATCGACCCATCGGCTTCCATCTGCCGCAATTCACGCCGGATCGTCTCGTCGGAGACCGCGAGCGCCGTGGCCATTTCTGCGATCGCATGCGCATCGCCGTTGCGCAGCAGGTCGAGGATATGTTGACGACGATCGCTGCGCTTCATCATGCGGGGTGCTTAACGGCTGGCGGTCACGGTTCCAAGCATATTCCCGGATCATGTTCGACTCAGCGCTGACCCCATCAGTTTTTGATGAGAACGTTGAGATATTACACAGGATCTTACCTGATTGTCACAAAACCGTATCGAATCGGTCCTAACGAACCCTCGATCGGGCAGTTCAGCCCATGATCATCCCAGGGGGGACCCATGACTTCGACCTTCACGATGCCGGTACGCCGGCAGCGATCGCCTGCGCTTGCCTTACTGTCCCAAGCCGCCCGCGGCACGCTGGCGATAGCGACCGTCGGCATATCCGGCGTTTGGTTCTTCGGTACCCCGGTGTCCGCCCAGACCATCCCGGCCGACAATAAGACCGTTGCTGCGCCGACCGAGACCGTCAGCGAAGCGTTGACCGGCGACATCGTCGTCAATGGTCGCCGCCAGCAGTCTGTGCTCGCCGAAGAGCATGATGCCGTCGGCGTGATCGACGTCGTCACCACCGGAGACGTCGCGATCCACTCGCAAACCGGGATCGCCGATCTCGCCAAGACGCTGCCGGGAATCTCGGTCAGCCGCGACCAGGGCCGCAACCAGAGCGCGACGGGCGAAGCGCAATATGTCTCGATCCGCGGCTTCGACACCAGCTACAACGCCTATACGCTCGATGGTCTGCGCCTGCCGCAGGTCGCGGGCAGCTCGCGCGCGATCTCGCTCAACCTGTTCTCGCCGTTCGCGGTCGGCGCCATCGCGGTCGACAAGACGCCGGGGGCGAACAAGGATTCGGACGCGATCGCGGGTATCGTCGATCTGCGTACGCCGACCGCGTTCGACTTCTCGACCGACTTCACGCGCGCCCGCGTTCTCGCCCAAGGCGCCCAACTCGCGCTCGATCGCAAGCAAAAGGGCTTTGGCGGCGCGGTCGGGATCGATGCGGCACGCCGGTTCGGCAGCGATCGCCAGTTTGGCGTATATGTCGCGGGCTATTACGAGGAGCGCGCAAACGACGCCGAATCGACCGCGGTCCAGAACGACTATAAGACGACCAACTTCAACGTCGGCACCGCGCGCGCCAATGGCGATGCGCTGTCGGCCGATGGCGTCCAGTGGAATTTCTACAACAACGAGATCAAGCGCTACGGCGCGACCGGCTCGCTCGATTTTCACAGCGATCCCGTCGAGCTGTTCGCCCGCGTCAACTATGCGACCTATCTCAACACCAACACGATGAACCAGACCGGCCTGCGCAACGAGCTGACCCGCGGCCAGACGAACGCGAACCCGGTCCGCACGCTTGGCAACGGCAGTACCACGCAGGCGTATAATGCGGCGGGGATCTACACGCCGCTCGGCATCAACCCGGCCAGCTATTTCCGTACCGAGGACGTCGAGCAGGAGCTGTTCTCGGCGCAGCTCGGCGGCAAGGCGCATTGGAACGGCATCACCGCGTCGCTTGAAGGCAGCTATGCCGATGGCCGGTTCGACCAGCCCCAGCGGATCGAGGCGGCGTTCCGCGGCGTCGCCTATAACGGTGCGGTGAGCAACACCGGGTTGGCAAGCGAAGGCGTCAACGTCGACCTGTCCGACCCACGTTCGCCCCGCCCGGTGCTGTCTTCGGGCGCGAGCGCCTATGTCGGCTCGCTCGACCGTCCGACCCAGCTCTACGTCCAACAGGGCTATGATTATCTGTCGGAGGTCAAGAAGACCGTGAAGGGGAGCCTCGGCTGGGAGGGCACCGGATTCCTCGCCAGCGTCGCGGTCGGGGGGCTGTACGAGGATTCCGATCGCGACGGCCGGTCATTGTCGCCCGACGTGACGCGCTATCGGTTCCTGACGCCGTTGCAATCGGGCACCGAACAAGGTCCGACGATCAACCAGTATCTCGGCTATGTTCTCAAGGACTTTCTCGATTACTATCCGGCGCGCGGGATCAAGGTGCTCGATCGCAGCCAGCTCGACTCCCAGGTCAGCAAATATGTGAACCTGGCGACGGTGGCGCCGCAGGTGATCAGTCAAGGGGTGCTGAAGGCCAACGAAAAGCGCAAGGCCGTTTACGGCACCGCGACGCTGAAGCTCGGGGCGCTCGAAGTCGTGCCGGGGCTTCGGTATGAGGACAACAGCTTCGACGGGCGCTATTTCTCGACCAATGCCAACGGCGTCGGCGGCAGTTTCGTAAAGGCCGGGCGCAACTATGACCATCTCGATCCGAGCGTGCTGGCGGCGTGGAAGCCCGACGACCGGTTCGTGGTGCGGGGTGCGGTGCGCTCGAGCTATGCGCGGCCGGGGTTCGACCAGATCGCAGGCCCCACCCGGCGCAGCGATGCGGATTCCAACGGTGTCATCACCGTGACCAGGCCGAACCCCGACCTGAAGCCGGTCGAGGCGTGGAGTTATGATGCGGGCGTCGAATATTATGGCGGCGTCGGGCGGTATCTCCAGGTCGCTCTGTATTACAAGGACTTGAAGAACATCCTGGTGCCGACCGGCACGCGCTCGCTGAGCGAAACCGTGGGCAGCGTCGTCACGATCCAGCCTGCCAACGGTCGCGGCGGCAGTGCGAAGGGGATCGAGGCGTCGGGGCGCTTCACCATCGGCGACATGGTCGGCTCGCGTTTCCTCGGGAATTTTGGGGTCGGCGGCAACATCACCTACCAAAATACCGAGGCGGAGTATCAGATCTCGGCGACCGACATCCGCCGTTCCAGCCTGCCGCAGGCGCCCGACCTGATCTACAATGCCGAAGTCTTCTATGCCGACGGCCAGTTCCGCACCAACCTTTCGTACAATTACACCGGCCGGTTCCTGGCCACGGTGCAAGACAGCCAGCCCGATATCTATGTCCAGCCGGTCGGCGAACTGAACTTTGGGCTGGCATTCGCCGCGACCGACAATCTCGAGATCGGCGTGGCGGCGCGCAATCTGCTTGACCAGCACACCTATTGGGCGACGGTCGGCAAGTCGGAACGGTACATCTCGAACGATCGTAACGGCGGGTATATGAATACCGGGCGCGTTTTTCAGTTCAGCCTGACGATGAAGATGTAGCCCCTCCTCGACCGCCGGTCGCGCGTCTAGCGCGGCCGGCGGTTTTCGTTACCCGAACCAGGACAGTTTCCCATGCGCCGTATTCGTATTCTGTCGAGAATCCTCAGAGCCGTCACGTTGGCGGGACTATCGAGCGGGGCGATCGCGGCCCCGCACGGCCTAGAACTCGAACGCGTCGTGATACTGATGCGGCACGGCGTGCGTGCACCGCTGTCGGGGGAAGTGCCTGCCGACACGCACACTGCCACGGCTTGGCCGAACTGGACGGTGTCCGAGGGGCGCCTTACGCCGCACGGCGCCTCAGCGTTGATCCTGTTGGCGCGCCATGATCGCCGCTGGCTCGCTCCGCTCGGCCTTGCCGGCTGCCCGGCACCCGGCGCCGTGCGGATCTGGACCAATACCGCCGCGCGCACGATCGCCAGCGGCGAGGCTTATGCGCAGGGCCTCGCACCGGGTTGCGACGTCCGGGTCGGGCATCTGCCAGGCGATCGGACCGATCCGATCTTCGAACCGCTCAGCGCGGGTGCGACCGCGTTCGATCCACGCCAGGCGATCGCGTCGATCATGCGCTACACGGGAGGCATGGACGCGCTCGTCGCACGCCATCGACCGGCGATCGCTCTGCTAGACCGCGTGCTGAGCTGCAAGGACGGCGCCTGCAGCCCCGACAGCCCGGCGATGCTCACGCCGTCCGCGGACGGTCGTGGCATCGACCTTTCCGGGCCGATCCGGGCAACCTCGGGGATCGCGCAGGTCCTGCTGCTTCAGGAGGCGGAAGGCCTGCCCCGCGCCGCGGTCGGTTGGGGACGCGCCGATCCCGCGACGATCGAACGCCTCGGCGCACTCCACGCGGCGCTGTTCGACGTGTTCACGCGATCGCCGTACATGGCGGCTCACCAAGCGTCGGCGCTCGGCCACCGCATCGTCGAAACGCTCACCGCCCCCACCGCCCCCCGCCTCGACGTGATGGTCGGTCACGACACCAATGTCACCGCGCTTGCGGCGGCGCTGGGTGTCGACCTCGACGCACCGGGCTTTGCGCGCAACGACGTTGCACCGGGCGGGGCCCTTGTCATCGAGCGGTTGCGCGATCGGACTTCGCACGCGCGCTATGTCAGGGTGTTCTACCGCGTTCAGTCGCTCGCCGCGATCCGCGCATTGCGACCCGCTGTCGTCGTCACGCCGATTGCGATCCCGGGATGTACGTCGCTCTGTCCGCTCGACCGGTTCGTCGCGCGCCTCGGATCGCGCATCGCCGCGCTGCGGCCCTAGACGGCCACGAACGGATCGCTGCACGTGGCCCGGCCCGGCGTGTCGACCCGCCCAGCGACACGGCGGCGATACCCGGGCACGGTCGTTGCGGAGAGGCTGACGTCGTACCAGCCGAAGCTGTCACGCAGCGGCCAGCGATACCGTGCTGCCGTCAGGGGCTCCGCCACCGCGCGCACGCCGATCCGTTCGACGTGCGCGGTCAGCCCCAGCGCATGATGCCTGCCTGGGAGGTCCAGCACGAGGGTGTCCGCGGTCACGGTCCAAGCGACGGCCTCCAGCGCTGCCGGATCGTCACGCGTTCCAGCAAAATGTCGGTGGAAACCGTTCGGGCCGAGCACCCACAAATCATAGCGCCCATCGGATTGGAACGCCCAGCGTCCGTCGAGCGACCGCCCCGGTTCGACCGTGAAGCGGCGCGGCGCAGTTCGGAGATCCACACGATCATAGACGTGGAACACGGCGGCTGCCGCACCCGCCGCCTCGAAGTGAAGCTCGACTGCCCGATCGGCGATCGTGTCGTTCACGGTCAGCGCATAGGGAAGCGGGCGCGCGCGACGGATACCGGGCTCCTGCCACGGCGGATCGGTGGCGGTCGATGCCTGCGGACGGACCTGCTTCGGAATGGCGGCGGCCCGGGCCGCGTCGCGCCGCGGATCGGGCATGGCGGCGAATGGCACGCGATCGGCGGCGCTGAAGTCGAATGCCGAAGTCAGGTCGCCGCATACCGCGCGGCGCCACGGCGAGATATTGTGCTCGTGGAACCCGAACCGGCGTTCGAGGAAGCGGATCACAGAACTATGGTCGAACACCTGCGAATTGACCCAGCCGCCGCGGCTCCAGGGCGACACGACGTACATCGGCACGCGCGGGCCCAGCCCATATGCGCGACCGCGATAGGCCGGGAGGTCGAGCGTCGCATCGCCCTTGCTCGGGACGATATGATAACTGCCCGTCAGATCGACCGTCGACCCGCCGAGCAACGTGCCGTCGGCGGCATGCGACGGTGGCGCAGGCGGCGGAACATGATCGAAGAACCCGTCATTTTCATCGAACATCACCAGCAAGGCGGTCCGCGCCCAGACCGCGGCATCGGCGGTCAGCGCGTCGAGGACGTCGGCGGTATACGCCGCTCCCTGCGCCGGACTCGACGGACCGGGATGCTCCGAGCCCTTCGCCGTGGCGATGACGTACGATACTTGCGGCAGGCGTCCGGCGAGCACGTCGGCGCGCAAGACGTCGAGCCCACGCGTGGTCAGCGCTCGGTCGCGTAAAGCAGCGTCCCCTTCCCCGCCCCCGCGATGCGCATCGCGGAACGCGGCGAAACCGACCAGCGGGTTGTCGGTGAAATTGTCCGCCATGTCCTGGTAGATCCGCCAGTCGACGCCCTTCGCCTGCAACCGCTCGACGACGGTGGTCCAGCGGTAAGGGTCGGGAGCGCCGCCATCCTCGACGAAACTGTCGTGCGAATTGCCGATCGCCGGGCCGCCCTGCGTGCCGCCGGGATCGTTGGTTCCGCTCCAAAGGAACAGCCGATTGGTGTTGGTGCCGGTCTGCGCCGAGCAGTGATACGCGTCGCACACCGTGAACGCCTCCGCGAGCGCGAACTGAAACGGGATGTCCTCGCGCCGGTAATGCCCCATAGCGCGCTGGCTCTTGGCCTCGGGCCAATGCGCCATCCGACCCTCGTCCCACCCACGCTGCGCATCGGGCCAGCTATGCGGCGTGCCCTCCATCCGCATGAGGTCGAAATTCGCGCGCGTGGCGAGATGGAACGGCAGGACGGTACGCGCGCCGCCAGGCGCGGTCCGATCGTGCTGGGCCCAGACCACCGCGGGCTTCGTCGGCGCGGCCTGCTCCGATACGGGGCCCGCCACGGGTATCGCCAATCGATCGGCGAACCCCCGCACGCCGCGCAGCGATCCGAAATAGTGATCGAAGCCGCGATTCTCCTGCATCAGGATAACGACATGCTCGACATCCATGATCGAGCGCGTCCGCACATCGGGGGCGATCGCTGCAGCCCGCGCGATTGCGGCGGGAAGCGCGCTCATGGCCGCCCCGGCGACACCGGCGGACAGCAGCAGGCGACGCGAAACATCTGTCATCGATCAAATCCGAACGTGGCGTGCGGGATGCTGACAGGGACCATAGCGGCGCACGCGCCCGGACGCACGCCATCTCGCAAAACGGGACGGATCCGTACGCGCCGGCCGGTAATTCCGGCCGGCATGACCCGTCAGTTCGCCGGCCAGATCCGACGATGACCGGGGTCGAAGAACGTCATCCGACGCGGCGTGATCAAGGCATATAGCCTGCCGATTGGCGACGGCCGCTGCATCGTCACAGGTCGGCCCGACTTCCGACGTCATCCCCGATGATATCGTCCGCGTCTTTCTCCGACGCTTCGTATTTGCTGCCTCTGGCGCGCTGGCGGGCCGCGCTCGAAGCGATCGGGGATCTCCTATCGATTGTCGACCGTCTCGCCCGCGCGCACCGCGGCCTGCCCGACGGGGCGACCGGGCCTGGACGACGGGGCCTGCCGTTCGGGATCGTTCTCGGCAACCGGATCTGGCGTTAAAGTCGGCGTACGCAGCGGTCGCCATGGGCCCGATCGGTGAGACGACCGTTCTAGCGTCCTGCACCTTTGGAGACGCTGATGAAACCGCATGTGACCTGCCTGATGCTGTCCTCGATCGACGGACGGTTGCATCCGAGCCGCTATACCGAAAGCCCCGATGGCTCGCGGCAGCAATGGTCGAAGGCATATGAAACGCTGCACGATTCGATGGCGGCAGATGCGTGGATGGTCGGTCGCGTGACGATGGCCGAGATGAGCGCGACCGGCCCGCATGCGCCGCCAAAGCCATGGACGGTAGACCGGGCGGTACATGTCGCAAGCGATGCGAAACGCTTCGCGATCGCGCTTGACCGGTCAGGCAAGCTGCATTTCGAGGGAGGCGCGATCGGCGGCGACCATGTGATCGTGCTACTCGGCGCAGGCGTGTCCGACAGCCATCTCGCCGAGCTCGCGGCGGACGGCGTGTCCTATGTCGTAGCCGACACGGACGAGATCGATATCGTCGCGGCGCTTGAGACGCTGGGGGACGCGTTCGGTATCCGGACGATCCTGCTCGAAGGTGGCGGTGGCATCAACGGCGCGCTGCTCGCAGCGGGTGTAGTGGACGAACTCGGCGTACTGGTCACGCCTGCGCTGGATGGCGGGACCGACGTGCAGGGCATCGTCATCGCCGGTCCCGACGGCCTGGCTGGCAAGGTGACGCTGACGCTCAAGGGGGCCGACGTGCTCGACCACGGTATCGTCCATCTGCGGTACGGAGTTCAGGCGGCGTAATTTCGACCGCATCGCCAGCGCACGTTCCGGGTTTGCTGGCGATGCGGGTAAGGCGATCGCTTACCCGACCTGTTCGACCTGGTCGAGATAGGCGCCATAGCCCTGCTCGACCATGTCCGCCTGCGGCACGAACCGCAGCGATGCCGAGTTGATGCAATACCGTAAGCCCCCGCGATCCCGCGGGCCATCGGGGAATACGTGCCCGAGATGGCTATCCCCACCAGCCGAACGGACTTCGATCCGGGTCATGCCGTGGCTGTGATCATGAAGTTCGGCAACGGTGTCGGGTGTGATCGGCTTGGTGAAGCTCGGCCAGCCGCAATGCGAATCGAACTTGTCGGCAGACGCGAACAGCGGCTCGCCCGAAACGATATCGACATAGATGCCGGGCGCCTTGGTGTGCAGATATTCGCCCGTGCCGGCGCGTTCAGTGCCGCTCTGCTGCGTCACGTAAAACTGCTCGGGCGTCAGCTTGGCGAGCGCGTCGTCGGTTTTCCTGTAGTCGGTCATGGTGTCCTCCGGATCTTGAGCAAACTGGCTGGCCGAGCGCGGCGGACAGGCCGCCGTCGACCGGCAGGCTGACCTGGCCTATATAGGGTGCGTGCCCGCCTGCCGAAACGGGTGCGGCTCGCGCGGCGGGTCGCATTGCCGAGGACAGGCCGATCTCCCTTCCGTTTGCGAGCGCTGTCATGATCGTTGCCGACCTCTGCCGATGCCGCTGGGCACAAAGCGATCCGTTGCTCGCGGCCTATCACGATGCCGAATGGGGGGTAGCCGAGTTGGATGCGCGCGCACTGTGGGAAAAGCTGATGCTCGACGGGTTCCAGGCCGGGCTCGCCTGGATCACGATCCTGCGCAAGCGTAAGGCGTTCAGGGCGGCGTTCGCAGGGTTCGATCCGGTGCGTGTCGCACGGTTCGGCGAGCCGGAGATCGCGGCGATGCTCGACAACGCAGGCATCGTCCGCTCGCGCGCGAAGATCGAGGCGACGATCGGCAATGCGCACGCGTATCTCGCGATGCGCGACGCCGGAGAGGATTTTGCCGACTTTGCCTGGCGTTTCGTCGATGGAGTTCCCGTGATCGGGGACGGCGAAAAGGCGTTGACCCAATCGCCCGTGTCCGAGGCACTGTCCGCGGCGCTGAAGGCGCGCGGGTTCAAGTTCGTCGGGCCGGTCATCGTCTATGCCTGGATGCAGGCATGCGGGCTGGTCGACGATCACGAAACCGCCTGTTTTCGACGTCGCCAAGCGATCTCTGCGACGGGACGGTGATCAGTGCCCGAGGCGTGCCGATCCGGACGCGCACGACCACGACATCGGCCGCGGCGCCACCGAAATGCGCATCGAGCCGCGTCCTGAAACAGGCGATCGTCGTCTTGCGGGAGGCAACGTCGCAGCGCGCAAGGCAGCGCGGGGATCCGCCGTTCGCCAGATAGCAAGCGCACGAAGACCGTCGCGATAGCCTGCGGACGATCTTGGAAGGCGGGCGTTACGCGACCCCGGTCGGTGACGAACCGTGTCGATGCGGCGCGCGGATCGACCGCGATCTGTTTCCAGATCGTCGCATAGCGGGCCGCCAGCGGATCGCCGGCGATGTGGGCGCAGCGGCGGTGCAGGCGATCCGCGCGGCGAGCCTTGCAAGGTGCAGTGAAGAGCCGCGAACCGCATCGATGCGACGCCGCGGTCATACTTCCGGTTCGCTAACGCCACCTTCATGCCGCATAAGCCGGGACGCCAGTTCCTGCCCCCGGGCTCATCGACGCCGCTGTAGCGCTGGCATCCGCGCTGGGATAGCATTCGGGTGCCTAAGGCGAGGCTGAGGCTCAGGAGATGCGCATGCGGGGATCGACGGTAGTTCGGGGGGTGGCGATCGCGGTGATGGCGATGGCGATGGCGGGTCCGGCGATCGGCGCGTGCAAGGTGAGCAAGCTTGCCGAATTGCCGGTAACGCTGATCGGACGCCGGGCGATGGTGGATGCCAAGTTCGGCACACACGATACGCGATTCATCGTCGACAGCGGCGCGTTCTACAGCACCTTGTCGCGCGCATCGGCGGCGGAGTTCGGCTTGTCGAGCACGCCCGCCCCATCGTGGTTCAGACTGCGCGGAGTCAATGGCGACGCCTCCGCCTCGATCGCAAGCGCTAAGGATTTTACGCTCGCCGGCATCCCGCTCCCGCGCGTCAGCTTCATCGTCGGTGGCACCGACACGGGCACGGCGGGCCTGCTCGGCCAGAACATCCTCGGGTTGGTCGACGTCGAATACGATCTGCCACACGGCGCGGTCCGGCTGATGAAGGTCGAAGATTGCGGTAATGTCGGGCTCGCCTATTGGGCGGCAGGCAAGCCATATTCGATGATCCCGCTCGAACGCGGCGACGGTGGACCATGGAAGCCGCACACGATCGGCACCGTGCTGGTCAACGGCGTGAAGATGCGCGCGGTATTTGATTCGGGCGCGCAGACGACGATCCTGACGCTTGCCGCGGCCAAGCGCGCGGGGATCACGCCGACGAGCCCGGGGGTGAGGCCGGTCGGCTATAACAGCGGACTGGGCTCAAAACAGCTGACGACCTGGATCGCGCCGTTCGACACCATCGACCTTGGTGGCGAGGTCGTGCCGAAACCCAAATTCAATATCGCCGATCTCAAACTTGACGGCGACATGCTGATCGGGTTCGATTTCTTTCTCACGCACCGGATGTTCGTCTCGAACGCGAATCACTTGATGTACATGACCTATGAGGGCGGCACGGTGTTCGGTCTGACGCCGACCGGGGCGCGGACGACGGGGGGCGAGAAGCTTGATCTGACCGACACCGCCGGCGTGCCGACCGATGCGGCAGGCTTTAGCCGGCGTGCCGCGGTGTTCCTGTCGAAGCGGCACTATCCCGAGGGGCTCGCGGATCTCGACAAGGCCGTGGCGATGGCGCCGACCGTGGGCCGCTACGTGTTTCTGCGCGGGCAGGCGCGGCTCGCCAACGGCCAGTTGCTGCTTGCGGCCGCGGACATCGATAAGGCGGCGGCGTTGAGCCCCGACGACAACGAGGTGCGGCTGCTGCGCGCACGGCTTCGGGTCATGAGCCGCGATCCGGTCGGCGCAGCGGAGGATATGAAGGTCGCCGATCGGACGCTGGCTGCCGGATCCGACGACCGGCTCCGGCTCGCCGGTCTGTACGATTCGATCGACCAGCCCGAGGGTTCGATCGCGAATTACGATGCGTGGCTCAAGATGCACGGCGACGATGCCGATCGCGCGACCGCCTATAACGGACGGTGCTGGGCGCGGGCGTTGCTCGACCGTGAGCTTGACCGTGCGCTGTCCGATTGCAACACCGCTCTGAAGCTCCGACCCGGCTCGGCCTCTTATCTTGACAGCCGCGCGCTGGTGCAGCTCCGGCTCGGCAAGCTCGACGCTGCGCTTGCCGACTATGATGCGGCTCTGAAGGCCAACCCGCGCAATGCGTGGTCGCTCTATATGCGCGGCGTGGCCGAGCGCCGAGCGGGCAAGACCGAGGCGGCGGACGCGGACCGCAAGGCGGCGCTGGCGATCAACCCGGACGTTGCCAAACGCGCCGCGCGCTATGGGCTGGACGGCTGATCGAGGACGATGGCCGCCGACGCGAAGATCCGCCCCCCGAGGCTAGGGTAAAGAATCGCCGCAGTCCGTGCGCGCGCTGCGTTTCCCTTAGTCACGCCCCGCCACGTGACGTCACGTTTCGCCTCGGCAAGAGGAAACGCGGTGCGATCGCGGATTGATTAGCGCGGCGCGTTGGCCAAGGAACGGCGGATATGCCGCGCGACGAAACCCCTGCCCCTGTCCCTGCCGTCCCTGCCGCACGAGCCACACTCGTCCTGTTCGGCGCGGGGGACTTCGCCTTCAACCTGTATTGGCAGGCGATCAGCCTGTACCTGTTATTCTATTATATCGACGCGCTGGCGTTGCCGCCGGCAACCGCGGGGCTGGTATTCCTGATCGGCGCGACCTGGGATGGCGCGGCGGATTTCCTCGCCGGCGCGGCGGCGGAGCGGATGCGATTATCGTATCGGCGTCTGGTCGGCTTGGGGGCGTTGCCGCTCGGCCTGACGTTCATCGCGATGTTCGCGGTCCCCGCCGGCGCGGCGACCTGGGCGCTGGCGACGCAGATCGCCTTTCGCACCGTCTATGCCTTCACCAACATCCCCTACGCCGCCTGGACCACGCGGGTGGCGCAGACCGGTCGCGAACGATCGCTCGTTGCGGGACTGCGGATGGGGTTCGGGTCGGCGGCAAGCATATTCGTCGCGCTGGCGCTACCCTGGCTCGTACAGCGGACCGGCAGCTATGATTTCGCCGCGGCGATGCTGGCGGTCGTCGGCGTGCCCTTGCTGGCGATCATGGCATGGCGGGTGCCCGAGCCGTTGCCGCGTGCCGATAGCGCGCGCCGCCCGACGATCCGGTCCGGGCTGGCGGCGCTCGCCCGCAACCGCGCGTTCGTTGCGCTCAATCTCGCAGCCGCGGCGGGCGGTGCGGCCACCGCGCTGACCAGCCAGTCGGTGCTGTACGTCTTTCGCTACGTGCTGGACGACGCCGCTGGCGGTCCGCGCGCGCTGGCGGGCATGGCGGTAAGCAGCCTGATCGCAGTCCCGATCTGGACCGCGCGCGCGCGCGCGAAGGGTCCGCGCGCTGTCTGGTTCAGTGCCGGGATCCTCGCACTGCTGTTGCCCGCGGGTTTCACGATGGTCGCGCATCCCGGTGGCTTCGCGACCGCGGCGTTCCTGCTGGCGATGCAGATGGCCTTCACGGGTTTCGCGCTCGCCGCCTGGACGCTGCTTCCCGATGCGGTCGACTGGGGCGAGGCGCATAGCGGCAAGCGGGTCGAGGCGCTGGCGTTTGGCACCTATGCACTGGTGCAGAAGATCGCGCTCGCGGTGACGGGGTTTGCGATCGGCGCTGTCTATCAGGCGAACGGCTTCGTCGCGGGTACGGTCCAGACCGCGGACAGCCTGTACGCAATCCGCTGGCTGATGCTGGCAGGGCCGGCGGTGCTGATCGCGGCGATGCTGGCGGCGGTGATCGCCATCCCGCGTCGCCGCGATCCGCAAGGCGCCATCAGACCAGCGTGAACGTGCCGGATACGCCCTCGGCTTGCGCAGACGGTGCGATCCAGACCTGGAACCGACCCGGCTCGACGGTCGGCTTGAGATCCCGGCCAATGAACAGCAGGTCGGCCTTGCGCAGTGTGAACGCTACGACCTGTCGTTCGCCGGGCTTGAGCACGACCTTGCGGAACGCCTTCAGTTCGCGGACTGGGCGCGTGACGCTGGCAGCGATATCGCGGATATATAGCTGGACCGTCTCCTCTGCCGCCCGCGGGCCGGTGTTGGCGATGGTCGCGCGAACGACCAGCACGCCCTTGTCGCCGTCGATCCGCGCGGTGCCCAGATCGAGCGCGCTATAGACGATGATGCCATAGGTCAGGCCGTGGCCGAACGGGAACAACGCCGCGTTGACGACCGACCGATAGTGCGTCTTGTATTCCAGCGCCGGTCCCGGTGGGTTCGGGCGCCCCGTACTCTTGTGATCATAGTGATACGGCTCCTGCCCGGTCGCGTGCGGAAACGACACGGGGAGCCGCGCAGACGGTGAGATCCGGCCGAACAGGATGTCGGCGATCGCGGACCCGTCCTGCGATCCGAGAAACCAAGTGACGAGGATCGCCGGCGCATCGAGCACCGGCCCGCTCAACGCCAGCGCGCGGCCGGTGCGCAGCAGGATGACGATCGGTTTGCCGGTCGCCGCAACTGCCGCGACCAGCGCCATCTGCGCGGCGGGGACGACGATGTCGGCCCGTGACTGTGCCTCGCCCGACATCCCCTCGCTTTCGCCGATCGCGAGAACGGCGATATCCGCCGCGTTTGCGGCGGCCACCGCGGCGTCGATTCCGCCAGCGAGCGGCGCGTCGATCGCAGACCCGACCGTGACGCTCAGCATCGACGGATCGGCGACCGCCGCACGCACGCCGGTCGCGAGATCGACGGCCTCGGCATTGCTGCCATAGACGTTCCACGGCCCGATGAGATCGTGCGGCCCGGTCGTGAACGGACCGATCAGCGCGATCCGTTTTCCCGCGCGCGGCAGCGGCAGCAGGTCGCCGTCGTTCTTGAGCAGGACGATCGATTTGGCCCCCGCCTCGCGCGCCAAGGCCAACGTCTCAGGCGTGCGGATGCGTGTCTTCTCGCGGCGCGGGTCGATCCGCCGGAACGGGTCGTCGAACAGTCCGAGTGTCACCTTCAGCGCCAACACGCGCCGCACCGCTTGATCAAGCCGTGCCATCGGCACCTCACCCGCCGCGATCAGGTCGGGGAGATGTTTTAGGTAGAAGCCGCTCTGCATGCTCATGTCGACGCCGGCCATGAAGGCGAGCTTGGTCGCCTCGCGCGCATCGGCGGCGAACCCATGCGCGATCAATTCCTCGTCCGCGGTGTAATCGGAGACGACCAGCCCCTCGAACCCCCATTCGCGCCGCAGCACGCCGGTCAGCAGCCAGTCGTTGGCGGTCGCCGGGACACCGGAGATTTCGTTGAATCCAGCCATGACCGTCGGTGCGCCAGCGCCGAATGCCGCCTCGAACGGCGGGAAGTAGATCTCGCGCAGCGTACGCTCCGATACGTCCACGGTACTGTAGTCGAGCCCCGCCTCTGCCGCGCCATATGCCGCGAAATGCTTGGCGCAGGCGGCGACCGCGTCCGATGCCGATAGACCATGCTCCCCCTGGAACCCGCGCACGCGCGCTGCTGCGATCAGCCGGCCGAGCAGGACATCCTCGCCGGCGCCCTCGACGCCACGCCCCCAGCGCGCATCGCGGGCGATGTCGACCATCGGCGCGAAGGTCCAGTCGATCCCCGACGCGGCGGCCTCGGCGCCCGCCGCGCGCGCGGTGCGGCGGGTCAATTCCGGATCGAAGCTCGCCGCTTCGGCCAGCGGCACGGGGAATACCGTGCGCATGCCGTGGATGACGTCGGCGGCAAACAGCAGCGGGATCTTCAAGCGGGACTCGCGCATTGCGGTGGTCTGCATGCGCTTGGCCATGACCGCGCCATTTCCGTTGAACACGCCGCCGATCCGACCTGCGCGCACATCGGCCAATTGTCCGTCGAAACTCGTCGCGCCACCGGCCGGATTGAGCGTCGTCGCTGCACCGCCAGCCCAGGCGGCTGCCATCAGGCTCAGCTGACCTGCCTTTTCAGCGACGGTCATGTGCGCGATGATCGCCTCGACCGATGCCGGGAGCACTGCACCGCCCCCTACTGCCTGCTGCAACAACGCGCGCGCGGGACTCGCTGCCCAAGCGGTCATCGCACCGACGCCCATCAGCATCGCGCGTCGTGAAATCGTCGTTGTCGCCATTCGCCAGTCCCTCTCGTCCGTGCCTGCTGCGATCGCGCCGGTACGCACCGGCACGGCGATCGTCGCAAGGTTCTTGATCCCCGCTTCTGGATCATGTAACCGGTTACATCAAGAGCAAGATACCGGTCGCAACGCGCAGATCGGTGCCAGAGGGGATCCTGACGCTTCATGCCGCACGCCACTGTTCGTGATATCGCCCGCGAAGCTGCGGTGTCGGTGGCGACGGTGTCGCGTGCGCTGAACGGGCACAGCAACGTGCGCCCCGAAGTGCGCGCGCGCATCGAAAGCGTCGCCGCGCGGCTCGGCTATGTTCCCCATGCTGCGGCGCGCCATTTGAGCTCGGCAAAGTCGGGGATGATCGGTGTTGTGGTGCCCGACCTGCACGGCGAGTTCTTCTCCGAGCTGCTGCGCGGGATGGACCGCGAGGCGTCCGAGCGCGGCCTGTATTGCATGATGATGGTGATGCACGGCGATGCCCGACGCGGCGTCGCGGCGCTGCACGCGATGCGCGGCCGCGTCGACGGGCTGGTGGTGATGGCGCCACAGGTGTCGGCGGACGAGCTGCTGGCGCACCTGCCCGTCGGCATGCCCGCCATCCTGGTGAATTGCGCGCCGGGACGATCGGCGCGCGCCGAACTCCGCATCGACAATGTCGCGGGCGCGTCGGCACTGGTCGAGCATTTGATCGCAACCGGACGCCGACGGCTCGTCCATATCTCGGGGCCCGTGGGTAACATCGATGCCGACGAACGACTGCGCGGCGCGCAAGCGGCGTGTGCGCGTGCCGGGCTGTCGCTCCGTGTGATGGCAGGCGACTTCAGGGAGCCGTCGGGCGCCGCCGCCGCCACGACGCTGATCGAGGACGGAGCGGATTTCGACGCGATCTTCGCGGCCAACGACATGATGGCGATCGGCGCGATGATAACGCTCAAGCGCGCCGGCATCGTCATACCCGACCAGATCGCGATCTGCGGTTTCGACGACATCCCGCTGACCAGGCTGATTTCGCCCTCGCTGACGTCGGCGAGCATCGACATCGCCAGTTTTGGCGCCAGTGCCGTCGCACGGCTCGTGAAGGCGATCGCGGGCGACGATCATAATGGCGTCGAGCAGCGCAAACCGGTCGTGATCGTGCGCGAGTCCACCGGCCCGGCACGCCACGCTTCGCAAGGCCTCCACTCAGGCCACGATCCTTTCAACGTCCACAACAACAAACCCGAACAATCGGGACAAGGGGAACTTTCATGACCAAGATGATGTTGCGCGCGGCGGTCGTCTCGATGACGGCGCTGTCGAGCGGGCTGCTGTTCGCGCCGACGCCGGCGGTGGCGCAGGTCGGCCAGGCGTCGCTGCGCGGCACGATCACCGCACCCGGCGACAATCCGGTCGTCGAGGTTACCGCCGTCGAAATCTCGACCGGCTTGCGCCGTACCGTCCCGGCCGATGCCGGCGGCGCGTACAACTTCGCCTCGCTACGTGCGGGTACGTATCGCCTCGAAATCAAACAGCGCAACGGCACGCGCAACTCGGATGCGTTCACGCTGCGGGTCGGTCAGGTCGCCGGGCTCGACCTCGACCTGTCGGCGGCAACTGCACCCACGGCGACCACCGGGGCCGAACCCGCGGGCACGCCCGATGCCGATGCCCCCGCCACGGGCGCGGCCTCCGGCGGCGACGAAATCGTCGTGACCGGCAACCGCATCCGCTCGCTCGCCGGCGGTCAGGTCGGCAGCGTCATCTCGTCGCGGCTGATCGAACAGCTACCGCAGAACAACCGCAACTTCCTCGCCTTTGCCGATCTGGCACCGGGCGTGCGCTTCATCGAGGACGCAAGCGGCGCATCGCGCATCCAGGGCGGCGGGCAGGACAGCCGCACCGTCAACGTCTTCATCGATGGCGTCAGCCAGAAGGACTACGTCCTCAAGAACGGCATCACCGGCCAGGATTCCTCGCCCGGCAACCCGTTCCCTCAGCTCGGCATCGGCGAGTATCAGGTGCTGTCGTCGAACTACAAGGCTGAGTTCGATCAGGTCAGCTCGGTCGCGATCACCGCGGTGACCAAGTCGGGGACGAACCAGTTCCACGGCGAGGGCTTCTACGACTTCACCAACCAGAATCTGCGCGACCGTCGCCCGAGCGAGATCTTCCCGACGACGATTTCCAAGGTCGAGACCAGCAACAAGCAGTTCGGCGCGGCGCTGGGCGGGCCGATCATCAAGGACAAGGCGCATTTCTTCGCCACCTACGAAGGCAAGCGCATCTCCAGCCCGTATGACGTGCGGCCAGAGAACGGCTATCCGATCTCGTCCATCCCGCAGCAATACCAGGATAATTTCGGCACGTTCGCGCAGCGGTTCAAGGAAGACCTGTATTTCGGCAAGATCGATATCGTGCCGACCGACAATGATTTGATCGAACTGTCGGGCAAGTATCGCAACGAATCCGGGCTGCAGAACGCGACCGGTATCAACGCCGCCAGCACCTCGACCTTGAACAAGGTCGTCGACAAGCGCGGCCTGCTCCGTTGGCAGCATACCGGCGACAAGTGGATCAACGATGCGCGCGTGTCGTACGAGGACGTGGTCTTCTCGCCAAGGCCTTCGACCGACGGCATCACGCAGTTCTACCAGGCGACGCAACGCATCGGCACGGGCACGCAGCGCACCGACCTGCTGCGCGCCGGCGCTGGCGGCAACTTCCAGACCAAGGGCCAGAAGGGCTGGACCGTCCAGGACGATTTCACCTTCACCGGCCTGCAGGGACACACGTTCAAGGTCGGTGCCAAGGCCAAATGGGTTAAGCTCAACACGCTCGAGCAGAACCTGACCAACCCGCAATACACCTACGACGTCAACGCGATCCCCGGCGTCGCGTTCAACGACGCCCTCCCCTATAAACTCGAGTTCGGTGCGCCGGGTGCGTCGGGCAGTGCGAGCGTCCGATCGAACAATTTCCAGATCGGGTTCTACGCACAGGACGATTGGGACGTCACCAGCCACCTGACGCTCAATCTCGGCCTGCGCTGGGATTATGAGCGGACGCCGGCCTATCTGGACTATGCTACGTCGCCAGAGATCGTCGCGGCGGTGTCGCCCGCCAACTATACGAACCTCAAAGGCGCCGATTACGACATCAACGACTATATCTCGACCGGCAATAACCGGAAGGCGTTCAAAAGCGCGTGGCAGCCGCGGCTGGGCTTCACCTATCGCTTCGACGAGGCGGGCCGCTTCTCGATGTTCGGGGGCTATGGCCGGTCGTATGACCGCAACCAGTTCGACTTCCTCCAGCAGGAGGTCAGCCAGGGCGCGTACCAGGTCCGCACGTTCAACTTCATCGGCAACGACTCGCTCAACCCGTGCGTGCCGAGCCAGACCTGCATCGCCTGGAACCCGGTCTATCTGACCGACGCCGGGCGCCAGCAACTGACGAGCTCGGCCGCAGGCGGCGGGCGTGCCATCGTCATGATGAACAACGACCTGAAGCTGCCCTATGCGGACCAGTTCAGCCTCGGGCTACGCGGGCGCTTCTCGCCGGTCGAACTGGAGGTCGGTTTCACGCATATCGCAAGCAACGACGGGTTCGCGTTCCTGCTCGGCAATCGCCGCCCGGACGGCAGCTTCTTCTTCAACGATCCGGCGAGCGTGTCGGACGTCCCGCAATCCCCGTTCACCTACTCGCCGAACGGCTACGGCTCCATCATCCTCGGCACGAATGGCCTGAAGACCAATTCCGATGCGGTCTATTTCAAGCTGACCAAGACCTATTCGGCGGCCTCGCCTTGGAGCATCGACGCGACCTACACCTACACGCAGGCGGACGAGAACCGCCAGTTCGGCGAAACCTATGCGCTCGATTTTGCGCAGATCTCGGATTATCCGACGTTGCGGTCGTCGGGCGTGCCGCGTCACCGGTTCGTGATCGCAGGCAGCGTCGATACGCCGATCGGGGTAACGATATCGAGCAAGTTCCAGATCGAATCGCCAAGCTATCTGAAGTCGTTCATCGACAATTCGGATCCGTTCTCGCGGACGCTGGTCGGCCGGCAGGCGGATAGCCTCGGCGACCTCTGGGGTCGGCGACAGCTGGACTTCGCGTTCACCAAATACGTCCCGCTCGGCTTCATCACCGATCAGACGCGGGTCCGCATGCGGCTCGACATCCTGAACGTCATGAACGACCGCAATTACACCGACTACAACAACAGCCCGATCGATCCGAATTACGGTCAGCGATCGACCTACAGCACGGGTGGCAACGCGCCGCGCACGATCAAGCTGTCGGCGGGCTTCTCGTTCTAGCATAATGGCGGGCCGCAGCCCGGCTGCGTCCCGCGTCCTCTCGCGTATCAGTAACCAAAGGACGTCATGATCGATCGTAGGCAGGTGCTGGGCCACACGACGCTGGGCCTGGCGGGACTCATGGCCGGCTGTGCCGTGCCTTCGCGCATCCGGCTCGGCGGCCCGACCGGCAGTACCGGGAGCAGCAGCGGCACCGCGTTGCCTACCGCGCTGCTCGCCGACCTTCACCAGCGTAGTTTCCGGTTCTTCTGGGAAACGACGGACCCGGCGACCGGATTGGCGCCGGATCGCTGGCCGACGCCGTCGTTCGCATCGATCGCCGCGGTCGGGTTCGCGCTCACCGCCTATCCGATCGGCGTGGTCAATGGCTGGATCACCCGCGACGAGGCGCGCACGCGGACGCTTGCCACGCTCGAATTCTTCGCCGCCGCGCCGCAAGGCGACAGCAAGAGCGACGATAGCGGCTATAAGGGGCTGTTCTATCATTTCCTCGGCACGACCAAGGGCCACCGGTTCGCGCGCGCGGAACTGTCGACGATCGACACCGCGCTGCTGATTGGCGGCGTGCTGTTCGCACAGAGCTGGTTCGATGCGGATCACCCGGGCGAGCTTCGGATTCGCACGCTGGCGGACCAGCTCTATGCCGCGATCGACTGGAACTGGATCATGCCGCGGCCGCCATTCCTGTCGATGGGGTGGCACCCGGAAAGCGGGTTCATCCCGCACGACTGGAACATCTATAACGAGGCGCTGCTCTTGTACGTGCTGGCGCTGGGATCGCCGACACATGCGTTGCCGGCAGAAACCTGGGACGCGTGGACCGATCGCTTCGACACGCAGTGGACCGACCGATGGGGCGAGCCGCACGTCCATTTCTCGCCGCTGTTCGTGCATCAATACAGCCATTGCTGGATCGACTTCCGCGGCATCCGCGATCGCTACATGGCGAAGAAGGGCATCGATTATTTCGAGAACAGCCGCCGCGCCGTGCGTGCGCAACGGGCCTATGCGATCGCCAATCCGGGCGGGTGGACGGGCTATGGTCCCGACGTCTGGGGCCTGACCGCGTGCGACGGCCCGGGTGACTTCACCGCCGACATCGGCGGCCGCAAGCGCGAGTTCTTCAGCTATTCCGCACGCGGGCCGGACGACCGCGACGACGGCACGCTGGCGCCGACCGCCGCGGCCGCGTCGATCGCGTTCGAGCCCGAACTGGCACGCCGCGCAATCGAGACGATGCATGGCCGCTACGGCGCGCAGATTTACGGCAAATACGGCTTTCTCGATTCGTTCAACCCGACGTTGATCACGCCATCCGCACCGTTGAAGCATGGCAGCATCGATCCGAAGATGGGCTGGGTCGACGGCGATTATCTTGGCATCGACCAGGGGGCGATCGTCGTGATGATGGAAAACTGGCGGACCGGGCTGGTCTGGTCGACGATGCAGCGCAACCCGCATATCCGTCGCGGGCTGCAACGCGCGGGCTTCACGGGCGGTTGGCTGGCCTGATCGTCCGGAACAGACGCTCGATCCGACCCTAAACATGCTGAGCAAAAGGACGGATCGAGCATCCTCTTGACCCCCCATCGAGATCGGGGGCGAGGCGGCGGGCCAGCGAGGGAACGCACAGGCTCACCGCGTACAAAGGTACGTATCAATCGCCCCTTAAGCTTCGCCTTGACCTATGTTTATTTTTTTGAGGCCCATCCCCGGCTTCAGTCACCCGCGAAGGTCAATGCGGACGTCCGCCGCTCACGGTCGTTGATCAGCAGCGCGCGTCCGGCGGGCGCGATCGACCGCTGCGGGCAATCGCTGCGGAAGCAGGCCCGGCAGCCCAGACCGATCGGCATCGCCCTGCCCGCGAGATCAAGGCCACTCGCGGCAGCCAGCACACCCGCCTGCGATGCCGCGACGCCGAGCCCGATCGCAAACTCGGCATGGACCTCGCCGAAGCGGCTCCCCTGCGGCGTCACCGTCCGCGCCATCGTCAGCCAGCGCGCGCCGTCTTCGAGTTCGACAAGCTGGACCATCAGACTGCCCGGTCGGTCGAACGCGTGGTGCAGGCGCCACAGCGGACAGCGCCCGTCCGCTTCGACCAGCGTCGCGCTGCTCGCGCCGGGATAGCGTTTCGATGCCTGCCCCGCGCGGTCGATCCGGATCATGAAGAAGGACAGCCCGCGCGCGCCGACCCGTTGCAACGTCGTCAGCCGGTGCGCGACCTGCTCGAACCCCGCGCCGAACCGGCGTTGCAGCAGTTCGATGTCGTAGCCCGTGGTTTCGCACCCGCGCAGGAACCGTGCATAAGGCATCATCAGCGCGGCGGCAAAATAGCCGAGCAGATGGCGGCGATAGAGCCGTTCCGCCGCGCGATCGGTAAAGCCGGCCCCGACCGCCAGCGCGTCAATCTCGGCCTTCGCCTCGATCTGCCCGAGCTGGAACGCGACCGCGAACGTCCGCGAGGCGGGGTCGAGCATCTCGCTCAATTGAAGCTGGCGGGCATGAAGATCGAGCCGGCGGAGCGTGTCGGGCAACACATCGGCGGGCAGGACGCGGATCGTCAGGCCATGCTTCGCGCGCAGCCGCTCGGCAATCGCGCCGTAGAGATCGCCCGCGCCCAGCCGCAGTTCGTCCGCCAGCGCCTCCGCCGCCGCGTCGAGATCGGCAAAGTGGTTCCGCCAGCGTTCGATCTCGCGGCGGACAAGCGTGACCGGATCGTCGCCCGCCTCGACCGCGGCACCGCCGCCGATCCGGTCGAACACCCGCGCAAACGCGGCCGCGCCGCCGGGCGCGCTGGCAAGCCATTCCTCGACTTCGTTGCGGTCGATCTCGAGATCGGCGAACATCGGATCCGCCAGCCGCCGCCGGATCGCATCCGCACCGCCGCCCGGCTCGGCCGCGGTCAGCGCGCGCGGGTCGAAGTCGAAGCTCTCCGCTAACTTGATCAGCAACGTTGCCGAGATCGGCCGCTGGTTGCGCTCGACGAGGTTGAGGTAGCTCGGGCTGATCGCGAGCATGTCGGCCATCGCCGCCTGCGTCAGCCCTGCGCCGCGCCGCAAACGACGGATCGCGTGTCCCGCCAGCAATTTACGTTCCGCCATCGCAAACCCTCCTGTCACGATGTTTACAGATCGACACGTCAGGTGCAAGCGCCACGGACATCGCGACGCTGGAGCATGACGGTAGTGCGTTCCAACCCAACGAAAATGTCCGCTATGAACTGTGCATCGCCTTTCTCGATACAGCCACTCTGTAAAGAGAGAGACAAGATCATCGATCACCATCGAAGGAGGCAAGCCATGCAGACGACCACCGAACAACCTCGCGCCCGCGCCGTCTTTTCGACCAACGATTTCGCGCTGATGAAGGAGGTGCTTGGCGAGATGATCAGCCGCACCTCGATCGACGACGCGCGGCTGACGCGGATGAGTGCGCTGTACCACCGCCTCGGCCGACTCGGCTGACGCTGCCAGTTTCCTGGGGAGGAAAGGCGCCCGCCGGTGGTTCGTCCACCGGCGGACATCCCTGTTCTACGGACCCGTGCTCGTCGGCAAGGGGCGCAGGCACTTTAGCCAACCTGTTGCGAAGCCACCCCTTTCCAACCGCCCTCCCTCGTGTAGGACGGCGGCATGGCCAAGACACTGACCGCTCGCATCAAGGACGACATCGTCCTCTACGGTGCCCTCGCCGCCAATCTTGGGATCGGCGTGGCTAAATTCGTTGCCGCCGGGATGACCGGTTCGTCGTCGATGCTGACCGAAGGCGTCCATTCGGTGGTCGACAGCGGCAATCAGGTCCTGCTGCTCTACGGGCAGAAAAAGGCCAAGCGCCCCGCCGATGACGCGCATCCGTTCGGCTATGGTCGCGAACTCTATTTCTGGGCATTCGTCGTCGCGATCCTGATCTTCGCGATCGGCGCGGGCGTGTCGATCTTCGAGGGCTGGCGCCATATCCGCGAACCCGAGCCGATGACCAGCCCGACCGTTGCCTATGTCGTGCTGGCGATCTCGTTCGCGCTCGAGGGCAGCAGTTGGACGATCGCGATGCGGGAATTCGCCAAGGCCAAGGGTGATCTTGGCTGGTGGGACGCGATTCATCGGTCGAAGGACCCGGCCGGGTTCATCGTATTGTTCGAGGATTCGGCCGCGCTGGCCGGACTCGTGATCGCCGGAATCGGCATCTGGGCCAGCCATGCGTTCAACCAGCCCTGGATCGATGGCGCCGCCTCGATCGCGATCGGTGTGATCCTCGCGATGGTCGCGGTCCTGCTCGCTCGTGAGTCGAAGGGCCTGTTGATCGGCGAGCGCGCCGACCCGGCGGTGATCGCGACGATCCGCACAATCGTCGCCGCGCATCCCGCGATCGTCTCGGTGAACCATGTCCGCACGATCCATACCGCCCCAGAAAGCATCTTTGCAGCGATCAGCGCGGACTTCGACGATTCGGTGACGATGGGCGACGGCGAGACCATAATCGAGGCGATGGAAACCGAATTGCGCGCCGCGGTCCCGACCCTGTCGTCGATCTACATCAGGCCCGAGAAGCGCGAGAACGCCGTCCTCGCCCCGGCGCACTCGGCGCGCGCTGCGGATGGAGAGAATACCGCGCCGAACTGATCAAAATCAGCACCAAGACACTGGCAACGCTCGACATTTATTAATAATGGCGGGTCATGAACTCGCTGCTGCGCTTTGTCGCCCTGCTCGCCCTGTGTCTCGGATGTGTCCAACCTGCCCAGGCAGCGGTCACCATTACCTTCTGGAGCCATGAGCTTGGCAACAGCTTTCCGCATGCGTTTTTCACGTTGCGCGGCCTCGCCGACGCCGGTGGCGCGCCCGTCGATGCGAACTTCGGCTTTACCGCCAAGTCGCTGACGCCTGCGCTGTTGTTCAAGCCGGTCGCCGGCAAGCTCGATATTGCCACGCCCTTCTACATCAAGGGCAGCGATGCGCAGTTCTCGGTGGTCATGACCGATGCGCAATATACCGCGATACTTGGGTTGGTCGACGCATGGAGCGAGGGCAAGCCCGACAGCGTCTATCGCGTCGCCGACCATAATTGCGTCACCTTCGTCAAGGAGGCGGCACGACTGGTGGGGCTGTCGGCACTCGATCAACCCGGGCTGATGAAGAAACCGCGTTCATATCTGAAGGCAGTGGAGGCGGGGAACGCGGGGCGGGTCATTCCGGTCGGGTTGCACGGTAACGCGTATCTGGCGAGCCTTGGCCCGATCACGTCGACTCCGTTGCCCGTGACGTCGCCCGTGACGGCGCCCGCCGTGCCGGGGGCTGCCGCATCTGGGCCCGCCGCACTGGGTACCGCCACGCCGGGATCCGCCGCGGCTGCGCCCGACGCGTCGGGAATGCCGCGTGTGACCACGCCATCGCCCTTGGTCGCTGCGCCGCGCTAGAGCGGCGCGCATGGTCGCCGGGGCGCGCTTTACGTCGCTGGCACTAGCTCGACCACATCGAGCAACGATTCAAATCGCGGATAGGGCAACACGACGCGCCACCGTTGCGCGCCGATCCGTTCGATCAGCCCCGCCATGTCGCGGTTCGCGTCATGCCCATACCGCATTGCGCGCGTCTCATCGCCGAGTTCCATCGTCCCGAGAAAGATGGCACGCGACGTGGTGTCGGCGAAGATCGTCCCCACCGGCCGCTGCGATCCGTCGAGCTTGACGAGGCTTACTACCGCCTCGCCGCCGGCGGTACCGATCCGGCATGCGAACCATCCCGATGCCGTGAAGGTCGGCCCGATACCGGCCCGCGCGCCCAACTTATAGGTGCGACACCGATACGGCCCCGCCGGCGGCAGCGGATTGACCATCGAACGATCGGGATTGAACAGCGCGGGGTCCTGCACGATCTCCAGCGGATTGACCTGCGCGAGTGCCGCGATCCATGCGCCGCGCCATCCGCGTATCCGCCCACGATCCGCAGAGGTCGCGACGCTGCGCCAATCGACATCGACGTCCGCGCGATCGCGCACGGGTGCCGCCGCCGCGGCCCGCATCCCACTTACGCCTCCCCCAACGGCCAATATGATCATCCATAGCGCCGTGCCGAACGGGGTCCGTATCGTCGACTGTCGCAGTGTTGGGGCTGTTGCCAGGCGGGTATCGCGTCGAGTGCTGGTGGGTTTGGCGATGGGGGCGCGGGCTTGGGTCACGCTGCGGTCCAGCCGCCGTCCATCGATAGGTTGGCGCCGGTGATCGCCTTGGCCTCGTCGCGACACAGAAACAGTGCGAATGCGGCAACCTGTTCAGGGGTGACGAATTCCTTGGTTGGTTGCGCCGCGAGCAGGACGTCGTTCATGACCTGATCGCGCGTCAGGCCGCGTGCCGCCATCGTGTCGGGAATTTGATTCTCGACCAGTGGCGTCCAGACATAGCCGGGCGAGATGCAGTTGACGGTGATGCCGTCTGTCGCGGTTTCCAGCGCGATGGTCTTGGTCAGCCCGGCGATCGCGTGCTTTGCCATGACGTAGGCGGACTTGTTCGGGCTCGCGACCAGCGAATGCGCGGACGCGGTAGAGATGATCCGCCCCCATCCGCTCTGGCGCATCAGCGGGACGGCAGCGCGCATCATGTGCCACGCGGACGACAGGTTGATCGCGATGATCGCGTCGAACCGGTCGATCGGGAAGTCGGCGATCCCGGCGACGTGCTGGATGCCCGCGTTGTTGACGACGATGTCGACGCTGCCGGTCTCGGACGCGGCGCGCGCGACCATCGCAGCGATCTCGTCGGGCTTCGTCATGTCGGCCGGATCGTACAGCGCTACCGCACCGCTGGTCCGCGCCAGTGCCGCGCGATCGGCCTCGATCGCCGCGGCGTCGCCGAAGCCGTTGAGCACCACCGCGGCGCCTTCGGCCGCAAACGCCTTGGCATAGGCCAGTCCGATCCCCGATGTGGATCCGGTGATGACCGCGGTCTTGCCTTTCAGGAACATGCGCACTCCCCATCGCTTTGGCGCAGCTGATCGAGCTGCCGTGCAACTCTAGCGCCACCTTGCGCATTTCGTTCCCAAGCAGAAACGAAAAGGGGCATTTTCATGCGGCTCGACGATTACGATCCGAACATTAACGTCGAGGACCAGCGCGGCTCGGGCGGCGGCGGCGGCGGCTTCGGCGGTGGCGGCGGACTGTTGATGGGCCTGTTGCCGATGATCGGCAGCCGCTTTGGGTGCGGCGGCATCGTCGTCGTGTTGATCCTGATGGCGGTCTTCGGTGGCATGGGCGGGCTCGGCGGCCTGCTCGGTGGCGGCCAGTCCTCCGCCCCGACCACGCAGAGCGGGTCGCCGCGCGCGGGCACCGACACGACGTCGAGCTGCAACCTGACGCCCGAGAGCAAGGCCGCGTGCAACGCGTTCAGCTCGGCCGACAACACCTGGGAAGCGATCTTCCAGAAAAACGGCCAGCGTTTCGAAGCGCCCAAGCTCGTCTTCTTCGACGGCAACGGCCAGTCGGGTTGCGGCGCGGCGCAGTCGGCGATGGGGCCGTTCTATTGCCCGACCGACCAGGGCATCTATCTCGACACGAGCTTCTTCAACGAGCTCTCGACACGGTTCAAGGCCAATGGCGACTTCGCGCAGGATTACGTGATCGCGCATGAGTTCGGCCATCACATCCAGAAGCTGCTCGGCACCAACGCGCAAGTCCAGCAGGCGCAGCGTCAGGCCAGCGAGACCGAGGGCAATGCGCTGTCGGTCCGGCTGGAACTACAGGCCGACTGCTATGCAGGCGTTTGGGCGGCGGCGAACCGGTCGCGGCTCGAGGCGGGCGATATCGAGGAGGGCATGACCGCGGCGCAGGCGATCGGCGACGATACGCTGCAGAAGCAATCGCAGGGTCGCGTGGTGCCCGACAGCTTCACGCACGGCTCGTCGGCGCAACGCCAGTCGTGGCTGAAGCGCGGTCTGGACTCTGGCGACCCCGCGCAGTGCGACACGTTCTCGGGCGCGATCTGACTGCAACGCCGCCCCCGCCTCGGCGGGGCGGTTAGCCTTGGTCGATCGGGAAGGAGAAGCGGGTAGGCTTTTCGCGCGTTGCCTCCCCGTGACTTTTGCGCCCCCGGTCGCAAGGCAAAGACTTTCAGCGCGTATTCGCCAATGACCGGTGCGATACCGCCGCGAGCGCTGATCCGCCTTCGAAAACTCGCTATACCTGCTGATGGGCGCGTCGCGAAATTCGTCCGAAGGACGACACACCACGAGGCTGCACGCCTTAGCGGACCGACACACCCTTCCAGAACGCGTACCGTCCCTTGATCTCGGCGGCGGCGGGCTTGGGATCGGGATAATACCAGATCGAATCGACGTTGCGCTTCCCGTCGACGACCAGCGTCTTGTAGTGCGCCACGCCCTTCCAGGGGCAGCTCGACTGCGTCGCACTATCCTCCAGCAGTGCCGGATCAACGCTGTCCGCGGGGAAATACGGGTTGCCCTCGACGACGACGGTATCGTCCGAGCGTGCGATCTCTTGGCCGTTCCATGTCGCAACAGGCATGCCGGTCTCCTTCAGCCGTTCCCCAGTCCCACCGCCTCATACCGCTTCGGATCGAAGCCGGCCAGCAGCGTCTCGCCCGTGTCGAGGATCGGGCGCTTGATCATCGAGGGTTGCGCCAGCATCAGCGCGATCGCCTTGCTCGCGTCCAGGTCGACACGGTCGGCTTCGGGAAGTTTGCGGAACGTGGTGCCCGCGCGGTTGAGCACGGTTTCCCACCCCAGCGTTTCCACCCAGTGCCGCACCAGCGCCGCGTCGGCACCGGTCTTTTTATAATCGTGGAAGACATAGGAGACGCCGTGGTCGTCGAGCCACCGCCGCGCCTTCTTCATCGTGTCGCAATTGGCAATGCCGTATAGCTGAACCGTCACGCGTTCGTCCCTTGCAGTGCTACGGCGTCGCCCTACCCCGGCCGTGCGCCGAGGAGAACTGATGCCAGCGCGAAACTGTGCCATCGCCGATGTCATGGCGTTCCCGATCTTTGCTCCAGATTGATGGCTTCGACCGCCCCCTTGGCTCTTCGCAAGAAGATCGCTCAGACCGTAACGATGCCCGATCTTTTCAGATATGCCGCCACCGCGTCGCGCAGCGTTTCGCCGCCGTGGATGCCGAGCTTGGTCCGCCGCCACAGGATGTCGTCGACCGAGCGCGCCCATTCCTTCGCGACGAGATAGTCGACTTCGCGGGTCGACAGGCCGTCGCCGAGATCCTCGATACTGGTCGCATCCCCCATCACGTCGCCGATCCGCGTGCCATAAGCGTGCGTCATGCGGAGTGCCGTGGCATCGCCGAGGAACGGCCAACGCCTCGCAACCGTATCCGCGAACGCGGCGATCCCGCCGGGCGGCACGTCACCGCCGGGGAGCGGAGCGTCGGCGGTCCATTGCGGCCCCATCGGCGGGAGGAACGGTGCCAGTTCGTCCAAGGCATGTTCGGACAGCCGGCGATAGGTCGTGATCTTGCCGCCGAATGCGGACAGGATCTGCGGGCTTTCACGCGTGCCGAGCTTCAGAACATAGTCGCGCGTGACCTCGGATGCGTTCGCGTTGCCGTCGTCGAACAGCGGCCGCACGCCCGAATAGCTCGTGACCACGTCGTCGGGCGCTGTCTGCCGCGTGAAATAGCGGTTCACGCTGGCGCACAGATACTCGGTCTCGTCGGGATCGATCGTCGGCGCGGAGGGGTCACCGTCGAACGGCTTGTCGGTGGTGCCGACCAGCGTCAGGTCGCCCTGATACGGGATCGCGAAGATCACGCGTTTGTCGGCGTTCTGGAGGATGAAGGCATGGTCGCCCGCGAACAACTGCGGCACGACGATGTGGCTGCCCTTGACCAGCCGCGGTGGGCGCTCGTGCTGGGCTTCTGGCATGTCACCGAGGACGTGACCGACCCAGGGGCCCGACGTGTTGGCGATCGCACGCGCGCGGACGATGCTGCCATCGCCCAGTCGACACGCCCAATGGTCGGCTTCGCGCGTCGCCCCTTCGAACTTCACGTGCGTGCGGATATCGGCGCCGCGTTCGGCCGCGTCGAGCGCGTTCAGCACGACCAGCCGCGCATCGTCGACCCAGCCGTCCGAATAGACGAAACCGCGCCGGACCGGCTTCAGCCCCCGGCCCCACTCGGTACGATCGAGCCGGACACCGATCGACTTGGGCAGCCGGCTGCGACCGCCGATGTTATCGTACAGGAGCAGGCCGATACGGATCAGCCACGCGGGCCTCATGCCCTTGGCCAGCGGCATCACGAACCGCATGCCACGGATCAGATGCGGTGCGATGTCGAGCAGTTTTTCGCGCTCTTCGAGCGCTTCGCGGACCAGTCGGAATTCGTACATCTCAAGATAGCGCAGACCGCCATGGATCAGCTTCGAGCTTGCCGACGACGTATGCGCGGCCAAGTCGTCTTGCTCGACCAGCATGACCTTCAGCCCGCGACCGGCTGCATCGCGGGCGATCCCGGTGCCGTTGACGCCCCCGCCGATGACGAGGAGGTCGACCTCGTGATGCGTGTCGTGCTCGCTCATGCCGTCTTCCTAGAACGTGTTCGATCCACGGCGTCCTGCCATCCGGCCATCAACGCAGTCCGCTCCTTGGTGTTCATCCCGGGCTCGAAAATGCGGTCTTCCTTCCAGGTGGCCGCAATATCGTCGGGGCCGTTCCAGATCCCAACCGCCATGCCGGCGAGGAAGGCGGCCCCGGCTGCGGTCGTCTCGATATTGGCGGGGCGGACGACGTCGGTGTCGAGCATGTTGGCGAGGAACTGGCAGAACCAGTCGTTCGCCGCCATGCCGCCATCGACGCGGATCTGCCGCGCATCGCGCGCGCCGTCGGCGACCATCGCGTTCATCAGGTCGGCCGTCTGGTAGGCAACCGATTCCAGCGCAGCGCGAGCGATGTGGGATCCGGTCGCGGCGAAGGTGAGCCCGGTGATGCTCGCGCGCGCATCGGGGTCCCAGTGTGGTGCGCCGAGGCCGACGAACCCGGGCACCATGTAGACGCCCCCGTTGCCGTCGAGCTTGGTCGCCATGTCGTCGGTATCCGCCGCGCGGTTGATCAGGCCAAGTCCGTCGCGCAGCCATTTGACCGCCGCGCCGGCGACAAAGATCGAGCCCTCGAGCGCATACGTGATCTCGCCGTCGAGCTGATAGGCTATCGTCGTCAGCATACCGTTCTTGCTCGTCACCGCCTCCTTGCCGGTGTTGAGCAGGACGAAACAGCCGGTGCCGTAGGTCGATTTGGCGTCACCACGCTGGAAACAGGCCTGACCGACGACGGCGGCCTGCTGGTCCCCCGCCATGCCGCCGATCGGCACCGCCCTGCCGAGCAGGTCGGACGTGGTCTCGCCAAAGATCGTGCTGTTGTTCTTGACCTCGGGGAGCAAGCTCTCGGGGATGTCGAGCATGCGCAGCATGTCCGGATCCCAGGCCCCCTTGTGGATGTCGAACAGCAAGGTGCGCGAGGCGTTGGACGCGTCCGTCGCATGAACCTTCCCGCCGGTCAGCCGCCACAGCAGGAAGCTGTCGATCGTCCCGAATGCGAGTTCGCCGCGGTCGGCACGGGCGCGGACGCCATCGACGTTGTCGAGGATCCATTTGAGCTTGGTGCCCGAGAAATAAGGATCCAGGATCAACCCGGTCCGCTCGCGCACCAGCGGCTCGTTGCCGTCGGCCTTCAACGCCGCGCAGAGCTTGGCGGTGCGCCGGTCCTGCCAGACGATCGCGTTATGGACGGGCTCGCCCGTCCTGCGATCCCATACCACCACCGTCTCACGCTGGTTGGTGATGCCGATCGCGGCGACCTTGCCGCCATCCGCCGCCGCTGCGTCCTTGAGTGTCGCCACGGTGTCGCGCCAGATGTCCTCGGCGTCATGCTCGACCCAGCCCGATTGGGGATAATGCTGCGCGAATTCGCGGCGCACGGTCTCCCGCGGCACGCCGTCGGTGCCGAAGGTCATGCTCCTCGTCGAGGTCGTGCCCTGGTCTATCGCCAGGATGATGGTGTCGGTCACGCCTTACTCTCCTTGATATCTTTGCGCGCGTCAGCCTTGCGGGACGTCTTCATTGGGGACCGGCTAGCGGCCTGTTGCGCGGCAGGAACGGGCGAATCAGCAGATGTTGCATTCCGCCGCCGATCACCGCCCCGATCAATGGTCCCGCGATCGGCACCCACCAGTAATTGCCGTCGCCGGGAAACGCCGCCGCGTTCCATCCCATAAGCCACGCGAAACTCCGCGGGCCCAGGTCGCGCGCAGGGTTGATCGCCCATGCTTCCAGATACCCCGCCGATGCACCGATCACCGCCACCAGAAGCCCGATGACGATCGCCCCGAAATTGGCTTGCGGCGCCATGGTGTTGAACTCGTCGGTGATCGCGAAGATCCCGAAGATCAGGATCGCCGTCAGGATGATCTCGTCGACGAACGCCTTCATCGGCGTCACCGCGAGCCCCGGCGCCGTGAAGAACACGCCCGCCGCACCGCCGCCCGCCCGCGTCAGGTGCTGCGTCGCGTTGAAGTGGTCGATCACGGTGTAATACAGCGCGTAGACGATCGCCGCGCCGAGAAATGCGCCGACGAGCTGCGCGCACCAATAGGGCAGCACCTTCTTCCACGCGAACCCGCGGTACAGCGCCAGCGCGAGCGTCACGCCCGGATTGGCATGCGTCCCCGATACTGCACCGGTGACGTAGATCGAGATCGACACCGCCATGCCCCAGGTGATGCACACGCCCCAATAGGCGGTCTTGTACGGGCTCGGATCGTACAGCGTGTACATCGCGGCGACCGACAGGCCGAACGTCATGACGATGCAGATCGCCACCGCCTCGGAGATCAGCTCGCCGAGAAAGGCTTTCCGTGACGGGGTCAAGACGGCGTCACGACGATGGCGACGAATGCGGTAAGCGGTGAACCGTGCACGGCATACTCCAACTTCAATTTCGGGCGAAACGCGCCGGACGCGCGCAGCATCGGTACAGCTGAAAGCAGACGCAAGCATTTTTAAGCTGCACACCCGCCAGCGTCGTTCCCGCCGATCGGTGAGGCGACGCGGTTTGCGGCGCGGCGCGCGGATGTCGCGGTCCGCCGATAACCGATCCGTACAGATGCGCCCGGAAGACACACGATGATGAGGAGCCCAGATGCCACCCAGGCGGCTGCGAGGCCGTGAGTGGGTTGCATGCGGACGGCGTTCGCACCGAATGGCGCCCGCATCGTCTGCCGCCACGACCGCACCGCCGCACGACACCGCCGACGTCGTCGTTACCGGCGCGCGCCGATCACTCTATCGCGCGATCGGTTTCGCGTGGTCGCCGGTTTCGACGCTCCGAGCACACCCTGTAACAACGTGATTCCGCTCATGACCGGTTCCGCACGTGGCATTGCCGGTCGCTGCCTGTTCGGTCCGATCACGACGCTGCGATCGCAAGGGCGCGCCGTACCATCGGGACAGAATACGTATGTGACCGGGTTGGTGTCGCCGTCGCCAGCCGGCAAGATACCGCCCGAACGTGGCCGTCGACAGACCGGCGAAGCTGCGACGTTCGGGAGGATCTATGTCGAAGCTTGCCACCGGAACAGCGCTCGCGCTGCTGTTCGCCGCGTCTGCCGCCGCCGCGCAGATCCCCGTTCGGACTCCCGTGCATACCACGGTCCAGTCGAGCGCCCGATCAGGGTCCCAGCCCGGCGTTCAGTCGGCCACACATGCCGACGACTACCGCTCACGGTTGCCGCAGGACGAGGTCATATATTTCCTCCTGCCCGACCGGTTCGAGAACGGCGACGTTTCCAATGATCGCGGCGGACTGTCCGGCGGGCCCTTGGTCACCGGCTTCGATCCTGCCGCGAAAGGCTTTTACCACGGTGGCGACCTCAAGGGACTGACCAAGCGGCTTGACTATATTCAGTCGCTCGGCACCACCGCGATCTGGGTCGGCCCGATTTTCAACAACAAGCCCGTGCAGGGCGGTCCCGGCCGGCAGTCGGCGGGTTATCACGGCTATTGGATCACCAACTTCACGCAGGTCGATCCGCATCTCGGCACCAACGCCGACTTCGCCGCGCTCGTCGCGGCTGCGCATGGCCGCGGGATGAAGGTGTATATGGACATCATCGTCAACCACACTGCCGACGTGATCCAGTACCGCGAATGCGTCGGCAAGACCGAATGCCCGTATCGTAGCCGCGCGGACTATCCGTATCAGCGCCATCTCGGCACCGGCGGCACCGCGATCAATCCCGGCTTCCTGGGTGACGACGTCCAGACGGCCGATAATTTCGCGCGGCTCATGCGGAGCGATTATGCCTATACCCCGTTTGTGCCGGCGGGCGAGCGGACCGTAAAGGTGCCCGCCTGGCTCAACGACGTCCGCTATTATCACAACCGCGGCGACACGACCTATCGTAACGAGAGTTCGACGATGGGCGATTTCGTCGGGCTCGACGACCTGATGACGGAGGACCCGCGGGTTGTCGCGGGCATGATCGACATCTTCGGCGGCTGGATCGATCGCTATGCCGTCGACGGTTTCCGGATCGACACGACGCGCCACGTCAACCCGGCATTCTGGGCCCAGTTCGTTCCCGCGATGACCGCCCGCGCTGCTGCAAAGGGCATCCCCAACTTCCACATCTTCGGCGAAGTGTCGGATCACGAGGTCCGCCCCGCGGTGCTCGCGCAGCACACGATCGTCGACAAGCTGCCCGCCGTGCTCGACTTCTCGTTCCGCCAGGCGGTGGTCGAGACGGTGGCGGGCTCGCGCGGCACCGAGGCTTTCGAAGCGCTGTTCGACGGCGACGCGCTGTATGCGAAAGGGTTCGACACCGCGGTGACGCTGCCGACCTTCACCGGCAATCACGACGACGGCCGGTTCGCGACATTCGTTCGGAGAGCGTTTCCGCAGGCCAGCGATACAGAGGTAATGGCGCGCGTGATGCTGGCGAACGCCATGCTGCTGACGCTGCGCGGCGTCCCGACGATCTATTCGGGAGACGAACAGGGCTTCGTCAGCGACGGCAACGACCAGGACGCGCGCGAGGACATGTTCGCGAGCAAGGTCGCTGTATATAACGACAATCGCCTGCTCGGCACGGCCAGCACGACCGCGACGGCGCATTTCGGCCATGATAACCCGCTGTTCGCCCAAACCGCGACGCTTGCCCGCCTGCGCACCGCGACCCCTGCGCTCACCCGCGGTCCGCAGACGCTGCGCGCACGCGAGGACAAGCCTGGCCTGCTTGCGATTTCGCGCTTCGATCCCGCCACCAATGCCGAAGTGTTGCTCGCGTTCAACACGGCATCGACGGCATTGACGCGGCAGGTCGAGATCGGCGTCGGCGCCGCGACGGCTACGACGTTGGCGGGCCGGGGCTGTGGCAAGGTCACCGCGCCGGGCAGCATGACCATCACGCTGCCGCCGTTGGGCTACGCGGTGTGCGCGTTACGTAAACCCGGCTGACGGCGACGCTCGCGCCAACGCACGGCCCCGTGCGCGCTAGCCGCAGGTCGCTTGCCAGCGCCCAGTATCGCGACGTGGTAAAGGCGTGACATACGTGTCGCGTTGGCAGCGCTATGCTGGTCGCTATGATCTGCAAGCGCTCGACGTTTCGGTGAAGAAACAAACGCAACCTGCGCCACAATTGCACCGATAGTGCGCTAAAAATGCAACGTCACGATACTTTTGCCGCGTCCAGCGACATTTTCGATTGTCATGCGGGAGCTAGTATGTCGCTCTGTCGCCTGATGACGGCGCATGGAATGACGCGGTCACAACTTCGCAGGGCTGATCAAAAAGCGGTTTCGATACGTCGCGGATAAGCGACGATCGCGATTGGGAACATCCGGACAAGGCTCTTGACGGGCCGGATTTCTTACGGGGGCTTCAGATGATCAGACATACGACTTCGACCGTCGCACTGGCGATTGCATTGCTGTCGGGCTCGGCCGCACACGCGGCCGGCTCCGATGCGGTTCAGGACGCCGTCGCGGCGTCCGCGCAGGATGTGACCCCGCAGGCCGTCGCGCCCGCCGAAGCAGAACCGGCCGGCGACATTCTCGTCCTGGGTACGCGCCGCACCGACCGAACGCTGGCAAACTCGGCGTCGCCGGTCGACATCATCAGTTCGGCCGACCTGACGACGCAGCCCGCCGCGAACATGATCGATGCGCTCAAGAATATCGTCCCGTCCTTCTATGCCGGGCAGAACTCGATCTCGGACGCGTCGACCTTCGTGCGCTCGCCTTCGCTGCGCGGGCTGTCGGGCGACCAGGTCCTCGTGATGCTCAACGGCAAGCGCTACAATCGGTCGGCGCTGGTGCAGGTCTATGGCGGGAGCGACACCGGGCTTGGCCGTGGCGCGCAGGGGCCCGACATCTCGGCGATCCCGTCGCTTGCGATCGGCAATCTCCAGGTGCTGCGCGAAGGCGCGACTGCGCAATACGGCTCTGACGCGATCGCCGGGGTGCTCAACTACGGGCTTCGTGAAGACCAGGGGATCGAACTGGTCGGCCGTGTGGGCCAATATTACGCAGGCGATGGCGAAAGCTACCAGATTGCGGGCAATGCAGGCCTAAAGGGCGACTGGGGGTTCATCAACGCGACCGGTGAATATGTCGACGAGGGGCAGACCAGCCGCGGCCGAACGCGCCCGTCGGCGGCGAACTTCGCGCAGAATTTCCCCGCGCTGGCGTCGCAATTGCCCAATTATCCGCTGCCGGTGCAGATCTGGGGCAATTCGCCCTCGCATGGCTTCAAGTCGGTGCTGAACGCGGCGATCAACGTCACGCCTGACAGCAAGCTGTATTTCTTCGGCAACTTTGCGCAGAGCAAGGGCAACCAGAGCTTCAACTATCGCGCGTCGGTGAGCAGCACCGCGGTCGACACGAACGGCGTCGTCCGCCCTCAGAACGCGAACGGCGCGTTCAACAACACCTTCTTCCTGACCCCCTGCCCCGCCGGCAACGCGACCTGCAAGAGCGGCGGCTTCGTCCGCGACGGCAACACGTTCAAGTTCGGCACGCTATATCCGGCCGGCTTCACGCCGCGCTTCGTCGGCAAGACGCAGGAGCTCTATGGCGTGCTGGGTTACAAGGGCACCAGCGGCGCCTTTAGCTACGATCTGTCGGGGACGCTGGCGCGCAACAAGCTATCGCTGTCGATGTATAATTCGGCCAACTTCTCCTACGGGCCGGCGACGCAGACGAGCTTCGATTTCGGCGACCTGATCCAGAAGGAAGTGAACTTCAACGCCGACTTCACCTATGCGGCGGAACTTGGACTGGCGGCGCCGCTGACGATCTCGGCAGGCGGCGAATTCCGCAAGGAAACCTACGAGCAGACTGCGGGCGATCTGCAATCCTATAGCGCGGGACCCTATGCGGTCGCACAGCAACTCTACACGCTGACCGCGCCGGGCGTATATGTCGACTCCGGCAAGACCGCGGCGCAAGGCGTCGGCGCCAGCGGCTATGCCGGCACCAGCGAGGCGACGGCAGGCAGTTTCGACCAGAAGGCCTATGCCGCCTATGTCGGTCTCGAAACCGATCTGACCGACGCGCTAACGGTCGGTGCAGCGGGCCGGTACGAGCATTATAACACCTTCGGCAGCGCGTGGGTCGGCAAGGTCAACGCACTCTACAAGCTCGTTGAAGGGCTTTCGGTCCGCGGCAGTTTCGGCACCGGCTTCCATGCGCCGTCGCCAGGCCAGTCGAACGTCTCGATCGTCACGACGTCGTTCAACGGCGGCAACGCGTTTCAGGCGGGCACCTATCCCGTCGACAGCGCACCGGCGCAATATTATGGCGCCCAGCCGCTGACGCCGGAAAAATCGACCAACTATGGCGCTGGCGTTATCCTGGAACCGATCCGCGGCATGACGATCACGGTCGATGGGTATCAGATCGATCTGCGCAACCGGATCGGCCTGACATCGCCATTCATCGTCGACGCGGCGGCGGTCGCCGCACAGCCGGCGCTCCAGGCGGTCGGTGTCGACGGGCAGGTCCAATATTTCACCAACGGATTCAAGACACGGACGCGCGGCATCGACTTCGTCGGCACCTATCGTACAAAGTTTAGCGGCGCGATGCTCAACTTCTCGCTGGCGTACAACTACAACAATACCAAGCTTAAATCGTTCGACCAGCAGGTGATAGGTCTGGCGCAACGGATCGATGCCGAAAACCTGGCACCGAAACACCGCCTCGTCGCGAACGCGAACTGGTCATTGGGTAATCTGAGCTTTAACGTGCGTGAAAACTATTACAGCTCATGGACCAGCGCGCAGGATTACGGCGTGACCGTAACCAGGGCGGCCACCGCCACGACGCCCGCCGAGGGGTATGCCAATCAGCGTTTCGGCGGCAAGTTCACCACCGATCTCGAGCTGAGCTACATCTTCGCCGAAAACTTCACGCTGTCGGTCGGCGCGCAGAACTTTACCGACGAGCATCCCGATCGCCTTGCGGCAAATGCGACGGTGCAGATCTACCCGCTTACCGGCGGCACGTCCGACGGCCAGGTCTATGCGCGGAACGGCGGACCATTCGGGTTCAACGGCGGCTTCTACTATACCCGCCTGCGTGTGAAATATTGATCGTGAGCGGGGACGCGGCCGCGTCCCCGCACTTTTTCGACGCTGACCAGACGCGGATCGCTGGCCGCGTCCGATCCGCCGAGCGTCATGGCAAACGCGCCATCACCTGCGGTACAGCCGACCCGAATGGCGACCACGCCCTGTAGAATTCCCGCTGGTCCGAAACGGTGGACGGCATTGTCGGCTTTGCGCGGGTCGGCGCGCAGGTTTACGGCTATCACGCCTATCGCATCCAGCGCGCGCGGTCCGGCATTGCCACAGGCGCGCCGACGAACGCTCGTCCGGCGAGCAGAGAATTCGCATTGACGGCCTGGGCTGACGGCAGCAACGCAGCCTCACGCGGTGCCAGCAACGGAGACGACCCATGACCACGCCCTATGACACGACGCTCGGCCTCTACATCGCCGGCGAATGGCTCAGCGGTGACGGACGGGATACGCGCGACGTGCTCAATCCGGCAACCGGAGCGGGCCAGGCGGCGTTGCCGCTTGCCACGGCCGCGGATCTCGATCGGGCGCTGGAGGCGGCGCAGCGCGGCTTCGTGGCGTGGCGGGCGACCCCGCCCGAAAAGCGCGGCGCGATCCTGGTCCGCACCGCACAATTGCTGCGCGAACGCGGCGATCATATCGCACGGATCGCGACGCTCGAGCAGGGCAAGATCCAGGCCGAGGCGAAGGGTGAGATCGCGTTCGCTGCGGGCCTACTCGAATTCCACGCGGCCGAGGCACAGCGGATCTATGGCCGCGTCCTGCCCCGCCCGTCGGGCTCGCGCAGCCTCGTCCTGCACCAGCCGGTCGGCCCGGTCGCGGCGTTCTGTGCATGGAATTTTCCGATCATGAACGTCGTGCGCAAGATCGCGCCGGCGGTCGCCGCAGGCTGCTCGATCATCATCAAACCGTCCGAGGAGACGGCGGGCAGCGCGGTCGAGGTTATGCGCTGCTTCCAGGATGCCGGCCTGCCCGGCGACGTCGCGCAATGCGTATTCGGCGTACCCGACGCGGTCTCGCGCCAGTTGCTCGCGTCGCCGATCACACGGAAACTGAGTTTCACCGGCTCGGTACCGGTCGGGAAGGCGCTGATGAAGCTCGCCGCCGACACGATGATGCGGACAACGATGGAACTTGGCGGCCACGGTCCGGTGCTGGTGTTCGACGATTGCGACCTCGACAAGACACTGGATACCTTGGTCGCGCACAAGTTTCGCAACGCCGGGCAGGTCTGCGTCGCACCGACGCGGTTTCATATCCAGGACGGGATCTACGACCGCTTTGCCGCAGGGTTTGCCGAGCGCACTCGTGCGCTGCGGATCGGTGACGGGATGGATGCGGCGAGCCAGATGGGCCCGATGGCCAATGCCCGCCGTCCGGCGGCGATCGCCGAACTGGTCGGCGATGCGACCAGCCACGGCGCCAGGCTGCTCGCGGGTGGCGACTATGGCGGGCAAGGCGGATTTTTCTTTCAGCCGACCGTTCTGTCGGACGTACCGCTGTCGGCGCGCGCGATGAATGAGGAGCCGTTCGGCCCGATCGCGCTGCTCAGCCGTTTCGCGACCGACGATGACGCGATCGCCGAAGCCAATCGCCTGTCGTTCGGCCTCGCTGCCTATTGCTTTACCGAGAATGGTCGCCGCCAGAACGTTCTGGGCGACGCGATCGAGGCGGGCATGATCGCGATCAACAATGTCCGCCTCAGCTACGTCGACAGCCCGTTCGGTGGTATCAAGGAGAGTGGCCACGGCTCCGAGGACGGACCCGAGGGCATCGCCGCACATCTGATCACGAAGACCGTCCACGCCAGTTGACGCTTGAGCGGACGGCCGCGCACCGCGCGCAATGCTCGGCCGTCACGCCGCCGCCATTCTGACGGTCGACACAATGGCGGGGATGGAGCCCGCCGTCCGTGTGGCGCGAGGTTTGAGCAAGGCCGGCTCGACAGCGGTCGTCCTGCGATGAATGGGGACGCAGCAGTCGCAAACCCCTCGGTCACCCCGGGACCGGTTCTGCTGGCGTCTATCGTTGATCCGCCAATAAGACTCTCAGTGCATCGCCGTACGCCCCGGCGTCGCAACAAAAGACGTGTTCGCAAAGTCGAATCACAAGCCGATTGTGCTCGTGCAATCGTCATTCTGCGACGACCGGCGGTGCTCGGCCCTTCCGCCAAATTGTACGCTTAGCCCGTCGGCCGGACGATGTGCGCGCGATGCTTGACAGACGGCACGCAGCGCCGATGCTGGGGGGATGAAAGCCGTCTTGCCCGCCGCCGCTCGCCCCCTCCTCGAACCGCAACTGCCGCCAACGCTCGCAGCCGCCTGGTTCACGACCCCCGACGAGGCGAAGGCAATGATCGCCGATGCGGAGATCGCCTGGGTCGACATGCAGCCGACGCATCTCGTGGCAGAGGCGATTCGCGCCGCCGGTCCCCGGTTGCGGTGGGTGTCGACGATCTATGCAGGGCTCGACGCATTCCCGCTCGATGTCCTGCGCACCGGTAACGTGACGCTCACCAACGGCGCGGGTATCAACGCTGTCACCGTCGCCGAATATGCCGTGATGGGGGTGCTGGTGGCCGCCAAGCGGTTCGATACCGTCCTGCGGGCGCAGGATCGTCACGAGTGGTTGAGGGATGCGCCCGGCAAGGTCGAACTTGCTGGAACCAAGGCGCTGGTGATCGGCTATGGTACGATTGGCCGGATGATCGGCGATCGCCTGATCGCGTTCGGCGTCGATGTGACCGGCGTGACCCGCAGCGGCCGTGACGGGACGATCACGCCGGATGCCTGGTACGATCGACTCGGCGCATTCGACTGGGTCATCCTTGCCGCCCCCTCAACCGATACGACGCAGGCGATGATCGATGGCGCCGCGTTGGCACGGATGAAGCCGTCGGCCTGGCTGATCAACATCGCGCGCGGCGACATGATCGACGACGACGCGCTGATCACGGCACTGGAAAACGGGAACATCGCGGGCGCATTCCTCGATCCGACCAGCCCCGAACCGCTGCCGGTCGATCATCCCTTATGGTCGGCGCCGAACACCATCATAACGATGCACCTGTCGGGCCGCAGCCAGACGACGATGTTCGCCCGCGGTGCGACCCTATTCATGAAGAACCTGACCGCATTTCTTGCCGGTACGCCGCTGCAGAACGTCGCCGACCTGACGGCGGGTTACTGACCGCTCGACCGCGTGGTGACGGGCGTGACTTGCGGCCGGCGATTATAGCTTTTGACGCCACGCCGCCGCAGTTTGTCGGCGCGCCGGCGGCGGCCGAGTATGATCAGCACCGGCACGCCAAGCGCGACGCCGCCGGCGATGATCGAGAACGCAACGATAATTCGCATTGGCATATCCATTTACGGTTCATGCCTAAACGACAGCGAACACGCCATATATTATTTGTGCCACACTGAATGAAAATATCCATCGAAGTGATTGCACACTCGCGGATGCCGGTCTGTACCATGTGGAGCCAAGGTTTACTTCGTTGCGCAAAAACCGGTTTTCGCGCATGGCCAGCCGCACAATTCACTAATCGGACGACATATCATGGCCGTGAACTGGGCCCCCGACAGCTGGACGCAGCACGAAGCTCGCCAGCTCCCGACCTACACCGATCCCGCAGCGCTGACCGCTGCTACCGATCAGCTGGCCACCTTCCCGCCGCTCGTCTTTGCCGGCGAGGCGCGCAACCTGACCGCTGCGCTCGCCGAGGTCGCCGCCGGTAAGGCATTCTTGCTGCAGGGCGGCGATTGCGCGGAGAGCTTCGCAGAGCATAGTGCGAACAACATCCGCGACACGTTCCGCGTCATCCTGCAAATGGCGGTCGTGCTGACGTTTGCGTCGAAGCTTCCGGTGGTGAAGCTCGGGCGCATGGCGGGCCAGTTTGCCAAGCCGCGTTCGACCGATACCGAGACGATCGGTGGCGTCGAACTGCCGTCGTACCGCGGCGATAACGTCAACGACATCGCCTTCACGCCCGAAGCACGTGCGCCCGATCCCCAGCGGATGATCCGGGCGTATTCGCAGTCGGCTGCGACGCTCAACCTGCTGCGCGCGTTCGCGCAAGGGGGCTATGCGAACCTGCATCAGGTCCATCGCTGGACGCACGACTTCATGGGCCGCAGCCCGTGGTCGAGGAAATACGCCGAGACCGCGGACCGGATCGGCGAGGCGCTCGAGTTCATGGCGGCGTGCGGGATCGACCCCGAGACCGTGCCGCAACTTGCGCAGACGCATTTCTACACCAGCCATGAGGCGCTGCTGCTCCAGTATGAGCAGGCGCTGACCCGGCAGGATTCACTGACCGGCGACTGGTACGATACCAGCGCACACTTCCTGTGGATCGGCGACCGCACCCGCTTCGAAGGCTCTTCGCATGTCGAATACCTGCGCGGCATCGGCAATCCGATCGGCATCAAGTGCGGTCCCAGTCTTGAGCCTGAAGCGCTGCTTCGGATGCTCGACACGCTCAACCCTGCCCGAATCCCGGGTCGGATGACGCTGATCACGCGCTACGGCTATGACAAGATCGAGGCAAACCTGCCTCGCCTGGTTCGCGCCGTGACACGCGAAGGCCATCCGGTGGTCTGGAGCTGCGACCCGATGCACGGCAACGTCGTCAAGGCCGCCAACGGCTATAAGACGCGCCCGTTCGACCGCATTCTTGCCGAAGTCCGCGGCTTCTTCGCGGTCCACCGCGCGGAGGGCACGCATGCCGGCGGCATTCATGCCGAGATGACGGGGCAGAATGTGACCGAATGCACCGGCGGCGCGGTCGACGTGACCGAGCAATCGCTGGCGGATCGCTACCACACGCATTGCGACCCGCGCCTCAACGCGAGCCAGAGCCTCGAACTCGCCTTCCTGCTGGCCGAGATGCTGAACGAGGAAATGGCCGAGCGGAAGAAGGTCGCCGCCTGAGAAAAAACAGCGGGCGCCTAAGGAATTTGCGGTAATCGTCTTGACGACTGCCGCCCCCTTCCGTAGACGCCCGCTTCTGCTACACGGCCCCTTCGTCTAGCGGTTAGGACGACGCCCTCTCACGGCGTAAGCACGAGTTCGATTCTCGTAGGGGTCACCATTTCCGACCAACGCTTGGAAATATTCTTACTCACGTGATCTTTGCCCGCGATGTGGACCGCACATGGGTACAGAACGACGTGACAAAGCGCGCGATGGCATCGCCCTTGGCAGATCCCGGCACCGGCCGGCCCTACTTCAGATGCGCCGCCTGACACGCGCCCCTTGGGGCCTTCGACGGCAAGGCCGTCGTGAAGGTGTCGCTTCTCACCAAGGACCTTAGTGAACGCCAAGTTCGGTTTCGCCCGCGAGTACGCAGCCTGCGAGACTGCGCCCGCCGACGCGCCGCGGTGGATGGCGCTCGTCCCCACCCCCGCAGCCCTGGAGCCGCGCCGGTACGAGGCGCCGGCGACGATGGTGGCCCCACAGGTCCCAAACGACACGCCCTGACGGTCATGGCACTCGCCGCCGCCCCCGGCTCGCGGTCGCGCGACGTCGACGACCTCTATACCCCGGCCATCATAGGCCCTGGGTCCAGCACCGATTGGAGCCTCGTGCCGGGCGACAGGACGAGGTTCGCGAGGGCCGTCGCCGAAGTCCCACAGCGGTGACATCGAGCAGGCTGGCACGAACTGGATTCGCCTGCTCTGGTACCGCGCCGGGCGCGTGGCACCGATGGTCCGGCCCGGCTGCGCGCTTTCGGCGCAAGCGGCGAGCACCCCGTGGACGACCAGATCGCCAAGGCGCTCCTCGGCGCTGGGGTAACCAGCATAGCGGTGACGAGGAGGTCAATCGGGCGTGTCTGGGCCCTGACCGGCCGCGTGCGACTGATATGCGGCTGAGGACGACGTGCTCCCCTACATATTGTTCCCGCCACCGGATCGCTGCACAGCACAGCGCCAACCCACTCGACCGCCAAACGGCGCGATCAAACGAGACGCCGGCATCGTCGGCATTTTTCCCATCGAGGATGCCATTACCCGCGTCGCCAGCGCTTTGCCATTGGAGGAGGCCGATAAGCGGGCGGTTTCCCGGGGTCGCTACATGACGCCGGGAAACGCTACGCAATGGGACGATGATACCGCCGTCACGCTGCCATCCGTGACCGCCCGACCAATGCCGGCCAGACCGGCGATCAATACCGCTACGCCGCCAAAGCTACATCACCCGGCGGGACACGATCGACCATTTAGCAATTGCGCTGGGTTGCACAAATGAACCGTGCACCTCTTCGTAACGCCGCACATGCTCGACAAGGCCGCCATGGCGCCGCTCCAATCGCGATCGGATTGCTCGCTTATGCCGCCTAGGCTGGAATCTGCAAACTGTGGCATCAAGCACCGAGCGCTATCGTTCGAATATCGGTCCGATCTCGTCGCAATTAACCCGGAGACTTTCGAACGCCTCTCCCATGGCAGTGATGTGACGGTCGGCATCCCGGGCCAAATCTTGGCGTTCGCCCATGAGGAAATCGAGGGGTATCGCCAACCGGATCATGGTCACTACGAGGCGGTCGCTGCCCAACGCGCGCTGATCGCGGAACCCAACCGCACGCGTCCGCCAAACCGCGCGGCCGGGAAAGCCCGGCGGCGTCCTGGACGGATGTGAAAAAGGCGTCCAGGGATCACGCCAACTCGCCCTTCGCCGTGGCCGCGTGAGAGAGGATTGAGGTCCCGGTCGCCCCCCGTAGCGTCAGCGCAATGCCTGCCCATCCTCACCAGTCGCGAATAGGTCGTGACTGTGCTCGGTTCGCGGCGAATGCGTTGAAATCGTAGCCACGGCGGCGCGGGGGGCGGTCATGTCGACCTGTCCGACACCTGCAGCGGTCGCACCGTCCGGTGGCCACGGCGATACGCTTGCACAATTGCGCGGCTCGGACGATAAAGTGGACCGACCAATAACTTCACACTGGCCTGTTATCTTGCGGGATCGATGGCGGTTTGAATCGATGGAGACGAATGACGTGTTGATGACGCAGACGATGCGCTGGTTCGGCCCGGCCGATCCCGTCAGGCTGGAGGGCATTCGCCAGGCGGGCGCAACCGGCATCGTCACCGCCCTGCACGACATCCCGAACGGCGAAGTCTGGCCCCGCGCGGCGATCGCCGAACGCCGTGCACTGATCGAGGCGGCTGGCCTCGAATGGACGGTAGTCGAAAGCCTGCCCGTGCACGACGAGTTGAAGACCGGTGGCCCGCGCGCCCTCGCGTTGATCGAGGCCTATAAAGAATCGCTGAGTCATCTCGCGGCTGAGGGTATCCGCGTCGTCACCTATAACTTCATGCCACTGCTCGACTGGACCCGCACCGATCTTGCCTATGCGTTGCCCGACGGCGCGTTGGCGCTGCGGTTCGAATGGGAAGCGGTCGCCGCCTATGATCTTCATATTCTGTGCCGGCGCGGCGCGGCAGACGATTACGCCCCCGAGATCGTCGAAGCCGCCGGACGCCGCTTTGCTGCGATGGACCAGACCGAGCGCGATCGGCTCGAAGCCACCATTCTCGCGGGTCTGCCCGGCGCGGAGGAGAGCTTCACCTCCGCCAGCTTCCTCGCTGCGATCGCCGATTACGCGACCATCGACGCAGAGCGATTGCGCGCCAATCACGTCGCCTTTCTCGAGGCGGTGTGCCCCCATGCCGACACGCTGGGTATCCGGTTGGTGGTCCATCCCGACGACCCCCCGTTTCCGATCTTCGGCCTGCCGCGCATCGTCAGTACCGAGGCCGATCTCGCCACGCTGTTCGCCAGCGTCCCCCATGACTCCAACGGCTTGTGTTTCTGCACCGGATCGCTGGGCGCGCGGGCGGATAACGATCTGCCTGGCATGATCGACCGGCTGGGCGAGCGGATCGGCTTCCTGCATCTCCGCGCGGTCGAACGCGAAGGCGAGACGGCCTTTCACGAGGCAACCCATCTGGGTGGCAGCGCCGACATGCCCGCGATCATCGCCGCCGTGCATCGCCTGTCGACCGCGTCCGGCCGCAGCATCCCGATGCGTCCCGACCACGGCCACCAGATGCTCGACGATCTCGGCCGCGTTACCAATCCCGGCTATTCGCTGATCGGGCGGCTGCGCGGGCTAGCGGAATTGCGCGGGCTTGAACAAGGCATCGCCTATGCCACCGCCCCGCCCGGCGCGACGACGGCGAACCGCCGTGCCTCCTGGTCGCGGCGTGGCCAGCGATGAAACCCTCGCGCACCGTTTGGCTGCTCCTGTCGAGCGCCACCCCGCTGTCCGCACAAATGGTGCTGCCGATCCAGCCACAGGTCGACCAGTCCCGACCCGACTGGGAAAATCCGGCAGTCTTCGAACGCGGCAGGTTGCCCGCGCACGCCACCGGTTTTCCATTCGAAACGCGCGCTGCCGCGCTGATGGGGGACCATAGCCGGTCGCGCCGTTTCCTGTCGCTCGACGGGATGTGGAAATTTGCCTTCTCCGCCGATGCGGACAAGGCGTCGACCGAATTTGCGCGCGCGGATTACGACGTATCGCGCTGGAACGCGATAAAGGTGCCTGCGGACTGGCAGACGCAAGGCTATGACCAGCCACGATACAACAACATCACCTATCCGTTTCCCGCCAACCGGCCGCTGATCCCCCATGCCACCAATCCGGTCGGTTCCTATCGCCGTGACGTCGACCTACCGGCCGACTGGGTGCGAGAAGACGTAATCCTGCATATCGGCGCGGCAGGGTCTGCCTATGTCGTGTGGGTCAACGGCCACAAGATCGGCTATGCGGAAGATTCGAAGCTGCCGTCGGAATTCGACGTCACCCGCTTCGTGAAGGCCGGTCGCAACAGCGTGTCGATCCAGATCCACCGCTGGTCCGACGGCAGCTATCTCGAAGACCAGGATTTCTGGCGTGTTTCTGGTATCGAACGCTCGGTCTATCTGATTGCGGCGCCCAAGGCCCGGATCGCGGACATATCCGCGCAAGCCGGCCTGACCAACGCATGGCGTGATGGCACGCTGGCGCTTTCGCTCAAGACGACTCATCCCGCTCGCGGCATGACCGCGCGCGTCACGCTGATCGACGGCACGCGCGCTCTCTTTACGAAGATCGCACCCGCCACGCCGGTTGTTAGCATCACCGGCATCGTTCAGTCGGTAAAGCCGTGGACCGCCGAAACCCCCAACCTTTATACCCTGCTGGTCGAACTGATCGACGCAAAGGGGACGGTGGTTCAGGCGACCGGGCAACGGATTGGCTTTCGCACCGTCGCGATCCGCAACGGGGTCGTCACCGTCAACGGCAAACCGATCACGATCCGTGGCGTCAACCGTCACGAACATGATCCCGAAACCTTCCACGTCATTTCCGAAGCATCGATGCGGCGCGACATCGAACTGATGAAGCGCGCCAACATCAACGCGTTGCGCACCTCGCACTACCCGAATGACGAACGGCTATATGCGTTGGCCGACGAATACGGCTTGTACGTGATGGACGAGGCGGACATCGAGAGCCACGGCTACATGATCAATGCCCGTCGCACCGACGTCGACCGCACGAAGTACGAGATCGGCTATGACCCGGCGTGGCGCGCGGCGCAGGTGTCACGAGTCGTCAACATGGTCGAGCGTGACAAGAACCACCCTTCGATCATCTTCTGGTCGCTCGGCAACGAATCCGGCAACGGCCCCAATTTCGAAGCCGCCGCGGCCGCCGCGCGCGCTCTCGATCCTACCCGCCTGATCTCATATCTCGGCTGGACCCAATTGGAGGATTTCCGCCCAAACCCGTTCTCCGACATTTATGCGCCGATGTATGACAGCCCGGCCAAGATGATCGAGTACGCACGGCACACCGAATATCGGCAACCGATGATCCAGTGCGAATATGCCCATATGCAGGGGAATTCGGGCGGCAACCTGACCGACTATTGGAACGCGATCTACGCCCATCCCGACCGGTTGCAGGGGGGCTTTGTCTGGGACTGGGTCGATCAGTCGATGTATCGCTATGACAAGGCCGGCCACCGCTATTGGGGCGACGGCAGCGAATATGGACCGAACCCCGGTGGCGAGATCGAATTCGGCGATGGCCTGCTCCAGTCCGATCGCACGCCCAACCCGCATTTCTACGAACTGCAAAAGGTCTATTCACCGATCCAGTTTGCCGCGGCCGATGCCGGATCGGGTCGCTTCACGGTCACCAATCACCACGACTTCCAAGACCTGTCGGGGTTTACCCTCGACTGGGAGGTAACCAGGAACGGGGTCGTCGTCGCGCGCGGTGCGGGGCCACGACTCGCGACCAAGGCGCGCACCACGCAGCCGTTCGCGCTGGCGCTGCCGGCATTGTCAGCCACCCCCGGCAGCGAATATCTGGTCACGATCCGCGCCCTTGCAAAGTCCGGCTCGATCCCGCTCGTCCCTGCCAACGCGATCGTTGGGTGGGAGCAGTTTGCGCTGGCCGCCACACCCGCCGTACCGACACCGCGACCCGGTCGCGTCACGCTATCGGAAAAGCCGGGCACGGTGTCGCTGGCGGCCGGCGGCGCCATGTTGACCGTCGACCGCAAGACCGGGCTGATTGCCAGCTACCGCGTCGGTACCACCGATATCCTCAGCGGCGGTGCGCCCAACTTCGCTCGGGCGCTGACCGACAATGATATCGGTACTGATCCGGACAAGAAGCACGCCACATGGCAGGCGATGTCGGATGCCCGCACGATCGACCGCGTTACCGCTGACGGGGCGACCGTCACTGTCGACGCAACAATGGGCGACGGCACGAAGGCGGGCAAGGCGGTCCGTTTCGTCACCCGCTACACTATGGACGGCGACGGATCGGTCGCGGTGGAGGGCGTCTTTACCCCGCTGGCGAGCGACCTGCCGGATCCCCTGCGGATCGGTTTCGCCTACGCCATGCCGACCCGGTTCGAGACGGTGGAATGGTATGGCCGCGGGCCGCATGAAAGCTATGTCGACCGCAAGACGAGCGCGATGATCGGGTTGTGGCGCGGGGCGATCGCCGCCCAGGATCATGACTATATTCGCCCGCAGGATACCGGCAACAAGACCGACGTTCGCTGGATGGAACTGACCGGTGGCACCGCGCCCGGCCTGCGCGTCACCGGCCGCGTGCCGCTGGCGATGAACGCGCTAGCCTTCCCCTATGAGGATCTGTCTCGACGGGCACCGGGCACCCGCAAGAGCACCGATATCGTGCCGCACGGCCATGTCACGCTGCTGGTCGATGCTGCCCAGTCCGGGGTCGGCGGCGATACCCAGTGGAACAAGGATGGCCGCCCCCTTCCGCAATACCGCGTCCCCGTCGCGCCTCTTAGGTTCGCGTTCCGGCTGGAACCGTTCACGGGCGCGGGCACGACCATCGCCGCGGCCAGACCGGCGACGGCGGACTGACCTCGGTCTGATCCACCACCGATCGCATCAGTCGCGTAACCAGCCGGTAGGCTTGGCCGCGACGGTCAGGTCCAGCGTGCCGCCGGCTACAATATCCGCCTGGCGGACGAACGGCCTCGTCAGCGGCCGTCCGTTCAGCCGTGCCGACGCGATGTAGATTCGCCCTGGTTTCCAGTTTCGGGTCACGATCGAAAATGTCTTCCCGTCCTCCAGCGTGATCGTCGCCTTGGGCTGGTGCGGCGCATGCAGATAGAACAGGTCCGTCGTCAGCTTGGGAAACAGCCCGATCCGGTTGAACACATAGTGCGAACTCATCGCGCCATTGTCCTCGTCGCCCGGATACGCGTCGGCGGTAAAGCGCCGGAAGATACGGTCGGCCCAGTAGCTTGCCAGATCGGGCCGGCCGACGTCGCTAAACAACCACGGCGTCGCGAAGCTCGGCTCGTTGGTGATATCGATCAGGTTGCTCTCCAGCGCGTGCGATAACCGCGCGATGAACCGCGTCCGTCCGCCCATCGCCGCGATCATGCCGGGCAGGTCGTGCAGCATCGCGTAGGAATAGACCCATGCCGTGCCTTCGTAGAACCCGACATTGTCGTATTTCTTGCCGTCCCAGCCAAGCTTCGGGTCGATCGCCTGGAACCGGCCATCGGCATGGCGCGGCATGATGAACCCGGAAAAGCCGTCGCTCGTCGCGTCGTTGTCCCACACCTTGCGCCAGTTGCCCGATCGCGTCGCCAATGCCGCCGCCTCCTCCGGCCGCGCCGCCGCCGCCGCCAGCTTGGCTGCGTAGAAATCGTTGAGCGCGAAGGCGGGTGTCGACGACCCCGACCGGGCGCGTTGGTTGTCCGGCTCGGGGCTGCGATCCCCGACCGCGAACCAGCCGTCAATCTGGTAGCGCGGCCGCCGTTCCTGCCACGCATTGTGCAACGCGACCTCGGCCGCGGCGCGCCAGTCGACCCCCGTCACGCCACGGATCAACCCCTCGCCGAGCACGTTATCGATTTCGTCGCCGCCCTGCCCGACCTGATAGTTGCGACCGCCGATGAAGGCGGTATGTGCCGCCCCGAACTTCCGGAACGTCGAGACGATCGATCGGACATTGCCCGCATAGACGCTTGGCCGGACCAGCGACATCAGCGGAAAGCCGGTGCGGTACGTGTCCCACAACGTATAATAATCGTCCCAATGCGGTGTCGTGCGATCCGCCACGTGCTGGTCGCGGCTCCGGTCGCGCGGCTGGATCACGCTGTGATACAAGGCGGTATAGAAACGCCGCTTGTCCGCCTCGCCGACGCCGTCGATCGTTATCCGGGCCAGCTCGCGATTCCACGCCGTCTGGGCACCGGCCCGAACGGCATCGAAGTCCCAGGCCGGGATATCCTCGTCGAGCAATTCCGCCGCGCGCTCCGCGCTGGTGAACGACACCGCGACCTTCATCATCACCGGTTTTCCGGGAGTCGGATCGAACTGCCACCACGCCGCCAGTCTGGTGTCCGCCGGCGTCGAGGCGGTGGTCACGCCCGGTTTGACCGCGGTGCCCGCACGCACTCCCCAGCGCGTCGGTGCCCGGTCGAGCTGCGCCACGAACCATATATCGGTCCGCGCCGGATTCCAGTAATCCTTGGCTCTGACCCGCGCGACGATCCTTCCGCGCGCGGGATCGATCGTGACGTCCGCGCCATCGCTCGCCAGCTCGCCGCGGATCTTGCGCGTGATATCGAACACCATCGTGGCGGGCGACCCGGCGGGATAGGCGAACCGGTACAACGCCGCGTTTTCCGCCGGCGTCACCTCGGCCCGGATGCCCCAGCGCGACAGCGTCACCGCATAGGCATCCGCCGCCAGTCGCTCGTCCGCCTTGGGCGAAAGATGCTCCGGCTCATCGAACTGCGGCGCGCCGGTTTGCGGCGAGACGAGGAACGTGCCGTATGTCGTCCGCCCGCCCGACCCTTGCGTATGCAACTGCGCAAAGCCGCTGATCGGTGCATCCTTGTCGTACCCGGCATTGCTGCCGACCAGCGTTTCGGGGCTCGGATGGATCGACCCGGCGGGCCGCGTCGGGCCCGGTACGGTATCACCCTGATCGTCATTGCCGGTGCCGATCCGTGGATCGACGTAGCGATACGCCGGCAAGCCGGCCTGCTGTGACACGGTGTATTGCGCCCCGATACCGGTGGAGCACAGCAACCCTATCGGAGCGGCCATCCCGAACGATGTGCGGACCATGCGTGACATGACAGGCTCTCCCGGATCGTGGCGCCGGTCAGCGCCGGCTTGTCCGTTCGACCTAGCGCGATCATAGTGGCATGACCAGCCACTATGGATTGGCATGACGCCCCTGGGAGAACGCCGATGAGACGCTATGCCGCGATGTCCCTGCTGGCGACAACCGCATGGTATGCCCCGCCCGCCTTCGCCGCGCCGCTAGACCTGACCCGCGCCGGGATCGTTCACGACGGAAGCGGCACTGGTGACGTCACGGCCATCGCCGCCGACATGCTCGCGGGCGATCTGACGGCGCTGGGCGCGCACCGCCCGGGCGTCGCGACCGATCTGGCAACCTGCCCGCAAACCTGCGTCGTCATCGGCCGCTATGATTCCCCACTCGTCGCCCGCCTTGCCAGGGAGGGCGGTGTCGACCTCTCGATGCTGGCCGGAACATGGGAACGCCATGTCCGGGCGGTGATCCGACGCGGCGACCGGCGCATCGTGTTGATCGCTGGATCGGACCCGCGCGGTACCGTGTACGGGGTAGTCGACCTGTCGCGTGCGCTTGGCATTTCGCCGTGGACATGGTGGGCCGACGTCACGCCCCGCCGCCGCACGGCCATCACGATCGACGATGCGGCCTTCGTCTCCCGCGCACCCTCGGTGAAGTATCGCGGGATCTTTCTGAACGACGAGGACTGGGGCCTGCTGCCTTGGGCCGCAAAGACCTATGACGCCGCCAAGGGCAATATCGGCCCTCGCACCTATCAGCGCGTGTTCGAACTGATGTGGCGGCTGAAGGCGAACACGCTCTGGCCGGCGATGCATTCCGTCTCGACGCCATTCTACGGCGATCCCGGCAATGCGCCGATGGCGGCACGCTATGCGATCGTCGTCGGTACGAGCCACGCGGAACCGATGATGCGCAACAACCTGCGCGAGTGGGACGAGGCGATTCGCGGGCCGTTCGACTTCACCCGCCGCTCCGACGCGATCCTCGATTACTGGCGTGAGCGTGTCGCCGCGACATCGGGCGTGGACGCGATCTACACGCTCGGCCTGCGCGGTATCCATGACGGCCCGATGCAGGGCGCCACGACGACAGAGGCTCGGCGCGCTATTCTGGAACGCGTGATTGGCCTGCAACGGGGGCTGCTGGCGCAAACGCTGAAGCGGCCGATCGATACGATCCCGCAGGTTTTCGTCGCCTATCACGAGTTGCAGGAGGCGTATGACGCCGGCCTGTTCGTGCCGCCCGACGTCACCCTGATGTGGACGGATGACAATTACGGCTGGCTCCGGCGCCTGAGCACCCCCGCCGAACGCCTGCGACCGGGTGGAGCCGGGATCTATTACCATCTCTCCTATTGGGGGCGGCCGCATGATTATCTTTGGCTCGGCACCACCCATCCCGAAATGATCCGCGAACAGATGGGCCGCGCCTGGGATACGGACGCTCGCCGGATGTGGATCGTCAACGTCGGCGACATCAAGCCGATCGAATATCTATCGCAATATTTCCTCGATCTCGCCTTTGACGACCGGCTGCTTCGCACACCGTCGATCACCCACCTGACCGGCTTCATGGCCGACCAGTTCGGTCTGCCGCTCGCCCCGCGCATTGCCGCAGTCATGCAGCGCTTCTATGCGCTGGCCTGGGAACGAAAGCCCGAGTTTATGGGCTTTGGCGAAACCGAATGGGTGACGTCGAATCGCCCTACCGCCTATGTTCAGAGCGATGGCGAGGAAGCACAGACCCGGCTGGTCGCCTATGCCGATCTGGTTGCGCGAGCCGAGGCGATCGCGGCGCAGCTTCCCGCCGATCGGCGCGATGCGTATTTCGAGCTGGTCCTCTATCCCGTTCGTGCCGCGGCCCGATTGAACGAGCGCATCCTGCGGCTCGACCTGGCGACCCTCTACGCAGGCCAGAACCGCGCAAGCGCAAACTGGTACGTCGCCGCCGCGCGCAGCGCGCATGCCGGGCTGCTTGCCGATACCGCGCGCTACGATGCGCTGGCTCAGGGCAAATGGCGCGGCATGATGGATATGGCCCCACGACGGCTGCCCGTATTCGACGAGCCGCAATGGCCGCATTGGGACGCTTCCGCAAAAACCGGCTGCGATACCGCCTTGTGGGGCGAATGGATCAACGACGAAAATACGCTGACGTTCGTGCAGGGGAAGCCCGATCGCCGCACCGTGACTCTTTACGGTCGCCAGCCGCACGCTCAGCCATGGGCGGTAAAGAGCAGCCCCGGCGGCGTGTCGGTGTCGATCCGATCAGGCATATTGACGGCGACCAACGGCTACGAGCAGCGACTGACCCTATCCTATGACGGCCGTGGCCCGGTCGGCCCCATCGCCCTCACCTGCGGCGGCGCAACTCTGCCGATCCACACGGCGCTGACGTCGACTGCATCCGACGAACGCGAACGCCGCGTGACCTTGCCTGCGGTGGCGGCGACGACCGGAGCGGATTGGGAGCGGGTCGCCGGGCTCGCCAGCCTTGGCGCGGCCATTCGCGCGCGACTGACGCTGCCGACCCGCAAGATCGCCGATCTGGTCGACGTAGTCCCCGCGACCTATTGCTTTTCGACGGTCACGGCGACGGGGGCGGACTTGCGCATCGTCGCGCTGCCTGCGCACCCGATCGACCCCGGCCATCGCCAGCGCATCGCGGTGGGCTTCGATAATAGGCCCCTAGTCGAGATCGATCTTGCGACGGTCGCGCGCAGCGACCGGTGGCGAGCGAATGTCCTGTCCAATACGGCGACCGCCGCGATTCCAATCGCAGCGGTCGCGCCCGGCGCCCATCGCCTGCGCATCTTCCCGCTGGACCCCGGCGTGATGCTTGACCGGATCGAACTGACCTTCGACCGCGCCCGCCCGCGCTACGGCGTCGGCGACTGACAAAAAAAACGGTGCCTCTCGCAAGAGAGACACCGCCAGTAGGGGAGGATCGTTTGTCTAGAACGTGGCGCGGGCGGTGACCGTGAACGTCCGACCGTCATAGTCGGCACGACGGATCAGTCTCTCGTCGCCCTCATATTCGATGCGCAACGCGTTGGTCAGGTTGTAGGCATCGAACGACAGCGAGATCGCTTCCGACACGTTGTACGACGCCGACAGATCGAGCTGGCCGCGCGACCGTACCTGCCGCGCCGCGCCGGTCAGCGTACCGGCAGACGCCAGATCATAGTTGCTGCGCACGTTGTAGACGAGGCGCAGGCCGTAACTGGTCGTCTCGTAATAGCCGATAACGTTGGCGTTGTGCCGCGACACGCCCGGCAGCGTCGCCGCGGTGCCATTCGATGCCTTTCCGCTGATGTCGGTAAACGCATAGTTGAAGCCACCTCCCAGATGGCTGAGCACGCCGGGCAGGAAATCGAGCGACTGTTGAAGGTTGAACTCCAAGCCCCGCACGGTGATCGGATTGTCCTGGTTCAGGAATCCCGTCGCTGCCACGATGAACGGCGTCGGTACCGCACCGCCGGTGTAGATCTGGTTGCTCTCGCACCGGTCGCCATTGACCGTCAGCAGACCCAGCCCCAGCGCGGTCGAATCCGCCGGGCACAGCAGTCGTGGATCGTTTACCGTCGCGATCAGCCCCTTGATCCGCTTCTGGAAGCCGGCCAGCGAGATGATCCCATTCGGCCGATTATAATATTCCAGCGACAGATCGAGCGACGTCGAATCATAGGGCTTCAGGTCGGGATTACCCAGCGTCACCGAATACACCCCGTTCACCGGATTGCCGACGATTGTCGACGGCGTGAACTGGCGTGGCTGCGGCCGGACATAGGTGCGATAGGCAGCGCCGCGCAGCAACAGTTTGCTGCTGATGTCGGCCACGGCGATAAACGACGGCAGCAGCTTGCCATAAGTACGCGAATAGGTGTTGGTACGGAAATCGGCGGGCGAGCCGATCGTGCTGGTCAACGAGATCCGGTCGAGCGCATCGATCTTGTTGCGGGCATATTCATACCGCACGCCGCCATTGCCGCGGATGCGGACACCCGCCACCGTGACTTCATACTTGATCTGCCCATATCCGGCGGCGATGTCGGTCTGGTTGGTGAAGTTGTACAGCGCATAGTTGCTGTCGTTGTACCGGATGTTGAAGCCCAGCGGGGACAGCGCGCCGCCTGGAAATACCGTCACTGGTTTCAGCTTGTCGAACGCATAATCCAGCCGCGCCGACTGCCAGTTGGGGCTTGTCGTCCCTGCCTTGCCGCCGAAGAAATCCCCGACTACCGGCGCTGCCTCGAGGAAGGTGCCGTCGATGTTCTGCGTCTGAATGCCGAACGCCTGCGTCCGATACCCTTCCGACGTGAACTTGTTGTGTTCGAACCGGAATCCTGCCTGGATACCGCTAAGCACGCTATCCTCGAAACTGCGCTCGACGTCCCATTGATAGGCGAGCAGATCGGTCTGTGCATAGCTTTGCGTCCCCGTCAGCTGCAGGCGCTGCGTGCGACCGGCGGCAGTGGGCGAATTATAATATTGCGTGGGATCGGCGACGCCACCCCAGTACCAGCCGTTCGACACCATGCTTGAGACGATCGGGTTCGGCGCCAGCGAATAGAACAGGTCGCCAATCTCTCCGGCACCGGTGCGGATCGTGCCGCTGGCGCCGTTGCCGCTCGCCGTCTGCAGGCGATCGAAATCGAGCGATGTCTCTTCCGACTGGTTGTTCGCCTTCGATGCGGTGAGGATGGTGCTGACACGCCATGCGTCGTCACTCCACTCCGCCTTGCCGTTGATCCCCCACGCCTTCTGGCGCAACGCCAGCCGCCGCGTCGACATGCGCGCATCGGGGTTCGTGAAGTCGTAGTCGGTGACGACATAACGCCCGTCGGCCAGTTTTACCGGCGTACTGGTCGGCGTGACGAAGCTGGCGTCGTTATTGCTGAGGATCGAGAAATACTGATTGGTCTTGGGTAACTTGCGATCGGTGTAGAAACCGGTCACGCCGATCCGTGTCTGCGCGTTCGGCTTCCATTCCGCGCCGGCGGCGCCGGTGTACAGGTCGCCGTTGTTCAGTCGGGCATATTGGCGCAGCTGAGAGTTGTAGAGCACCCCGGCGGTGCCGTTCGAACCCGTGCACGAGGGGCATGCCGCCGAACGCGAATAATAGGAACCCAGCGTCGAGGCATTGGCTTGGGCCTGCGCGGCCGAGAAGGCTGAATAGCTGTTGAATTGCACAGTATCGCGGCGAAAATTCTCCTTCTTATACGCCAGCACGCCGAAAATGGCGAAGCTGTCGGAGAACAGGTGGTTGTATCCCACCGTTCCGGCTGGCGCGAACTTGTCGCCCAACTGGTTATATTCCATTGCGCCCTTGACGAAGCCGCCTTCCTTGCGGCTGAGCGCCGGCGCGATTTGGAGATCGACATTGCCGGACAGGCCGCCCGACTGCGCGTTGGCGAGCGGCGATTTGTCGATCACGATGGCGCTGAAGATGTCGGCATTGAACGCGCCGAGCGGCGCCGCTTCGGTCAGGACGGGTTCGGCAAATGCGACGCCGTTCAAGGTCAGACGTGCATATTCGCCCGGCAGGCCACGCAGGTTGATCGTCGCGTTGCGGCCCTCGGCCTCGCGGTTGATCTGAACACCCGGCACGCGCTGCAACGCCTCGCCTACGTTGAGATCGGGAAAGCGGCCCAGACCGTCCGACGAGATACCGTCGGTGATCGCGATTTCCGACCTCTTCGACCGGATCGCGTCGGCGTAGCTCTGCTTGAAACCGGTGACGACGATGTCCGCGGTCGGCTGTTCCGCTGCCTCTGGTTGCGACTGCGGATCGGCGGCAGTGGTCTGTGACGGATTGGCAGGCGTCGCGACGGTCGGCGTGGCCGGATTGGGCGCGGGCAATGCCGGCGTCACGGTCGGTGCAGGCGTGGCGGGCGCTTGCTGTGCAGCGACCGGTATGGCGGTCAACATTGTCGCACCGAGCAGTGCGGCCAGCGTATTCCGACGAATATTCGCAACGTGCGTCATAGACCTCCCCCTATTCTTCCATCGGTCCGATGGTCCGCCGTGGTATGTCCCCGGTCGGTGCCAGCAGTGCATTGCTTGTCATCAGGGCGGCCAATCCCGGGCCTCTCGGCGACGGGAAATTGGCCTCTCCTTTTGGCAAGGCCAATTTGGCCGAATTGGCCTATTGTGTCAATCGGGGTGATGTGGGATCTTCCAAGTAATGAAACAGCGCACGGAAAAGCTTTACCAGCGGGTCGCGTCCGCGATCACCGAAGGTATCGTCCAAGGCCGCTATCGCGTCGGCACGCGCCTGCCTGGCGAACGTGAACTGGCCGAGGACTTTTCGGTCAGCCGCCCGACGGTACGCGAGGCGATGATCGCGCTCGAGATCGGCGGACTGGTCGAGGCTCGCCATGGCTCCGGTCTTTATGTCATTGCGTCGCCGACCGACGTCGCGAACCCGGCGGAGCTGGATGTCGGCGCATTTGAACTGATCGAGGCCCGGATATTGTTCGAGGGCGAGGCAGCCGCGGTCGCTGCGACGGTGATCGACGACGAAACGCTGGCGATATTGGACGGGACACTCGAGGACATGGCATCGGCTCTCCCCGACAGCCCGGAGGCGATGGATGCCGATCGTCGTTTCCATCTCTCGATCGCGGAAGCGACCGGCAACACAGTCATCAGCACCGTCGTCGAGATGCTCTGGAATCTGCGCGAGCAGTCACCCCTGAGTGTGCATATGTTCGCCGAGGCCCGCCGTGAGGGCATCCACCCCCGCGTCGACGAACATCGCCTGATCGTCGAAGCGCTGCGCGCCCGCGATTCCGCGCAGGCGCGCAAGACGATGCGCGATCATCTCCGCCGCGTAGTCGACGACATGCTGGCCGCAACCGAAGTCGAAGTGCTGGAACGCGCCCGATCCGAAATCGAGTCCCAGCGCGGCAAGGTTACCCAACGCCTGACCGCCTGATCGCAAGGACCGACGCTTGAAATTGCGTGAACGGCCGTTGGAGAAGGATTGCAGGCAACGCGGAATGTCCGCGCTTGGTCGATTATGGCGATAAGCTCACCCTGCAACAGTCTCGATGGTCTGATTCAATCTTCGTGAGGTGAGCGGAGACGGGCCAATGATAAGCGAGCGGGCGAGAGCGTCGGAAGCGCTGTTCGACAGCTTCGGCCTTGAGGGCATGTTTCTGCGAACCACATGCTCCCCTCGATCGACCGGTTCGCGACCCTGCCGAGCATCCGCGACCGTCTCAAGCCGTTCCAAGTGCACCTGCGAGGTCCCGACCGCGCCAAGAACGAGTGCCTCCCCGCCTCTACTTCCAGAACCTCCGCGAGAGGCCAAGTTGATCCCGATACCGACGTGCATGCCACCCGCTGAGGCGCCGCGCGGACCTGGCTTTGCGCTCAGGCGTCCGGCCAGTGAGCATGGACGCCGCATGCCGACACGGATCACGAACGCACGCCACATCGTTGCGGTCCCTACCAGCGGCGATGCCGGCAAGACCTGGCAACGCGTGTATCGAGGCATCGAGGTGTCGGGCTATCACCATGATGTCCGGGGCGACTCCCCCATGTTGCGTCCCGACCTCCACTCGGCGGGTAGCGGAGAGGCATGCTTTCGCGACTTCCGGTACGACGCACTTTGACGGGGAACGGCGTTCCGCAGCCAAAGTTTTTGCGCACTCGCCGTTTCTGGAGTCGGTACATAGAACGGCCCCAGATATGCGCCAAGCGCCGGCCGGTCGGCGCAGGCGGCGCAAAACACTGGTCGCCGCAACGTGGAGATGCAGACCGGTTTTTCCCACATCTGACCACCACATGATGATCATGGATGAGCGATCCCTCGCTATGGGGAAAGCCGGTAGGGACGCTAGACCGTGACGTTCGGCTATGGCGATTGCCCGAAGGCATTGGTCGGGATACATCGGCGGCGCTGATCTGCTTTTGAAGCAGGCCGGCATGATCGCGTCGGTGTCCTGAGAGGGACTTAATAGGGAACGCGGTGAAGGTGGTTCGCCGCCTGAATCCGAGGCTGTCCCTGCAACTGTAAGCGGCGAGCGCGATGCATATCGCTCCTTCCCTCATAGGAAGGGGCAGCCACTGGGCCGGACGTAAGTTACGAAGGCCTGGGAAGGCCGTGCATCGTGTGACGACCCGTGAGCCAGGAGACCTGCCGGCGTCTGGTCGCTCTTGCCTGGCCCAGGGGGTGGCCGCGGCACGGTACTCCGTCGAGCGACGACGTGTGCGGTGGGGACCGCACTGGCATGCGTGCCGGTCGCGATGGCGTCCGGCTGGCGCGAATGTCGGCCGTTCGCGGGAGGTCCCTGCCGGGTTCGCTCGACGCCCCGGGGGTTACCGTAATGCCGTTCCAATTGTCTCGCCTCGCGTTCGCGGGCGCTTTGCTGTCGCCTGTTTTCGCAGCACCGCTCAACGCTCAGTCTTTGCCTGCCACCGACAATGAGGACATTCTGGTTATCGGCCAGCATGCCCGCGACACGCTAACCACGCCAAATCAGACCGGCAGCCGCCTGCGCCTCACGCCGCTCGAGACCCCCGCGACGATCTCGGTCATCGATGGCGCCACGATCCGCGCGCGCGGCGACATGTCGGTGATCGACGCGACGAGCCGCGCACCGGGCATCAGCAACGCTGGCAACCCCGGCAATGGCGGCACCGCGCTCGCCGCACGAGGCTTCAGCGGTCAGGGATCCGTGCTCCAACTCATCGACGGCATAAGGCTGTTTCCGGCTGCCGGCACGATTACCTTCCCGACCGATCCTTGGATGGTCGAACGAATCGACGTCCTGAGCGGCCCGGCCTCGGTTCTCTACGGCCAGGGTGCGCTGGGCGGCGCGGTCAATGTCCTGATGCGCAAACCCCATACGCAGCAGACGCAAATGGAAGGCGAGATCGGCTATGGCTCGCAGGACAGCTTGCATGTGGCGGCCGGCGCAGGGGGGCCGATCACCGAGCGCCTCTCCTACCGGATCGACGGCAGCTATCGGCGGTCCGACGGCTATGTCGATCGTGGCCAGTCGCGCAGCCATGCCGTCTCGGGGACGCTGCGCTGGGCACCGACCGACACGCTCGTCATCACCGCGCGGGACGATTACGGCGATCAGAAGCCGATGCGCTATTTCGGTACGCCGCTGATCGGCGGACGGCTCGACGACCGCATCCGGAAACGCAACTACAACACGCGCGACGGCTATATTCGCTACCGCGACAACCGCACCAGCCTGCAGGTCGACTGGACGCCGAACGACATGGTCACCGTCAGCAACCAGGCCTATCGCCTCACCTCCAAACGCTCCTGGCTCAATCTCGAAAGCTATTGCTGGATCGCCGCGGACGGCGTCTGCGCCAACGCCAGTGGCAACACCGGCACACCGGGCGGCATCCTGCGTACCGACATGACCGGGATCGTCCACGACCAGACGCAATGGGGCGATCAGGGCAGCGTGACGCTCAGGACGGACGTCGCCGATGGCGTCGGCAACGACCTTATCGTGGGCTTCGACGTCAACCTCATCAAACTGACCTATTCACACAATTTCGGGTCTGATCCCCAGATTTTGGAGGTCGATCCCGCGGCGTTCGATCCCGGTCTGATCATCGACACACAGGGCATCGCACCGCGTTATCGCACACGCACCACCGAATATGCGGTCTTTGCCGAGGACCGGCTGAAGCTCGGGACGCACGTCTCGATCGTCGGTGGCGTGCGCTACGAGCGTGACACGATCCGCCGCTGGTGGATCGATGATCCAGGCGGCGTCAGCACCGAGACGTTCGCGCTCGACAAGCGGCTGCACAATGTGACCTGGCGGGTCGGGAGCGTCTATCAGCCGATCCCGACGGTGTCGCTCTATGCGCAATATGCCACCGGCGTGGACCCGCTGGGGACGCTGACCACCTATTCGACCGGGCAGGTGCAGTTCAGCAACGCGGTGGGCGATCAGGTCGAGGTCGGCGCCAAGGCGGTGTTCCTCGACGGTCGCGGCACCGCCACCCTCGCCGCCTACCGCATCGTCAAGAAACGCCTGCTGGCACAGTTGACCCCGACAAGCCCGGTCGAGCAGGTCGGCCAGCGATCGGCCAGGGGTATCGAGGCTGCGGTGTCGCTCGATCTGCCTTACGGTGTCGGGATCGATGCAAACGGCAGCGTGCTCGACGCGACGTTCGACGACTTCGTCTCCGGCGGCTCGATCTTCAACGGCAATACCCCGCCGGACGTGCCCGAGACGCTCGCCAATCTCTGGCTGCGCTGGAACGCCACGCGTGCGCTCCAGGCACGCGCCGGGCTGCGCTACGTCGGGCGCCGCTATTCGGACAACGCCAACAGCTTCCGCGTCCCCAGCTACACCACGGTCGATGCCACGCTTTCCTATGCGGTGACGCGACGCCTCGCGGTCGATATCCACGCCTACAACCTGTTCGACCGGGCCTACGCGTTAAGCACGTACAACAATCAGCAGTGGGTCCTTGGTCGTCCCCGCTCAATCGACGTGTCGCTTCGTGCCAGCTTTTAACGCCTTCATACGGCCGGCGCTTGGCAAGACTGCCCGGCGCTGGCTGTACCTCGTTCATCGCTGGATCGGCATCGCCAGCTGCCTGTTCTTCGCCATGTGGTTTCTGTCCGGGCTGGTGATGCTCTACGTGCCCTACCCCTCCCTCTCGCCAGCCGAGACGCTGGCTGGGGGCGAGGCAATCGACTGGCCAGCAGTGAACGTGCCGCCTCCGCTGGACGGCGGACGGTTACCACAGGCACTGTTGCTCGAAATGCGCGACGGCACGCCTGTCTGGCGCGTGACCGGATGGAACGGAACGCACACGACGGTCTCGGCCAGTCGCGGCGCTGTCCTGCGACCGGTCGACGCTCTTTACGCCGGCCGGGTCGCTGGCCACTTTGGCAACGCACCGACGCAGCACGTAGAACGGCTGACCCGCGATCAGTGGACGGTCGCTGGCGGCTTCGATCGACACCGTCCCCTTTGGAAGGTTGCGCTTGCCAATGCGTCCGGCACGGAGGCCTATGTGTCCTCGACTACGGGCGCCGTCGTTCAAGTAACGACGCGTCGCGAGCGGTTCTGGAACTGGCTCGGTTCGGTGCCGCACTGGCTCTATCCGACGGTGCTGCGACGGGATCAATCGGCCTGGCGTCAGGTCGTGCTGTGGGTATCCGGCCCCTGCATCGCCGCGGCGGTTGCAGGGATGTGGATCGGCATCCTGCGGACCCGCATCGGCGCACGGCGCTTCAAAGGCGCGCGGATGACGCCCTACAAAGGCTGGATGCTCTGGCATCATGTCGCGGGACTAGTGGGTGGCGCCTTCTTAGTCGCCTGGATCTTCAGCGGGTGGCTGTCGGTCGACCCCGGCCATCTGTTTGGCGGGACGAAGCCGGGCGAGGCGGCGATGCGAACATATCAGGCATCCGATCCGATGCCGGGCCTGGCACTCGACCGTCTCCGCATAGCAGGCGCAGGTGCGGTTGTAGCGGAGTTGACCGACCATGCGAGAACTCCGCTTATCCTGCTGTCCTATCACGACGGGCGGCGAATAGTGTTGAATGCGGCAACACTCGCGCCGTCTCAAGCCACCGAGGCTGCCATCGTGAGGGCCGCACGGCATCTGGAGAGCCCCGCGCTGCTACGCTCGGTCGATCGCCTGACGGCGCCCGATGCATATTGGTATGCGGTCGGGATGCTACCGCGTCTGCCAGTGTTGCAGCTCCGTTTCGCCGATCCGGCGCAGACCTGGTTCTATATCGATGCTGCTACCGGGGAAATTCTCCGGACGGTCGATGAACGACAAAGAGCGTACCGCTGGGTATTCGACCTCCTCCACAAATGGGATCTGAACATCCTGACGCTGCACCGCCCGGCCTGGGATGGTCTGATCTGGCTGTTCTCGATCGCCGGTGTGGTGACATCGATAAGCGGCATCTGGCTTGGCTGGAAACGGCTCGCACGGTAACGGTTTCATCGCAGCCAGCTTTCCCGAAACCGACGCCCTGAGTATCAGATATTACCCGCCAGTAGATCGATGAAGCGGCGGACTTTCGGAGCGAGGTGTCGACGACTTGGATAGATCATGCTGATCGGCACGGGGGGCGCGGCATAGGTCGTCAGCACTGCGACGAGACGACCTTCGGACAGATCCTGGTCGACGACATAGCTGGGCAGGAATGCCAGTCCCGCCCCCGAGACTACGGCATCGCGTAACGCTTCCCCGCTGTCGAGCGAAAGGCGTGCCCGCGGTTTAACGACGACGGTTTTACCCTCGACAGCGAAACGCCAGCCACGCGTCTGGCCGGCGCTGACGTAATTCAAGCAAGTGTGGCCCAGCAGATCGTCGGGATGCTGCGGTGCCGGAGCGACCGACAGATAGGCCGGACTCGCGACTACCAGGTCATGCTGATGGGTCAGCGTTCTGGTGATGAGGCTGCTGTTCTCGCGGGTCTCGCCAATGCGGATTGCCAGATCGAGACCGTCTTCGATGATGTCGCTGACCCGGTCCGTGAAGCTCACATCCGCCTTCAGCCTGGGCCACGACGCAAGGAAGTCGTTGAGCAACGGCAGGATCAGGAGGCGTCCAAACGTCATCGGCGCGGTCATTCGGAACAGTCCCTGCGGCTCTCCACCGCCATCGGACATCGACAATTCCGCTTCTTCCAGGTCGGCCAGGATCTGCGTGTAGCGATCCAGGAAAACGCGGCCGTCATCGGTCAGCCCGAGGCTGCGTGTGGTCCGGTGGAACAGCCGAACGCCCAGCCGATCCTCCAGGCGGGCAACGCTCTTGGCGATGCCCGACCGCGTCATCGCGCGCGCGCGCGCGGCGCCTACGAAGCTCCCGGCTTCGGCTGCTGCCACGAAGGCGACGATGTCGTTGATATTTCCCGGTGCCATGAGGCGCTCCCGCTCCTTCGCAGTGTCGACGCCCGTTCGCCAATCGATGAACTATATGGAAGTCCTGAACAGATTATCGGCATCAGGAGTAAATGAAATGGCCTTCAACGACATCGTGACACATCGCCTCGACCAATGGGCTGGGAGCCTGCAGGACCTCGGCCCCGTCATCCTCGGCGAGACCAGGGACGTGACGATCGACGAGATCCGCCAATCCTACGTTCGCAAAATGGCCGAGCATCCGACGCCTGCAGATGTCCGCATCGAGCAGGTCGACATGGGCGGCGTCCCCGCGACGCTCGTCACCCCGGAAGAGGTCGAG
>NZ_LMLD01000009.1:54067-66347 GCF_001421825.1 Sphingomonas sp. Leaf38 | reverse complement strand
CGTCGGTGGGCCGGGTGGCTATCACGGGCTGGCGGCTGCGTTCGCAAAGGCGATGAAGGCGCGCGTCTACCTGCCGGACTACCGGCTGGCGCCGGAGCACGCATTCCCCGTTCCGATCGAGGATACGTTCGCCGCCTATCGCTGGCTGATCGACCAAGGGCAGGATCCGAAGTCGGTGACGTTCGCCGGCGACTCCGCGGGCGGTGCGATGGTCGTCTCGGTGATGATCATGGCGCGCAATGCCGGCGTACCGCTGCCGGCTGGTGGCGCCGCGCTCTCGCCCTGGGCGAACCTCGAGCACACCGGTGCTTCGATGTTCAACCGCGAAGGCCTGGACAGGCTGAACACCAAGGCCGGCCTCGACCTGATGGCCAAAACCTTTCTGGGTGGTGCGTTGCCGAACAGCCCCGAGGCATCGCCGGTCTTCGCCGATGTCCGTGGCCTGCCGCCAATCATGGTACAGATCGGCGAAGGCGAACTGATGCTGAGCGACGCCATTCGTCTCGCCGCACATCTGGGCGAGAACCGCGTACGCGTCTCCTTGGAAGTATGGCCGGGCATGTTCCACGTCTGGCATATGTTCCATGCCGAACTGACCGAAGGTCGTGAGGCGATCGCGAACGCCGCGGCGTTCCTGGACCAGGCCATCGATACAGCCTGCAACGATCAGGTTCGCGACACCGCCACGCCCTGATCCGGCGTGGTCCACAACCGCCAAGCTCTTCTTATCGGTGGTGGGCCGATCCCCGGTAGCCGGTCGTCCAAATCCATCCGGCTACTTGGCGCGATGAGTTCGCGGAGGCGACGCTCACCCGTATATTCTACCGGACAGACCACGGAATGACGAAGATGGACTTCTCCGGCGTCAAAAACATAGTCGATCCTCATAGCGGTCGTGATCGCCTTCGACGACCGTCAGGATCGCGCAGCCGGCTGTCGTGGCCATGACGCTAACTTGTGAAAGAACGCGACGATCACCGTGCACGCGCGTGCGTCCCCGGTGGTGTGTTGCCGACGCTCCAGTAACGGTCAGGTGATATTGCACCGTCTTTGGTACGGTGCTCTGCGCTGTTACGGTGATGACAATTCGGCCGTCGGACCGGGCTGTCGTCATGGTGACCGAATGAGGAGCGTCGTTCGTCATCGTCGTCATTCCGGCAATCGTGGCGATCTGGAGGAGGCGATGGATCACTTGCGATCATAACCCGTCGACGGCGGCGCCGGTGCGATGATCGGCGCAACGGGCCATGTGTCGATATCCGGCCGGAACATCCGATCCGCGTTCCTGAACGTCGATAGGAAGGTGGCGAGAGTATCCGGGCCGACCGATTGGGCTAACAGTTCAGGGGACGGCTGCTGGCCGCGGGCGCGGATCGCCTGCCAAGCCAGGGCCACCTCGCGATAGAGCGCCATGTCTGGTCGCTCGGATGCACCGTCGCGGACGAGGTCGTTCTCCGGCGACGCGTTCCCGTCGACCCGGCGGTCCGCTGCAACCTGATCCATCCGTTCGTGAGGAGCCGTCCGCCCTACCTGATCAGCCGTGGGTTTGGATGTGCGTGTTGCGATCTGGCTCATGGGAGAAATCGAGGCGGCATCGAGGCCGTTTGGCCGAACTTCCGTTTTCACGCGCTCAACTGCGCAGGCAGACGGTAGGATAGCGATCACGATCACCGCCGCCATCCGCCTGAGGAAGGGCTTACAGATCATCGTGTCTGCGCGACGGAAACCGCCGCGTTGCCGTACTGCGACACGGAAATGGCAAGCGCGTTTCCCGTCTGCGAAACCACGGCGCTATTATAGCTCCCCAGCTGATCCAGAGCGATGAAGTTACCGCTGCCGTCCTGCAGAAGGTCTGCGATATTGTCGGTCCCCGACTGCTGGATCATGAGCATATTCAGCTCGCCACCGGTCGCGCTTTGCGATGCAATCACAAAGTTGCGATCGCCGGTCTGTGCCGCGTCCAGCAGGTTCCCGCCGCCGGGGACGCTCGCTTGCCCAACGTCAACCGAATTGGCGGTGCCCGATTGGGAAAGGGTAGCGCGGTTGGTCGTTGATGACTGGATCAGGTGTATCGAATTGCCGTCCCCCTCCTGTACGATCGTCGCGTCCGAAGCTTCCGTCGCCGTAGGGTCGATCTGATCGATGACGGCCTGCGGTCGCGTAGCAAGCTGGCCGGAGGCGGGAGCGCCGATAGCCATGCAGAGAGCACCGATCGTTCTGGAGATGCGCATGATCCTGCCTCCTTATGAGAAAAGGACCCGCCCCGGTGGTCAAGGCGCCGGGGCGGGCTTCGCGAACCTACTGGCTCACGGTCGCAGCGTTACCCGACCCAGACTGGGTCACGGTCGACAGGTTGCCGTTGGTGAACTGCTGCACCAACGCGATGTTCGACGATCCCGACTGAGTCAGGAACGATGTGTTGTTGTCCCCGTACTGACCAACCCCGGCATAGTGCATCGACCCCGTCTGCGAGATGGTCGAGCTGTTGAAGTCGCCGGTCTGCAGGTTCTGCGCGAGGCTATCGTTGCCGTCCTGTACGACCGACGACATGTTATCGTTACCCGTCTGGACAATCTGCGCCGAGAAATTCTCGGTCGGCGGGGTGTCCTCCTGCTGGTCGATGCTCGCCATGTTGCGGCTGCCCGTCTGCTGGATGAAGGCGTCGCTGTCCTCGGCCCGTTGCGTGATCGACGCCGAATTGTCGTCACCCGAGAGCTGATGCACGTAGGCGACCGACCGATTGCCGTAATTCAGGATCGTCGCGTCGCTGTTCGTTCCGGCCTGCAGGACCTCGGCATATCCCTGGTTGGCGCGTTGCAGGACGTCGGACGTATTGACGTCGCCCGACTGGTTGACGAAGACCGACGAGTTGATTGGCCGGACGCCACCTGGCGAAGTCTGGTCGACGCTGCTGTCGTTCGCGTTGCCCGACTGGATGACGGTAGCAAGCACGTTCTCACCGTCCTGCACGATAGCCGAGCCGTTTGCGTTGCCGCTCTGCGTCACGAAGGCCTGATCGTTCGTACCGGTCTGCTGGATCGCCGAAGCGTTGCTCTGCCCGCTCTGGGCGACGAAAGCTCCGTCAGCGTCGCCGGTCTGGTCGATCGTGCTGCTGTTGAAGAGTGCGGTCTGTGAAACGTCGGCAATGTGACCACCGCCGCCAGCCTGGTTGATCGTGCTGTCGTTACCCCAGCTGGTATCGCTGAGCGCCGCAACGGCGTCGCCTTGCTGCACCAGCGCCGAGTTATTGTCGCTCGACTGGACGACGGAGGATGACTGACCGTCATCGAGCTGCGTGACGTCGGCGATGTTGCCGCTGCCCGACTGGTCGATGGCCGAGTTGTTCTGGAACGCTTGCGTGCTGGCATTTTGCAGGACTGTAGCAGCATTGCTGCTACCCGACTGGATCACGTCGGAGACGTTGACGGGATTGGCGCCCGAGTCATCGTCCTGCTGTATGACGTCGGCGGAGTTGCTCGCACCGCTCTGCGTGACGGTGGACAGCGCGCCTGTGAGCGAGCCCACCTGATCGACAGTCGCGAGATTGCCGACGTTGGACTGCGTCACGGTGCTGGTCGACTGGGCCAGCGCCGGTGCGGCGATCGACAGCGCCAGTACGGATGCGGCGCCAAGGAGTACGTTCTTCATCGCTTCTTCCCTTCGTTCCCGAACGGCAGGATTGCCGCCCTGTTGACGTTCGTCGCCCGGAAGGGCGACGGCCCAAGGTCGCGGCCGAGCAGTTGGCGAGTGCTCGGTCGGCGGGAAAAAGGAACCACTTGCAAGGTCTGCCCGTATGGATGATCATGACGTCGCAGCATGCCGTGGTCCGAACAGGTCCCGCGGCCTGTTCACCCGGGTCCATCGGCGTGCGATCGGAAAATTGACCGCCGGTGGATCCGATCTCTTTTGCCGCCCACGCGGCCGATCTTATCACCCCGGTCTGGGCTTCCTGAGAAGCACCTCGGTGTCCTGTACGGCTGCGGGTGTGACAACGATGGGGCCGCTGCTCGTCGGATTCGGCCTGGCGACCGCCGGCGCCGGCACGACGGACTTGGGAGCCAACCGCGCGATCGACTTCGGTGCCTCACACGTACCGACATAATGCGTTCCGTCGGGCCGAAGCGCCAGTTGCACGCGCTTCGCATCAACGTCGTCACGGCGCGCATAGTAGCTGCGCACGACGCCCTCTGCGGTTGGGGCGTCGATGTCGAAGCACCACAGCCCTTCGACCGAACCCTCGACGATCAGACCGTACACGGCAGCCTCGATTGCCTGCTGCAACGCAAGCACATCGGGCTCATTGTAGGTTATGCCCGTCTCGAGCTCGAGAAGATCCTTGAAGGCCACGAACCGAAACGCGTTTGCGTTGATGCCAACCGAAGCGATCGACTTGCGGACGCTGATAGTCGACAGCACCTCGCCGGTCTTCACGCTGACGGCGCGAAGATAAACGGTGACAGTGTCCTCGCGATACTGGGTGCTGCCGCCAATGCCGAGGAAGCGCGCGCCGGCACCACCGGTCTTTGTGTTGCTGTCGTAGCCGATTATGCCTCCCTCGAGTAGCACGCCTGCGAAGAGCAAAGGTGGCAGCGCCTGGCGATTGAGCGTCCGCTCACCGAGATAAGCCGAGCGCATCTCGCGGATCACCGCACGCTCGCGAAGCAGGTTGTCGAGCCGTTCGCGTTCGATGACCGTGAACCACCGTTGGTTGCCGGCCTCTTGCAACGCCTTGACCAATATCGACGTGGCACCTTGGGTCACGGCACGCGAGAGCGTTTGGACGCTGTCGCTCGGCTTGAACTGCCCAGTCTGGTCGGCAAAGTTGTAGACCGCGATCGCTACACGCTCTCCCGCCGGGGGCAGCGCCTGCAGTTTGACCGTTGCCGGCGTAGGTCGGGTCGATTGGGCAGGCTCCCAAACCGACTGGTTGTGCACCGCGCACCCCGCGAGGAGAACGCCAATGGCGATAGCGGGCCAGTGCTTCATTTCAGCCTCCGAGCCCAGGGGTGCCACTATCGAGGAGCGGGACGACGATGACGGTCACGCTGCCGTCCGCGTTGTTGGTAATTGTCAGCGTCACCGAATCGATGCCACGAACGAACGAGATCTCTTGATCGCCGAAGCGGATAAGTCCGCTCTGCTGTGCATTATCGCCGAAGATCACATCGGTAATCTGGGTGGCCAACGATGAAAGCAGTCTGCTCTGCAGCGTTCGCAGGAACTGCGATGCGGGATCGCTCGAGTTCAGCGCCGTGGGATCCTTATACTTGCTCTGCGCAGTGGCGACACCAAGCAAATGCGATGAGTTAAAAGGATTTCCGCCAAATGATGGATTGATCGGTGTGTAGACCAGCTCCGATGCGGTTGCCGAAACGGGAAGAGCTGACAATCCTAGTATAGATGTCGCCGCAACGAGATGTCTGGTTCGCATCGCTCTCTCCCTGTTGCGATTTGAGCTACTCTCCCGTCTTATCGATGAATATCCGTGTCATTACGGATGCTCGCACGTCCTACATTCGTAGTTTTTCGGAATTTCGCGGTTCACCGGATCCCGGCTACGTTTGATCACCTGTTCGGCAACGCCCTATCTGCGAGCACCGCCGGCCAATGAGGGGATGGGTAGGTGAACGCGCGGCATGCTGATCGATCCGGTTTCACGCCACCTGGCGAACCTTGGGTCGGAATTGTCTTGTCGGATATCCCGATCCCCGCTCGACTGCTCGATGGGGCGGACAAGGTTATCTGGCGTACGTCGGGGTCAAGCATGGCACACAGCACCGCAGCCGGGATTCCCGCCTTCGATTTTACCGGCGAATCCTTGAGGCTGTGTTTCGAGCCGGCACCGAACGAGGCCGCATTCGACATGATACACGAGGTTACCCGCCGCGAAGGCGAGCATCGCGCTCGCAATATCGTCGCGTTAGCACTGGCGATCGCGCACCAGTCACTTGGGAAGCTCGCCGAGGATCCCGTGGTTGACCGATTCCTGGATCGGTTGCGCAGCCTGGACGCGGTAGCTCGGGTTGGATGCGAAATTGTCGGCGATCGCTGTACGATGGATATGATCGTACGGCAGGTCATGAAGCGGTTCGACGATCCGCAGCAGCCCCGAATTCATTATTCTGGTTCGCCCGTATCGATTCCTTCGCACTGGGCTCACCTGATAGCGATCATACTCCACGAGCTTGGCACCAACGCGATCCGGCACGGCTCGTTACGTGGACACCGTGGGGAGGTTAATCTGCGATGGTGCGTTGTCTCGAACCCCGATCCAGGTCGGTGTACCCTGCAATTATCCTGGCGTGAGACCGGGGGTGCACCGGTGCATGCGACGGGTCCGAAAGGTTTCGGTAGTCGCATCCTGCGCGACCTTGGATCTGTTAATCGACGCTGCACCGCAGAGTATAAATTGCCCCCAACAGGCCTCAATTATCACCTCTCCATCGAGTTGCAGGATAGCGAGGTGTCCTACGACTGACGCTAATCGACGTGCGCCTCCATGCCGAACCGCACGAGCTGTGACAGGCTGCTCGCACCTGTCTTCTCCATTAAGTGCTGGCGATAGGTCTCGACAGTCCGTGGACTGATTTCGAGTTCGATGGCGGTCTGCTTGGCGGTCAAGCCACGGACGATGTGCTTGAGCACCTGGCGCTCGCGCCGAGAGAGCGATGCCATGCACTGGGCGCGGACAGACAAGCGCGTTACGACATCGTGTACCGCCTTGACTGACTGCAACAGCCTGACCGCTTCGAACGGCTTCTCGATGAAATCCGCGGCACCGGACTTGATGGCCGTCACTGCGAGGGCGATGTCGCCATGGCCTGTGATGAGGATTACGGGGTCGGTGCGATCGAGAGACGGCAACGCCTTCAACAGATCTAGACCGCTCATGTCCTTCATCGCGATGTCGCTGAGGATGATACCGACCGGAAGGTGGGACACCTGCTCGACAAACGCCTCGGCACTGGGGAAAGAGCGAGTTTGAAATCGTTCGATCGCGAGAAGCAGTTCGATCGATCGGCACATTTCGGGCTCGTCGTCGATGATGTAGACGATGCGCTCACGCTGCATTAGCCATCCTTTCAGGCGCCGCGCGCCGCGGTAGTGTAAACCAAAAAGTCGCCCCCCCTTCCGCGTTCGTTTCGCCGGCGATCGTCCCGTGGTGGGCTGTCACGATTGTCCGTGATATGGACAATCCAACGCCCAAGCCGTCGACTTTCGTCGTACGGAACGGCACGAAAACGTCATCTTCGAATCCAGGGGCGATTCCCGGACCGGTGTCGATTACCGTAATCGTGCATTGGTCCGGTACATCGGCGGTCGCTCGCAACTCGACGCGTCGGATCGGCGAACCGGTGACCGCCTCCGCCGCATTCGAGAGGAGGTTGAGGACGACCTGCTGAATCTGCGTCGCGTCAATCAAGACTTCGCCCAGATCGTCCGCAACAAAAAGGCTCAACTCGGCGTCCGCCCGGCGGACTGCCATCGCTCCAATCCGTGTGCTCTCCATGATTAATTGATGCGCGTCGACCCATTGTGGCTGAAGCGGACTACGTCGAATGAAGTCGCGGAGCCGTCGAAGAACGGCAGCAGCGCCGAAGATGTGGCGTAAAGCGGCCTCGAGCGGCTCGCGGACTTCTGCTTCCAGACAGCCACGCGCAAGCGCGACCTGGGCAACTTTCGCATAGTTGGCGGCAGCGGCAAGCGGCTGGTTCACCTCGTGTGCGATCGCCGAACCAAGCTGACCCAAAGCGGTAGCCCGCCCTAACTGCAGCAGCTCGGCCTGGAGTTGCGCAAGCTGATCGGCTGCTGCGATGGCCTCCGTCTCGTCATGAATGTAGATTGTCTGCAGCTCCGACGTATCCAAAAACAATTTTACGCTTGAAACAGAAAGCGTCAGACGCCGACCATCGGCGCGATCGATGAGGCGGGATCCGGCAATGTCGGTTTGTGGGCCCGGAAGAACATCAGCAAGACGAAGGTATGTACCATCGTCTACGTCGATACCGAGTATCGAGCGTGCACTGGCATTGATCGCGACGACCTCGCCTTCCGAGTCCGCAATCAACATCGCAGCCGGCGTCGCACTGAACATAGACTGGAGAAAGACTTCTCGCCGACCGCAGCGTCGTGCTTCGGCGTCGGCGCACCTTCGTAGCGTGGTCATATGACCGCCGAACAGGATCAGCACGATGGAAAAAAGTGCAACGACGACAGTGTTGGTCGGCGTCACGTAGGGATGATCGGCATTCAGCACCACAGCAGCGGGGATGGTCGTCATAGCTACGACGCTCGCGTTCAGCGCGCCGTACCAAAAGGCGCCGAAAACGACGGCGACAAGTGCGAACGCGAAGGGTAGATCAATGCCGGCCAGCCGGCTGCCGATTGTCGAAAGTGCAATGCAGCAACCGCCTATGGCAAAAGCGGCCAGCAGTCCCCGTGATCGTTCCGGTACGTCAAGGCGTTGGTCGACGATGCCCAAGAGGCGGTGCATGGTGTCCCGAGTTCCTCTACCTTACAGGTCGTTGATTGTGACCCATTTTTTGGCAGGTTTACGGGAATGAGACGTCACGTCCAGCGTATTATTACGGAGTTAACCACGCTGACGTGACCCCCGTTTTTCCTCCGTTTGGAGCTAGGGTCGGACCCCGGAAAGGGGCGGACAGCTGAAGCGCAGGCAGTTTTCGGTCGAGCAGATCGGCATCGTAAAGGCGGCCGAGGCGCGTGCGGTGGTGACGGATCCGTGTCGCCGGAACGGGATGTCCGGTGCGCCCTACACGCGTGCCAGGCTAAGTTCGGCAGCTGAAGGTATCCGCTGCAACGGGGATGCGGGCGCTCGAGAAGGAGAAAGGCCGGCTCAAACGTCTGCTGGCCGACACGACGCTGGACACCGCAGGCCTGAGGACCTGCTGTCAGAAAAAATGGTGACCTTTGCCGTGAACCAGCCAGCGTTCGCCCATCGGGCATCGTATCGCGCCGGATGAGCGACAGACAGTTGGTATGCGATCCTAGCTGGTTCGGGTAGCCAAAACCCACCAGCGGTCACTCATGAGCCGTCTTCACGTTCCCATTTCTGCCATTCGTTCAGCGTCCAGCCTGCACGACGGGTCACCGATGTTCGAACCCAACGGGGCTCTGCACGCACAAGCCATGCCGCCAAGGGTCGTGCCTTAATGAGACAAACTCGACCGCTCGGCGGAACAGAAAACAATCGGGACGATTTAGTCCCGGCACGGAGTTCGGCTGGTCGGCACGCTGCACGGAGGCGTGATGAAGCAGCGGGACGATTGGCATCTGACGGAAGCGCTCGATTACGAGCACGGACGCGCAGACCCTTTTGCCGCGGCTGTTCGGGCTACCCGCATGCCTATGGTCATTACGGACCCCGCGCAGGCCGATAATCCGATCGTCTTCTGCAACGAAGCCTTTCAAACGCTGTCGGGCTATGACCGCAGCGAAATCATCGGCCGCAACTGCCGCTTCCTGCAGGGTCCCGACACCGACCGGGACCAGGTTGCCAAGGTGCGTCAGGCAATCGAGGCCCAGACCGACATTGCCGTGGACCTTCTAAACTATCGAAAGGATGGATCTTCGTTCTGGAATGCGTTGTATCTGAGTCCTGTACGCAATGATGCCGGCAAGGTTGTGTTCTTCTTCGCGTCCCAGCTTGATGTGACCGACCGCGTCAAGGCGCAGACGATCATCTCAAAGCAGAAATTATTGGTCGAGCAGGAGGTCGAGGCACGCACATCTGACCTTGAGGCCGCGTTGAATGCGAAAACTTTGCTGCTTCACGAAGTCGACCATCGCGTAAAGAACAATCTGACGATGATCGGTTCGCTTTTGCGTTTGCAGGCGCGCAGCATATCGGATCCAGCCATTTCATCGAAACTCGAAACCATGCTCGAACGGGTCGACGCGCTCGCGACAGTGCATCGCCGTCTTTATCAGTCGGACGACGTAACCCGTTTCGATGTCGGGGCGTTCACCGAAAATCTAATCAGCGACGTCGTGGGTGCCAGCCGACGCGACGACATCAAGCTGGTTTTAAACATTTCGCAGATAGAGGTGCCGTCCAGCAAGGCGGCATCGCTCGGACTGATCCTCAACGAAATCGCGACCAACGCCATCAAGCACGCATTTGCCGGCGGGCGGGCCGGTACGATTTCCGTCCGCACCGCCCTAGAAGGCAATAAGGCCCTGGTCGAAATCACCGATGATGGGCATGGGTTGGCCAACAATGACGGTCAGCCTGACGGCATTGGTAAGATGCTGATCTCCCGTCTCGCCAAGCAAGTCAGGGCGGACGTCGTCTGGTCCGACGCCGCCCCCGGTGTTCGGGTATCGCTCTCATTCCCGGTGGACGATCAATGAGTGCACGTGCCCAACCGCCGTTGAATGTGCTGATCGTCGAGGACGAAGCTCTTCTGGCGATGGATATCGAAGCGATGATCGAAGACGCCGGTCACCGCGTCATCGGCGAGGCGGCGTCTCTCTACGAGGTTGAAGACCTGGCAGGCGATCTCCATCCGGACCTGGCCTTTGTCGACATACAGCTTGCGAAGGGTACCAGCGGCCTGGACGTCTGTGCGTTGATCCGGAAGCGATGGGCGGACGCGATAGTCGTCTTCGTCACCGCAAACCCCCTCAAGATCCCAGCCGACTTTGCCGGCGGGCATGGCGTCATACCCAAGCCCTTCTCCCGGAATGGTCTGATGTCGGCAATGCGCTACATCGAAGAGGGCGTCTGCGATCCGCCGCCCGTATCCCCGCAGCCGGCGAGCTTCATTGCAGCACCCGCGTTTGCCGCAGAGTGGTCCCCGACCGGTTCCTGACTGTCGCTTGACGAACGGCACGCGTATGGCCTGGCGAGGTGGGACGACAGATGACACAAGTTCTACGAAACGTCGATTATGTTGATCCACCAACGTCTTACCGCTAGGGCGTTCCTGCTTTGGACCGTCAGCCACTCCCATATTCGCCTGTTCGTCCGCATGATGCCTCGGGTGTCGTACGGGAAGCCGTCGACGCATTTGCGTCGCGTCTCAACGAGCACGACCCCTTCGTCGCGGCGTTCGATCACTGCATTACGCCGATGGTCGTCAGCGATCCGACGCTACCGGATAACCCGCTGGTCTACGTCAATCGTGCGTTCGAGGCTCTGACGGGGTTCTCGGCGGCCGAGGTCGTTGGCCGGAACTGCCGTTTCATGCAAGGGCCGTTGACCGATCAGTCTGACGTCCACCGCATGAAGGATGCGATCGCGCGCCGTGAGCCGATCGATATCGACCTGCTCAATCACCGTCGTGATGGCACGCCGTTCTGGAACCGCCTCATGGTCGCTCCCGTGCATGATGCGACCGGCAGCCTACGCTATTTCGTGGCATCCCAGCTCGATGTCACGCTCGAGCGGCACGGGCTTTTGCAGTTGGAGCGCGATCGCGACACGCTGAGCGCCGAGCTTGCGGAGCGTGAAGTCGTTTTGGCCGAGCGAGAGGCGCGCCTGGCACTTGCGCTCGATGCTGGTGGATTGGGCACTTGGACGATCGACCTGCCGGAATGGCGGCTCAGCTATTCGCCAAGTTGTCTTGCAAATTTTGGAAGGCCGGCCGGAGAGATATTATCGCCGGAAGGCTTGCTGGCTTGCGTACACCCAGAGGATCGCGAACTCGTCAGATCTTCGCTGAAGAGGGTGATCGAGCAGGGCACGCGCTATAACGTCGAATACCGCATATTGACGCCTGAGGGTGAGCAGCGCTGGATCCATTCCCAAGGCGCGCTGCAGCGCCGCGCGGATGGCACACCGTTGGCGGTTTCAGGCTTTTCGAGCAATGTCTCGGCGCGCAAATTCGCCGAGGAACAACGGTCGGTCCTGGCACATGAACTGACGCACCGCGTGAAGAACACGCTAGCGACGGTCAGCGCCGTTGTAAGTCAGACGCTCCGCGATGCCGCGTCTCTTGATGAAGCGCGGGATGCCGTGTCGGGCCGCATCGCCAGCTTGGCGTCTGCGCACGAACTGCTGCTCAAGGACGAGATCGACGGCGCCGCGATCGGTGAGATCGTCGAACGCGTGCTGGCGCCGTTCATGGACAGCAACGGTCGACGGTTTTCCGCTGTCGGCCCGACGATACGGCTGACTCCGGAAGTGACGCTGGCCTTGTCGATGGCACTGCACGAGCTGGCGACGAATGCGATCAAATATGGTGCGCTCTCGGTACCGGAGGGTCAGGTGACCATATGCTGGGACCTAAACGGCACTGCAACCGAACGGCGGCTC
>NZ_LMLD01000009.1:0-53946 GCF_001421825.1 Sphingomonas sp. Leaf38 | reverse complement strand
GATCTGTCATATGTGCCATGTGCTCGTCATCGAGGATGATTTCCTCATCGCCGATCACATCATCCAGCTGATCGAACGGGCTGGCGGCACATCCTTCGATCAGGCTGCCTCGCAAGATGAGGCAATCGATGCCGCCAGATTGCGGCCTCCCTCGATCATCATGTCCGACGTCAATCTCGCAGCGGGTACCGGCCCCGCCGCGGTGGAGGCCATCATCCTGGAGCATGGGCCCCTGCCCGTGATCTTCGTGACCGGCACGCGCGAGGCATGCCACGTCCGTCGCCCATCGATGATGATTCTCGACAAACCGATCAACGAACAGGCTCTTGTCGCGGCGTTCCAAAGCCTGGCCCCCGCCTGAATCGGCGATCGCCGACGGTCAGCGAAGCAGTCGCGCCAACGGCCTCGCCGGTGAGACCGGGCACCTGGTCGAGTTGCCGGGGTGACTGAACCCGCCACGAGGGCTAACTGCTTGTCTGGTAAAGAAGATCAACCATCGTGGCGGAGCTTGTCGCGCACGTCGCATGGCTTGTCGCAAACCGGGATGCCGGGTCTTTTGTGACGGATCCGGTCGATCCCACCAATGGGACCGTCAGGGTGGTGCAGACCTGACGCAGCAACCGGAACGATACGTCAAACATGACGGCAGCTGCGATAAGGTGGATACGCAATGCAGATTCATACCCCACCTCGAACGCTATGCCGGAGCAACGGGGAGCCGACCGTGACCGACTTATCCTGCCGATCCTTCACGGCTTGCCCATCTACCGGAAACACTGATCCATGATGGCTACGGACTTGAAGGGTCGCCAAGCGCTTCGTGCCGGTGTTCGCCTGCTGCGGTTCAAGATGTCTACCCGAGCGCTTGGTCTGGTCGGGCTGTGGGCTGTGTTATCGGCCCGAACCGTCCGCAGCGCGCTGCGTGACGATTTCGGCATCGCAGCGAGTTCGATTGCGTTTGCCGCCTTTCTCGCGATGATCCCGCTCGCCGGTGTCATTGCAGGCGTTTACGGCATGGTGGTTCCGCCGGCCGCGGTCGCCAACAATATGGACAGGATCGTCGCCATCCTGCCGGTCAGCGCGCAGCATTTGGTGGCCGCGAATCTGAACCGCGGGCTTGCCAGCGGTCGCGGCGGGATCGTCACGCTGATCGTGTCGCTTGGCATTGCGCTGTTCAGTGCGCGTCGTGCGGGACGGTCGCTGCTTCACGGCATCAACCTGGCGTATCGGATCGAACGCGAGCGGAGCGGGCTACGTCGCCACTTGGTGTCGACGCTCGTCGTGCTGGGCTGCGCCGCGCTGGTGCTCACCGCGCTTGTCTCACTGTCCGTCCTAGCCTTCCTGCAGAGCTATGTTCCCGATGGACTGCCGGGGGCCCGGCTGGCGTCGGCGATCACGCTGTTCGGATCGTTGACGCTCGGCGCCGGTGGCGGCCTGATCATGCTCTATCGCTATGCCCCGGCGTCGGAGGCGATCCCGTGGCGCAGCGCCCTGCCCGGCACGATCGCCGGCGTCGCCTTGTGGCTGGCCGCGACGATGATGTTTCGCGCCTATGTCGCGCGGTTCGCGCGCTTCGACGACACCTATGGCTCGTTGTCCGCGGTCGTGGTGCTGATGCTCTGGCTGATGGTGTCGGCCTGGGCCCTGCTGCTGGGTGCGCGGCTCAATGCCGAAGCCATGCGCCATGCCGGCGAACACATAAGGGAACGTGCCGAATGACCGACATCCCCGTGCAGGACCGCTATCGCAACCGCCTGCTCGGCATCATCACCGCGATCCTGCTGATCGCCGCACTGCGCATCGGCTTTGCGGTCATCATGCCGATCGCCTTTGCCGCGATCATCGTCGCCGCGCTCTGGCCGCTGAAACGCTGGCTGGCACGGTTCATGTCCTCCTGGATTGCCTACACGCTGACTCTCCTGTCGCTGGTCGTCATCCTGGGCGCATTCGCCGCCGCAGTGTACCTCTCGGTCGGTCAGGTGATCGGCGCGGTCGCGTCGCAATGGACGGGTCTCGAGCGCGGATACAACCACCTCGCCAGCTGGGCGGCGGACCGCGGCGTGCCGATCGCCGGGACGATCAACCGGCAGCGGATCACGATGCTGGTCCAGATGCTGGCGAGCGGCGTCTACGCCTTCGTCACCTATGTCGGCTTCATCGGCATCGTCGTGATGCTCGGCCTGCCCGAAGTGCCCCGGCTGCGGCGCAAGCTGTACGAGATGTTCGAGGGTGGCGCCCGACGCGACATGCTCGAGGTCGGCGAGAAGATTTCCGGCCAGATCCGCCGCTATCTCGGCACCACGCTCGCGACCAGCATCCTGACCGGCGTCGCATCGTCCCTATGGTCGTGGATGACGGGGCTCGAGCTCGTGCTGGTGTGGGGAATCCTCAACTTCCTGCTTAACTTCGTCCCCGTCATCGGCAACATCGTCGGTATCGTCCCGCCCGTGCTCTTCGCGTTCATCCAGTTCGGCGGGTGGCAGATGCCCCTGCTGGTATTCGCAGGGTTCGTGGTTCTGCAGATGACGATCAGCAACGTCGTCTACCCGATCCTGCAGGGCAAGCAGCTGTCGCTGTCACCGCTGGCGATCATCGTCGCGATGACGTTCTGGAGCTGGGTATGGGGTATCGCCGGCGCGCTGATCGCAGTGCCGCTGACCGCGGCGATCGTCATGATCTGCGGCCAGTTCGATCGCAGCCGCTGGATCGCCAAGCTGTTGTCGGCATGATGAGCGGGGACAACCGCTCGAGGGACGCAGCATGAGGCAATGGTCATGGATCCTCAGACGGATCGTCCGGCAGATCTGGTTCCGCGCGGCGATGATCAGCCTGCTCAGCGTCGCGCTGGCGATCGTCGCCGGGCTCGTCACGCCGTATCTACCCTACACGTTCGATGCCGATATCGGGCAGCAATCGGTCGGTACGATCCTGCAGATCATGGCCTCCAGCATGCTGGCGGTCACGACCTTTTCCCTGACCGCGATGGTCAGCGCGTATTCCTCGGCGACGCAACTCGCGACACCGCGCGCGACCCAGCTGATGGTCAGCGACCCGACCTCGCAGAACGCGCTCTCGACCTTCCTCGGCGCGTTCGTCTTCTCGATGGTGGGTATCGTCGGGCTGAACACCAGCGCCTACGGCCATGACGGCCGGATCATCCTGTTCGCAGCGACGGCGTTCATCATCCTCCTGGTGGTCGGCACGTTGTTGCGCTGGATCGGGCATATCACCGCTTTCGGACGAATGGCCGACGTGATCGACCGCGTCGAGGAGGCCGCGACCGAGGCAATGCAGGATTTCGCCGCGCGTCCCTATCTGGGCGGGCGGGCTCCTGTCGCGATCCCGGCCGACGCCGTGGCGCTGAACGCGCCGCAGACCGGCTACATCACCCATATCGACGTCGTCGCGCTCGGCACCCTTGCCGAGCGCCACGGCCTGACGGTCTATGTCGACGCCCTTCCCGGCGCGATGATGCACCCTGCGCGGACGCTCCTACAGGTCAAGGGGGAGGCGAACGACGCCGTGCTTATCGCGCTGGGCAAGACCTTCACGATCGAGCGACATCGCTCGTTCGATCAGGACCCGCGACTGGGCTTGATCGCATTGTCCGAGATCGCGAGCCGTGCGCTGGCCCCGGCGACCAACGATCCGGGTACGGGGATCGAGGTCCTCAACGCCTTGCTCCGTGTGTTCCTGACGCTCCGACCAGGCGCAGTCAGTGTCGATGACGAAGGCAAACCCCATCCGGTTCACATTGGCAGACCGACGATTGACGATATGCTGACCGACGCGTTCGGGCCGATCCTGCGCGAAGGCGTTCAGGAGATCGAAGTATCGCTCCGACTGACCGCCACGCTGGCGGCGCTGCACGCGAACCTGCCTGACGCACAAGTCGCGATCGAACGCTGGGCGCACCGCCACGCAAAGCGGGTGACGACCACCATCAGCGATCCTGACGACCTGACGGCATTCGATACCGCCTACAGAAAGCTCTGGCATGCTTGAGGCTGGGGCATGATGCCTGCTCGCCGGGCGGCCGCTTCGAAATACGGCGTCACCAGCAGATGCGGCATCGCCAGTGCCGCGATGCCGGCAAACAGCGAACGGACACCGGAGGGGTCCCATCGCAGCAGCAGACCGCCCACGATCCCCACCAGCATCACGGCCGCAATCAGGACTGGCGCGATGGCACGGAGATACGCGGTGATAGTGACGCATTGCAGGCGGTCACGACGCTCTTCCGTCTGTGGCACCGCGTGCAGCACCAGGAACCCGACCGAAAACCCGATGAGCGGGGGTAGAACCAGAAGTGCCGTCGTTCCAGCCAGGAGACGTCGATCGTGACGCGCCACGCCGATGATCGCGAGGCATCCGGCGGCTATGCCACCAGCAACAGCCAAACTGCCGACCATAGTCGGCAAACTGGATTCTGGAACGCCGGCAAAGCCGAGAATGCGGGAGAGGCTTGTCACATGCAGCACCGCAGGCGTGGCCACGAGGCTTATACCGCGGGCCATCCTTTCAAACGACCGGCTGGCCGGGGCATCCTCGAGGCCGAAATGGACTGCGGATGCCAGCAGGAATGCGGGGAGTGCGATCGCGGGATCGACGATCCACCACCAGAGACAGACCAGTAGCGCAGAGACGTACAGTGCCAGGAAGGCCGGGCGCCGACGATACGCGACGATTTCGAGATCGCTGGCGCCGTGCACCATGCCGACAACGCCGACACAGAAAGACGCGAACGCAAGCTGTACGGTGAGCGCGCAGAACGAGACGATCAGGGCCGCCCCTGAAAGGAAGCCCCAGCCTAGGGCCGGGGCGTATCGTGTCATGCCCGGTAGCCGCGTTCGCTGGCATGCTGCGTCAACGCCTTGTCGAGGTTGGCCGCCGCGTAGAACGCGTAGACGACCTTGGCGACGACATCCATGATCAGGAACGCCCAGACCGAAGCGGGATCGGTGATCAGCTTCAGACCTTCCGGCCCGATCAGGAAGACGATCGGATAGAGGAACCAGATGACGGTCAGGAACATGAGGGTCTTGGTGTACGCGGTGCCCAACGCGGCGCCGCGGCTGAGCGCCTGTGACCGCAATGGCCCCCAGAGCAGATACAGGACACCGAGAAACGCGACGCAGGACCATCCGTACCAGATCCATTTCGCCGCCGACTGGGCGGCCAGCGACGATATCAGGCCCGTGACGATCATCAGGATATCGAGGACGATGACCGATGTCAGATATCCGCCGACTTCACCCGTCTTTGCGTCCTCGTGAAACGCCAGCAGCACCAGCCCGGACAACAATATAGGCGTCGTCACCGACCAGTCGACATAGCGTGCCAGATAGGTCGCCGAGCCGTCGCCGTTGATCAGCGTGCCGATCCCGAAGGCCATTGCGAGATAAGCGGTTGCCGCGATGAACGGTACGCTGGCATGCAGGAGCGTATGATGACCCGACGGCTGCGTCTTCTTGCCCGTCGCATATAGTGCCAGCGATGCGACTGACATCACGCTGAAGCCAATCAGAAAAGCGGTTTGATCCACGTGGCATCCCCCTATCATGAGGACGACCCGACGCCGACCTTAAACCCCTAACATCGCTCGGATGTTTTGGGTCCTGGCTCGCAATAAGTTCATAAACCTGTCATGTTTGGCCGCATCACGGCGGATTGAGGCTTACGCCTTCGGGAAGTGTACAGCCGCACGAAGCCCTGGCGCATTGTCGCTCAGCGTCAGCGTGGCGCCATGAACGCAGGCGGCGACCCGCGCGATGCTGAGACCAAGGCCGCTGCCTTCGGAATGACGGCTGGTGTCGAGCCGGACGAACCGCGTCATGGCATGCTCGCGCTGGTCGACGGGTATACCCGGTCCCGTATCCGCCACGACGAGCGTGACCCCATCGAGCCCGCGCGCAAGCGTTACCCGGATCGCGCCGCCGGGCGGTGTGTACTTGATTGCATTGTCGAGCAGATTGGCGACGATCTGCCCCAACAGCGAACGCACCCCGCCTACCGTCACCGGCGTGGTTTCGATCCTAACCTTCAGACCATGATCGTCTGCCAGGGGTTCGAACAATTCCACGGCCTCGATCACGATCGCCGCCAGATCGACCGGAACGAACTCGCTGGCCATCGTCGTCTCCGCGCGGGCCAGTCGTAGCGTATCGTCGATCGTCCGGAGCAGGGCATCGAGATCGCCGCGCATATCCGCTGTCACATCGTTTCGATCCCCGCCAAGGGCCGCAAGCTCGAGCCGGGACCGGATCCGCGTCAGCGGCGTCTTCAGATCGTGAGCAAGCGCATCGGTCGCGGTTCGCAGCGAATCCACCAGGCGTTCGATCTCCGCGAAACTGTGGTTCAGCGTCGCTGCCAGTCGGTCATATTCATCACCGCGCCCCGTCACGGGCAGGCGCTCGTCCAGATGCCCGGCCCGAAAACGATCGCCCGCGGTGCTCGCAGCGTCGAGAAAGGCGAGCCCGCGCCGGCTATACCAGAAGCCGAAGAGCAGGCCGATCACGCCAGTCGCCGTCAGCGACCAGGCCAGTGCGGAGATATAACGGTCGCGCAGCAGGCGGCGATCGTCCGAAAGGCTGCCGACGAGCAGGCGATAGTCGTTGCCGAGAAGCACCGCACGCGCGGCGACCTGTCGCTCGATCACCGTGCCCCGCGTCGTCCCCACCTGCGTATCGAACGTACGATACCCGGTACGGTCGATCTCGCCGGGCCATTTTGCCAGGTTTCCCGCGACCGGCTGTCCCGAACCGTCGGTCATGAGATAGATGAAGTCCGTAACGCGCGGGCGCCCGACCGCACGCGACACAGCCTGTGCCACGGCAAATGGCCCCTCGCTTTGATAGCGCTCGATAAGCCCTGCCGTCTCGTCGTCGACCGCCGCCTGTGCGCGCGCGTCGAGCAGACGTACCGTCTGGACATATTGCACGCTCAGGGCGATCCCGGTCGCGATCAGCGCAATCAGCGTGATCCAGAGGGCGCCGCGCAACGCGGCTGTCGACGGCCAGCGCATCGTCAGACAGCGTCCAGCCGATAGCCCGAGCCTCGGACGGTTCGGATCATCGGAACGTCCTGCGGACCGTCGATCTTGGCGCGCAGGCGGCTGACATGGACGTCGACGACGTTCGTCCCCGGATCGAAATTATAATCCCAGATCGCCTCGATCAGCATCGTGCGTGTCACCACCTGCCCGGCATGGCGGGTCAGATAGTCGAGCAGCTGATACTCCTTGTTGAGCAGGTCGATACGCCTGCCGTTGCGTGTGGCCGTGCGGCCGAGCAGGTCGAGCGTCAACGAGCCTGTCTGGCGGGTACCTTGCATCGGGTCGGTGTCGCTGTGTCGACGGACTATCGCCTCCAGCCGTGCAACGAGTTCGCCAAACGAGAAGGGCTTGGCCAGATAATCGTCGCTACCGGCCTGAAGCCCCGCGATCCTGTCGTCCACCTGCCCCAGCGCCGATAGAAGCAGTACCGGCGTCCGATCGCCTTTTGCACGCAATGCCTTCAGCACCGACAGTCCATCGAGCTCGGGCAGGTTCCGGTCAAGAATGATCGCGTCATATCGGCCGACGATTGCGGCGGTGAGGCCATCGATGCCGGTACCCGCATGATCGGACACGTGGCCAAGCTCCACCAGCCCGCGGCGGACATAGTCTGCGGTCTGTGCGTCGTCTTCGATCAGGAGCAGCTTCAAGATCGGATCGTCCCATTCGATGTGTCAGGGAGCGGACGCGTGTACCGCCCCCCGGTTCCATGGCCTCAGGACTGGCCTGTCGCTTCGCCTGCGATGCGCAGGTTCAGGGAAACCTGGCGGCCGTCACGCAGCACCTGTGTCGGAACGATCGAACCGATCCTGGCCTCCGCTACGGCGCGGGCAAGGTCGCGCCCGTTATCGACCGGCCTGGATCCGAAGCGCCGAACGACGTCGCCGCGTTGCAGCCCGGACAGCGCCGCTGTTCCGCCCTCTTCGACCTCGGCGATCAACGCGCCCTGGGTGGCGTTCGAACCCATCGCGCTGGCGATCTCCGGTGTCAGGTCCTGCAACGAGACGCCGATCCTGCCACGCGACACATGGCCGGTTTGCGCAATCTGCAGCGCGACCTTCCGCGCCATGGCAGCAGGTATCGCAAAGCCGATCCCAACATTGCCGCCGGTCGGCGAGAAGATCGCGGTGTTTACGCCGACGACCCGGCCCGCGCTGTCGAACAGCGGGCCACCCGAGTTGCCGCTGTTGATCGCAGCATCGACCTGCAGGAAATCGTCGTACGGCCCCGCCCCGATCTCGCGGCCGCGGGCGGAAACGATGCCGGACGTAACGGTATTGCCAAGGCCGAACGGACTGCCAACGGCAAACACACTGTCCCCGACGCGGATATGGTCGCTGTCGCCCCATTTGATCGGGGTGAACTTACCCTGCCCGTCGATCTTGACCACGGCGACATCGATCTTGGGGTCACGACCCAGCACGCGACCGGAGAATTCGCGACCGTCCGACATCTGGACGGTAACGCGGTCGGCACCGTTGACGACATGGTTATTCGTGATGACGATCCCGGAGGCATCGACGATGAACCCCGAGCCAAGCGATCCCCGCTGCGGGCCCCGCTGCGGGCCCCGCTGCGGACCTTGCTGTTGCGGCGCCTCGAGTTGCCCACCGCGATCCTGCATGCCGAATCCGAACAGCTGACCCAGTCGATCGGCCAGTTCGCTGTCATCCAATCCGAACTGCGTCGGCTCGAATTGCTGCTCCTGCGCGAACGCGGGCTTGACCTGTATCTGGACGACGCTTGGTCCAACGGCGTCGACCATGTCCGATAGCGAGGCATGCACCCCTGTCGACGCAACGGCAGCGGGCCCGGGTGCCGTGAACCGCTCGGCGATGCTGGTGCGACCGTCATCCGCGGCGATCGCCCCGCCTGCGACACCGACAAGGGCCGTGGTTCCCAGCGCGACGGCAGCGATCAGCGGGCGTACGGTCAGTCGACGGTTGCGTATCACGGTCTTTGTCCTTGTCCTGTTAGCATATGCTCCCTTTTGGAGCCGGACGATGAGCGCCGCCTGTTGCGAACATTACATCGCTGTAATCTTCCGGGGCCGCCGGCTTGCCCGTTGCCACACCGCCGCCCTTGCGCTCAGGCGCCGCGTGCTCGGTATCGACCGACCACATCAGGCGAAGGCGGCCGCCCGCACGCCGGGGTGCCGCCCAAAAGCCGAAACGATCGTTGGATCGCGCGACAGGGGGTGTTGCGTGGGACAACCCGCAAGGCTGCATCGAGCGAGGAACGCATGCCGGCGGTGCCGCTACCTACCAGACCCGGTTCAGCGTGCGCGGATACGGCATGCGAACCGATCGCGATCGGGGCGGCAAGGTTCGTTCGATGGGCCTCGATGGTAAGGCAAGATGCCAGACGGGCGGTGCCGACAGGACGGATATCGGGTTCGAACCGGTGTCGCTGCAAAAGGCGATCGTAACCACCTATCTCAGCATCAACGGCGTCTTCTTTCCCGATCGCTTCCCGGCCACCTTCAGATTTGTCCGGACACCAGCAGACGGCGGGCGGCAGTTCGATATCGTCGAAATCACGCCAGAAGGCGGCCGCCCGGCTTTAAATCCGGTTTCGGGCATGCCGTGGTCTGATGGAAGGCAGATGTCCGTCCGAAATTTGGAACGGCGGTGACGTCTCTGCGAATGCCCACTACACGCTTCATGGTAAGCTGCAATATTCGAGGAAAGCGGAATGCGTCATCGGGCTTTGTCGACAGCGATCGGCGCTGCCATCCTGACCTCTGGCTCGGCGAGCTTAGCGCAGGGTGTACTTTCAGGCATCTACGTTCTCGACCGTGGACAGAGCGACAACGTCTCCAAAGCAATCACGAGCGGTATTGCCGACGTTCCTATCGCTACGCGCGGGCTTGCCGGCGCCAGACTGCGCAAGTCCAACACGCCTTCGGACGGATTTAGGGTCTATAGTTCGCCAGATCGATTCTCGATTAAGGACGATGACAAACCAACGATCGTCGTTTCGACACGTGGAGAGCCGATTAGGTGGAAGCTTTTGGATGGTCAGGTTTTCAATGTATCGGCAAAAGCGAACGGCGAAACTGTTTCTCTAACGTACCGGGCGGCCAGGAATGAGCCGACCGCCGTCTGGGCCGATAGCGAACGGACCACCGTGTACCACAGCATCGGTCGAGAGTTGGTGGCAGAGACGACCATAACTGGTCCCCAGCTATCCAAACCCATTCATTACAGGCTGGTATATAGCCCGGTCAGATAACGCTATTCTAATCGATTGCGTATCTATGATATCAGCTTTCCGATCCACGAGGTATTCGAAACTGCCACGTAATCGTAACCGCCGCAGCGGGTTTCACGACGATAGCGTTTTGGCTTGGGACGACATGTAGCCTTGTTTCTGCGTTGCGCGGACCGATGAATTCTCCGCGAATTGGCTTCGATGCAAATCGTCCCTTATCGGCTTCAGAAATCCAGTGTCTCATAGTCTTGGGGGCGCGAACGCGTATTTCGTCGGCCGGGCTACGGTCTGCGCAAGTCGCATCTTGCTGATGGATTTTCTTGAGATCGAATGCAGCTAGCCGCGGCGCAATGGTCATCTGAACACCAGAGGCTGCAAAAAGGCAGCCTTCTTCGCGCGCGGGTCGGCGGCGAGGGTCGAGATGTTGCGGAACAGGCAGTCCTCGGATTGCGGCCCGTACGGTCCTGACTGCGGACATACCGCACTGAACGCCAAGGCGGATACCGGCAAGCTGGCGCGCGGGATAGGTTCGGACGCGCGAAACCGCTTGGCGCGACCGTAGTGACGCCCTTGAACGCCATGACGCCGCCGCTCCCCGGGACGAGGGGCACCCCGACGAACGCGCCGGCAGCGCATTGCACCGCGGCGCCCGCAAACGGTGGTGTAGCGCCCGCCCCCGGCGCCGAGCGTCACGTCCAGCCGTCAGCGGCGGACGTCGAGACCACCAGCGAGATACGCATCGATATCCGCCTGCCGGAACAGGCTGGCGTCCCCCGGTAGCGAATGCTTCAGCGCTGCGAGCGCGAGGCCGATCCGCGCAACCTCGCCGATGTCCGCGCCGGTGCGCAGCCCGTGCAGCACGCCCGCCGCAAACGCATCGCCGCCGCCGATCCGGTCGACGATCCCGGCCAGCACGACCTCGTCGGTCTGGACGTGCTCCGAACGCGTATCGATGCGCGCCGACAACCGGTGGAGGTCGACATGCTCGACATGCCGCGCGGTCGACGCGATCGTCTGCAACCGCGGAAACGCCTCGAATGCCGCCACCGCCGCCTCGCGTCGCCGATCCTCCGCGTCGCCGCAGAAATCGCGTCCGAGCAGCAGCGCGATATCGCGGTGATTGCCGAACATCAGGTCGGCATGCGCGACGAGCTTGGCCAGGATCGCACGCGGATCGGCATCCCAACGCTCCCATAATTTCCCCCGCCAGTTTCCGTCAAACGACACCGGAATGCCGCGCTCGGTCGCGGCCTCGACGGCAGCGAGCGCGGCTTGCGCCGGCACGGGGCCCAACGCCGGGGTGATACCGGACAAGTGGAAGCGATCGACGCCGGACAGCAGCCTGTTCCAGTCCCAGGCGCTCACCGGTGCTTCGGCGAACGACGACCAGGCACGGTCGTAGATCACTTCGGTCGCTCGCAAGCCGGCGCCGGAAGTGACGAAATACAGCCCCATCCGTTCACCGCCGAGTGTCACCATCGACGTGTCGACCCCGTGTCCCCGCAACGTGGTGATCGCGGCGCGCCCCAGGTCGTTGTCGGGAACCATCGTCGCCATGCCGACATCGTGGCCGAGCCGCGCGAGCTGCGTGACGACGTTGGCCTCGGCGCCGGCTACCCAGACATCGAGCTTGGGCGTCTGGAGCAGCAGCTCGCGCCCCGGTGGCGACAACCGCAGCATGATCTCGCCGAACGCCAGAAACTTGCTCATATCACCCCTTCATCTAAGTCTCCCCGGTCCGGGGAGTGGATCGCCGCCTTGGCATGCGGGGGGGCCGTTCTCCACGACCGGTCACTCGTGGCAGTCCCCCAGCTCCTGCAGCCTATGCCCATCCCCCCTTACCGGGAAAGATGTTCAGCGTGCCAGCCAGCCGCCATCGACCGCCAGGATATGACCCTGGACATAGTCCGCCGCGGCCGACGACAGGAATACCGCCGCCCCGCCGAGGTCGGAGGCGTCGCCCCATTTGCCCGCCGGGATGCGACCCAGGATCGACGCGTTGCGCGCCTCGTCCGCCTGCAACGCGGCGGTGTTGTTCGTGGCGATGTAGCCCGGCGCGATCGCGTTGACGTTGATCCCCTTGCTCGCCCATTCGTTCGCCAACAGCTTGGTGAGGCCACCAATCCCCGATTTGGAGGCGGTGTAGCTCGGTACGCGAATGCCGCCTTGGAACGTCAGCATCGACGCGATGTTGATGATCTTGCCCCCGCCATTTGCGATCATGTGTCGCCCCGCCGCCTGGCAGAGGAAGAACACGGACTTCAGGTTGGTGTCGATCACCGCGTCCCAGTCTGCCTCGGTGACATCGACCGCATCGGCCCGGCGGATGATGCCGGCGTTGTTGATGAGGATGTCTAGACCGCCGAGTGCGCCGATCGTCTCGTCGACGACGCGCTGCACGGGCTCGATCGTCGACAGGTCGGCCGAGACGATCTCCGCCCGGCGGCCGAGCGCGCGGATCTGCGCGACGGTGTCGTCGGCGGGCGTGCGCCCGACGCACGCGACGTCCGCGCCCGCCGCGGCCAGCGCCACCGCGATCGCCTGCCCGATTCCGGTGTTCGCGCCGGTGACGACGGCGACCTTGCCGGTAAGATCGAAGGGGTTTGTCATTCAACGACTCCTCCCCTCCCGCATGCGGGAGGGGCCGGGGTGGGTTCGCACTTTCCTCAAGCAAATCGGAGGCGGTAAGCGCGGGCCCACCCCCGACCCCTAGCGTGAACGGGAGGGGCGCTTTACGCCAGCTGGCAGATGTCCAGCACGGTCATGTCGGTATAATCCTGGTTCTCGCCCGCCATCGCCCAGATGAACGCATAGGCCTTGGTGCCCGAGCCCATGTGGATCGACCAGGGCGGGCTGATCACCGCTTCCTCGTTCGCCATCACGATGTGCCGGGTCGCCTCGCCCTCCCCCATGTAATGGAACACGCGGTCCTTCTCGAGATCGTCGAGCTCGAAGTAGAAATAGATTTCGCTGCGACGCTCGTGAATGTGCGGCGGCATCGTGTTCCACACCGAACCGGGCTTCAATACGGTGAGACCCATGACCAGCTGCGCGCTGTCGCAGATGCCGGGAATGACCATCTGGTAGATCGTCCGCGCGTTCGCCTCCTCGAGCGACCCGCGCTCCAGCGTGGTCGCATCGCCGACCGAGATCATGCGCGTCGTGAACGCCTTGTGCGCCGGGCACGACGCCAGATAGAAGCGCGCACCGTCGCCCGAGAACTGCACGTCCTTCGCGCCCATCGTCACGTACAGGCAGTCCTTGTTGCCGAGCGTGAACGTCTCGCCGTCGACGATGACGGTGCCGCTGGCCTTGCCGACGTTGACGACCGCGAGTTCGCGGCGCTCGAGGAACGGATGTCCCGCGGCGGATGCCGGCTCGGTCTGGTCGGGCAGCTTCACGCTACCGCTGCCGACCGCAACGCCACCGATCACGAAGCGCTCGGCATGCGTGTAGTTGAGCACGCATTCGCCGTCGCGGAACAGGTCCCGGATCAGGTACCGATCGCGCAGCTCGTCGTTGGAGACGCACTCCATCATGTCGGGGTGCGTGGCGTAATAGGTGCGTTCGAACATGATAAGCTCCGGTCAGGCCTCGTTGGCGGCGGAAAGGAGTTCGTCGATCCGGTAGGCGCGACGGACGAGCCCGCTCGTCAACTCATGGGCAAGATCGGCCGCTTCCCAGTCGGCTAGGCGGTGCTCGGCCACCAGTTGCGCCAGCACCCCGCAGTCGATCCGTCGCGCGACATCATGGCGTGCGGGGATCGACAGGAACGCGCGCGTGTCGTCGTTGAAGCCGACGGTGTTGTAAAAACCGGCCGTCTCGGTCGTCATCTGGCGAAACCGGCGCATCCCCTCGGGACTGTCGTGGAACCACCAGGACGGTCCGAGCTTGAGGCACGGATAATGCCCGGCGAGCGGCGCCAGCTCGCGCGCGTACGCACTTTCGTCGAGCGTGAAGAGGATGATCGACAGCCGCGTGCTGGTCCCGAACCGGTCGAGCAGCGGTTTGAGCGCCTGCACGTAATCGGTCCGCGTCGGGATGTCGGCGCCCTTGTCGCGGCCATGGCTCGCGAACAGCCCGGCATTGTGGTTGCGCGACGAGCCGGGATGGATCTGCATCACCATCCCGTCATCGACCGACATCGCCGCCATTTCGGTCAGCATCTGCGCGCGGAACAGCTCGGCGTCGGCCGGCGTCCAGTCGCCGCGCGTGACCTTTGCGAACAGCGCCTCGGCCTCGACGCTCGACAGGTTCGCGGTCGCGGCGGTCGGGTGCCCGTGATCGGTCGCGGTCGCGCCTGCCGCGCGAAAGTCGGCACGGCGCTTGCGGTGCGCCGCGAGATAACCGTTCCAGTCATACACGTCCTCGCCGGTCAGTTCGGCAAAGCGCGCCATTGCCGGCGTAAACGCCTCGTGCTCGACGTCGATCACGCCATCCGGGCGATAGGTCGTCACCACGCGCCCGTCCCAGCCCGATTGGCGGATCCGGCGATGCGCGGCGAGATCGTCGTGCGCGCCCTCGGTGGTCGCGAGAAACGCGATCCCGAACCGGTCGAACAATGCCCGAGGCCGGAACGCGTCGGAGGCCAGCTTCTCGCCGATGAGGTCGAAATACCGGTCCGCGGTCGATGTCTCGAGCGCGACGTCAATCCCGAACACCTCGGCAAACACATGATCGAGCCACAGCCGTGACGGCGTCCCCCGGAACAGCGTGTAATGCGCCGCGAACAGCGTCCATGCCGCCCGCGGATCGGTCGCGGGCACGCCGCTCCGCCGCGGGATCGCCAGCGCATCCAGGTCGACGCCCTGACTGTAGAGCATCCGGTAGAGATAATGGTCGGGCGCGAGCAGCAGCGAGGTTGCGTCGGTCCAGTTGGCGTTGTCGGCAAACCAGCTCGGATCGGTATGCCCGTGCGGGCTGATGATCGGCAGCGTAGCGACCTCGGCGTACAACGCCCGCGCAATCGCGCGCGTCGCCGGTTCCGCCGGGAAAAGGCGGTCCGGATGCAGTTCCAGAGCCCTTGCCATCGTCCATCCTCCTTGCCGCTTCGCGCGATAGTCCGACAATCCGGTAACCGGTGTCAGGGCTTCGTGCAACCGGCGATTCCGCGCCTGACGCTATGCCTGGATGTCGCTTGGCGGCGCCACCGACGCACGCCGGATCAGCGTCGACAGGAACAGCGACGGCTCCTCGACCAGGTCGCTGCCATCATAGACCCCCGCGATCAACTTCAACGCGGCCGATCGCGCCATCGACGCGATCGGCCAGCGCACTGTCGTCAGCGGTGGCCAGACATGCGCGGCGATCGGCGTATCGTCGAACCCGATGATCGACAGGTCGCGCGGAACATCGAGGCCGCGTTGCCGCGCGGCATGGATGATCCCCGCTGCCATCTCGTCGTTCGACGAGAAGATCGCGGTCGGTCGCGGCATGACGTCGAGCAATCGTTCCGCCGCGACCAGTCCTGACTCGAATGTGTAATTGCCGTCCGCGATCATGCTGCGCGGCAAGGCGATCCTCGCCGCAGCCAGGGCATCCTCGAACCCCAGACGCCGCTCGCGCGCCGAGCGGAATCCGTGCGGTCCTGCGACCAGTCCGATCCGGCGATGCCCCTGCCCGATCAGATATTCGGTCGCGGTCCGCACCGCCTCGCGGTCGTTCGACGCGACCATGTGCTTGGTATCGTCGAGCACGGCCGAACCCATCCGGACATAGCGGCAGCCGATCGAGTCGCACAATTTGGCGACCGAATCATTCTCGCTGACCGGCGGCATCAGCAGCACGCCGAACAGTCGCTGCCGCTCCAGAAAGTGCCGGAGATCGTCGAGCATCGTCGCGGAGCCGCGATCGAGCGGCCGCACCACCATCTCGAATTCGGTTCCGCGCAACGCCTCCAACATACCCTGCTGCACGTTGAGCACGGTCTGCGCATTCGGGTTGTCGTGGACCAGCCCGATCAGGAAATTGCGGCCCAGCGCCAGCGCGCGTGCCTGCGGGTTGGGGATATAGCCCAGCGCGCCGATGACGTCCTCGACCCGCTTGCGCGTATCGTCGTTGAGCAACGGCGACCGGTTGATCACCCGGCTTACCGTCTTCTTGGAGACCCCGGCGATCCGGGCAACGTCGTTGATCGTCGGTTGACCGGTCTTCTGCATCGCAAGGACATAGCCCGACCGGACCAAGCCGTCTTGCGGAAAAGCCATCGCCACCGCATAACGCTGACACCGGTTGCCGATACATAAGGGATGCGATGGCCAAGGCTCTGAGGGTCGATCCGCGCGACGGCGTGGCGACGCTGCTGCACGATGCGCAGGCGGGCGAAGTCGTGACGATAGGCGCAGACGCATTGGTCCTGAGCGGCGATATCGGGCGCGGCCACAAGGTCGCGCTGGCACCGATTGCGGCGGGCGAGCCAGTGCTGAAATACGGCTTTCCGATCGGCATCGCGACGCAGCCGATTGCCCCCGGCGGGCACGTCCATTCGCACAATCTCAAAACCGGCCTCGACGCTACGCTCGCCTATCGGTTCGCCCCGGTCGGCGCCGCGTCTGCCCCCGACGCATCGGCCGCGACGTTCGACGGCTATGTCCGCGCCGATGGCAGCGTCGGCACGCGCAACGAGATCTGGATCCTGTCGACCGTCGGCTGCGTCGCGCGCACCGCCGAGCGGATCGCCGCCAGGGCCGCGGCGCTGGTCGGCGATAGCGTCGACGGCGTCCACGCCTTCACCCATCCACATGGCTGCTCGCAGCTCGGCCCGGATCTCGAGGGGACGCGCACGATCATGGCGAGCCTTGCCTGCCATCCCAATGCCGGCGGGGTGCTGATCGTCGGGCTCGGCTGCGAGGAGAACCAGATCAGGGCGTTGCTCGCCACGATCCCGGAGTCACGCCACGCGATGATCCGCACCTTGACGACGCAGGTCAGCGGCGACGAGATCGCCGAAGGCTGCGCGCTGGTGGCCGAACTCGCCGCGCTGGCGAAGGCGTCGCGCCAGACGGTCGGCATCGACAAGCTCGTCCTCGGCGTCAAATGCGGGGGGTCGGATGGCCTGTCGGGCCTCACCGCCAACCCGCTCGTCGGCCGGATGAGCGACCGCGTCACCTCGGCGGGCGGCCGCGTCCTCATGACCGAAATCCCCGAGGTCTTCGGCGCCGAACAGATGCTGATGAACCGTGCCGCGAGCGAACCCGTGTTCGACCGGATCGTCGCCGTCGTGAACGATTTCAAACGCTACTTTCTCGATCACGGCGAGACGGTGTCGGAGAACCCGTCGCCCGGCAACGTCGTCGGCGGCATCACCACGCTCGAGGAAAAATCGCTCGGCGCCGTCCAGAAGGCGGGTCGTGCCGCAGTAGCCGACGTGATCGACTATGGCGCGCGGGTCAGGAGCGACGGTCTCACGCTGTTGGAGGCGCCGGGCAACGACGCCGTCTCGTCGACCGCGCTGGCGGCGGCGGGCGCGACCGCGATCCTGTTCACGACCGGCCGCGGCACGCCACTCGGCTTTCCCGTGCCGACGATCAAGATTGCGTCCAACGCGGATCTCGCCACGCGCAAGCCCGGCTGGATCGATTTCGACGCCAGCGTCGTGCTGGACGACGGTTTTTCGGCGACCGAAGCTGCGCTGCTTTCGCGCATCATGCAGGTCGCATCGGGGGCCGAAACCGCCGCAGAGCGCAATGGCGAACGCGAAATCGCGATCTGGAAACGAGGCGTAACCCTGTGAACCGACTGTCTTTCACCAGCGTCTCTTCCCTCCCCGGCACCGTCCAAGGCGCCAAAGCGCGCCCACCCGGCGGCGTCGGCATCGTCCATTTCGGCCCCGGCGCATTTCACCGCGCGCATCAGGCGGCCTATGTCGACGACCTGCTCACGCACGATCCGCGCTGGGGGATCGCGGCGGTATCGATGCGGACGCGCGGCACGATCGACGCGCTGGCGGAGCAGGACGGGCTTTACACGCTTGCGATCCGCGACGCCGATCCGTCGCTGCGCGTGATCGGCGCGCACCGTCGCTTCCTCGGGCCTGAGAACGCGACAGAGACCCGCGCGCTGCTTGCCGACCCGGCAGTCGCGCTGGTGACGACGACCGTGACCGAGAAGGGCTATTGCCTTGCGGGCGACGGCACTCTCGACATCGGCCATCCCGATATCGTCCACGACCTTGCCGGAACGTCGGTTCCGCGCAGCGTCGTTGGCTGGATCGTCGCCGGACTCGCCGCGCGCCGGGCCGCCGGGACCACCCCGTTCGTGCCGATGCCGTGCGACAATCTCGCGAGCAACGGCGCCAAGTTGCATGCCGCACTGATCGCCTTTGCTGGACGGACCGACGCGTCGCTTGCGGATTGGATCGCGCGCGAGGTCCGCGTGCCCTCGACGATGGTCGATTCGATCACCCCGGCAAGCGACGCCGCGCTCCTCGCCGACATTGCCGCGACGCTGGGCGTCGAGGATCGGGCCGCGGTCCAGCGGGAATCATTCGCGCAATGGGTCATCGAGGATATCGGGCGACCGCTCGGTCCCGACCTCGCCAGCGTCGGCGCGACCATCACCACCGACGTCGGCGGCTATGAAAAGGCCAAGCTGCGGATCCTCAACGGCGCGCATTCCACGCTCGCTTATGCCGGCCTGTTGCGCGGATCGAGCAGCGTCGCCGACGCGATGCGCGACCCGGAACTCGCCGCGTTCGTCGACGCGATGATCGCCCGCGACATCATCCCGATGCTGCCCCCCGTCCAGGGGCTCGACATCCAGGCGTATCGCACGGCCGTCCTGCAACGCTTTCGTAACCCGGTGATCGTCCACCGGCTCGACCAGATCGCGCAGGATGGCTCGCAGAAGCTGCCCTATCGCCTCGGCGACACATTGATCGCCAACCGCCGCGCCGGACGCATGCCCACCCATATCGTCGCGGCGTTCGGCGCCTGGACCGCGTTCCTGATCCGCCGATCGCGCAGTGGCCAGCCGATCGTCGACCCCGCCGGCGACAGGCTGGCCATACTCGCATCCGAGGGGAGCCCGGCGGATATCGTCGCGCGCTTGACCGACGATGGCCTCGGCATTCCTCGCGAAGTGCTTGAGGACGCTGCGCTAATGACCGCGCTCGGCCGTGCCGCGACCGATGCTCACGACGAAAACTGGAGCTCGTTATTCGCGGGCTGAGCAACCCCGCTTGTCAGTGACACCGGTTTCTCATACGCTCGAAAAAATAGTACGATAGTACAGGAGGGGTTCTTGGCGGCACGGCCGGACACGACCAACACGATACGGATCGCGCAGACCTTCGTCGACGCGCGCCGCGACGGTGGCGTCGTTCCCGATTTTCCCGGCGACGTGCCGCTCACGCTCGACGAGGGCTATGCCGTGCAGGACGCGGCACTGCTGCTCGCGGACGGCGTCGTGGCGGGCTGGAAGGTCGGGCGGATCAACCCGCCGCTCGACGGGATCGACCGGCTGACCGGCCCCATCTTCGCCGATCAAATCGTCATGGCCAGCGCCGACCCGGTTGCGATGCCGGTGTTCGCGCAAGGGTTTGCCGCGGCAGAGGCCGAATTTCTGCTCAGGATCGGCACCGCGCCCCACCCTGCCAAGTCGACCTATACGATCGACGAAGCCCGTGCGATGATCGACGCGGTGCATGTCGGGATCGAGATCGCGAGCTCGCCGTTCCCGGGTATCAACGCGCTCGGGCCGACCGTCACCGTGTCCGATTTCGGCAACAATAATGGGCTGGTCGTCGGCGCCGATGCCGAGGGGTGGCGCGAGGGCGACGTCAACGACTGGCCGGTGGAGCTGTCGATCAACGATGTCCGGATCGGTGCCGCGACGAGCGCGTCGATGCTCGACGGACCGTTCGGCGCGGTTCGCTACCTGCTCGAACATCTGGCCGCACGCGGGATCGCATTGTCGCCGGGACAATGGGTTTCGACCGGCGCGGTCACCGGCGTCCACCCGGTCGCAATCGGCGACCGGGTGGAGGCGCGCTTCGACGGACGCTTCGCCGTCCACTGCACCATCAAGGCCCGCTAGAGGCTGTTTTTAGGAGAGAACCCTGTGGCGAGCATGGACATGCCGGAGGTGGGCGCGCCCGGCGCGATCGGTGACGCCGGGATAGGCGGCAGGATCGGCCGCTATCGCTGGTTGATCTGCAGCCTGTTGTTCGTCGCGACCGCGATCAACTATGTCGACCGGCAGATGATCGGCGTGCTGAAACCGACCATCTCCGGCGAGCTCGGCTGGAACGAGACGACCTATGCCGACGTCATCTTCTGGTTCCAGGCGGCTTATGCGATCGGCTATCTGAGCTTCGGCCGGATCGTCGACGTGCTCGGCGCGCGGATCGGCTACTCCGTCGCGTTCGTGATCTGGACGCTTGGCCACACGCTGTGCGGGTTCGCCGGCAACGCGTTCCAGTTTTCCGCAGCGCGCGTCGTGCTCGGACTCGGCGAGGCGGGCAATTTCCCCGCGGGCATCAAGGCTGTCTCGGAGTGGTTTCCCGCCAAGGAACGCGCGTTCGCGACCGGGGTGTTCAACGCAGGCGCGAACATCGGCGCGATCGTCACACCGCTGATCGTGCCGATCATCACGATCGCGTTCGGGTGGCGGATGGCGTTCATCATCACCGGCGCGGTCAGCGTGGTCTGGCTGGTGGCGTGGATCGCGATCTATCGGCGGCCGCGCGAAGTGGCGAATCTGTCGGCCGCGGAGCTGGCGCATATTGAAAGCGATCCGGCCGATCCGGCCAAGACGCTCGGCTGGCTCACGCTGCTCGGCTATCGCGAGACCTGGGCCTATGCGCTGGGGAAATTCCTTATCGATCCGATCTGGTGGCTGTTCCTGTTCTGGACGCCGGACTTTCTAGCCAAGACATACCATCTTGATCTCAAGAGCTTCGGCCCGCCGCTGGTCGCGATCTATCTGCTGTCCGATCTTGGCAGCGTCGCGGGGGGCTGGTCGTCGTCGACGCTGATGAAGCGCGGCCACTCCGCCAATTTCGCGCGGAAGATCACGATGCTGGTCTGCGCGTTCCTGGTGATGCCGATCTTCTTCGCGCAATATGTCGGCAATCTCTGGGTGGCGGTCGGCATCGTCGGCTTGGCGACGGCGGCGCATCAGGCGTTCTCGGCGAACCTGTACACGATCCCGTCGGACATGTTCCCGCGCGGCGCGGTGGGGTCGGTGGTCGGGATCGGCGGCACGGTCGGCGCGATCGGCGGCATGATGATGGCCAAGTTCACCGGCTACGTCCTGCAGACCACGGGGAGCTACACGCTGATCTTCTCAGTCGCCGGCACCACGTACCTCCTCGCGATCACCGTCGTGCATGTACTGTCGCCGAGGTTGGCGAGAGTGGACGCGGACTAAGTTTGCCCTTCCTTGTTCTCCCGCGAAGGCAGAAGTCCCGCCTCGACTCCTGCCGTCGCGGGAGAGCAAGCATTTCTGCGCCCGAGAAGAGAAGCGTGAATCATTTTACGACGGCGCCCCTACTAGCATTGGCGATCGCCTTGACAATCCGTCGCCGCACAGGACTCGACCGGGCTGCTGTTCCGTGCGTCGGCCGACAAGAGCCCGTCCTCCAACTGCGCCGCCGGCGACCCCGGCCCCAACCCTCGTAGCGGTCTCATCATCACCCAGGATGGCGCCATCAGCGGCGGCGCGCGCTGGGCCGACGACCGCTATGTCGCCTGGAAAGCCCCCCGGTAATGTCCGGGCGAATTGCGGTACGCTCGCTTTCTTCTGGCTTGCCCGCACCCCCGTTGGCGAAGCCCCGTTCGAGATCTTCCGCACCGCCTCGCCGAGCCAGGCGCGCCCGAACGCGTTGCGCTTCTGCTGCCCGGCGCGACGCCCACCAGGTTTCGGGTGATCGCCTACAACACCACCGAACAACCCAAGAGCGCTGCGATGTCGCCCATGGAACATCACCGTCGGACGCTGGACAGTGGAGGCGTTGAGCAGCATCCATGGCGGCAGGACGCTCGTACCAATCAGGTCTGCGCAGACCATTACGCTCGAACGCGGCACAAGCACCGAAGTGATGTTCGGGCCCGGCAGGACGGTGATTGACTTCGCGCTGGTCGAGCCGGCCACGCCGGTGGAACAGCGTGCGGATATCGGCATCGGCACGGACCACGTGGTCGTGAAGGGGCATAGCGTAGCGATCACCGTCCACAGCGTTGGCGCAAAAGACGCGACGGGTGGCCGTGCGGAGTCAATAGATGCGACGGGCTAGGTCGTCGCCACCACGCACATCCCCCCGCAAGCCGCCCCGCTCGATCTCAAGCCCAAAACTGCAACTTGGAGAAATGCACTCTCGACCCACGTTGATCTTCCGAAAATGATCGTCCGCGTCGCGCTCACCGATGACGAGCCCGAGATCACTCAAGCCGACAACCGCATGGCAACGCCCCGGTGATGCGCACCCGATGACGCTATCCCAATGTCTTAACGCCCGCTCCTTCGGTAGCGTGACCACGCCCATTCCGTTCGTGCGGAGCCACGGAGCGCACCTACCTTGAGTCACAGTCTTCGTTCTCGCTAAGGACGAAAGGAAGTATCTGGGGTGACGCCCAACCGCAGAGAAGTATTCGTGGGACTGGCGTGATCAATGTTCGTCCGTGCCTCTGCGCACGACCAGACCACCCCGTCTATACGCCACCCTCGCGCCGCAGCCGCGGCGACCGCTGCAGACGAAGCACTCCGTCTGTTCGCCCCCTTCGCACCATACGCCTTGTAACCCGAGGGCCGCCCCAGTTCGCTCCGTGCCGGTCTGGCGATCAACCCCGCAGTCGCAATGTCCACGTTCGGCCGCACAGGATGCAGCCCCTAAGGCGTCACCCCTAGGTCCGGCGCGTAGAAGGCGACACGTCCGGATCAAGCCAAGATCGACGCAGACTCCGCCGCGATCCTCGCCGACGCTGAAACATGAATTCTCCTTCCCCGCCTGTCGCTCGACGGCACGGTCAACGCTTCGCGGAGGGCGCTCCCAGATCCCACGATGGATCAACAGATCGCCGCACTGGAAAGTCTCCGCGACACCGCCTCTCCGCTCCCAGATTCGGACGCTTCAGGGGCGGCGCGGACTGGTACGCTCTCGAGCCCTAACGCTCGCTCGGGACTATGACGCCAGCCTATGCGGAACGCCAGGTCGTCGTTGAACTGAACCACCTTAACGCTCGTGCCACGCACCTGTTCGACCAGACCGGCGCAGCCAAGCCCACCGTCGCAGCACGCTATATCAAGCTATGGCAGGACGCGCGCTTTCTCTATCCCGACGCCGACGCTGGTCCGCGCCAAGGCCCTGGCGACTGCAGTTCCCCCTCACGACGACCCCCGTCGTGTTTGATAATCGTATACAGCACGGAAACTCCGTGACGTTGGGCTTGCGCGCTGAGACCCGGTCACAATCAATTCCCCGAGAACCTCAAGGCCGTTATCATCGGGAATTGGCGCGCGAGTTCGGCGTCGATTTGGGTATTTTCTGCCAATCTAAAGCGCGGCTCCCAGCAGAGTGCAGGTCATGTCAAAATATGCCGGCGCGGGTTGACAGGATCGCATGAAATTTCTGTCATTTTGAGTTTACGCGCCGCTGTCAGCCCGGCTAGAGGACGCGGATATACGAAGGGCTGCAAAATGATGATACGGAAGGCTAATTTACTTTCCGTGGGGGGATGTCTGCCATTCTTGGTGGGGTGCAACCAGCACCAGTCGGCGCTCGCGCCGTTCGGCGAAGAGGCGGACACGGTCCTCTCGATCACCATCGTTCTAGTTATTGGCGCCTTCGGCCTCGCGGGCGGGCTCGCCTTGATGATGCGTCATGCGATGCGCGCGCCCGAGGGACGCCTGACGCACAAGGGCGGCATGAAGCTCGTGCTATGGCTGGGTGGAATCGGTCCTTCGATACTGCTGCTCGGTCTGCTCCTTTACGCGCTGCCCGCGATGCGCCCGCGCGAAGTAGACAGCAACGATCTACGGATCGGGATCGAGGGGGAGCAATTCTGGTGGCGCGTCCGGTACGCGCCGCCCGGCGGCTCGGTGGTGGAGGCAGCCAACGAACTGCGCCTGCCGGTCGGCCGCACCGTCGAACTGTCGCTGCGCAGCACCGACGTCATCCACAGCTTCTGGGTGCCGGGCCTTGCGGGCAAGATGGACATGATCCCCGGCCGCACTAACCGCCTCGTCGTCCGCGCGACCAAGGCGGGGACGTATCGCGGCATCTGCGCGGAGTTCTGCGGACTCGGCCATGCGCTGATGGCGTTCGACGTGGTCGCGATGGAGCCTGCCGCGTTCGAGCGCTGGCTCACCGCCCAGGCGCGACCTGCTACGCCGACCGCATCGCCCGGCTCGCGCCTGTTCGCCAGCTATGGCTGCAGCGGCTGTCACGGCGTCCGTGGCGTTGGCCCGGTCGCGAAGATCGGCCCCGACCTGACGCATTTCGGGTCGCGCCCGACGCTCGCCGCCGGCATCCTGCCGATGACACACGCTAATATCGCCGGCTTCGTCCGTGACCCCGGCAAGACCAAGCCCGGCGTGCGCATGCCCGCCTTCCCGCAGATGTCGGCCGCCGAGGCCGACCAGATCGCCAGCTATCTCCAGGGGCTCAAATGACCACCGAGAGCACCCCGTACGTCGCCCCCGACCAGAACGATCCCGCGGTTCGCAAAGGTCAGGAGGATCGCTTGCGCGAAGTGTGGAAGCCGCCCTCGGGCTGGTTCTTCCGCTGGACCGACGTCAACAACAACCGGATCGGCGTGTGGTACACGCTGACCGCGTTCGGCTTCATGCTGTTCGCGGGCGTGCTCGCGCTGATCATGCGCACGCAGCTGGCGGTGCCGAACAACGATCTGGTCACCGCGAACACGTTCAACCAGCTGTTCACGCTGCACGGCTCGATGATGATGTTCCTGTTCGCGGTGCCGATGTTCGAGGCGGTCTCGATCATCCTGCTGCCGCAGCTGCTCGGCGCGCGCGACCTGCCGTTCCCGCGGCTGTCGTCGTTCGGCTATTGGAGCTTCCTGATCGGCGGCGTCTTCGTGTCGGGATCGATCTTCTTCGACGCCGCGCCCGATGGCGGCTGGTTCATGTATCCGCCGCTGACGACGCGGACCGATCTGAGCGGGCTTGGCGCCGACATCTGGATGCTGGGCCTGAGCTTCATCGAGGTATCGTCGGTCGCAGCGGCGGTCGAGCTGATCGTCGGCGTGCTCAAATGCCGCCCGCCGGGGATGCGGCTCAACCTCATGCCGCTCTACGCCTGGTATATCCTGGTCGTCGCGGTGATGATCCTGTTCGCCTTCCCGCCGCTGATCGCGGGCGACGTGCTGTTCGAGATGGAGCGGCTGCTCGACTGGCCGTTCTTCAACGCAGAAAAGGGCGGCGACCCGCTGCTGTGGCAGCACCTGTTCTGGATCTTCGGCCACCCCGAAGTCTATATCGTCTTCCTGCCGTCGATCGCGCTGTTCGCGATGCTGATCCCGACGTTCGCGCAGCGGCATCTGCTGGGCTATCCGTGGATCGTGCTGGCCGCGGTCGGCACCGCGTTTCTGAGCTTCGGGCTGTGGGTCCACCACATGTTCACGACCGGTCTGCCCAAGATCAGCCTCGCCTTCTTCGCCGCCGCCTCCGAAGCGGTGGCGATCCCGACCGGCGTGCAGATCTTCGTGTTCATCGCGACGCTTTGGGCGGGCAACGTCAAGAAATCGACGCCGTTGCTCTATGCGACCGGCAGCCTCGCGGTATTCGTGATCGGCGGGCTGACGGGCGTGATGGTCGCGGTCGCGCCGTTCGACTGGCAGGCGCACGACACCTATTTCATCGTCGCGCATCTCCATTACGTGCTGATTGGCGGCACGCTGCTGCCGCTGTTCGCCGGGCTGTATTATTACTGGCCGCTGATCACCGGCAAGAAGCTGTCGGATCGGCTCGGGCGGATCGCGTTCTGGATCATGTTCGTCGGCATGAACCTGACCTTCTTCCCGATGCATCTCTCGGGCCTGCTCGGCATGCCGCGCCGCGTGTTCACCTACCCTGAGGAACTGGGGATCGGCGGGCTCAACCTCGCCTCGACCGCGGGCTCGTACATGTTCGCGATCGGCGTGCTGATCGTCTGCATCGACCTCGCGCTGTCGCCGCGCCGCGCCAAGGCGTCGCGCAATCCGTGGAATGCAGGGACGCTCGAATGGCTCGCGCTGCCTGATGACGAGGATTGGGGCATCCGTTCGGTGCCGCTGATCGAGAGCCGCTACCCGATCTGGGACCAGAAGAACTTCGTCCAGAAGGTCGACGAGGGCCGCTTCTTCCTGCCCGACGCGGAGGAGATGCGGCGCGAGTCGATCATCACCACCGTGCTCGATGCGCGGCCGTTGCAGGTGATCCGCCTCGGCACGCCGAGCGTGAAGCCGATGATGACCGCGGTCGCGCTGGCGGGCGTGTTCATCCTGACGACCTATCATCTGTACCTGCTGTCCGCGCTCAGCGGCGTCGCGACGCTCGCCTGCGTGCTGTGGTGGCTGTGGACCGGGACAGCCGAGATCCCCGAAAAGCCGACCAAGCATATCGGCCACGGTATCGAGGTGCCGCTCTATACCTCGGGGCCGTCGGCGCCGGGCTGGTGGGCGATGTTCATCACGATGATGGCGGATGCGACCGCGTTTTCGGGGCTGGTGTTCGGCTATTTCTTCTTCTGGACGATCCACACCAATTTCCCGCCCACGGGCGCTGGGCTGGACGGACCCGGCGTGTTCTGGCCGATGGTCGCACTGGCCGCGACGCTGGTCGGCTGGGCGGCCACCGTCGGCGCGCGCGAAGTGCATCGCCGCGGCAACGTCGCGGCGGGCCGCGCGCTGCTGGTCGTCGGGATCGTCGCGACATTGTCGAGCCTGTTCGCCGGGCTAGCCGGGCCTTGGTATTCGGGGATGGATCCCGAACTGCACGTCTATCCGGCGATCGTCTGGACGCTGGCGATCTGGACCGCGGTGCACGCAGCGATCGGCGTGATCATGCAGGCCTATACGCTCGCGCGCAGCCTCGCGGGGAAGATGACGCCGGTCTATGACGCCGATCTGCGCAACATCACCGTCTACCACCATTTCCTCGCGCTGACGGGCATCGTGACGTTCTGCACGATCGGCCTGTTCCCGGGTGTCGCATGACGACGCCCGAGCCTGACCGCAAAACCGGTTCGAACCGGAAGCACTGGGCGCGCGACCTGCAGGTCACGCTGTGGACGCTGATCGTCCCGCCGACGATCTGGGCTGTGCATTTCATGTTCTGCTATCTGTGGGTCGCGGTGACATGCGCGAAATCGCCGACGCCGGGGACGGCGCTGAACGGATTTCCGCTGGCCACCCTGATCGCGACGATCGTCGCGCTGCTGGGGATCGTCGCGGCGGGCTATATCGCGCGCGTCCAGTCGCAGACGCCGGGCGACCCTGCGCCGCATGACGAAGGGACCGCGATCGACCGGCTCCGCTTCCTCGCGCTGTCGACCCGGTTGCTGGCGGGCCTGAGCTTCGTCGCGGTCCTCTTCACCGCGCTGCCGGTCATCATGTTCGGCGATTGCCGATGAGACGCGCGAGCCTGGTGCTCGGCGCGGTGCTGGTCCCGCTCGGCTGGGCGTTCGCCACAGCGCCGCTCGGCATGGTCGGGCACATGGCCGGCCACATGATCGCGGTGGCGGTGGCGGCGCCGTTCCTCGCTTACGGTATCGCGGGCAGCCGCTTCGATCCGGCCGAGCGGTGGCCGGCGGTGGTGACGCCGCTGGCGATGTCGCTGGTCGAACTGGTCGTCGTGTGGCTCTGGCACCTCCCCGCACTGCGGCTGCGCGTCGACATGCAGCCGCTGGCGCTGCTGATCGAGCAGGCGAGCTTTTTAGGCGCCGGTCTGCTGCTGTGGAGCGCGGTGCTCGGCACGCGAACCGGCGGGGCTACCGACCGGCGCGCGTCAGGGGTCGCGGCGATGCTGCTGACGTCGATGCATATGACGCTGCTTGGCGCACTCATCGGCCTCGCCCCGCGGCCGCTCTACGCGATGATGGCGATGCACCCTGCCGCGCATGGCCTCGATCCGCTCGAGGACCAGCAGCTCGGCGGCGTCGTCATGCTGATGGTCGGCGCGGCGAGCTATTTCCTCGGCGGGCTCGCGATGCTCGGCGGTTTGTTGAAGACACGGAGCGCTGCGGCATGACGATCCGGATCACCTGGGCGCGCGCGATCGCCGCCATCGTCGCGCTGGCGCTCGCCGGCCTGCTGTTCGCCTGGTCGGGCGTGTTCAACATCGCCGCGTCGTCGGGGCATTGGAAGGTCACCGACTGGTTCCTCCACTGGACGATGCGCAACTCGGTGCGCACGCATGCGGCCTTCACCGTGCCCGACGATCCCAAGGCGCGCGCAGGGCTCGTCAGCGCCGCCGGCCTGTTCAAGGCGAGCTGCGCGTCGTGCCACGGCGCGCCCGGCGTCCGCCCGCTGCCGGTGATGCAGGCGGCGACGCCCCCTGCCCCCGATCTTGCGGTCAATGCGCGCGAATGGACCGACAAACAGATCTTCTGGATCCTCAAGCACGGCGTCAAATATACCGGCATGCCCGGCTGGGCGGCGAAGGACCGCGACGACGAGGTCCGCCGGATGGTCGCGTTCGTCCGCCTGCTGCCCGAGATGTCGCCCGCGACCTACCGCGCGCTGACCGAAGTGCCGGGGTCGACCGACGCCAGAATCGCGACCTGCGCGGGCTGTCACGGCATTGACGGTCGTGGCCGCGGCCAGCCCGACATGCCGGTGCTCGGCGGCCAGAGCCCCGCCTATCTCCGAGGGGCGCTCGAAGCCTATGCGACTGGCAAGCGCCAGAGCGCGGTGATGGCGAACGCCGCGGCGTCGTTGACGCCCGCCGAGATGGCGCGGCTGGCGGATCATTTTGCGGCGATGCCGGGAGTCGGCGCGATCAAGCCCGCGGGCAGCGTCGAGGCCGCACGGATCGACCGCGAAGGCCTGCCAAAGGTCCAACTTCCCGCCTGCGCAAGCTGCCACGCGCCCGGCAAGCCCTACCCAGTGCTCGCCGGCCAGCGCGCCAGCTACATCGCGCAACGCCTGCGGAACTGGCGCGGCGACGAAACGGTGGTCGATGCGCGAAAGTCGCAGTCCACGATGCCGGTGATCGCTCGTCGCATCCCGGAGGAAATGATCGACCCGGTTGCGCAGTATCTTGCGGGTCACTGAACGGCTGGCGACGCGATGCCGTCGCGATTTGGCACGCTCGCCTGTCTGCCTAATGTGCCCGCGGTCCTGCCACGCGGCAGGAAAGTCGGCCTAACAACGCCTAGCGCTGCTTAAAGGCCAGGAGCCCTCTTCCACAGATCACACTATTTGTTGCTGGCAGATAATCCCAGACATTTGCAGCCACGTACCCGGCGCAACGATCGTTGGTCTATTGCCTGCGCCGTCTACACAGCAGCGGCGTCAGCAGATCGAAGGGTCGACCCGGCGGTCGTTTGGCGCGGCAACGCGCCGCATCCTGCGTGTGCTGATCGGGCTTATGATCCGGGCTCCAGCGCACGCCCGCTGAATTACCCCAGCGTGCGGCGATAGAAGTCGAACGTCAGCGCCATTGATTGTAGGAAAAGCGCGGGGTCGTAGCGCGGCCCCTCGTCGCGCAGGTAGGCATGCTGCGCGTTCACCTCATGCCATTCATACGATGCGCCAACCTCCTCCAGCCGCGCGCGGATCACGGCGCGCCCGGTATAGGGGACGTGCGGATCCTGCCGCCCCCAAACGAAAAGCGTTTCGGCCTGGAGATCCGCCATGCGCTCAAGGCTGTCGTCTGACCGCCCCTCTCCGAGCGTACCCGAATGAATGTCGGTCGGATAGAAGCAGGCCGCCGCGGAGACGCGCGGATCGAGGGCTGCGCGATACGCCAGATGGCCGCCAAGGCACACGCCGAACGTCCCCAGTCTGCCGTTGCACGCCGGGTGAGCGTTCACCGCGGTCAGCCCTGCCTGCGCATCGGCATCATAGGCGACGACGGTCTTGGCGATCTTCGACGCATTACCTCGGTCGGTGCCGGGCTGGTCGTAAGGGAGAACGGTGCCGGCGGGCTCATACTCATGATAGACCTCGGGCACCGCGACGACGTAGCCATTGCCCGCGATCATCGCCGCCAGCCGGCGGATCGGCGCGGTGACCTGATAGATTTCCGAGAACAGCAGGATACCCGGAAAGCGTCCTTCGACCGCGGGACGGAACAGGTGCATGCGCATCGCGCCGCTGCGCGGAACGTCGACATCCTGCGTCTCGTCGCTGTGCAGGATCATAAGCGCATTCCCTCAATGAGGCCCGACCAGAGACTTCAGGGTCGCGTCCTTATCAGGCCTGGCTGCGCATCGCTACGCGGATCACGGCACGGGGCGAGCGGCGACATCCGACCTGCCGATTCCCGCAAGCATCACCTCTGATGCGCGCCGCTTTGGCACAGTCGTTTCCGTTCGGCAGGCGCCGCGCGACCTCGCGCCTGTAGGTCTCCTGACTAGCCGTGAGTGCTTTCCTGAGCGCATCGATCTTCGGCGTCGCCGCGAAATTTTCGGCTTTCACCCGTTTGAACGTCGCGGTGGCTGCAGTGAACGCCAACGTCTGCGTTTCGGCATCAGTGCATGCCTTGGAGGCGCGACCAGCATCTTGCATGCGGGACCAGCCGCATTGATTGAGACGCCGACGTCACGCGGTCGCTGAGACCTCCGTGATCAGAACAGAGGCGACGTCGCTGTCATGCAACGCCGTGGCCAGTTCGTGTCTCAACTGCACCGCGTTCACCGGCATCTGGGGCGAGGCGTGAAGCCGCGAGAATTCGATCGCCTCGCCCAATGAGGTTGCGCGCAACTCGGGAAGCCTTTGCGTTAGGCGGGCGAGCGCACCTTCGTCCGCGGCGGCCAGCACGACCGTCACGCGAAACGCGCCGTCGAGGCGATCGGACGCGACGATCGGCACGACGATCGGTTTCATGGTGAGGACCTGCGGTGGCTCATGCGCCGTCTGGGTGCGCGCGCCGACGGGTTCGGCGGTCACTGCGGTTAACGAGAGCAAGAGTACTAGCTTTAAGGGTATAGTGGTGATGGGACGGACTCCGGCAAGTGGCTGCTACTCGGCGCCTGGCCTACGATTAATAGACGATATACACGATCGACGCGCCCATCGGTGGCGCTCGCCACGCCTTCGTGGCGGACCAACCGGTTCCGCGTCACGCTCGCTCACTTACTGCAGCACGTCCTGACCGCCTTGAGCGACGAGACGTCGCGCGCAAGATCGTTCAACCGCGCCAACGTTGTCTGGTGCGCACTGCAGATTTGGGCGCCCACGACGTACTCCTGCAGATCGTCCGCCAGTTCGAGGCAGAGCGCCAACTGCGCTTCGATCGCCCGAAGCGAGTCTGCATGGTTGGTGGTAACGGTCATTCGACAGGCCCTTGTCCAACGTATTGGTCATCTTAGACTTTATAGTGCGAACGGCCGCCGATGCGCGGAGCCACGTGGTTATACGGATAGCGCAGTCTGCAGCGTAGCGGCTCGGCACGAGCCCGAGCCGTCTTCCCTCTATAAGAAAGTAGATAGACCATATTCCGGGACCGCCATGAGCAGAGACCAGAGACCGGCCCGTACCGTGATGATCGCGCCTGATGCAACGACCGCGCGACCCCAGCGCCGCGCGCTTAAGGCAGCCGCACGAACCGTCAATTCTGACGCGCCTGACGCAGTCGCGCCAGCAAGGTCGCGCACACTGCTGTCGGCTGGGGTGTTCCTAGCCGGCTGCGTCGCCGGCGCCGCAGGGGGCGCACTGGCGTCGTGTCTACTGGCCGGACGATGACCGTGCGGTTTGCGTCGATCGTCGCCCTAATGCTGGCATCGGCATCGGCGCCCGCTCCGTCGCCGGGCCCTGCGGCCCGCACGCACACGCCAGCGTTTGCGGGGGCCCCCGGCGAAACGCCCGGGGGCAGATCGTCGGCTGGCGACACCTCGCATGTGGCCTCTAGACAATCGCTGTCGCCTTTCGCGTCACAGCTATCCGAACTGCCGCTACTGACTAGGCCACAGGGCTGGCAAAGCGCCAGCCGCCCCGGTTGGGAGGGCCTGATCGTCGCGGGCCTGGCAAACCGGCAGGCGGCGCGCTGGGGCTATGCGAACGCGCAGATCGCGCAGGGCCGCGCGCAGGAGGCGATCAGTGCGCTCGACGTCATGCGGCAAGACGAACCCGATTTGATGCTGGTCGCTGCGTTCCGGCTCGCCCTCGGCGCGACTTTGGCCATGCTTAATCGCGCGACGCTCGCCGTCGATTCGCTGAGCAACGACGCGCTGGCCGACAATTCGGAAGCGTGTGCGTGGCGAATGCTGGCGTTGGCGCATGGCGGGCTGCCTGCACCGGCGCTGGGTCAGGTCCATTGCGCGGTGCCGGCGCTAAACGCTCGGCCCGCTGACACACGAGCGCCGTTCCTGCTCGCCGCCGCGCGCGCCGCAGCCGATCTCGGCAAGCCCGGGCTGACCCTGCGGTTGCTCAAGACGCTGCCCGAACGCGCCCCCGCCGCGAACCTGTTGCGCGGCCGGTTCTGGCCCTGCTGCTGATCGGCTTCTTCGTGCTCGATCCACTCGGCGTACCGGTCAGCGCGGTCGCCGCGGTCGGGGCGATTCTGCTGCTTGCAGTGGCCGGACGAGGAAAAGTCATCGAGACGCGCAAGGTGATCCGCGACGCACCATGGCAAGTCGTAATCTTCTCGCTCGGCATGTATCTCGTCGTCTACGGCCTGCGGAACGCCGGCCTCACCACGCACCTCTCGACACTGCTCGATAGGACCGCCGAGGGTGGCGTCTGGGGTGCGGCGTTCGGCACCGGAATCATCGCGGCCGTACTGTCGTCGGTGATGAACAACATGCCGACCGTGCTGGTGGGCGCACTGTCCATCGACGCATCGCACGCGACTGGTACGGTCAGGGACGCCATGATCTACGCCAACGTCATCGGTTGCGACCTTGGGCCCAAGCTGACGCCTATCGGGTCGCTGGCCACGCTCCTGTGGCTGCACGTGCTCGACCAGAAGGGCGTGAAGATCGGCTGGGGCTACTATTTCAAGGTCGGCATGACGCTGACCGTGCCGGTGCTGCTCATCACGCTCGCCGCCCTTGCCCTGAGGCTCTCCATCGCATGACCGCCATCGTCTACATCGCCGCCGCGGTCGCCGAGATCGCCGGGTGCTTCGCCTTCTGGGCGTGGCTCCGGATGGGAAAGTCACCCATCTGGCTCGCCCCGGGCATCGTATCGCTCATCCTGTTCGCATGGCTGCTCACCCGAGTGGACAGCGACGCGGCAGGTCGAGCGTATGCTGCATATGGCGGCATCTACATCTGCGCCTCGCTACTCTGGCTCTGGAGCGTCGAGGGTGTTCGACCGGACCGATGGGACGTCGGTGGAGCTGCTCTGTGCCTGGTAGGCACCTGCGTGATCCTGCTTGCACCGCGAACAGCCTGACGGCGAACACCTATCCTGGAGCTATCTTCATGCCTCTCCGCACGCTTGCCGACCCGACGCACACCCCGGCACTCGACCGATCCTTCGTCATCGATCAGCTGGCGCTTGGTCTCGGGACGGATCAGCCGCCGCCACGCATCCTTCTGCTCTACGGGTCGCTCCGGGAGCGCTCGTTCTCGCGCCTCTGCGTTGAAGAGGCGGCACGGCTGCTGCAGCTGTTCGGCGCGGAGACACGCATCTTCGACCCCCACGACCTGCCGCTGCCCGACCAGGTCGCCGGCGACGACCACCCGGCGGTGCACGAACTGCGTGAGCTGTCGATGTGGTCGGAGGGGCACGTATGGTGTAGTCCCGAGCGGCACGGGCAGATTACCGGCGTCATGAAGACGCAGATCGACCATCTGCCGCTTTCGATGGGCGGCATGCGACCGACGCAGGGGCGCACGCTGGCTGTGATGCAGGTGTCGGCAGGATCCCAGTCGTTCAACAGCGTCAATACCCTGCGCTTGCTCGGCCGGTGGATGCGCATGTTCACGATCCCGAACCAGTCGTCGGTGGCGATGGCCTACAAGGAATTCGGCGAAGACGACCGCATGCGGGCCTCCAGCTACTACGACCGTATCGTCGACGTGATGGAGGAGCTGGTGCGGTTCACGGTGCTTCTGCGACCCCACTCGGGCCAGTTGGTCGACCGATATTCAGAACGCAAGGAACGCGGCGTGCCGATCGATCCATCCATGGACCACTCCGCAATCGCCATCGCACGATGATCTACTGCCGCCGTCATTTACGTCGGCGAACATTTGCCCTCGCAGGTTTTCTAATATCAGCCGAACGCGCCTTACGCCCTCTCTCCTCGGCCTCGGGAAACAGACCCGACATGTCACGTATCGCCGGGGTCAGAAGGGTCGCCGCGAACTCCAGAGCGGACGCCATATAGAAGGTGTCCTTCTCGTTCCGGTAACCTGCCCCCCGACCGTGCTCGCCCATGCGGTAGAAGGCGACCGGGCCTGTGTGGGTGTGGTTGCTCAGGAATCGGTATAAGAAGCGGAAGTTCTTCTTGTCGAGGTCCGTTCGGTCGATCACGTCGTCCTGAACGAAGGGGGTTTTCTCACCCCTTAAAAGTTCGCGCTGTCTCTTCTCCGGCAGCGCCGCAAGATAGGAATTTGCGGCGAACTTCGTCTCCAAGTCGGTCCTGACGACAATGCGGAGGGCACGTGTCTCGTCATCCAGTTCCTCCTCGCCAAGTTCGGCAAATAGTTTCGCCCTTGATCCGTCATCGTGAAGATTGAGCAGGATGATGCGCGCGTCCTTCTGGTCCTGCGGCACATCGTCGATGCAGAGGAAGAAGAAGAACAGGTAGCATTCGGCCAGATTGCGAACGATCGACGCGACCGCGCTGAAGTCGACGTGCGTGTTCGGGCCAAGCGCCGGCGTCAGGACTTGGATGCTCTTGGCCGTCACCACCAGCCGGGTGAAAAGCACTGATGCCCAGTAGTGCTGCGGCGTTGGGCTGGATATCCCGCTAGCTCCAACGGAAACGATATCAGCCGTTGATACTAGCTTGCCGAAAGCTGCTCGAGCCGGGCCATACATGGCCTCGGCATCCATCAGCGGCCACCCGGGGCGAATGCCTCGAGGATGCGACACTCCGCCATCGTGCCACCGGCGCAGCTCGAGATGACCCCGGCAAGTTCGCGCCGAAGCGCTGTAAGGTCGGCGATCTTGCGGTCGATCTCCCCCAGGTGCCTGTTGGCGAGCTCGTCGACAGTACCACAGTCCCGGTCCCGCTGCACCGCCATGTCGAGCAGCGCGCGCACCTCGTCCAGTGAGAAGCCGAGATCGCGCGTGCGACGGATGAACCGCAGCCGCTCCAGATCCTCCGACTGATACGAACGGTAGTTGCCCGATGTCCGAGCCGGTGGGGCGATCAGACCCGCACGTTCATAGTAGCGGACGGTCTCCACCTTGGTGCCGGTCGCCTCCGCCAGCTTGCCGATCGTCAACGCATTCATGTCTTGACCCTGTAGCAGCTACAGGGTGCATATAGGGCGTCGCACGAAGAACACGAAGGGCGACGACCATGGCCTGCAACAGCTGCTGCGCATCATCCGGCAATGGGACTTCCGCCGATCCCAGGTGGAGGCGAGCGCTCTGGATCGCGCTCGGCGTGAACGGCGCGATGTTCGCCGCCGAGATCGTCGCCGGCGTAGCCGGGGGATCGAAGGCGGTGCAGGCGGACGCACTCGACTTTCTCGGCGACAGCGCCAACTACGCGATCAGTCTCGGCGTGACCGGCATGGCCCTCGCCTGGCGCGCAAGGGCGGCGCTGCTGAAGGGAGTCACGCTCGCCATCCTCGGCGTCTACGTGCTGGCAACCGCTCTGTGGAGTGTCTGGCACGGGGGCACGCCGCAGGCCGGGATCATGGGCGTGGTCGGCGTGATTGCGTTGGTGGCGAACGCGGGCGTCGCGCTGATGCTATATCGCTATCGCACCGGTGACGCGAACATGCGTTCGGTCTGGATCTGCTCGCGCAACGACGCGATCGGCAACGTGGCAGTGGTGCTCGCCGCAGTCGGCGTGTTCGGGACCGGGACCGCCTGGCCAGACCTGATCGTAGCGGGCGTCATGGCCGTTCTCGGCATCAGCGGCGGCGTGCAGATCATCGTGCAGGCGCGATCCGAACTCGTCCCGAATGGACGGGGTTACACGGTACCGGCGAAATGATAGGGAACGGCATGCGCAAGCTCGTGCCCTTCCTGGCGTGCCTGATGCTGGTCCTCACGACGTGGGCCGGCATGGCTCATGCCGCGGAAGCACGCGGCGTCGAGATGAGCAGGACCGAGATGGCCGCCCACGCACCGGGCGATGGCGACGAAGTTCCTGCGGACGCGGACAAAGGCTACCCGCATCACCACGCGAGCTGCCACGAGCACCATGTGAACACACCGATGGTCCGGACGACCATAACCGCGGCCGTCGCGACATCGGCGATGCCGCTGGCACCGCCCAGTCGCACGTTGAGCGGTCACGTCACGGAAGCAGCCCTCCGACCTCCCCAGGCCTGACGCGTCGATCGGGCGCGCGCCGACGCGCGTCCGGGTCACCATCGTCAGGAGCACTCCATGTATCGCATCATCGCGGCCGTCCTGGCCGCAGGCGCCTGCGCATCGTCGCTGCAGGCCCAGACCGACGGGACCGCGGCCTCGTCGCCGGCCCTCACGCTCGCCGAATCGCTCAACCGAGCGGGTGCCTCATCGCCGTTTCAGGATGCGGCTGCGGCCGGCATCCGTGCCGCCGAGGCCCAGCGCCGCGTCGCCGGTCTTCGCCCCAACCCGTCGATCGTCGGCGAGGCTGAGAACGTCGCTGGCACCGGCATCTATAAAGGACTGCGATCGTCGGAGACGACGCTCGGCCTCGCCCTGCCGCTCGAACTCGGCGGCAAGCGCGGAGCGCGCATCGCCGTCGCCGAAGCACAGATCGGACGCGCAGGTCTCCAGTCGGAGATCGCTAGCGCCGACCTGCGACTGAGGGTCACACAGACCTACAATGCGGCCGCAGCCGCGCAGCGCCGGATGGCAATCGCACAGGATCAGGTCGGTATAGCTGCCGAGGTGCTGCGCGGCGCCCACGTAAGGGTCCAGGCCGGCCGTGCATCGCCGATCGAGGAGCAGCGCGCCGACGTCGCGCGCATTGCAGCTGAAGGGGCGCTTGAACGGGCACGGCGCTCGGCAGAAGCGGCCTCCGGCAATCTTGCCCGGCTGCTCGACATGCCGGTGGGACAGCTCGATCGCAGCTGGTTCGACGCGGTCCCTTCGACTGGCGCGATGCGACCCATCGCGACCTCCGGAACCCTCACGGTCGCAGCGGCGCGTGCCGACCTCGATACGGCGACCGCGCAGGTGCGTCTGGCGCGCAGCCAGAGGGTGCCCGACCTCACGGTCAGCGCAAGCGCACGGCGGCTGGAGCAGACCAACGACGTCGCCGCAGTATTCGGCATCTCCATCCCCCTCAACGTCTTCAACAACGGGCGCGCGAACATCGCCGTAGCCGAGGCGCAGCGCGAGCAGTCGGATGCTCTGCGACGGGTCGCGATGCTCGACGCCGACCAGGACGTGGCGACGGCTCGAGCCGATGCTGACAACGCCGCGACCACTGCGCGCAACGCCACCGGACCGGCGCTCGCCGCCGCCACCGAGGCGGCACGGATCGCCCGGATCGGCTACCGCGAAGGCAAGTTCGGGCAGCTCGATCTGCTCGATGCCGAACGCACGCTGCTCGAAACCCGGACGGCCGCGATCGACGCGCTGGCCGCCCACCACGATGCCCAGGCACGCCTGGAACGGCTGACCGCCGCCGCACCGCTCCCCAAGGACGATCAACGATGAACCGCATACTGAAGGTCGCCATGCCGGCCGTCCTTGCTCTCGCCATCGCCGGCTGCGGCGGCTCGGAGGCACCGGTCGACAATGCCGGCGAGGCCAACGAGAGCAAGCAGGCTGCCACCGGCGATCCAACGACCGCCAAGCTCACCGCCCAGCAGATCGCCGATGCAGGGATCGAGGTCACCCGTCCAACCGTCGGCGGCGTCGCCGGCGCCATCGAGCTTCCCGCCACCATCGAGGGTGATCCTCAGGGCGTGCAGGTGGTCTCGGCTGCCATCGGGGGACGCCTTGTCTCGCTCACGCGCAATCTCGGCCAGCCGGTCCGGCGCGGCGATACGCTCGCCATCATCGAAAGCCGTGAAGCCGCAAGCCTGAACGCCGAGGTGGAAGCCGCCCGCGCTCGCTCCGCGCTGGCCCAATCGAACCTGCGCCGCGAGCAACGCCTGTACGCCGAGCGCGTCTCGCCTGAACAGGACCTCGTCGCGGCGCGGACCGCCGCGACGGAGGCGAACATCGCGCTGCGTCTCGCCCGTCAGCAGCTGTCGGCAACCGGCGGCGGCGGCGGCGCCCTCAACCGCATCACGGTCCGCTCGCCCATCGCCGGCCAGGTGATCGCCCGGTCAGCAACACTCGGCCAGCAGATCGCTGCGGACGCCGAGATCTTCCGGGTCGCGAACCTTGCGAAGGTGTCCGTGACGATGTCCCTAGTGCCGGCGGATGCCGGCCGCGTCAGGCCTGGCGCACGCGTCGAGGTGACGTCGGCGGGGCGTCGACAGGAGGGTCGCGTGACCTTCGTTTCCCCGATCCTGGACGAAACCACCCGTCTCGTGCCGGTGATCGCCACCATCGACAACGCCGGCGGCACATGGCGGGTCGGCGAGAACGTCGGCGTTTCGGTGCTGCTGCCCGCCACCGGCGATCGCAGCGTCGCCGTGCCATCGGCCGCCGTTCAGATGATCGGCGACAAGCCGCATGTCTTCGTCCGCACGCCGTCGGGCTTCAAGGCTACACCCGTCACGCTCGGCCGGACAAACGGCGGTTCGGTCAGCGTCACCGCAGGCCTGACCGGTGAGGAGCGCATCGCATCCACCAACTCGTTCACGCTCAAGGCCGAACTCGGCAAGAGCGAAGCGAAGGACGAGGACTAGGCCATGCTCGCCCGCATCGTAACCTTCGCCGTCGAGAAGCGATGGCTCGTCCTGCTGCTGACCATGGCCGCGGCGCTCGCCGGGGTGTTCGCCATCCAGCGGCTGCCGATCGACGCCGTCCCCGACATCACCAACAACCAGGTGCAGATCAACGTCGTCGCGCCTGCGCTCTCGCCCGACCAGATCGAGAAGCAGGTCGCCTTCACCGTGGAGACCGCACTCGCCGGCATCCCCGGCCTCGAATACACGCGTTCCCTCAGCCGCAACGGCTTCGCTCAGATCACCGCCGTCTTCGACGAGAAGACCGACATCTACTTCGCGAGGGCGCAGGTCGCCGAACGGCTTCGCACGGCGGAGGAAAGCCTGCCCGAGGACGTGAATCCGGAGATGGGCCCGATCGCAACCGGGCTCGGCGACATCTTCATGTGGACGGTCGAATACCGCGAGCTCGACCAGGTCAACCATCGCAATGGTGAGCCCGGCCTGCAGAAGGACGGCAGCTACATCACGCCGGAGGGCGACCATCTCGTCGATCCCGCGGACAAAGCAACCTACCTTCGCACCGTTCAGGACTGGATCGTCACGCCGCAGCTGAAGAGCAGCGCAGGCCTCGCGGGTGTCGACAGCCTCGGCGGCTACACCAAGCAGTATCTGGTCGTCCCCGACATTCAGCGTATGGCGGCGATGAAGATCACGCTGCAGGATCTCGCCACCGCGCTGGAGCGCAACAACACCAGCGCTGGTGCTGGCGTCGTCAACCGCAACGGCGAAGGGCTTGCCGTTCGGGCGGATGGCCGCGTGCGCAACGCCGACGAACTGGCGCGGACGGTGGTGGCCACGCGCGAGAGCGTGCCGATCCTGCTCAGCCAGATCGCCACGGTCCGCACCGGACAGGCGCTGCGCATGGGCTCGGCATCCGAGAACGGCCACGAGGTCGTCGTCGGCACCGCGGTCATGCGGATCGGTGAGAACAGCCGCACCGTGTCCACCGGCGTCGGCGAACGGCTGAAGGAAATTGGCCGCGCGCTGCCGGTGGACGTAGTGGTCAAGCCGGTGCTCAACCGCACCGAGCTGGTCAACTCCACCATCGCCACCGTCGCCCGCAATCTCGCGGAGGGCGCTCTGCTCGTGATTATCGTGCTGTTCGCGCTGCTCGGCAACTTCCGCGCGGCGCTGATAGCGGCGCTCGTGATCCCGATCACGATGCTGCTGACCAGCGTAGGCATGTTGCGTGCCGGTGTCTCCGCCAACCTGATGAGCCTCGGCGCACTCGACTTCGGCCTGATCGTCGATGGTGCCGTCATCATCGTCGAGAACGCGTTGCGGCGGCTCGGCGATGCCCAGCACGGCCGCACCGAGCCGCTGCCGATCCGGCAACGCCTCGATCTGGTCGCGGCGTCGGCGCGCGAGATGATCCGCCCGTCCGTCTACGGCCAGGCGATCATCATCCTAGTCTATGCGCCACTGCTCACCTTCACCGGTGTCGAGGGCAAGATGTTCGAGCCGATGGCGCTGACCGTCATCATCGCGCTGGTGTTCGCCTTCATCCTGTCGATGACGTTCGTGCCCGCCGCGATCGCCATTTGGCTGAGCCGATCCGTCGACGAGAAGGAGAGCCGGATCATCGGCTGGCTCCGTCGCCGCTACGAACCAGGTCTCGGAAAGGCGATGGGGCGGCCGAGCGTCACGCTAGGCGTCGCGATCGGTGCACTGGCACTTGCCGGCATAGCGTTCACGACGCTGGGGCAGGAGTTCCTGCCGCAGCTCGACGAGGGCAATATCCTCGTCCAGGCCGTCCGCATTCCCGGGACCTCAGTCGACCAGAGCCAGGCGATGCAGTTCCAGGTCGAGAAGATGCTCGCCCGGCAGCCCGAGGTGCGCTTCGCCTTCTCGCGCACGGGGACGTCGGAAATCGCGTCCGACCCGATGCCGCCCAACGCCACCGATACCTTCGTCATCCTGAAGCCGCGTGCCGAGTGGCCCGACCCCGGCCTGAGCAAGGAGGAATTGGTGGAGCGGATGGAAAAGAGGCTCTCGACGCTGCCCGGCAACGCCTACGAGATCACCCAGCCGATCCAGATGCGCTTCAACGAGCTGATCGCGGGCGTCCGGGGCGACATCGCCGTGAAGGTGTTCGGTGACGAATTCGGCGGCATGAACGCCGCCGCCGGCCGCATCGCCGACATCCTGCGCAAGACCCGCGGTGCCGTCGACGTACGGGTCGAGCAGACCGAAGGGCTGCCGATGCTCGACATCCGCCCCAACCGCATGGCGATGTCGCGGATCGGCGTCACTGCCGGTGACGTGCAGGACACGGTCGCGGCAGCTATCGGCGGTCGCCAGGCCGGTGTGATCTTCGAGGGCGATCGCCGCTTCCCCGTGGTCATCCGCCTGTCGGAGGCATCGCGGTCGGACCTGACCGAGGTGGCTCAGGTGCCGGTACCGACATCCGCCGGCGGCTTCGTGCCGCTGTCCACGGTCGCTGACATCGCGGTCGTCGACGGACCGAACCAGATCAGCCGCGAGAACGGCAAGCGCCGCGTGGTCGTTCAGGCGAACGTCCGCGATCGCGACGTCGCCGGCGTGGTGGCGGACGCCCGTGCCGCGATCGACGCGAAGGTGAAGATGCCCCCGGGCACGTATGTCGAATGGGGCGGGCAGTTCGAGAACCTCGCCTCGGCACGCGACCGGCTGTTGCTTGTCCTTCCCGTCTGCTTCGCGGTCATCATGCTGCTGCTGTACGGGGCGCTTGGCTCAGTGCGCGATGCGGTGATCGTCTTCACCGGCGTTCCGCTGGCGCTGGTCGGTGGCGTGCTGGCGCTGACGCTGCGGGGAATGCCGTTCTCGGTCTCGGCGGCCGTCGGCTTCATCGCGCTCTCCGGCATAGCCGTCCTCAACGGCCTCGTCATGGTGTCGTCCATCCACGACCTGATGGCGCGCGGCATGGACCGGGTGCAAGCCGCCCATGATGGGGCACTCGCCCGTCTGCGGCCGGTCGCCATGACCGCGCTAGTCGCCAGCCTCGGCTTCGTGCCGATGGCGCTCGGCCACGGTGCGGGCGCGGAGGTGCAGAAGCCGCTGGCAACGGTCGTCATCGGCGGGTTGATTTCGGCGACGCTGCTGACCCTGTTCGTCCTGCCGACGCTCTACGCCCGCTTCGGTGGGTGGCGGCGCGCCGACACGATACCCGCAACCACATACGAGGAGGCGCATCATGGCGCATGACCACGGCCAAGCCGGACACTCGCACGATCACACGGCAGGAGCCAACGCCAAGATGCTCGGCTGGGCACTCGCCCTGACCTCCACCTATCTCGTGGCGGAGGTGATCGGCGGCATCGTCTTCAACAGCCTCGCCCTTCTTTCCGACGCCGCCCACATGATGACCGACGTCGCGGCGCTGGTGATCGCGTTGCTGGCGATCAGACTGGGACGCAAGGCGCCGGACGAGAAGCGGACGTTCGGCTACCGACGCTTCGAGATCCTCGCTGCCGCCTTCAACGCGGTGCTGCTGTTCGGCATCGCGATCTACGTATTCGTGGAGGCGATCCGGCGGTTCACCGAACCACAGGAGATCCAGTCCTGGGGCATGATGATCGTCGCGGCGATCGGTCTGGTCGTGAACCTCATATCAATGCGGCTGCTGACCGCCGGCAAAGATGCGAGCTTCAACGTGAAGGGCGCGTATCTCGAAGTCTGGGCCGATATGATCGGCTCGATCGGAGTCATCGCAGGCGCCGCGGCGATCCACTTCACAGGCTGGGCCTGGATCGATCCCCTGGTTGCGGTGGCGATCGGCCTCTGGGTGCTGCCGCGCACTTGGATCCTACTTCGCGATACCACCAACGTGCTGCTCGAGGGCGTTCCATCCAGTCTGCGGCTGACCGAGGTTCGCTCCGCCATCGCGGCGGTGCCGGGAGTGGCCGGGCTCCACGACCTACACATCTGGTCGATGTCGAACGACGACGTCAGCTGCACGGTACACGTGACGCTGGGACAGGGCTGCGATCCGGATCCCGTTCGCCTCGGCGTGACGGCCATGCTGGACCAGCGCTTCGACATCTCGCACGTCACTGTGCAGACCGAGGCGCCGGGCGAACCCTGCGGAGACGGGCATGAGGTCCATGTCTGAAGACGCGCCGCCGGGACGAAGGCCGCCCCGACGTTGGTCGGACGAGGATGACGACGATCTACGCCGGCGCATCGCCGCCCGTCAGGAGATCAGTGACATCGCGCGGGGGCTGAATCGTACGGTAGACGGCATCCGCGGCCGAGCGGCGTCGCTTCGTCTGAGACTGCCGGGACGGAACAGGCCTTGGCGTATTAACGGCGGTACCGTCCCGGACGCTCAGGGCTGAGCGGCGGAGGCACCAGCCTCCGCCGGCAGCATCACTTGGATGGCATCTTCATGCCCGACATGTCGTGGCCGGCATTGTCGCCACCCTTCATGTCCTTGCAGCAGTCGCCCTTGCCGTCCTTGCAGCAGTCCGCGCCGTCTTTGCAGCACGTCTTGTCGGCGCAGCAGTCGGCTGCCGCGAACGCGGTTGCAGGGACGAGTGCGAGCGCGATGGCCGCACCGATGAACTTGATCGTCTTCATATAGGCATTCCTTGAATTACGTGATCGTCGATGTCGTCAATCGATCACGCGGTTCGCGGAGGAGGCGGAGACGGAGCGCCGGACAAACCTTCCAGCTGAGCATACGACGCCGGCACGGGTCGGGCTGATCGAGACATCGGTTCGGCGACGATGGATTGGCGATCCACCTCGATTGCCAGGCACGCGCCAGCACATGCGCCGATGGTCGCCTTCCCTTCGGTTCGACGGACCGGCACCGGTCGGTCGCAGTCGGGCATGGCAACGTGTCCGGAGGCCGGCGTCGCTGCCATGGCCATCGACTCGCACAGCGGGCCCATGCGTACCAACATCATCATGGCGAGCATGAGGAGCGCCGATGCGCGGATGATGCGACGCAGCGTCATGCCCCTCTAATAGTACGGTTTCCTGAACGCGACCAGTACGATCAGTCCGCTCGGACAAGCGGCACTTCGTCGATGCGCGTCGTCCATGCCGGGGATCGGTTCTCCGCCCGCATCTTCCAGTCGCGCCTGAACCCCTGCGCCGCCGGCACGGCGGTGAACTTGCCGAACTTCCCGTTCACCTCGTCGAGCGCCGTCATCAGCCGATCGCGTCGGTCCGTATCGCCTTCGAACAAGGTCCGCGGTCTTAGTTCAGCGGCGATCAGGTCGTCGAGCATGATGCCCGCCTTGGTGTACGCGTAGCCGTCACGCCAAGCCGCCTCGACGCCGCGTCGCGCCGCCGCCAGCAGTTCGAGCGAGCCCGCCGTTATTGGGTGCAGCGCCATGCGCCAGGCGCCCTGATACTGGCCGGCGCCGGTCTTGAAGCCGTTGGTGTGGAAAAACACGCTCAGCTGACCGGCTACCAGCCCATGCTGCCGCAGCTGCGCGTCACCGCCATGTCTCTCCGTTGCGGCTCGATGACCTCGACCGCACTCGCCGCCACGCCCTGCAACTCGGCCACCAGCCTTACCGACATCATCTACGACATTCTGCGTTCGGACGAGCAGCTCGACATCTCTCCTGCTGCCGACGCCCAATCGGCGGAAGATCAAGCCGGAGCTCTTGAGGAGGAGGTCCGGTACAGATACCTGTCAAATGAAACAGCCGATCTATCGGCGACGGGTCGGGGGGAACGATGGCGGCAATTCGTCAGGTAGAGGTGTCCAACTTCCGAGGCGTGCGGAAGGCCATCTGGGCACCCCTGCCCGGCCTCAATGCAGTTATTGGTGCCGGCGATACGGGGAAGTCGACGCTTCTAGATGCGATCGAACTGGCGCTGGCACCTCGCCGCAATCTCACATTTTCAGATGCCGATTTCTGGCAGCTGGACGTGACGAAGCAGATAGATCTGCGTGTCACCATCGGCGACCTGCCGGACGTGCTGCTCGACATAGACCGCTACGGCATCATCCATCGCGGGTGGAATGCAGCCACGAGACTGCTGTCAGACGAACCAGGTGCCGGCCTGGAAGACGTGATCACCGTCAGGCTTACGATTGATCAGGATCTCGAACCGCGGTGGAGCCTGTATTCCGATCGCGCAGATGCTGATGGCACGACGCGCGAGATGCCGCCCGCTGAGCGCAAGAAACTCGCCCCCACGAGGCTTGGCGTTTATGCCAACCATCATCTTGCATGGGGCAACCGTTCCATCCTGAACAAGCTCGCTGAAATCCCGTCCGGCGCTGGCGGCGCGCTTGCCGACGCGGCAAGAAAGGCTCGCGCCGAATTCGGCACGGCCGCACTCACGCAGGTTCAGGACGCGCTCGACATCGTACATGCCGTCGCGGAGAAGGCAGGCATATCCGGCGCGCTTGAAGCTACCGCGCTACTCGACGCCCATGGGATCAGCTTCTCGGGCGGAACCATAGCTCTGCATGACAAGGACGGCGTACCGCTGCGCAATCTCGGCGTCGGCAGCAGCCGCCTTCTCATCGCCGGCCTGCAGGCAGCCGCGGGCGAAGCCAGCCCCTTCGTTCTCGTCGACGAGGTCGAGCACGGCCTCGAACCTCATCGCATCATCCGCCTGCTGCATATCCTAGGCAGCAAAGAAACTGCGCCGATGCGACAAGTCTTCCTTACCACGCATTCGGCGGTCGTCGTGCGGGAACTATCCGCCGGACAGCTGTGGAGGGCAGCCGATGACGGATCCGGCGGCGTGGTCATGAGCCGTACCGACGGCGGGGTGGAGAGCCAGAAGACGCTGCGGGCCTGCGCCGAGGCCTTCCTCGCCCCCCAGGTCATTGTGTGCGAGGGGCCGACGGAAATCGGTTTGCTGCGCGGCCTCGACGTGCATCGCGATGAAACCGGGCAACCGACGTTGGCCGCAATGGGGGCTGCGTTCGCCGATGGAAACGGCGACAACATGATCAACCGCGCGTGTGCGTTCGCCGACCTTGGTTACCGGACCGCCCTCCTACGCGACTGCGACAAGCCCTTCACTACCGCCCAGCTCGGGAAACTCGCGACTGCCGGTGTCATGCAATTCCATTGGGATGAGGGGCTATCGACCGAGCAGGCGCTATGCCTGTCGCTCCCCGACGATGAGATCGAGAAGCTCGTCGAGGTGGCGGTGGAGGAATGCGGCAAGGACAAGGTCAACAGCGATCTGCGCGTCCAGTCGGCGACGCTGAACGCCGATATGTTCAGCACGCTGATCGGCTTCGGACTCGACGAGAGGCGGCATCTGGGCGCGGCTGCCAAGAAGGGCGGCTGGTTCAAGAACGTGACTCTTGGCGAGCGTGTCGGTCGCGAGGTCCTGGCTCCTGCGCTTGATCGTTGCACCGGAACGATGCCCGGTATCATCGACGACCTGCGCACATGGGCGGCGGCATAGGCTCATGTCGGCACCTGACATTCTCGCGATCGGTCGTGGTTCGATCGTCGCCCCCGCCGGCTGCGGAAAGACCGAATCCATCGTGCGGGCCGTCGCGCGAAACGACGGCAAGCCGGCACTGGTCCTGACCCATACTAACGCCGGTGTCTGCGCGCTGCGTTCGCGTATGGGGCGAGCCAAGGTCGCGACGACAAAGGCACGGGTAACGACGCTCGACGGGTGGTGCCTTCAGCTCGTGTCGTCCTATCCCGAGCTATCAGGCCTGCGTCCCGACCTGTCCGCGATCCAGTATCCTGCGCTGCGCGAGGCGGCGATCCGAGCGGTGTCGTCCGGCGCCCTCGATGCGATACTGCGGGCATCATACTCGCGCGTCATCGTCGACGAGTATCAGGACTGCACCAGCCCCCAGCATCGGCTGGTCGTCGCGCTCGCCGATCGGCTACCGTGCTGCGTCCTCGGTGATCCGCTACAGCGAATATTCGACTGGGCGGGTCCCCTGCCCGACTGGGACGCTGAAGTGCTGACCACCTTCCCTCTCGTCGCCACGCTCGACGATCCGTGGCGCTGGATCGCAGAGGGCGAAGAGGATTTCGGTCGCTGGATCCTGTCCATCAGGGGCGGGCTCGAGCGCGGTCAAGGGGTCGACCTAACGACCGCACCGGTCAATCTAGTCTGGAAGAAAGCGGTAGACGAAGAACAGCAGAAATCGGCCGAGGCGGAAGCTATGGCCGAGCTTGCGGGTCTGGCGCCGTCAACCGCGCTGATCGTCGGCAGCTCACTGGATGCGGCATCGCGCGTGGAATTCGCCAAAACATACGATGGCGTTCAGGTCGTTGAGCGAGCAGACATGCCTGAACTGGCGGCAGCGGCGGACAAGATTGGTAGTGAGAAGGAACTCAAGCGCGTCATTGAAGTGCTGCGCTTCGCGCGCACGGTCATGTCTGGCATCGACAAGGCATTCGTCGATCGGCTGAACGATCTTGCTTCCGGTAGAGAGGCACCCGCCGAAGACTCCGAGCGCATCTTCCTGATGGCCCGCCATGGCGCCACGTTCGGCAACCTGGCCCGCATGCTTGAATGCTGGCACAAGACGCCGGGGTGGTTCGTGTATCGGCCGGACCTTCTCAACGTAATGATGGACGGGATGCGACGCACCGCCGAGGACGGCGATCTGAAGGCATCGGTGCTGGAGGTGCGAGAGGCCAAGCGAAGCAAGGGTCGGCATATTCCCGCCTTGGGCATCGGCAGCACGCTGCTGCTCAAGGGGCTCGAGGCCGAGCGCGTGATAATTCTCGACGCTGGATCCATGAACGCCTGCAACGCCTACGTCGCGCTCAGCCGGGCATCGAGGTCCGTGACGGTAATCTCGAAGAACCCAGTGATCGGTTTGGTCTGAATCCGTGGCGCAAGCGGCCAACGCGTTGTGATGAAAGAGGTGAGAAATGCCCAAAGAATATACGCACACCGAGTGCTTCTCCTTCTTCGGAACCACGCCGCGAAACACGCGCTGGAGCTGGTCCGGACGCAGCGAGGATGGCGCCGACGTGTCGGTCACGCTGTGGCAGGACCGCTTCGAGGATAAGGGCCGCGTCTATCGCAGCTGGAAGACCGATCGCCCCGGCGAATGGAAATCGCGGCCGGGTTTTGTCGAACTGATCGACAATCTTGCCTATGCCCGCGACCATGCCGGCGGTGTTGTTCACGTCATCATGGCGCAGGCGCGAGACAAAGACGCATCCCCGCGGTCGATCGCACGATGCTTTCCGCATCCAACCCTCAAGATGTGTGTCGTCGAACTCGATCAGGGCGAGGGGACGTTCGTGCTCGAGCGCCTCGAACCAGCCTCGCCCGCGTAACGATAAACAGACGCGAACAACAAAATGTGGGGACGATTAAATAATCACCTACCATATCTTGAATCTGCCTTTCTTTGTTCCCACCTCGTTCCCGGGAGCAAAAGGGAGTTATCGTCATGCGCGGCGACTACAGGCTTACGACCTTCGCGTCGGGGTGTGGCGACAGCATCCTGATCGAAGCGCACGACAAGGTCGTGATGATCGACATCCACTATCGCGCGGCCAGGGCTCAGGACGACGAAGACGACGAGGCCCCTGACTTTGCGTCAGATATCCGTCAGGCCTGTGGCAACGACCACCTCGACGTGTTCGTATCCACCCATCCCGACAAGGATCATGTCGGCGGCTTCTCTGAAATCTTCCATTGCGGGTCGCCCGAGACTTGGGACAGCGATCCCGATGATTCCGATCCCAAGATCATCGTCGATGAGATCTGGTGCAGCCCCTACGGCCTGAACCCGCACTACACCACGGACCAGTCGAAGCCTTTGACCGAGGAGATCAAGCGGCGATATGTGCTTCAGAGCACCGATGCCGGCTATCGCGACGGCAACCGGCTCAAGGTGATGGACACCAGCAAGGTCACCACCGGATCCATCGCGACCGATTTCGAATGGCGTCTGCTGGCCCCTACTCCTGCGGAATGGGACATCCCAAAGGCGCCCGAGGGCTGCACGCCGACCTCATCCAATCCGACCAGCCTCGTCATCCAGTGGACCGTTCGTCGCTATGGCGGCGACAATCTGATCCTCACCTGCGGCGACACCTCGGTCGAAGTTCTCGAACGGCTCGAGAAGGACATCCACCGGAAGAATCCCCACCATCTGGCGTGGCAAATCCTGCTCGCGCCGCATCATTGTTCGCGCCGCTCCATCGGCCGAGTTCCGTTCGGCGGTTGCACGGATGGTGAATTCGTCGAGTCCACCGAGGCGCTGAAGGCGCTCGGCGAGCAGCGCGGCAACGGATACGTGGTGTCGAGCAGTCGCCGCGTGGTCAGGGGCGGCGACACCCCACCATCATGGCACGCTAAGCGCCGCTACCTTCGCATTCTTGCAAACGGCGGAGAGATCAACGGGTCGGTGGAAGGGCGCTTCCGCTGTACGGGCGGGAACGGCGCGTCGGACCTTCCTGCTCACATCGTCTTCAACCTCACCATGGGTGGGCCGACCCTCGCTCCGGCCAAAGTCTCGGCGGCGGTCGGTCTGGGCGGCGGCGGAGCGGCTGTCGGCGGAGGCGGCTCCTATGGTTGACGGTTATGACGAACCGAACAACGCCGAGGTTGTGAAAGATTTCGACCTCGGGCAGCTACTCGAAGTCGCCTGCATCGCGAGGTCCCCCGGCGTGATCGCGTCATCGATCGCCCTGCGCTCTGTCGACGATACTGAAATCCTGAGCTTCGAGATCGCGACCGAACCGACGGTGGAGGCGCCCGCTGCGGACGTGCGTGACGTCGAACGCATCCATTTCGTCTACCGGGATGGCCGCGCTTTCGGACGTACTGCGCCGTACAACGTGCTGTGCGACCGGGAAGGCTTTCCGCGCAGTATCGGCCATCTTTGCTCGGGTTCGCCGGGGAGCAAAGCTGCACCCTGTCTTGCGCTGGGCGGTATCCAGCCGATCTACGAACGCGCCGGGATCGAGGCGGTCATGACCCGACTGCGCGACTTCCTGCGTGACGCGAAGACCGGCACGCTCATGATGGACGGATGGGAGCCTGTTCCTTTCGGCGTCGGCCAGAAGCTGCGGATGGGCGAGATGAACCCCCGCGTCTTCCAGGAACACGCCTACGCCAACCCTGATGCCGGTAGCGCAATGGGGGTCGCGATCAGCTACGACGATGACCAGCACAAGCAGGTCTCGGTCTTTCCCCAGTTTCTGTCGCTAGAAGACGTGCTTCCGGCAATCGGACATCACAACAAGACCGATCACGAACGGCATGCGATCCCTTGGGTATTCGTGTGGCGCGATCCGTCCGTGGTGGAACGCGACCCCATGTTCGAGGACTGGCGAACCGGTGCCGAACTGCTCGAGGGAATGAAGACGATCGGCGTCAACCACGCCTTCGACACCGCGGTCGGCGGTCTGCTGAACAGGAGTGTCGACTTCCGCTGTCACCGCCCTCCGCATGGCGGGAAGGCCATGGTGGTCGTCATCGGCGTCTGGCGACCGGCACCGATCATGGACGCCTTCTTCGGCTATTCTGACGATCCCAAGGCGCGCAGTCTCGAGTTGCGCGCCTTTCTCATATCCCAGGACTTCGACAAGACGATCCTCGACGCGGATACGCGCATCGAGACGATCGTAGGCGACTATCCACCATGTCCGAAGCTCATGCGCTGGGTGGCAGGCGTCGACATCCTACCGCCTGTCGCGCTGCTTGGACATGGCGCGCTCGGCAGTTCGATCCACGATAGCCTGATGCGATCCGGCATGGACGATGTCGTGGTGTGGGATAAGGATCGCATCCACCCGCACAACCTCGCACGCCATTCGGCCCAGAGCGCCGACATCTACGCCAATAAGGCGGAGCATGCGAAGCGACTGACCGGCGCGATCTGGCACGGCGAAGGCAAGGCGGAGGCGATCCGGGATGATATTACCACGATCGATATCGTCGATCTTCAGGCGAGGATCGACGGGCGGCTCGTGATCGACGCGACGGCCGACGAGCGCGTGCGCCTTCGGATGGACGAGCTTCGCACCGCGACGGACGCGACCATCATCCGCAGCGAGATGTTCCATGAAGGGCAGCTCGGCATGACTTTCGTGTCGCCGCCGGGTGGGCCCACGATGTCGGACATGATGCTGGCGACGATAGCTATGGCGCCCAATGAACCGGCCGTGGCGGCATGGCTCAACTTCGAGAATCGTCATCCCCTTGGCCCGGATCCCCTGCTTTACGGCTTCGGCTGCACGTCGATGACCGTGCACCTGCCCAAGCATGCGGTCGAACAGCATGCGTCGGTCGCCTGTACCGCGATCCTGGGCGACCGCACCGAAGCCGGCATCCTGCTCAATCCGCTCGATCAGCGGCGGCGGCCAACCGGCTCGCGCTGGATACCGATGGCTCCCTTCACGATCTTGCGCCCTGCGACAGCCGAGGACTGGCAGATCCGCATTTCGCCGGCGGCCATCGCCAGCATAACCGGGGAGCGGTCCGCCGCGCTACCTGCGGAAACCGGCGGGTATCTCTATGGCGCATGGGATCCGAACCGGTGCGTCATCACCATCGTCTATGCCTCTTCCCTGCCACCGGGATCGGCGGCGACCGAAACCCGACTTGAGCTGGGCGAGGCCGGTGGCACCTTGACGGAACGACGGCTGACGCGCCTCACGCGCGGTCGGACGTATCTATGCGGCACATGGCATAGCCACCCCGACGGCTCGGCCGACATGTCCGGTCGCGACTATCGCGCCATGATGGAGCATGCGGAGAACGATGCGCCGGAGCTGCGCCCGACGCTCATGGTCATTGTCGCCGATCAAGACATTCAGGCTCATCTGAGGCTTCCCTGATGGCAGACTCCCTGAAGTCCGGCATCAGCGCCAAATATCTCGTCCCGATCGTGGCGGCCTATGCCGCGGCTGCGGGGCTGCTGGGCCTCGACAGGATCACCCAGATCCAGACGGTGCTGGAACATGCAGGCATGGCAGGAATCGCCGGCATCGCCATGCTGGTTCTGCAGGAGGTCTTCCCGCGCCCGATTAAGGAGGCGCTTGTCTTCTGGCGGCTTCGGGATCGTCTTCCTGGCTGCCGTGCTTTCTCCGAAATTGCGCCGGCCGACGCGCGGATCGATCCGACCGATCTGGCAGTCCTGATCCCAACGGCGCCGATGAACGCCACCCAGCAGAACGCCCTCTGGTATCGCTGGCTGAAAGCAATTGAGAGCGATCCCGCGATCGCGGACAACCACCGCCGCTTCCTGATCCTGCGCGACTGCGCCGTGTTGCTCGCGCTCCTGGCGCTGATCACCCCCGCGCTGCTGATCTGGACACACGGCACACCTAGGCATACCCTCCTGCTCTCGGCCGGGCTGTTCGTTGCATACCTGATCGTGGCCACATCCGCGCGTCATGCGGCAGTTCGGCTGGTCGGCAACGTCATTGCCCGCAAAGTTGCAACGGCATGACCGATCGCACCGTGCCTTTCAGCGGATGCGATCGATGAAGATCGAGATTCATGACGTCGACCACGGCGGATGCTCGGTCACCACCGGCCCAGCAGGACATCGCCTGATGCTCGACTGCGGGCTATGTAGCGATCGCCCGTGGTATCCGTCGGTTACATATCACGGTCAGCGCATCGACACGCTGATGCTGATGAACCTCGACGAGGATCACTGCGAGGATCTGCCGCATCTATGGCAGAACTGCGGAATCGGAGCCGTCGTCAGCAACCCCACCGTCGACGCCAATGCGCTCCGGGCTATGAAGGCGGAGTGTGGAATGAGGGACGGCGTCTCGACGGCGACGAGCATCCTTGCTCATTTCGGTCCCGGCTTCCTGGGCGAGTGGTCACATGATCTTGGCGGTGTCAGGTGGCATGTGTTCTGGAACCGCTACGGCGCCGACTTCATGGATACCAACAATCTCAGCCTGGTCGCGTTCGTCCACCTCGGCCCCTTCACCATCCTGTTCGGTGGCGACCTCGAACGGGCCGGCTGGCGCCAGCTTCTGAAAAACCCACACTTCCGCGCTAAGCGGGCGAACGTGAATGTCTACGTCGCGTCACACCACGGGCGTGAAAACGGATGCTGCACCGAGGTCTTCGACATCTGCCGGCCTGATCTCGTCATCTTCTCTGACGGGCGGAAGCAACATGGCACCCAGGAAACAGGTGACTGGTACGCCAGCCGCACGACCGGCATCCCCGACTACACCAAGCCCGCAGGGCTGTTCGGCATCCGTCCACTCCGCAAGGTCATGACCACACGCCGTGACGGAACCATCACGATCGATGTCACCACCGACGGCAGGTACTTTGTACTGGGCGATCGGATGAATCAGCTGCCAGCTTTGTCCGGTATGCTCGCTGGATCGCCTACATGGTAACATGGAAGCGATATTGGTCCGTCCTTGACGACCCTTTGAGGCGATACAATGCGCCAGGGGGTGGGACACAGGCGGCCGAGGTAGAACGGGCACCGGCACTGACCCGCAAAGACAGCCGTGTATTTTACAGACAGGAGGCTAACCCATTGATCTTGCGATGCAATGAACCCGCATTTTTTACAGAAGCACAGCTTGACCACTTGCTCGATAGGCGAACACGAAAAAGCCCGCTAAGTCGTTCGACTTGCAGGCTTTTTGGAATGGTTGCGGGGACAGGATTTGAACCTGTGACCTTCAGGTTATGAGCCTGACGAGCTACCGGG
>NZ_LMLD01000008.1:213728-274268 GCF_001421825.1 Sphingomonas sp. Leaf38 | reverse complement strand
CCGGCTGATCGTCCCGGGCTGGTATTCGACCTACTGGGTCAAGATGCTGAACGCGATCGAGGTACTGCCCGGCCTTGACGACCAGTATTGGATGGCCAAGGCCTACAAGATACCGGCGACACCCGGCGCGAATGTCGCGCCCGGTGCCAAGGACTTCCCGACCGTGCCGATCAATCGCATGATCCCGCGCAGCTGGATGACCAGCCTGCCCGATGGCCAGGCGATCGCCTATGAGGCGTCGATCCCGGTCGGCGGCATCGCGATGGGCGGCGATTGCGGCGTCGCCAAGGTCGATGTCTCGTCGGATGGTGGGCGCACTTGGTACAAGACGACGCTCGGAGTGGACGAGGGCAGGTACAGCTTCCGTCGGTGGGATGGTCGCGTGCCGCTGAGACGCGGTCCCAACCCGATCATGGTGCGCTGCTGGAACACCAATGGGGTCGCCCAGCCGATGAAGCCGATCTGGAACCCGGGCGGGTTCATGCGCGGCAACATCGAAACCACCACCATCATCGCGGCCTGAGGAGCGAGTAGCATGAAGACCCCGTCTACCGGCATCATGGCCGCTGGCCTGATCGGCCTGACCGGTATTATCCTCGTCTCGATCGGGGCGCCGAGCAGCCGCAAGGCGCCTGCCCCGATCTCCGAGACATCCGAGCCGGCACCGCCCACCAGCGTCTCAGCCCGCGGCTTTTCGCTCGCCTCGACCAGCGTCGACCTGCCGGTCGATGACGTTACCTACCCCGATGGTCCGCACGCCGACGTCATCAACGCCAACTGCACTTCGTGCCACTCGGCCAGCATGGCGCTGACCCAGCCTGCGCTATCGGCGGATCAGTGGAAGGCGACCGTCACCAAGATGCGCGAAGTGTACAAGGCTCCGGTGGCCGAGAAGGACGTCAACGCGATCGTCGCCTATCTCATCGCTATGCCGAGCCACAAGGCGGCACCCGCGACAGGCAAGGCACAGGATCCCGACCCCAAGGCGGCTCCCGATGCCTCAGGTGGAACAGGCTAACCGATCTCCTTCCATAATCCCGAAATACCATCGTTTGTGGGACGGTCGCCAGCAGTGAACTGCAACGCGCCGACACTGCCTTGCGAGCGGACAGAAGGAAGAGCTTCAACCCTCAATGAAGCTTCATCGGTGCCGTTTGGTAGGGTGCCGTTTGGTCCTCCTTGGTTAGGACTCCAGGCGGACCAAAGGGCCAATCCGAGCTAAATTCTTAATGTCCCTTTTTGGCGGAAATCGGACCGGCCAGAGTAGGAACGCAGAGGGTATACTCAAAACGCACTGGTCATAACGCGAGCAGCATTGTTTCGGAGAGATCGTCTACAGATCGCGAGAGTTGGTAAGTAGGGCAGGGGGCTTACCTCGCGGCTAGGATCAAAGCCCCCGATTGCCATGTAATTAGCTGCCCCTAAGGGCGGCGTGACATCGAGCTTCGTCACCTTCTGGTTTAATCGGCAAGAAGATCAGGCAGTTTCCTAAGGAGCAAGGTGGCTAGTCTTCCTCAGCCGGTTCCACCATCAAATCGAGGCTCGGGTAGGCGATCATCCCGGCTTGCGCATAAAGGTCGGGTCTCAACCCCAGCGATGCGCCTACATGCTGACGATGATGTACGAACCTCTCGGCAAGCGCCAAGAACGCGGCCCTTCGTTCGCGGATCTGTTTGATGTCCAACTCTGCCCGGCCCGTGTCATTTTGAAAGGCGGCCCAGGTGAAGAAAGGCTTGATGCGATGCTGGAGTGCATCACCGTCGTTGCGGCCAATAAGCACGAAATGCGCGATCTCGTGGCGCTTGCGGTAAAGGGCGAGCGTCTTTTTGCGCAGCGACTTAAAGTGCGGGGGGTAGGCGTTTTCTAAACCGGCGATCGCCTGAACTGACGCCATTATCATGTCTAACCGTGCCTCAAGTGCCACCACACTTTCAAATGCTGCGCGTAGAGGATGGGTAAACTCGTCCCATTTGGCGGCATGCACGATCATAAACAGCTGACTGACCTCAATCTCGACATTGCCCCAAGCATGCAGGCATTCGCCGACCTCAGCGAAAAGGGCGCTAGACGCTACTTCGGACATTGGCGTTGTACTCACGTCAGAACGATAGGAAATTAGGCAATCGGTCTAGGCTAACCCGATGCACTGAAGCAGGGTGGCCAAATCAGGTTCGACAGCGGCCGCCCGTAGAACGGCCGTCCGGTCGATCCGCTTGGCTAGATTGACCCGCGTCATTGGTTTCGCGTAGTCCACCCACTCCTTTTCTAGTGCTTTGATGGCTCCGGGTGTGTCCGGCGGTCGGTTGGCTGACTTGCCCTCGAGATGGCGCAACAGCAAAGCTTCGAAGCACGGCCGCTGCCATAGAACCTTGATGTCGTTTTCGATGGCTAGAGCAATAGCGCGTTGAGCGCGCTGCGGATCGCGCTCGGCTTGGTCGAAGTCGATTAGCGCAAAGCGGTCAGCTGGCGCGCCGCGCTTTTTTTGAAGCTGGCGTAGCCGCAAGACCGCCATCTCGATCCGCGACAACGGATCTCCTGTCCCTGGACCTAGTTCGTCAACGTGGAGATGTACCGCGACACCTGCATCACGGATCAGGTCCTGAAGAAACCCAGCATAGCCTACCTCGGATGCGCCCTCACAGCCGATATAAACTGGGCGACGAAGCTCGATGAATGGTGAGCGACGACGGGTCATCCGAACTGCGGCACGCCGCCGTAGGCACCGCTCAGATATTTACGGTAGTGGTTCTCATCGCGCCGAACCTTCACGTCCATGAGACTATGGATGTGGCTGCGGCCCTGCCGGTCCTTCTCGCAAATGACGATCTCTTCCTTGTTGAGGTCATCGAGCAGGGAAGCAGAATGGCATGACAGCCAGAGCTGCGCATCGTAAGGGTTGCGGCCAGACGTCGCATAAAACCAACGGACCAGCTCGGGCAGCATCGTAGGGTGAATGGCAGCGTCCATTTCGTCTATTGCCGAGATGCCTCCACCTTCCAGCGCGCTCAGTAGAAAGGGGAACATCTTGATAAATGCACGCGTCCCGTGGCTCTCCATTCCCCATGGCATTTCCGCCGCGAGTCCAGCATGCCTGAACAGAAGTACCGGTCCGTTCTCAGTAGTATGAAACCGCATCCCCTCTACGCCAACGTCAATGCGGCTAAGCTCGTCGGTAAGCCGAGACACGACATTGGGCTGCGTCTTGAGATAGTCGATCACGTCACGGTCAACGAACGAATGAACGGGCTCAATCTGGAAGAAGGCCTTTCTTGCAGATTCCACAATGATTTGCGCGACCGGGTGCTGAAACTTCGCGAAAGACGATAGGACTGTGTGGTTGGCGGCCAGCGTCTTCACCAGATGCTGGAAACCCGATAGGCTGAACGTCCTCGAATCCTTCACCCGTCCATCTGGGCTACGTTCGAAAATTCGCTGCCATTTCCCCACGCCCCCAGGTCGCTGACGTAGGACCTCGGACGTGATCTGAAGCGCGAACCCATCCTTGACTTCGATATCCAGTTCGTAGCGATAGGTGCCTTGCTCGACTGCTTCACCTGCCTCAGCGCGCTGAAAGGTTTCAGGGGTCAGGTTCATGACGCCGCCAAGCTCGATCGCGAAGCGGATTGGCCGGTTGGCAGACTCTTCATCGTTGAAGCGCTCGATTCCGGCGAATCCTGGCACCGTGCGCTGAACGCTGTCACGTACCATTGTGAGAACGAATTCAAGTGCGCGGAGCATCGTGGTCTTCCCCGAGGCGTTTGCGCCATAGAGAGCCACCACCTTTGGCGCGCGTAGGTCGGCACCTTCGAAGATCGGCGCGTATCTACCTTCCGGGTCAGGAACCTTACCGTCAATCGTCAGGTCAAGCACCTGTGGATCGCGGATAGAGAAAAAGTTCTCGACTTCGAGCCGATAAAGCATGGTCACCTCGCCGGATGCCAGGTAGCATATTTAACGAGAAAACGTCAATATCCCGACTAAGCAACGCAGGACGGCTGGTGTCCGGCTGTGGGCCATGGAAAATGGGGAGCCTCCGCGGCGTTCTTTTTTCCCGTTCTGTTGGAGCTCTCGTTTCCGAGTTGGCGCGGAGGCCTAGTTGTCCAACGCGCGAGGAGGGCAGGCTTTGATGGGGTACTACCCCGAGGGAGCAAGTGCCTCTATGATCCTACAATCGGCGACGGTGTTCCGAGTACAAGAGTCGATCAGCACGTCGAGTTCGTTAGCGAGCGCAGTCAGGTCCGCAATCTTACGTCTAATCGCGTCGCGGTGTTGGTTAGCGACAACATCAACCGCGATGCAGGACTGATCGCGGCGGTCCGCGAGCCCCATCAACTCGCGTACTTGGTCGATCGAGAAGCCAAGATCGCGCGCACGCCGAATAAAGGACAGGCGGCGTAGATGGGCGTCTTCATAGGTCCGGTAGTTCCCCGCTGATCGTTCAGGCGCGGGCAGCAAGCCAATCTGCTCATAATAGCGGATCGTTTCGACCTTCGTACCAGTCGCACCAGCCAGTTTCCCGATCGTCAGTTTATCAGACATAGCGCTTGACCCTCTAGCGACTAGAGGGTGCATATAGGCTGTCAGATCGATTCTATCGAGGTGGCGAACATGGCCTGCACAAGCTGCGCGTCCGATAAGGCGGGTACTCTCAACGACCCTAAGTGGCGCCGGGCGCTATGGATCGCGCTCGTCATCAATGGCGGCATGTTCGTTATCGAGATTATAGCCGGCATCACGGGCGGATCGAAGGCGCTCCAAGCCGACGCGCTCGACTTTTTTGGCGATACCGCGAACTACGCAATCAGCCTTGGCGTCGCCGGAATGGCGATAGCCTGGCGCGCACGCGCTGCGATGTTGAAGGGGGCGACGCTTGCTTTGCTAGGCGTCTATGTCCTGTTCGCGGCGGGATGGGGTGCGCTCCACGACGCGACGCCCCATGCCGAGATTATGGGCGTGGTCGGCATCGCCGCGCTGATCGCGAACCTTGTCGTCGCGGTCATGCTGTACCGCTTCCGAAGCGGTGACGCGAACATGAGGTCAGTATGGATTTGCTCGCGCAATGACGCGATCGGCAACATCGCCGTCGTGCTAGCCGCAGGCGGGGTCTTCGGCCTCAACAGCGCGTGGCCTGATCTTGCCGTCGCCACCTTGATGGCTGTGTTGGGAATATCGGGCGGTGTTCAGATCATGCGGCAGGCACGCGCCGAAATGCGTAGCGAGCCCTCACCCGCCCCCGCTACTTACCAGCAGTCGTTACATGGCAGTCGGTAAGCTGCTAAGGCGCGGGCCAATGCACCGCCTTTCCGCCCTGTTCCTCAGTTTCATGCTCGTGCTTATGCTCGGGCTTGGATCAGTCGCGCATGCGACAGAAGGCGTGACGTGCGTTGATACCACAGCGGTCAGTTCCCTAGACCATTGCGATGGCGATGCCGACCAAGTGCCGGCAGACGCCGACAAGGCGTATCCCCATCATCATGGCGGTTGTCACGGCCATCATGTGGGCGTGCCGATTGCGTCCGATCCAACCGGACCAACCAGCAGCGTTCGTATGAATGCATCGGTGTGGCGCAACGCGCCCAAGGCCCCGGTAGCGTCCGACCCAGCCCTACGTCCTCCCCAAGCCTGATCGACGCCTAATTTCGCCGGGAAAGCCCGTGCGGATGCTCAAAGGTTCGTCAGGAGTCCGTTACCCATGCACCGTTTTATTGCGGCCTTATTGGCCGTGGCGTCGTGCGCGTCGATCGCGCAGGCGCAGTCAACCGATTCCACATCAAGCAGTCCCCCGCTCACCCTTGAGCAGGCGCTTTCACTTGCCGGAGCGACCGCCCCTAGCTTGGAGGCCGCCACAGCGGGCGTCCGGGCAGCAGAAGCAGGCCGAACGGTTGCTGGCTACCGGCCGAACCCGTCGATCGTCGCCGAGACTGAGAATATTGCCGGCAGCGGTCAATATCGCGGTCTTCGCAGCGCGGAGACAACGGCCGGTCTGGCACTACCGATCGAGCTGGGTGGCAAACGATCGGCACGGATTGCCGTCGCGGATGCAATCGGTAATCGAGCGCGGATAGGCACGGCGCTGGCCGAGGCTGATCTACGGCTTGCCATCACGCAGCTCTACATCGAGGCGACCGCAGCGGAACGCCGACTTGTGACCGCGCGCGAGCAAGCCGGTATCGCCCGCGAGGCATCGCGCGCAGCCGGCGTTCGCGTTCAGGCTGGACGAGCATCACCGCTCGAACAGCAGCGCGCCGATGTATTGCGGATCAATGCGGAGACAGCCGTGGAGCGCTCGGAGCGGCTTTCGGAGGTCGCGCGAAGCAATCTTGCACGACGGATTGGCCAACCTCTCACAGGACCGTTGGACTTGGCGTGGTTCGGCCGTGTCGAGGGCTTTGGTCCGGCACGGCCGATCGAGACCGCCGGGACGCTGGCATTGGCGGCCACGCGCGCGGACGTGACAACGGCAGAGGCACAGGTGCGGCTTGCCAGGTCGCAGCGCATTCCCGACGTGACACTCAGCGCCAGCGCACGACGGCTTGAGGCTACGAACGACGTGGCAGCGGTGTTCGGGCTGTCGATCCCGTTTCCGTTGTTCAACAACGGCAAGGCGGCAGTGGCGCAGGCGCGGGCGCAGACCGATCAGGCGCAGGCTCTACGTCGCGCGGCCGAGCTGGATACCGCCCAGGACATCGCAAGCGCACAGGCAAACGTCGCGAATGCCGCGACGACCGCTCGCAACGCCAGCGGGCCGGCATTGGCGTCGGCAAGCGAAGCCGCTCGGATCGCTCGGATCGGCTACCGGGAGGGCAAGTTTGGTCAGCTCGATTTGCTCGATGCCGAACGTACCCTGTCTGAAACACGAACCGCCGCGATCGATGCGCTCGCCACCTATCACGACGCCAAGGCACGCCTCGAACGGCTCGTTGCCGCAGCGCCCTCGCCCGAGGAAACCAATCAATGACGAAGATCATCATACGGGCGCTCGCGCCTGTGACCCTGGCTATCCTCCTTGCCGGGTGCGGCGGGGGTGGCAACAGCGAGGCCGGTGAGAAGGCCGGAGCCGAGAAGACCGAAGGTGCCGAGGCCGGCGAAGCCAAGGAGGGTCCAAAGGATATCGTCACCCTGTCCGCGCAGCAGATCGCGGATGCCGGGATAGAGGTTACGCGTCCTACAGTAGGCGGCGTGGCCGGAGCGATCGAGCTATCGGCAACGATCGAGGGCGATCCTCAGGGTGTGCAGGTTGTGTCCACCTCCGTAGGCGGTCGGCTCGTTTCCCTTACCCGCAATCTCGGGCAGTCAGTCAGCCGGGGAGACCCGCTGGCTATCATCGAAAGCCGGGAAGCGGCATCACTGAAAGCGGAGGTAGAAGCCGCGCGCGCGCGTTCCGCACTCGCCCAATCAAACCTTCGCCGCGAACAGCGTTTGTTCGCTGAACGGGTTTCGCCAGAGCAGGATCTGGTCGCAGCGCGAACGGCCGCAACGGAGGCCAGTATTGCCCTTCGCCTGGCGCAGCAGCAGTTGTCAGCGACGGGCAGCGGAGGCGGCGCGCTCAACCGCATCGCGGTCCGCTCGCCGATCGCCGGCCAGGTCATCGCGCGGTCGGCTACACTCGGGCAGGCCGTCGCGGCCGATGCAGAGCTGTTCCGTGTCGCTAACCTGTCGAAGGTGACTGTCACCACATCACTCGTCCCCACCGATGCCGGCCGGGTAAAACCTGGCGTGCGTGTCGAAGTGACGGCACCGGGGCGGCGTCAGGAGGGGCGCGTCACGTTCGTGTCCCCCATTCTGGACGAGACGACCCGATTGGTGCCGGTGATCGCCACCCTCGACAACGCCGGCAGCACATGGCGCGTTGGTGAAACGGTCAACGTATCTATCCTCGTTCCTGCGACCGGGGACCGCACCGTCGCCGTGCCATCGGCCGCAGTGCAGATGATCGAGGACAAGTCGTTTGTGTTCGTCCGGACCGCGACGGGTTTCCGGGCAATTCCGGTGACGCTTGGTCGCACCAATGGCGGACAGGTCACGGTAACGGCAGGCCTTACCGGCTCGGAGCGCATCGCTTCCACGAACAGCTTCACGCTCAAGGCCGAACTCGGCAAGGGCGCGGGCGGGGATGAGGACTGAGCCATGATCGGTCGCATCGTCACCCTCTCCGTCGAGAAGCGTTGGCTCGCCCTGCTTCTGACCATCGCGGCTGCATTGCTCGGGATCGGCGCGCTGCGTCAGCTTCCGATCGATGCCGTACCCGACATCACCAACAACCAGGTGCAGATCAACGTCGTTGCTCCTGCCCTCTCTCCCGACCAGATCGAGAAGCAGGTTGCGTTCACGGTCGAAACCGCGCTCGCGGGCATTCCCGGCCTTGAATATACCCGCTCGCTAAGCCGCAATGGCTTTGCCCAGATCACAGCGGTTTTCACCGAAAAGACCGATATCTATTTTGCGCGGGCGCAGGTCGCGGAACGCCTGCGAACCGCAGAGGAAGACCTTCCCGAAGGCGTGAACCCGGAGATGGGGCCGATCGCCACGGGGCTTGGCGATATCTTCATGTGGACCGTCGAATACCGCGAGCTGGATCAGGTTCACCACCGCAACGGCGAACCCGGCCTGCAACGCGATGCCAGCTATATCACCCCCGAGGGCGATCACCTCGTGAGCGACGCCGACAAGGCGACCTACCTGCGCACCGTGCAGGATTGGATCGTCACGCCGCAGCTAAAAAGCACGGCCGGGCTTGCTGGCATCGACTCCCTTGGTGGCTACACCAAGGAATATCTCGTTATTCCAGACATACAGCGCATGGCGGCGATGCGGCTGACGCTTCAGGATCTCACCACCGCCCTTCAGCTCAGCAATACCAGCGCGGGCGCTGGCGTGGTCAACCGCAACGGCGAAGGGTTGGCGGTTCGATCGGATGGGCGTGTCCGCAACGCTGACGAGCTGGCCCGTACCGTCGTTGCTACCCGCGAGAGCGTTCCGATTCTGCTCAACCAGATCGCGACCGTTCGCACCGGGCAGGCGCTACGCATGGGATCGGCGTCGGAAAACGGCCATGAGGTTGTCGTCGGCACCGCGGTCATGCGGATCGGGGAGAATAGCCGCACGGTGTCGACGGGCGTTGCCGAACGGCTCACGCAGATCGGCCGCTCATTGCCGGTCGATGTTGTCGTGAAGCCGGTTATGAACCGGACCGAGCTGGTGAACTCCACGATCGCCACGGTTGCCCGCAACCTTGCCGAGGGTGCGGTGCTGGTGATCGTCGTTCTGTTTGCGCTGCTTGGCAATTTCCGTGCGGCGCTGATCGCGGCCTGCGTCATTCCGATCACGATGCTCCTGACCAGCATCGGCATGTTGGAGGCGGGCGTTTCGGCCAATCTGATGAGCCTCGGTGCGCTCGACTTTGGGCTGATCGTAGATGGCGCGGTCATTATTGTGGAGAACGCATTACGGCGTTTGGGAGAGGCGCAGCATGGTCGTGATGACGTGCTGACGATCGAGCAACGTCTCGGGATTGTCGCGGCATCGGCGCGCGAAATGATCCGCCCATCGGTGTACGGGCAGGCTATCATCATCCTGGTCTATGCGCCGTTGCTCACCTTCACGGGTGTCGAGGGCAAGATGTTCGAGCCGATGGCGCTGACGGTTATCATCGCCCTGGTGTTCGCCTTCATCTTGTCGCTGACCTTCATACCGGCAGCGATTGCGATCTGGCTCAGCAATCGGGTCGAGGAGAAGGAAAGCCGCGTCGTCACGTTCCTCCGGCAGCGCTATGAGCCGGGACTTGATGCGGCAATGCGCCGACCCACCCTCACCATCGGCGTCGCGATCGGCGCGCTGGCGCTTGCCGGTGCCGCTTTCACGACATTGGGGCAGGAGTTCTTGCCGCAGCTCGATGAGGGCAACATCCTCGTGCAGGCGGTCCGCATCCCCGGCACATCGGTCGATCAGAGCCAGGCAATGCAATTCCAGGTGGAAAAGGCACTCGCCAAGGCCCCTGAAGTCCGTTTCGCCTTCTCGCGCACCGGCACGTCTGAAATCGCATCGGACCCGATGCCGCCTAACGCGACTGACACGTTCGTCATCCTGAAGCCGAAGAAGGAGTGGCCCGACCCCGGCCTGTCTAAGGAAGAGCTGGTGGAGCGGCTGGAAAAGCGCCTCTCCACCCTACCGGGCAACGCCTATGAGATCACCCAGCCGATCCAGATGCGGTTCAACGAGCTGATCGCAGGCGTGCGCGGCGATATCGCGATCAAGGTATTCGGCGACGACTTTGGTGAGATGAACGCGACCGCAGATCGGATCGCCGGCATTCTGCGAAAGACGCGGGGTGCAGCAGACGTGCGGGTTGAGCAAACCGAAGGCTTGCCGATGCTCGATATCCGGCCGAACCGCACTGCCATGTCCCGCGTCGGGGTGACGGCGGGTGATGTGCAGGACACGGTTGCAGCAGCTATTGGCGGCCGACAGGCTGGCGTGATCTTTGAAGGCGATCGTCGCTTCCCGGTCGTGATCCGGATGGCGGAAAGCTCGCGCTCCGATCTGACGGCGGTTGCTCAGGTGCCGGTGCCGACCGGCAGTGGCGGCTTCGTACCGCTATCGACTGTGGCGGATATCGCCGTGGTCGATGGTCCCAACCAGATCAGTCGCGAGAACGGCAAGCGGCGTGTCGTGGTGCAGGCCAACGTGCGCGATCGAGACGTGGCCGGCGTCGTGGCTGATGCCCGGTCAGGCATCGACGCTCAGGTGAAGTTGCCGCCCGGCACGTATCTCGAATGGGGCGGTCAGTTCGAGAACCTGGCATCTGCCCGCGATAGGCTTAGCGTTGTTGTGCCGATCTGCTTCGTGGTCATCATGTTCCTGCTCTACGGCGCGCTCGGCTCCGTCAGGGATGCGTTGATCGTGTTCACCGGGGTTCCGCTGGCGCTGGTCGGAGGCATCCTTGCGCTGGTGCTAAGAGGCATGCCGTTTTCCATTTCAGCGGCAGTCGGCTTCATTGCGCTATCAGGCGTCGCGGTCCTCAACGGGCTGGTCATGGTGTCGTCCATCCATGATCTGATGCGGCAAGGCATGGATCGTGCGGTAGCGGCGCATCAAGGCGCTCTGGCGCGGCTCCGGCCGGTTGCGATGACGGCTCTCGTTGCGTCGCTTGGCTTTGTGCCGATGGCGCTTGGTCATGGTGCCGGAGCCGAGGTGCAAAAGCCGCTGGCGACCGTCGTCATCGGTGGCCTGATATCCGCAACCCTGCTCACCTTGTTCGTGCTGCCGACCCTCTACGCTCGTTTCGGACGGCGCGAGCTGCCAGCTCCATCAGGGGGACACATCGAACTGCCGCCTTTAGCTCACGACGGCGTGAGGGCTTAAGCTATGCAGGCCGTTGCCTTCACGCTCATTCCCGTCGTCGCCGTACTGATCGGCTCGCTTTTTGCGGTATCGAGACGGCCAAGTGATGCATTCGTAAGCGCCATGCAGCACTTGGCGGCAGGCGTCGTGTTTGCCGCAGCGGCAGCCGAGATCTTGCCCCAGGTGATGCACGAAGGTTCACCGATCGCGACATTCACAGGCGGCGCGTTGGGCATAGTCGTGATGCTGTCGCTCAAAGCCCTTGAGGGTCGCGCCAGTGGACCGATCGCTATGTTGGGCGCGGTTGCAGTCGATATTCTGATCGACGGGCTTGTTCTCGGGTTGGCGTTCGTCGCTGGCGGGAAGGCTGGCGTGTTGCTGACGATCGCGTTGACCTTGGAGGTGCTGTTTCTCGGACTGACCGTGACGACCGAGTTGGGTGAGACAATCAAGTCCAAGGCGCGTATCATTGCGATTACGATGGGGATCGCGTTGTTGCTGCCGATCGGTGCGGCGATAGCGACGCCCGTTGCGACGTTTCCCCCCGTTGTCATCGCCGGGTTTCTCAGTTTCGGTCTGATGGCGCTGCTCTATCTCGTGACGGAAGAGCTGTTGGTCGAAGCGCACGAGAAACCAGACACCCCGCTTATCAGCGCGATGTTTTTCATCGGGTTTCTGGGATTGCTCCTGATCGAGGAGTTTTTGGGATGACCGCTCGACGTGGAACGTCTTGGACCGATGATGATGACGCCGAGCTTCGTCAGCGTATCAAGGCCAGGCAGACTTTGGCAGTAATCGCGCGAGAGATGGGACGAACGATGGATGCGGTTCGGGGAAGAGCCTCAACCCTGAGGGTAACTCTCCGCTCTTCACAGCGACCGTGGCGGGACGGCGTGCCGCGCCGAGTAGATGTAGACTAGAAAAATAGGGGCGGTTGCCCGCCCCTACCTGGCTTTAGCCGTGCTTCATGCCGCCCTTGGCATGATCGCAGCAGTCAGCAGCCTTGGCTTTTGCGCCATCCTTGCAGCAGTCCGCACCGTCCTTGCAGCACGCCATGTCGGCGCAGCAATTGGCGACAGCGGCGAATGCGCCAGTCGACAGGGTGAGAGCGAAGGCAGCGCTGATGAGCTTGAACTTGGTCATGATATTCTCCGAAAATTACGTCTGATGGTGTTCGACGTCACACGGTTTGCGGAGGGGGTGTGGCCGGAGCGTATGCCATGCCCAAAAGGCCCGTCTGTGAAGCCGGCCAAGGCGATAGACGGGAGGAAGGAACCAGTCCGATATGCTCGACGGTTTCGCCGGCAACCGCAACGCACGGTATGGCGCAGGCCGACGCAGGTGCCTTTTTGATGGGAGCGCCTGGTGCCTTGCTGGCGCAGTCCATCATCGCGGACGCAGCCGGAGGCGCGGCCATCGCCATCGTCTCGCAGAGCGGGCCAAGCCGGACCAGCAACATCACCGCCAGGACGAGAAACGCCATAGAATGCAATATCTTGGAGAGTGGGCGAGCCCGGCGTTTCATTGGATGCATCTAGAAGCACAATCAGTGATGCACAATGTCGTAGGTGGCGGCGGATGGCGCTAGACCGGTTTTCCCCTTCTATCTCAGTTTCTCGATCCACCATCCTTTTTGAGAATCCAGACGCCCTAATTTAGCTCTGGTTCGATCGAGTTCAGAAACCCCTGATGCCACGTACAATGCCTACTGCGGTGCCGTTTGAACGGGTGCCGTATGGTCCTTCTTGGTCAAGGCTTAAGCCGGACTAACCGAGCAGATTGACCAGATTTTTATGCGTAAACTTTTGACGTAAAACGAACCAGATTAAAGAGGTCCACTGGGGGTATACCTAAAACGTACCTTCGGAAAACCGAGCATATGGAGGGGGGCGGCAGGAGAGGGGGGAGGGGTAGGCGGTATTCGTCTGAAAAGCGGACGGGCCGGAAGCGCCCAATTGCGGACATCGGCTCAGGTATGGCAACATCGGTAAATGCTCCAGCTACTCGCCATTCTTTTGCAGGCCTTGCCGTCCCCACCCGTGCCAGCACCGCCGGCCGACAGCCTTGCGGCAGCCATCCAGCTGTGGGCGGACCATCCACCGGAAGAATTTACGAGGCAGCAGGCGATTGATAGCGCCGTGGCGGAAGCAACGAGGCAAGCCCTCCTCATGGTTGGCATGCAGCCGAGCCCGAAGTTGTCGGTGACCAAGATCTATCTGGGTGCATACGACAGATTAAAGCCGCTGATCGCCCGCCAAGTGCCCGTGAACCGAAGCCAGCTGGACACTGCGGTTGCGGCATGTGCGGTGGACGGGATAGCGCGACGGCTATCAACTTCTGAGATAGCGGAGGTTCGGAAATCTCTCTCGACCGCAGCTGGGCAGAAATTCTGGGAGGCGGCAGGGATCACAGATCGGCCGCTGGAAGGCTGCTATCAAGCTGCCCTCAATCTCAAGCCAGTAGCTGCCGACTATCTTGCCGCCGGCTTGCGTCCGCCAACGCCGCCCAAGCCGCTGAAGCCGGACATGTCGATCGTCTACTGACAGATCGGGAACGACCGCTAACCACCATTCTGGACGTTCCAAAGCCGGTCGCATCGAATGACCGCTGACGCCCAATCGCGGACATTTCGACGACCCGGGGGTGACCGCGTCCTAACGGCCGGTTAGGTGAGAAGGCTAGTGGCAATCGGAAGTCGATCAGCTGCAAGGAGAGCCCGCATGCTTTTTCACACCATGGTCGGATCGAACGATATTGAACGGTCGAAGCGCTTCTACGACACGGTGCTCGCCACTTTGGGGGCAGGCGAAGGGACGCGGAACATTGCCGACAGCGGCCATACACGGCTGATCTATAATAATGGCAACGGAACCAATTTCATCGTCAGCCAGCCGATTAACGACGAACCGGCAAGCGTCGCCAACGGCAGCACCGTCGCCTTTTCGTGCAACTCGCTTGAACAAGTGAAGCAGCTTCATGATACCGCGGTCGCCAACGGTGGCACCTCGATCGAAGCCCCGCCCGGCCCGCGTAATACCGCATCGCTGGGGACAGTCGAACTTGCCTATTTTCGCGACCCAGACGGCAACAAACTATGCGGAATTCATTTCCCTGCCTGATCTGTCCGGCACGGGTCCGCTTTTGACCCTAGCGGACCCGGATTTTGCGATCGCGAGAATGTCCGCTTTCCACCAAACCCGGTCGTTCCTGATGCAAAAATCAAAAGTTTTGCATCAGCGGGATAGGTGTAAGGCAGTGGGTCGGCTATCGACCCATTGCAGACGCCGGAAGCTGTGTGCTGAATGCTAGGATGGCCGATTACCTTAGACGCCTGGGAACCCGGTTCGCGCTGCTGGCAGCAGTCCCCAGGATCGTGGGGTTCGTGTCGTCATGGTCGGCAGGATTGGGTTGCGCAAAAATAAGTGCGCCTGCTGCAGCTTCACAACCGACCCGGTTGATACGGTCAGCCCTGATCGAACGCGGTCAGTATAGGGCAAGGGCCTGACGCTCCAGACCCGCATTCCTGGGCGAGCCGGCGAAGCGAGGCGCGCACTCGCTCAAGGTCCACGATCTTCTCATCCAATGCCGCAATGCGTTCGCTCGCAAGCTCGCGGGCGCGGGCCCGATCATCGGTTGCATCCAGCGCAAGCAGCTCGCTGATCTGTTCAAGGGTAAATCCGGCTGCCTGAGCTGATCGAATGAAGCGGAGCCGGCGCACGTCCTGGCCCCCATAGCGCCGAACACCACCCGCAATCCCGGCCCCGCTCGGCCGGTCGGGCGTTTCGAGCAAGCCGCGGCGCTGGTAGTAACGCACTGTCTCGACGCCTACGTCGCCTTCTCGCGCCAGCCCCGCAATTGTCATTCTCGTCATGTCTTGACTCCGGACTATGGTACGGACCCTATATAGGTGGGGCGAGCAAGCTGGAGAAGCGACATGGCGACCGCCCCCGCCAAACAGGCGACGATCTACAGGATGGTGATGCCGGAACACACCTGCCCTTATGGACTGAAGGCGAAAGACCTTCTGCGTCGTCAAGGATATGCGGTCGATGACCACTGGCTGACAACGCGGGAGGAAACCGATGCGTTCAAGGCGAAGCATGGCGTGAAAACCACACCCCAGACCTTCATCAACGGCGAGCGGGTAGGCGGCTATGATGATCTGCGCCGCTTCGTTGGCAAATTGGTCCGCGACCCCAAGGCGCTTACTTATAGGCCAGTGGTCGCGTTATTCACGATGACGGCGCTGATGGCGCTCGCAGCCAGTTACGCCGTGCTCGGCACCCCATTCACGATTCGCGCGATCGAATGGTTCATTGCCTTCTCGATGTGTGTGCTGGCACTGCTCAAGCTTCAGAATATTGAGAGCTTTTCGAGCATGTTTCTGAACTATGACCTGCTCGCCAAACGCTGGGTGCCCTACTCCTATATCTATCCATTTGCGGAAGGCGGAGCGGGCGTGCTGATGATCGCAGGCGCGCTTACCTGGCTCTCGGTGCCGGTTGCGCTGTTCATCGGCTCGATCGGAGCGGTGTCGGTGTTCAAGGCCGTCTATCTCGACAAGCGAGAGCTGAAATGCGCGTGCGTGGGCGGGGACAGCAACGTGCCGTTGGGCTTCATCTCGCTCACCGAAAACGTGATGATGGTGGCGATGGCGCTGTGGATGGCTGCAGCCACGATCGGCATCGCCGGGGCGCACTGACGCTCATCGACGTTGGATCGGAGAAGGTTTCGATAGCCGAGATGACGAAGGGAGCACCACGAGGCCACGGCGCAAGCCGCACCGATCGCGCCGGCGATGGCCGGGTGCGATGGCGATGGCACGCCAGCGCCCGTCAAAAGGCTCCGCTAGCGATTTGCGCCACACGATACACGGCCGTTCCAACGAAGCCTTGAAGTCAAAACACTGTGCGTGGTGGCAATCCCGACGTTGGTGGCATGGCTCTGGACCTTCGAACCGTTCACATCGTCAAAGTAAGTGAGGCAACCGAACGGTCATGACACCAGCAGCGTTACGGAGTGGGATGATGAAACAGTAAACGTTTCGTCGCGATCAGTCTGGGATCAGTGCCCACCCACGCAGCTGCAATGTCGCCAAAGTAGTTAGCGCAGACACGTCAGTCTCGACACTCTTTGCAACCGTAGCGGGGTCGATCTTGTTTCCAATAAGAGCCTGGCTGCATACCCGAACGGACACACCCGCCTTCTTCAACGCCTCAATCAAGGCAAGGTTGGGGTTCGCAGCTACCTCCGTCTTTGTCGCATAGGCGCGATCTTCGGTGACGATGGGCGTCGCCGCACCGTGGACAATCACGACGACATCGCCTTGTTCTGGACGAACGCCGTCGTTGCCTAGCAGGTTCAGGAAGCGGGCTACCTTCTCCAGAGATGGATTGATCTTATCCGGCGTTGCCGCGGCCTTGGTCACATTGAACAGCACGCGATAGCGCAACTTGCGATCAGGCCGTTCCGCAGCACCTTCAATGGGTGTGATCGCGCCATATCCCGCTATCACCGTCTGCCTAGGCACGCCGGCTGAAGCATTGACGCTGCTCATGAGTGACAAGCATCCTGCAAGAGCAATGATTGGCATACGCATCCGCTTTTTCCTTCTTTAGCCGAAATGATCAGCCAACTCTCGCAAAAACGGCCGCACCAATGTTTTGCGGCCGAACCACGGACGGCGTCTCACTCGGTCGTACTTGGCGGAGGGCAGGGGCTGTTTGGGGGGGCGACAGATCGTCGGCTCCAAACATCGCCTCCAGGGTTCGCACGCACAATGCGGCTGCGTCGTCGGCAAGACGGTAGTGAACCTGCTTGGCCTCGCGTCTGGTCTTAACGAGATCGGCGCGCCGCAGCTCGGCAAGCTGCTGGCTGAGCGCGGGTTGAGTCACGCCCGTGGCGGCCTCAATGTCCGCTACCTGCCGTTCGCCGCCCAACAGATAAGACAGAATCATAAGACGCTGAGGCTGCGCGAATACGCGCAGCTTCTCAACTGCAACGTCGGCGAGTGCGCGGGACTGGTAAATCGCCGTCACCGGTCAGCTTTCGTTTGGTGAAACCAGTCAGCGCCTGCGCTCCCCGGTAAGGCAGGAGGGAGAAGCACGTCGTTGCCCGGCTGCCAGTCAGCAGGCGTATAGGCCTCGCCATCGGCAGAACGCTGCAACGCCCTGACGGTGCGAAGCATCTCGTCGACTGAGCGTCCGACATTCATCGGATACCAGCTGAGTGCGCGGATAACGCCTTCGGGATCAATGAAGTAGGTTGCACGCACGGTTGAGGCATCGCCGGCCTGCTCGTCGAGCATGCCGTAGGCATACCCAACCGCCATCGAGGGATCCTCGATCACCGGAAACGGCACCTCGACATCAAAAACTTCGTGGATCGCGCGAAGCCAGGCGACATGAGAGTAGAGGCTGTCGACCGACAGCCCCAACAATACGCAATCCAACTCCTCGAATTGAGGAGCCGCTTTGGCCAAGGCCACAAACTCGCTCGTGCAAACCGGCGTGAAGTCGGCAGGGTGCGAGAAGAACACGACCCAGCGCCCACGATACTGATCCAGCGCAATCTCGCCCTGCGTGGTGCGGGCGGTGAAGTTCGGGGCTGCATCCCCGATGCGCAGCGAGCGCGGCATGTTCGCATCCATCATTTCCATTCTTCCCAAATGGCACGAACACCCCGTTGACGCAATACGCTTACATAACTACATAAACTGTGAGGCTGACTAAACGGAGACGGTCATGGACTTGGTTTTGAGCGAAGCTAACACCCAGATCAGACGCGCAAAAACGACCGGATCGCCGGTCGTTCAGTCCTTTTTCGATGAGCCTACCAACACAGCGACCCACGTCGTTTGGGACGCGGCAACGAAAAAGGCTGCGATCGTCGACAGCGTCCTCGATTTTGACGCCGCGGCGGGCCGGACCAAAACCGCGTCGGCGGACGCAGTGATCGCTTACGTGCGGGATCAGGGACTGACGGTCGATTGGCTGCTGGAAACCCATGCACATGCCGATCACCTGTCTGCGGCACCGTATCTTCAGCAGGCGCTTGGCGGGCAGCTCGCGATCGGTCGTGAGATCATCCGGGTCCAGAACGTATTTGGCAAAATCTTCAACGCCGGCACCGATTTTGAGCGCGACGGTTCCGAGTTCGACCGGCTGTTCGAGGACGGCGACCGCTTTGCCATCGGCAACATCGACGCCATTGCGCTGCATGTGCCCGGCCATACGCCGGCGGACATGGCCTATGTCATTGGCGACGCGGTCTTCACTGGGGATACGCTCTTCATGCCCGATTACGGCACCGCGCGGGCAGACTTCCCTGGTGGCGACCCACGCCAGCTATTCCGCTCGATCCGCCGGCTCATGCAGCTGCCGGACGAGACGCGCCTGTTCCTCTGCCACGACTATAAGGCGGTGGGGCGCGACGAATATGTCTGGGAAACGACTGTAGGCGCGCAGCGTGTCGGCAACGTCCATGTCCATGAAGGGGTCAGCGAAGACGACTTCGTCGCGATGCGGACCAGTCGCGACGCGACCTTGTCGATGCCCAAGCTCATCCTGCCCTCGATCCAGGTGAACATGCGCGGTGGTCATCTGCCGGAGCCGGAAGCCAACGGCACCCGCTACCTCAAGATTCCGCTGGATGCGTTGTGATGCCAGGCTTTCCCCATGCCATGCCGCTCGAAGGCTTCATCGGCGGGCTGATGATCGGTGTCGCCGCGGCGATCATGCTGCTCGGAAACGGCCGCATCGCCGGAGTCAGCGGCATGTTCGCGAGAGTTTTAGGTCTTTCCGCTGGAGGTCCACCATGGGCAATCGCGCTGTTCTTCACCGCGGGTCTGCCTTTGGGCGCGGGTATTGTTGCAGCCAGCTTAGGCGTGAAGGCCAGCTTTCCGACATCGCTTTCGCTGATCGCCGTCGCCGGTCTGATCGTCGGTATCGGAACACGGCTCGGGTCCGGGTGCACCAGTGGTCACGGCGTATGCGGCCTGTCTCGCCTGTCGCACCGGTCCATCGCCGCGACCGCTACGTTCATGGCGACCGGCGTCGTCACGGTCACGATCATGCGTCTGTCCGGGGTAATACTGTGATGCGCCAGAACCTCATTTCACTCGCCAGCGGGACGCTGTTCGGCGCCGGCCTTGCCGTCTCGGGAATGATTGATCCGGCGCGCGTGCGGGCGTTCCTCGATGTCACCGGCGTGTGGGACCCGACCTTGGCGTTTGTCATGGCGGGCGCAATCCTGCCAATGGCGATAGCGTGGTTCGTTGTGCGGCGTCGCTCGACCCCGATTGCGGCCGAACAATTCCACACACCTGCCACCTCGCCGATCGACCGGCGCCTCATCGGCGGTGCGGCCTTGTTCGGCATAGGCTGGGGCATCGTCGGATTATGCCCAGGCCCTGCCATCGCCGCGCTGGCGATCCAGCCTCTGCCGGCACTGGTCTTCATCGCTGCAATGGCCCTCGGCGTTGCCGTCCACCGCTTTGCATTCACGTCCCGCCGTTCGGCCTGATCAGACAGGAGACATCACATGGCTTTCAAGCAGATCACCTCGTCCTTCTCTGCCGCCCCCCAGCTGACACAACACGACCTCGCCGCTGCCGCGCAGGCAGGATATCGCTCGATCATCTCAAGCCGCCCGGACGGCGAGGAGGCGGGCCAGCCAAGCGCGGAAGAAATGGCCCGAATGGCAGGCGACCACGGTCTCGCGTTTGCCCATGTCCCTATCGTACCGGGCAAGGCGACTGACGCCGATGCGGATCGCATGAAGGAGGCGCTGGCCACGCTGCCACAGCCGACGCTCGGCTTCTGCCGCAGCGGGACGCGCGCGGCGACATTGTGGGCATTGGCCGAGGCCGATCGCGCCGATCCGGCGACGATCATCGGCCAGGCAAAGGCAGCCGGGTACGACCTTGCCGATCTGACGCCTGCGCTAAAGCGCCGTTCCGAGAGGGTGGATCAATGACCTACGACATCGTCATCATTGGGGGCGGTGCCGCCGGCATCGCGACCGCCTCCAGCATTCTGAAGCGCAACGCCAAGGTGACGATCGCGGTCGTCGATCCCGCCACGGACCACTATTACCAGCCTGGTTGGACGATGGTCGGAGCCGGCGTCTTCACGCGCGAGCAAACCCGGAAGGCCGAAGCCGATGTGATGCCTAAGAACGTCCGGTGGATACGGTTGCCCGCGATCACCATCGACCCCGACCGCCACGCGATCCAGCTCGGAGACGGAAGCTCCATTGATTATCACGTCCTGATTGTAGCGCCCGGGCTGCGCTTGGCGTGGGAGAAGATCGAGGGGCTACCAGAAGCCCTTGGCCGCAACGGTGTCACCTCAAACTATCGCTATGACCTGGCGCCCTACACCTATCGGCTCGCCAAGGAATTGCAGCGGGGGCGTGCGCTGTTTTCGCAGCCACCAATGCCGATCAAGTGCGCCGGCGCACCGCAAAAGGCCATGTATCTCTCATGTGATATCTGGCGAGGCTGCGGCGTCCTCCCCGCGATCGATGTTGAGTTCCACAACGCCGGCGCCGCCCTGTTCGGGATTCCGACCTACGTCCCGGCGCTGATGGAATATGTCGAGAAGTACGGCATCGATCTCAGGCTTGAATCCAACCTTGTCGCAGTCGACGCCGATCGTCGTGTCGCCACGTTCGAGCGCAAGCAGGACGGCGTCTCCGAGAGGATCGAACGCCCGTTTGACATGCTCCACGTCGTTCCGCCCCAAGTGTCGCATGCCGTCGTCGCCAATAGCCCGCTCGCGGCCGCGAACGGCTTTGTCGAGGTCGACGAGACTACGCTGCGGCACAAGCGATTTGAAAACGTCTTTGGCCTTGGCGATGCCGCTGGCACCAGCAACGCCAAGACGGCCGCTGCTGCTCGCGTCCAGGCGCCGGTAGTCGCGGTCAACGCGCTGGCGGCGCTCGACGGCAGCCCCCCCGTTGCCGACTATAATGGTTACGGCTCATGCCCTCTCACGGTCGAACGCGGTAAGATCGTCCTCGCCGAGTTTGGCTATGGCGGAAAGCTGCTGCCCAGCTTCCCATCCTGGCTGCTGGACGGAACGCGACCCACGCGCGCCGCCTGGTTCCTGAAGGAGCGGATGCTTCCCCCGATCTATTGGCAGGGCATGCTGAAGGGCCGCGAGTGGATGGCCGCCCCGCATAAAATCGGCGAGGCAGCATGACTCTCGAACCGATCCAGTATCTGCTTGGCACCCTTTCGGGCAGCCTGGTCGGATTTACCCTTGGCCTTGTAGGAGGCGGGGGCTCGATCCTTGCCGTACCGCTGATGGTGTATCTGGTGCGCGTGCCCGATGCACACCTTGCAATCGGCACGAGTGCGTTTGCCGTGGCAGCCAATGCCGCGACCGGTCTGATCGGCCATGCAAAGGCTCATACCGTAAAATGGCGGTGCGGGGGCCTGTATGCCACAGCGGGCGTCATCGGTGCGCTGCTGGGGTCCACCGTCGGCAAGGCCGTCGATGGCGGCAAGCTGCTCTTTCTGTTCGCGCTCGTCATGGTCGTCGTCGGCGTCCTGATGCTTCGCGGGCGGGGTGACGCAGGTAATCCCGGCGCGGAATGTAACCGGGAAAAGGCACCCAAGGTGCTGGGCTACGGCCTTGGGACGGGCTTGTTCTCAGGGTTCTTCGGCATCGGAGGTGGCTTTCTGATCGTTCCGGGCCTGATCGGATCGACGGGTATGCCGATCATCAACGCTGTCGGCACGTCGTTGATTGCTGTCACCGCCTTCGGCCTGACGACCGCCGCTAATTATGCATTCTCCGGGCTGGTCGACTGGCCGCTTGCCTTCGTCTTCATTGGCGGCGGGGTCGGCGGCGGGTTGATCGGCACACGCATCGCCAAGCGCCTTGGCTCGGGCGGAACGCTTACCACCGTCTTCGCGGTGCTGATCTTCGTCGTGGCAGCTTACATGCTCTGGAAGAGCGCAGGCGCGTTTCTCTGATGGGAAGCGCGATTGCCATCGGACCGCTTATGATGGCGGTCGATCGTGGATTGGCGGTACTGTGCGTCGCCGTGTTCCTGGGGCTCACGACCGTGGCAGGGCGGTTCCGCTTCCCGCAAGTGTCTACGGTTACGACCGGTGCCATCGTCGCTGGACTGGTGGCGGCGCGGATCGGCTATGTCGCGGCACATTGGGCAAGCTATGTCGAAGCGCCGCTATCCATTTTCGCCGTCTGGCAGGGTGGCTTCTCTGCGATGGCCGGCATCGTTGGTGCTGCCGCAACGCTGGCCTTCCAGCTTGGCCGAACACGCGCCTTGGCGGTGGGCTGGGGGGCGTTGGCAATAGCGGGTGGCCTGTGGTTCACGCTCCAGGCGCTTATCCCGCCCGTGACCTATGGCCCCTTCCCCTATCATTTAACGTTGACGACGCCGTCCGGCGCTCCTCTCCCGCTTGCACGTTTCCGAGGCCGCCCCTTCGTGGTCAATCTATGGGCGACATGGTGCGGGCCGTGCCGGCGCGAGCTGCCGATGCTCGACGCCGCGGCAACGCGCAATCGGGATGTGCCGATCCTGCTCGCCGATCAGGGTGAGTCACCAGCAATCGTCACCGGGTTTCTTACCCGTGAAGGCATCGGCGTGAACAATGTCGCGCTCGATCCTTCCCGTACCGGCGCCGTCGCAAGGCGGCCTGCCGAACACGCTTACTGATGTCTGATGGCGTTGGCTCCAGATGGCGTCATCGTAATGCAAGGCGCTTCACCCCTCATCATTCGTCCGTGCTGGGTTTGCGATGGTCGCCAGTGGCCAGCGTTCAGCTCTGATCCCACGCCGTGATAGTCAGCACTTCATTGGCTTGGCACAGCGCCAGCTCAGCGTGCTTGATAGTAATTTCCCGTGGCATACGCCACGGTACGTCGTCTTCTGCTGGAGGTGCCTCTCCAAGAAATAGCGGCACGATCGATCCCGCCAACGCCGTGTATAGGTTAGGATAACCACCGGTCTTCACCAGTTGGGCCTCCCCGTTCTCGACCAGTTGATCAAGCCAGACTGTACCTCTAGACCCAACCTTCCAATCAGCCAAAACTGAAGTGCGGGTCAAACTCAACAGATAGTTCTCCGGCGAATGTCGATAAACTGTAATTCTCCAACCGATCATGCCGTTTCCTATTCTGAACCAACCAAAGCGACGGCACCTTGCAGGTTGTGTCGTAGCTTCTAAGGCCGAAGCCGTGGAACGACGTCAACATGGATGATTACATGACGAAGTGCATCGGTACTCATGGATAACCTTGGGAGGTCGCTGATAAGCGCACTGGCTTAAGCTTGCGATGCGGCGCGTCAGGTGATGTCAAATATGTATCAATAACTGCATCATATGCGAACGGCAGGACACCAGAGTTGCCTCTGATGGCCCATGATCGCCACATCCCAGCCTCCGCGCAAAGCGCGGCAAATTTGAAGGGCCAGCCCTGAAGAAGTCGAGCTACGATTGCCATCATACGATGGCGTTCAATAACCGGAAGAAACTCTGGCATCGGCAGCTTCGACTCAAATATGGGGGGCGCCGGATCTAAGCCATGTTCTCGACAAACTACGTCCCTGAGTCGACTGGCTCGGGGGTTAGACGTCACAATGCTTAGAATTTGACGGACGAGCGCGAAATAGCTGAGCGGGTGCCCACACCCAAGCTCGGGCATGGCGGAGGGCGGGCCTAACCACGTTGCTCGCATGCGATGTTCGAGCTGCAGTGTCAGGGCGTCCCCGAACATCGTAGGATGGTCCCGACGATCGGTGAAGCAATGGCTGCAGTATGGATCCTCCCCGCGATGAGGGGATGCTGGTAGTGCACACTGATGACAACGATCTGCTAACACATATCCGTGGCTAGAGCACGTCGTAGAAAACCCCAGTCGCCACGCCCTTCTATAATATGGGGCTTTGCCTTCTTTTAAGCAGGAGGGGCACCATTGTTGTCCGGAGCGTCTCCTGGTTCGATGATAGATGCCCAAAGGCAGAATCCAGCGGGTAAGGCCGGTCAGCCTAAGTTTATCAAATACGATGCCTTCTAGAGATCTCAGTGATGTAGCATGCCCTCGGTTTTCAGAGGTTCCCGTCATCACACAAAGGTCGTTGATGAAAGACCGAGATCCTAAAGAGTCTAAGTCCCTATTCCATATCTGAAGGCCGGGCCACTTAAGATGGCAGAATGTGTGCAGCTTAGACGAGTTGCCATAAGCAACACGTCGTAACCATGACGAGAGAATCTCGTCATCATACGGCTTTGGTCGCCACGGCAGGAGCTGGGACACTTACGTTCTCACCCCAAGCATGTGCTCCGCAGCAGCACGACGTTCACTGGGAGGAATCCATCGAAGTTCGTCTATGAGTATGTTATTCACAAACTCTTGACCAGACCGGATTGCTTCGCAAGCAGCGGATAATATCAGTCTTACTATTTCTCCTATCGTGCCTTCGGAAAGTCCGACAATACGCTTAATCAATTCTGGATCAGATAGACTTGACTGTTTTTGTAAAGGTAGGAGAGTCTCAATGGTGTTTAAAAGTGCCTTAGTGTAACCGTCGACCCGCCATTTCGGCAGAGGCCAATGCTCAAAACGGTTAGCAAGTTGTTCATCCGATTGTAGAGCTCTTACAGATGTTGCTAATCCGCAAGCAATCAGATGAATACCATGCTCATTGGATATGTACCTGAGTAGATTCAAAAAACCCCGCTGATGCTCTATTCTGCCGGCATGTATGTTATGAATCTCATCTATAACTAAAACCTTGGTGTTTACTAAGCCTAAAAGGCGTATCGTCTGACTTTGAAGCTGACTTAAAACAGCAGTTCTTCGTACCGGCGATTGTAATCGGTCGAGTATGGCCATATAAAACTGGCGCGGATCGGGGGTGGGAGGCATTTGGACGTAAAGAACTGAAGCTAATGACGCGTCTGCGTCGGGGTCGTCAAAGTCAGGATGAGATTCAACAAATTTCCGCACCAACATTGTTTTGCCATTATTGGTGGAACCGGCAATTAACATGCTTGCCGGTCGGTGTGACCTCGGCGCGATGACGATTTGCTCCATCCGCGCTCGAATGAGTTTTGCCGCTGCGTAGGATATGAAAGGGATACTCTGGATCGCATTGATCCGCGTCTCTGCAGTTGCGCCGAGCAAATCCCGCGCTGTTTTCGAAAGGCGGCGATCGTCCGTCATTCGTCGATCTCAAAAATATCATCCTCTGGCAAGTCAGGCAGTTTGGAGAAACTCCAAGGCCTATGGGAGCTGGAGCGGGCGGTGCCGTCACCTTGTCCTTCGAACGATGCGTGTGTGCCTTCTGCGTTTCGTGCGCGCCTTTCAACGGCGAGACGACCTCTTCGAGCAGCCGCTTTACTTTCCGCAGCCTTTTCGACGATGCGGCGCTGCGCTTCGACGGCCTCAAACAGGGCGGACTCGTCATAGTCAGAATTTCTTTCCGATCTCACTTTTTGGCGTGCCGCTTCGAGCTCCCAAAGAGATACTGACGGCCTAGCAATATCTCGGGAACGGATGTGATAGTAGCGACCATCATTCGGCGATAAAAACCAAATAGCTGATACATCTCTTGGATCTCGTCGAACTATGAATGGATCCGCGTTATCGGAGCCCATGTACTCCCGTAAAACATCGTCCATGTAATGGACGCAGCCCCAGCGAATGCCACGTTGCGTGATGCGCCGACGCTCAAGGGGTAGGAAATCTATCAACAAGCGTTCCGGGTCATTAATCAATGGCGGGGTGCCCCGCCCAGGTTGAGATGCGGTGCCGAAGATACCTTCTCTCCATCGGGTATTGGGCGTCTTGCTGTGATAAGAATGGGGAGATCGATGATACTGACCGGCAAAAAAAGTTGCGAAAAAGCGCTCCAACTCTTTCAACGTCATAGCCGCGCTGGCATCAGGGTCACGGTCTCCCTTTTCGGCGATCGAGCCACCGGTCGCTCCGGGCAATATCTTGACCGCTCCCATGGCAGTTCGCATCATACGTTCGACGATGCCTCCGAAATGCGGCATTCCCGGCGGGCGGTATTCAATATTCATTCCCCAAGCGATGCAGCCCTTTTCGACCGCCTCCGAATGAAAGTCTGAGCCATTGTCGACATAGAGGCAGTCCGGTCGCCCGTGCATTGGCCAATCAAACTGTAAACCTATTCGCCCCGCCCATTGCTCTTTCGGCAAGATGCTATGAACGAGGCAGAGGCCGACAGATGTCGCAGAAGGAGCCTCTAAGCTTAGATGGAAGCCCAGAATCGCGCGCGAGAACTCATCTATTGCTATCGTCAAATATGGCCGTCTTAGTGGTTGCCTATTCATCTCGTCTACAACAACCAAATCAACCATCGTGTGGTCTATCTGTACTCTCTGAAGTGGCCATTGCGTATCCAACGTTTTTCCTGGCATCGCTTTGTACCGTTCGCGGGCGAATTTCTTGCCTTCTCGGGCCGCTACGATCTCGATATCCGGAATCTTTTTTAGCCGGCGTTTAATTGTGCCTTCGTCGGGAGGCGGAAGACCAGCCGAGGTGCACTTACGTCTGATCTCCATGACGGTCTGAGTGACCGTTGGCCGCATCCGGCTGAGATGAAACCGATCTAAAACCTCAGAGATGACGTCTTCCACCTCAGGTTTAATGAATGTCATGCCACTGCGCCCGTGGCCTTGTCTTGGAGCAAGATCAACTAGGCGCCGGGTAGCCCCATAACGTTTGATTAGATACCAAACCGTTCTAGGCGAGCAATGGAGCTTTACTGCGGCTTCCCGAACCTGCTTGCTGGTATTTCTGCTAGATAGCAAAAGCGAATCAATAACGGGCTTTCGTTCAAGAGCTTTATTCATTTGACGGTTGGACATTTCCGCCCCGTCTATCGTCAAAGGCTCCACTTGGTCTTCGATACCCTTCATTGCCTTGAAAATCCTTATGCGGACTAGGGTCCGCAAAATATGTGCTCTGAAGAAAGTAATGCTACTTTCGGACGGTTAAGTCCACATTGACTTAGTGGGAGCGGGTGTCCGAAATGCTTGAAAGTGAACCGTTATCCGGACAATTGCTGTCTGACATCATTGATCAAGGGTTTCGTGAAAGTGAGTGCGTATTAGCGAACGACTGTTAGTCTGATAGGGAAGAAGTTCAGACGATCGGGTTTCGCACCAATGCTATCGCGATGCACGTATGCGAATGTAGTGCAATGCTCAGCCCGTCTCAGTGCAAACGTTAGTGCGAGCCGAGCGGGGCGCGGGCGGGTGCACAGTGCAAACCGGTGTACCTGCTTTACAGGCGGTCTCAAGGTAAAACCGGGCGAAGTGAGCCTCGCGCATCTCGGCGTCCTCTTCCTCGACGAACTCCCGGAGTTTCAACGCGCGGTACTCGATTCGCTGCGCCAGCCGCTAGAGACAGGCACAGTCAGCGTCGCGCGGGCCAACGCGCACGTCACCTTCCCAGCACGCGTCCAGCTGATCGCGGCGATGAACCCGTGTCGGTGCGGGCACCTCGGCGATGCGAGTCTCGCGTGTGCGAGAGCGCCCAAATGCGCAGCCGATTATCAGGCAAAGGTATCAGGCCCTTTGCTCGACCGGATCGACCTTCACATCGACGTCCAGGCGGTCAGCGCCGCTGATCTGGTTCTCCCACCACCAACCGAGGGGTCGGTCGAGGTCTCCGTCCGCGTCGCCGCCGCTCGCGCGCTCCAATCGGAACGCTATCGCGACCACCCGGTTCGTACGAATGCAGAGGCCGATGGCGCGTTGCTCGATGTCGTGGCCACGCCTGACGACGCCGGTCGTCGATTGCTCGCACAAGCGGCCGAAGCGATGCACCTGACCGCGCGCGGCTACACGCGGATCCTCCGCGTCGGTCGCACCATCGCCGATCTTGCCGGCTGCGAAACCGTCGGCCGACTCCATATTGCCGAGGCGCTCAGTTACCGTCGCCAACCGCCAAGAAATTGACCGCTGCGTTTTCCGATCAAGACGGCTTGCGGTGGACGAACGCTTCGTCTAGCCAACCCGCCGCTGCCCCTGTGGCGAAATTGGTAGACGCGACCGACTCAAAATCGGTTGCCGCAAGGCATGCTGGTTCGATTCCGGCCAGGGGCACCATTCACGCATTTTATTGCATCTCGGCAATGTCACATGCGGCGGGATGTAGCTGAGCTCGCCGCTCAAGAGCGGCGACTTGCTACTATCTCGTCCGGGGTCGGTGATCGAACGACGGACAGCGCGTTCCCAGCCAGAATGATCAGTCCCATCTCGGCGAACGCGTCAAGCCAACCGTGCATCGGCCAGATTCCCCAGATTTTGCGAAATTGCCGGGCGTTGCGGACTATGTCGGCAAAATGCTGGAGCGGCGGGTCGTAGGTTGCGTGATGCTGATGACACGCGATTGCGTCGCCAACGAAAAATAACCGTACGCCAGCCGCATCCGCCCGGAAGCCGAAATCGGTGTCCTCTGCACCATACCCCGAAAAGCGCTCGTCGAAGCCCCCTAATCCCGTAAACCGCTGTCGGCGAATCGCGAACGCCAGCGACCAGAAGAGACCAGGGTTTGGCTCCCAGCGAACCCCGGAGCGGGGGAAGTCGCGGACCGGGTGCGGTGTACCGGCGGCAAGAAGATCGTGTTCGGTCCATATACCGCGCGCATCGTTGGGGCCAAGATAACGGACGTTTGCGCACAACAATGCGTCTTGGTCGAGAAGTATGTCGTCCAGCGTGGCGAGGCAGGAGTGGAGGGGGATGCAGTCGACGTCGAGGAAGATCAGGCGGAAGCCGGTGCTCGCCGCCACGGCCAGGTTGCGCGCGGCCGCCAGGGGAAGCCCATCGGTTTCCAGGCGGACCATCTTCACGGGAAAGTCCGTGTTCGGGGCGGCCAGCGGCGCGTCGCTCATGTCGACCACGACCAGTTCGGCCGGCTGACACGACGAACGGCGAAGGCCCTCGACCAAATTGGCGAAATGCGCACTTCGGTTGCGGACGATCGTGAGAATGCTCAGCCCGGCGCGGTGCTCGGTCATCGACGCCGCCATAGGTCCAGCCGATAGCAGTCCGTCCGTTCGACATGCTCGACGGCAACGGCACCACCAACCGCGTCGTGAAGCTTGGCCACGGCGGCGTCGCCGGTCTGGGGATAGTCGGTGGCGCCAACCCAGTGGACCAGCAATATGCGTCCACCCGCGGCAACGTGCGTCCGCAGCCATGCCCCCGCGGTCAGCAGGTCGGCATCGCTCCAATAATAGACGACTTCGGACAGCATGACGAGATCGAGCGGTCCCACCACGGGAAGCGCGCCCGGGAACGCCTTTCGCTCAAACCGGACCTGGGGCAACATGCGGCAGCGCTCGCGGGCGTAGGCGATGGCCTTTCCGGCAATGTCGATCGCAAGCAGGTCGGCACAGAGCGGCGCGAGCTGCCGGGTGAGCACGCCGTGCGCACAGCCGATCTCCAACGCAGATCCATAGCGGCGGTCGTCGAGCACGGCGATGGTGCGCGCGAACTTCGCCGCTTCGTAGGCGCTGCTCGCCAGCGACCAGGGATCGTCGTCATGCGCGAAGATCCCGTCGAAATAGCCGGCATCGAGACTGGCATTGGCGGCGCGGTGGTCAACGGGCATCGGCGATCCTGCTCAGGTGAAGAACGTCGCGCGACGGCATCCGCCACGCGGCGCGGGCGAGCCGGAAGCCCGGACCGTAAGCTGCGCTTGTCTGACTGCGATGCGCCAGCAATGCGTGACGCCGCTGGCCCGGCGGGATCGCGCGGGTCGTCAACGTCGTCCGGGCAGGCGGTAGCGCCGGATCGGTCCAGACACGGTAGTCGAACAGCGTCACGGGTCGGCGCGAAACGCAGAGCGCCGCACGCGCGAGCGCATGGCATGCGGCGTGATCGCAATGCGGTTCCTCCGCACCGGTCACGGCGACCGCGTCGACGCACCGGGCGCGAAAAAGCGCGGCCAGACGACGCACCGTCCTGCGCCAATCCGCGCTGCCCGGCTGATGCGGGTGCGCATCGGGCCAGTCGAGGAACACCGGACGAGGGGCGTCGGCGCCCGCGAGCCTGCGTCCCGCCAGTGCCGCCTCGCGGTGTCGCAATCGGGCAAGCCATGTGCCGCCATCGTCGTGTGAGCCGGCGCCATCGGTGAGATAGATCGTGCCGGCGAAGCGCCCTGCAGCAGCCGTCTCGGCGATGAGCGCGCCTGCACCCAATGTCTCGTCATCGGCATGTGGGGCGAGCACCAGCCAGCGGGCGCCGGCGAACCGGCTCGCGTGCAGGGGGCGGGCGATGCTCACCACAAGCGATCCTCGCCCCAGCAATCATGGTCGAGCCAGTCGCGTATCGCGGTATCGCGGACCTGGTCTGGTCCGGCCTGGCGCAGATAGAGTCCGAGATCGCGAATGATCTTGTCGACCCGCTGCCCCTCGAAACTGCTCCGGGTGCCGATCAGTCGGGCGGCGTGCTCCATGACGTCGAGCCCGGCGCGTTCGACCACCCCGCGGGTCATGCGTGCGAACGCGGCGGCATCGGCGTCCTCGCGCGCGGCGCGTATCGCTGCCTCGCGCACCCAGAGACCAGCGGTGCGGGTCGCCACGATGGCATGTCCCAAGGCGGCGCGCGCGAGCGGATCGGCGCGGGCGGTGTCCGACAGCGCGGCGCGCGTTTCGGCGAGCAACGCCTCGATCCCGCCGAGCTGCACGGCGGTGAAACGCCATGCCCCGCTGGTGAAGCGCGGTTCGCGGTCGTAATCGCCCGGCTGCCCCAGCAACGCGGCCTCGTCGATCGGATAGCCGGTCAGGTCGTAGCTGCCGCTCATGCTCGCGCGCATGCCGCGGACACGCCAGCCGCTTGCGTCGGTGCGGGCGACGTCGTCGGCAGCGACGATCGCCAACCGACGGTCGCCATCTTCGGGCTGGACGGTGACGATCGCGTAGCGGATTCCGCCGGCGCCGCTGGCGAAACTCTTCGCCCCCAGCAACGAAAGGCCGTTCGCGGTATCGACCAGCGCGACACCCGGTGCGGGCTCGGTCGCCCATACGCCGAACGTCGCACCGCGATCCAGGACGTCGCGCAACCATGCCTTCTGCGCGGCGGTCGCATACCAATCGAACAGCGCCATCGCGTTGACATGCCCCTCGTAGAGCCGGCCGACGCTCAGGTCGCCGCGACCGATCCGGCGCAGCGAATCGAACATGGCGTGGTGTCGGGCGGCGGCGTCGGCGAAGCGATCGCCTCCGGACTCGACCGGTGAATATCGTCGTAACAGCCCGGCCTCGGCTAGCCGTTCGATGCTGTCGGCGGGGTGCGCGCGAACGGCATCGTAATGGTCACCGAGCCGCGCGAGATCGCGGACCAGCGGATCGTCAAGCACCGGCATCATCGTCTCGCTCATCCGCGGTCTCCATCGGCCAAGGCTATCACATAGGCGGCGAGACGGTCCGCGCCACGGGGATCGTCGAGCGCGGCTTGCGCAGCGGGATCGCGGTGTTCGACCTTGGCGAGCAGCGACGGCCAGTCTGCCGTCGCGGGATCGTTGCAGGACAGCGCCGCCCCCGCTGCAACCAATTGGCGCGCTTTTGACCGTTGTTCGTCGAATGGTCGATCCTCGGGCAGGCAGACAAACGGGCGCCGCGCCGCCAGTACCGCGCCGACGACGCCGTCCCCGGCGCTGCCGACGACGATCGCTGTCCGCGCGATCCGCGCGGCCGCGTCGTCGACCCAACCGAAACGTTCAAGATTGCCCGGCGGATCGACGATCGGCGTGCACGCGCCGATGACGTGCCAGGTCCGGTCGGGCGTCGCGCAGGCGGCGCGCGCCCACACCGCGCCGTCGATCGGCGATCCGCCGCCCCCGCCGACGACGAGGACCGAACCGGGCTCGACCGCATCCGGATCGGCGCGGTGGGTTACGCCGGGGCAGTATCGTGTCTTGCGTCGTACCCAATCGGGTGTTTCCGGATCATCCAGCGCAGCGGCGAACGGCGCGACGATCGCCGTCGCGGCGCGGAAGGCATCGAGGTGCGGGATGTCGTTGCGGACCCCGTTCAGCCTGACGAACACGGTCGGGACCGATGCCAGCCGCGCGAGCATGGCGATCTCGCAGGAGACATCGACGACCATCAGCGCTGGCCGATGTTCGGCGATCCACTGCGTGACGGCGGCGACCCGGCGACGGATACCGTCATGATCGAGCGGGGCGTAATGCAGTGCCGCGGGACGGTCTCCGCCCAAATCGTCTCCGTCGAACGCCGCATGCAGACGATCGTCGGGAAGATCGACATAGGCATGCGAGCCGGTCTGCCCGGTCAGGTTCGTGCCGATCAGCGTGACGCGGCCATCGGCACGCTCGGCGACCGCCAGCGCGCGTGCGCGGTGCCCGGCGCCGTGGTGATGAACATAATAGCCGACCGGTCGGGTCATCGCGACACTGCCGCGCCAGCCGGGACCGACCCTGGCAGCGCCATGTCTGCCGGCATCGGTGGCAGCGTGGCCTCGTGCGTCAGCATCGCCGCGACGCCATGGGCTGCCCGCTCGGCGCGGCGCCACTGCGCCCGCGCGCGCCAATGTTCGAAGGCCGGTACCTGCGGCGCGGTGCCGTCGGCCAGCGTCGCGGCCAGATCGGCCATCGCGATGGCCATGCCACCCTCAGCGCGACCATCGGTGCGTGCCGATACGCGCGTCCACACCGATGGCGGGTGGACCAGTCGCCCGCCCGCCGCGACCGCGTCGATGACCATCTTGCGATCCTCGCCGGACGCAATCGGCGTGACTCCGCCGATCGCGTGGAACAGCGCGGCGTCTATCGCAATGCTCGCGCCGGTATGGTCGCCGTGACGCGGCGCCGGATCGTGAGGGGCGGGGTCGATCGCATCCTCGATCGCGCGCACCGCCGCCCAATAGTCATCGAACCGCGCCCGCAGCGCGACGACCGCCGGGGCGATCGGCTCCGCATCGTCGAGGACGATCCGCCCGCCGACAATATCCGCTCCGGCATCGATCGCGGCCAGATTGGCGGCGATCCAGGTGGCGGGCGGGCGGCAATCCGCATCGGTCGAGATGAGTACGCCCTCTCCGTCGAGCCAGGCATGCCCCATCGCCATCGCGTGCCCGCGGGCACTACCGGCATGGGCACGCGGTGGAGGGAATGTGCAGGCCTCCGCCCGGATATCCAAACGCCCGCGGTGACGCAGCGCGGCGTCCTGCGCCACCGCGAGGCTGTCATCGTCGCTATTGTTGATGCAGACGGCTACCCGGATGCGCTCGCGCACGGCCTGCGCCGCCAGCGCGTCGAGCAGGATCGGCAGACGCTGGACTTCATTGCGCGCTGGCACGCAGACGCAGAATGCGGGGGTGGTCATCCCAAGCGTGCGCCGGTCGCCGGTTTGATCCCGGCCATGCCCCCGCGCGCGGGCCACATCGCGGACATCGCCGCGGCGGCCGGCTCGGGGATCGGCACGGGGCGCGCCGTCATCTCGGCGTAGAGCGCCTCATAGCCGTCGATCATCGTTTCGGCATCGCAGATCGCCTCGGCCCGCGCGCGGCTGTCCGACCGGTCGAGCCGCATCGCCTGGATCGCCGCGTTCGCCAATGCACCGACATCGTCGGGATCGGCGAGCACGCCGCTCGTGGCGTCGAGCAGCGTCGGTATCGCACCACGCGCAAAGGCCGCGACCGGCGTCCCGCACGACAGCGCTTCCGCGACCACCAGGCCATAGGGCTCGTCCCAGCGTGGCGTGCACAGAAACGCCCGCGCCCCGCCGATCAAATGCGACAGGTCGGCATGATCGAGATGGCCGACATAGCGGATCGCGGCATCGAGGTGCGGCGCGATCTCGGCGGCATAATAGGTCGGATCGGAAATCGGGCCGGCGATCCGCAACGGCAGACCGATGTGCCGTGCCGCCGCGATCGCCAGATGAAGGCCCTTCTCGGGAACGATCCGGCCATACCAGACCAGATATGCTTCGGCATCGGGCTGCGCGCGATACGGGAAGCGATCGAGATCGATGCCGTTGCCGACCACGCGATCGATCGGCACGATCGGCGACCACATCGTGCGGATCGCCTCCGAGACCGCAACGAACCGGGTCGCTTCGGCACGGCACAGCCGGATCCCGCTTTCGAGCCAACAGAAGGGCGGCGTGTGCAGCGTCGTCACCATCGGCATCGGCAGCGTATCCGCCATCGCCACGGGCAAATAGTGCAGCGAATTATTGTGGACGATATCGAACGCGCCCCGGCGGAGTTCGGACATCAGCCTGAGATAGGCATGATGTTCGCGAAAGAACGCGATGTCGGTCGCCTCCGCAACGCCTGTCGCCATCAACGCGGTTTCGTCGCAGATCGCGGTAAGCCCGGTCGCCGGATCGGACCGCGTCGAGGCGAACAGCGTCACGTCATGGCCGCGTGCGCGCAGGCGGGTCGCGAGCAGGTGCGTGTGCATCTCGAGCCCGCCCGCAAACGGTTCGACGATGGCATGCTTGAGATGGGCGATGATCGCGATACGCATGATCGGACTGAACCATCCACACAATAGTTGAGCGGACGTAACGACCGTGGAGCGCCACAGGGTCCGTATACTATTGCAAAATCGTGCTGATAGGGATCAAGCGTTGCACTATACTATTGGCCGGCCTGGATATTCGATGCCCGCGCAACAGGGGCGCGCGAAAGCTATGCCCGGGTTCCATGCGCCTGGCGCACTTCAAATACGACACGCGTAGCACTGGCAGGTCGATCAACCCGGTCGCGCCACTTGTTGCCGATCAATGGGACGAATAGTTGGTCTGACGTTCGACCGGTGCCGGGCAATCGGCCGCCCCGCTCTGCTCCGTCAGCTCGATGGCATGCTGGAGATGACAGGCGGCGAGAATTTCCAAATCGCGATCTAGCAACGCGAGCGCCATTTTCATCAAAGACAGGGCGGTTTCAGAACGTCTTGGCATGATCCATGTTAGAATAATGCAGAATGCGAGACAAGGGAAAGCCGCGTCGGGAAAGGGCTTTCAACGGGTTTGGATATGATTCCTCGGTCGCAGAGCCGCTGGCGGGCGCGCATGCACGTCAGTTCAGCATGCCCGCATAGCTTTGGGGTGGCGCCTGAAGCATCATGCGTGCGGCTGTTCCGGCGACGATCACCAGCAGCAGCGCGGCCGGGCCGATGATCACCACGCGCCGCGGCGGTGCATGATCGGCGAGCAGGACGATGGCGATGGCGGTCGCGATCATCGGCCACAGATGATAGCGCAGATCCGAGGCGATGCTGAGGACGCCGAAACTGGCTTCCAGCGCGAGTGCGGACACAAGCAGCGCGATCGCCAAACGCCGCGGCGCGTCGTCGGGGCGTGCCAGCGCCGCGGCGAGCGCGACGATCGCAAGCACGATCCAGACGATCGGCCAGCCGAGCGGCATCTCGACGATCGCAGCGGTCACGGTTTCCCAGCGCTGCGCTGCTGGGTTGGGGCTATCGAGACCGAGCGTGTTGGGCTCGGATGCGGCCGGCGGCGCGGCACCGGGCCAGTGGAACGGGACGAGCCAGCGGTCGGTCGAGTTCAGATGCGCCAACCGATGCGCGGCATAGGCGACCGGATGGTGAAGTGCCGCAGACGCGAGCGTCGGGTAGAGCGACGACGCGGGCAGCGTATGCAAGCGTGCCATCGTCGGCGCACAATGCTCGTCGTCGCCAAGCGGATCCCAGAAGAACGGCTTTGCGCAGTGGCGGGCGACGATGGCGGCCGATTCGGACGGGGTCAGGCCTGTGGTCGTGCTGTCGGGCGCGCGGGCGGCGATGCCGGCAAGATCGTAGAGCGCCTGGGTCGCCTCGACCCCGCTGGGGTTCGCGCGCAGCACCTGGTGGTTCACGAGGGGGGCGACGCCCAGTATGACGACGACCGCGATGCAGGCCGTGGCGAGTTTGGCGCGCGCACGCGCGGGGCGGGGCGACAGCATCACGCTCAGCGGCACGACGATGAAGACGGCGTTCGCGCGAACGAGCACGGCATAGACGAGCAGCAGCGCGACCGGGATCATCGCCGAAGCCGGTGTCGGTCGGTTGGCGAGACGCCACCAGCCGACGATACCGACCGCGGCGAGCAGCGCGCCGACAAGTTGCGCATCTTTGAGCACGACACCCTGCCAGCCGAGGAACGGCGGCAACACGCCCATGACGAGGATCACCAGCGCGCTGCGGGTGCGTCCGGCACGGGCGAGTGCCGCGGCGAGCAGGCCGAGGCCGAGCCAATAGGTGGCGAGCTGGAGCACCAGCATGGGCGTCGCGCCGGGTCCCAGCGAGGCGAGCAGCGCCCAGATGCGCGCCATCGCGGGCGGGTGCCAGTCATCATACACGCCCGACAGGACCTGACGATATTGCGCGACGGTGTCGTACATCGCGACCCCGGGCCAGAACAGTGCAAGCGAGGCGATCCACAGCGCACTCGCGACGAGGGCGATGTGGCGCGGTTTGAGACGGGACGCAGGTTCGATCGACATTCGCAGGTCCTGCACCGATGGGCGATACGTCGCGGATCCCGCGAACGTGGAGGCGTGACGCGGCGACCTTGCGGGGCCGTCCGCCTAAGGGTCAAGGGCGATAGGGCCGAAACGAGACGGTTTGCCCGGCGCGGTCGATCGGCCGGGTACCGGGATGGTCGATGACGCTGCCGGATCAAGGCATCGCTGGATCACGCGAGTGGTGACTTTGCCGACGGCGGGCATGCTGCGTAGCGAGCACCCGGGTCCTGCCTCCGCCCCGATGGCGGGGAGGGCAGCCCGATCGCCGGCATGGATTCTTACGCATAAGGGGGGGCCACTTGGCAGGCGGAGGGGGCGGGAAGCAGCCACGTCTGCGCCGTGTTCCCCCTCCGACACCTCAGCGACCGCCCCCTTGCGGGGGAGGATACCGCGATCAGTAGTGGATCGACCGGCCGTAGGCGCCGAGGACGCTCTCGTGCATCATCTCGCTGAGCGTCGGGTGCGCGAACACCGTCTCCATCAGCTCGGCCTCGGTCGTCTCGAGCTGGCGCGCGACGACATAGCCCTGGATCAGCTCGGTGACTTCCGCGCCGACCATGTGCGCGCCGAGCAGCTCGCCGGTCTTCGCGTCGAACACCGTCTTCACGAAACCCTCGGCCTCGCCGAGCGCGATCGCCTTGCCGTTGCCGATGAACGGGAATTTGCCGACCTTGAGCTCATAGCCGGCTTCCTTGGCCTTCGCCTCGGTCATGCCGACGCTCGCGACCTGCGGGCGCGAATAGGTGCAGCCCGGGATGTTGGCCTTGTCCATCTGGTGCGGCGACCCGCCCGCGATCTTCTCGACCGCGATGATGCCCTCATGGCTGGCCTTGTGCGCGAGCCAGGGCGCGCCGGTGACGTCGCCGATCGCCCAGATGCCCTCGACGTTCGTCCGGCCATAGCCGTCGGTCTTGATGTGCCCGCGATCGGTCTCGACGCCGAGCGCCTCCAGCCCGATATTCTCGGTGTTGGGGACGATGCCGATCGCGACGATCGCGTGGCTGAACGTCTCCTCGACGACCTTGCCGTCCTTGTGCTTGATCTTCGCGGTGACGCCGGTGCCTGATGGCGCCAGGCCTTCGAGGCCGGTGCCGGTCAGAAGCTTGATGCCCTGCTTGGTCAGCGCCTTGTCCATGAACGCGGAGACTTCCTCGTCCTCGACCGGCAGGATCCGCGGGAGCATCTCGACGATCGTCACGTCGGCGCCCATGTCGTTGTAGAAGCTGGCGAACTCGACACCGATCGCGCCCGATCCGATGACCAGCAGCTTGGTCGGCATCTCGGTCGGCACCATCGCGTGGCGATAGGTCCAGATCGTCTTCCCGTCGGCCTTGGCGAACGGCAGGTCGCGCGCGCGCGCGCCGGTGGCGACGATGATGTTCTTGGCTTCGAGCTCGACGGTCTTGTCGCCCTGCTTGACGCTGAGCTTGCCTGTTGCGGTTACGGTGCCGACGCCTTCGACGACGGTCACCTTGTTCTTCTTCATCAGGCCCTTCACGCCGGCATTCAGCTGGCCCGCGACCTTGCGGCTGCGGTCGACGACCTTGGCGAGATCGAAGCCGACATTGTCGGCCTTTAGGCCATAGCTCTCGGCGTTCTGCATGTAGTGATAGATTTCCGACGTACGCAGCAGCGCCTTGGTCGGGATGCAGCCCCAGTTGAGGCAGATGCCGCCCAGGCGCTCGCGCTCGACGATCGCGACCTTCAGGCCGAGTTGCGACGCGCGGATCGCGGCGACGTAGCCGCCGGGGCCCGAGCCGAGGATGACGAGATCATAGGTATCAGCCACGGTAGAGTCCTTTGGATTAGTTGGTTGCTGCTTAGCTAGAAGCGGGCGGCACGGGCCGCGGTTTGCGGTCGTCGTCGACCGCCACGAAGATGAAGCGCGCCTGGGTCACCTTGCAGCTGTCGTTGCTGTGCCGCGCGCGGCGCCAGGCCTCGACCTCGATCGTCATCGAGGTGCGACCGACCGCGAGCAGATGCGCGTAGACCGACACCTCGTCGCCGACGACGACGGGCATGTGGAATTTCATCGCATCCGCCGCGATCGTGACGGCACGGCCGCCGCTGCGTCGCGAGGCGACCGAACCGGCGGCGAGATCCATCTGGCCCATCAGCCAGCCGCCGAAGATGTCGCCATAGGGGTTGGCGTCGGCGGGCATCGCGGTGACGCGAATGGTAGGAGCCTTTTCAGGCGGTAGTTCGGTCATGCTTCAGTCCTGCGGGTCGCCTGGTCGAGACGGCGGGCGCGACGCAGTGGCCCAGCGCCCATCAGCAAGGTCGCGACCATTGCCGCGGCCCCGCACGCCCAGATCACGTCTCGCCCGAGCGGATAGGACCATGCCGCCGCCCAGGTAATTGCGACCGCCACGCCGAGCCCGGCGAGAATGTGAAAGATCTCGATGGTCGTCTTCTTCATGTCGAACATCCCCCTAAACCGTTCGTGCCGAGCGCAGTCGAGGTCCATGCGTCTCATGCCCTTCGACTTCGCTCAGGGCGAACGGAGTGGGAGACGGGACGTCCATGTCCGTCAGCTTACGCCAGCATGCCCAGCGGGTTCTCGACGAGATGCTTGAACGCCTTCATGAACTGCGCGCCGTCCGCACCGTCGATCGCGCGGTGATCGAAGCTGCCGGTCGCGGACATCACGGTGGCCACGGTGAGTTCGTCGCCGACGACGTACGGACGCTTCTCGCCCGCGCCGACCGCGAGGATCATCGCCTGGGGCGGGTTGATGACCGCATCGAACTGCGTGATGCCGAACATGCCCATGTTGCTGATCGAGGCGGTGCCGCCCTGATATTCCTCGGGCTTCAGCTTGCCGTCGCGGGCGCGGGCAGCAAGGTCCTTCATCTGCGTCGAGATCGACGACAGCGAGGCGGTGTCCGCACCGACGATGATCGGCGTGATCAGCCCCGATGGCGTGCTGACCGCGACCGAGATATCGGCGCGCTGGAAGCTGATCAGCTGGTCTGGCGTGAACATCACGTTGCAGGTCGGCACCTGCATCAGCGCGACGGCCTGTGCCTTGATGAGCAGATCGTTGACCGACAGCTTCACGCCACGCGCTTCGAGGCTCTTGTTCAGCTCGCCGCGCAGCTTGAGCAGCGCGTCGAGACGGATGTTCACCGTCAGGTAGATGTGCGGAACGGTCTGCTTCGATTCGGTCAGACGACGCGCGATTGTCTTCCGCACGTTGCTGAGCTTGGTCGCCTCGTGCGGGATATCCGGCACGGTCGCAGGCTTGGCGGCAGGCGCGGGGGCTGCAGCAGCGGCAGTCGGCGCAGCGTCGGTCCTGGCAGCAATAGGTGCCGCACCTGGCTTTGCGCTCTCGACGTCGGCCTTGACGATGCGACCCTTGGGCCCCGAACCCGAGACAGAGCCAAGATCGATACCCTTGTCGGCGGCCAGGCGGCGGGCGAGCGGGCTCGCCTTCACACGGTCACCGCTGGCGGGCGCGGTTGCAGACGCAGTGCCCGCATCTGCGGGACGACCGTGATCCTCGGCCGAAGCCTCCGTGCGTTCGACCGGCTTGGCCTCGCTGCCGGTGTCGTTGGGATCCTTCGGATCGGGCTTGGCTTCCGATTCCTTGGCGGCCGGCTCGGGCGTCTCGCTCTTGGTGGGTGCGGACACCGACGATGCGTCCTCGCCCTCTTCGGCGATGATCGCGATAACCGTGCCGACCTTCACGTTGTCGGTACCCTCGGCGACGAGGATCTTCACGACGGTGCCCTCATCGACGGCTTCGAATTCCATCGTCGCCTTGTCGGTCTCGATCTCGGCCATAAGGTCGCCGGATTTCACGACGGCGCCTTCCTTGATCAACCATTTGGCGAGGGTACCCTCCTCCATGGTCGGGGACAGCGCAGGCATCTTGATCTCGATCGACATGGATTTCCCCAGGGCGTGACGTAACGGCATGCCTACTCGCGCCCTCGTCCGCTCGGGTCAACCCCGCCGCACTTGCGTATCGACCCGCTGCGGCCCAATTACGGCCAATAACGGGGGCGAAAATGCGCATTTATCTGGTGGTGATCGACGACAGTCCCGAAGCGGGCATCGCGTTGCGGTTTGCCGCGCGGCGAGCCGTGAAGACCGGCGGCGGCGTCGAGATACTCACCGTCATCCCGCCGCAGGAGTTCATCGCGTTCGGCGGCGTCCAGGCGACGATCGAGGAGGAGGCGCACCTCCATGCGCAAGGCCTGGTCGCGGCGGCGGCGGGCACGTTGTTGGAGGAATCGGGGCTGCGTCCATCGATCACGGTGCGCGAGGGCGAAGGCCCCAAGATCATTCGCGCGATGATCGCGGCGAACCCCGAAATTGCGGCACTGGTGCTCGGCGCTGCCGCAACGGGCGCGCCGGGCGAGTTGATCGCGCATTTCACCGGCGCCGACGCGGGCGCGCTGCCAGTGCCGGTGATGATCATCCCGGGGTCGCTGACACGCGAGGCGATCGATCGGCTGAGCTGATCGTCAAACAGGCGATCGCGCCGCCGTCTCGGCCGGCCGCTCCTGCAAAAGACGCTCAACGCGGCGAATACCGGTCGGCGAGAGCTGGACGGCGTTGCGGAGTGAATCGACCGGCTCGATCAGATTCCTGCCAAGCAACACGCGAAGCCAGCGTTCTACGGTTGTCGCCGGGAGAGCAAGATGGTCGGCGATTGCCGGAGGCGTCGCAATCCAGCTTTCGGCCTCGGATAGATAGATCAACAGCAAGATGCCCCAGGCGTGATCGGCGAAGATGTCGGCGCCCAGCGCGGCGTCGCGCGCGCGCATGACCCCAAGCAGATCCTTGGCCCGCAGCCACAGGCGTTGGGGGATCTTGTCGGCATTGGCGACGAGATCCGCCTGGTTGACGGTGGCGAAGGTACCCACAAGATAACTCGAATCGCCATTGCCGAGACGGGACACCTGCACATCCAGCGTGATGATCCCGCCCTCTCCGCCGATATAGCGTTTGCGTATCATCGACGGGCCGCCATTGGTTTGCAGTGCCGCGACCCGGTTCAGGCTGCGGGCCATATCCGCTGCATGCGTAATCGCCAGATAGGACAAGCCGATGAGATGCTTCTGCGTGCGCTGCAACAGCATCGCGACGGGCTCGTCAATGGCTTGGAGGATCCCGCTGGCATTGGAAATGGAATGCCCGATGATCATCTCTAAGTCCCGATTTTTGTACTATACCATGTAGTAGAAATACGAATCTCCCTCAAACCTGGATCATACATCACGATAAATCATACTGATCTGCATCAACATGTGGCGAATAATCCGAATTAGTAAGGCTGGGTGCGATTGCTTACCGCGATCGGCGACAAGACGCTTGAGCAGGCGCGCCGATCGCGTCACGATAGGCGATGATCGTTCTTGCTCTTCCGTTGCTCGCCGCCGCTGCCGCCGCAACGCCGCCGCTTCCCGCTCCCTCCGCCGACCGATTGAAAGCGGACGTCGCGACGATGGTCGGGTTCGGCACGCGCCATACCGCATCGACGACCACTGATCGCAAGCGCGGGATCGGCGCGGCGCGCGATTGGGCGGCGCGGCGCTTCACCGCGATCGGTGCGACCTGCGGCGGGTGCATCACGGTCGACCGGATTTCGCGCAGGTTCACCGGACCGCGCGCGCCGACCGGGGTGGTCGTCGAGGATGTGCTGGGCATCCAGAAGGGCCGCGACCCGAATCGCGTCGTGATCGTCGGCGCGCATATCGACAGCCGCGTGACCGACGTGATGAACGCGACCTCCGATGCACCGGGTGCGAACGACAACGCATCGGGTGTCGCGCTGGTCCTTGAAGCGGCGCGGCTGCTGGCGCAGCGCAAGTTCGACGCGACGATCGTCTACGCCGTATTCTCGGGCGAGGAGCAGGGGTTGTGGGGTGCCGAACTGCTTGCCGACACCGCCAAGGCGCGCGGATGGCAGGTCTCGGCGATGCTCAACAACGACATCGTGGGCAACACGGTCGGGCAGGGCGGTGTGCGTGTCGCCGACAAGGTCCGGGTGTTCTCCGAAGGGATTCGCGCCTCCGAAGATCTGGTCGCGCAGCAGGGCCGACGCGCCGAAGGCGGTGAAGACGATGGTCCGAGCCGCGCACTCGCCAAGGCGATCGACGGGATCGCCTCTGGGATCCCCGGCGGCCTCGACGTGATGCTCGATCGCCGCCCGGATCGGTTCGGGCGCGGCGGCGATCACGAACCATTCCTCAAGCTGGGCTACCCGGCGGTGCGGTTCTCGGTCGCGGTCGAGAATTGGGACCGCCAGCACCAGGATCTTCGGTCCGAGCAGGGCGTGGTCTATGGCGACACGATCGAGGGCATGGATTTCCCGTATCTCGCCAAGGTCACTGCTATCAACGTTGCGACGCTCGCCCGGATCGCGGGGGCACCCGCCGCCCCCGAGGACGTCGCGATCGCTGGCGCGCTGTCGCGCGACACCACCGTGAAATGGTCCGCGGTCGCGGGCGCGGCCGGATACCGGGTCCGCTGGCGTAGCAACGATGCGCAGGACTGGACGCAGACGCGTGACGTGCCGGGGACGAGCACGGTGCTGGTACAGGTCCCGGTCGACGATAATTTCGTCGGCGTCTCCGCGCTATCGGCTGATGGAGCGGAAAGCGTGGTAAGCTTTGCAGGGCGCGACCGGCGTCGGTGATGCGGCTTGAGGGCCGGTGGCGGTGATGCGGCTTGAGGGCCGCTGGCGGTGATGCGGCTTGGTAGCCGGTGGCGGCCCCTGCAGTGCGATCAGGCGGCCGCCGCCTCCTTCCATCCGCGATTGGCGAGCGCGCGTGCCTCTTCGGGGGACATCGGGCGGCCGAAGTAGAAGCCTTGCACCCTGGTGCAGCCCAGGTCGTGCAGCGTTTTATATTCGACTTCGGTTTCGACGCCCTCGGCGGTTGTCGCCATGCCGAGGCTGTCGGCCAGCGCAATGCCCGCGCGGACGATCGCGACTGCCTCGCGGAGCCCGCTGGCGGCGTCGCGGACGAAACTACGGTCAATCTTGAGCGACGAGAGCCGGGTGCGCCCGAGATAGCCTAGCGAGGCGTAGCCGGTGCCGAAGTCGTCGAGGCTCAGATGCACGCCAAGCTCGGCGACGCGATCGAGAATCTGCGTTGCGCCAAGACCTTCGTGCATGAACACGCCTTCGGTCACTTCGAGTTCAAGCCGCTCCGCCGCTACGCCGGTATTGGCCAGCGCGGCCGCGATCGTCGTCACGAAGCTCGGGTTGCGTAGCTGATCGGCCGAGACGTTGACCGCGATCCGCATCTCGGACGGCCAGTGCGCGGCTTCCTCGCAGGCGGCGCGGACGACCCAGGCGCCGATCGGTCCGATCAGTCGCGTTTCCTCGGCAAGCGGGATGAACTTGGTCGGTGACACGCTGCCGAATTCGGGGCTGGTCCAGCGCAGCAGTGCCTCGAACCCGCACAGCGTCTCGCTGCCTGCCTTGACGATCGGCTGGTAGACGAGATGCATCTCGCCCTTCTCGATCGCGCCGCGGAGCGCCATTTCGAGGACGCGGCGCTCTTCCGCCTGGACATGCAACTCCGGCTCGTAGCGGCGGAAGACCCCGCGGCCCGCGTCCTTGGCGCGGTACAGCGCGAGATCGGCGGAGCGCACCAGCATGTCGGCGGTGCGACCGTCGCGCGGACCGATCGCCAAGCCGACGCTCGTGCCGATGTGCAGCGTATGCGCGTCGATCTCATACGGGCGTGAAAGTGACTCGATGATCCGTTCGGCGAGCTGTTCGACCGCGGCCAGATCGCTGGCATCGCGAACGACGACCGCGAATTCGTCGCCCCCAAGACGTCCGCAGGTTTCATTGACGCCCATCAGCTGGTTCAACCGTTCCGAGACGCGGCCGAGCAGCCGATCGCCGATCGGGTGGCCAAGCGTATCGTTGACCGCCTTGAAGCGATCGAGATCGAGCATCATGAACGCATAGCGTCCGCCCCAGCGATCCGCGTCGGCCATCGTCTTGACCAGCGTTTCGTTGACCATCAGCCGGTTGGGCAGCCCGGTCAGCGTATCGAACCGCGCCATCCGGTTGACCTTGTCCGCCGACGCGCGCTGTTCGGTGACATCGGAGCCGACCCCGCGAAACCCGATGAACTCGCCGTGATCGTCGAAGCGCGGCGCGGCGGCCAGGTCCCACCAGCGTTCTTCGCCGCCGATCTGGACCGGTAGGCGCAGATTGCGGAAGCTTTCGCGACGTTTCAGGCGGTCCGCGAGCGTGTGAAGTCCGGTATCGAATTCGCCCGTTTCCCAGCCTGGCCCGGCGAGCAGCTGCAAGAGCGGCATGTTGTCGATGCTGGCAGCATCGACCCCGCACGCGAACGCGAACCGCGCGCCGGGCTTGACCACGCGCCGCGTCGCATCGGTCTCCCAAAGCCAGTCGGCGCCGCCCCCCTCGAACTCGCCGAGTAACAGACTGACCGTCTCGTCGCGATCGTCGAGCACGATTTCGCCGGCGCGGATCAGGACCAGTGCGCGCGCGCGGTGGAGACAGGCAGTCATCAGCAGCAGTGTGAACAACAAAAGACCGGCGGCGGCGGCAAACGTCCCGGCAAAGGCGAGCTGGACGACGATCGCCGCGCCAAGATACCCGAGGAATATCAAAGTCGCGAGCGCGAGCGGCGCCATTGCCAGCGCGACGGTGGTCATGAGCACCGCGAGCGTCAATCCCAGCCCGGTCGTCGTTCCCGACGATGCGTGCGTGCAGAACACGACCGGCACTGCCGACCAGACAAATGCGAGAATGCAGCCGTCCGACACGGTGGTGCGGAGATCGCGCAGGCTGGCATAGCCGTCGCCGCGATCGTGCGTTGCGAGCCGGCGGAAGCCGACCCATACTGCCGCAGCGATCACCAGCGCTTCCCAGCTGGCGATCTGCCAATGCGGGATCTCCGCACGCAACAGGAACGCGATGACCAGCGAGGCCATGACGTTTGTTGCCAACAGGAATAGCGCGGCCCGACGGACGGCGAGCAATTGCGCGGCGCGTATCCGGCCCCAGACCATCGGATCCTTACCCTCGCGCAGTCCCAACAGAGTCGGGATGGCTACGGAGATACGAGGCGGGAGGGAGGGGGGGATCTTGGACACGGCGGAGAGATAGACGCGCTCTGGTTAGCAGAACGTTTGCACTGCACCGATTTGGATCCAATTCCTGTCGTTTTTTGGGGTAATATGTCGCCGGCGCCGTTGGTCCCGGCTGACTATGCCCGTCAGGCAGCGATATCGTAGGGTTTTATGTCGCCACTGAGATACAGGTTGCGCGCCTTGGCGCGGCTCAACTTGCCCGACGAGGTGCGCGGCAGCGTGCGCGGCGGGATGAGTTCGATCAGGCAGTTCATGCCCGTGACCGAGCGGACCCGCTCGCGGATCTCGTCGCGCAGACGCAGCCGCTCGGACTCGTCCGAGCTGCGGCACTGGACCAGCACGGCGGGGGTCTCCTCGCCGCCAGGGGTGGTGATCGCGAACGCGGCAATGTCGCCCGCCTTGAAGCCCGGCAGCTGTTCCACCGCCCATTCGATGTCCTGCGGCCAGTGGTTCTTGCCGTTGACGATGATCATGTCCTTGGCGCGGCCGACGATGTAGATATAGCCATCGGACATATAGCCCATGTCGCCGGTATCGAGCCAACCGTCGGCCATGCACGCCTGCGTCGCGGCATCGTCGCGGAAATAGCCGACCATTACCGACTTGCCGCTGCACCAGACCTTGCCGATCGCGCGGTCGGGGAGAGGGGTGCCGTCCTCTTCGCGGATCTCGATCCGCATGTCGCGGACGGGCTTCCCGCAATTGACGATCGCGCGGTAGCGTTGCGGGCGGTCATTCCCACGGCTGCCGCCCGAAAGCTGCGTTTCCTCGACGAGTTCGACGCGAATGCCTTCGCCCGGCGGCATCAGCGAGACTGCGAGCGTCGCCTCGGCAAGGCCGTAGCTCGGGAGGAACGCGGTCGCCTTGAAACCCGCATCGGCGAACGCGTCGACGAACGACTGCATCACGTCGGGGCGGATCATGTCGGCGCCGTTACCCGCAACGCGCCAGCGCGACAGGTCGAACCGATCGCTCGCCTTGGTCTGCGACGACATGCGGCGCGCGCAGATATCGTAGCCGAAGGTCGGCGAATAGCTGAGCGTGGTGCCGGTGTTGCGGCTGATGAGATCGAGCCAGGCGAGCGGACGCCGCGCGAAATCCTCGGTCTTGAGGTAATCCGTCGAGACCTGGTTGGCGATCGGCGACAGGAAGCAGCCGACCAGCCCCATGTCGTGATACCAGGGCAGCCACGAGACGCAGCGATCGGTGCCGCAGACTTCCATGCCGTAACTGTGCGCGGCGAGGTTGTTGAGCAACGCCGCGTGCGTGATGACGACGCCGTGCGGGAACCGCGTCGAGCCGCTGGAATATTGCAGATACGCGATGTCGTCGGGCTTTGCCTCGGGCAGCGTCGCGACGGGGGCTTCGCGGGTGGCGAACTCGGACCAGTCGATCCCGACGGTGCCCGACAGGCGCGCGGCCTCGCCCGCCATCTGCGCGAGTTCGGGCGGGAAGATCAGCATCTTCGGGTCGCAACTGGCAAGCTGGACGCGAAGCTGTTCGATGTACGAATCGCGGCCGCCGAACGAGGTCGGCAGCGGCAGCGGCACGGGCCAGGCGCCGGCGTAGACGACGCCGAAGAAGAGCGCGGCGAATTCGGGGCCGGTTTCGGCGACCAGTGCGATGCGATCGGCAGGGCCGACGCCCGCGGCGATCAGGCGATCGGCCATTGCGCGCGCATCGGTGCGCAGCTGTGCATAGGGATAGGGCTGCGACAACGTGCCGCGCGCATCATGGAAATTAAGCCCGCGGTTACCGGTTGCGGCGTAATCGAGCGCTTCGCCCAGCGTCGCGAAATCGGCGAAACGGCGCGGCAGCGCGTCCTCGGTCGGCGTCGCGACGATCGTCGCCGCGGTCTGGCCGTCCTTGTGAAGCGTTTCGGTCGTCATCGCAGTTCCTGTCTCTGGCGTCGTGCCCGGCATGGCGGCTGAACGCACCACCCCTAATCTCAACTCTAGCCGTTCAACTTCGGGTGTCAGTGTGGCACAATGATGGCGTGTCCGACGATGACGACCCCGATCAGACGCCTGGGCGTCGCGAAAACCGCGGTAACGCGCGTCCCGCCGGGCGTGGTGGCGCGCGTGCTGGCGGGCGCGGTGGGGGCCGTGGCGGCGAGCGGGCGCCGCCCAAGCCGCTCGACGCCGCGGCGCTGGAGCGGCTGGCGCTGCGCTATGTCGAGCGGTTCGCGACGACGCGGGGGCGGCTGACCGACTATCTGGTGCGCAAGATCCGCGAGCGCGGCTGGGACGACGGCGCGGCGGCGGCACCGGCCGATCCCGCCGAACTCGCGCAGCGCATGGCCGATCTGGGGTATGTCGACGACCGTGCCTTTGCCGAACAGCGCGCGGCGGCGATGCAGCGCCGCGGGCTGGGCGCGCGGCGTGTCGCGGGGGCGTTTCGCGAGGCCGGAATCGACGAGGGCGATGCGGATGCGGTCGCGCCCGCGATCGCGGATCGCGCGGTCGAATCGGCGCTCGCCTTTGCGCGGCGCAAGCGAATCGGGCCCTATGGCAGCGGCGAGGGCGACCGGAAGCTGCACGACAAACAGCTCGGCGCGATGCTGCGCGCGGGGCACCGTTTCGATCTCGCCCGCAAAATTGTTGCGATGCCACCGTCCGATGCGCCCGAAACGGTGGTTTTCGACGCCGATTAGCAACGGATTCATTGCGACCGCGACGAAGCGTGCTAGCAAGGGGATCAGGGGTGTAACAATGCGTAGACGCAGCAGGATGCGGACATGATGACGCAGACCGGATCGGCGATGGTCGCGGTTGGCCACGACCTCGGGGGCGACCGTGTGGGCGAATTGGGGGGCGAGCCGGGGAGGGCCGTCCCGGAGACCGCCATGCCCGCTGGCGACGTGCGTGCGATCGGCGGCGTGATCAAGTGGTTCGACGTGACGCGCGGGTTCGGCTTTGCGGTCGCGGACGACCCGACGGTCGGCGATATCCTCGTGCATTTCTCGGTACTACAACCGCATGGCCGTCGCAGCCTGCCCGAGGGCGCGCGCGTCGAGACGCTGTCGGTCCAGCGTGGCCGCGGGTTCCAGGCGCGCGAGATCGTCTCGATCGACATGAGCAACGCGGTCGAGGAAACCGTCCGGCCGCCTGCATCGCCAGACCGGATCGATCCGATCGCGATGATCGACGCCGCCGGACCGTTCGAGCCGGTGTCGGTCAAATGGTTCAACCGGTTGAAGGGCTATGGCTTTCTGGTACGAGGGTCGGATGGCAGCGACATCTTCGTCCATATGGAAACGTTGCGTCGCGCCGGAATCGAGACGGTCGAGCCCGAGCAGCCGCTGCGCGCGCGCGTCGTCGCGGGACGCAAGGGGCCGCTCGCTGTCGCAGTCGAAGAGGGCCTTGGATGAGTTTGGTTGCGAAGGCCGTGCTGGCCGGGGTGCTGGCGCTGGGCGTCGGCGCCGGAAGTGTGGCGTATATGAACGGCAGCGATGAAACCGAAGCGGCCAAGGTCGCGACGCTGAAGCTGACGATCAAAAGCACAAACGGGACGCACGCGTTCACCGTCGAGCGCGCCAGGACGCAGGACGAGCAGGCGCGCGGGCTGATGTATCGTACCGACCTGAGGCCCGATGGCGGGATGCTGTTCTGGCCTTATCCTTCGACTGGGGGGGCGCCGGTGGATGCGAGCTTCTGGATGAAGAATACGCCGAGCTCGCTCGATATCCTCTATATCCGGGCGGATGGCACGATCGCGCGGATCGCGGAGAATACGGTGCCGTTCTCGGAGACGCCGGTACCGTCGGGCGAGCCGGTCGGGGCGGTGCTCGAGCTGATGGGTGGCCGGTCGGCCGAACTGGGGATCGCCGAGGGCGACCTGGTGACGTGGGACAAGCGCTCGGACTAAGCGGGCGGACTAAGCGGGCGGGCGAGTACGTTTTATCGGCTGGGTATCGGCTGGGCCGCGCTCCCGATCGCGGAGTTTCCCGCCCTGCCGCATCATCATGGTTGAAGCCCGCCCCCACTCGGGTTAAACGCGGCGCATGGGCTTTCTCGCATCGACTTTCACGTGGTGGAACGGCGCCACCCTCGGCACCAAATTCGGCCTGCGCAGCATGGCGAAGATGGGCGAGGACGCGCTCGGCAACGTTTATTACCAGGGCGGCAAGGACACGTCGGGTAATCCGCGCCGCTGGGTGATCTATCAGGGCGCCACCGACGCGAGCCGCGTGCCGCCCGCGTGGTTCAGCTGGCTGCATCACCAGGTCGACGACGTGCCCGAGCGCGCGCTGCCGCCGGTGCGCGCGTGGCAGAAGCCGGCCGTGCCGAACATGACCGGTACCGCGCTCGCCTATCGGCCGTCGGGTGCGCTCGAAAAGGGTGGCAAGCGCGCCGCCGCGACGGGTGACTACGAAGCCTGGACGCCCGAAGGGTGATCATGCGCTGGCTCGCCGCGGCCGTGTTGGTCGTGGTGCTGGGGGTGGGCGGCTGGTTCGGATACCGCGCGCTCACCACGCCCGTGGCGACGGTGGCGGCGGTCCAGCAGGAGCTGCCGGGCGCCGATGAGCCGGCGAATTCCTCGATCGAGACGATCGACACCGGTGCCGCGACGATCGCCACCGGCGGCACGCCGATGGCGCAGCGCGTGGCCGTGCTCGGCCTGCTCAACAAGCGGAACGGCGAAACCCGAGCGGTGACGCTCAGGCCCGGCCAGGCGACCCGGATGGGCGATGTCGTGCTGCGGCTGCGCGCGTGCGAACAGACCGCGCCGTGGGAGCAGGAGCAGCTGACCGGCGCGTTCGTCCAGGTGCTGGTGCGCGGCGTCGATGCGAAATGGCGGCGGAGCTTTTCGGGCTGGCTGTACAAGGAACGCCCCGCGCTGAACGCGGTGCAGCATCCGATCTACGACGTGTGGACCAAGAGCTGCGCGATGACTTTCCCCGCGACCGGGCCCGATACGGCGCCGGTCGCCGAGGCCTTGCCCGCCAAGCGATCGAGCGCGCGGAAATCGCCTGCTGCTGCGACGCCGGCGGCCGACGACGCGGGGCCGAGCGCGCCGTCTAGCGCACCTGCCAGCAACGCTACGTAATCCGCGCGGTCGATCTCGATCGCGCCGAGCGAGGCGAGGTGCGAGGTCTGGAACTGGCAATCGAGCAGGGTGAACCCGCCGGCGCGCAGCCGCGCGACGAGGTGTGCCAGCGCGACCTTCGATGCGTCGGTGGCGCGGCTGACCATGCTTTCGCCGAAGAACGCGCGGCCTAGCGCCAGGCCATAGAGCCCGCCGACGAGCTTGCCGCCGTCCCAGCATTCGACCGAATGCGCGAACCCCATCGCGTGGAGCGTCTGGAAGACGCGTTCGATGCCGTCGTTGATCCACGTCTCGGGCCGGCCCTCGACGCTTTCGGCGCAGAGCTGGACGACTCGTTCGAACGCGGTGTCGATGGTGATCTGGAACCGGTCGGCGACGATCGTCTTCCTGAGCGAGCGCGAGAGCTGGAAACCGTCGAGCGGCAGGACGGCGCGGCGGCGCGGCTCGACCCAATAGACGCTGGCGGCGTCGCGGCTGTCGGCCATCGGGAACACGCCGACCGAATAGGCGCCGAGCACGATCTGCGGATCGAGGATGTCGCTCATGCGGCGAGCGTGTGTTCGATCCGGCGCCACAGATCGGCGAACGCCTGCGCGGCGGCCGACCGGGGCGCGAACACGCCGACCGGCGCGCGCCTGACCGCCATCGCTTCGATCCCGCTGGCCATCGGAATCACCGGCCAGTCGGGGTGCCGCGCGAGTGCCTCTGCATGGAGCGCGCGGCGCTTGTCGACCATGACGTGGACGGGGAGCAGCGCGGTGCGGCCGCCGAGATGCTGGACGACCGCGTCATAGGCGCGCGTCGAGAGCGGGGAGGGGATGACGGGGATCACGATCAGGTCGGCGGCGCGCATGACCTGGTCCGCGGTCTCGGTCAGCCCGGGCGGGCAATCGAGGATCACGCGGTCATAGCCCGCGAGCTCGCCCAGCAGCTTGGCGAGGCGCTTCTTCTTGTCGAGATCGTGGAACAGCTGGTCGAGCCCGCGCAGCGACGCGTCGGCGGCGATCAGGTCGAGATGGCGATAGGCGGTCGGCCGCGCCTGCTTGATGACGGCGACGTCCTTCGAGAACATCGCCTGCGCCTGGTCCGCCTTGCCGGGGCCGCCGAGGACCCAGGTCGACGCGGCCTGCGGGTCGAGATCCCAGAGCAGGGTCCGCCGGGCCGATAAGGTCGCGGCGCACCACGCCAGGTTCACCGATAGCGTCGTCTTCCCGACGCCGCCCTTGAGGCTGTAGATCGCGACTGTTGCCATCACGCTACGGTGCCGGTCCGGGGCGGGAAGGGCAAGAGCGCGCGGCACAAAGAAAAACGGCCGGCGGATGATCCGCCGGCCGTTTCAGAAACCACCGCGATCGATGCTCGACGCGGTGCGGGTCCGCTTACGCGTGGCAGATCTGTGCCGACTTGCCCGGCGCGGTCAGGGTCACGCTCGTCTCGGTGCCGGTCATCGACCAGCCGCCCTCGGCGGTCTTCGGCGCGCCGGCGACGTCCGACTTGAGCGTCGTCGCGGTACCGTCCTTCTTGGTGCGGACGACGGCCTGCTTGTCGCCCTGGAAGAACGTCACGTAGAGCAGGCTGTTGTCCTTGCAGCGCAGCGTGGCCTCGGACTTGATCGAAGGCGGCAGTTCGACCGGCGCTGCGTTGGCGAGCGTGTTCGCCATCGGATCCGGATTGGTGTCGACCACCTCGGGCGAAGCAGGCTTGGAGTTGCAGGCGGCCAGCACGAGCAGCGCGGCGGCGGCGGAGAGGGGGAGGATTTTCATAGCGGAACCTCGCTTCGCGCATGCAGCATGGAGCGTCAAGGACTATGGCCTTTCATTCATGCGGCGTTCGCCCGGCGGGTGTGTGAGCATGACGAACCGTTCTGCACGTCGGATACGCGACCGACTACTTGCTGTCGGCCGTGTCGTCGCTCTCCGTCACGATGACGATGCCGGCGATGATCGCGGCAGCGGCGAGAATCGCGACGACGAAACCACCGCCGCCCGCCAGCCTGTCGCGCGAGGTCGCCTGTCCGCCGGTGCGGATCGATTTCGCGAGCGACAGCCGCGCCGCCGACTGGCTCACTGATGCGCTAGCTGTCGTCCGAGGCGCAGTCGCGGACGGCGCCGCCATGGCAGGCGATACCGACAGCGCAGACGTGGTGATAAGCGTGGTAACTCTGGCCAGTCTCATGCTGCCGTTGCCTCTCACAGGATGAGCCACGCTGTCACGCGGAAAAAGCCGGGGCAAATAGGAATACCTGCAAACCGGTGAGGCGAGACACTTTCGGGGCAAGGCGAAGCGAGGGCAAAACTGCGTGATGCCGCGCCGGTATTGGTAGGCGGTTATTGATGGCGACGGAGGGGCCGAGCTTCGCGCGCAGCGGGCGATTTGGGCGTGACAAAGTTTCGCTCGCTTGCCCGGCGCGGTCTGCGAGGCCACATAGCCGCGATGCACACTATATCCGACACGCTCGCCCTGATCGGCAACACGCCGCTTGTCCGCCTGAAAGGTCCCAGCGACGCGACGGGCTGCGATATCTTCGGCAAGTGCGAATATGCGAACCCCGGCGCGTCGGTGAAGGATCGCGCGGCGTTGTTCATCGTCGAGGATGCCGAGCACCGCGGTTTGCTCCAGTCCGGCGGCACGATCGTCGAGGGGACTGCGGGCAATACCGGGATCGGCTTGGCCTTGGTCGCCAACGCGAAGGGCTACAAGACGATCATTGTCATGCCCGAGACGCAGAGCCGCGAGAAGATGGACACGCTTCGCGCGCTGGGCGCCGAACTGGTGCTGGTGCCGGCCGCCGCCTTCTCGTCGCCATGCCATTTCGTCCATACCTCGCGGCGGATTGCCGAGGAGACGCCGGGCGCGATCTGGGCCAATCAGTTCGATAACATCGCCAATCGCCGCGCGCACATCGTCGGCACCGCCGAGGAAATCTGGGCGCAGATGGACGGACGGATCGACGGCTTCACCTGCGCGGCGGGGACCGGCGGGACGATCGCCGGCGTCGGTCTCGGGCTGAAGGCGAAGGACGAGGCTGTCTGTATCGCGCTGAGCGATCCGCATGGTGCCGCGCTGTATAACTATTACGCGCATGGCGAGCTGAAGTCCGAAGGATCGTCGGCTGCCGAGGGGATCGGGCAGGGCCGGATCACCGCCAATCTGGAGGGCGCGCCGATCGACACGCAGTTCCGGATTTCTGACCAGGAAGGCTATGCCTGGGTCCGTCGCCTGCTCGACGAGGAGGGCCTGTGTCTCGGGTTGTCGTCGGGGATCAACGTCGCCGGGGCGGTGGCGTTGGCGAAGCATCTCGGGCCCGGCAAGCGCATCGCGACGATCCTGTGCGATACCGGATTTCGCTATCTCTCGACGCTGTACGACCCGACGTGGCGCGCGGCGAAGGGGCTTGGTTGAGTGGCGGCATGAGCGGGAATCGACAGAGGCGCGGTGGTCAGGTATCTTGGCGCGGCAAGATGAAGTTACACCATGAACCCTCGCAAAGCCTGCAGCGCATCAAGGTCGGCATGATCGGCCTCGCCGCGGTCGTGCTGCTGATCGGATTGGCCAGCGCGATCATCGGTTCGGCGAGCCGCGAGCGGCCAGTCGCGACCGCCGGCGCTGCGCAGGCGGACGTGGTCGCGAACATGGGAGTTTCGAACGTCATCGATGCCAAGAGCGCGGGTGAGCCTCTGGCCGAGATGGGCGTGGCGCCGAGCGCCAATGCCCAGGCGCCCGCGCCCTAGGTAATCCGTCCTCGTCGTGAGATCGGGTCCGGCTTCTCCATTCAATTAACCGAAGCGCAGGGCCCATTGGAGGGATGTGCCTCATATCCTTGCACAAAGTCCCGGCTGTCGCCAAAATGACAGTATCGAAGGTGAGGACATCGACGGCATCGAAGGTGAGTCTGCTCGACACAGCCGCGGATGACGTCCACGGGCGCTAGCCGGTGAAGATATGGGCCTATCCCCAGATTTCCCGCATTCAGATCCCCGTTGATGCGCCGATAAAATCCGATCTGCTCGCAATTCGCTCCGAACCGACGCGCGAAACTCGTCGCAAAAACCCGAAATCCCCAAAAATCCCGTTGCGTCCCCGGACCTCTATGGTAGATGGAGGTTAATACAGGGGCACGTTCACCGTTAGCTGTTAGCGCGGTCGGATCGCGGCGAGGCCGTGGTCCGAGATGGTGAGGCGTGTGCGCCATTTCGAAGGGTTTTGGCGTGTCGGTACGGGGTCGCTATCAGGGAGACGGTATCGGCCTTGTCGACGACAAGGGCCGGGTAGCCATCCCTTCGGCGCTTCGCACGACCCTTTCCGCAAATGCGCCCAAGGCGAACGGCAAGGACGGCGGGACCATCATCATCGGCGCGCATCAGAAGAATCGCTGCCTGGTGGCGTATGATCCGGGCTATGTCGACATCCTCGCCGAGCGCCTCGACCGCCGCGAATCCGAGAATACGTCCGAGAACGGCGAGTATGATTACAACATCAAGCGCGCCGCGGCATCGGGCGAAGCCGTCCCCTTCGACGGCTCCGGTCGCTTTATCATGCCCGCGTTCCCGCGCTTCTATGCGGGCATCAAGGGCCATGCGTTCTTTTACGGCGTGCTCGATTATATCGAGATCTGGGACCCCGCGACGCTGATCGCCACCGACGGCATGCCCCCCGTCGTCAAGGAAATGGCGCGCTTCTACATGGCCGAGAAGGGGATCCAGCTGTGAGCGGTCCCGACGCGCCGCATATCCCCGTCCTGCTCGACGAAGTCCTGGCCGCGCTCGCCCCCGAGCCCGGTGAGACGATGGTCGACGGCACGTTCGGCGCGGGCGGCTATACACTGGCGTTGTTGAAGTCCGGTGCTCGCGTCGTGGCGTTCGATCGCGATCCCGATGCGATCGCTGCCGGCCGCGGAATCGAGGAGGCCGAAGACGGGCTGACGCTGATCGCCGCGGACTTCTCGGCGATGGCGTCCGAGCTCGAGACGCGCGGGTTGGCGCCGGTCGATGGCGTGACGCTCGACATCGGCGTGTCGTCGATGCAGCTCGATCAGGCGGAGCGCGGCTTCTCGTTCCAGTCGGACGGCCCGCTCGACATGCGGATGGCGCAGGCCGGCATGTCGGCGGCGGACTTCGTCAACGAGGCGGACGAGAACGAGATCGCCGACGTGCTGTATCAATATGGCGACGAGCCCAAGTCGCGGCGCGTGGCGCGCGCGATCGTCGCGGCGCGCCCGCTGACGCGGACCGGCGAGCTGGCGCACATCGTCCGCCGCGCGCTCGGCTACAAGGCGCACGACAAGAAGGACCCCGCGACGCGCGCGTTCCAGGCGATCCGCATCCATGTGAATCGCGAGCTGGGCGAATTGGCGGACGGATTGCTGGCCGCCGAACGCGTGCTGAAGCCCGGTGGCCGGCTCGCGATCGTGACCTTCCACAGCCTCGAGGACCGGATGGTGAAGCGCTTCCTGCGCACCCGTTCCGGTGGCTCGCCTTCAGGTTCCCGTCATCTTCCGCAGGTGAAAGCCGTTGCGGAACCTAGTTTTTCTCATGTCGGCCGCGGTGTTCGCGCCGGCGAGGCTGAGGTCGCACGCAATCCGCGCGCGCGCTCGGCGACATTACGGACGGCGCGGCGGACCTCCGCGCAACCCTGGACGGAAGAGGTGACGACATGACGGCGGCGTATCGGATGAAGGGTGTGGGCTGGTTCGGGGGCTGTGTCGCCGTCGTGCTCGGTTTCTACCTCGTGTCGCTGCAGGTTGCCGCCGAGCGCAAGAAGCTGGAGGCGGTCAATGGTCAGATCCGGTCAGCCGAGCGCGATATCCGCGCGCTGGAGACCGAGTTCGACACGCGCGGCAACCTCGCGCAGCTCGAACGCTGGAACGGCGACACGCTGGCGCTGTCGGCGCCGACCGCGGGCCAGTTCGTGGTAAGCGAGGCCGCGCTCGCGGCGCTCGACGTCAACAGCCTGCGCGCGGACGGGGTCCAGACCGCCGCGCTGCTGGTGCCGTCGGGGGCCGGGTCGGTCGTGTCCACGCCGGTCGTTCCGGTGACCGCGGCGCCCGCCGTCGTGAAGCTCGCGCCCGCGCCGGTCCAGATGGCGCAGGCGAGCGCGCCGCGCGCGATGAGCGTCGCGATCCAGGCCGCATCGAAGACCGCGCTGAAGCCGGTGGTGATCCGTGCGTCGGTGGCGACGCCGCGGTCGACCGAGGCAGCGCTCGTCCGCGCCGCCAAGACCGATCGTCTCGCGGCCGTCGCCAAGGTCCGGCCGCAGGCGGTCGCGATGCTCGACCGCAAGCTGCTGTCCGATACGACTCTGGGTGACATCATGAGCGGTGCGCGCTCCGAGAGCGGCCGGCGGCGGTGACGGCCTTGGTCGCCCGGCCTGTCGCGCAACATCGTAGCGCCAACCAGCGTCACGCGCTGGTGGCGACCGCGCACACGCGCCTGATGATGCTGATGTTCCTGTTCGGCGCGGCGGTGCTGGTGGTGGTCGGGCGGCTGGGGATGCTGGCGGTGCAGGCGTCGCTCGCCGATCCGCAGGCGCGCGCGGCGACGATCGCGGCGCGCGGCGACATCGTCGATCGCAACGGCGCGCCACTGGCGCGGACGATCGATGCGTGGACGATCGCGGTCCACCCCAAGAAGCTGATCGGCGATCCGACCGAGGTCGCCAGCAAGCTGGCCGCGCTGATGCCCGAGGCGGGCGACCAGGCGCATTATTATGCGCTGCTGACGTCGGGCAAAAGCTTCATCTACCTGCAGCGGCGCGCGTCGCCCGCGCTCGTCGAGCAGGTCAATGCGATCGGCGAGCCCGCGATCGTGTTCGACCGCGACACGCAGCGGCTGTATCCGCAATCGACGATGGCGGCGCATGCGCTGGGCTTCCTGTCGACCGCGGGGCACGGGATGAGCGGCATGGAGCGCGTGCTCGACGAGCGGCTGACCAACCCTGCGCTCAACGGCACGCCGGTCGCGCTGTCGCTCGACAACCGCGTCCAGGCGGCGATGGAGAGCGAGCTGGGCCGTGCGATGACGACCTTCTCCGCGCGCGGCGCGGGCGGGATCGTCCTCGACGTGGCGACGGGCGAGGTGATCGCGATGGTCTCGCTGCCGACCTTCAACCCCAATCGCGTCGGGATGGCGGGCAGCGAGGAGCTGCGCAACGTCACGACTCAGAGCGTGTTCGAGCTGGGATCGACGTTCAAGCCGATCACGATGGCGACCGCGATGGATACCGGCGTCGTCACGTCGTTCGCGCGGCGGTTCGATGCGACGCACCCGCTGCAGGTCGGCCGCTTCACAATCCATGACGAGCGCGGCGATCCAAAGCGCTGGCTCAACATGGCCGAGACGCTGATCTATTCGTCGAACATCGCCACCGCGCGCGTCGCTGACGAGGTCGGGCCGGCGCGGATGCAGACGATGTTCAGGAAGCTGGGCTTCGATACCAAGCCCGATATCGAGCTGCGCGAGAAGGGCCGCCCGTTGTGGCCAAAATACTGGGCGCGCACGACGACGATGACGACCGCCTATGGCCACGGCATCGCGGTGACCCCGCTGCATCTCGCCAGCGCCTATGCGGCGTTGGTCAATGGCGGGATCTGGCGGCCGGCGACGTTGCTGAAGGTCGCGCCAGGGCATGCGCCGGTCGGGCGTCGCGTGATCAGCGAGCAGACGAGCGCACGGATGCGGCAGATGCTGCGGCTGATCGTGCAGCGCGGCACGGGGCGCAAGGGCGATGCGCCGGGCTACCGCGTCGGCGGCAAGACCGGCACGGCCGAGGCGGCGGTGTCGGGCGGCTATGACCATTCGCGCAACGTGGCGACGTTTGCCGCCGCGTTCCCGATGGATGCGCCGCGGTACGTAGTGCTGGCGATGCTCGATTCGCCGCTCGGCACGAAGGAAACCGGCGGATGGAAGACCGCGGCGTGGAATACCGCGCCGGTGGTGGGCCGGACGATCTCGCGCGTGGGTGCGATGCTGGGCGTGGTGCCCGATGCGCACCGCGACATCGACGTGTCTGACATCGTGCCGACTTTGTGGCAGGACCCGACCCGCACGCAGCCAACCGGGCAATGAGGACGACCAAATGAAGCTGTCAGCGCTGACCGACGGGACGGAAGAGGCGCAGGTGACGGGGTTCGCGATCGATCACCGCAAGGTCGCGCCGGGTACGGTATTCGGCGCGTTCGAAGGTGCGCGCGTCAACGGCGAGGACTATATCGCCGACGCGATCCGCTCGGGCGCGATCGCGGTGGTCGCGCGGCCCGGGCTGACCGTCGAGGGTGCCGCCTATATCGCCGACGACAGCCCGCGCGAGCGGTTCGCACAACTGGCGGCCAGGTTCTTCGCGCCATTTCCCGAGACGTCGGTGGCGATCACCGGGACCAACGGGAAGACGTCGTGCGTCGAGATGACTCGGCAGCTGTGGCGAATGGCGGGCTTCCACGCGGCGTCGATCGGCACGCTGGGCGTCACGACCGCCGACGAGCGCGTGACGACGGGGCTGACGACTCCCGACGTGGTGACGTTTTTGTCGAACGTTGCGGGGCTGGGGCGCGAAGGCGTGACTCATCTGGCGTTCGAGGCGTCGAGCCACGGGCTGACTCAGTACCGCACCGAGGGGCTGAAGGTGGCCGCGGCCGCGTTCACGAACCTCAGCCGCGATCATCTCGACTATCACGGCGACATGGCGGCGTATTTCACCGCCAAGATCCGGTTGTTCTCCGAAGTGTTGTCGACCGATGGCACCGCGGTGGTGTGGGCGGATGATCCGCAGGCGGCGCGCGTGATCGACCTGGCGCGCGAACGCGGCAACCGGCTGGTGACGGTCGGCACGCAGGGCGAGACGCTGCGGCTGGTGGGACGCGATCCGACGCTGCTGGGGCAGGGGCTGACGATCGAGGCCGAGGGCCAGACCTACACCGTGACGCTGCCGCTGATCGGGGCTTATCAGGCGGCGAACGCTTTGGTGTCCGCCGGGCTGGTGATCGCCACCGGCGGCGATGTCGCCGCGACGATCGCGAACCTGGCGCGGTTGCAGCCGGTGCGCGGGCGGCTGGAGCGGGCGGTGATCGCGAAGTCGGGTGCGCCGGTCTATGTCGATTACGCGCATACGCCCGATGCGCTGGAGGCCGCGATCGCGGCGCTGAAGCCGCATGCGGGCGGCAAGCTGATCGTGGTGTTCGGTGCGGGCGGCGACCGCGATACGGGCAAGCGCGAGACGATGGGGCAGGTGGCGGTGCAGCATGCCGACCGTGTCATCGTGACCGACGACAATCCGCGGACGGAGGATGCGCGGGCGATCCGCCGCGACGTGCTGAAGGGCGCGCGCGGTGCCGAGGAGATCGGCGACCGGCGCGCGGCGATCGCCGCCGCTGTGCGCGAGGCTGGGCCCGAAGATATCGTGCTGATTGCGGGCAAGGGGCATGAGCAGGGACAGATCGTTGGCGACATGGTGCTGCCGTTCGACGATGTGAGCGTCGCGCGGGAGTGTGCTGCGTGAGGGGGGCTAGATCTTCATTCCCCTCCCGCTTGCGGGAGGGGCTAGGGGAGGGCGCG
>NZ_LMLD01000008.1:211049-213671 GCF_001421825.1 Sphingomonas sp. Leaf38 | reverse complement strand
GGGGGGAGGGGAGCAGTGAGTCTGTGGACTTCGGCTGAGATCGCCGCCGCCACTGGCGGTGTGGCGTCGGGGGACTTTTCCGTCTCCGGCGTTGCGTTCGATTCGCGCGAGGTTGGCCCCGGCGATCTGTTCGTGGCGATGAAAGGCGAGGCGAGCGACGGGCATCTGTTTCTCGACCAGGCGTTTGCGCAGGGCGCCGCCGGGGCGATCGTGTCGGAGCCTTGCGACCACCCGCACGTCCTCGCCGCGGACAGTTTCGTCGCGCTCAATGCGCTGGGCGCCGCGAGCCGCGCGCGCAGTGGCGCGACGATCATCGGCGTCACCGGGTCGGTCGGCAAGACCAGCGCGAAGGAGGCGCTGTTCGCGTGTCTCGACCGTGCGGCGCCGGGTGCGGTGCATCGCTCGGTCAAGAGCTACAACAACCATACGGGCGTGCCGCTGAGCCTCGCACGGATGCCGCGCGACGCGACGTTCGGCGTGTTCGAGATGGGGATGAACCATGCCGGCGAACTCGCCGAACTGACTCAGCTGGTGCGGCCGCATATCGCGATGATCACCGCGATCGCGCCTGCACATACCGCCTTCTTCCGCGACGAGAGCGCGATCGCGGATGCCAAGGGCGAGATCTTCGCCGGGCTGATGCCCGGTGGCACTGCGATCGTACCGTATGACAGCCCGCATCGCGACCGGCTGCTCGGCCATGCCGCGCCGCATGCCGCGCATGTCGTGACCTTCGGCAGCGAAAAGGGCGCCGACGTGCGCGCGATCGAAGCGATGCGGCTGCCGACGGGCGGGACGTTCGTCACCGCGCGGATGGGGCAGGCCGCGGACCACGAACTGAGCTTCACGATCGCGCAGCCGGGCGCGCACTGGGTGTCGAACGCGCTGGGCGTGCTGGCGTGCGTGCAGGCGGCGGGCAGCGATCTCGGGCTCGCGGGGCTGGCGCTTGCCGAGCTCGGCGGGTTGCAGGGGCGCGGCGCGCGATCCATGGCATCGGTCGGTGACGGCGAGATCCTCGTGATCGACGAGAGCTACAACGCGAACCCGTCGTCGATGCGCGCGACGCTCAGCGTCCTTGCCCACGAACCGGGTCGGCATATCGCGGTGCTCGGCGAGATGCGCGAACTGGGCGACGCCTCGGCGGACTATCACGCCGGGCTTGCCGAACCGATCCTGGCGGCGCGCGTCGAAATGGCGCTGCTAGTCGGTGAAGCGATGGCACCGCTCGCGCAGGTGCTTGAGGGACAGATCGAAACCGTCCATGTGGGCGACGCTGCGACCGCGCTCGCCACGCTACGGACGATCGTCGCGCCGGGCGACGCCGTGCTCGTCAAGGGATCGAACGGGGTTGGGCTCGCTCGGGTCGTGGCAGGTCTCTTGAGCGGGAAAAACTGAATGCTGTACTGGCTTGCCGAGCATCTGGGGTTTCCCGGTCTGCTGAATCTCATCCGGTACCAGACGGTGCGGACCGGCGGTGCGGTCGCGACCGCGCTGATCATCGGCCTGATCATCGGCCCCAAGTTCATCGGCTGGTTGCGCGTGCGGCAGGGCAAGGGGCAGCCGATCCGTGCCGACGGCCCGCAATCGCATCTGGCCAAGCGCGGCACGCCGACGATGGGCGGGCTGATGATCCTGACGTCGATGTGCCTTGCCATCTTCCTGTGGATGGACCTGAGCAACCCCTATGTCTGGGCGTGCCTGTTCGTGACGCTCGGCTTCGGGACGATCGGATTCATGGACGACTATGACAAGGTGCGGAAGGCGAGCACCGCGGGGATCAGCGGGCGGACGCGGCTGCTGCTGGAATTCGCGATCGCTGGCATCGCGGCCACGATCATCATGTCGCAGAACGGGCCGCATCTGTACCTGCCGTTCACGTCGCGGCTGTACCTCGATCTCGGCTGGTTCTTCCCGGTGTTCGCTGCCTTCACGATCGTGTCGTTCGGCAATGCGGTGAATTTGACCGACGGGCTCGATGGGCTGGCGACGATGCCGGTGATCATCGCGAGCGTCGCGTTCATGCTGATCGTGTACCTGGTCGGGAACGTGAAGTTCGCCGATTATCTGGGCATCCCGCACGTGCCGCGCGCGGGCGAACTGGCGATCTTCTGCGGGGCGATCGTCGGGGCGGGGCTTGCGTTCCTGTGGTTCAATGCGCCGCCGGCGGCGGTGTTCATGGGCGATACCGGGAGTCTTGCCCTTGGCGGCGCCTTGGGGACGATCGCGGTCGTCGCGCATCACGAGATCGTGCTGGGGATCATCGGCGGGCTGTTCGTGATCGAGGCGCTGTCGGTGATCATCCAGGTGTTCTTCTACAAGCGCACGGGCAAGCGCGTGTTCCGGATGGCGCCGATCCACCATCATTTCGAACAGCTCGGCTGGGCGGAGGCGACCGTCGTGATCCGCTTCTGGATCATCGCGCTGGTGCTGGCGCTGGTCGGCCTCTCGACGTTGAAACTGCGGTGATCGTCGCGAAGGCCTGGCGCGGGAAGCGCTATGCGGTGCTGGGGCTCGCGCGGTCGGGGGGGGCGACGGTGCGGGCGCTGGTGGCTGGCGGCGCGGGGGTTGTGGCTTGGGATTCGGATGAGGCAAAGCGTGAAGCAATCCTCCCCGGGACGGGGA
>NZ_LMLD01000008.1:207328-210992 GCF_001421825.1 Sphingomonas sp. Leaf38 | reverse complement strand
GGGGGGGGGGGGGCTGTTCCGGGCGTTGCGCCTGCGGATGGCCCCCTCCACCCCCAGCCTTTGGCTGGCGGTCCCCCTCCCCGTGTCGGGGAGGATTTGCGTGTTGCACCGCTCGATGACCTAACGGGGTTCGACGCTTTGGTCGTGTCGCCGGGGGTGCCGTTGAATACGCATCCGCTGGCCGCGGTCGCGCGCGACGCGGGCGTTCCGGTCATTGGCGATATCGAGCTGTTCGCCCAAGCCCGCGCGGACCTGCCGCCGCACAAGGTTGTCGGGATCACCGGCACCAACGGCAAGTCGACGACCACCGCGCTGGTGCATCACATTCTCGAGACCGCCGGCATTCCCACGCTGATGGGCGGCAATATCGGGTTGCCGATCCTCGAGCAGGAGGCGCTGCCCGAGGGCGGGGTCTATGTGCTCGAGCTGTCGAGCTACCAGATCGATCTGACGCAGACGCTCGATTGCGACGTCGCGGTGCTGCTCAACATCACGCCCGATCATCTCGACCGGTATGATGGCTTCGAGGGCTATGCCGCGTCCAAGGCGCGGCTGTTCGCGATGCAGTCGGCCGGGCATGACGCAATCATCGGGATCGGCGATGCGCCGTCCGCTGCGATCGCGCGCGGGTTGTCCGCCAAGGGCGAGCATTTGACCAAGATCGCGCCCGGCGTGTGCATGTTTCAGGGCGACTGGCCCGCGTTGCAGGGGCCGCACAACGCGCAGAACGCGCTTGCCGCGATCGCTGTCGCCAAGGCGCTGGGCGTGAGCGAGGTCGATATCGATCGCGGGCTCGCCAGCTTCACGGGGCTACCGCACCGGATGCAGCAGATCGCGTCCTATGGCGGCGTCGCCTATGTCGATGACAGCAAGGCGACCAATCCCGAGAGCACCGCGCCCGCGCTCGCCGCGTTCGACCGGGTCCACTGGATCGTCGGCGGGCGCGCGAAGGGGGACGACCTCGACGCGTGCCGGCCTGCATTCGGGCATGTCGTCCGCGCCTACACGATCGGCGAGGCCGGGCCGAAATTCGCCGAGATCCTGGGCGGGTCGATGCCGGTCGAGACCGTCGGCACGCTCGACGCAGCAGTCCGCAGCGCCGCCGCGAACGCCAAGCCCGGCGACACGGTGTTGTTGTCCCCCGCTTGTGCTAGCTTCGACCAGTTTCGCGATTACGAAGCGCGCGGGGCGGCGTTCCGTGCCGCGGTAGAGTTGCTGGCATGACTGATATGCGCGCTGGGGCCATGGATATGGGCACACCGAAGAACGGGATCGTCGCGAAGATGAAGCGGCGTGGCGGGCGTGGCGATCAGTCGCCGCTGGGCACGTGGTTCTGGGATATCGACCGGATGCTGCTGCTGCTGACGCTGTTCCTGATCGCGATCGGGCTGATCGCGGTGGCGGCGGCGTCGCCGGCGAGCGCGGTCCGCTATTCGGGCGAGCATCACAAGATCGCGCCGCTCTATTATTTCTGGCGGCAGTTGATGTGGGTCGGCGTGTCGTTGCCGGTGCTGATCGGCGTGTCGATGATGCCCGTGTCGATGGCGCGGCGGATGGCGATCGGCGGATGTGCGCTGTTCGTGCTGATGCTGATGGTGACGCCGTTTATCGGCGTCGAGGCGAACGGCGCGCGGCGCTGGCTCGGCGTCGGTTTCGCGCAATTCCAGCCGTCCGAGTTTTTGAAACCGCTGTTCATCGTCACGGTCGCGTGGCTGTTGTCGTTGCGCGTGAAGGATTCGGAGCTGCCGACGGTACTGATCACCGGCGCGATGACCGCGGGCGTCGCGGTGCTGCTGATGCTGCAACCCGATTTCGGCCAGACGATCATCTTCTGTTCGGTGTGGCTGGCGCTGCTGATGATCGCGGGGACACCCGCCAAGGTGCTGATCGGGCTGATCGCGATGGCGCCGGCGGGGCTGGTCGCGGCCTATGTCTTCTACGGCGTGGCGCGGTCGCGGATCGACGCGTTCCTGTTTCCGGGCGTCGAGGGCGAGGGTGCGGGCGATCATTTCCAGACCAACGCGGCGCATAATACGCTGACCGCGGGCGGCTGGTCCGGGACCGGGCCGGGCGCGGGCGCGGCGAAGTTCGGGTTGCCCGAGGCGCATACCGATTACATCTTCTCGGTGATCGGCGAGGAATTCGGGCTGATTGCCTGTTCGGTGATCGCCGTAATCTTCCTGGCGATCGTCGTGCGCGTGTTCGTCAAGCTGCTGGACGAGCAGGACGAGTTCAAGCTGCTGGCGTCGGCGGGGCTTGCCACGCAGTTCGGCGCGCAGGCGCTGGTGAGCATGGCGGTGAACACTGGGCTCGCGCCGTCGAAGGGCATGACGCTGCCGTTCATCAGCTATGGCGGATCGTCGATGATCGCGCTTTCGGTCGGCATGGGGTTGCTGCTGGCGTTCACCCGGCGCAATCCGTTTCTCACGCGGAGCCCTTATGTCGTCCGCTGGAGTGGTGAATGAACGTCAACAAACCTCGGCATTATGTCCTGGCGGCCGGTGGCACCGGCGGACACATGGTCCCGGCAGCGGCGCTCGCGGCCGAACTGACCAAGCGCGGCCACCGCGTCGCGCTGGTCAGCGACGCGCGCGGCGTGCGCTTTCCCGGGCTGTTCGACGAGATCCAGACGCATGTCCTGCCCGCGGGCCGCTTTGCCGGCGGGCCGCTCGGCTGGGCGAAGGCGACGCGCGAGATGTGGCGCGGGCGGGCGATGGCGCGCGAACTGTACGCGACGTTCAAGCCGGCGGCGGTGATCGGGTTTGGCGGCTATCCGGCACTGCCCGCGCTGCTGGCGGCGTTTGCGGACAAGATCCCGACTGCTGTGCACGAGCAGAACGCGGTGCTGGGGCGCGTGAACCGCTTCGTCGCGGGGCGGGTGGATGCGATCGCGACCTCGTCCGAGCCGACCGAGCGGCTCGCACTCAAGCTGCTGGGCAAGACGCATCTGGTCGGCAATCCGGTGCGCGAGGCGGTGCTGGCGCTGCGATCGCGGCCCTATCCGCTGCTCGAGGAGGACGGGATCTTCCGCGTGCTTGTGACCGGCGGCAGCCAGGGCGCGAGCATCCTGTCGCAGGTGGTGCCCGATGGCCTCGCGATGCTGCCCGTCACGTTCCGGCGGCGGCTGCAGGTGACGCATCAGGCGCGGATCGAGGATATCGATGCGGTGCGCGCGAAATATGCCGAGCATCAGATCCCGGCCGAGCTGGCTACGTATCTTCCCGATATGCCCGAACAGCTCGCTTGGGCGCATCTTGTGATCGCACGCGCGGGTGCGTCGACGATTTCGGAACTGACCGCGGCGGGGCGTCCGGCGATCCTGGTGCCGTTGCCGAGTGCGACCGACGATCACCAGACCGTGAACGCGCGCGAGATGACTCGGGCCGGCGGCGCGCGGACGATCGCGCAGGGAGACTTTACCGCAGTGGAACTGGCCAAGCAGATGCAGAAACTCGGGCTCGACCCGGCCGCGTTGCAGAACGCGGCGGGCCGCGCGCGCAGTTGCGGGCGGCCGAATGCCGCAAGCGATCTGGCCGATCTGGTCGAGAGCCTCGACGCGCCTGTCTCGCGGATCCCGGTCGGTGCGCCGTCCAAGCCAAAGGCGCAGTTCGCATGAAGACGCTCGCAAAAATCCTCCCCGGGACGGGGAGGGGGACCGTGCGCA
>NZ_LMLD01000008.1:205726-207292 GCF_001421825.1 Sphingomonas sp. Leaf38 | reverse complement strand
TCTCCTCCAGCGCTGTGCTTCGTGGCTCGCCCCCTCCACCCCGCCGCTGCGCGTCGCGGTCCCCCTCCCCTTGCAGGGGAGGATTTGCGCATGAAGGGTGTCGCAACGGATATCGGCACGATCCATTTCGTCGGCATCGGCGGGATCGGCATGTCGGGTATCGCCGAGGTGATGAAGAATCTCGGCTATCGCGTGCAGGGCTCCGACGTGGCCGAGGGCTATGTCGTGCAGGGGTTGCGCGACAAGGGGATCCCGGTGGCGATCGGCCATGCCGCGGCGAATATCGGCGATGCCGCGGTGGTGGTCGTGTCGACCGCGATCGTGCGCTCGAACCCCGAGGTCGAGGCGGCGCTCAACGCGCGCGTGCCCGTGGTGCGGCGCGCGGAAATGCTTGCCGAGCTTATGCGGTTGAAGTCGACGGTTGCCGTGGCGGGCACGCACGGCAAGACCACGACGACGTCGATGGTAGCGGCGTTGCTCGATGCCGGCGGCGTCGATCCGACCGTGATCAATGGCGGGATCATCAACTCCTACGGGTCGAACGCGCGACTGGGTGCGAGCGACTGGATGGTCGTCGAGGCGGACGAGAGCGACGGCAGCTTCCTGCGATTGGACGGGACGATCGCGGTCGTCACCAACATCGATCCCGAGCATCTCGATCATTACGGATCGTTCGACGCGGTGAAGGATGCGTTCGTCGAGTTCGTCGAGAACGTGCCCTTCTACGGCGCGGCGTTGCTGTGTCTCGATCATCCCGAGGTGCAGGGGATCCTGCCGCGCGTGCGCGACCGGCGGATCGTGACCTATGGCTTCTCGGCGCAGGCGGATGTCCGCGGTGTCGAGGTGACGCCGATCCCGGGCGGCAACCGCTTCGACTGCGTGGTGCGGACGCGCGACGGCGCAACGCGGACAATCCACGGGATCGAGATGCCGATGCCGGGCCGGCACAATGTCCAGAACGCCTTGGCCGCGATCGGCGTCGCGCTCGAGCTAGGCATCGAGGATGCGACGATCCAGCAGGGCTTTGCCAAGTTCGGCGGCGTGAAGCGGCGGTTCACCAAGGTGGGCGAGGTTCCGGTCGAGGGTGGCGGCGTGGCGATCATCGACGATTACGGGCATCACCCGGTCGAGATCCGTGCGGTGCTGGCCGCGGCGCGCGAGGGGGCGAAGGGGCGCGTGATCGCGGTCGTGCAGCCGCATCGTTATTCGCGGCTCGGCAATCTGATGGAGGATTTCCAGACCGCGTTCAACGACGCGGACCGGGTGCTGGTGACGCCGGTCTATGCGGCGGGCGAGGCGCCGGTCGAGGGCGTCGATGCGGCGGCTTTGGTCGAGGGGCTGAAGCGGCGCGGGCACCGGTTTGCGGGTGTGGTCGCGGATGCGGATGCGCTGGCGGTCGAGCTGGCGGCGACGATCGCGGCGGATGATATGGTCGTCTGCCTTGGCGCGGGCGACATTACGAAGTGGGCGGCCGGGCTGGCCGATGCGATCGCGGTCGAGCGTGCGAAGGTGCCGGCGTGAGTGATCGCGCACAAATCCTCCCCGGTACGGGGAGGGGGACCATGC
>NZ_LMLD01000008.1:204781-205676 GCF_001421825.1 Sphingomonas sp. Leaf38 | reverse complement strand
GGGCTGGCCACGGGCGTGCCGTTTCGGGCGGGCCCCCCTCCACCGCCTTCGGCGGTCCCCCTCCCCGTGCCGGGGAGGATTTGCGGGGGTCTCTGACTCCGAATGGCAGCCTGGCGGACTTCATCTGGTTTCGGACCGGTGGGGCGGCCGAGTGGCTCGTGCGGCCTGCGGATGTCGAGGATCTGGCTGGGTTGTTGAAGACGCTCGATCCTTCGACGCCGGTTCTGCCGGTCGGCGTCGGCTCAAATCTGATCGTTCGGGACGGTGGCGTGCCGGGGGTCGTCGTCCGGCTGCCCAAGGCGATGGCGAAGGTGTCTGTGCAGGACGGTCGCGTTCGGGCCGGGGCGGGGGCGATGGGGATCACCGTCGCCAGCGCCGCGCGCGATGCGGGGATCGCCGGGCTCGAGTTTTTGCGCGGCATTCCGGGGACGGTGGGCGGCGCTGTTCGGATGAACGCGGGGGCCTATGGGCGCGACGTCAGCGATATCCTGATCGAGGCGACCGTCGTCACGCGCGACGGCGCGATCGAGACGTGGCCGGCGGCGCGGTTCGGCTATGTGTACCGGCATTCTGACCTACCGGAGGGTGCGGTGGTGGTCGAGGCGGTGTTCTCGGGCACGCCCGGCGAGCCTAGCGTCATCGGTGCGGAGATGGACCGGATCGCCGCCGAGCGCGAGGCGTCGCAGCCGTTGCGGTCGCGCACCGGTGGATCGACGTTCAAGAATCCCGAGGGGCACAAGGCCTGGGCGCTGATCGACGCGGCTGGCTGCCGCGGGCTGACGCGCGGGGACGCGCAGGTGAGCGAGAAGCATTGCAATTTCCTGCTGAACCTCGGGTCCGCGTCGAGCGCGGAGATCGAGGCGCTGGGTGAAGAGGTACGAGACAAGGTGAAGGC
>NZ_LMLD01000008.1:120548-204680 GCF_001421825.1 Sphingomonas sp. Leaf38 | reverse complement strand
CCCCCGACCCCTCCCGCAAGCGGGAGGGGAGCAGTGAGTGCGCCTCTTCACATCGCGGTGCTGATGGGCGGCTGGTCGGCGGAGCGTGAGGTCTCGCTGATGTCGGGCAATGGCTGTGCCGATGCGCTGGAGTCGCTCGGGCACCGCGTCACGCGGATCGATATGGGGCGCGACGTCGCGGCGCGGTTGGCGGAGGCTCAGCCCGATCTCGTGTTCAACGCGCTGCACGGGACGCCTGGCGAGGATGGTTCGGTGCAGGGGCTGCTCGATCTGATGGGCGTGCGCTACACGCATTCGGGGCTGGCGACGTCGGTGATCGCGATCGACAAGGTGCTGACCAAGCTGCTGCTGGTGCCTGCGGGGATCCCGATGCCGGGCGGGCGGATCGTCAAGTCGGCGGAGCTGTTCGAGGGCGATCCGATGGCGCGGCCTTATGTGCTGAAGCCGGTCAACGAAGGGTCGTCGGTGGGCGTCGCGATCGTCACAGACAGCAGCACTTACGGCAACCCGATCGCGCGCGACAGCCTCGGGCCGTGGATCGATTTCGAGGAGCTGCTCGCCGAGCCCTATATTCGCGGGCGCGAACTGACGACCGCGGTGCTCGGCAATCGGGCGCTGGGCGTCACCGAGTTGAAGCCCAAGACCGGCTGGTACGACTATGAGTCGAAATATACCGACGGGATGACCGAGCATGTCTGCCCGGCGGAAATCCCCGACGAGATCGCAGATGCCTGCAAGAGCCTCGCGCTCGAGGCGCACCGGTTGCTCGGCTGCAAGGGCGCGTCGCGGTCGGACTTCCGCTGGGACGACGAGCGCGGCGTCGACGGGCTGTTCCTGCTCGAGGTGAACACGCAGCCGGGAATGACTCCGCTGAGCCTGGTGCCCGAACAGGCGCGGCATATCGGCATGAGCTATGCCGAACTGGTGCAGGCGATCGTCGACGAGGCGATCGCGGACCATCCTTCGCCATGAGCCGCACGATCAAGCGCGGCCCGCCGCCCAAGCGGCCCGCCCCGCGGCGGAAAGTCGCGGTCAAGAAGGTGTCGGCGATGGACCGGCTGGTCGGGATGCTCCCGGTCAGCGAGGATACGCTGCGCAAGATCGCGACCTGGTCGATCCTCGGCGCGGGCGGCGCGGTGGCGATCGCGGCGGCGACGTGGGTCGGCATCCCCGGCATGATCGGTGCGGCGGTGGCCGAAGGCGCGGGGCGCGCGGGCTTCAAGGTCGAGCAGATCGAGGTCACGGGCCTCAAGCGGATGGACCGGATGTCGGTCTACGCGGTCGCGCTGGAGGACAAGCAGAATCAGACGTCGATGCTGTCGGTCGATCTGGAGGCGGTGCGGCAGAAGCTGTTGCGCTATGGCTGGATCGCGGACGCGCATGTCTCGCGGCGGCTGCCCAACACCATGCTGGTCGATATCGTCGAGCGGACGCCGGCTGCGGTGTGGCAGGATAATGGCCAGCTGACGCTGATCGATTCGTCGGGCGTGCTGCTCGAACCGGTTCAGCCGGAGGCGATCCCGAACCTGCCGCTGGTGATCGGGCCGGGCGCGGATCGGCAGGAGGCGTCGTACCAGACGCTCCTCGCAGCCGCCCCTGCCTTGAAGCCGCGCGTCAAGGCGGCGACCTGGGTCGGCAATCGACGCTGGGACCTGACGTTCGAGAGCGGCGAGACGTTGGCGCTGCCCGAAGACGGCGCGCCGCGGGCGCTGGTGAAGTTCGCCGAGCTGGATGGCGCGCGGCCGTTGCTGGGGCGCGGCTGGATCCGGTTCGACATGCGCGATCCGACCAAGCTGGTCGCGCGCAAGCCGGGCGCGAGCCTGGCGCACAGCGTCGACGTGCCGGCGCCGGCCAGTGTCGGGGCTAGCGCGCCGGAAACGGGCGACAATACGACTACCCCGTCGCAAACGGCGGGCGCGAACGTAACGGGCGGGGAGGGATGACATGGCGAAGGTGGCACCGGAAGGGCTGATCACGGCGCTCGATATCGGGTCGTCGAAGGTTTCGGCGATGATCGCGCAGAAGGGCGACGGGGGCGAGCTGATCGTGCTCGGCACCGGCCAGCGCGAAAGCCGCGGCGTCAAGCGCGGCTATATCGCCGACATGGCGACGACCGAGGCGGCGGTGCGCGAGGCGGTCGAGCAGGCCGAGCGGATCGCGGGCATCAACATCGAGAATGTCTGGGTCGGCTTCTCGGCCGGCGGGCTGGTGTCCGACGTCGCCGAGGTCGAGTTCGAACTGGGCGGCCACCGTGTCGAGCAGCAGGATATCGATGCGTTGCTCGCCGCGGGGCGCAACTCGATCGATCCGCAGGGGCGGATGGTGCTGCACGCGCAGCCCGCGCTCTATACGCTCGACGGGCTGACGGGGGTGAAGACGCCGCTCGGGCTGCATGCCGACCGGCTTGGCGTGCACATCCATGTGGTGGCGGCGGACGGATCGCCGGTGCGCAACCTCGATCTGTGCGTGCGCTCGGCGCATCTCGAGGTGAAGTCGATCATCGCCTCGCCGGTCGCGACGGGGCTCGCCTGCCTGAGCGACGAGGAGCGCGAGCTCGGCGTCGCGCTGGTCGAGATGGGGGCGGGGATCACCAACGTGTCGCTGTTCGCGGGCGGCATGCTGGTCGGGCTGACCTCGATCCCGATCGGTGCGCAGGACATTACCGACGACATCGCCAGCGCGTTCGGGACTCGGCGGCAGAATGCCGAGCGGATGAAGTGCTTCCACGGTTCGGCCAATGCCAGCCCGCGCGACAATCACGACATGATCCCGGTCATGCCGATCTCGGCCGAGGATGGCGCAGGCGAGGGGGCGCAGATCACCAAGGCGCAGCTGATCGGCGTGATCCGTCAGCGGCTTGAGCATCAGATGGGGGAGGTGCGCAATGCGCTCACCAAGCTGAAGTTCGAAGGGCCGGTCGGGCGGCAGGTCGTGCTGACCGGCGGCGGTGCCGAGCTGAAGGGGGTCGCCGATTATGCGCAGCAGGCGCTCGGACGCTCGGTCCGGATCGGTCGACCGCGCGGGTTGACCGCGCTGCCGGAAGCGCATGGCGGACCGGCGTTTGCGACGCTAGCGGGGTTGGCCTTTTATGCGGCGACCAACCCGATCGACCTTCGCGGGCTCGCGCCGCAGCGGACGACGGTGCACCGACCAAAGGGCATGGGCATGGTCCGCAAGTTGATTCAGGCGGCACGCGCGAATTATTAAGAGTTTCGAGGGTGCTGGCGTTATTTCGGCTGGAACAGGCCGTAACGTTGGTGCACACAGATTAATCAGGGGCCCGGCCGTAGCGTATCTACCGGGTTGTGCGGAGAACGGCGATGAGCATCGAATTCCTTAGTCCCGAAGTGGACGATCTGGCCCCCCGCATCGCGGTGATCGGCGTCGGCGGCGCTGGCGGCAACGCGATCGCCAACATGATGCGGGCCGACGTCCAAGGCGTCGACTTCCTTGTGGCGAACACCGACGCGCAGGCGTTGAAGCAGTCGACCGCACCCCAGCGTATCCAGCTGGGCACCAAGATCACGCAAGGGCTCGGCGCCGGCTCGCGTCCCGAGATCGGCCGCGCGGCCGCCGAGGAGACGATCGACCAGCTCGCCAAGATGCTCGAAGGCGCGCACATGTGCTTCATCACCGCCGGCATGGGCGGCGGCACGGGCACGGGCGCGGCACCGGTCATCGCCAAGGCGGCGCGCGACATGGGCATCCTGACCGTCGGCGTCGTGACCAAGCCGTTCGCGTTCGAGGGCAACCGTCGCGCCAAGTCGGCCGAGGGCGGCATCGACGAGCTGCAAAAGTATGTCGACACGCTGATCGTCATCCCGAACCAGAACCTGTTCCTCATCGCCAACGCGAACACGACCTTCAAGGAAGCATTCACGATGGCGGACGAGGTCCTCCAGCAGGGCGTCCGCAGCATCACCGACCTGATGGTGATGCCGGGCCTCATCAACCTCGATTTCGCCGACGTCCGCTCGGTGATGCAGGAGATGGGCAAGGCGATGATGGGCACCGGCGAGGCGAGCGGCGACAACCGTGCGCTCGAGGCGGCGCAGAAGGCGATCTCGAACCCGCTGCTCGAAGGCGTCAGCATGCGCGGCGCCAAGGGCGTCATCATCTCGATCACCGGCGGCGACGACATGCGCCTGCTCGAGGTCGACGAAGCCGCCAATCACATCCGCGACCTGGTCGATCCCGATGCCAACATCATCTGGGGCTCGGCGTTCAACCAGGAGCTGGAAGGCAAGATCCGCGTCTCGGTCGTCGCGACCGGGATCGACGCCGATGCGCGTCCGCCCGAGGCTGCACCCGAGCCAACGCGCTCGTTCAGCTTCGGATCGCGCAAGACTGACGAAAACACGTCGTTCCGTCCGAGCGAGCCATCCGCATCGGCTCCGGCCGCTGCCGCACCCGTCGAAGAGCCGCTTGACCTGACCGCGTCATCGGAGGTCGAGCCATCGGCGTCGGACGACGAACTGGTGCTCGGTGCCGAGACCATGGTCCCACAGGCTGCCCCGGCACCTGCGCCCGCACCGGCACCCGCACCACAGGGTCACAGCGCGCAGGTCCATGTTCCGCAGGCGCCGCGCACCTATGCCGACGAGCCCTATGGTCGTGGCCCGATTGCGCGTCCGGCCTCCGCCTCGCCGGTGCCGCCTGCGCGCGCACCGGTCGCCCCGGCGATCCCCGTGCCGACCCCGGCTGCGGACGAGGGTGGCGCGCGTCGCCGCTGGCTCGCGCCGGGCGCCGAGGCTGCCCCCGAGGCGGTTCCGGCCGCGCCGCGCGTGAAGCTTGGCGGTACGCTGTTCGAGCGTATGTCGAATGCGGCGCGGGGCGCAGCGAAGGAAGAGGGCGATGCGGCACCGCAGGATCCGCTCGACATTCCGCGCTTCCTGCACCGGCAGAACAACCAGTAAGGTTGGGCGTCGTTCTCTCGGTCTGGCGGGGGAACGGCGGGGCCAGATGGATTGGTGGAGGTATCGTCCTCCAACATAACCTCCCCGGCGGAGGCCGGGGCCAGTTGGCAAGGTTGATGTAACGGAGCGCGTTCCATCGGTATTTCCGTCTGCCAACCGGACTCCGGCCGCCGCCGGGGAGGCGGCGTTTCAGCGTGAACGATTTTTCAAGATTAATTATGACGAATCCGCAGATCGCAACCCTCGCCCGTTACTTGCTCCTTGAAGCTGCATTCGTCGTTGCCCCGGCCCGGTTCGCCGCGCGCGCGCGTCGCGGACATTGCCGGTTCGGTCGGGCTGGGGTCTAGACGGATGATCCTCATGACCCGCTCGTCCCATCATCTCCTGACTGCTGCGCTGGCGCTCGTGCTGGCGGCGGTGCCGTGCGCGGCGTCCGGACAGGCGATGATTCAGGCGATCCCGGGGACGACCGATGCGGACCGCTTGGGCGACGAGATGCGCAAGCTGGCCAGCAACCCGCGTGACATCGACGCGCTGATCCGGGCGGGCGACCTGTCGATGGGGCTGGGCGACCTGAGTGGCGCTGCCGCGCTGTTCGCGCGTGCCGAAAAGGTGAACCCGCGCGATGGCCGCGCGAAGGCGGGGATGGCGTCGATCTTGGTGCGGTCCGAGCGGCCGGGCGAGGCGCTGCGCTATTATGCGCAGGCCGAGGGCTTCGGGCTCGATCCACGCACGTTCGCGGCGGATCGCGGGCTGGCCTATGACCTGATCGGGCAGCAGGACCGGGCGCAGCGCGACTACCGCGTCGCGTTGCGCGATGCTCCCGATGACGAGACGACGCGGCGCTATGCGCTGTCGCTCGGGATTTCGGGCAAGCAGGAGCTTGCGTTGCAACAACTCGGTCCCTTGCTGCTGAAGAGCGATCGGGGTGCGTGGCGGTCACGCGCGTTCATCATGGCGATGAACGGCGATGTGGCGGGCGCGGCGAAGATCGCGACGACGATGATGCCCGCGGGGACCGCGCAGGGGCTGCAACCCTTTTTCCAGCGGCTGCCGACGCTGCCGGCGAGCGACCGGGCGTTCGCGGTGCATTTCGGCGAAGTCCACGCGACGCCCGCGCGGCTCGCGGACGCACGGATGGCACCGCCAATGGGGATGCTAGCGGCGGATCCGACCGCGCCGGTGATGATGGCCGCGGTGACACCGCAGCCGGTGGTCGCCGCGACCTCGACCAGGAAGGGCAGGCGCGATCGGCGCGACAAGCCCGAGCGGGTCCAGATGGCGGCAGTAACGCGCTCGACGGCGACTCCGGTTCCGACGACCGCGACGATCGCTCCCGGTGCCGCGGGTACCGTCCCGACGGTCCCGACGACCGCCTATGCTGCCCCGGTCCAGCTTGCGGCAGCGCCGATGCAGATGGTGCAGACGTTGCCGCCGCGGGCGGTAGCTTCGCCGCAGTCGCGTGACGTGGCGAACGGTCCGGTGCAAGGCGTCCGCACCAACCCGGCCGCCGAGGCGAATTCGGTCGTTGCCGCCACCGTGCCGCCGAGCGTGCCCGCGGCTTCGGTTCCGCTGACCACGCCGGCGCGTGTCGTGCCGGCGCCGGCACCGGTGGGGACGCTGCCGCAGGGCGTTGCCACGCAGATGGCGGCGATCCCGGTGGGACAAGGGCGGACCGATCCGACGCGCTCGGCCAATGCGCTTGCGGCTTCCGCGTCGGCTTCACGATCGGTTGCGATCCAGCAGGTACCTGGTCTGCAGGTCCCTGTTCAACAGGTTCCGGGCCAGCAATACGCGCCGGTCCAGAGCGCAAGCGCAGGTACGCCGACGCCGGGCTTCTCCAGTGCCCCGACCCAAAGCTTGGCCAGTACGTCTACGCCATCACCCGTTACGCCGGCCCGAGCCATCCCGACACCCGTTGCCCCGACGACCGTGGCCGCCGTCGCGACGCCCCGGACTCATGCGGTGGCGGCCAGCGAGGATTCGATCCTTGCGCGGATCGTCGCGGGGCTCTCGATCCCTGCGTCCGAGCTTGACGTCGCGCCGATGCGTCCTGCGCCGGTCGTGACGCCTGGCGTCCTGCCAGCGGCCTCGCCGATGTCGGAGGAGGCCGGGCGCGTGCTGGCCGAGGCGAACGCCAAGGCCGAGCGCGATGCCGCCGCCAAGGCGATTGCGGCAAAGACGCTGGTGGCGGACAAGCTGGCGGCCGACAAGAAGGCGGCCGCGGACAAGAAGGTCGCCGCACGCAAGGCCATCGCCGACAAGAAGGCGCTGGCCGAGAAGAAGGCGGCGGCGGCCGAAAAGCTAGCGGCGGACAAGGCTGCGGCCGAGGAGAAGCGCATCGCGCGCGCCAATCCGGAACGCGTCTGGGTGCAGGTGTCGACCGGCGCGACCGAGGGCGACCTGCCCAAGGCGTGGAAGAAGGCCAAGGCCAAGGCGCCGACCGTGTTCGGCAGCCGCGGCGGCTGGACCGCGCCGTGGAAGGCGACCAACCGCGTGCTCGCCGGGCCGTTCAAGACCGATGCGGAGGCGCGCACCTTCGTCAATCAGCTCGCCAAGGAAGGCGTTCCGACGTTCACCTTCACCAGCGATCCGGGCGAGATAATCACGAAGTTGCCAGCGAAGTGAGCTACCGCGCGCCCTGGGCTTCGGACCCGGCGCGCAGCAAAGGACGGCTTCAGGAAGAACAGAACGGGTCCGTCCGGGGGCCGCGCGATGCGTTCCAGCGCGATCGCGACCGGATCATCCACTCGATCAGCTTTCGTCGCCTGCGCCACAAGACGCAGGTCTTCATGGCGCCCGATGGCGATCATTTTCGCGTCCGTCTGACGCACAGCCTGGAGGTGGCGCAGATCGGCCGGACGATCGCGCGGACTCTGGCGCTGAACGAGGATTTGACCGAGGCGCTGTGCCTGGCGCACGACATCGGCCATCCGCCGTTCGGTCATGCCGGCGAGGATGCGCTGAAGGCGGCGCTGATGCCGTCGGTCGAGGACGGCGGGCAGGGCGGGTTCGATCACAATGGTCATACGCTGCGCACGTTGATGACGATCGAGCGGCCCTATCCGCTGTGGAACGGGCTGAACCTGACCTGGGAGACGCTCGAGGGGCTGGCCAAGCATAACGGGCCGGTGCGGAACCCGGGCTGGGCGCTGGCGGCGGCGGATGCGGAGTTTCCGCTGGCGCTGACGAGTTTTTCGTCGCTGGAGGCGCAGGTCGCGGCGATCGCCGACGATATCGCCTATGACAATCACGATATCGACGATGGTCTGCGCGCGGGGTTGCTGACGCTCGACCAGATGCTGGCGGTGCCGTTGGTCGCGCGCGGCTGGGACGATGTGCGCCGCCGCTTTCCCGATGTCGCGCCGAAGCGGCTGGTGGGCGAGCTCGTGCGCACGCAGATCGGGACGATGGTCAACGACCTGATCGCCGAGACGCGCGGGCGGATCGCCGCGAGCGGCGTGACGAGCGTCGATGATGTGCGCGCGGCGGGACAATGCCTGGTCGGGTTCTCGCCCGAAATGAGGGATGCGGAGCGCGACCTGAAGCGGTTCATGTACGCCAACCTGTATCATCATCCGCGCCAGCTGGCGGCGGCGGATGCGGCGCACGGGATCGTGTCGGGGCTATTCGCGGTCTATCGCGAGGATCCGGCCACGATGCCGGAGGAATGGCGCGAGCGGTTGCCCGCGGCGGAGCCCGACAGGAGCCGGCATATCGCGGACTTCATCGCAGGGATGACCGACCGGTATGCGGTGTCGCGGTATCGCGAGCTGGTTGGGCCGATCGATCTGCCCGAGGGCTTTTGAGGGTCACGGACTGTCATCCGTGATCCTAACTTTTTGCTGTTGGTTTGGCCTTCTCCACCTCCCGTCATCCTGACGAAAGTCAGGACCCAAGTTACCAGACGCTGCGCGTGATGGCTCTGGGTCCTGACTTTCGTCAGGATGACGGAGGCGGATGAGGGGATGGCCACGTAACGCAAGACGGCGGCCGGACCGAGGTCCGACCGCCGTGTTAGTAGCCCGTACGACAGCGTAAGGTCAGCGCGTGACCGACGCGATGCCGCCCGCTGCGCCGGTGGCTTCGGCGGTCTTGAACGTGACCGGAACCCCGCCCGACACGCCCGAGACGTGATTGCCGCGGACGATCAGGTGAAACTTCTGGCCCGATGGGTAGCGACGGCCATCGATGACCTGACGGCCAGCGTCTTGCGTCGTCGTGTAGACATAGGTGCTGCCTTCGTGGACGAAGCTCTGCTTTTCGTCGGCAGCCATGCCGATCGTCGAAGTGAGCGCGGCGGCGGCGGCGGCGATAATCTTGAAGGTAGTGCGCATGATCGTTTCTCCCGCGTTGTGCGTCGAGCCGGATCAGGTCTTCTCCCAACTCTCGAGTTAGAGAAATATTGCAGTGCAGCATGAGTCGCAATTGCAAAGCCTTCGATTACGGTTGCGTGCGGCGCAACGATGGGCCGACCTGTCGATGCGATGAGCCGCTCTGCCGACATAGTTGCGCGACAAATCGGGCGCAGACCGGTCGGGAAGGAGAGGGTCGGTGTCCGTTTCCAGTATTGCACTCAATCGGTTCGGTCTCGGTGCGAGGCCCGGTGACAAGGCTTCAGGCGATCCAGCGCGATGGGTGCTCGGGCAGTGCGATCGGTTCGATGCGCGGCCCGCCGCGATTGCGGGCGCGCCCTCGACCGCGAGCGTGTCGGTGGGGCTTTCCGCGTATTTCGCGGAGCAGAGGGCGATCCGGGCGCAGTTCGGTCCGCGGGGGCCGAAGCCTGCGACGGAACCGGCTCCCGCGTCGATGGCGACGCCAGGGCCCGCCATGGCTGTTGCCGATCCAGGCGAAGCGGCGCGTCAGGCGGCGCGGCAACGGGCGGGCAAGCTCAGCCGCGACGATTATGGGGCCGCGGTCGCTGCGCGGACCATCGCCGCGCTGACGAGCGACGCGCCGTTCGTCGAGCAGCTGGTGCACTTCTGGGCGAACCATTTCGCGGTCTCGACCGACAAGCTCGAGGTCACCGGGCTCGCAGGGCCGATGGAGTTCGAGGCGATTCGCCCGCATGTGCTCGGCACGTTCGCCGACATGCTGAACGCGGTCGAGCGGCATCCGGCGATGCTGCTCTATCTCGACCAGGCGGTGTCGGTCGGCCCCGACAGCGCGTTCGCCGCGCGCCGGGCTAAGCGGCGATCTGGCCTGAACGAGAATCTCGCGCGCGAGATCATGGAGCTGCACACGCTCGGCGTCCGCAGCGGCTATACGCAGGCCGACGTCACCGAATTCGCGCGGGCGATGACGGGCTGGACGGTGGCGGGGATCGGCCGTGGGCCGGGCGCGCGCGTGCAGGACGATTCGCGGGCCGGCGCGTTCGTGTTCCTGGCCGACGTGCACCAGCCGGGCGACCGGATCGTGATGGGCAAGCGCTATCCCGCGGCGGGCGAGGCGCAGGCGCAGGCGGTGCTCGCCGATCTTGCGGTCCATCCCGCGACCGCGACGCATATCGCGACCAAGCTTGCGCGGCATTTTGCGGGCGACACGCCGCCGCCGGCGATGGTGGCGCGGATCGCGGCGGCGTTCCGGAGCTCGGGCGGCGACCTGCCGACCGTCTACCGCGCGGTGGTGGCATCGCCCGAAGCGTGGGTGACGCCGCCGGTGAAGTTCAAGTCGCCGTGGGAATGGTATGTCTCGACGCAGCGCGCGCTGGGGACGACGACGGTCCAGCCGGGCGTGACGGTGGGCATGATGAACCAGCTCGGCCAGCCGATCTGGAAGCCGGGGCAGCCGGTCGGCTATGACGATATCGCCGCCGCCTGGGCCGGGCCCGATGCGATCCTGCGCCGGGTCGAGGCGGCGGAACGGTTCGCGGCACGCGCGGGGCCGGTCGATGCGCGCGCGCTGGCCCCGACGCTGTTCCCGGGCGCGCTGAGTGCCGCGACCGCGCAAGGCCTCGCGCGCGCGGAAAGCCCGGCGCAGGCGCTGGCCTTGCTGCTGGTGGCTCCAGAATCGATGCGGAGATGATCATGCTCGACCGTCGTTCCTTTCTCTCGACCGGTACGCTCGGCGTGCTGGCGTCCGCCTTCGCGCCGCGCATCGCGTTTGCACGCGCCGCGACCAACAAGCGGTTCGTGTTCGTCATCCAGCGCGGCGCGGCGGACGGGCTGGGCATGATCGGCGCGGTTGGCGATCCTGCGTTCGCGGGCGTGCGCGGCGATCTGGCCGCGGACCTGGCCGCGGGCACCAAGCTCGACGGCATGTTCGCGCTGCACCCGGCGATGGTGGCGAGCGCGGGGCTGTACACACAAGGCCAGGCGCTGTTCGCGCATGCGATCGCCTCGCCCTATCGCGATCGGTCGCATTTCGACGGGCAGAACGTGCTCGAGACGGGCGGCGCGAGCGCGTATCAGGTGCGCGACGGGTGGCTGAACCGGTTGCTCGGCGTGCTGCCCGCGGACCAGGCGCGCGCGATCGCGGTGGCGGCGACGGTGCCGATGGCATTGCGCGGGCGGCGCGAGGTGGCGTCCTATGCGCCGTCGAACCTGCCCGATGCATCCGACGACCTGCTGCAGCGCGTGACGATGCTGTACGAGGGCGACGCCCAGTTGCACGGTCTGTGGAGCGAGGCGATGGCGACGCGCCAGCTGACCAGTGATCTGGGGCAGGACGGCGGCCGCAATGCCGCCGCGACCGGTGCGCTCGCCGCGCGGTTGCTCACGCCCGACAATGGCGCGCGAATCGCGATGATCGAGACGGGCGGGTGGGATACGCATACCGGCCAGCGTGGTCGGCTGACCGCACAGTTGAAGGGTCTCGATGCGATGATCGCGGCGCTGCAGGCGGGGCTGGGGCCGTTATGGGCGGACACGATGGTGCTGGTCGCGACCGAGTTCGGGCGGACCGTCGCGGTCAACGGCACGGGCGGCACGGATCACGGCACGGGCACCGCGGCGATGCTGTTCGGCGGTGGGGTGAAGGGCGGGCGAGTCGTGTCTGACTGGCCCGGGCTCGCCGCCGCCGCGCTGTACGAGGCGCGCGATCTGAAGCCGACGATGCAGCTCGATGCGTTCATCGGCGGCGCGGTGTCGGCGCATTTCGGGGTCGAGCCGGCGCGCGCGATGGCGGCGTTGTTTCCGGCGAGCGCGCGGACGGCGGCGATCGAGGGGCTGGTGCGGGTGTGAGGCGGTCGCTGCGGGCTACGCGTGGCGCGGTCTCGGCGCGAGCCAGGCCTCACTCTGCGTCATCCTGACGCAAATCAGGGCTCCGGGTCACGATGGCTACCCCCTGGTACCCTGGGTCCTGACTTTCGTCAGGATGACGGAGGGGCGGGCCGCGGGCGCCACGGGATTAAAATTGAGCGCAACACGGCTTTGGTCTAGAGCGCGCGTTTCCTTGACGTACCGGGACTGCCATGACGCTCTATACCCGTTTCGCCGCGCATATCGATGCGGCGCTCGACACGCTGACCGCGGCGGGGACGCTGCCGGACGGGCTCGATCGCAAGAATGTGACGGTCGAGCCGCCGCGCGACACGAGCCATGGTGATCTCGCGACCAACGCCGCAATGGTGCTCGCCAAGCCCGCCAAGACCAATCCGCGCGTGCTGGCGGATGCGCTGGTCGCCGAGCTGTCGAAGCTCGAGGACGTCGCGTCGGCGAGCGTCGCAGGGCCCGGTTTCATCAACATGAAGCTGACCGACGACGCGTGGCGCGCCGAGCTCGCGGCAATCCCGGCGGCGGGCGCGGATTACGGCCGGTCGACGCAAGGCGCGGGGATCACGGTCAATATCGAATATGTCTCGGCCAACCCCACGGGGCCGATGCACATGGGGCATTGCCGCGGCGCGGTGGTCGGCGATGCGCTGGCCAGCCTGCTCGAATTCGCCGGGCACCGCGTGATCCGCGAATATTATGTCAACGATGCGGGCGGCCAGGTCGACGTGCTCGCGCGCTCGGTCCACCTGCGCTACCGCGAGGCGCTGGGCGAGACCGTCGAGATCCCCGAGGGGCTCTACCCCGGCGATTATCTTGTCCCCGTCGGCCAGTCGCTCGCCACCGAATATGGCGACCGGTATGTCGGCGCGCCCGAGAGCGAATGGCTGGCGATCTTCCGTACGCAGGCGGTCGCCGCGATGATGGTGATGATCCGCGCCGATCTCGCGCTGCTCGGGATCGAGCATGAGGTGTTCGCGTCCGAAGCCGAGCTCCAGGCGGCCAAGAAGCCCGAGGCGGCCGAGGCGGAGCTGCGGTCGCGCGACCTGGTGTATGACGGCGTGCTCGAGGCGCCCAAGGGCGAGACGCCCGACGACTGGGAGCCGGTCGAGCTGCCGCTGTTCCGCTCGACCCAGTTCGGCGACGACCAGGATCGCCCGATCAAGAAGTCGAACGGATCCTGGACCTATTTCGGCGCCGATCTCGCCTATCATTTCCAGAAGAGCCAGAGCGCCGATCAGCTGATCGACATCTGGGGCGCGGATCACGGCGGCACGGTCAAGCGCATCGTCGCGGCGGTCGCGGCGCTGACCGGTGGCAAGACTCGGTTCGACGTGAAGCTCGTCCAGATGGTCCGGCTGTTGCGCAACGGCGAGCCGATGAAGATGTCGAAGCGATCGGGCAATTTCGTCACGCTGGCCGATGTCGTGCGCGAAGTCGGCAAGGACGTCGTGCGCTTCACGATGCTCACGCGGCGGTCCGATGCGCAGATGGATTTCGACTTCGCGAAGGTCGTCGAGGCGTCGAAGGACAACCCGGTTTTCTACGTCCAGTACGCGCATGCGCGGATCGCATCGCTGCATCGGCGCGCGGAAGAGGCGGGAATTACGCCGATTTCGGCAGATTTGTCCCGGCTTGATACGGACGAACTGGCTCTGGTGCAGCTCGCAGCACAGTTCCCGCGGCTCGTCGAGATCGCCTCCACGGCGCGCGAACCGCATAGAATCGCGTTCTATCTCTATGACTTGGCGGCGGCGTTTCATGCGCTGTGGAACGTCGGCAACGACCGTCCCGATCGCCGTTTCCTGGTGATCGAGGATCCGCAGGCGACCGCGGCACGTCTTTTCTTGGCGTCCGCAATAGGGCAGATTATTCATAACGGCCTCGCCATCATGGGTGTCGAAGCGGTTTCGGAGATGAAGTGATGGCCGAAGACATGGATCTGCGCGAGGAAGACCGGCTCCCTTGGCTCGAAACCGTCGAACCCGACGATGAGGATACGGTCGGCATCGGCCGCGTCATCGCGCTCGTCGTGCTCGGCCTCGCGGTGCTCGCGGGGATAATCTTCGGCATCTACAAGCTGCAGCAGCGCGCGCCCACGGGTGACGGCCAGCTGATCGCCGCGCAGGAAGGCGACTACAAGGTCAAGCCCGACGATGCCGGTGGCATGAAGGTCAAGGGCGAGGGCGAGTCGGCGATCGCGACGAGCGCTGGAAAGACGGGCAACGGCGCGATCGACCTTCGCGGCGTGCCGGAGAAGCCGGTGGCCGGCAAACGCGAAACCGCCCCCAAGGCGACCGGATCCGCCGGCCGAAACGCGGTTGCGCAAGTGCCGGCATCTGGCGGACGACTCGTTGCCGATGCGCCGATGGCGCCATCGCGATCGGCGGGCGCAGGTACGGCCAGCGGCGGATCGCTGGTGCAGCTCGGCGCATATCCGAGCGAAGCGTCCGCCAATGCCGCATGGACGAACTTCTCGAAACGGTTCGGATACGTCGCATCGCTCGGCAAGTCGGTGCAGCCGGTCGCGACGGGCGGCCGTACATTGTACCGTCTGCGCGTCAACGCGGGTAGCGCCAACCAGGCGGCAGATATATGCGGCCGGTTGCGCGTCGCGGGCGAAACCTGCTTCGTCGCAAGCTGATCGGGCTAGATCCGCGAGCGTTACTCCCTGCCGTGGGGCGAACTCCGGCAAGTACCTCACGCGCAGGGGCTTCGTACGCTTGCGGGTTTCGCGCCGGCATCTGGCCGACCGCCCAGCCAAGACGCTGTGCTGCGACCTGGCGCGCCGGCTCGGCATCCTGGCGCCATGCAACGGTCCATCACGGCAATGCTGACGAGCTGCCGGCGTCGCAGCGCATAAGGAAGTGATCCGCCACCGCTGCGCGCGACGCTTGAAGATGTGGGTGGCGACACCATCGAGATCTTGATGTGACACCGCCGAGGGGCCCTGGCGTGCCGGCCGGGGCTGACATTGGTCCACGCTCTTTGCAGATACCTCTGCGGTCGCCGCTGAGGCGCTTTGCGCTGTTCTACAAGATACCCGAAACGCGTTTGCGGTCAGCGATAAGGCGCCGTCTTGCCCGCCCGCTAGCTGGATCGGTGCGTCGGCGACGGCTCTGGCAGCGCGGTTTATCGTGCAATTCTTATCGCTTGCAAGTTCGAGGAGAAGGCATACTCTCGCTGGCAGTGGATTAAGGAGAGCCACCATGGCGACATACCCGGAACTCGAAGCCGATCCCGAGGATAAGAACCTCGTGATATTGCAGAGCCTGATTTGCCTGTTGCGTGAAAAGAACATCCTGTCGCGCGCGGATATCGAAGAGCTATGTGACACGGTGCAACGCCGCGCACGCGACCATGCGAGCGATCCGCTCCCGTGCCAGATGAACGGCGCGCGTGCAGCCGCGGCAGAGGTCGCGCAGATCGGCAATTACATCGGCCGCAAATATGGTGGCAAGCATCGCCGTACGCTCTGATTTCAGGGGCCTGGACGAAGTCGGCCGAGGGGGCATTTCTTTGGCAGCGGCTTGAGTGCGCTGGACGCATTCCACCCAGGCACCGTGTTCGCGACCAGGCATGTTTTGATTTGGATCGCTATTCGTAGCGGGAGAGCGAGCACACGCCGAGCGCAATGCTGTCGATGAAAATGGCTGCAAATCGACAAAAGAGCGGCGTTTCGACGAAAAGGGGGTTGCAGGCCCCAAAGAGTCTGCTAACAGCGCGCCTCCAGCAGCGGGGCGCCACACCAAGGCGCCACTCAAACCGCCCCGGAATGGACGCATAGCTCAGTTGGTAGAGCAGCTGACTCTTAATCAGCGGGTCCTTGGTTCGAGCCCAAGTGCGTCCACCACTTCCCCTGAAAACGCTAGATCTAGTGGCATTGACAGAATGCCAGCGTTGAGCATGCCTTGTCGCAGCGTTTATTGCGTGTGCGAGCTTAGCGGCAGAGTGAAGCGGGCTATGTGAACGCGCCGCGATGCCCGTCGGTTTTTTGACCGCATGAAACGATTACAATGAGGGGATGGGCATTTGGGCCGTCTCCGGCGCTAAAAGCACCAACCGGGGCATTTCGATCTGCGGCGTTCAAAGGCGCAGTCGGTCAGCGTTGAGGTGTCCGATCTTGCCGGTCATTGGCCCCCCACGGCAGCACGAAGTTTGATCGCTGCCTGGCAAGTTTCCGTATGTCCTACCGACCCTTGCCGAGCAGTCGGAGTTATCTGCCACTCTGCCTTTCGAGTATCCAGCGGGGGAGGCCATGCACCTCGTCACGCTCATGAACCTTGATGCCTATGAGGGGCGGACTGCTGCGGTACACGTGGCTCTGATGGAAGGCAGGGGGTGGCAGATGCTGCGTTGACTGGGCAGACGCAGACGTCGTGCTTTGATGGTCCAGCGGCCGCCTGACGATGTCCTGTGGTCTTGATCGTGGCGGGCTCGACCGTCTCGATCAGGCGTGGTCCGATCGCGTGCCTGTGGGGCCAGGCGGCGTCGATCAGGAGCCGACCGATCAGAAGGCTGGTTCTGAGCCAGCCACTCCGCCATTTGGGCGGCGTGCCGCGCCTCGTCGGCGGGTGGCATCACGGCATCGAGATCGCGGCTCGGCGCTGGGACGTGCTGCAACAGAAAGCGCCCCCTTGTGTGGCTTTCTACGGTTCAAGCGGGAAGGGTTCGACACGCCCCCTCTGCCCTGACGGGTCCACGTCTGTCGTGCAGGTCTCCAAAGGGATCAGACTTCATATAATCTACCCTGACAGGGGCCAATTGCGCTGAAGTACTGATAAATATTCCATGTCAGCCGCTTGGCAGGGGGGCTCAAAATGGATCAATTCAAAAAAGCGCCTTTAGCGCAGCGATGATGCTCGCCTCCACGTCGGCGAGGGCACAGGATGTTGCGGACGCTATTCGGGTCGTCCGAACATTGGGTCGATAATGCCAGGCGGTTCGGCCATGGCGGATGAATTCTCACCGTCGTGATCAGGCCGTATCAAATCCGGGGGTCTGCTAGGGCGACCACTATTGCGCTTATCCCCGTAACCACGCCCCTTGGACGAGCCACGGCGTTGTGGATGATGCGGTGACGGCGGATAGGGGAAGACCGACAGTGAAGAGACCATGGTCGCACACCATGCTACTTCGGGGGTGGCATGTGCTGGCTGGGTCATTATCGCCTCTAGCAACCTCCAGGTTGCGATGGCCCGGCTTCGCAGTACAGCGCCGCGCGCGGTACGATACCGAATGGTAATAACAGATAGCCGGCGCGCCAAGTGCGGCAGAGCAGTCACGCTGCACGGCAGATGATCGATGGCGCGATCGCATAGGCTGGATACGGCTTGATCGCCGGCCATGCCGCAGCTTTTTGCCGCGTGGTGCCGGGCGCTGATAAAAGTCTGTCGTTCAGGCTCGGCGCCTGCGATCTGACTGAAGACGCGCGATGATTCGACCGCGACCGTGACTTTGCGCTGCGTGCGCTGGATCGTGCGATGAAGCCCGATGCGCAACCCCGGTGTCCCCAAAGTGCCCCGACGTGGAATGCCCCGGACTCACGCCCGACCTTTTCGACGGTCGAATATAGGGGGTCGAATATAGGGGACGGTCTTGCAAGCCTCGGCGGCTTTTTCGGCACCCTCATGAACGAGGAAATGGCTCCCTGAGTAGGATTCGAACCTACGGCCACTCGATTAACAGTCGAGCGGGTTTCCAATGATTTCAATATCCGTTCTGACATGTTCGCTATTTGACCGCCCGTTGCTCCCACTCCTTGCGGCTTCGAATGTCATAATGAAGAACATGCGCGCGAGGGCCGTGGAATGAGCGCGCACGCGAGCCTCACAGGCCAGTCGTTCGGCGACCTGACTGTGGTCGGAGAATGTCGCGATTTGCGGGGGCGGCTGAAGTGGAAATGCAGGTGCCGGTGCGGCGGATCGTCGGAGGTCTATGGCAACAACCTGCGATCCGGCGGGACAACGTCGTGCGGTTGCCACCGCGCCGTCCACCCGCCCGGGCTTAGCAAGACCCGGGTATTCACCATCTGGTCGGGCATGATGGCTCGTTGCAGCAACCTCGACGACCCGAATTACGGCGGGCGCGGCATCGCCGTCTGCAAGAGATGGCAGACCTTCGCCTCGTTCTATCGGTGGGCAATGTGCAGCGGGTACCAGGAACATCTGACGATCGATCGGGTCAATAACGATCAAGGATACAGGCCCGGGAACTGCCGATGGGCAACACCCCATGAGCAGGCGCGCAACACGCGGCGGACCGTGTTCGTGCAGCATGAGGGCCAACGCATCAGCTTGACCGATGCCGCCGCCGCGCTGGGCCTGAGCTATGGCTGGCTGCAGAAGCGGATGAAGAACGAGGGAATGTCGTTCGAAGAGGCCGTCGCCAACGTGCGCGCATATCGCAAGCCGCCTCCGCATCTCAACTTTCTCGGCACGCGCCGCGGTGCCCCATGATCATCGACACCCTCTATCCCAACCTCAGGAGCGAGAGAGCATGACGAAGGAAGCGCAGGAGCAACTGGCCTACGTGATGACGCTGGAGAGCCAGGCACGGGTGGGCAGCTACCAGCACGACGTCAGCAGCGGCCCCTGGATCATTCTCGCAGGCGAGCGCGCAGAGCTTGCCCGCCGAACTACGCACACCCTCGATATTGAGAACGCCCGTGACCATACCGATGGGGAGAATAGCTAGGCGGGGCCTACGCCGAACGCCACTTGGCTGTTTGCAATTTCATTTTCAGAAAGCGAGTGATTTCCAATTAGTAGTCGGTCTCGGCTGCCGGTGATGTTAAGGCCGATAGGCCGTAGATCAAGGTCGGTAACGACGATTGGCGATACATTTCCGGTCGTTAAACGTAAGACGACGGTGGCTCCAGCCATAATAGTCAACGTTGTCGGTTCCCGCCTAACTAAGAAAGCCGGGTGGATCGCCTCGTTGTCATCGACAACCAGCTTCCACTCTTGCCGAGCATTGCTAGTCGGTGATGCGAGCCAGACACGCGGAAAAGCTCCCTCGCCAATAAGGATAGGATGGACCGAACTGGCAACCTCGAAAATGTAATTAACCTTGCGCAACAAGTTACTGCAGAGAATTATCTCGCTTGGCGGCTTGTACCCCGTGGGCGCTGGCCCGCGCGGTTTGGCTTTAAGCATTTCAGGAATCATCTTCGATACCTAAATGAGCGTCGCTAAGAAGGCGCTTATCAAACGTCTTAAAAAGTTTGCGGCGCTGCTTGTCAGCGGCAATGCCGATCAGGACGATGATGATAGATACAGCAACCGCAATTTTTAGATTGGCTAGGTCGGATACGGATGCGGGCACCCCCCGCAACCAGCTCCCCCCGATCGGAACAGCATAGGAGAAAATGGCGCCGACTGCTCCCCCGAGCGCCAGTGCCGAATTGCTAGTTGAGCGGACTATCTTCCATTGTAGGGACGTTAGTGATGTAACGCCGCTGACATATGGCACTTCCTTCGTAAAAACTTCCGCCGAAGGAAACGAGTGGTCAGCACGCTTAGGCAGGTGCGGCGGGGTCTTCACACCTGTAGCTAGGCCTAGAAGCCCAAGCAGGTCAACCGCACTTCTCTTTATGCTCCCCACTCCGGCCCCTCATCATCGGGATAGAACGCGTGGGGATCGTACACCGGTCGCTGCGCCGGCCGCATCTGGCGGGGAGGCGGGGCTTTCGGAACATCAGGGACCGGGTCGGGCAGGGTAGGCAACCCTCCTCCGAACCGGATCCGGATATAGGCCCCGTTCCCGTGCATCGCCTGGAAGACCGCGGTCGCGTCGTCTTCCTTCATCCGCTTGCCGATCAGGGGCGCACGCTCGGCGCTGACGTAGCCCAGCTGAGTGCCGCGATCGCTGAAGATGGCGACGGCGTTCGCGTCGAACGGGTTCTTCGGCTCGAGGCGTAGTTCGACGACGTCACCCGGGGCGCAGAGCATGCACTCCATGCGCCTGTTGCTCTTCGACTTGTCCTCGTTCGGGAAGTCGATGCCGACGATGGAGGTGGTGAGCTCGTCCATGTGCTCGATGTATCCGCCGGCGTCAGATAGCGAAAGGGCGGTCCGGTGAGGGACCGCTCTTCTGGTCAGGCTGCGAGCTTAGCGGGCGGCGGAAATTTCTGCGCCAACCTCGTGAGCCCCTTCGGCGTTATGCGTGCCTGGGTGATGATCTTCTCCGAGCCGTCAGAGTGGTGCACCGTGGTCGTCTTGTGCTCCATCAGCCCCTGCTGCAACTTGGTCGCATAGGCGATGTCGCCGCGGCCGCCATGCGGCTGATAAATCCAGCCATGCGCGCGGAGAAATTCGAACAGCGACTTCGGGCGCAACTGGAGGCTTTTCGCTGCGTCGGTGATGCAAAGACTGCCCTCGGCACTGGCGATCCGGTCGAACACCTCGAGCTTCGGCACCGCAGCAGAAGCCCAATGCATCGCGTATGATGCTATTTGCTACTATTTGGAGCGTGGCATGGTCGAGGCGAAGGAATGGGAGGATCGCGTCAAGGCGATGCTCGAGGCTGAGTTGAAGCGGAAGGGCTTCACCTACGCCCGGCTCGTCGGCAAGCTAGCGGATATCGGCGTGATGGACTCAGAGCCAAACATCAGGAACAAGCTGGCGCGGGATAAATTTACACCGGTGTTTTTGATCCAATGCCTAGAAGCGATCGAGACGAAAGAGCTTCGTCTGTAGCTATTGCCGGATTTTGCGGTCTCGCAGTATTCGGAGCACTTGTTCTTATCTGGGCAATTGGTTCGCTAAACGGAAAACAGACTGAGCAACGCCAATCCCAACCCCACCGCCATGCCATAGCCGCAAAGGCTGGCACGGATGAGCGCTGTGCGAAGGTTAATCGTGCCGACCTTTTTGAATGCGTCTACGATTCCGTAGAGACCGCCGAGGAAACCGCTCGCGCCGAGCAGGATTTGACCGCACAGCAGCGCGCCGCTTGGGCCGGGATAATTGCTGCCATCATCGCGTTTGTGTCTATTCCGATTGGCATATTCGGACTCATAGCTTTGCTTCGATCCCTTGAGCAGACCGACAGGTCGCTGAGTGAAGCCAGAGTGGCTAACGACATTTCGAAAAAAACTGCCGAACTTGAACTGCGAGCCTACATATCGGTCTCCGATGTTTCGGTATCTCATTATATGCCTGATGCATTTCCGACTTTTACTCTCATCTTCAAAAATTCGGGACAAACGATCGCCCACGATGTGGAATGTTTTGGAGCCGTAAAGTGGCGTCCGCATCCGGAATCAAGAATTCGATTTGACTACCGATTCTTTGTAAAGTTTGATCTTCCCCCAAACGAGGTTCAAAATTGGCTTTTTAGAGAAAAAGTTCCACTTGGGTTAATCAAGGCTTGGGACGAAACCAATGAAACATGGGTTGCGCCTCATGGTATTTACACTGGAGTTATCCGCTATAGAGATATTTTTGGAAAACGACATTGGACTATATTTAAGTACCGAGTCGCCCGGGACTATCTTGACGAAAACGGGGCTGGAAAACTCGTGCTTTGCCGGCGAAGTAATCGCTCCAACTAAACTTATTAACATCGCCAGAATAATTTGAGACACGCTCTAGACCCTCTCGGCAAAGGCATCGTGTCGCAAACAATGGCATTCCGGTGTGTCAGGCGGGACACCCGTAATCGCCTTGGTGCGTTTGCTACATCATACCGCAGAGTTTGAGGGCCGCCCATTCTGGGAAAGCTATATCCCCGAAGTGAGAGCGATCCTTGCCGCCCTTGACGAGACCGAGGAAGAGCCGATTGACCGATCGTGAGGTTATGCTGAAGGCGTGCGACATTCTTGCAGAGCATGGCGCGCTGACCGCAGTCTATATTATTGGTCAGTTGGGCGACGTGCTTGGCGATCGCGTCGCCGTCGAAGACTGGCGCTGGGTTGCCACTGCGGTCGACGCGATCATCGACGCGGAAACCTTCAACGCGAATTGAGAACAAAAGCGGAACGGTGTAACTCACGCCTCTGACGAGTCGGAGTCGTGTCGCCGTGTCCAAGCCTAGCCGAACGACGTTCATCGCCTTGGTGGTGCTCGACGACGCGATCAGAAGGCTTCGGGTCGATGGCGCGCTGAGACATCCACAGCACGGCGTGCGCTTGGCGCTGGCCTACCTCTACTCGATCACGCTGTCGAAGAACCGGGAACCGTTTGACGACCTCTGGCGCACCCTGACGGGACAGGATCGTCAACCTCCAGAGTTCCGGGTCACCTGGGCCGGGACGCAGTTCGCCCGCATCTGCGACGACATCGGCGTACCGCATGACATCGTCCTGACCGAAGCGCTGGCGAAGGGAAGGGCGGACCCTACGCCCAACCCCCAGCGACCAGCGCAGCCTGGAACGACATAGCGTATCCGGCCACCTTCTCCGCGCGATCGATCCCATTGATGATACGCCGCGCCGACGTGAACTGCGCGACTGTCGCGCGCTCCGTCGCCGGCAGGTAGCTGGCGAAGCGTTTGCCGGTGAACCAGCCTTCGGTCATGCCGAGGACCATGATCTGCGCGGAGATCTTCGTCTCCAGCGCGCGATCATAATTGGACTTCAGCGTGCCCTTCAGGCCGAGCTCGTTGTCTGCGCGCTCGTAGTTATAATCCCACGTCAGCTGGACATCGCCGCGGCCGTAGGCGACCTGACCGCCATGCTTGCCCGGTTTGCCATATGGATAGTTTCGGCCTCGTCCGATCTCTGGAATGGGCTGCATCCGCTGGGCGGTTTCATGGAACGAGGTGGCGAGCCCGTACGCGACATACGCCAAGGGCGAGGCCTGCGCAGCGAAAGCGGCAAGCTTCGCCTGGATGCCCTCGACCTGCGCCTGCGTCATCGTCCCGAACAGCGGGCGAATCGACGCGAAGAATTTGGCCGGAGACGCCAGCCCGTGCGCCGGGCGCGCAGGGGCGGTCGCCGGCTTTGATGCCGTCGTGTTCATAGGTGGTCTCCGATGTGGTTGGCCTGCGGCGATCGCGCGCAGGCTGGCGTCAGTCGATCTTGTCGAGTGTCCGCAGGGTTGCGGCCATCTCCGGAGGCACGACCGGCTTGCCGGGTAGCGCCGCGTCCAGGACGTCGATCGCGCTCTGACCGCGCTTCTTGAAGAAGGTAATGATGCCCGCGCCGACCGCGCCGATCATGCCCCCGGTGCCGAGCGCGGCGAACAGGTCGACCTGGTGCTCCACGATCCACACAGCGGTGATCAGCATGGCGAGCCCGGTGACGATGCCGTCGAGCACCCAACGCTTGGGCCCCGCAGCGTCTAGAGTAATGAACAGCCGGACCATGAAGCAGGCGAGCAGCCCGACGAACATGGAACCTGCCGGAAACGAATAGCCAAGGACCGACCAGATGACCGGTGCCGTCACGCTCGGCACCGCAGCGATAGCCCCCTCGCGCATTACCTAAGCCCGACGGCAGCGGTCGCCATTAGCAGGCTCACGACAAGGATTGCGATCGGTCGGCGCAGCTGGGGCCACCTCGACCACATGTCGACGGGGAGGGGAGCTTTGCGCAACTGGAACTCAAGCATCGGTTCGGCGAGGATATGCAGGGCCATCCACAGGAAGCCGCAGCCGACCGAGAGCGGATCGAGCCAGCGCTTCAGCAACGCGACCCGCTCGATCGTATCGGCGTCCCCCGACGACCACGACCACAGGCTGACGGCCTCTGCAGCCCCGCGGCTGGCGACCGCGCAGCCCGCGAGCAGCACGATGATCCGGTACACCGATACCGGGTCGGTCGGGTGGTCAATGCTCCGCGCCGCCCAAATGCGCCGTGCCTGCTTGCCCGCCATCATCAGGCCAAGGCACATTGCCGCGGTCATGACGAACAGGTTCCAGGCGAGCAGCCCCGGGTTGTCCGCAAGGGAGGGAGGGGCAAGCGCTGAGGTCGCCCGCATAGCCTCCCCGATATAATTGCTCGTGGCTGTCGCGGTCATGCGTCATCCTTTCCTGTGGACCCGTGGGCGATAGTAAAATTGTCCATGATGACCCTCTTGCAGAATCGGGTAAGATGGGAGTTCGAGCGCCAAGGATGCGAAGATGATCGAATCACGAAATGACGTGCTTGTTGCCCGCTACGAAAAGAGTTGGGTTGGCGGGCCTGATCATTCGCAAGTCCCTGCTCATGCGCGAATACTGCACGGCGGTCGGTTCCGAGACCGGTTCATGCCATCCGTTCGCGAGCGTCAGCCGCGGGTCGAAACGGGAAACTTCTTGTATGGCGGCCCGCTCAAGGTTCACTTCGGCCATATCATGGTGGACTCGATCATCCGGCTATGGGCGTTCGATCCGGTTCGACACGATCAGGTCGTCTTTGCTAAGCTCCAGGAGACCCGGGGGATCACCGACTGGATCTCAGAGATCCTGTCGCTGTTCGGTGTCAAGCAAGAGCACGTCCGGCTCGTCAATGGCGTCGCGGCATTCGAGCGTATGGAATTCGCGGAGCCGGGCAGCCGCCTCGCGTCCGGCCCCAGCGCTGCCCATTTGGATTACCTAGACGGGCTGCCACTGAGCCGCACAACCGGCACACCGAAGAAGGTCTATTTCGGCCGGACGCACATGATCGCCAAGGGCACCATCCTTGGGGAAAGCCATTGGGCGGCCGCGCTCGAATCCAACGGGTACACCTGCGTCGTGCCCGAGCGAATGACGATCCACGAGCAGACGTCAGTGCTCCGCAATGCCGAGAGCGTCGTCTTCCTTGAAGGAAGCAGCATCTACTCGATCGAACTCCTGTCGAAGATCGCGGCGCCCGTCTTCATGATCCCGCGCCGCGCCGCGACCGGCCACCTGTTCGCCCCGCACATCGCGCCCCGTACAAGCTTTACAGTCCTCGGGGATCCTGAAACGATCGTGCGGCGCTTGACGGCAAAGGGCGCTGGCGGACCGTCCTCCCCGAGCTACTCCCTCAACCCGGAAGACCTGCACGATGACATGGTCGCAAAAGGCCTGATCCGGGGCAGCTTCTCAATGTCTGCATATCGGGAAGCCGAGCGGGCTGACGCGGCAACGTACTTTGCCAGCCAGCCCGAAATCGGAGAAGCGCAACTCGCCGACATCGAGCAGGTGCGAGCCGGTCAGGGCGCGCGCACGATCTCGACACGGTAGGATTCCAGCGTCGCGGTTTCGGTGCCGACCGCGAGCGTCGCCGTGATCGTCATCGTCGTTGCGACGCTGGTTTCCAAGACGCCCACCGCTTGATTCGCAGTCCCTGTCCCGGTGCCAGGCGACGTTGACGCATTCGCATGGCCGACCTGCGACGACGTGCTACCGCGGTTCTGGATACGGCGCACATCATCCATGCGGACCGTGGTCGCACCGCTTGCTGCGAAGTTCAGCCACGATTGCCCCCAGCGGACACGAAGCGTCTTGGTGTTGGTCGAGCCGGTGAACGACCAGTTCGTGATGACTTCGACCGCGTCGTTCGGTCCCAGCGCGGGGATCGCAATCGTGGCAAGCGTGACTTCCGAAGTGCTGCCGGTCGTGCCGGCCGCGACCGCCGAGGTGGCAATCGTTGCGCGGCTTGCGAGGCCGGTCGCCTCGACGTTCCACTGCACACCATCGAAGAACAGCGTGCGCGAACCGTAGGCCGCTGCGATCGTCGTCGATGTACGCCCGTCGATCAGGCCACCGCCCGAAACAACGATCGTGATCGGGCGCAGGTTCGCATCCCCCTTGCCGTCCTTGATCGTGACGCGCCGCCCCTGCTGGTCAAGGCTGGGCAGGGTGCAGGTCGTGGCCTCGCCCGCGGTCTTGCGGATCACCACTAGGTCATCCGCCGTCGCGATGCTCACTGCCCCGCTCGCCGAGATCTCGCGGTATGCGCGGATCCGCCCGAACGGCGTTTTGAAGGCGGAGGTCGAGGCCTCCATTACCGACACGCCAGCGGCCGCAAAGGCCACGCGCGCGGTGCCGGGTCGATACATGCCGGTCGTCAGGTCGTTGTTGAATGTGTGCGCCGGCAGTGCTGCCGATCCGATGTTGGTCGAGATCGGCCGAGCAGACATGGTTGGCGAACCGTCGGTGAACACCTCGAAGTAGGTGGTGCCGGATGACCCATAGGCGGCTCCGGTCGGCTTGAGACGCCAGCCGACCGTTGGACGGATAGCGCTGCCGATCGACGGAACATCATCTGTCCCGTCAGCGAGCAGCAGAGCCCCCAAGGTTCGCTGACCCGTCGCCAGATCAAGCTTCGCATAAATCGTATGCGCGCCGACGATCGTAGGAGGCGCGGTGGTCCCATGTTCCACGCACCCGGTGCAGATTGTGAAGTCCGTGGCGCCTGTTTCCAAGAACAGCCGCTTGAGGCCGATGATCGTAATGTTGGTGATTTCGTTGAACAGCGACGGAAAGCCATTCGGCATGTCCGACGGCGTATAGTCCTCGAGATAGGCTCCGGTCGCGCTTCCTGCAGAATGCGGAGGATTGATGCTCGCGCCCGTGTCGCCGCTCCACTTGCAGTATTGCGACCCTTCGAACCACACTGGCGCGAGGAAGTTGTAGGGGCTGTACGCGGCACCGGTTGCGCCTGTGCATCCCAGGTTGATATGCCGATTGTTCATGACACTTACGTAAAGCGAATACTGAAGACGAATGCCAATAGTGCATTTGTCGAAGGTGTTCCCGGATACGTCGCCTGCGAACAGCTGCCCACCGGAAACCCGATTGGTGCGGACGCCGACGACGCAATTCGTGAATTTGTTACGAATGACGCTGAACTTATTGTAATTACGCTTGAAGGCGATGCCCTCGACGCAATTGACAAACTTGCAGTTTTCAACCGTTCCACCCTCGCCGACGATGGGTGTACCGTCATCGCTGGTGTAGATGGCGGTATCGCGCGAGCCGTAGAACTCGCAATCGACGATCGCGAAGCCCTTGATCCCGCTACCGGGGAAAATTGCCGCGTCGCCACCCGCGACCTGCCAGTGGGTGCCGGCTGTGAATGTCGTGCCGATGATGCGCAGGAACTCGCAGCATGGGTTGCCGGAAGCGTCCAGCATCTTGAGGGAAATGCCGTCGGTGGTCCCCGACACTCCTGGATTAACGGGCGGGATCGATCCAATGAACGGGACGGTCGTGCTGACTTTCTGGTTCGACTGGTCAATCGTCCCGCCAATCCAAGTGATCTTGATGGGCGATTCGACGCCAGTGGACGGCACCGAGAATCGGATCAGGTCGTGATCAAGGTTATCCGCGAAGATATAAGCTTTAGGATCGCACTGGACGAAGAGCGACGCCGCCAACATAGCGTACACGCCGCCTAGCGCTGGCCCGCGGTTCGCAACTCGGTAGCGGCCCGGCCCGACGATGGCCGGTTTTCCTGCATTCGACGCGCGCTCGAATAGGTCTATCAGGCCATCGGTGCTATCCGCCACACCGCTCGGATCGATACCGGCGATGTCGGCGCTATGAACGACGTCCGCTGCGCGCTGCTGAGCCGTGCGCGCAGTGCCCCCATAGGGCGCGATCAGGTTATCCGCCTTCGCTCCGAGGATGCCGTCGACCGAGGCCAGCTTCGCGTCGACGTCCGCGCCCGCCTGCGCGGCCGCCTCGACCGCCGGCGCGCGCAGCTGCGCATCGTATGCCGCGAACGAAATTCCAGCGGCCTCCCACGGGGTTATACCCGCCGCACCAGCCGCGCTGACGATGACGATGCCAGACGATTCCCCTACCTCCGCCAGGATATCGCTGCTGGGGCCCGCACCGACAGCCGCAGAGGGCCCGACGGAGGTCGTGAAGCTGCCCGCCAGCCATGGGGCAAACCCATTCTCGACGATCTGATCTACCTGATGCTTCAGGCCGATTCCCACGAGCGCAGCCGATTGCGTACCGGTCATCGGAAACGCTACCTCGTTCCCAGCACCAGTTGCGCGAATATCCGCAAACATCGTCGACCGAGCATCAAAAACGCTCCAGCGGAAAGACATGCCAGTCAGATCGACGAGAGCGCCATCCTTCCGCTTGATCTTCATGACCAAGCGGAAGGCTGCGCCGCGGATCACGCGGACGTCCTGGTTGCGATCGAGAATCGCTGGAATGCTCACGTGCGCGCCCTCGCGCCGCGCAATGCTGCCCGGTTGGTCATACCGTTCTCCAGTTCGATTTTAGGTGTTGAGGCGGAAGAGCTTGGTAGCGATCGAGAAGCTGGCTCCGATCGCGAGCACCGGGGCCGAAATGCCGACGTTGATCGTCGTCGAGGTCACCGCGACCGCATCATGGATCGCGTACCCGTCGAGCGCCTTGGCAGGCACAAGGATGATCGGATCGCCGGCTCCGAGGCCGAAGGACGCCGGCACGGTGATGACGACGCGTCGTATGCCTGCCGTGAGGGCAACGGTCGCGGTCTGGCCGATAGTGACGGTGCCGAGCAGGGCCGCGGCGCTCTTTCCGTCCGCCCCGTTCTTGCCGTCGGTCGCCCGAAGGCTGGCAAGCCACTGGGTCAGGGTGCCCCCATACCCGGCCGCCCGCGCGATTTGATACGCCGATGCTCCGTCGGTCCCGTCTTTGCCGGCAAGGCCTCTCAGGGCATCGTCCTGGGTCGGATCGCTGACCAGGTTGAGCGTGATGTCGTTGCCGAGCGGCAGGACGCCGCGGAGGAGGAACACCGCCGTCGGATCGTTCAACTTCGGGGGCGTGAGAGATAGCCGCATCTGCATCATGCCGCCCGATCCGGGCTGCATGACCATGTAGACGCGCCGGTTTGCCGGGACGGTTTCGTGCATTGCGACCCTCCTGATCAGGCGTCTGGGAGCGTGCGTGGCGTGTACCCGCCACCTCCGTCGCCGCCTGGTGGCGTCGGGGAGCTTGGATAGGTGCCGTCCTCGGCCGAGGTCGACACGTAGCGGACGATGACGTTGTCCGACGACAGGATGCCAGTGCCAGAGGGCAATTCGACGATGTAGCTTTGGCTCGCAAGGCTCCACAGAACGACGTAGCCGGTCGAAGCTGTCAGGCCGGAAATCGTTGCCGAGGGGAAGGATATCCGGCGCCCGTCGTCGATGTTGGCTTCGAACGCGACGATCTGAATCGACGTATTGAAGCTGGTGACGGGGTAGATAATCGACTGGGTCGCCCCGATGATTTGGTACGCTGCGCGGCTGGCACCGAAGGATCCGGCTGTCGCCGGCCCAAGAATACGGCGATCGCCGATGACACCGCGAACGCGATAGCGAATGCTGACCTCGTACTGGGTTCCTGGGGTGACGCCGGTAAACTCCTTTCGGTTGATCGTCGGCGCGTCGATCCCGGCACCGATCCAGCCGTCCTGTGCTGCGGTTCCTGCCACATACGGACGATAATCGAAGATGACGGCGTCGGCCGTCGCCAAAGCGACCAATCCCTCGGCGACGATCGCCGGGATCGATACGCCATTGGCGTTGAGAGTGACGCCGGAGACCGTCCAGTCGGTAGAGGCCGGGGCCGCGACTGAAGGGTCATAGGCGCCGACAGATGCCGTTGGTGGTGGCGACGTCGTCTGACCGAGCGCGAAGGCGTGCTTGCCGTCGGTCTCCGATCGGACTTCGAAGGTGACCTTTGGCGTCGACGGCTCGATCGTGCGGCGAAGGATCAGCACCTTTAGCGGCGCCAGGTCACCGCGCTGGATCGTGACGCAGTCGCCTCCCTTGTAGTTGATCCATTTCGGAAGGAGCGGGAACGTGCCGGGTCCGAGCTCGCGTGTGTTCTCGATGTCGTAGCGCGCCAGGGTCGCCGCCTGCTCGACGTCCTGGACGAGCGAATAGGTGATTTCCTTCGACCGCTCGTCGCCGTCCTCGGTGATATGTTCCGGCACGCGGATCGGCGCAGCGGGCACCATCTCCCACTGATGGGTCTCCGACCGATAGCGGGGGATGATCGTGTTGATGCGGCTGCGGATCGGCTGCATCGCGGCCAGCTTGGAATCGCCGATGATGTCCGCTTCGGTGATCGTCGCAAGCGATACGCGCGGCGCATTGACCATGCAGCCGATCCGCGCCCCGGTCTTCAACGGTTCGCCAGCACCGGCCTGTAGCATCTGCTTCAGCACGTTCCACTTCGTGTCCGGGCGAGAATAGACGACGCCGCCAAGCTTCCAACCGTTCGCATCCGCGATGTTCGCGCCCTCGACGAAGTCGGAGACGATGATGCTGTCGATCGCCGCGCCAAGGCCCATGACCCGCTTGCCGTTCTGATGGCGTCCGATGCACCACGTCAGCGCGTGGAGGTATGGGTTCTCCGACCACGTCCAGGTCGCCTCGTTGTCGTGCCGATGCGACCCGCTGCCGCCTGGATAGGTCGAGTCCAGGCGAGGGTCATAGGTGAGCACGCCGCGGATGATCCAAAGCGGCGCGGGCACGCCATTCTGGAAGAACCGCTGCTTGCTGTCGTACCGCAGGCGCCAGATCGCGGCTGCCAGACCGGAGAGCTTGTGCGCGGTCGTCCAGCCATTCGGGCGCGCGGAGGATCCGGCCTGAACGGTCAGCGATGCGCTCTCCGGGCATAGCCCGCGCTGGGTACGCTGGAACATCTTGTCGCGAAAATCGCCGATCGCGTTGCCGGCGCCATCGAAGCTGATCGTGCCCTTGTCCGACGTGAAGCGCTCATAGCCATCGATCGGGCCGGCACCCGAGAAAATCGTCACCAGATCCTGCAGATCGTTCGGCGTGTTCGCCGACCAGCCATCGCTCGCGCGGCGAAAGACGATGTTCCCCGCCGTGCCCGTACGCCCCATGAGGTATGGGACGCCGGCATTCGGATCGGCGGTAAACTCCGTCTGTGAGCCACCCGCGGTGCCATCGGGCTTCTTCGCCGTCAGTGCCGAAGCAAGGGATAGCGCACCAGCTGCCACCGAAGCGATCGTCGCGATAGTCGACACAGTTGCCAATAACGACGCGGTCGCTGCCGTGGCTGCGGATACGGTGAACCCCGCGCCCAGAAGGCCGGCGCTAGCAACCGCGCCGAAGCCGGTCGCCGCGAGCGCTACCGCTCCAACGAGCAGGGCGGCTTTAGCTGCGAACTTGCTCACTTCGGCACCACACGCCAAGCGGCCGTGATCTCGATCGGCTGCACGACGACCGCACCGGGTGCATCGGGATGGTAGCCAAGCGCGCGACCATTGCCGAGCGCGACCGCCATTGCATCGAGACCATCCTCGCTGGGGATCTGCAACACGTCACCGACGAGCAACGATGCAAACCCGATCCGCGGCAGATGCAGAACCTCGTCAAGCGCATGGCTGACGGACGGCCAGCCGAGACGGGCAAGCGCGCGTTTGGCGCCGAGCAGACTGCTATACTCGCCGGCCTTCGATATACCGACGCGGTACCCGAGCTGTCGCAGATGAAACGCGGTCATCTTGGCGCAATCGAACCGGCCCCAGGCGTGCGGAACGTCCTGAAAACGGTCGAGGGTTGCCTGCGCCGCGTCGCGCCGCGCGACCATGACGTGCTGCGACCTCATTTCAACGCCACCGATCCGAGATTATTGGTGCCCCATGGGATTGTCTCAGCGACACCAGTGACAAAGGCGAGGCCCTGTTCGCCCGGCCAGATATCCTGATGATGGCTGTCCGAAAGCCGGATCCCTTCCTCAAGGTCGAAGAACCGGTCAAACTCACTGACAATGTCGTAATCGACCGTCCGCTTGCGGCTGCCCCAATTGATGGTCGCGACGTCAAGCTTGCCGTCGAACAGCAGGAGGGGGTCGGGAACGACGATGCCAGTCCCAGCAGACACGACGCCAAGCCAGCACCGGACGCGCGAGCCCTGCATCGCCGATGCGGCAAGCTGGGCGACCGCGGCATCGCGCGACGGATTGAGCGTGAGGCTGATCTGCGGCGCTTCGTCCCCGGTGCCGTCCGAGATGCTGTCGATCGATTCGATCGTGCCGAACTGCGGATCCCGTCCGACGAACAGATTCCACGGTGCTGTAGCGAATGCACCAGGCCCATCGATCAGACGCAGGGAGTAGCCCGGAAAGTCGATCTGCACGGCGCCGAAGATGCGGACAACGCGCGCGGCCATGGCGGCCTGCATCGCAGAGGTGAATTCGCCCATGGCTATTCGATCTCCGAGATGGTCAGGCTCAGCCCGACGGTATGCGCGCGCTCGTCGGTCCAGCCTTTCTCATTGCCGGAAAGAGCACCCTCGATGATCGGCACCGCAAATTCGCACACGTCGTCGGCGTTCGGCGATCGCCGCAGGGGCGGCCAGATCGGCACGGTCGCCGCGCCGCTTCCGTCCGCTGATACCGGGCCGGTCGCTGCATAGAGGAAGCGCTGACCACCGATGACGATACTGAACATCTGCGCGTCGCGGATGCCGTACCCCGCGGCAAATCCGGTCAGGACGAGCGATTGCCCGGCTTGCCCGGATCCGCTGATGCGCGGAGCGCCAGGGTCGCCGATCACAAGCCCCGGCTGAGGCACGGGATAGAGCACCGTGTCGCTGACGCCGCGAAGCAGCGCGGAGATCCAGGCGCGACGATCTTCAATCCAGCGCAGTTGGCCGGTGACGAGATCGAGCGCGAACCGGCTACCGAGGCGCTCGAGCCGTTGCGCAGCACCCGGCCCGGTTGGCGTTTGCCATGCGCCGAAATCGAGCGGACGCATCGTGGCAGTCTTAGGCGGGCGGGCCGTGGGGAGGGCGGTTGCCATCAGGCTAGGGCCCTGTTCTGCGCTAGCGAGAGGTTGCGACCCGCCATCTCACTGCCACCCATCGCACCGCGCGCTGCGCCGATATCGATACCCTCGGCCACCCAGCCGCGGACGGTTTCGGCGAGCACGGCATCATTCGCATGGATAATAATGGTATGGCCTCCCCGGCTATTACCGTTGCTCGAAAGCATCCGCCGAGTTTCGGCCGCAGGCGTGACGCGCGAACCGCGCGCCATCGAGACAAGTTCAGGCCCGTTCTCACCGACGAGCGAAATGCCGCCGCCCCAATATTCCGTACCGGTCGCGTTGCTGCCGACCTTGGGTTTACCGCTGATGAGGGATGCCAATGACCCGATGAGTCCGCCCGATCCGCTCAGCTTTCCGATCTGGCTCATCGTCCATTTCGCCGCCAGCTGTGCGATCGCGTTGATTCCCATCTCCTTGAAGGAGTCGAAGATCGAGCGCGTCCCGCCGCTCATGAGGTTGCGGTAGAGCCCGGCGACGGTGCGGACACCTTCTTGCTGGACGCGCTGCCGGCGCTCGTTCTCGACATCCCAAGCGCCGATCTGCTCGTCCTGCTGGGCACGCCATGATGCGTTACCGGCTGCAAACGGATCCTCGATTTCGCCGAAGATCGTCTTGAACGATGCGGCCATCTGCGTTGCCGCCTTCTCCTGCCGCTCTTTCAGCAGGGCGAATGAGTAATCACCCGCCTGATCCGCCGTAATCTTCCCAGCCCCCCGGAGAGCGGCGATCTTCTTGAGCGATGCAGCATATTCGTCGGCCGCGGCGCGCGCGGGGTCGAATTGCTTCACCACCTCCTCAAGATCGCTGTCGAGTTCGCGATTGGCTTTGGCGAGATCGCGGGTATCCTTCGCAGCATCCGCAGATGCCGCGCGCTGCGCCGCGGTTTTCGACCACTCGATATGCCAGTGCCCGGTTTCGGCGAAGACCTTCGTCAGCCGGACGCCCTCGGCCGCAAATGCATCCTTGATCTTCTTGGCGGTGACCCCCGCTTCGAACTGGATATCGAGAGCGTTGCCGCGTTCGTGCGCGCTGGTGCCGGGCTTCGCGACCGGGTTCTCTTTCGGCTTACCTTGGGCGATCCATGCATCATAAAGCTGCTGCTGCCGGGCGGCGCTCCGGTCGGCACTGTTGACCTGCAGGCCAGCGGCACGGGCGATCGCAGATGCTTCGCGCGAGGTGACCTCACGGCCGTACTGGCGGGAGGTCTCGCCGAGAGCCTTCTGCTTGTCCTGTTCGGCTTTAACGGCTGCTGCCCGGTTGCGTTCGATCGTTGCGAGTTCGCGAGTGAGCGCGCCGTCGACGTCCTGGCCGGCCTTGATCCGAGTGCGCGCCGCGTTGCGCGCTGCGATCGCCTGATCGTCGTACTGCTTCTTGATCCGGGCCATCGGGTCCGCCGCGCGTGCCGCTGACTCGGTCGCAAGGTCGATGCGCGTACCCATGAGATTGCGCTTGGCCTCATCGATCGCGGTCTGGTTCGCCTTCAGCTGGTTCTGCAAGCCAGCAACCCGACCCGACGATTCCGTCAGAGCAAGCGTGCCAAGCTCGCCTCGCTGGCCGGGACCTTGCGACCGCTGCTTGTCGACGTTCTCTTGAGCGATCGCCTGATCCAGCATAGCGGCCGTGATCCCGCGGATCGACATCTCTCGTTTCAGGTTCTCCTTCGCGAGGATGTTGGCTCGCTCGGCCGCCGACCGCTCGCCTTTAGCCGCAGTATCAAGCGCCTCGGCCTGCTCTCGGATCGACGCGGCGACGCCTTCGACCGAGCGCCCGAAACGCTCCTTCGCCTGCCGATTGATTTCGGTCTCGGAGGCGTCCTTTTTCAGCTTGCCAACGGCATCGTCGATTGCGCTGCTGAAGTTCAGAACCTTGCTCAGCAGCGGTCCGAGCACGAGCAGGCCGGCAGTAATAGCAAGCCCCCAAGGCCCGATCATGAATCGCGCGAAGTTGCCCGCCTTGCCCTCAAGGCTGGAGAACTGGCCTGCCACCTGCCCACCCTGGATGGCGAAGACCTGCAGGACGTTCGTGCCCATGCTGATCTGGGTGAACGTATCCTGCAACTGGTAACTCAGGCCCTGCATAGCCGCGCGCTGCTGCCCCGCCGAGTTGCGCGCCATGCCCTGGCTGACGGTGACTTTCTCCAGCGCGGCCTGCTCTATACGAAGCTTTGCCACGTACTGGTCAAGCGACAGCGTGCCGGCACTTACGAGTGTGCGAGCTTCACCGATTTCGCGATTGAACCGTTCTTGCGCGGCGAACGCTGGATCGATTGCCGTGACGAGCGCCCGCGTCCGAGCGGCAAGGTTTTCCTCTTCAGCTGCCAGCGCGGCGAAGGCCATGGCGGACTGCCTCGCCGACCCTTCCGAACTCGTCTGTCGGTCACCTGCCGATGCCGCGTATCCACCACCGAATCGTGTGTTGGATCCAGCGGCGGCATTGACCTGCATCTGCAGGGCCGTCTGGGGCATGATCGCTGAGATCTTGGCCGCGGCCAGGCGTTGCCGCTCCAGAGCCGCTTCGACGTCCCTGCCGGCATTCTCGTACGACTTCGACCATCGCTTCGCCTGAACATCGCTCGCATCGCCAATAGCTTTGAACGAAGCTGTGCCAGCGCTACCGATCTCCGCAAGATCGGCTTTGACCTGCGCCTTACCGACGGTGCCGAGGCGAATTGAAGCTGGGTTTGCCATGCTATTCCCCTTCGGATGCCTCGGCGAGGCGGTTGACGATCACGGCTTCGACAGCCGGCAGCACGTCAGCGAGCAGTTGCATATCGACGTCGAGTGCTTGGCCCATCGTCATGACCGCGGCGAAATCGAGCGCGAAAGGCTGACCGCCGCCGCCAACGCGCAGCTGGCGGTCGCAACCGGTCAGGACGTTCCAGACGTCTTCTTCGGCTTCGGTCTGCGCTTCGTGGAGGACGTAGGGGCATTCGGCGCATCGGTCGCCGTCGCCAGCGGAGCAGGTGAGCCGGCAATAATCCGCTCCCCCGTCGCCTGCGTCGAAATGCCATCCTGCGAGGGCGACGATTCTTTTCCCGGCGCGGCACGCTCGCGCTCGCGCTGGACGAACGGGATGACATACGCAGCGTCGAACGCTTCGAAGGTCAGCGGGTCGGCGAGAAGCATTGCCTTGTTCTCGTCCGTGCATTCGAGCGGGACGCCGGTACCGGTGTCGTCGTCATCGGCCATGACGCAGACATCACGCCAATCGAGTACGCCGGCAACGATCAGAGCAAAGCTAAGCGCATCGCCGAGCTCCTCCATCTGCTCGGTTACCGACGCGGTCTCGCCACCCTCCGCGCCGTCGGTTCCGAGCGCCTCCAGAGCGGCGCGGCGCGCGCGACGCAACATCGGTCGGGTGATAGGCGCGAACAGTACGCTCGCGCCCATCACCGGGGTCCAGAGGGGTTCTGCCTGCGCCTTTTGTGCGACGAGCATCAGGCGTAGCTCGCGACGTCGTTCGAAAGCACGATCTCGACCAGAGGGCCACCAGCGGAGCTCGCGATCGCATTGAATTCGGCCATGATACCCCCGGGACCCGTTACAGGGCGCTTGACGCGGGGCAGGAACAGTCGAGGCATCGTGATGCTGATGCCCTGATTGCCGAGCGACCATTGCAATGTGATCCTGGCTGGAGCGCCGGATGTCGCCTTGTTGTAAAGCACCAGGTCTGCAAACTTCGTCGTCAGCGAGAGAGACGCGCTCGGCATGCCTGCATCGATCCCGTTGATTTCGCTGTCAGGCCGGATCGTCTCATCCTTGTCGAGGCCATTCGAGAAGCTGAAGTTTGCCTGCGTAACTTCGCCAGCCAGTTGCTCGTCGATTACAACGGCGCCGCGCGCCGCAGCGAATCTATCGATAGCCCCTGGCGACGCTAGCGAACCCGCGTTCGAGGTGAGAGACGGGACGGTCTCACCTTTGCCGATCAGGCCGATCGTGGCGGTAGTCAGGCCGGAGCGCTGCATATTCACCTGGAGCGTGTTCGCGCACACGCCATAGTGCGTTGAATATGCCGGCCGATCGGGCATGCCGATTTCGATCGATGCGGAAGGCAGTGTCGGCATACCCGAGGTAAAGACGTGGCTGTATCCACCGCTGACCGCGGTCGTCACGGGTGAACCGAACAGCATCTTCATCCACGTGCCGATCGCCCGGGCATCCAGCGGGACCGCAACATCGCCATCGTTCGTCACGATATCGTAGATTGGGTCAAAGGGAACGCGCCCCTGCCCGAGCAGATCGCTTTCGATCAGCGGCTGGACGGCGCCCAGCTGCGAGGAAACGAACGGCAGCTTCGTATAGCCGCTCACAGGTGGGGTGCCGTAGGTGGTCTCGAATGCAAGGCCCATGATGGCGTTCTGGCCGCGTGCTCTACCCATAATAGGTCTCCTGTCAGGCGAGGGGATTGGTCGTGGAATACGACGCGATGATCATGAGTTCGGCGCCCCGGGGAGGCTGGCCGCCACCCTCGGTGTAGATGTCTTCCGTCCCAGCCGATGACGTGTCGAGCCAGTCGCACAGGCCACCGAGCGTCCGGTCGAGGGCGATGCCTTCGCCGATCGCCACCAGCATCTCGTCAAGCGCCTGTTCGCTGCTGATACCGGGACTGCCCGTAGTGGAGACCTCGATCGGTATCCGGTGGTCGTAGAAATAGGTGAGGGGGCTGAAGGTGTATTCCGGCTCACCTGGATCGCCGGTGCGGACGATGACCATGCCGGCTGCGGGGATCGTCGCCGGCGGCGATTCCTTTCCGTCCAGGCCCAGTACCTTAGCGCCGGGCAGGGCGAGTTCGATCAGATCCTTGACCGCGATCAAGACGTCGAGACGCTTCGACATCAATCGGCCAGTCGACGTTCGAAGGCTGATACGAAGGCGTCGCCCCAGCGGTCGGCTGGCTTCTTCAGGTCGAGCAGCTTGGGCAATTTGACGGTGCGGACGAGTGTGAACATCAGCGTGAGCTCCAGCTTGCCGTGGGCCATGCGGCCCTTGGTGGGCTTCCGGAGACCGCCGGACTTCGTCGTGCGGCGATCGCGGGCGAGGAACGCCAGCAAGCGTCCAGCGCGACCATTGAGGATCACGAACTCTTGATTGAATTCGGCCTGCACCTGGTCGGGTGTCATGCGCTTGGTCGATGACGCTCGACTGCTACCGCGGGCACGGGGCACGTTCCTGGTCGGGATCCAGAGGTATTTGCCGCCACCCACCGGGCGGATGGTCGCGCCGCGCACGAAGCTGTCGATGATCTCTGGCGCGTTCGACCAGATGTAGCCCGACGGGTTTATGCTCTCGCGCTTCTCGGGATAGACCCGGTCACGCCAGGTGTTCGCAAGGCGTTGGCCCATACCGTTCGTGGTGACCTGCTCGCGCAACTCTGTGACGGCCGGCTTCGACGTCTCGCGCATTGCTGCGGTCGCCGCCTTGGCTATCCCGCCTTCCATTTCGGACATCATCGCCGAGAAGTCGGGCAGCCCAATATCGATCTGCATATCAGGCCGGGTTCGCGCCGCATGTCCAGCCAATCCGCTCAAGGTCGAGCACCGGATCGCCGAATAGAGTGAACGTCTCGCCGCCGACGACCTGATCGTCGACGATCGCGCCGTCGATCACGATGAAATCGCCGTCCTTCGGGTCGGCAACCTCGGACCGGCGAAGTTCGAAGAACGTCCCGGCATTGTTGATGATGCGGCCCTGGCCGAACGCGGTTTCCCGATCCGGTGCGCTGCGGATGACGCGGATATTGACAGGCAACCCGTCCGCCGGCTGAAATATCGCCGCCGCCGATCCTGGCGCCATGAACAGCGCATCGAGGGCGAGGTCGAACGGGTCAGCCATGTCAGGCGCTGGCGGCTTCGCGGTGCGCGCGAATGGCGGTGATGATATCGTCCTTGCGGCTGATGCCGGTCAAGTCGACGGATTCGGCTGCGGCAAGCACCTTGAGGTCGTCGACGAGCATCGCCTCCAGACCATCGCCGGTCGGGAGAGCGTCGTCTTCGTGATCACCTTCAGCCTCTTCTGGATCACCGGTGACAACGCCAGCGAGGACGAGGCGGCTGGCCTCCTTGTTCGATACGGTCAGCGGGTTTTCGAAGGTGTGCCGAACCGCTCCGGCCACGATCGTCGGGCCGAAGATCATGATCTTCTTCATAGGATGGCTCCAGACAATGGACGGGCGACGTATCGCGCACGCCGCCCGTCAATTTTCACCGGGTAATGGGGAGAAAACCCCGGTGGGTTAGGCGGCGATCTGACCGGTCAGCTTGACGCGGCCGGTCGCGTCTGCCGAGGCCGCGGCCTGCGTGAACGCGCCGATCAGGACGGTGCCGCTGGCACTGGTCGTCACCATGAATGCGGTGTTATCCCAGTACGCTTTGGCGCCGGGGGTAACTGCGCCCGCGGCCTTCGGAAGGTCGAAAACCTCTTCCGTGACGCCGACAACGGGGGCGCCGGACGCCGCTGCGGCTGATGCGACGGCGAAGATTGCGCCGACGAGGAACCCTTCGCCGCTGAGTAGCGCGCGAGGGGCGGTGAGGGTGAGGTTCTCACCCTTCTGCACGTAGTTCTTCATGGTTTGTCTCCCTGTCCGGGCTCAGCGCTGCCGAGCCGGGACGGTTGGGTTTCAGGCCGCGCGAGCGGCGCGGATGGCCGCGACCATCGCGGGCTTGGTGTTGGCCGTGCCGAGGGTGATACCCTCGTCCTGCGCTAGCGACTTGAGGTCGTCGGCCTTCAGGGCTTCGAGCCCGTCGTCCTCTTCCTCGTCGTCCGGAAGGTTCTCGGGGTCGCCATCTAGGCGCCCCGATTCCTTCAGCTGTTCCGCCTCGACGTCCGAGACGGTGAGCGCACCCTCGACGGGGTAGCGCACGGCTCCGGCGATGACCGCCGGGCCGATCAGGTTCACGATTTTCATCGTCTATCCTCTCGGTTTGGCTCAGTTGCCGGGGTTGCGGTAGAAACCGCGGAAGTCGATCGTCGCAGCACCGACATCGAGGCGGGCCTTCGTCTTGATGCCGTCGACGTCGAAGCCGGCCTGCGTCTCGATGAAGACGCCTTCCTGACCTTCGAGGTGCGAAAGCTCGATCGTGTCGATCGCGCTGGGATCGGCGATTAGATACCAGCTGTTGTCGGTGATCCGCGGCTCGACGATCAGCTGCAGCTTGCCGGCAAATGGGTTGACGTTCGACGTCTGGGCAGCCGTGACGGTGGTCAGGAACTGCTCTGCCTCGGTCTGTTTTGCCGGACCGACGACCAGGAAGACCGGACGCACGGTGATGAAGCCGCCTTCCGCCGACTTCTGCTGAGCCATCGCAGTACGGCCTGCGGTGACCGATGCGACGGTGATTGCCGCACCGGTGCCGAGGTTGCCGTGCTGGGTCGAGAAGAGCGCGAAGCCGTCGCCCATCGTCGGGTTGCTGATGATGATGCCCCAGACGAGATCGCTCTCGAGATCGCGGGCCTTGAACCCGAACTGGGTCGGGACGCGCGAGAACAATCGCTTGTCGTCGTTGATCAGCGCCTGGCGGGTGATCGCGATGATGCGACCGTAGGTCTGCAGGCGATAGCTCATGCCGGTGTCGGACATCGCGCCGTAGGTGAACTCGGCGTTCTCGCGGACGAGCAGCAGCGACGGGGCATCGCCCAAGCCGATGATGTTCGTGTCCTTGAAGTCCGGCAGCGTGCCTCGCGTGACGATCGGGCCGAAGGTCTGCGGCGCGATGTCGTATGCGGCGCGGACGCGCTTGCCAGCAGCGTTCGACAATGCGTTGGCGAAGTCGCTGGTCGTGTGCGCGCCGTAGCGCAGACCGAGCGCTGCGCCCGCGATCTCCAGCTTGTTGCCGCTGAACACGCCGATGCCGGTGCGCTGGCAATAGTCACGCGCCATTTCCATCATCGACATGCCGCGGAACTCGCGGGCGGCCGTAGCGTCTGCCTCGGGTACCGTCGCGTTTGGGTCGGCGCGCAGAATCACAGCCGCCTCGATCGCACGGCGATAGCCGTCGTTCTCGGTACCGCTACGACCGGCGCGGGCGTCGATCGTCGGCAGCGCACGGGCCTCGATCAGGCGATCGGAGATGGCGCGTTCGAAATCGATCGCGGTCAGCGGCGTGGCCTCGTTGCGGACGATCAGTTCGCGCGCGAAGGTGTCACCGAGATCCGTCGAGCGGCCGCAGCGCTCGAAGATGTTGGTGGCGGTGATCGCGGGTGCCGAGCGCTGCTGGGGGGCATGCTCGATGACAGTCGTGGTGGGGTCGTTGGCGGGCGTGGTGTCCGCCGCCTGGGTTGCCTCATCGGCCATGTTGGTTTCCTCGGTGGTGGACGCGGTCGCGCCGCGGATGGTGCAGGGATGATCGCCGCCCTGCGCGGCACTCCGCTGACGCACTTGCGCCGCGGCATCGAAGGGCACCGTGACGAACGAGAGCTCGACTGGCTCCCAATCCGTCGCCAGCATGTGGGGATATTCACCCTCACGCTCGGTGCGTTGAAACTCGAATACGTTGTAGGACACGCTCAGCGAGCGGATGTGTCCGTCGATGATCTTGGCCACCGTATCGGCGACATCCGGCGTGCGCGCGAGGCGGACCCGGCATAGGCCCTCGCCGTTCTCGATCCGGACGCTGCCAGGAACGACTGAGCCGAGCACGCTGCTGAGACTGTAGGTGCTGTGGCTGTCGAGCAGGCACGCGCCCGCATTCAGGCGACCGAGCCGAACCGCGCCGGCGTCCATGGAGAGTTCTTCGGTGTAATAGCCACCGTCCAGCCAGTCGAAGCGCAGCCCAGCTGCACCGATCGACCAGACGACCTCGATCGAATTGTCTTCCTTCAGGTACGATGCCGGGCGGACGTCCGCGGCGCGCAGCATGGTTGGAGCGTTGACGGCGCGCGTTTCCAGCGCGGGGGCGGGATCGGGCATCAGCTGTTTCCTTGTGCGGGGGCGGTCTGGCCGCCGGCGGCTTGGTTCGCCGTGAAGGGGTCGCCCTTGTAGAACAGGCCTTGATCCTGCTGCTTGGCGAGGTCGGCCTTCGTTTCGGCCATGAAGGTGTCGTGATCGATGCCGCGCGAGTTCAGCAGACTGCGGCGGTTTTCGAGCCCCGCCTGCATCTCCAGGATGTCGGCCTTCGCATCGCCCTCACGGTCGATCGACTTCCGCGGGGGCGGCGTCCAGCGCATCTCGTAGGACGGGGCCCGCGTTTTGCCGAACTCGTATGCAGCCTGGCAGAACCAGTCCCACACCCGATCAAGGAAGACGGGGATGATCGTGTTGAACTGGCGCTCTTCGTTGGTCGCGTCAAACTCAAGGGCACCGGCGCGGTACGACGAGAAGTTGACGTTCGAAAGATCGCCGGTCTGATGCTCGTAGGTGACCCCGACGCCCGCCGCGGTGGCGAGCAGGTTGGCCTTCAGCGCGTCGTTCAGTCCGCCCGCAGGCTTTGGGTCCGCGAACTGCACGTCTTCGCCCGGCGCGAGCGTGGTCATGGTGCCCGGCTCGAAATACTCGGCAGGCGGTAGGTCGTCGCCGCGCGACTGGATCTGGCCGAACGGCTCGTCGACCCAGTCGGGATTGATCCGGCGGAAGCCGACGAAGCAGGACTCGATCTTGCGGCGGACGAGGTCAGCCTCGAGCGCTTCGTCGATGTCGCCGAGTTTCTTGATCACCGATTCGAACACCGAGCGGCCGCGCGTCTGGCCTGCGTCTTCCTGTTCGTAGAGGTGGATCACATCTTCGGCTGGAATCCAGAACGACGGGCGGCTGCGCCGGTAATCGGCTCGGGCAGGAAAGAACCAGTAGCCGGTGACGATGCCGTCGACGCTGTATTCGATGCCGTCTTCGATGTTCTCGCCCACTTTGGACGTGTCAAGCAGGCCGCCATCGAGGACATCGATGCGGAGCGGCATGACCTTGGCGTCCTTCACGTACCGCCGGACGATGAAGCTGTCGCCTTCGCGGAACATCGTGCGGGTCGCGAGCGCCTGCTGGCCGTAAAAGTTGAGGCGGCCGCGATAATCGCTGACCTTGGTCCATTCGGTCCAGAGGTTCTGCAGGGCCTTCGGGCCCTTCGGCGCGCCGGTGATGCCCCAGCCGATCGTCCCGTTAAGCAGAGCCCGGATCGCCTTGCGACCATATGGATTCTGATAGGCCAGCCGCAGCAGTGTGGCGCGATCGACCAGTCGCGACGGGCGGGCGTCGTTGGGCTCGCCCGTGTTCACGCCGAAGTTGGGATTATCTTCGCGCAGCCGCCGCATGGTCTCGGCGGCACGGCTGACCTGATCGAACTGCACCCGCGCGAGCGCCCGTTTGGTGGCGTAACGCGGCGCCACGGCCGCAATGGTGCGCTCGATGAGGTTCATTATCGGCGGATCCGGCCGACGGTCGTGCGGCGGTGGGGCTGGGTCTGCGATGCCGCTGCAGCCAGCTCGGTCTTCACGTCGGCCCGCAGGGCGCGAACCTCGGTCAGCGAATGAAACTCGGTGCTGCGGCCATCGGCGAAGATGACCTTGCGAACACCGGTGAGCATCGCGGAGTCGAGTTTGTCGAGGTCGGATTGCTGGAACGCCATCAGCGCCTCCTGGTCGTAAAGGGGTTCGGCTTGCGCGACGGCGCGGCTTTCGCCGTGGGTGCGGCCGGTCGGGCTGCCGGTTTCGAGCCTGCGGGCTTCGGCAGCCGTGAGGCGGGGATGGTAGGCTTAGGCGGGGCAACAGGATCGGGCGGCTTCTCGTTCTCGCCGCGGACCTTTGCCCAATGGGCATCGGTCCAGCGGTCGACCCCGAGGGAAAAGGCGACGGCGCGCGCGTAGACCGCGTTGTCGAGGGCTTCGTTACGGTCCCGAGTCTTGTGCCATTCGTTGCGGAAGCCGCCGTTTCGAAGCCGGATGATCCGGAGCTCTTCGGCGACCAGCTGCTTGATCCACTCGTCCGGCGTGCCGTCGGGCAGATAGACGTAACCGTCGGGATAGGCCTCGCCATCAACTGGCTTTTCAAGCTCGAGCAGGCCGAACAGTTCGCGCTTGAGCATTGACGTGCCGATGTTCCACAGCCGAACGCCGCGTTTCATCTTGCGGCCGTTGACCGTCACGTCTTGCCAGCTCGGCGACCCGATCGGCTGGTTCGCCGTAATGGCGTGCCGGCCCTTTACCGCCATGGCGAAGCCCGGGTGCCGCCGCGCCCAGCTATAAACCTCCATCGTGCTATCGCCGTCGCCGGAATCAATTGCGACGCGCGCAAGACGAAGCGAGCGGCCGTCTTCGGTGATCCAGTCGCGGGCCACTTGCTCGTCGAGCTTCTTCCAGGTGGCCTTGTCGGAGATAGAACCGAAGACTTCGATTCGTTCCACGAACTCGCGGCGACGCCCCGGCCCGAATGCCCAGATGTCCATGTCGATGCGGCCGCCGCCGCCGCGCTGAACGTCAGCGGCACCGATCAGCAGGCCAGCTTTCGCAGACGGCGTGCCGAGGGTCATCGACTTCTCCCGGCGATCGTAGAGACGCTGCCATTCCGGCGCTTCGCCGCGCTCCGCCCATGCCTCGCCCAGGACCTGGTTGACCCAAGTGCGAAGGAGGTTGGGATCCTTGCGGACCTCCATGAACTCGCGCGCGATCTCCAGCCACGCGGCACCCGGATGCTGGCTGTATGCTGCCCAGATATGAAACGACCGATGCCGAGGGAACGCGACCGGGTTGTGGGCGCGCCACTCGCCGTTCTCGTCCATCCAAGGCTTCTCGGCCTCGTCGATATCGCAGCCCTGCTCGCACCGATACCAAGCGCGGGTCGGGTGCTCCTTCGGCTCCCACCTGATCCCAGCCCCAGTGCCGTCGCCGAACACCAGCGTCTGGACGTGACCGCAATGCGGGCAGGGGACGTATCGGAATTCCTGGCTACCCTGTTCGAACAGGGCATCGATCCGACTGAAGCCTTTCACCTTCGGGGTCGAACCGGCAGCGCTGAAGCGCCGCGGGGATGTCAGATTGCGCTTGAAGGCGAGGCGGGCGGGGTCACCTTCTTCCTTGGTTGCCCAAGGGTAGCCGTCGCATTCCTCGAGGAAGACGTCGTCTGCGGTGACGCGGCGAAACTCTTTCGGGCTGTTCGCGCCCTTGATCTGAATCCAGCCACCTTTGTAGCGCTTGGCCCGGATTTGGTTGTCGGCATGCCGCGGCTTAAACGTCGCGACCGATCGGACGACCGGCCATTGCAGCACGGGGTCGAGATCGTCGCGGCTGAACTTCTCGGCATCGTCGATCGTCGGCTGGTAGATTAGCGTCCGAGCGGGATCGAACTTGATCCGCCAGGCGACGAAGCACTGGAGAATGGTCGAGTAGCCGATGCGGCTGCTCTTCCTGACCGATAGCTGCGACGTTTCCGGGTCGGTGAACGCGTCGGCAATATCCGACTGGAACGGGAATGGGCGAATGCGCGCGCCGTCATCCGATCGCGCGTGTTCGGCCATAAACTTCGAAAGTGGCGGGCGCTCCCGCGGCTTGCATGCGGCCAGCCAGCCGGCAGCAAGCGTTACACCGTGTGCGCCAGGGGCACGGTACGGCTCAGGCGCTGGCGTTTTCCTCGGGCTCGCCCTCATCAAAGCCCCCGCCGCGCGCCTCTTCGATCCGGGCCATGCTCAAGTCGGTGAGGACGTTGTTGATCTCGGCGTCGACGCGAGCCCGCAACTTCGTGTCACCCTTGGCGACGCGGGCACCGACCTGTTGTAGCTGAGCGACGATCATGACGATCACGCCGGCGCCAGCCGCCACCATATCCGGCAACGAAGCGAGCTCTTTGCGGCGCTCGGCATTGTCCATGGCCTTGGCGTCCGCTTGCTCCTTCGCAAGCCGCGCCTGCTGCTGCTCTTTGTCGAGAGAGTCCGGATCGACATCGTCGATGCCGTATTTCGTCTGCGCCCATGCCTCGATGTTCTCGAGTAGGGACGCGCCATCGGCCGGCAGGTCACCCTTGGATCGAAGCTCGCCAATCCAGCGGCTGGAGCAGCCGAAGAGTGCGGCAAGCTGGGGCCGGGTGGGCTCATCAAGGTCGATTTGCGCCACTTCCCTGCTCCATCTTCCGAAAGCCGCAGAAAACCGCCGAAAATGGCGCGAGGGAGGAAGAACTATAGGCCATGCTGTGCCTAGCGATCTTCTGCGCCTTTGCCCCCCGTATTGCTCGCGATGCCCGGAAGGACCCAAAGGGCCACCCCGGCCCTTTTGTGATCGTGCGTCGGTGCGCAACAATCGTGCGTGGAAACCGAGGCAGGTCAGAGGGTTAGCCCTCACGGTTTGAATACTTGCAGAGGTCAGCGGCCTCGCACCGCGGCGCGCAGGTCGATCGCTGCCTGCTCGGCCTGCTCGATCAGGCGCTCGCTGCGCCCCTGGTGGCGTGACCCTGATGCCATATCTTCGGCTATGCGCAGCACGCGCATACCGATCGCCTCCACCACGTCTGCGGTAGTCGGCTGAGACCGCGTCGTCACATGACGCCCTCCGTGGCACATACGACAAGAGCCGCAACCCTCGCAGGCGCGGCTCTAACAACTGGTCATTTGCGTAGCTTGCGGGGGTGATCGCGTCAACCTCTTACAAGCATTCATTATGGATGTTCTATGCAATTGACCGCAATCAATTATCCCAACAGCTTATTCGCGCTCGGCCTGGGGAGGCCGACTCAGAGGGGATACCAATGAAAATCGCTATCGGCGCACTCGCTTGCGCGCTCACGTTCGCTGCACCCGTCGTCCAGGCTCAGACCGCGCCGGCGGCAGTTGCAGCCACCACGACCGGTACTCTACGGGCTGGCACATCCGTGCCGCTGAAGATGTCAGAGGTCCTGACGACCAAAGGCAAAAAGCTAAAGGTCGGCCAGCGCTTCCAGCTTGAGACTGCCGAGAACGTCACGGTCGATGGCAACGTGGTCATCCCTGCGGGAAGCCCTGCGGTCGGCGAGATTACCGAGGTCCGCAATAAGGGGATGTGGGGCAAGTCGGGCCGCATCAACGCTCGCGTGCTCTACGTCCGCGCCAACGGTCGCCAAATCCGCATGACCGGTTCGCTGGACGATAAGGGCACGACCGGAACCGCGGGTGTTGTCGGCGCTGTGGCGCTCCTTCCGATCGCCGGTTTCTTCATGACCGGCACCAGCGCCGAGATCCCGCTCGGTGCTCCAGTGCATGCATTCGTCGACGAGGACATCTCGGTCGCCGTCGTTCCAGCCTCCGCGCCAATGGTCATTGCACCTGTTGCGCCGGTCGCGGTCACCTCTGGCGTGGCTGTAAAGAACTAGATGCGGCGTCCTCTCGCCGGGATTCCGGCGGGAGGATCAAACCGTCAATCGTTAGAACAGTCGCTCCTTCATCGCGATGATGTCGGCGACGAACTGCACGGTCGTCCGCGCGGCACTCACCTGATCATTCCGGCAGGTCGTCAGGTCCGATCCAGCGAAACCGGCCGCCATGTCGAAGCGGCACACGTTCTCAAAAAGGCTCCAGTACTTGGGCGGCACATAACCCTTGATCCGCTTCAGGTCGTCGAGGGCTTCCTGCTCTGCCCACCCGTTGCCCTGCCCGGCGCCGGGGATGCGCGCTAGATCCATGACGAGGCCTTTGCCCCCAAGGCGGGACCATAGCGCCTCGCAGTGGTCGATCGCTGCGACTTGGCTATCGGACAGCAGCTTCGCTGCCTTCCAGCGTGCTACCGGCGTGCCGCCCCGATTGATCAGCGTGTGCTCGGTCACCACGCGGCCGGCATCACGCAGCGGCACATCGACGATTGCGTGCATGCCTCGCGCTACCTGGATCGCGGGAGCACCGATCGCCTCTCCCTTCGCGGTCACCGCTTCGGCCATGCGCTCCGCCGGCGTCTTCGAATGACGCTTGATCTTTGTACTGGCTTTGAGCCCCCTTGCCATCGTCTCAACCCTCCCAAGTCACTGAAATACGCGCAGACAAACTTGCCATGGCGGGACCAATCGAAACGCTTTCGTAAGCCGCGAAACCTATAAAGGTGCGATGACTCCACGCTTCGAGATCGTCGCCAATCCGGCACTCAACCTGGTAACCATCACCATCGGAGGCTTCTTCGCCCAACCAGACATCGACGTGTTCGAACAAGCGCGCGACGCTGCTCATCGCCAGCTCCGATGCGGTCCGAACCAGCAACTCACTCTCGTCGACATGCGTGAAATGATGATCCAGTCCCAGGAGGCGATCGTTGGGTTCCAGCGGGTCCTGAACAACCCGGCTACCAAGTCCAAGCGCATCGCAATCGTCACGGGCAAAACGCTCGCCCGTATGCAGGTCGAGCGCGCCGCAGAACGCCGAGACGTTCAGTACTTCAGCGGCGAGCCAGAAGAAGCGCAGACGTGGCTGTTGAACGGCTGACGGATCCGCGTCCGGTATGGCACTTTGCGCGTTGGACGTGCCGGACCAAAGGAGATCTCGATGACCGAGCGTAAAACACCTGAGCCCGTCGACAACGTCGGCATCAAGTCCGGCAACGCCGATCGAACCGCAGACGGCTTTGGCAAAGGCGAAGGCTACTCCGGCGATGAGTACGACAGCGCAGACCACGCTGCTGAGCGCCACCTGCAGAACCGTGACGGGGCTCACAACGCCGGTGCTGACGAACCTGCGGACGGACGCGACATCCCCCCGGAAGCCGGCAAGCGAGCCTACATCGACAACAAGACCGGTGAGGTTCACGGCAGTGGATCGGGTGCTGGCGGTGGCAACGCCGGTGAAGACATCGACCTCGACACGTCGCGGAGCGGTCCCGAGGAATGACCGGGGCAGGGGGCACGCGGCGATCACGCGTGCTCCTCCAGCTTCCGAGCATCGACCGGCGGACCGGGGATGGCCATCCGTCGGTAACGTTCCGCAGTTGACCGGCTTGCCTCCCGAGCTTCGTCCTGCGCCGCGACCTTCGTTCGCAACCGGGCCTCGATCCACGAAACGGGCTCAGCTCGGCCGGCAGCGCTGAGCAACGCTGCGTTCGTCGCTTCCTCGCCGTGATTTTTGAACCACTTGGCAATGAGACCGCGAGCGCTTTTGACCGATAGCCCAGCAGCGCCCAAGAGCGCGACGCCAGCATCGAACAAAGCCTTTTTCGGATCGACCGGTGACGGCACGGCGCCCGTTACGATAGTAACGGAATCTTTCTTCTGTCCCTCTCCCTGTCCCTTGGGAGGCTCAAGGACTCCTAAAGTTGTCCCTAAAGGACCGCTTTGGGAATGCTGTTCCTCGTCCTTCTGGGATCCCCACCGTTTGCTGTTCCCCTTCTTGGATCGCTCCCGATAGGACAACTTCTTCGCCCATGCCTCGGTGGCTTTCTCGCAAACAACGGGATGATAGAGACGACCATCGCTGCACGCGACGAAGCCCCGGAGCGCAGTTGTCCTCAACTTCTTCCATTTCGTGCCTGCGCCAGACAGGTGCGCGAGCACGCGATCATCGGCAGGCAGGCTACCGGCTGGTACCTGCTGCCAAGCCTTGCACCACAGGGTCATAGCGGCCTTGAACTCATCGCCCGTCGACAAGGCGAACATATCGCTGTCGAGCAGGCGGACTGTGTCGACCGGCATGAATGCGAAGTCCCGGAGGTCGCAATCGGACGGCGTGAGAGGGGCGGGCAAATCAGCGTTCGGCATTGTTATGCACCTTCCCTGGAACTGTAGAAATCGCTGCCGCGAACGGCGGAATTGGCGCCGAAGAACCAGCCGATAGCTTTGCCTGAGGGGCCGCTGCGCCGCTTGGGGACGAGAAACTCGACCTTATTGCGCACTGCTTCCATGTCCGTCCGCCACTCTTCGTATTTCTTGTCGAAGGGGTCCGGCTCCTCCTTCTTCAGGTATTCCTCCTCGCGGTAGACGAAGAGGATCACGTCAGCGTCCTGCTCGATCTGGCCGCTGTCGCGGAGGTCGGATGGCATCGGTCGCTTGTCCGGACGCTTCTCAACGTCGCGGCTAAGCTGCGCCACCGCCATCACGACGAGACCTTCCGACTTGGCGAACTGCTTGAGCCCGACGCTGACCTCGCTCGCATGCTCGTACGGCGACATGCCCTTGCGGCTGTGTGCCATCAGCTGGAGGTAATCGACGACGATCAGCTCAAGCTTCTCGCCCTTGGCGGCGAGCTTGCGCTTGTGGCTACGCGCCTGGCGGATCAGCTTCGCCAGCGTCAGACCGGACGTCTCGTTGATCTCGATCGGCAGTTCGTCGAATCGCTCCTTGGCAGCGATCACGGCGCTCATCTCATGTGGTCGAACCGTGCCGTCGCGAACATGTTCGTACGGTACGCCACCGCGTGGCGAGAATGTCATGTCGGCGAGCATGCGCCGGGTGAGCTCGTCAGCGCTCATCTCGAGCGAAAAGATCAGGACGCCATGCCCCATGCCGGCCGCGCCGATCGAGTACGACGTGACAAGCGACGTCTTGCCCATCCCGGGGCGGCCGCCGACGACGACGAGATTCGAGGGGCGCAACACGCCGATCGCGCTGTCGAGCGAGTTGATGGTCCCACAGCGGACGCCGATGATGGGTTTGCCGAAGCTGTTGATGACCGCGTCGGCATACTGGCCAACTGATCCCTGCGCCGTGATGACCTGCTCAGCCAACTCAGCAACCGCTTCGTCTGCGTTGGCGACCAACTCCTCGCGGGTTACGGACAAGTCGCGCGCCGAAGCGACGACATCTTTCAGACCCGCGACCATCCGCCGCCGGCTAGAAAGCATGGTGATCTGGTCAAAGTACGCCTTGGTCCGCGCCTTCGGTCCGGCGTTGAGGTCGGCCGCGGCAAGCGCTGAATAAGCGCGGGGCCATTCGCTATCTTCGGCAAAGTGCGGGGCCAGCGTTACAACGTCGACGGCGCCGGATGCCGATTGCTCGATCATCTTGCCGTAGATGCGGCCGTACAGGGGAACTGAGAAGTCGGCGGGGCGGCAGCGATCAGCCACCTCATCGATCAGCCGGTTATTCGCCAGCAGATCGCCGAGAAAGCCGATCTCGGCCTCGACGTTATAGAGGGGGCTCGCAGTCTCGGCCGTCGCGAACTGCTCTTCGAACGCGCCGCTCATGCCCGGATTCCCCGTAGCTGGTCGTTCCAGTCCTTGAAGCCCTCAGCCGGCCACATGATCCGCGTCGAGTAGCCTTGCTCGATCAGCTCCTCCTCGACCTTCTCCACGGCGGCGCGACCGGCTGAATCGTTCTGACCTGCGATCACGATCGAGACGATCCGACGCGGGTATTCGATGTACGGCATCATTGCGGTGCCGAGTGTGACCCAGACCTCGGCGCCGAGCTCCTGTGCGAGGCTCAGGCCGTCCTCGGGACCCTCTGTTACGATCAGTTCGTCCCCGACGCTGTAGGCGTCCGAGTTGATCCGGAGCGCGCCGCCCTTGATCCGCCCGAGGCTGCGCTTGGGCTTCTCCATGCGCGCCTTCTGTTTTCCGCCATCGGCGAGGAAGATGCGCTGCAGGCCGATAAGCTGATCGTCGCCGTCGACCACCGCGCCGACGAGGGCCGGAAGGTCAGGCCCACACTGTCCCGTATCATCATCGTACCAAGCGGGCGTCTTCGCGAACCGTATCGTATGCGGAGCGGGCATGATGATGCCGCGGCTGCGCAGATAGACTTCCGCGGGCGTGCCGGGGGCAGGGACTGCCTTATCCCAGACTGACTGCGCGCGATCGATGGCGCGTTGCCGGTCGCCTTCGTCCTCCGCCGCCGCCCTGGCGCGCTGCGCAGGATCCACGCCGGGGAGGCTGGCGGCGCCCAGCCACTTCATCGCGTCGAGGAAGCCGAGGTTCTCGGTTTTCATCACATACTTCACGATGTCGCCGGACGCGTTGCAGCCGAAGCAGTGGTACGTGCCCTTTGCATCGTTCAACTGCATCGAAGGCGTGCGTTCGTTGTGGAAGGCACACAGGGCGCGCTTCTCGTTCTTGCCAGCGCGGACGACCTTGCGGGTGCGCGCGACCACGTCGCTGATGTTGTATCGCTGCTTGGCCTCGTCGACTGCCTGGCGGAAGGCGGCGTCGCGCTCGGCGCGTCCCGTGGAACGGCTCATCGTCCTCGGCCCTTCTCCGTTGCGATCATCTCCAGCCAGATCGCAGTCAGCGCATGCACTCGGCGGATCAGAGTCTCGTGCGGTAATAGCTCGTGCGGCTCGGTCAGGTTGTCCGCCTCGATCGCGATGATCGCCGGTAACAGGTTAGCGATTGTCAGCGCCGCGGCCTCATCGCCAGTGCAGATTGCCCCGGCATCCGCCCAGCGTCCGCCGACGAGCGCCAGCAGCGGATCTGCGAACCTGCCGCCCCATTCGTGGCAAGCGGCGAGGAATGTCGGCAGGTCAATCGGCGACGCGGTGTTGGCATATGCCGCCGCCCGGTCCTCCGACTTGCCCAGCACACGCCCCATGTCGCCCCAGGTCGCGCCATCGTCGGTCTTGATCGACGTGATGACTGCGTTCTGTGTATCGACCGCGGCTGACGCGGAGAACGTCCGACGGCGTCCGTGGATGTACGGGGCGTTCATGCGGCAAATGCCTCTGCATGGTGAAAGACAGGAAAGCGCGGCAACAGATCGACCTGACGGTCATCGCGATTGCCAATCTGATCGCGGCGCTGACTGACGCCATGCGCAACGCGGACATTGGGAACGACGTCGTTCACGGCTTCCTCGACGAGCTGGATCATCTGAACTGGATGACGATTTACGGCACGCCGCGGCGGGTGTTGGACGACATCATAGAGGTCGTGCGCAGTACGGTGCCGGTCAATGACTGAGGTTGGGGTGACCGCAGGCATCTTGGGGAGCGCGATCACCCCTACATCCGTCGCACCAGCCGGGGCGCGAAAATTGGCTGCAATGGGAGATATCAGGCAGCCACGCGGACGTTGTGATGCAAATACCGTATTCTGCTTATCCGTGCCAACCGGCTTCGCTGAACACATAGATCGGATTAAGCGATTAGTGACGCTCATGCCGCGATGTTCGCGACCGGAGAAGGCGCATGCTCATTGGGATATAAGTCGGGGCGGAGTTCATGGCGACTTCCGAGTCCGGCTTGCTCGGCTTTCAAAACGTATTCACCAGGAAGAGGTCGACCGTTCTTGAGCCAATACGAGACCAGCTGTTGCGACGTGCCGACAGCGGCTGCAAAGCGGGACTGGTTGTTACCAGCCTTTGCCACTGCTCGCTTGAGGGCTGCGGCGAGATTTTCGGGGGTCGGCTGGCTCATAAGTCAATCTTCTACAGAAGTCTGGTAATCATGCAACAGGAGTTTTGTAGGAACACGCCGACAAAGTTGTTTGTAGGGTGTGCACCGATGAGCAAACTGCCAACAACCCAATTACCGACCGATGCGGCCGGGTTCGCCGCGTGGATTAAGTCAGAGCGTGACGTACGTGGCTGGTCGACGCCCGTCTTGGCCGAGCGCGCTAGGGCTTTCGCTCGTGCTGACGGCAGTATGATCGCGTTGACGCAGCAAACGATATCCGGATTTGAACAAGGTACCGCGAAGCGAATTCCGCAATGGATACGTTATGTCCGGGAAGCCTTCGAGAAAGACGGTGAGTTGCCTCGCACAGTAGGGGCCGATCAGCCCAAGATGCACACCGCCGATGGCGGGGAAACGGTCGAAATTACCAAACTAGATTTGTCGCTGCCAATGGGACCAGGCGCAACGGTCGACGATTACATTGAAGATGAGCCGGTCTTGTTCGACCTCAGCTATGTCCGCGGATTTACGCGCACGCCTCCCCAGCAGTTGCGCATCGCGCGCGGCGTAGGCGACAGCATGTTTCCGACGCTCAATAGCAATGATCTAGTATGGATCGACAGCACTCAGACTAGCCTCAACCAGCAGGATCGGGTTTGGGCGGTTTCGATCAACGGTGCCGCTGCGATCAAGCGGTTGCGCTCCCTTAAAGAGGGTCGCGTGCTGGTGATCTCCGACAACCCGACGATCGACAACTACGAGGTCGGCGGGGACGAGATCAGGATTGGCGGACGTGTGATCCGGTTTGCGAGGGACGTTTGAGCGAGCCAGATCCAGACCGCGCGTTTCGCTTCGTTTACCGAGGTAGAGATGCGGCCCGTAATGCCATCGAAATGCGACATCTCGGCGCTTCGCTGATTGGATTAGATCGCATCATGGCGGACGGTCTTACTGTTCTTACTGAGCAACGGTTGCCCACCCGACGCGAACGACCGCCTATCTCACTGGAGATACAGGCGCCTCAAGCGGGTTCCGTGGAAATATTGGGCGGCCTTGCGCCGATGATCGGACAACTCCCGCTCCTGTGGGACTTCGTGGCATCTGGGCGGGCCAAAAGTGCGATGGAGTTCGCGGCATACGTTCTCAAAGTCCGCGGTGGACGGCCGGCAGAGGCTGAGGTACACAAAGAGAACATGTTAGAAATCCTGCGCATCACAGAGGCGGCAAGGGACCGCGCGGACCAGCGCTGGCATGATACGTTACGTGAAACGATAGGCCACCTAGCGCATTCCGTTGCAGAGCGTTCGAGTTACGCTTCGAAGCAAGCCGTGGCGCCGGTCGGACGTTCGGTAGATCAACTGCAAATTGGTGATGCAACCGGCGACGGGAACCTGATCGACGCCGCAATGGCGGATGTCATCCGCGAGGGTGGCGGAGCAACAGTCGGTGATCAGGAGCGGTTAATCGTCCAAGTTGACGGGTATCAACATCACAACCGCACCTTGAAAATATCTAGATTAGACGGCGAAGGCTTCATGACGGCCAACGTCACTGATCCAGCATTCGAGCAGGCCCCTAACCTATACACAGAGGCCGCAACGGTACGCGCTCGGTTGGTCGTAGATGCAAAAAAGACCTTCCGAGATGGACGCATTGAGCGGCTTCACATCTCAAACGCGATAGAGATATTGGCTGCATAAGTGAGGCAGCAATCTCTCGCGATCGTCGGCATAGACTACCCCAACAAGCGGGGACCGGGACGACGATTCGAGCTTGAGATATGCCAGCCCGGTGAGCCGATTGAGCTACGCCCCGAACCCAACAACCAGTTCGACGAACACGCCATAGCAGTGTTCTCCTGCCGAGGCATCCAGCTCGGCTGTCTGGCGTCTGCGCGCCGTTTTCCTGAGCGTCATGCCCCTCACGCCGCAATTCTCATGTCTTCCGAGTGATCATATGCGACCTGCTCGCACTGATCGATGTGCGCCATTGCCCTCCCCCGTTCCTGTGACGCAATCCAAAGAAGTTTCTCGATACGATCAAGCAGATTTTCCGCCCACACATCGTTCAGCAGGACCTGCGGGTTATTCACCCGGTCCTTCGCCTGCATTACTATATCCTCGACTGTGCTTAGCAGGACGGCCAAATTAAGAATTGAGCCCCGTACTTCCTCGATTGGCGAGCTGATCTCGATCAGCGGAAACGGAGTGATGCACATTACGGTTTTTGTGGTACGGGTATTCAAAGCCATGACGGGGTCCTCTCCCGTTGGGGGTTAGGAACGGCGCTGGGTCTCACCTCCAGCGCCGTTCTGCGTTTCAGTGGGCCGTGCCGCCCATGATGGGATGCAGCTTCACCATCCCCTTACCCGTCACCAGCGCCGTGACGCTGCGCTGCAAGCCTTTCTCGGGATGGTCCCAGCTACCGATCTTCACGTCGAGGTAGCTGGTGTTGATCTTGTCCTGATACGGCTCGTTCGTTCGCGTCAGCCAACCCATCTCGCGAAGCTTCGAGCAGAGACGATTGCGACCGGTCCCGAAGACCTTGGCTGCTTGGCTAAGGCTGATTGCATCCGGAGCAGCTTCGACCTGATCGGCGAAAGCAATTTTGGGCGCGTCGGTCTCAACCTTGGCGACCAGCGCCGCATTTTTCTCAGTCTCGTCGGCAAGCGCCCGCAAGGCGGTGGCGAAATCCTTGGGAAGCTGGATCGGCGCAGCGCCTGCCTCCAGTTCCTGCCAACGGTCGATGATTTTGGCGCGGAGTTCCACGCTGTAACCGGAGACAAGGATGAGGGTTTCGCGCTTGGGCAGCAGGAAGGCTGGTGTCATCCGGGTTGAGCCGTTTGGCCCCGAGGTTGAAACGATGGCTGAAAAATCAGCCGCAGCTAAGCCTAGGGCATCGAGCATCTTCCGAACGTCTGCCAAGACGTTCTTGTGGTCTTTGCCTGTGAGGTCTGCGATCTCACGGCTGGACATGGTGGCTGGCGATTTCCCGCCGAAGCCGTTATGTGTAATTTCATTCATTGTCGCTTCCTTCGATAATGGAAGGCGTTGGTTCCCGATAGGTTGTCTAGGCCGTGGGAACCGACGCCGCCTCTGCGGCCAAGCCGCGTTTGATGAGGAACAGCAGTTCCCCGTTTAGTGGTCGGCAGTTTTCTGCCGCCCGATCTTCAAGCTCATGCTTCATACCGTCGGGCATTCGCACCAGCACGCGATCCCATTCACGGATCGGCTTGCTCACTGTCGCTATCTCCTCTGTTAACTGTTGGTTGCCACGGTATATCTTTGTTGCCACGATGTGTGGCAACGGTCAATAGATCTGTTGCCACGCTACTCGCTTTTATGATTTTTCCTGCTAGGCAGCGTGAATGAACGAGGGAATGAGAGTCCGCGATATGGAGCGCTTGGTGCTTCGCATCTCGCCCAACTTGCGCGAGCTTCTTGAGACGCGAGCGAGGGTCAACCAGCGGTCAATGAACGCCGAGGCTGCGGCCATTCTCGAACAAGCTCTCGACGCTGGTCCCGCCGCGTTGATCAGGAGAGCTCTGGAAGAGTATCACCAGCTGGGTCGCAAAATCAGCAATACGGAAGAGCGACGTCAATATCTGACCGGACGCCGCGACGAAATGCGTGCCGCTATCGTCGAGTTAATGCCTGACGAGCGATCTGCAGATGCAGTGATCCGGGGGTATGAGGCTGAGCGGGCCAAAGACGAGGTCGACCAGCAAGCGCGCATCGAACAGGTCAAAAGCCATGCCTCCGACATCCCCGACATCCCCGACATCCCCGACAACCTGAAGCCGCGGCGGTAATGGCCGACTCTGCGATTCTGCGCTCCAACGAACGCGCCAAGGCGATCTCCAATGCGCTGTTCAACCTTGGTGCGGCTCTGGTCGGCGCCTGCGCAGTGAAGCTGTACGCCAAGCCAACAATCGACCTGGAGTTGACGATCTGGTCATTAGGCGCTGGTATGCTTATATACGTAGGATGGCTTTGGCTCTCACTGTTGGAATCGGAGGCTTGATATGGTCGCGCTGCCGGAAATTCTGTCAGGGATGGCTCCAGGCTTGCTGGGGATGACGGTAGCTGTTGGCGCCGCGGTTTGGTTCAAGGTGGAACAGCGGAAGGCTAATGCACGTCGCAAGTTGCATCCCGTAGCTACCGTTGCAACGCCTCTCACGGCTGCGGTCTTCGGAACTAAGCCCGATGCTGTTTTTGCCGCCGCCCGAGGCTCTGTCGCTGCCTATAACGCGGCAGTCAGTGACGTCGTTGGCAGCAATATCCACCTCGGCAAGGCGGGTAAGATCAATATCTCGCACAGGGATATCACGTCGGCTTGGATGGAGACCGCCATGAGGGAAGATACGAAGGACTAAGCCGCTCCATCTGGGCACTCCAACGAAAGCCTCTCGCAGATATAATATCGCCATCTGAACGATGCCTACAAAACTACTGTTGACGGTTCTACAGATGTTTTGTAGATAGCTCTTGCAGACAGCGACGCTCGGGTCGCACTGCGGGAGACGCCAAGATGGCAACGCAGCTCAAGCACACCGATTTCGCATACACTCCGGCGCCAGCGCCGCGCCCGAACATCCGGGTCGCCTTCATCGCAGGCGAGGCGACCACTGCGGTTCACGACGCGATGGCGAAGCTGCCGGCGGGCACCCGCGACGGCACGCTGGAGGATCTGGTTTGGGACCAAGGTGTCGCACCTTCGGCGGACGTCGCGATGATCCAGAGCATGACCTGCTCGCTGATCGAAACGGCACGCGATCTGCTGTCGCCGGCTATGTACACCGCATTCCTTCGTTGGGGTGAGACGGCGTCGCACGCCTGCTCATTCTATACGAGCGATGATGATGGAGACGCACGCTGCGCCGCGACGGCGCAGGCGCTCGCCGATGTCAGCCGGATTCCGGCTGAAAATGCGCACGACCTACTCTTCATGATGCACCTCACCTGCATCGAAACGGTAGATGCCCCTTCGTTCGGGCCGTTTGATCGCAAGTATGGCGAATTCGAGGTTAATGGCGCCGAACTGCTTGCCGGGCTAAGCCGGGACCTGCGCAACTTTTCGCCGATCCCTGACCTTGTGAACGAATTGACCGCCAAGGCTTGGGATGTATCGAAAACCAAACTGACGATCTCGAAGGAGATTGGCGCCGCAATCACGAGCGCGTTCGTTTTTGCACGCGGTGAAGACGGCGCGGATCGCGGGTCCAGCCTTACCCAAACCGATCTTCCTGCCGGCTACGATCGCTACATGCGCGGCCCGTTCATCGCATGGCAAAAGGCCTTCGCCCAGTACGAGGAAGCCCGCGATGCACTGCATGCTTACGATCGGGACGTCCATACGCCGACGTTCGCCAATATCGAGGTTGTGGATGACGTGGCAGAGCAGGTTCAGGAACAGTACGACACCCTGCTGATGGCAGAGCACGACGCGATCCAGCGACTTTACCGGATCCCGGCACCAAGCGCGTCGGAGTTGGCCATCAAACTCAAGGTCTTCGAAGCGGCCGAAGGTTGGGTGCTGACGTATGCTCCTGAGGCGGTCCGCCGGATCGCAATCGATGCGCGCCGCTTCGGCGGTCATGGTGCACACCTGCAGACGGACCAATCGATCCTTGCCGCCTTCGCCGCTAGGCGCCACGAGTTCGAGGCTGCCGACAAAGGCCCTTGGGCGGCGGAACAGGAAGATGCTTATTTTGGCCGCATTGATGCTGCCGAAATGGTCCTGCTCGATACGCGTGCCTCAACGATCGAGGGCACTATCGCCAAGCTCCGCGTCGCGTTCCTGCATCAGGTCGGCACGGACTGGTCGGACCTCGCCACCTCGAACACTGCGGATCCTAAGTTCGTTGAAGGTCTGCGTATGTCTGGCATGTACGAGCGCATGGCGTGGGGCGCGATCGAGGACCTTGCCCGCATCGCAGGCGTCAGCTTGCCGGAGCAGGGGGCATGATCGGTCTCGTTGAGTCCTGCGGCGACGTTTGCACTCTGTCGGACATCAAGGCTGTCCAGCATCGCTATCAGACGCCGAGGCATGCGGAGCACTACCTTTTGGAGCTTCATTCCGGTGGCGAACCGCTGAAACTGTTCTCGAGCGACTACGCAGATTTGGAAGCGCGGCCTGTCCAACTCATGCCAGCAGAACCTGGGACACGGCTTATTTCCGTGTTCGTTGGGCTTGCCGAGGACGAGAAGCCGATCGTGGACAAGGCGCCGATCATCGCATGGGCGCTGTGCATCGACGGACAGGTCCGGCCGGTTACGCCTGCGGGTGTTAGTCGCGGGTTCAATCCTGCAAGCTTGGGTAACTGGTATCCCGAGTACCTGGAGATGCCCAACGGCGCGATCCATCAGTTCGGGTACGATGCCGAGCCGGAGGACTTCGTGAGCGTTGCCATGGTCATCGAGCGTGAGACCCGCCGCCAGCGCAAGTACGAGGCTGAACGTAAAGCGCGGGCTGCGGCGCGGGCTGAGGATGCGGACCAATGACTTGCGCATCCTGCAGGTTCTGGGATCGCTACGCCGACAGCGACATCTCGAAGGAGATCGGCGACTGTCGGTTCAACCCGCCGCTCATCAGCGAAACTCTGCTTGCGCGGATGCTCCCCGGCCTGAGCGTATCGTTGTCCGAGTACGACGACATTGAGCGCGACATCTACGTCGCCAGCGCCTTCCCGGTCACGCATGAGGAAAGCGAGTGCGGCCGGTGGGATGGGAGGGTTCCGACATGCTGACGAACCGATCGGGCAACTCGTGCGCGACGTGCCGCCATTGGCACCGCACGGGGCCGAAGCTCGCGAACGCCCAGCGCGATCCCTCATGCGCAGCCGACGAAGGCACGTGCCAGCGGCGAGCGCCCAGCGTGGTCCAGGGTAACTCGCCGTTCCCTGTCTCGATGTTCCCAGTGACCCACGAGAGCCGCGGATGTGGAGAGTGGCTCGCGCGGACCGGCGCCGGTGGCGGGCCAGATGACGGCGAACGGATCGGGCAGGGCGGGGCCGCTGACGCTACTGTCACGCCAATCCGAAAGGTCGCCGCATGATACCGCAGCTAATGCGCCCCGAACCTGCGGGTAATAGGCGGCAGTATCAGCCCGATCGTTCGTTCCGGATGCGCCGAAGGTTGAGGTCCGCGATCATTGCGACAAGGGCATGCTCGTCGAACGTATGCGGTCGCACTCGGCGATCCGGCAAGGAGACCGAGTATCCCCGCCTAGCTTCAATTGGTGTGTCTGAGACCTTCTCAATTACCCTGTACAGCGGCCCTTCGAAGAGGATCTCGCGATCCGCTGCCGCGTTGCTGGTCCGGTCCTTGATGCGAATGAGCGTCGCAAGCTCGTTCCATGGAATGTCCACCGCCCGTCACCCCTGTTCCGTTCTCCTGCCGTTATTAGCGGGACGTGAGCAAATTGAAATTGATGTGGCGCAATATGCACTCAACGTGAGTGCATCGGGATGGGGACGGCTGTACACTTGGGAGTGCAGCGATGCGCAGATCGTTGATCTGCGCATCGCCACATCAGTTGGTGGATCAGTCGGTTTCGCTGGTACCGCTGCCGTCGTCGGTCGACTTCCATTTGCCCTCGGCGACCTGATCGTCGTCCTCGTCATCGCTCTCGATCGCCTGCTCGTACGCGGCGCTTTCGTCCGCGATCCCGGCCTCGGCACTTTTCTTAGCCGTGTCGTCGAAGTCAGCTGCACTCGGGTCGATCGAATTGCCGTCGGTCATGGTCTGCTCCTTTGCTGGAAGGGCTGGAACGCGCAACTTACCGCTGTGGGCTCCCGTCCGTCATCCTGTACCCCTACAATTTCCCGGAGCGGCAGCTGATGGGCCTTGCACTCGAAAGGCTGCCCGACTGGCCGGCAGCTATGTCGCGGGATATCGCGCTGGCATACACCGGTGTCGCCGAGGCGCAGCTGCGCGCGTGGGAGCGGGGCGGCAAGGTAAACTTCCGCGCGCGCGGGCCGCGGGGCGCGATGCTGGCGCTGCGGTCCGACCTGGACGCCGCGCTGACCGAGATGTTCACGTCGACCGTCGAAGAGGATCTCGACTTTGGCTGAGGTCCGCCTCCCGTCCTACGTCCAGAAGCACAAGCTGGCGGGCAAGGTTACCGGGTATTTCTGGGTCCGACCGCAGTGGGCGAAGCCGCCGGCGATGCGCCACGGGCAGCCGTGCCCGGTGCAGTCGACCCCGCTGGGCACCGACGTCGCCACGGCGATCACGAAGGCGAACGCGATCAACGCGGCGTTCAAGGAATGGCGCGACGGCAGCCAGTCGAAGCTCGTGCCGGGATCGGTAATGTGGCTGTTCGATTGGTACCGCGGCACGGAGAAATACACCGAGCTCCGGCACGTCACGCGCACCGGGTACAAGTTGGCAATGGACATGGTCGTCGCGATCGAGATGAAGGTCGGCCGCTTCGGCACCCGCCAGGCCAAGCTGATCGACGCTACCGCCTCCGACGCCCTCTACAAGAAGGCCAAGGAGAAGCACGGGGAGCGCCAGGGCTCCTACATGATGCAGGTGTGCCGGCTGGTCTGGAATCAGGCCTCGCGGCACCACAAGGCGACCGGGGTGAAGGACAACCCGTTCTCGGGCATGGGCATCAAGAGCAGCAGCGGGGCAGGCCGGGGTAACCGGGCCTCCACGCGCACCGAATACGAGGCGTACAAGCTCGCTGCCGCCGAGATGGGCAAGCATAGCATGGCCGCCGCCGCCGCGATCCTCTTCGAGGGGTGCCAGCGCGTGTACGATGCATTCGGGTTCGAGGATCCGGACGGCTACGTGCGCGGCGTCCGCTGGGGCGGGTACCGGCCAGGCGAGAGCATCGGCCTGATCCAGTCGAAGACCGGCAACGTCGTCGACATCCCGATCGTCGATCGCCTCGATGGCGAGGTCGTCGTGCTCTATCCCGAGCTCGAGGCGGTGATCGGGGGACTGACGCGCGGCGCCGACGACGACCTGATCGTCCGCGACGAGCGCACTGGTGCCGCCTACACCAAGGATTACATGAACAAGCTGCACCGGCGCATCCGCAAGAAGGCGGGGCTGCCGGACGACCTGAAGTTCACCAGCTTCCGGCATGGCGGCATCACCGAGCTCGGCGATAGCGGCGAGGTCGATGTCCGCGCCGTCAGCGGTCACAAAACGCTCAACGTCACCGGGATCTACAACAAGGCCAGCCAGGAAAAGGCGCTACGAATTGCCGCCCGCCGGCGCGAGCACATCACGACCTTGGTCGGTTCGCTGGTCGCGGTCGAAGGCGAGCCCGATGTCGAGTGACGCCGCTCGACATTACCCCGATTCGAGTGTCGCAAATCGGCCCAGCAATCTCGCGAGAACGAACCGCGAATGTCATAATGCGTGTCATAATAAGTGTAATAACGGCGGGGCGTTGCCACCGGCCAATCTCAGCAAAAAGCGAGGCTTTATGCGGCTTAGAAATGGCTCCCTGAGTAGGATTCGAACCTACGGCCACTCGATTAACAGTCGAGAGCTCTACCGCTGAGCTATCAGGGAACGTTGCCGGAGGCGGCTCTATAAACGGCCAGTCGGACGATGCAAGCGGGTTTGTCGCAAAAAATGAAAGTCGGCGACGAACCGCGGGTCAGGAAACGAATTGTTCCATCGTGATCCGGTCGTCGAGCGCGTGCTCGGGATCGAACAGCAGCGTCAGTTCGCGCGCGCGGTCCATGCAGATGTCGACCTGCGCGACGTCGCGGATCTCGCGTTGGTCGGCGACGGCGGAAACCGGGCGCTTGCTGGGATCAAGCACGCGGATGCGGATGCGCGCCTTGTCGGGCAGGATCGCACCACGCCAGCGGCGGGGGCGGAACGGGCTGATCGGGGTCAGCGCGATCATGCCCGAGCCGAGCGGCAGGATCGGGCCCTGCGCGGACAGGTTGTACGCGGTCGAGCCCGCCGGCGTCGCGACGAGGATGCCGTCGCAGGCGAGTTCGGGCAGCACGATCCGGTCGTTCACCGTCACTTCGAGGTTGGCGGTCTGTCGCGTCTCGCGGAGGAACGAGACCTCGTTGATCGCGGGCAGCGTATGCGTACGCCCGTCGACGCCGAGCGCGGTCATACTGAGCGGGACGACCTTGAACGGTTTGGCGCGCTCCAGCCGGTCGGAGAGCCCGTGGTGGCGCCATTCGTTCATCAGGAAGCCGACCGTACCCAGGTTCATCCCGAAGACCGGCACGGGCGGCTTGCGGCGCTCCAGCATGGCGTGGAGCGTCTGGAGCATGAAGCCGTCCCCGCCGAGCGCAATAATAACGTCGGCGTCCTCGACGGGCACCCAGTCGCCCATGTCGGCGAGTTCCGCCTCGGCGGCACGAGCGGGCGGGGTGTTGGACGCGACCAGCGCCCGCCGCTCGTATCGGCTCATCCGCCGGTGACGCTCATGTGACGTGCCACCGCGGGCCCCTCGCCCTGGCCGATGCGGAAGTCGTGCGCCTTCGGCTTGGCGAACAGGCCCGCGTCGATCGCGGCGTCGAGGCCGGCGGTGCCGCCGTCGCGCAGCGCCGCCTTGAGATCGACCTGGTCGTCATGACCAAGGCACATGTACAGCTTGCCTTCAGTCGTCAGACGGACGCGATTGCAGCCGTCGCAGAAATTGGCGGTCAGCGGCGAGATCAGACCGAGCCGGGTGCGCGTGCCATCGACGTTCCAGTATCGCGCAGGGCCGCCGGTCTTGTGGGAATCGCGAGCCAGCATGAATTTCTGGCCGAGTTCATCGAACACCTTGGTCAGCGGCAGGAAGCGGTCGGTGCGGTCCTCGTCGATCGCGCCGAGCGGCATCGTCTCGATCAGCGAGAGGTCGAAGCCCTCGTCACGACACCACGCCAGCATCGGCGCGATCTCGTCCTCATTGAAGCCCTTGAGCGCGACCATATTGATCTTGATCGCAAGGCCAGCGTCGCGCGCGGCGTAAATCCCGCCGATCACCTGCGCGACGTCGCCGTGGCGGGTGATGTAGCGGAAGCGCTCGGGGTCGCGGCTGTCCATGCTGACGTTGACGCGGCGGATGCCGGCGTCGACCATCGCCTCGGCATGCTGCGCCAGGCGCGTGCCGTTGGTGGTCATCGTTAGCTCTTCAAGGCCTGACCCGATATTGTGTCCAAGGCGCTGCACCAGTTCTGCAACATCGCGACGGACCAGAGGCTCGCCGCCGGAAAGACGGATCTTAGTGACGCCGCGCGCGATGAAGCGTTCGGCGATGATCGCGATCTCTTCGAGGCTCAGCAGCTTCGACCGCGGCAGGAACGTCATCTGCTCGGCCATGCAGTACCGACAGCGCAGGTCGCAGCGATCCGTCACGGAAATACGCAGATACTTGATCGTGCGACCATGCGTGTCCTGCAACGGTTTCTGTTTCAGGGCGGGCACCAACGTCATCGCCTCAGAGCTAGGACCTGACTGTCCCGGGAACAAGGCCGGATCGGCTGGTAATGGATTGGCGGGGGGCGACTGGCTCGCTAGGCTCGCACCGATGGGGCAGGGTGCGACGGATATGGAAGACATGCAGACGGCAACGACGCTGTTCGCGGTATCGTTCCGTCAACACGGTGAAATCGCGGAGATTTTGGCGTGTGCGGGGGCGAGTGTGGAATGGCATGCGCAGGTCCTGAGCGATGCCCAGGCGATCGAAAGCCGGTTTCTGGCGAGCGGTGCGGCGGTGGCGCTGATCGACGCGCGCGGGGCGCTCGAAGAGGGGCTGGCGGCGACGTTGGCGCTGGGCGGGCTGGTTGCGACCAATGGTGCCGCGCTGCTGGTGCTGGTGTCGCGCGGCGATGTCGGCGCGGTCGGCGAGTTCTTCGATGCCGGCGCGACGCAATTTCTCACAAGCCCGGCGAGCGACGGCGAACTCGTCCAGGCGCTTCGGTTTGCCGGGCGTCACGCGGTTCGCACCGCGGGCAGTGCGATCGATCGGCGACGGATTCCCGGTGTGTCGCTGTACGATCGCGAGACCGGCGACGTCCGCCGCTGGATCGTCGGGCGGATCGCGACGGACCTGCCGGTCGCGGTGGTCCTGGTGTCGTTGTCGCGGCTTGATATCGTCAACGCGGCGCATGGCCGGCCCGCGGTGGATGCGCTGATCGAGGCGGCGGTACGACGGACCGAGACGGTCGCGCATGCCGCGATCGGCGTCGATTCGATCGTCGCGCGGCTCGGTGGGTCGGAGTTCGCGCTGGCGATCGAGGCATCAGGTGCAGCGGTGACGGCGGCGATCACGGCACTCGATGCGGCGCTCGCGCGGCCGTTCCGGGTGGCGGACACGCGTGCGGTGCTCGGCTGCCGGTTCGGCGTGGCGCAGCGCCAGCCGGGCGACGATGCGGCGGCGTTGCTGCGCCGCGCCAGCGAAGCGCTGGCAGAGGCGAAAGCAAGCGACGGGTCGGTGCTGCACGTCGCGCTCCCCGATGGCGTCGCGCCGATCGATGCGCTCGCGATTGACCTGCATCACGCGATCGAGCGCGACGAGATCGATCTGCGCTGGCAACCGCAGGTCGAGATTGCGAGCGGCAGAATCACTGGCGTCGAGGCGCTCGCGCGGTGGAACCACCGGACGCTGGGGCCACTCGGCGCGGATACTCTGTTCGATGCGGCCGATCGCGCGGATCTGGGGATCGCGCTTTCGGATCATATTCAGCGACTGGTCCTCGCGCGCGCCGTTGCGTGGCCCGAGGTGCTCGGCACGCTGAGGGTGTCGCTCAATTTGACCGCGGCGGATATCACGCGGCCGGGATTCGCGGCGCTGTTCCTTGCGCGGATCGACGAGAGCGGGTTTCCGCGCGGCCGCCTTACTGTCGAGATCACTGAAACCGGGCTGATCGAGGATCTCGCGGCGGCTTCGGCACTTCTGGCGGAGCTGCGCGGGGCGGGATGTCGCGTTGCGATCGACGATTTCGGGACGGGCTATTCGAGCCTCGCCTACCTCAAGTCGCTGCCGCTCGACTATGTGAAGATCGACAAGTCGCTGGTGCGGGACATCGACGGCAGCGCGCGCGACCGCGTGGTGGTGGCGGGCGCGATCACGATGGCGCGCTCGCTCGGATTGGCCGTGGTTGCCGAGGGCGTCGAGACGCCGTCGCAACTCGAATTGCTCGCCGCAGGGGGGTGCAGCCTGTATCAGGGGTTCCTGCTGTCCGAACCGGTGGGCGAGGCGGGGTTGCTCGATTTGATGGCGAGGGAATGATGCAGGCGATGATCGTTCCCATTGCGCTGATGGCCGCCGCCGCGGTGGCGGCGCCCGCGCCGGCCGACATTGCGATCCGTCAAGCGATGGCGGCGAGCGCGGCGGGGTGGAATACGGGCGATCTCGCGCGGTTCATGGAGGTCTATGCCGACGATGCGGTGTTCGTAACGCCGAAGGGCTTGCTACGTGGCAAGCTGGCGATCGCCGACAAATACCGGCCTAGCTTCCGCGGTGTCGGCAATGCGCGCGGTACGCTGTCGTTCGCGTTCCTGGAGATGCGCGGGATCGATCCGCGTCACGCGATGCTGTTCGCACGCTGGACGCTGACGGGACCGTCGACGACCGAGTCGGGCATGACGACATTGGTCTTCGAACGGCGCGGTGCAGCCTGGAAGATCATCGCCGATCACAGCAGTTGATTTGCCCCCGCCCGGGCGGGGCGTGGCGCTTCGTGCGCCCCGGGCGGGGAGAATTTTCAGTGCTGGCGGGTTGCGCCGGCGGCGCGGACGTCGGAGATCGTCGGGTAGCCGTTGACCGCCATCAGCAGGTCGGCCTCCGCAAGTAGGCATTTCAAGACGTGCGCCGCCCCCGTCGCGCCGCCGAGCGCTAGCCCATAAGCATAGGGCCGTCCCACCCCGACCGCCGTGGCCCCGAGCGCGAGTGCCTTCACCACGTCTGTGCCCGATCGCACGCCGGAATCGAACAGCACCGGCACGGAGCCCGACGCGGCGACGACGCCGGGCAGCAGGTCGAGCGCGGCAATCCCGCCATTCGCCTGTCGCCCACCATGGTTCGAGCAGTAGATCGCGTCGGCGCCGGCATCGATCGCGCGGCGTGCATCATCGGGATGGCAGATCCCCTTCAGCACCAGCGGCAAGTTGGTGAGCGAGCGCAGCCACGGCATGTCCGCCCAGGTCAGCACTTTGCCGAACACACCCCCCCAATGTCGCACCGCGGCCGCTAAATCCTCCTCGGGCGGGCGCTCGAGCGACGCGCGGAACACCGGATCGCTGAAATAATTGGCGAGGACATGGCCGCGCAACTGAGGGAAGTTCGCCATGTTGAGGTCGCGCGGGCGCCAGCCGGTCACCCAGGTATCCAGCGTGACGACGATTGCCTTGTACCCGGCGGTCTCGGCACGGCGAATCAGGCTTTCGGTCAGCGCATCGTTCTTCGGCGTGTAGAGCTGGAAGAAACCCGGTGTGTCGCCAAGCTGAGCGGCAACGTCCTCCAGCGGATCGTTCGACAGCGTCGACTGGCATAGCGGCACACCGGTCACCGCCGCCGCCTGCGCCGCTGCGAGATCGCCGTGGCCGTCCTGGGTGCAGATGCCATTGATCCCGACGGGGGCCATGAACAAGGGCGTCGGCAATGTCATGCCGAACAGGTCGACCGACACGTCGCGGCGGCTGCAATCTACCATCATCCGCGGCGTCATGCCCCAATGCGCGAATGCATCGGCATTGTGGCGCTGGGTATGCTCGTCGCCGCACCCACCCTGGAGATATGCGAGCGTCGCGGGCGGTAATGCTGCCGACGCGCGTGCCTCCAGCGTGGCGAAATCAACCGGCATGCTCGGCACCACGCCGTTCAACCCGGCGAAGTAGATCGCGTTCTGGTAATCACCGAAATGGGACGCGTTCTTAGGGGGCACGGCCATCATCCTCTCCTATGTTTTGCGGGCCTTATACGGCGTGACCGGTGACGAAGTCATTCCTTGTGCCTAAGGATGCGCGACCGATCACAGAAAGTCCGATGATGTCCCTTCGCCTGCCGCTTCTCGCTTTTCTCGCGCTGTCGACGAGCGCCATCGCGCAGACGCCCGCCGCGGACCCGAATGCGTATCTCGAAGACATTCACGGCGCGCGCGCGCTGGAAACGGTCAAGCGGTGGAACACGCAATCGCTCGCCGCGCTGGAGGCGAAACCCGGCTTTGCGCGCTACCGCCAGCGTGCACTCGATCTGTTGCAGGCGGATCGCCAGATTGCGACGCCCGATCAGATCATCGGTGATCAGGTGCTCAACCTCTGGCAGGACAAGACGAACGTACGCGGCCTGTGGCGGATCGCGTCGCTGGCGTCGTTCACCGGCGGCAAGCCAGTGTGGCGGACGCTGATCGACGTCGATGCGCTCGGCAAGGCCGAGGGCAAAAGCTGGGTGTGGAAGGGCGCGACGTGTCGTTCGCCGTCGTATGATCGCTGCATGGTGGCGCTGTCGAACGGCGGCGGCGACGCGGTGGTCGAGCGCGAGTTCGATATTCCCTCGGGCAAGTTCGTGACCGACGGTTTCGTCGTGCCGATGTTCAAGAGCGGGGTGAACTGGGCCGGACCGGACGCGCTGTATGTCGCGACCGATTTCGGCCCGGACAGCCTGACCACGTCGGGCCTGCCGCGAACCGCCAAGCTGTGGCGGCGCGGTACACCGCTGACCGCCGCCACCGAGATCGCCAGCGCGGCGAAGAGCGATGTCGGGATCAATACGGCGGTCTTCACCGAGGGTGACCGGCGCTATGCGCTGGTGTCGCGCGACGTCGATTTCTTTCATGCGAAGCGGAGTCATGTCGCCGCCGATGGTCGGCTCGTGGCGACGCCGCTGCCCGACGATGCGGTGATCAACGCCGTGCTCGACGGCCGTCTGATCGCGACGCTGTCGTCCGACTGGCGCGGCATCCCCGCCGGCGCGGTGGTCGCCTATGCGATCGCCGACGTGCTCGCGGGGCGTGCTCCGACGATCGAGCGCGTGCTGGTGCCGACCGCGACGCAGGCGGTGGAACAGGTCGATTCGAGCAAGTCGGTGCTGTGGGTGAAGATGCTCGACGACGTGTCGGGCCGGCTGGTGTCGCTGACGCGGGGCGCGGATGGTGTCTGGACGCCCTCAATTGCAGCGTTGCCGACCGCGTCGACGATCCATCTGGAGGCGACCGCCGGCAAGGACGATACGGCCTTTGCGATGGTCGAGGGGTTCCTGAGCCCGCCCGCGCTCTACGCGGTCCGGCCGAACGCGCCGCCGACCGCGGTCGACACGCTGCCGGCGCGGTTCGACGCCTCGACGATGCAGGTCGAGCAGCGGTTCGCGACGTCGAAGGACGGGACGAAGATCCCGTATTTCCTGGTGCGGAAAAAAGGCACGACCGGTCCGGTCCCCGCGCTCGTCCACGCCTATGGCGGCTTCCGCAATGCGCAGACGCCGACCTATCTGGTCGACCAGCCCTATCGGTCGGGCCCGGCCGGGCTGTTCTGGGTCGAGGAGGGCAATGCGTTCGTGCTCGCCAACATCCGCGGCGGCGGTGAATATGGCCCGCGCTGGCATCAGGCGACGCTGCGCGAGAACCGGCAAAAGGCGTATGACGATCTCCACGCGGTCGGCGACGATCTGGTGCGGACGGGCGTCAGCGCCAAGCGCAAGATCGCCGTGTCGGGGCGGTCGAACGGCGGCCTGCTGGTCGGCGTCGCGATGGAGCAGCGACCCGATCTCTACGGCGCGATCGTGATGGGGTCGCCGTTGCTCGACATGAAGACCTACTCGCATCTGTCGGCGGGGGCATCGTGGATGGGCGAATATGGCGACCCCGACGAACCTGCCGACTGGGCGTTCATCTCGCGCTATTCGCCGTACCAGAATTTGAAGCGCGGCGTGAAATACCCGGTGCCGTTCATCTATACCTCGACCGAAGACGACCGCGTCCATCCCGGCCATGCGCGTAAGTTCGCGGCGCGGCTGGAGGCGTATGGCGATCCGTTCTTCTATTACGAGAACCCCGAAGGCGGCCACGCCGCCGGCGCCGACCGAATCGAGGACGCCAAGCGCGCCGCACTCGTCACCGTCTATCTCAACACGCAGCTCGGCACCGCGCCGCAGCGCTGATCGTCAGGACCTCATGATGCGTAATTTCCGTCTGATGCTGGGCGCCGCGATCCTGGCGCTCCCCCTATCCTCGATCCCTGCGCCCGCGCTGGCCGCGCAGGGCGATACCAGTGCGTTCGCGTCGCTGTCGAAGCGCTATGTCGATGGCCTCGCCCGGCTCAATCCGTCGTCGGCGACCGCGCTCGGCGATCACCGGTACGATACGCAGGTGACCGACATGTCCGCCGCAGGGCGTGCCAAGCGCGCGGCGTTTTCGAAGGCGATGCTAGCGGATCTCGGGCGCATCGACCGGAAAGCCCTGCCGCGCGAGGAGCAGGTCGATGCGGCGTTGCTCGACAACGCGCTGCGCTACGACATCTGGGATAGCGAGACGCTCGGCGGCTGGGCGTGGGATCCGCAGGTCTACAACGACATCGCAGGAAGCTCGCTCTACGCGCTGGCCGCACGCGATTTCGCGCCGTGGCCGCAGCGGCTGAAGGCGGCGACCGCACGGATGGCGGCGCTGCCTGCGTTGCTGGCGCAGGCGCGCTCCAACATCGTGGTCGCGCGCGTGCCTTCGATCTACGCGACGACGGTGGCGAAGCAGAACAGCGGCATCGTCGACATCGCCGAGAGCATGCTCGCGCCGCACAGGACCGAACTGACGCCCGCGGATGCCAAGCGGTTCGACGCGGCGCTCGCCACACTGAAGGCGGCGGTGGCCGAGCATCAGGTCTGGCTCGACAAGACTCTGGCGCCGGGCGCGAAGGGCGATTTTCGGCTCGGCACGGCGCTGTACGACAAGAAGCTCGGGTTCGCGCTGCAGTCGGACCTGACGCGGGCAGAGATCAAGCGTCGTGCGCAGGCGGCGATCGTCGACACGCGCGCGCAGATGTACGCGATCGCCCGGCAGATCTTCGGCGCCAAGCCCGGTGCGCTGCTGCTTCCCGACACACCATCCGACGCGCAGCAACAGGCCGCGATCCAATTGGCACTCGAACGCACCTACGCGAGGCGGCCTGCGCGTGACGGCATGATCGACGCCTCGACCAAGGCGTTGGCGCAGGCGACCGCGTTCGTCCGCGACAAGGGCCTGGTCGGGATGCCCGACGGCCCCGTGAAGATCATCACGATGCCGAAATTCCAGCAGGGGGTCGCGGTGGCATATTGCGATTCACCGGGGCCGCTGGAGAAGAACCTCGGCACGTTCTTTGCCGTCTCGCCGATCCCCGACGACTGGACCGAGGCGCAGGCGACGTCGTTTCTCAGCGAATATAACGACTATATGATCCACGACCTTGCGGTGCACGAGGCGATGCCGGGGCATTATCTCCAGCTCGCGCACGCCAACGCGACGCAGTCCACGCTGCGCGCAGTGCTCGGCTCGGGGCCGTTCATCGAGGGCTGGGCGGTCTATGCCGAGGGGATGATGGCGGACGAGGGCTATCTGGACGGCGATCCGCTGTTCAAGCTGACCGTGCTCAAGATGCGGTTGCGGTCGATCGCGAACTCGCTGCTCGATATCGGTATCCACACCGAGGGCATGACCCGCGAGCAGGCGATGCATCTGATGACGCACACCGCGTTCCAGCAGGAGCGCGAGGCTGCGGGCAAATGGGTCCGCGCCTCGCTCGGCTCGACGCAGCTACTGAGCTATTTCACCGGCTATTCGGAGCATATGGCGCTGCGTGACGAGGCCAAGAAACGGCAGGGCGCGGCGTTCGACCTGAAGCGCTATAACGACGCGCTGCTCGCGCATGGTTCGCCGCCGATCCGCTATGTCCGCGAACTGCTGCTCGACCTGCCGATCGGGTAGCGTTGGTCGCTTGACCGGGTTTGCGAATGCTGTGACGCTGCGCCGATAAGAAACCATCGGAGAGGTGTCGTGGCGGCAGGATATGATCTGCGCGGTATGCGGTCGCGGCGTTGACCGGCCCGCTTGCCGGAATCCGGATCGTCGAGCTTGCCGGGATCGGGCCTGCCCCGTTCGCGTGCATGATGCTGGCCGATCATGGCGCCGAGGTGATCCGGATCGAACGACCGGGCGCGAAAAAGGGCGGGCCGGGCGGCGATCCGACGAAGGACATCCTGCAGCGGTCCCGCAAGACGATCGCGGTCGATCTCAAGTCCGCCGCGGGAATCGGCGTCGTCCACAATCTGGTCGCGTCGGCGGACGGCTTCGTCGAGGGGTTTCGGCCTGGCGTGACCGAGCGACTGGGCCTCGGGCCGGAGACTTTGCTGAAGGTCACCCCGCGGCTCGTTTATGGCCGGATGACCGGCTGGGGGCAGGAAGGGCCGTACGCGCAGGCGGCGGGGCACGACATCAACTATATCGCGCTGGCGGGCGCGCTCCATGCCTTTGGGCGTGCAGGCGACAAGCCGACGCCGCCGATCAACATGGTCGGCGATTTCGGCGGCGGCGCGATGATGCTGGCGTTCGGCATGGTCAGCGCCTTGCTCCATGCGCGGACGACGGGGCAGGGGCAGGTGATCGACTGCGCGATGACCGATGGTACCGCGCTGCTGATGAGCATGATCTGGAGCTTTCAAGGGCAAGGCCTGTGGCGCGACGAGCGGGGCGTCAACCTGCTCGATAGCGGTGCCCACTTCTACGACACATATGTCTGCGCGGATGGGACATACGTGTCGATCGGCGCGATCGAGCCGCAATTCTATGCGGTGTTACGCGAAAAATCGGGGCTTTCGGCAGAGCCCGCATTCGATCGCCAGATGGATCCGCGCGGCTGGCCGGAACTCAAGGAGAAGCTGTCCGCGGTGTTCGCGACGCGGACGCGCGATGAGTGGTGTGCGATTCTCGAACACACCGATGCCTGTTTCGCGCCGGTGCTGTCGATGGCCGAGGCCCCCGCGCATCCGCACAACGTCGCGCGTGGCACGTTCGTGGAGCTCGGCGGTGTGGTCCAGCCAATGCCGGCGCCGCGCTATTCGGTAACACCGACGGTCGCGCCGCGGATGGCGAATGAGCAGTCCGATACCGAGGCTCTGTTAGATGGCCTTGGCTATGCTCCAGACGAAATCGCCGCGCTGAAAGCTGCCGGAGCCGTTGCTTGAGCCTATCGGCGGACAGGCGTTACGGTTCGCGGGGGGATGGGGCCGATGCGCTAGCACCGGCCCCGATCGTCAGTTGCTGTCCGAATCGTCGCCGTCGTCGATCGCGAGATACAGACCGCCGCCCACTGCGACCGCTGCGAGCGCGACGATGATGAAGCCGCCGCCGGCAAGCTTGCTCTTCTTCGCGGTCGACGTGGTCGTGCGGACCGACTTGGCAACCGACAGGGTGGTGGCGGGGTTGGCCGGTGCCGCAGAGGCGGCGACCGGTGCGGCAACCAGCGCGAGGCCGGCCGAAGCCATGGCCAGAGATTTGATAAACATTACGCGTCTCCCGATACCGCGACAAAGATTGTCGCGGCCTTCGAAGCATTGGCACATGACGGTTCGTCCATAAACCGCGAAAGTGGATCAGTTATGCGCGCGGGGTATGCAGCGGTGTCTGATCCGGCGGCGGGGCGGCGGGGTGGTTGGTGGGCCCGGCAGGAATCGAACCCGCAACCTAGCCGTTATGAGCGGCCAGCTCTAACCGTTGAGCTACAGGCCCCACCGGCGCCTGCGTTAGCGCACGCGGCCACTTCGCAAAAGAGCGCAACATCGTCGACACAAATAAAAAAGGGCGCTCCCGAAGGAACGCCCTTTTCCGACAATAAAATCCTATCGAGCGTGAACGCCCGAAAGAATTTTAGTTCATGTTGTCGGTCTTTTCGTCGGCAGCGTCACGGACGTTGTCGGCGGCAGCGTTCATGTTGTCAGCTGCGTTCTCGAGCACGTCGGTCGCGACTGCGTTCGAGGTGTTGTCCGCCATCGCGTCCATGTTGTCAGCCTGCATTTCCATGTTGTCAGCCAGCATGTCCGCGTTGTTCTCAACGGCGGCGGCTTCTGGCGACTTGCTGCAGGCTGCGACGGACATCAGGCCGGCGGCAGCAGCGATCAGAACGATCTTCTTCATTCGAATGCTCCCAAGCATAGTTTCACTCGCGGCCGACCCGATTGCCGTCGCGAAGTCACGTCAAATAGCGGACCCCGGCGGGCGGTCAATCCGCTAAATTCATCTCTCCGCAAGGTTTGCGGCAGAACGATGACGTTTCGGTTGCTGCAACTGGTCACTTTTCAAGCACGATCGGGCCGATTTCTTCGGGTGCATTGGCCACCGTCGCGATCATCGCGGTCCACGCCGCGACGTTCTGGCGAAGCTGTTCGGGGTCGATCCGATCAAGCGTATCCTCGGGCGTATGATGATAGTCGAAGTAGCGCAGACCCGACTGGTTGAGGTCGATTCCGGCAACGCCTGTGGCGATCGTCGGTCCGACATCGGTGCCGCCGTGCGGGACGCCGGCACCGCGGATGATCCCGAGCGGCGCGAGCGCGACCGCGAGGCGATCGACGACCGGCTTGGCGGCGTCGGGCAGGCTGCTCTCGAACCGCCAGACGCGATCGGCGCCGAAGTCCGATTCGGCGGCGGTGGCATGACGCTCGCCGGCATGCGCCTTGGCATAGGCGATCCCGCCGAACCCGCCGCTCTCCTCGTCGCCGAACCAGACGACGCGGATCGTCCGGCGCGGACGCTGGCCGCTGTCCATCACGATCTTGGCGGCGGCGGCGGTGATCGCGACGCCCGATGCGTCGTCGATCGCGCCGGTGCCGAGGTCCCAGCTGTCGAGATGTCCGCCGACGAGGACGATGCCGGCCTTGGGGTCGGTGCCCGGAACCTCGGCGACGACGTTGCCGGAGTCGCGCATGCCGACCTGCTTGTCCTCCAGCACCAGCTTCATCGTCACGGGCTTGCCCAGCTTTACCAGTCGCTCGACATGCTCGGCGTCCGCCACCGACAGCGCCGCTGCGGGGATCGGCGTCACGCCCGCATCGAAATTGGTGTTGCCCGCATGCGGCCCGCGGCCGTGATCGGTGCCGATCGACCGGATCACGATCGCCGCCGCACCCTTCCTGGCAGCGACGTTCGGCCCGACGAAGCGCGCGGTGCCTTGGGATCCATAGCTCGACCCGTCCTGGGTCGGCTGCATCGCGTTCGACACGAACGCGATTTTGCCCTTCAGACTGCGGTCGGCGGCGAGTGCCAAGTCGTTATAAGTTGCGAAATACGCGATCGGCAGCGTCAGCCCGCCCGCAGGTGTCGCGCCCGAATTGCCGAGGCCGACCAGATGCAGTGCCTGCGCATAGGGCGCGACGAGGTCGCCACTTTCCGTTCCGCGCGACCAGACGGGCAACTGGTATGGCTCGACCCGCACGTTCTTGAACCCCAGCGCCTTGAGCTTGGCGACCGACCAGGCGCGCGCCCGCGGCGCTGCCTCGGTGCCGGTCATCCGCGGACCGACCTCGGTCGTGATCCCCTCGACGATCTTGTACGCGGTGTCGTCGGTCAGCGCCTTGTCGCGCAGCGCGGCGACCTTCGCGTCGACGGCGGTCGCAGGCGCGGCGGCACGTTGCGCCGCTAGAGGAGAGGTGAGGGCGGACGCGGCCAATACCGCGAGCAGGGTGCGTTTCATCATGGGGGTAGCCTATGGTGCTGCTCCCCGTTTGCCAACGGCTCGCCGCATCGCTATCTGCGCACGTCAAATCCCGCCTCATTCAAGCATGGAGCTCGGCACCCACATGGCCGTCCAGTATACCTACGTCATGAAGGGTCTGTCGAAGACCTTCCCCGGTGCCAACAAGCCCGTTCTCAACAACATCCACCTGCAGTTCATTCCGTCGGCGAAGATCGCGATCATCGGCCCGAACGGCTCGGGCAAGTCGACCTTGATGAAGATCATGGCCGGCATGGATCCCGATTTCACCGGCGAGGCCTGGGCGGCCGAAGGCGTCAACGTCGGCTATCTCGCGCAGGAGCCGCAGCTCGATCCGACCAAGGACGTGATGGGCAACGTCAAGGACGGCGTGCGCCCCGTCGCGGATCTCGTCGACCGGTTCAACGCGATCTCGGCCGAGATGGGCGATCCGCAGGACGACACCGATTTCGACGCGCTGATGGAGGAGATGGGCGAGCTTCAGGCCAAGATCGACGCAGTCGACGGCTGGGCGCTCGACAGCCAGCTCGAACAGGCGATGGAGGCACTGCGCTGCCCGCCGGGCGATGCGTCGGTGGTGAACCTGTCGGGCGGCGAGAAGCGCCGCGTCGCGCTCTGCAAGCTGCTGCTCGAGAAGCCGCAGATCCTGCTGCTCGATGAGCCGACCAACCATCTCGACGCCGAAAGCGTGTCGTGGCTGGAGAACTACCTCAAGGAATATACCGGCAACGTCATCCTCGTGACGCATGACCGCTACTTCCTCGATAATGTCGTCAACTGGGTGCTCGAGCTCGATCGCGGCCGCTATTACACGTACGAGTCCAACTATTCGGGTTATCTGGAGAAGAAGGCGCAGCGCCTGAGCCAGGAAGAGCGCGAAGAGGCCGGCAAGCAGAAGGCGATCGCCGACGAGCTGGCGTGGATGCGCCAGACCCCCAAGGCGCGCCAGACCAAGTCGAAGGCGCGTATCCGCGCATTCGACGAGCTGATGGAGAAGCAGGAGAATCGCGTCGCCGGCAAGGCCGCGATCCTGATCCAGCTGCCCGCGCGCCTCGGCGGCAAGGTGATCGAGGCGAAGGGCCTGACCAAGTCGTACGGCGACAAGCTGTTGTTCGACGGTCTCGACTTCACATTGCCCCCGGGCGGCATCGTCGGCGTGATCGGCCCGAACGGCGCGGGCAAGTCGACGCTGTTCAAGCTCATCACCGGGCAGGAAACCCCCGACGAGGGCACGATCGAGGTCGGCTCGACCGTCAAGCTGGGTTATGTCGACCAGAGCCGCGACGATCTCGATCCGAACAAGAACGTCTGGCAGGAAATCTCCGACGAGCTGGAGATCTTCCGCTTCGGCAAGCAGGAGATGGGGACGCGCGCCTATGTCGGCGCGTTCAACTTCCGCGGGCAGGACCAGCAGAAGAAGGTCGGCCAGCTGTCGGGCGGTGAACGCAACCGCGTCCACATGGCCAAGATGCTCAAGGAGGGTGGCAACGTCCTCCTGCTCGACGAGCCGACCAACGATCTCGACGTCGAGACGCTGCGCGCGCTCGAGGAGGCGCTGGAGACGTTCGCAGGCTGCGCCGTGGTCATCAGCCATGATCGCTTCTTCCTCGATCGCCTCGCGACGCACATCCTCGCCTTCGAGGGCGACAGCCATGTCGAGTGGTTCGAGGGCAATTACGCGTCGTACGAAGAGGACAAGCGTCGTCGCATGGGCGATGCCGCTGATCGCCCGACACGTCTGGCGTACAAGAAGCTGACGCGCTGAGGGCAATGCCGGTCATCGAACACTCCCCCGGCGGCGATACCCCGCCTGGCGCAGGCGAACTTCAATATCGCTTGCGCCAGCAGTCTATCCTCGCCGATTTTGGGATCGAGGCGCTGCGCGCGCGCGATCTCGATCCGATGCTGCAGCGGGCGACCGAGCTCTGCGGCGAGGGGATGCGTTCGAAATACTGCAAGTTCCTGGAATATCGCCCCGAACAGAACAGCTTGCTGGTGCGCGCGGGGATCGGCTGGGCGCCGGGCGTGGTCGGGTCGACTGAGATGCGCACCGATCTCGCCTCGCCCGCGGGGTTTGCGCTCGAGACCGGCGAGCCGGTGATCTCGAACCATCTCGAGAATGAGGACCGTTTCCGCACGCCCGCATTCATGGCCGAGCACAAGATCCGCCGCGCGATCAACGTGCTGGTCGAGACCTCGGGCAAGCGGTTCGGTGTGCTCGAGGTCGACAGCCCCGACGAGGGCAAGTTCGAGCCCGCCGATCTCGCCTTCATGCAGGGCTTTGCCAACCTGATCGGCGTTGCGATCGAGCGACAGCAGGCCGAGCAGCGGCTGAGCGATGCGATGGAGCATCAGGAACTTCTCACGCGCGAGGCCAGCCACCGCGTCAAGAACAGCCTCGCGCTCGTCTCGGCGATGCTCAACCTGCAGATGCAGGAGGATGACGATCCGCGGATCACGCGGTTGCTCGGCGATGCGCAGGCGCGGATTACCGCGATCGCGCAGACGCATGACCAGCTCTGGCGTGGCGAGCAGGTCGGCATCGTCGCGCTCGACGATCTGGTCTGCGGGATCGCCACGGGGCTGGCCGAGCAGGCGCCTAACCACCGCATCGAGTGCGATATCGACGCGATCCTGATCAGCGCGGACACGGCGATCCCGGTCGGGCTGCTCGTGACCGAGCTCGTCACCAACGCGATCAAATATGCCTATGACGACGCCGGCGGCGCGATCGCGGTGACGATCCGCAGCGCTGACGGACGGATCGTGCTGACGGTCTGCGATACGGGCGCGGGGCTGCCGGCGGATTTCGATCTGAAGGCCGCGTCGCGGCAGAGCCTGGGGATGCGGATGATCGGCAGCCTCGCGCGGCAGCTGCGCGGGACGATCGTGATCGAGAATGGCGTGGTCGGGACGTGCGCCACGCTCGATATCCCCGATCCGCGGGTAACCTCGGCCGCCTAGCCTATCGTGCGACCGAACTATCGTGAGCGACCAATCTTGTGTCCCCGCGAAGGCGGGGACACAGACCGGGCTCCCGCCTTTGCGGGAGAACAAGGACGAGGGTGCCGCGCTTCGGATCAGGCCGGCGCCATCACCCGGATAATTCCCGCCGCCACCTTCGCCGTCACCGGTGTACGTGCCAGCACCTCGCCATCGATCGAGATCGGCAACGGGGGGATGGTGTTGATCTTGAGGCTCTTGCCGCGGAAGTCTCGGACCTTCTCGTGACGCGACTGCAGCCGGAAGACGCTGGAAACCCAGTTCTGCACCAGCCGGCGCTTTACATGCCCCATCACCGCCTGGACGACGATCTCGCCCGAATCGACCGCGGCCGCGTCGACCAGTTCGGTGCCGCCATGATACGGCCCGTTCGAGATCCGCACCTCGACGACGCGGATCTTCACCGCAGTCGGGCCTTCGCCGACGATCAGCGTGAACGGGCGGAAGCGAAGATATTGATACGCCGCCCAGCTGAGATAGCCGACCTTGCCGAGCACCTTCTTCAACCCGTGCGGCACCGTCTCGGCGATCTTAGGGCTGATGCCCATCGCGGCGCAGTTCGCGAAATAGTCGCCGTCGATCATCCCCAGATCGATCCGGCGCGCCTTGCCGGTGCGGATCACCTCGACCGCACCCTCGATCGTCAGCGGGATGCCCAGCGTGCGCGCGAAGCTGTTCGCCGTACCCAGCGGCAGCACGCCCAGAATTACGTCATGCCCGACCATCAGGTCGACCAGCCCGCTGACCGTGCCGTCCCCGCCACCCAGGATCAGCAGATCGGGCTTCTTGGCGAGCGCGCGCAGCACGGTCGCCTCCAGGTCCTTCGGATCCTCGACCGCGTGCGCGTCGACCGCATAGGGAAGCCCCGACATCGCCGCGCAGGCACGCTTGAACAGCTTTTGTCCCTTGCGCGACTTGGCATTGACGACGAGCGCGGCAGAGGTGATCGTATCGTTCGACATAGGGCTCCCAAACGCACGACAGGCGGTTCCGCACGCGTAACGCGTGTGGGGTAACGCTTGATCCGTCCGCGGTCATCCCGCAAAGCCTTGCGCATGACCGCAAGCTATCCCGCGCTTCGCCTTCGTCGCACCCGCGCCTCCGCTTGGAGCCGCCGCCTCCATGCCGAGACCGTGCTGACTCCCGCCGACCTGATCTGGCCGCTGTTCGTGTGCGAAGGGCCCAGTTCTGGCGGCATCGTCGAGCAACCGATCCCCAGCCTGCCGGGCGTCTCGCGCTGGTCGGTTGACGGGATCGTCGCGCGCGGTCGCGAGGCGCGCGGCCTCGGCATCCCGTGCATCGCGCTGTTTCCCTATACCCAACCCGAACGCCGCACCGATGACGGGCGCGAGGCGCTCAACCCCGACAATCTGATGTGCCAGGCGATCCGCGCATTGAAGGACGCGGTGCCGGAGGTCGGCGTGCTGACCGACGTCGCGCTCGATCCCTATACCAGCCACGGCCATGACGGGCTGGTCGACGCGGCGGGCTATGTCGTCAACGACACGACCGCCGAGATGCTCGTCGCGCAGGCGCTCAACCAGGCGAATGCGGGCGCGGACATCATCGCGCCGTCGGACATGATGGACGGTCGCATCGGCATGATCCGCGGCGCGCTCGAGGCGGACTCGCACCACAATGTCCAGATCATGTCCTACGCCGCCAAATATGCGAGCGCGTTCTACGGCCCGTTCCGCGACGCGGTCGGCAGCCGCGGGCTGCTGAAGGGCGACAAGAAGACCTACCAGATGGACAACGCCAACGCCGAGGAAGCGCTTCGCGAGGTCGCGATGGACCTGGCGGAAGGCGCCGACACGGTGATGGTCAAGCCGGGCCTGCCGTATCTCGACATCATCGTCCGCGTCCGCCAGGCGTTCGAGGTGCCGGTGTTCGCCTACCAGGTGTCTGGCGAATACGCGATGATCGAGGCTGCGGTCGCCGCTGGGGCGGCCGAGCGCGACGTCATGGTCCTCGAAACGCTAATGTCGTTCAAGCGCGCGGGCTGCTCGGGCGTGCTGACCTATCATGCGGCGCATGCGGCGAAACTGCTCGGCGGATGATCGAGACCGAGCGGCTGACCTTGCGCGGCTGGCGCAATGCCGATGCCGCCGCGCATCACGCGATGTGCGCCGAGCCGGCGGTGATGGCGTATCTAGGGCAGCCGCCCTCGCTGGCCGATTCGGCGGCGGTGGTGGCACGTCAAACCGCGATCCTCGCCGATTATGGCGCGTGCTTCTGGGCACTTGAACGGCGCGATACCGGCGCGTTTATCGGCTGGTGCGGGATCAAGCCCGGGCCGGTCGGCACGCCGATCGAAGACAAGCCCGAGATCGGCTGGAGCCTGGTCCGCAACGCGTGGGGGCAGGGGTACGCACGCGAAGCCGCCGAGGCCGCGCTGAGCTGGGGCTGGAGCCAGCTCGGGCTGCCGACGATCTGGGCGATCACCGTGCCTGCCAACCGGTCGAGCCGGACGCTCATGGAGCGGCTCGGCATGACCCGCGTGGTCGATGGCGATTTCGATCATCCCAAGCTCGCCGAAGACGATCCTCTCCGCCGCCATATCCTCTACCGGATCGACCGTCCCGCCTATGTCCGATAACCCCTTGGGCGAGCATCGTCCGTTGATGGCACGCTGGTGCCGGACGATGTTCGTCGCGACGATCCTGACCGGCTCGTTCCTGCTGTTTCTCGTCCAGCCGATGGTCGCGCGGATGGCGTTGCCGCGGCTGGGCGGCGCGCCGGCGGTGTGGAATTCGGCGATGCTGGTGTACCAGGCGCTGCTGCTCGCGGGCTATGCCTATGCGCATTGGCTCGGCCGCGTCCGGCCGCGGGCGCAGGCGGCGATCCACCTCGGCGTGCTGATCGTCGCGGCGTTGTGGCTGCCGATCGGGCTGGTCGCGATGGCGCCATCGGCGGAGGCGCAGCCGGCGCTCTGGGTGCCGTGGCTGCTCGGGCTGTCGATCGGGCCGTTGTTCTTCGCGGTCTCCGCGCAGGCGCCACTGATCCAGCGCTGGTTCAGCGATGCGAGCGGCGGCGGCGATCCCTATGCGCTGTATGCCGCCTCGAACCTTGGCAGCTTTGCCGGGCTGATCGCCTACCCGCTGCTGGTCGAGCCGCTGATGGCGGTTCGTGGCCAGAGCCTGTTGTGGAGCGGCGGCTATGTCTTGCTGATCGTGCTGGTGCTCGCCTGCGCGACCCGCCTGCCCAAGACCGCGGCGGTCGACCATGTCGCCGCGACCAGCGCGCCGCCGGGCGCCAGACGGATCGCGCACTGGATCGCACTGGCGCTGGTGCCGTCGGGGATGATGCTGGCGACCTCGACCTATATCACCACCGATATCGTCGCGATGCCGCTGCTGTGGGTGATCCCGCTCGGGCTGTATCTGCTGAGCTTCAGCGTGGCGTTCGCGAACGACCGCTGGCTCGCCGACCTTCTGACGCGGATCGCGCCGATTACGATCCTGCTGTTCGGCGGGATCATCATGGGCGGCGTGAACGAGCGCCCCTTCTTCAGCGCGGGGATCGCGCTGGTGCTGCTGTTCATGATCTCGGTCGCGCTGCACACCGCGCTGTACCGCACGCGGCCTGCGCCCGATCGGCTGACCGGGTTCTATCTGGCGATGTCGGCGGGCGGGGCGCTCGGCGGGGTGTTCGCCGCGCTGGTCGCGCCGGTGGTGTTCGACTGGACGTACGAATATCCAATGCTGATACTCGCCGCGGGTGCGCTGGTGCCGCAAATGTATCTGCTGGGCCGGTTCCGCACCGTCTGGATGGCGAAGGGGCCGGCCAAGTGGATCGCGCTGGCGGCGATCACGATCGCCATTGCCGTCGTCGCCGGGTTGCGGATCACCGATCCCGGCGGCGTGTTCGGCGAAAGCCGGCAGGGGCTGGCGTTCCTGGTCATCGCGACGCTGGGCTTGGTCGCGATCGGCGCTCGCCTGCCGTACCTGATCGTGCTGGCGGGCGCGCTCGTGCTGTTCGGCGGGTATCGCAGCCTGGCACTCTCGATCGAGTCGGGCGCGCGCGTCCGCAGCTATTTCGGCGTGTATACAGTGCGCGACGAGCCGGGCCCCAATGGCGGCACGCGCGAGCTCGATCACGGCACGACCGTCCACGGCATCCAGTTGCGCGGATCGGCCGCGCGCGAGCGGACGCCGACCACCTATTACGCAGCCGGCTCAGGCGTCGGGCAGGCGATGCAGGCCGCCCCGGCGCTGTACGGCCCCAGCGCGCGGATCGGCGTCGTCGGGCTGGGGACGGGAACGCTGTCGTGTTACGCCAAGCCCGGCCAGCGCTGGCGGTTCTACGAGATCGACCCGGCGGTGGTACGCATCGCCCGCGATACCGGCCAGTTCACCTATCTGTCGCGGTGTTTGCCGAACCCGGAGATCCGGCTCGGCGATGCGCGCGTAGCGCTCGGGAATGACCAGTCGAAGAGTCTCGACCTGCTCGCGCTCGATGCGTTCTCGTCGGACTCGGTGCCGATGCACCTTATGACCCGCGAGGCGTTCGCGACCTATGGCCGGGTGCTCGCGCGCGATGGCTTGCTGCTCGTGCACATCTCGAACCGGTTCATCGATCTCGAACCCGTGATTGCGGCGGCCGCGCAGCAGGGCGGTTGGATTGCGGTCGAGATGAAATACCGCCCGTCGAGCCTGCTAGTCGACCGCGCCTCGGCGTCCGACTGGGTGGCACTGTCGCGCGATCCGCGCGCGATCGCGGCGCTACGTGCGACCGATCTCGACTGGAAGCCGCTACAGCCGCGCAAGGGGTTCACCGGGTGGACCGACGATTACTCGACAATCCTGCCGCTGCTGAAGGGGTTCTGATCGGCACTATCCTCCCCCTGGCGGGGGAGGATATGAGCGTGGCTGCTACGCCGCGGGCATGCTGGCCTGGATCCGCCCGATCGTGGCGCCCTGCCGATCGGTCTCTGCCTGCGCCTTCGCGCGAATCGTTGCGAGTGCCGGATAGTCGGGTTGCAACTTGGCAGCCCGGTCGGTCGCCAGCGCCTCAATGTCGGTGACTAACGACGAACTCTGCGCGCGCCAGTCGTCGAGCCCCGCCAATGCGCTCTGCGCCTCGATCCACGCGTCGCTCCCGACTGCCGCGCCACGCGCCGACCGTGCCAGCGTCTCCGCCTTGCCCGCATCGCGCGTAAAGCCCGTCGTGATCGCGGCGAGCTTGCCGGCGATCGCGGCGATATCGGTATCGAGTGCTGGATCGGGTGCCGCCACCGCCGTCTTTACCTCGGGTTCGGCGAATCCCAACGTCTCGACCGGTCGCAGGCCGAGCGAGGGATAGCTGTTCGTATCCGCGCTGCAAGCCGCCGTGGCGAGGGCGACGAGGATGGCGGCGAACGCCGCGAGGCGAGGCGAGGGGGCGTGTTTCATGCCTGTCGCTCTATGCCGCCAATGCTTTGCGCACAACTTTCTCGCGGGAGACCCTTGCGCCTCCGAAAATGCCTGCTATCAGCGCCCCTCCAG
>NZ_LMLD01000008.1:120365-120477 GCF_001421825.1 Sphingomonas sp. Leaf38 | reverse complement strand
GCTGGATAGAGCATCAGACTACGAATCTGAGGGTCGGGCGTTCGAATCGCTCTGGGTGCACCAGGATTTTCCGCTTCATAGCGGGCTTGTCGAACCGGACACGGGACGGCGA
>NZ_LMLD01000008.1:0-120295 GCF_001421825.1 Sphingomonas sp. Leaf38 | reverse complement strand
GCTGGATAGAGCATCAGACTACGAATCTGAGGGTCGGGCGTTCGAATCGCTCTGGGTGCACCATTCTTCCTCATCGGCTGTTGGGTCATGCGACGATGCGATCGAGCCGCTGCGCTCTTGCGTCGATGTGACTGTCGATACGGGGGGATCCTCAATCCGCCTGCTGACTTGCGAACGTCCCGAGTCGCGTTTGGGCGTATGGATCCACCGGCGCATCTCCTTCGCTGATCGGACGTTCGACGTGGGGGCGGGTTCCGCGATAGACGCGCTGCGACTTTGGACATGGTCGCGCGTTCGGCGCACAGATAAGCTGAAGGAGATGGTAATGAGGCGGACGAGCAAAGGGTTGATCGGTGGCGCGCTGTTCACAGCGGTGTCGGGGCTCGCGCTATCGTTGTATTCGAGCCGGATCGCGCGCCGCGCGGAGGCGCTGGTGCCCGCGGAGGGCCGTTTCCTCGACGTCGCCGGCGCTCGACTACATTATATCGACGTCGGCAGCGGCCCGACGATCGTCATGGTGCACGGGCTTGGCGGGCAGTTGCGCAACTTCGGCTATGCACTGGTCGATTTGCTAAAGGACGAGTACCGCGTGATCGTCGTCGATCGGCCAGGATCGGGCTATTCGACCGCAACGGGCGCCATGCCCGGAATCGTCGCGCAGGGTGCGATCATCGCCGACTTCATCCAGAAGCTTGGGCTCGATCGCCCCTTGCTGGTGGGGCACTCGCTGGGCGGCGCGATCGCGCTCGCGGTGGGGCTTGAATACCCGCACCTGGTCCGCGCGCTCGCGCTGATCGCGCCGCTTACCCGCCCGCAGGAAACTGTCCCCGAAAGCTTCCGTGGGCTCGCTCGTGTGCCCGCGCGCGCACGGCACGGGTTCGCGCAAGTCCTCGGCACGCCGCTCAGCCGCCTGACTTCGGCCAAGACGCTCGAAGGCATTTTCGCCCCCGAGGCGGTGCCGGAGGATTTCGCAGTTCGTGGCGGTGGCGCATTGTCGCAGCGACCGATCGCGATCGCGGCGGCGGCGGCGGATCTTGGCGGCGTGAACGACGACCTGACGCCGATGACCGAACGCTATGGCGAAATCGGCGTGCCGACGCGGATCCTGTTCGGACGCCAGGATGCAATCCTCGATCCCGCCTTTAACGGTCACCGGACCGCGGCGGCCATCCCAGGGGCGAAGATCGATACGATCGAGGGCGGCCACATGATCCTGGTGACCGCACCCGAAGCCTGCGCCCGCTTCATCCGCGCGGCCTTCGCCGCGGGGTGACGGCCGCGGCGAAGAATGCGCCTCGCTCCGCCCTTCAAGGCACCGAATCGTGAATACTGCCCGGCTCCCTGTTCTTCCGCACAGGCGGTAGAACAGGGGCGGTCGCAGAAACGCCAAGGCTGGGGGTCAGCCCGCGACGGGCAGCTTTACCCGGTTCGCGTCGTCGCGTTCGAGCGGGCCGTAGGACAGCACCGTCTCCAGCAGGAGTGGGCCGTTATAGAGGTGCGGAAACATTTGTCCGCCGCGCGACTCTTCCCATCTCACATCGTCGCCGATGGCCTCGAGATCGATCGCGGCGACGTGGAGGTCGCTCTGGCCGGCGAAATGCTTGTCGACCGTCCCGGTCAGCTGCGCTGCCGTCGACAAATGGATATAGCCATCAGCCAAATCCACCGGCGCACCGGCGAAGCTGCCGCTCTCCAGCGTCGCCAACTGCTCGCCGGTCAGTACCTTGTAGGCGATCGGGTCGCGGCTCATTCGCCGTCCCCCTGGCCGTCGGTCGGATCGCCCGCTGCCGTGTCCTCGCCGATCGTGGCGCCGGTGTCGGGCGCGAGCTCTGGCGTTGCGTCGGCCAGGTTGATCTCGGCGTCTTCCTCGGTTTCTTCGATGCGCGCGGCCGAGACGACATGCTCGCCCTTCGCCACGTTGAACAGCTTCACGCCGGCCGAATTGCGGCTGATGACGCGGAGTGACGCGAGCGTCGTGCGGATCAGCTTCGCCTGGTTGGTGACCAGCATCAGCTGATGGCCCTTCGCCGCGGCGAAGCTTGCCACGACGGGTCCGTTACGCGCGATGTTGTCGATGTTGGTGATGCCCTGGCCACCGCGGCCGGTCTGGCGATAGTCGTAGGCGCTGGACAGCTTGCCATAGCCATTCTCGCAGATGGTCAGGATGAACTGCTCGCGCTCCTTCAGATCATTGTACCGCTCGGCACCCAGATCATGCTCGCCCTCGCGCTCGCCCTTCCAGGGGGCGAATTTGAGGTAGGTCTCGCGGTCGGCCGGGGTCGCCTCGACGCGGTGCAGGACCGACAGCGAGATGACCTCGTCGTCGCCCTTCAGCGTGACGCCGCGGACGCCCGTCGACGTACGGCTCTGGAATTCGCGGACGTCGTCGCCGGCGAAACGGATCGCCTTGCCGAGCTTGGTAGCGAGCAGCACGTCGTCATGCTCGGTGAGCAGAGCGACGCCGATCAGCTTGTCCTCCGAACCCTCTTCGAAGCGCATCGCGATCTTGCCGTTCGACGGCACGTTGGTGAACGCATCCATCGCGTTGCGGCGGACAAGCCCGCGCTGCGTCGCGAACATCACGTGGAGGCGGCTCCACTCGCTGAGATCCTCCGGCAGCGGCAGCACGGTCGAGATCGTCTCGCCCGGCGCCAGCGGCAGCAGGTTGATCATCGGCCGGCCGCGCGTGGCGGGGCCACCCTCGGGCAGGCGCCAGACCTTGTAGCGATAGACCTTGCCGAGGTTCGAGAAGAACAGCACCGGCGTGTGCGTCGACGTGACGAACAGCTCGGTGACGACATCCTCATCCTTCGTCGACATGCCCGCGCGACCCTTGCCGCCGCGTGCCTGTGCGCGGAACGTGTCGAGGCTGGTGCGCTTGATATAGCCCTGCATGGTCACGGTGACGACCATGTCCTCGCGCTCGATCAGATCCTCGTCGTCGATGCCGTTCGCGGCCGCGGCGATCTCGGAGCGGCGCGGCGTGGCGAATTCGTCGCGGATCGCGATCAGCTCGCCGCGCATCACTTCATACAGCTTGGCGCGATCACCGAGGATGTGGAGCAGCTCGGCGATCGAGGCCGCCAGCACCTTCAGCTCGTCGCCGATCTCGTCGCGGCCGAGCGCGGTGAGGCGGTGCAGACGCAGATCGAGGATCGCGCGGACCTGCGGCTCGGACAGCTTGTAGATGCCCTCCTGCTGCTTGTCCTCGACCGCCTCGACGAGTGCGATGTAGGGCGCGATCTCCGCGACCGGCCATTCGCGTGCGAGCAGCTTGCCGCGCGCTTCGGCGGGGCTCGACGACCCGCGGATGATGCGGACGACTTCGTCGAGGTTGGTGACCGCGATGACGAGGCCGAGCAACAGATGCGCGCGCTCACGTGCCTTGGCGAGCTCGAACTTCGAGCGGCGGGTGATGACCTGCTCGCGGAACGTGATGAACGCGTCGATGATGTCGCGCAGGTTCAGCAGCTCGGGACGGCCGCCGCGGATCGCGAGCATGTTGGCGGGGAAGCTCGACTGCGCAGGCGTGTGCCGCCAGAGCTGGTTGAGCACCACGTCGGGGGTCGCGTCGCGCTTCAGGTCGATGACGATGCGGACGCCCATGCGGCTCGATTCGTCGCGAATGTCGCTGACGCCCTCGATGCGCTTGTCCTTGGCGGCCTCGGCGATCTTCTCGACCAGGCCGTTCTTGCCGGTCTGGAACGGGATCTCGGTGAGGACGATCGAGCGACGGTCGCCCTTGCCCTCCTCGACGACGTGGCGCGAGCGGACGATGATCGAGCCGCGGCCGGTCTCGTAGGCGGACTTGGCGCCTGCACGGCCGAGGATGATCGCACCGGTCGGGAAATCGGGACCGGGGACGATCTCGAACAGTTCCTCGGTCGTGATCGCGCCGTTGTCCATGTACGCGAGGCACGCGGCGATGACTTCGCCGAGATTGTGCGGCGGGATGTTGGTCGCCATGCCGACCGCGATGCCGCCAGCGCCATTGACGAGCAAATTGGGGAAGCGCGCCGGCAGCACCGAAGGCTCGCGCTCCGAGCCGTCATAGTTGGGCGTGAAGTCGACCGTGTCCTTGTCGAGATCGCCGAGCAGCGCGTTGGCGACCTTGCCGAGGCGCGCCTCGGTGTAGCGCATCGCTGCGGGCGGATCGGGGTCCATCGAGCCGAAATTGCCCTGACCATCGATCAGCGGCACGCGCATCGACCAGTCCTGAGTCATGCGGGCCAAGGCGTCGTAGATCGAGCTGTCGCCGTGCGGGTGATATTTACCCATCACGTCACCGACGATACGCGCCGACTTGCGATAGGGCTTGCCGGCGACGAAGCCGCTCTCGTGCGCGCCGTACAGGATGCGGCGATGGACGGGCTTCAACCCGTCGCGGACATCGGGCAGCGCGCGCGCGACGATGACGCTCATCGCATAGTCGAGATAGCTCGACTTCATCTCGTCGACGATCGAGATGGTGGCAATGCCGGCTGGCTCGCCGCCGGTGGGTTCGGCGAGCATGGTCTCGTCGGTCAAATCTGAAGGCTTTCGGCTTGTTTCGGTGTTGTGACACACCTTAGCCGAGGGGTCGGCTGCTTACTACCCCCGCGCACGCGTACGCACGCGAGGGAGAAGGGTTTCATCGTGAATTCGGGGTTATTTGCAGGCGGCCTTGGTCTTGTTGCCGGCGAGCGCGCAATTGTACGTGACGGTCTTGCCGTTCGCGAGCTTGGCGGTGACCATCCGGCCCTTGGCGACCGTTGTGGTGCGCCTGGCGACGCGGGCGTTGCCCATCGGCGTGGTGGTCTTGGTCGTCGTGGTATGCGTCGCGACGGTCTTGGGCTGGACGGTCTTAGCTTGGGTCGCGGCGATCGCGGCGGTGCCGGACAGCAGCGCGCCGCCGGCGAGGATCGCGAGGGGGAGGGACTTCTTCATGCGGGTATCCTCTCTGTTTCGACCTTGGTGGACGATGCGCCGAGAGTGGGCGCGGGCACCTGAACGCAGGGTGGCGGACAGGTGAAATCCGCGTCATGCGCCGAGAGAAGAGGCGATCCTCCCCCGCCAGGGGGAGGTGGCGCCGAAGGCGACGGAGGGGGCGGACACGGAGCGGCGGTTTCCCTTTCCTCCCCCTCCGTCTGGCAAGTGCCAGCCACCCCCCCCTGGCGGGGGAGGATTGTAGGTGGCTACGGCGTGACCTCGACACCGTCCCAGGCGAACAGCTTGCCACTGTCGGGGGCGCGCAGGCCGTCAATCACGTCGAGTAGCTGGACTGCTGCGCGGTCCGGCTTGAAGAGATTGCCCGGCGTCACATTGCCTTGGAACGGCGCCGACAGCCCGGTGTCCACCGTCCCCGGATGCAGCCCCACGACGATGCCGCTGGAATTGCGGCGCTTGTCCTCGATCGAGATCGTCTTCACGAGCTGGTTCAACGCCGCCTTTGACGCACGATAGCCGTACCAGCCGCCGAGCCTGTTATCGCCGATGCTCCCGACCCGCGCCGACAGCACGGCGAACACGATCCGCCCCGCCTTTGGCATGGTCGGCAGGAAGTGCTTCGCCACCAGCGCCGGCCCGATCGCGTTGATCGCGAAGTTGCGCGCCATCCACACGGGGTCGAGCTCGCGCATCGCCTTTTCGGGGCCTTTGTCGCCGTCGTGGAGCAATCCCGTTGCGACCACTACCAGCGTCGGCGACCCGACACGTGCGGCCGCTGCGGCAATGCTCGCCTCGTCCTCCAGATCGAGATGCCGGTCGCCGCTCTCCGACCGTGCAAATCCATAGACCCGATCGAACGCGCCCTCCTCGATCAGCGCCTCCTCCAGTGCCTTCCCAATGCCGCCCGAGGCGCCGATGACGACCGCGCTGCTCATTTGCGTAGGAACCGGAACTGCGTGTCGCTGCTGCCCGCCGCGTCATAGGCATAGCCGTCGCTGTCGAACCCCTTGATCCCCTCGATGTCGTCGATCCGGTGCTCGACCAGCCAGCGCGCGACCATGCCGCGCGCCTTTTTGGCGTGGAAGCTGACGAACTTCTGCGCCTCGCCCTCGCGGAAATCGATCGCCACGACGCGGATCGACGCGGGCAGCTTCCCCTGCGCCGCCGCCCAATATTCCTGGCTGGCGAGGTTCAGGATCGTCCCCGCCCCCTCCGCCTCGACATCGGCGGCGAGCAGCTTGGCGATCCGGTCGCCCCACCAGTCGGTCAGCTTCGTCTTCCGCGGCGCCCAGCGCGTGCCCATCTCCAGCCGATAGGGGCGCATCAGGTCGAGCGGCCGCAACAGGCCGTACAGCCCCGACAGCAACCGGACATGATCCTGCGCATACGCCACCGCCACCTCGTCGAGCGTCTTGGCCTCGAGGCCAGTATAGACGTCGCCCGCGAACGCGAACATCGCCGGCCGCTCGGGCAGCGTGTCGAAATCGCGGAATCTGTCCGCGTTCAGCTTCGCCAGTGCGGGCGAGATGTGCATCAGCTCGGCCAGCTTCTTCTGCGTCAGATGCGCCGCGGCATGCGCCAGCGTCGTCGCCTCGGCGGCAAAGCGCGGTATCGTCGGCTCGAGATTGGGCAGGGCGCTCTCGTAATCGAGCGTCTTGGCGGGCGATAGGACAGCGATCATCGCCGCGATCTAGCGACCGCGGCGAGTGCGTTCAATCGACGTTCACGCGCTAATTTGCAGGGGGCTAATTTGCAGACGGGGGATCCGGACCGCTTGCTTGAACGTATGCACCACGGACCATATAGCGTCGCGGCGCGCCACCGAGGTGAGCGGGCTGACGCAGAGGGAGAGTTTCCGCATGAAGACCATTTCCAAGCTTGCACTGGTTGCGGCGTTCGCCACCGGCGTGAGCAGCATGGCGCTCACCACGCCCGCCTTCGCCAAGGACAAGAAGGCCGATGCCGCGGCGACCGTGAAGCTGAGCCCCGAAGTGCAGAAGCCAGGGCTGGCTGCGCAGACTGCGCTGGCAGCCAAGGATTATCCGACCGCGCAGACCGCGATCGACCAGGTCGATGCCGCCGCTAAGTCGGATTACGAGAAATATATCGGCGCCGCGCTGCGTTATCAGCTCGAATCCGAGAAGCTCATTGCGGCACAGACCGCGAACCCGAATGCACCCATCAACGAAACCACGCTGGCGACACCGCTTGACGCGCTGATCGCCAACCCGGCGACGCCGGCTGCCGATCGCGGCCGCTACGCCTATCGTCGCGGCGCGCTCGCCTTCAACGGCAAGCAATACCCGGTCGCGCTGCAGTATTTCGCCAAGGCCAAGGAACTCGGCTACACCGATCCGAACCTGCCGTTGCAGATTATCAAAGCAAAGATGGATAGCGGCGATGTCGCCGGGGCCACCGCCGATCTTGATGCCGCGATCACGCAGATGACCGCGTCGGGCCAGAAGGCACCCGAGGAATATTATCGCTACGCAGTCGCCAAGTCGTATGCCGCCAAGCGCAAGCCCGAGACGATGGCATGGCTGAAGAAGTGGATCACCGCCTATCCGTCCGCCAAGAACTGGCGCGACGTGCTGATCCTGTCGGGCATCCAGAAGGACGCGCTGATCACGCTCGACGAGCCGCAAAAGGTCGATATTTTCCGCCTGATGCGCGCGACCAACTCGCTCGCCGATCAGACCGACTATCTGCAATATGCAGACAGCGTGAACCGTCGTGGCCTGCCGAGCGAAGCGCAGGCCGTGATCAAGGAAGGTCTGGCATCGGGCAAGATCCCGGCGTCGAACACGATGGCCAAGAGCCTGCTGGCGGATGCGACCAAGAACATCGCCGCCGATGGTCCGCTGTCGGGTCTGGAAAAGCGCGCTGCGACGGCACCGAACGGCAAGCTGGCCGCAGGGACCGCGGATGCGTATCTCGGTCAGAACAACTACGCCAAGTCGGTCGAGCTCTATCGCCTGGCGCTGACCAAGGGTGGCGTCGATGCCGACGACGTGAACCTGCATCTGGGTATCGCGCTTGCACGCTCGGGCGACAAGGCTGGGGCCGCGACCGCGTTCTCGGCGGTAAAGGCATCGCCCAAGGCGGACGTCGCGGGTCTGTGGACCACGTGGCTCGGCGCACCGGCCGCCTGAGCGACCGGAGTCTTTTCAAAGGAAAACGGGGCGGCAGCGATGCCGCCCCGTTTTCGTTTGGGGGATTAAATCCTTCCCGGCTAGAAAATGGCGCCGAAGGCGACGGAAGGGGGAGGGCGCGGAACAGCAGTGTCCGGTTCCACGTTAGCTTCGACAGCCCTTCCTCGGAGGGATCGGCCAGGGTCGTAACGTTAGTGAGCAGGCGCCCACCGACGACGCGTCAGTCCACCACGACCGGGATCCCCGACAGCGCCTTGGCGGTCCGGATCGTCAGCGATGTCTTGACGCTTGCCACGTTCGGCGCCGGCGTCAGGTGCGTCGTCAGGATCTCCTGGAAACTCTTCAGATCCGCCGCGACGATCTTCAGGATGAAGTCGATTTCGCCGTTGAGCATGTGGCATTCGCGGATTTCCGGAATGTCGGCGATATGATGCTCGAACGCGGCGAGGTCGTGCTCGGCCTGGCTGCGCAGCGACACCATCGCGAACACCGTGATCGGGAAGCCCAACCGGCTCGCATCGAGGTCTGCGTGATAGCCGCGGATCGCCCCTGCTTCCTCCAGCGCGCGGACGCGGCGCAGGCAGGGCGGTGCCGTCAGGCCCACCTGGTCGGCCAAGTCGACATTGGTCATCCGACCGTCGGCCTGCAACAGCGACAGGATCTGCCGATCGATCCGGTCAAAACTCATTTCGTGCAACTCCCGATAGGCATCGCAAACCAAGCGATTCATTCCTCATAGCGATAAGATTGTTGCGGCGAAACGCAATTGTCCCACTATGCGACGAACGTCCACGAGCATCGAAATGCGCAGTTCCGTCATCGGGCCGGCGGCGTTAAGGAATCGGTACGGAGAGCGTGGTAGGCCCAGCCAAACCGGGGAACGATGTGCGGTTCGACGATAGCCTGAAGACGATCCTCGCTGCCGATATGGCCACCGGTTTCGGCGCGCAGTCCGCGTGGCGGCAGCTCGTCGACCTGATGGGACGCGGGCGCGCGGCGGTCGACGAACCGGCGATCGCACGGCTGCGTCTGTTACGCCAGGCGGTGCCGCTCGAGGTCCGCGCCGCCAGCGCGCGCGCGCTCGCCTTTGCCCGCCCTGATGCGAAGCTGGTCGGGTTCTTTGCGGAGGACACGCTGGCGATCGCTGCGCCGGTCCTGCGGACCGCGACGCTTGAATCCGACGATTGGCTGGCGATCCTGCCGCGCCTGACACCCGAAAGTCGTTCGGTACTGCGGCACCGGCGCGATCTACCCGCGGAGGTTCAGCGCGGCTTGCAGAGCTTCGGCCCGGTCGACTTCGTTTTGCCGCAACCCGACCTGCCCGCCGACCAGCCGGTCGAGGCGGTGCCGATCACCGTCGTAGACCCAATTATCCTGGATACGGCGGTAGTTGTCGATCAGTCGGCTCCGTTCGTAGCGGAGTCCGTTCCCGAGCCCCAACGCCGTTCAGAGCCGGTATCTGAGACGGTTCCCGGCGCGAGCCCCGACCCGCACCCCCTCACAGCGCCGCTCGGCGAGACGCCGTTTCTCGCGCTCGGTGCCGTCGCGCGCGGTCTTCCGATCGTCGCGGAGGCGCTGCGCCACGCCAAGATTGCCGAAGCCGAGCCTGTGGTTGTCGAGCCGGCAACCGCGTCGCCAGCAGATCGATTCGAGATTTCCGACCTCGTGGCGCGGATCGAGGCATTTAACCGCGACCGCACCGTCGATAACGCCAAGCCCGTAGCGGCACCCGCCGAAACCGAGACCTTCCGGTTCGAAACCGATGCGCAAGGCATCATCCGCATGATCGACGGCGTATCGCGCTCGGCGCTGGTCGGCGTCTCGCTGGCTTATGTCGCACAGCAGGGTGAGGCGCAGCTCGATGGCGTCGCAGCCGGCGCGTTCCGGCGCCGTTCGCGGTTCAGCGATGCGCGGCTTGAAGTCGGTGGGTTGTCCGACGCGTTCGGTGCCTGGCGACTGTCGGCAGTGCCTGCGTTCGACCACGCCTCGGGCCGGTTCATCGGCTTTCGTGGCACAGCGCGCCGACCACGCCGCGACGAGACCGCCGCACCCGTCCAGGCCCCCTCGCCGGTATCCGATTCGCTACGCCAGCTCGTCCACGAACTGCGGACGCCGACCAATGCGATCGCTGGGTTCGCCGAACTGATCGAGACGCAGCTGCTCGGCCCCGTCTCGCCGACCTACCGCGACCGCGCCACGATGATCCGGACGCAGGCGGGCGACCTTCTGTCCGCGATCGACGATCTGGACACCGCCGCGCGGATCGAGGGTCACGCACTCGATCTACGACCGACGACAGTGCCGGTCGGTGCGTTGCTCGACCGCGTGACGAAGGAGCTGCAACCGCTCGCGACGTTGCGGGGGACGAGCCTGTCGGTCGCGATGCCCGGCGGAGACTGCGGTATCCTGGGTGACGATCGTGCGGTTGAGCGGCTGGTCGGGCGTCTGCTTGCTGCCTTGGTATCGGCCGGGCGGCAGGGCGAGCAACTCGGCATCGTCGTCCGCCCGGTCGCCGACACCGTGACGATCGCGTTCGATCGCCCCGCCTCACTCGCGGCGCATGCGACCAATATCCTGCTCAGCATCGATGCCGAACAGGAGAGCGAAGACGGCGCGCCGTTGCTGGGGACTGGTTTTGCGCTGCGTCTTGCGCAGAACCTCGCGGTCGAACTAGGTGGTGCGCTGACGATCGGGCTCGACCGCCTGATGCTGCAACTTCCCGCGGCAAACGTAGCGGAAGCGGAGCGCGCCGCCGACGACCGGCGGTGAGCTATCGCCCGCCGCGGCCCACCGATGCTCAGCGCGTGACCTGGCCCGAGGATTTCGGCACCCGTTTTACCGTCTTCGTGGACGTCGAAGAGGAATTCGACTGGCGCGCCCCGCTCGACCCCCGCAACCGCTCGACCACTGCGATGACGGCATTTCCCGAAGCCCACCAGCGGTTTGCAGAACGCAGGGTTGCGTTGGCCTGCATGGTCGACCATCCGATCGCTACCGACCCGGTCGCCGTCGCCATCCTGTCGCGCGTCGTCGAGGACGGACGTTCCGAGATCGGCACGCAGTTGCATGCCTGGGTCAATCCGCCGTTCGAAGAGGACCCTGCGACCACATATGCGGGCAATCTTCCGCTCGCGTTGGAGGCGGCCAAGCTCAAGTCTTTGACCGGGGCGATCGCGACGGCGTTCGGATCGTCGCCCCGCGTCTATCGCGCCGGCCGCTATGGTATTGGCCCGCGCAGTTTCGCGCTACTGGCCGCGCATGGCTACCGGATCGATAGCTCGGTCCGACCCGGCTATGATTACCGGGTCGATGGCGGGCCTGATTTCTCGACGGCCGACGCCGGAGCGTACCGCGCCGGAGACATCGTCGAACTGCCGCTGACCACGGTCTTTACCGGGCATGCGCGACGGGGCGGTGGCAGGCTGTACCGCGCGCTCGGGCATGTGCCGAAGGGCAGGGGTGTATTTGCCCGCGCGGGGCTTCTATCGCGGATCGCGCTCACCCCTGAGGACATGCCGATCGCCGATGCCCTCGAAGCCGTCGCAGTCGCGGCGGGTGAGGGATTGCGGTTGTTCAATCTGTCGTTTCACTCGCCCTCTCTGGCACCTGGGCACACGCCCTATGTCCGCGATGCCGCCGACCTGAAGCTGTTCCACGCGTGGTGGACGACCATGCTCGACGAGTTCGACCGTCGCGGCATCGGCAACGCCTCGCTCGACGAGATCATCGTGGCGCTGGGGTAAGGCAGGCTGACGTTCACCCGTTCGGCCAGACGTGATCCGGCATCCACCGTTCCACCAGGTCGACAGCGTTGCGAGCGCGGAGAGCGGCGGGTTCCGCGATAAGTCGGGACTGACGGGGGCCGAGCACGCCGTGCTAGGTCCTCAAAACCAGAAAGGGCGGCCCGTTGCCGGACCGCCCTTCTGATATGCAGATACTGAAAGCGGCTTTAGCGCTTCGAGAACTGGAAGCTACGACGGGCCTTTGCCTTGCCGTACTTCTTACGCTCGACGACGCGGCTGTCGCGGGTCAGGAAGCCTGCGGCCTTGACCGTGCTGCGCAGCACCGGCTCGAAGCGGGTCAGTGCCTGGCTGATGCCATGCTTGACCGCGCCGGCCTGGCCCGAAAGGCCACCACCCTTGACGGTGCAGACGACGTCGTACTGACCTTCGCGCTCGGTGATACCGAACACCTGGTTGATGACGAGACGCAGCGTCGGACGTGCGAAATACACCTCCTGATCACGACCGTTGATCGTGATCTTGCCGGTGCCGGGCTTGACCCAGACGCGCGCGACGGCGTCCTTACGACGGCCGGTCGCATAGGCACGGCCCTGCTTGTCGAGGATCTGCTCGCGCAGCGGCATGGGCTCGCGGACCGGCTCGTTCGAGACCGGCGCTGCGATGTCGCCTTCGCTGGTCGGCAGCGTCTGTGCGGCGGGGGCAGCCGGCGCGGGCTGGTTGGTCAGGCTCGCGAGATCGGCGAGCGACTGGCGGTTGTCGGACATTATGCGCCCACCTTGTTCTTGCGGTTCATGCTGCCGATGTCGAGCACGGCGGGGTTCTGTGCCTCGTGCGGATGCTCGGTGCCCTTGAAGATACGCAGGTTGCGCATCTGCTCACGGCCGAGCGGGCCGCGCGGAATCATGCGCTCAACGGCCTTTTCGAGAACGCGCTCCGGGAAGCGGCCGTCGAGGACCTTGGCAGCCGTGATGCCCTTGATGCCGCCGGCGTAACCGGTGTGCTTGTAATAGATCTTCTTCGCGGCCTTGTTGCCGGTGAAGCGGATCTTGTCGGCGTTGATCACGACGACGTTGTCACCGCAATCGACATGCGGGGTGAACGACACCTTGTGCTTGCCGCGCAGGACGTTGGCAATGATCGATGCGGCACGACCGACGACGAGACCTTCCGCGTCTACGATATGCCACTGCTTCTCCACCTCAGCCGGCTTCGCCGACTTGGTGGTCTTCATGAGCGCCTTCATGGGCGTTAGACCTTCCAGATTGAAATCCACGCAGCGGCCGAATCCGGACGCCGCGAATGGAGGGCTAATGCTGAAGGGGGGCGTCTAAGTCAAGCTTTCCGCCGGTTTGCTGACGGGTATCATCATACCCGTCGTTGCAGCCGGGGGGCGCTGCCGACCGCGTGCGCAGCGAACATCGCGGCGATGAGCAGCAACGCGGCGTTGCCCTGATGCGCGACCGCGACGTCGATCTGCACGCCGGTCATAAGAGTTGCGATGCCGAGCATGATCTGCAGCGTGACCAAGCCGACGACGAAGAACCCCGCGCTGCTGCCGGCCTTGGTCGCCTTGATCGCAAGCCAGACGAGGCCCGCGGCGGCCGCGAACGCGAACCAGCGGTGGATGAACTGGACGACGATCGGGTTGTCGACCGCGTTGCTCCAGGCGGGGTTCACCATCGGCACGTCGGCGGGGAACAGCCCGTCGCCCATCAGCGGCCAGCTCGCGAACGCATAGCCCGCATCGAGACCGGCGGTGAATGCGCCATAGACGAGCTGTACGAACAGCAGCGCGAGGGCGACGATCGCGACCGTCGCCATGCGGGCAGGCGCGGCGAGCGGGTTGCGAGACAGCGCCATCAGGTCGAGCGCGGTCCATACGCTCCCCGCAAGGATCGTCAGCGCGGTGAGCAGGTGCACGGCGAGTCGGATATGGCTGACATCGGTCCGTACCGACAGCCCGGAGGCGACCATCCACCAGCCGATCGCGCCCTGGAACGCGCCGAGCGCCAGCAACGCCGACAGCCGCCAGCCATAGCCGACCGGTATCCGCTTGCGCACCGCGAACCAGATCAGCGGCACGGCGAAGACGAGGCCGATCACCCGACCCCACAACCGATGGAGATATTCCCAGAAGAAGATCGCCTTGAACCCGGACACGGTCATGTCGGCGTTGAACGCGGCATATTCGGGGATGCGCTTATAGGCGGCGAATTCGGCCTGCCACTGCGCGTCGTTGAGCGGCGGGATGATGCCGCTGATCGGCTTCCACTGCGTGATCGACAGCCCCGACTCGGTCAGCCGCGTGATCCCGCCGATCACCACCATCGCGACGATCAGGCCGGCGACGGTGAACAGCCACAGGGCTACCGACCGAGGACGGGCTTTGGTGAGGAAGGCGGCGCTGGGCTGAAGCATGGCGTTGAGATAGTGGTTTGCGCGGCGCTGCGCCATCGCTTCGTGGAGTGCCATTGCTTCATGTTGCCGGAGAATGTTGCCGGAAATGCCGCAGGTGGGGACATGGCGTTTGATTACGTCTCCGTCATCCTGACGAATGTCAGGACCCAGGGTAACGCACGCTGCCGCTTGAGGCCCTGGATCCTGACGTTCGTCAGGATGACGGCGGCAAGGCGGGTAACGGTCGACCAAAACCGCTAAAGTTCGACCAAAGATTCGGCAATGTAATGTTGTATCCTGTCAACGTGCCGTCTATATCAAGTGAACAATGACGCCCTCGGCCACGCATACCCACCGCTTTGCCGGTCTCGATCGCTATGCGATCGGCCTGTCCGGGCTGTGCATGGTGCATTGCCTGGCCACCTCGGTGCTCGTTGCACTGATGTCGACCGCGGGCGGGTTCCTGCTCGATCCGATCTTTCATGAGGTTGGGTTGACGGTCGCGATCGGACTCGGCGCGTTGGCGCTCGGCCGCGGCGTGCTCAACCATGGCTATATGATGCCCGCCGCGATGGGCGCGCTCGGGCTTGGCATCATGGCCGGTGCGATGACGCTGCCACACGATAGTGGCGGGGGCGAGACGCTGTGGACGATCGTCGGAGTCGGCCTGCTCGCGTTCGGCCATGATCTCAACCGCCGCGCGGACAGTTAAGTCGGGTTGCTGGAACCCCTCCGGCATCCTACTTCATCGGCATGGCGCACGCTCACACCCACACCGAACCGCAAGGCGCCGATCTCACCATCGCGGCACAGTCGACGCTCGAAAAGGCGGGCGAACAGTGGACGACGATGCGCGCCAGCGTGTTCGCTGCGCTGGCCAGCTTCGAAAAGCCGGCATCGGCGTACGATATCGCCGAAGCCGTTTCGAAAGCGGAGGGCCGCCGCGTCGCCGCGAACAGCGTGTATCGCATCCTCGACCTGTTCGTCGGCGCCAACCTCGCGCGGCGGGTCGAGAGCGCCAACGCCTATGTCGCCAACGCCCACCCCGATTGCCTGCACGACTGCATCTTCCTGGTCTGCGACTCGTGCGGCCAGACCACGCATCTCGATAACGACACCATTACCAAGGGCGTCCGTAACGCGGCGGAAGCGGCGGGCTTCTCCCCCGTCCGCCCCGTGATCGAAGTCCGTGGTCGCTGTGCGGAGTGCGAGGCGAAATAGCCTCTGCCGCTGCTCGATCCTCCCCCTAGCGGGGGAGGATGAGGTTTAGACCAAGTCCTTCCCCATGCGGATCATTGGTACCGGCACCGGCCCCGGCGTCTCGATCCGCTCAATCGGTAGGTACCCGCAGGCCCGGTACAGCGGCTCCCCCGCCAGCGTGGCCATCATCTCGGCCCGCGCAAACCCCGCTTCGCGTGCGGCCGCCTCGCAAACCGACAGCACCAGCCGTCCGACACCCCGCCGAACGAACGCCGGATCGGTGTACATCGCGCGGATTCGCGCCGCATCGCATGCCGGATCGAGCAGCGCCGCATCGCGCAACGCCATGCTGTGATCGCCGCCGTAGAGCGTAGCCCGCCGGCTCCACCCGCCACACCCGGCGAGCCGTCCGTCCGCCTCGACCAGCAGATACGTCCCGTCCGCGATCAACTGTGTATCGAGTCCCATGACCGCGCGGCTCGATTCGACCTGCGCGGGTGTAAGAAACCCGTCCTGCAACGCACCGATCGCGCGCGCCATCAACGCCGCGATCGCCGGGATATCCGCCACGACGGCAAAACGGTGGGTAAAGTCCATGATTGAGCACTTCCCGAGTGATTTCAGCGCGAATGCTACGTCAAGACACGGTAACAATCGACACGATACGCGCGCTGCATTAAGCCGGTGGGATGGCCGATCTTCCCGCGACCCCGCTGCTCGACACCGTTTCGACTCCCGACGACCTCCGCAAGCTGCGCCCAGACCAGCTCCGCCAACTCGCCGACGAACTGCGTACCGAGACGATTTCCGCTGTCGGTACCACCGGCGGCCACCTTGGCTCGGGCCTCGGCGTGGTGGAGTTGACCACTGCGATCCACTACGTCTTCGATACGCCGCGTGATCGCCTCGTGTGGGACGTCGGCCACCAATGCTATCCGCACAAGATCCTGACCGGACGTCGCGACCGCATCCGGACGCTGCGCCAGGGCGGCGGGCTCAGCGGCTTCACCAAGCGCAGCGAGAGCGAATACGACCCGTTCGGCGCGGCGCACTCGTCGACCTCGATTTCGGCGGCGCTCGGATTCGCGGTTGCCAACAAGATCGCCGGCACGCCTGGCAAGGGCATCGCGGTGATCGGCGACGGCGCAATGTCGGCGGGCATGGCATATGAGGCGATGAACAACGCCGCGCAGGCGGGCAATCGCCTCGTCGTGATCCTCAACGACAACGACATGTCGATCGCGCCGCCGGTCGGCGGGTTGTCGGCGTATCTGAGCCGGATCGTCTCCAGCCGCGAGTTCCTCGGGTTCCGCGATCTGGCACGGAAGATCGCCAAGCGGCTGCCCCGGCCGATCGCCAGCGGGATGCGCAAGACCGACGAATTCGCGCGCGGCATGACGATGGGCGGCACGCTGTTCGAGGAACTCGGCTTTTATTATGTCGGCCCGATCGACGGTCACAACCTCGACCATCTGATCCCGGTGCTCGAGAATGTCCGCGATGCTGAGGAAGGCCCGATCCTCGTCCATGTCGTCACCAAGAAGGGCAAGGGCTATGCCCCTGCCGAGGCTGCCGCGGACAAATATCACGGCGTCCAGAAATTCGACGTGATCTCGGGCGTGCAGACCAAGGCACCGCCAGGGCCACCGCAATATCAGAACGTCTTCGGCGCGCAGCTCGTCGCGGAGGCCGCCAAGGATGCGCGGATCTGCGCGATCACCGCGGCGATGCCGTCGGGCACCGGGCTCGACGCGTTCGCCAAGGCCTATCCCGACCGGTTCTTCGATGTCGGTATCGCCGAACAGCACGGCGTGACCTTCGCCGCGGGCCTCGCTGCGCAGGGCCTCCGCCCGTTCTGCGCGATCTACTCGACGTTCCTGCAGCGCGCCTATGATCAGGTCGTGCATGACGTGGCGATCCAGAACCTGCCGGTCCGCTTCGCGATCGATCGCGCGGGCCTGGTGGGGGCGGACGGCGCGACCCATGCCGGGTCGTTCGACGTCACCTATCTCGCGACCCTGCCGAACTTCGTCGTGATGGCGGCGGCGGACGAGGCCGAACTCGTCCATATGACTCACACGGCCGTGCAGTATGACGACGGCCCGATCGCGCTGCGCTATCCCCGCGGCAACGGCACCGGCGTCGCGCTGCCCGAGACGCCGCAACTGCTCGAGATCGGCAAGGGTCGCGTCGTGCGCGAGGGCAAGACCGTCGCGATCCTGTCGCTCGGCACGCGTCTCGAAGAGGCGCTCAAGGCCGCCGCGATCCTCGAAGCCAAGGGCCTCAGCACGACGGTCGCCGATCTTCGCTTCGCCAAGCCGCTCGACGTCGACCTGATCCGCAAGCTGCTGACGACGCACGAAGTCGCGGTGACGATCGAGGAGAATTCGGTCGGTGGCTTCGGCGCGCACGTCCTGACGATGGCGTCGGACGAAGGGCTGATCGATGGCGGGCTCAAGCTGCGCACATTGCGTCTGCCCGACCTGTACCAGGATCAGGACAAGCCCGAAGTCCAATATGCCGAAGCTGGCCTCGACGCGACCGCGCTGGTCGACACCGTGCTCAAGGCGCTCCGCCACAATTCGGGTGGAGTCGCCGAAGCGCGCGCATGACCGGCCCGACCAAGGCCATCGTGATCATCGCGCTCGCGGTGATCGTGATGGTGTCGCTGAACATCGCGATGTGGCGACGGATGCGCGGTGGCCTTGCCGCCGCCAAGGCCGAGCAGGTGGCTGACCCCGAGCTGTTCGACGAGGACGGGTTTCGGATTTCGTGATTGGCGCACCACCCCGGCGAAAGGTCGGGATGGTACAGCGTACGACTGGTTGTCATCCACCCAGATAGTGCGTCTGCGCGGCATCGGTCGCACTCACCGCCAGGATCGAGCGTGCCGTGCTCGGCGGCAAGGTCTGCCCCCGCCCATCGCCGCTCGCCGCGATGACGCGTTCGAGCAGATCCTGCCCCTCGCGCCACCAGCCGATCCCGCTCGCAGCGTTCAGATGCCCCTGCGGCCCGGCGTCGACGAAGTGGCTGCCCCAGTCCGCCGCCATGCTGTGCGCGCGCTCGGGCGAGACCCACGGGTCGTCGCTGCTCGCCACCACGATCGAAGGGAAGGGCAGGGGGGTCCGCGGCGTCGGCGAAAAGCCCTTCAGTTCGGCCTGTGCGCCACCACGATCGACATCCGCCGGCGCCACCAGCAAAGCGCCCGCCACCGGCCAGCCATAGGGCTGCGGGCTGAGTTCGGCCCACCATGCGACTGCAAGGCAGCCGAGGCTGTGCGCGGCGAGGATCACGGGCGCGTCGGCACGGCGGATCGCCTCGTCGAGCCGCGTCACCCAGGCGTTGCGGTGCGGGGTGTTCCACATGCCGAGTTCGACGCGCACCGTGTCGGGCCGCGCGTCTTCCCACAGTGTCTGCCAATGCGAGGGGCCTGAACCGCCCAGACCCGGCACGGTCAGGATGGTCGGCTGGACGGAATCATACGGTGCGAAACTACCCACAGCGCTTCTCCTTCTCCAAGGCCCCGTTTCGGGGTGGAAAGCGTGACCGGGGGGACGCTCTAGGGGACGCCGGCTGATCACGCTTCCCAAGCCTCAACGTAATCCCACTGGATCGGTAGGCAATAGCATTGCGGCGAAAGGAAGGCAGCTTGCGGCGATCGGATCGGACGGCGATAGCGGGCGGATGGTGAAGGTAGGCGCAGGGTGAAGATACGGGCATGGTAAAGCTCCGGGCAGACCAGATGCTGGTCGACAGAGGCCTTGTCGAGTCGCGGACGCGCGCGCAGGCGTTGATCATGGCGGGACTCGTGTTCGCGGGCACGAAGAAGGTCGACAAGCCCGGCCAAACGCTTCCCGACGACGTGCTGCTCGACGTGCGCGGTCGCGATCACCCCTGGGTATCGCGCGGCGGGATCAAGCTCGCGCACGGCCTCGCGCATTTCGGCTGGAATCTGGGCGGGGCGGTGGCGATCGACGTGGGCTCGTCGACGGGCGGGTTCACCGACGTCATGCTGAAGAGCGGCGTGTCGCGCGTCTACGCGGTCGACAGCGGCACCAACCAGCTCGCCTGGTCGCTCCGCCAGGATGATCGGGTGATCGTCCACGAGCAGACCAGCGCGCGCATCCTGACGCCCGCGCACATCCCCGAACCGATCGACCTGATCGTGTGCGATGCGAGCTTCATCGGGCTGGCCAAGGTTCTCGAACGCCCGATGAGCTTTGCCAAGCCCGACGCGAGGCTAATGGCGCTGGTGAAGCCGCAGTTCGAGGCAGGCCGCGAGGAAGTAGGGAAGGGCGGCGTCGTCCGTGATGCCGCCATCCACCAGCGCGTCTGCGACGAGGTCGGGGCATGGCTGACCACGCAGGGCTGGCACGTCGAGGGCGTGGTCGAGAGCCCGATCACGGGTCCCGAGGGCAATGTCGAATTCCTGATCGCTGCGCGGCATACGGCGCCGTCGTTCGCGCCCACCGTGCCGGAATGAACCACTAGCGGAACGATTCTCGCCGACGCACGGTTTACCGATCGCAAAATGCGCGGCAGGACGAGCGCGCGTCGAGACGGAAGGATGTGTGTGGGCGGTATCGCTTCGAAGGGCCAGTTGAGGATGTCGTTCCTCCGCTGGGCGGTCGTGACCGTGCCCCTGATTCTGCTGCTCGGGTTCGTCTCCGGTCGATCGGTCAGCGTCGGTAGCGACAATGCGTGGTACATGGCGCTTGCCAAACCCGCGCTGAACCCGCCGGGCTGGGTCTTTCCGGTCGTCTGGACGACGCTCTACATCCTGATCGGTCTGGCACTCGCCATGATCCTGAACGCGCGCGGCGCGCGATTGCGCGGGCTTGCGGTCGCACTGTTCGTCGGGCAATTCGTGTTCAACCTCGCCTGGACGCCGATCTTCTTCGGCGCGCACCGGATCGGTGCATCGGTGTTGGTGATCGTCGCGATGCTCGCCTTGTCGATCGCCGCGACGGTCGTCTTCGCGCGCATCCGCCCCGCGGCCGCATGGCTGATGGTGCCGTACATGGTTTGGATCAGCTTTGCCGGCGTGCTCGCGTTCAGCATCGGTCAGTTGAACCCCGATGCCGAAACCCTTGCACCGGCGTCGCATACGTCCCAAATGCTGTGATGCAGCAGTCACGCCGACCGTTACTGCGATAGTCTCTGGGATTTTGAAGCAATGCAGTCCGAAAACCGCGTGTTCGACGATATTGTCAAGGTCTTGAACGGTGCGGCCGGTACGCTTGCGGGCGTCGGTCGCGAAGCCGGTTCGGGCGCGCGGGAACGCGCCCGCGAATGGCTCGGCGGGCTCGATTTCGTCAGCCGCGAAGAATTTGACGCGGTAAAGGCCATGGCCGCCGCCGCACGCGACGAGAACGACGTGCTAAAGGCGCGTCTCGACGTGCTCGAAGCCAAATTTGCCGCACAATCCACAGTCAATGCGCCGCCTGGGGCGTCGGTCGACTGACTTTTCCACAGTTTTCCGCAGAAATGGGTCCGATGGGGTTGCCGTGGCGTTTTTGCCTCGGCACCCATTGTTGTGCGATAAGGACCGCCAGGACCCTATGATGCTCGACCAAGTAGATCATGACCACGAAGACGCTGCCCCGATCGACATGCTCGAGAGCTATTACGCTGCGCATGGCTGGGAGCACGAGCGCCACGAGGACGAGATCGTCGCGACCGTAAAGGGCAGCTGGACGACGTATGAGCTCCGTGCGTTGTGGCGCGAAGACGATAGCGTGCTGCAATTTCTGGCTTTCCCCGACATCAAGGTTACGGATGAACGCCGTCAGGCGGTGTACGAGACGATCGGGCTGGTCAACGAACAGCTCTGGATCGGTCATTTCGAACTCTGGTCGTCGAGTGGCATCCTGTTGTTCCGGCACGCGGCGATGGTCGATGGCGGTGACGAGGGGACGATGTCGCTGGAGGCGGCCGAACTGCTCGTCGAATCGGCGATCGAGGAGTGTGAGCGCTTCTACCCTGTGTTCCAGTTCGTGCTGTGGGGCGGCAAGACCCCCAAGGACGCGCTCGCCGCGGCGCTGATCGAAACGCACGGCGAGGCGTGAGCGCGGGTTTCCCTGACGGTCCGCTGTGGCTGATCGGCTGCGGCAACATGGGCGGCGCGATGCTGCGGCGCTGGATCGCCGCGGGGCTCGATCCGGCGACCGTGACGGTGATCACGCGAAGCGGGAAGGGGGCGCCCGATGGTGTCCGTTTGCTGACCGCCTTGCCTGACGAGGCGGCGCCCGCCACGCTGATGCTCGCGCTCAAGCCGCAACAGATCGATGCGGCGCAAGCGCTGCTGGCGCCGCTGCGCGGGGCGCCGACGCTGTTGCTGTCGATCCTCGCAGGGGTCGATCATGCTGCCCTGTCGGCGCGGTTTTCGGCAGAGTGCATCGTCCGCGCGATGCCCAACCTACCGGTGGCGATCGGCAAGGGTGTGACGTCGCTCTACACGGTCGGCGGACCGATGACGGCGGCAGAAGCGTTCGCAGCACCGCTCGGTCATTACGAATGGATCGCCGACGAAGCGCATTTCGATGCGGTGACCGCGCTGGCGGGGTGCGGCCCCGGCTTCGTGTTCCGCTTTGCCGACGCGCTTGCCAAAGCAGGTGCGGCGCTCGGCTTGCCGGCAGACCAGGCCGCGCGGCTCGCGATCGCCACGCTGGAAGGCTCGGCGATCATGGCGGCCGATGCGGACGTCTCGCCCGCCGTCCTCGCCGACCGCGTGGCCAGCCCGGGTGGATCGACACGGGAGGGTTTGAATATCCTAGACCGCGACGATGCGCTGGTGCGGTTGCTGACCGAAACCCTGGCCGCCTCCGAGCGTCGCAACGGCGAAATGGCCGCCGCGGCGCGCTGATTTACGGCGTCAGCCGCGCAGACCGAATACCCGCGAGCGATCGCTTTCGGGTACCAGCCCCTCCAGCACCGCCCAGAATCCCGAGACCGCGCTCTGTCCGGCGCTGGCGTAGGCCGCGGCCATGCGAACCCGCGCTGACTCGAACAGGTCGCGCTCCATTGTCGCGCCTTCCTCGGTCAGCCTGAGCAACCGCTGGCGGCGATCGCGCTCGCCCGGGCGCGTTTCGACCAGTTTGCGATCCGCGAGTTCGTTGAGCACCCGGCCCAGCGACTGCTTGGTGATCGCCAGCAACGACAGCAGCTCGCTGACCGTCAGATCGGGTTTGCGGGCAATGAAATACAGCGCACGGTGGTGTGCCCGCCCGAGGCCCTGTTCGGCCAGCCCCTGGTCGATCGACCGCGTCAGATGGCTATAGCCGAAATACAGCAGCTCCATCCCGCGGCGGAGCTCGGGTTCCCGCAGGAACAGGGGTGAGGCAGAAGACGCTGTGGCAGACATGTTGACCGGTTTAGCCATCGCCCGTAGTCGTCGGCAACCCGCCACGAGAGAGATTTTCGATGTCCGCTCCAGCTTTTACCGCGCCCTCCGCCTTTCGGCACGAACCGAACGCGACTCCGGTCGAGGCGAATGAGCGGGCGAAGCGGCTGATCGATCCCGGATTCGGGCGTGTCTTCACCGATCACATGGCGATGATCCGCTATAGCGAGACCAAGGGCTGGCATGACGCGCGGATCACCGCGCGCGCGCCGCTCACGATCGATCCGGCATCGTCGGTGCTGCATTACGCGCAGGAAATCTTCGAGGGGATGAAGGCGTATCGCCTCGCGGACGGCGGCACCGCTCTCTTCCGTCCCGAGGCCAATGCACGCCGGTTCCAGGATTCGGCCCGGCGCCTCGCGATGCCCGAACTGCCTGAAGACCTGTTTCTCGAATCGGTCGAGCGGCTGGTCAAGACCGATGCGAACTGGATCCCGGAGAGCGACGGCGGCGCGCTGTACCTGCGCCCGTTCATGTTCGCGTCCGAAGTCTTCCTCGGCGTGAAGCCGTCGGCCGAATATCTGTATATGGTGCTCGCGTCGTCGGTCGGCGCGTATTTCAAGGGCGGCGCGCCCACGGTGTCGATCTGGGTTAGCCAGCAGTACACGCGCGCCGCGCAGGGCGGCACCGGTGCGGCCAAGTGCGGCGGCAACTACGCAGCCAGCCTGCTCGCGCAGTCCGAGGCGATCCGCAACGGCTGCGACCAGGTCGTCTTCCTTGACGCGGCCGAGCGGCGCTGGGTCGAGGAACTCGGCGGCATGAACATCTTCTTCGTGTTCGACGACGGCAGCATGGCGACGCCAGCGCTCACCGGCACGATTCTTCCCGGGATCACGCGCGACTCGATCCTGACGCTTGCGCGGGCGCAGGGAATCGAGGTCCGCGAAGAGGGCTATACGATCGATCAGTGGCGCGCTGATGCGGCCAGCGGGCGGCTGGTCGAGGCGTTCGCCTGCGGCACGGCAGCGGTCGTCACGCCGATCGGTACGGTGGCGAGCCCCGAGGGTCGTTTCACGATCGGTAGCGGTGGCCCCGGCCCGATGACGCTGCAGATGCGCGACGCGCTCGTGTCGATTCAGCGTGGCACCGCACCCGACGACAACAAGTGGCTGCACCATCTCGCCGATTGACGCGCGCAAGGGCTTTTCACGCGGCGCGGCCCCGCTATAAGGCCGCCTCTGTTGGGGCGTCGCCAAGTGGTAAGGCAGCGGCTTTTGATGCCGCCATGCGCAGGTTCGAACCCTGCCGCCCCAGCCAATCCGTCTGTTTATGGCTTCAGGAACGGCGGAAATTCGTCGACTCAGCTGGAGAAATGCGTGGCTGGGTCGGGACTGTCCCAGCGCTGCCTCAAGTGTTTGTTACAGGCGCATGAGACCAAACATGCCGATCGCCGGGCTCGATCCCCCGTTTCCCTGGGAGCCGATTACGGTTTTGTGCCGGCGGTGGGGGACTGTTCCAGGCCCGCGCGTCCCGCTTGGATACAGGACAAAATGGCAACGGATGGACCCGTGCCAGCATCTGCGTCGGCGCACGCGTCCGGGCCGACAGCGGTGCGCTCACGAGTGTTGCGCCATGGTACGCCGCGCAGCGCTGTGCCACGATCACGGCACAGCGCTGCGCGCGCGACCGAGGCGTGGCGCGTGATGGCCACATCTCTGCGCCAGAGCAGCCGCTGACCATGGCAGATCTTGATACCGCCCCGGGGGCATGGTGTCGGTACGAGACGATCATCGCCTTGGGCGAGAAGCGTGCGATCTATCCCACCAGTCATCGGTAAACCGCGTCCCCCGAAAACCGTAAGGACGAGCGGCGGGGAAGCGCGGCCGCGTTACGATGCCTTTTGACAAGGCCGCCGGGTGTGCCCGTGCTGACCCCGCTTAGGACGACGCAGGTCGCTAACGGGTACCGGAACTAAGGCCGGGGTGGCGCCGCTGCGGGATCGGCATCGTCCTGACGCCCGCACATTCGCCACCTGCATGTCCATCGACTGTTCGGGAACCACGCCGCCCGGCAGAGCCGCAGACCCCGTCGACCCGTCAGGCCAGATCAGTCAACAACAACGAAAATGGATCTAATGCGTGTTGCCGATAATCAATATGCGAATTATCGTTTACCAATACATCGCGGGAGACAAAGCTGGTGGGTGAGGGGCGCCGATCAATAATGGAAAAGGATCGCGTTCTGACAGGTGCGACGATCCTGCTACGGTTGTTGCTAGTCCTGAACATCGCTCTGCTGGTGATGCTCATGGTAGCATTTGCGCTGTCCTGGCCACTTGGGCATGCGCTGGCGCTGCGGCTCGGTGCGAAATACGGGCCGTCGCTCGATGTCGCGGACGCGGTGATGGCAATGCGGCTGATGATGGCGTTGGGGATCGCCTGCGCGCTTGCGATCCATCCGATCTTTGCCAGCCTGCTCCGGATCGTCGCGACGGTGCAGGCAGGCGATCCGTTCGTCGACGCGAACGCCACGTTGCTTGGCAGGATCGGTTGGGCCCTGCTGGTCCTCCAGTGCCTCGATCTCGTGCTGGGCGCGCTGATGCGCTGGATCTCTGCTCTCAAGCTCGACTCGACCGGCTGGAGCCCTTCACTCGGCGGGTGGATCGCAGTTGTGATGATCTTCGTGCTCGCGCGTGTTTTCCGGATCGGCACCCGGATGCGCGACGACCTGGCGACGACGGTCTGATGCCCGTCGCGGTCAGCCTGGACGACATGCTCCACGCGCGGCGCATGACCCTGACCGAATTGTCCGAGGCGGTCGATATCACGCTCGCCAATCTGTCGATCCTGAAGACGGGCAAGGCCAAGGCGATCCGCTTTACGACGCTGGAGGCGATCTGCCGCGTGCTCGAGTGTCAGCCCGGCGACCTGCTCAGGGTGACCGACGAAACACCGGACGAAACGACCGCGACGACGGAAACGGGGAAATAGCGAATGGACGCACTGGTTCTCGACGACGTGACGAAGCGATTTGGTGAGCGGGTAGCCGTCGACGCGCTCAGCTTCACGGTGAAACCGGGGGAGATCTTCGGGTTCCTCGGCGGCAACGGCGCGGGGAAGACGACATCGCTGCGCATGGTTCTTGACATCCTAAGGCCGACATCGGGCAGAATTGCGGTGCTGGGGTGCCCGCCGGGGCGCGAGAACGCAGCCGATATCGGCTTCATGCCCGAGGAACGCGGGCTGTACCGCGGGATGTCGGCAATCGATACCGTAACCTATTTCGGCCGGCTGAAGGGCATGACGACCGCCACGGCGCGCGCCAAGGGGCACGATCTGCTCGAGCGGTTCGGACTGGCGGGCTCGGCCAAGATGCAGATCGACAAATTGTCGAAGGGCATGGCGCAAAAGGTTCAGCTTGCCGCCACCCTCGTCAACAGTCCAAAACTGCTGCTGCTCGACGAGCCGTTCTCGGGGCTCGACCCGGTGAATCAGGGATTGCTCGAGGATGAGATACTTGGCGCCGCGCGCGGTGGTGCGACGGTGATCTTCTCGACGCACGTCATGCAGCATGCCGAGCGGCTGTGCGATCGGCTGCTATTGTTGGCGCAGGGGCGCAAGGTGTTCGAGGGTACGCAGGCCGAAGCGCGCGGGCGGTTGCCGGCACGCCTCGGAATCGTGTCTCGCGTGACGCCGATGCAATGCCCCGGCGTGGAGCGCGCGGAGGAGGTCGCGAGGGATGCGGGCGGTTGGCGGACGTACGACGTGACGCTTGCCGAAGGCATCGATCCCGGCGACGTCCTGCAATGCCTTACCGAACAAGGCATCACGCTGCGCCAGTTCGACCAGCACCGGGTAAGCCTGCACGAGGTCTTTCTGAACCTCGTGGGGCCCAACTCAGCCGATACGCAGGGGCGGCCGTCATGATTCACAACATCCTGCTCGTCGCGATGCGCGAGTTCCGACAGATTACCGGTATGCGCAGCTTCTGGCTGACGCTGCTGATCCTGCCCGTCGCGCTCGCCATCGGACCGATAGCCACCAGGCTGATGGGTTCCGATAAGGTCCAACGCGTGATGCTGATCGATCCCGAAGGCCGGGAGGCGCTAGCGATCCGCGCACGGCTCGACAGCGATCGGCAGCGGCGCATCCTCACTTCGCTCTCACGCCATGCGCAACGCTATGATCTCGACCGGGCAGACCCCGCGGCGCTCTGGGCGCAGCACGACCGGCTCTACAGCGATGCGGAGGTCGCGGCGTTTGTGAAGGCGGGCGGCATGCCGGCCGCACTGGCAACGATGAAGCGCGCGGCGACCCCCGAAACGCCCGCTTTCGATCCGCCGGAACCAGACTTCACGGTCGTCCCGACCCCGCCGGCGATCGCCAAGGCCGATCCCGCTACGCTCGATCGTCTGCTCAAGCCGCTGATCCAGCCGGGCGAGTTTGGCGACAAGACGACCAAGCCACTCGACTACGCCGTGTATATCCCGCGTCGGTTCGGGACTAGCACGACTGCCGTCCGCCTCTGGTCGAGCGAACAACCTAGCGCGAACTTCATCCAGCCATTGCAGTCGGTGCTGACGTTGCGGTTGCGCGCCGCGTATCTCCAGTCGACCGGTCTATCTCTCAACGAGGCGGCGGCTGCGACCACGCTGGTGCCGGCAATCGCGATCTCGACGCCGGCGCCGGGCGGCGGCCGCGAGCGGATGCTGGTACGCTCGATCGTGCCATTGCTCAGCGCGTACATCCTGCTGATGTCGCTACTGCTGTCGGGAAACTGGATCCTGCAGGGGCTGGTCGAGGAGCGGTCGAACAAGCTGATCGAAACCGTGCTGGCCTGCATCAGCCCGGACGAGCTGCTGTACGGCAAGCTGGCGGGGACGGTCGCGGTGGGTTTGACGATGGTCGTGGTCTGGGCGCTGTGCGCGGCCGGGGCAGCATTCGTCACGCAAGGCGCGGTCGGCACGTTCCTGCGGATGGCGCTCGCCCCGCTCGCATCGCCCTGGATCATCCTGGTGATGCTGTACTTCTTCCTTGCGGGATATCTGATGGTGTCGATGATCCTGCTGGCGATCGGCGCTATGAGCGATTCGATGCGCGATGCGCAAAGCTATCTGACGCCGGTGCTGATGGTCATCGCAATGCCGTTTACGATCGTCGCGCAGGGGATCCTGTCGAACACCGGCGCCACCGCGCTCAAGGTGCTTACCTGGATCCCGCTCTATACCCCGTTCACGATGCTGGCGCGGCTCGGCGGCGGCGTGTCGGTGCTGGAAATCGTCGGCAGCGCGCTGACGCTCGCGGTGTTCATCGCAGTAGAGTTCGTCTTGCTTGCGCGCGTGTTTCGCGCCAGCCTGTTGAATGCGGGACAAAAGCCCAATCTCACCGCACTCGCCCGGCTGATGCGGCGAGAGGCCGCCTGAATGTCTCTCACGTGGTATAAAATCATCTATCCAAAAGGAGTTGCGATGCCGTTCAACCATTTCTCCCGCCTGTCGCTAGGCGTCGCCACGCTGGCGTTGTCCGCGTCCGCCCTGGCCCAGACCGCCCCCATGGCGGCCACCACGTCGACGGCGCCGAGCGGCACTCGCTATGGGACATTCGGGATCGACCTGACTGCCGCCGACAAGTCGGTGAAGCCCGGCAACGATTTCTGGACCTATGCCAACGGGAGCTGGAACAAGCGCACGGAGATCGCTGCGGATCGCACCTCGGCCGGTGGTAGCGTCATCCTCGCCGACCAAGCCGAGCAGCAGGTTCGCACGATCCTCGACGATGCCGCGCGCGATCCCGCCGCGGTTGGTCCCGGCGCCAAGCAATTCGGTGATCTCTATGCCAGCTTCATGGACGAGGCCGCGATCGAGCGTGCCGGTGCCGCGCCGCTCAAGCCCTATTTCGCCAAGATCGACGCGGCAAACGACAAGCAGAAGCTGCAGACACTGTTCTCGACGGTCGGCTACGCCGCCCCGGTCGAGGTCGGCCAGCTGCCCGATCCCGCCGATCCCAAGCGCTATGCCGTTGCCGCAGGCCAGGGCTCGCTCGGCATGGGCGGCCGAGACTATTACCTTGAGCAGGGTCCCAAGTACGACACCTTCCGCACCGCGTATCGCGCCTATGTCGAGAAGATGCTGGCGCTATCGGGTATAGCCGACGCCTCGGCCAAGGCCGACCGGATCGTCGCGCTGGAGACCGCGATGGCCAAGGTCCATTGGTCACCGGTCCAGTCGCGCGACCTGAAGGCCATGCTGAAGCCGATGGATGCGGCTGGCCGCAAGGCGCTGGCACCCGAGTTCGACTGGCCACTGCTGCTCTCGACCGCGGGATACGGCAATTTCCCGGTCGTCTACATGACCAATTCGACTGCGCTGACCGAGCTCGGGAAGTTGTTCTCCGCCACCCCGGTCTCGACCTGGCAGGACTGGATGAAATTCCGCCTCGCATCCGCCAGCGCGAGCATGCTGCCCAAGGCGTTCGATCAGGCGACGTTCGATTTCTACGGGAAGACGCTCGCGGATCAGCCGCAACAGCGTGCGCGCTGGAAGCGCGGCATCGCGCTGGTCAACGGCACGATGGGCGAGGCCGTCGGCGAGGTCTACGTCAAACGCCATTACCCGCCCGAGAGCGAGGCGAAGATGGGCGAACTGATCGCCAACCTGCGCGCCGCATACAAGGAGCGGATCGGCGCGAACGGCTGGATGGACCAAGCGACCAAGACGCAGGCGCTCGCCAAGCTCGCCGCGTTCGATCCGCGGATCGGCCATCCGGTCAAGTATATCGACTATGCCTCGCTTCAGGTCGTACGCGGCGATCCGCTCGGCAACGGGATGCGGTCGGGCGAGTTCCAGCATCGGCTAGACCTTTCGCGTTTGGGCAAACCGGTCGATCGTACGCTGTGGGGCATGACGCCGCAGACCGTTAATGCCTATTACGATCCGCTCAACAACCAGATTACGTTCCCCGCCGCGATCCTGCAGCCGCCCTATTTCGATCCGAAGGCGGACGCGGCGGTCAACTATGGTGCGATCGGCGCGATCATCGGCCACGAAATGGGTCACGGCTTCGACGATCAGGGAAGCCAGTTTAGCGCAACGGGCAAGTTCGAGAATTGGTGGACGCCCGAGGCGCGTACCGCTTTCACGCAGCGCACGGCTGCGCTGTCGAAGCAGTATGACGCGTACGAACCAATCCCCGGCGTGCACGTGAAGGGTGCGCTCACGCTTGGCGAGAATATCGGCGATCTCGGCGGCGTCGAAACGGCGTATTCCGCGTACCAGAAGTACCAGGCAGTGCATGGCAAGGCACCGGTAATCGGCGGGCTGACCGGCGACCAGCGGTTCTTTCTCGCCTATGCACAGGCGTGGCAGGCGAAGTTGCGCGAAGGTGCCGCGCGTGCGCGCCTGCTGACCGATCCGCACTCGCCGCCCTTCTACCGGGTGAACGGCATCGTCCGGAACGTAGACGCCTGGTACACGGCGTTCGACGTCAAGCCCGGCGATGCGCTGTATCTTGCCCCGGCCGATCGGGTCCATATCTGGTAAAATCAAAGGGCGCGCAGCCAGCGCGCCCTTTGTCCGTCATCCGCAATGTCCGCGATCAACCGAGCCTGCCCAGCGCCGTCAGCGGTCGCTGAGGTTCGCGGACGCCGCGCGGCGCCGGCCGTGCCCAACGGTAGACGGTAGGCCGGGTATCTCCATTGCGCGCCGTGGTGAGCGACGCCGGCGTTGGCGACAAGCGGGTGGCCAGGTTATTTGTGCGGCTCTGCCCATTGAATGGCGCTATCGTTTGTCGGCCGCATACTGATACTAGTCGATCGAACAAGACGGCGACGGAAAGATCCACTGAATTGACGGTCAAAAGGCGGCACATCGCCATCATCGCGCCGCCAACCGCGGGCCATATCAATCCACTAGCCGCATTGGGAACATCGCTCGTCGAAGCGGGCCATAGGGCCACGATAATCCACATGGCTGACGTCGCCTCGCTGGTGCCCGACTGTAGCGTGGACTTTGCGGCACTCGACCACCCTGCGGACTGCCAAGGCCTGTTGGCAGAATATTATCGGAGGCTGTCACAGCCATCGGGGCCTGTCGGGCTACCGCGGATGATCCGCGGCACCGCATCGATGACGGAACTGCTTTTGAAGGCGCTCCCGACGGCAATGGCTAGGCTGAGGGTCGACGCCGTGCTTGCCGACTCGGTCGAACCGGCAGGGGCACTGGTGGCACGACATCTTCGTTTGCCGTTCGTGACCGCCGTTACAGGACTGCCGCTACTCAGGGAGCCGGCGGTGCCGCCACCGTTTCTTGGGTGGGCGTATCGTCCAGATGCGGTGGGGCGAAACCGCAACAGCGGCGGATACGCGGTCAGCGATCTGCTGATGCGGCCGATCAGTACCATGGTTTCGACCTATGCGCGCCGTTGGGCACTCGATCCTCACCCCCGACATCAATGGTCCGCCCTCCTGCAGATCGCGCAATGCCCGGTAGGCCTAGACTTTCCGCGTCTGGCATTGCCCGCGAGCTTTCGATACGGCGGGCCATGGCGACGGGACGAGCCCGACGCGATCCTGCCGGAAAACGACGGACGGCCGTTGATTTTCTGTTCGCTAGGATCGCTGCAGGGTGCGCGCCGATCACTGTTCGCGGCGATGACCACGGCCTGTGCTGCGGTGGGTGCCCGTGCCGTGGTGGCGCATGGCGGCGGGCTGAGCGACCGTGAGGCCCAGTCGCTCCCTGGACGTCCGCTGGTCCGGGCATTCTGGTCTCAGACCCGCGTCCTGCCACTGTGTTCGGCCGCGATCCTGCATGGCGGCTTCAACACGGTATTGGACGCGTTGGCTGCCGGCCTCCCGATCGTTGCGGTGCCGTTGGCTTTCGAACAACCGGCAACCGCGGCGCGACTGAAGCGGATTGGGGCCGCGCGCGTCGTTTCTGCCGCAGAAGCCGGCAACGGTGGCCTCGAACCGGCGTTGCGGACTGTGTTGCGAGAGCCACAATATCGCCGTGCATCTCGGCTGCTGGCCACGGATATGGCGGGGGCCGGGGGTGCAGCCGAGGCGGCAGCGATGGTCGATGCGGCGCTTCGGAGCGATAGCGATCTCAGGCCGGCAGGGCCGAACCCGTCGGATGGGAAGGCCGCCTGCGCTGCGTAAGGTGGCGCGCCGCAAGGATGGCTGGTGGCGCGAGAAGGAGCCCCATGATGACGTCGATTCCGTAGTGACCGCCGAAGACCGGCGTCGCGATGATCGTCAGTATCGCCCATGCCCGGGCCGGTAGGGCAATACGCGGCAAGGCGGCGAACGCCCAGATGAAGATTGCCGCGAGAGTCGCATGGAAACTGGGAAAGCTGACAATCCCCATGAGCATGGTGAGATCGAGCACGCGTAACGATCCATCTCGCAGCCCGGATATCAATTCTTGTTCCAACCACGCTATGGACGGCCAGAGATGCACGTAGTGGGATGGATCGAACAGATTGCCCCGTGCTGGGGTAAGACCCGAAATCAGTATCGTGACGAAACCGGACAGGATCGCGGCGCAGACCATCGTCCTCAGTGTGTCGAATTTCGCGGTTCCGCTCAACGCTACGATGACGACGACCATCTGCAACGTGAGGCTGTGATACGCCAATCCGAGGAGCCAGATGGCAGGAGGGCATGTGTCGAGCACCGCGAAGACGACCGGCCAGTTGAAGCCGACCGCGTGATCCGCGGCCGCCAGACGGCTATCCCACAACCGTCCCGAATTCGCTGCCAACGCATACGCCAGCACGACGCCGAACAGCGTGAAAAGCGTCATCTGCAGGAAGGCCGTAGCGCCAGCCGCCAAGCGCGGTCGCGCGGTATACTTGCCGATCGCCCGCGCGCTACCGAGCGCCATCAGCGAGGCTAGCGCGGGAACCGCGCGGATCGGATCCACCGTGAAACGGTGGTGATATTGGGCCGCGAGAAAACTCATGAGCATCGCTGCGATCAACAGCCACGAGGGCGTGTCGGGGTGGTCGGCGCGGAGCACTGGGGCGATCATATCGGACGAACGCAGATCGCCGCCACGCGGTACCCAGCGTAAGCGCGCTTAAGCATTTTACCGGAACATCCAATCGCGCGGGTTCGGGCCACCGCACCGGAGTGGCGGCGAGAGGCGGTTATCGCTAAGCGACCTCGAGGCGATGCCGCCCTGAAAGCAGCGCCGGCGTAGGCGTCACCGACCCCAGAATTTGTAGCGGACCGCCCTCGCATCGGCTGCCGGTAAGGGTTATGTATGCATCATGTTAATTCCTCTGCACACGGTCATCGGCAATTTGTGCGATCGATTTACGTGACCTGGTTCGAGAAGCTCGCCATCGTCGTCTTCATGGTTCTGTTCATGGAGTGCTTTGCGTGGGCGGCGCATCGCTATGTCATGCACGGCTGGGGTTGGGGCTGGCATAAGTCGCATCATGAAGATCATGAAGGCTGGTTCGAAAAAAACGACCTTTATGCGGTCGTGTTCGCGATCGTGCCGATCATGTTGTTTATCGTCGGGCTCGCATGGGAGCCGCTTTGGTGGGCCGCGCTCGGCATCACCGTGTACGGCGGCATCTATGCCTTTGTGCACGACATGCTCGTGCATCAGCGTGGTGGTTTCCGCTGGGTGCCCAAACGAGGGTATTTCAAGCGCCTGTTACAAGCGCATCGCCTCCACCATGCAGTTGAAGGCAAGGACGGTACCGTCAGTCATGGTTTCCTCTTCGCCCGCAAACCTGCAGTGCTGAAGGCGCAACTGCGTGCGAACGCGAATCCGCCGCTGCGCGACGGACCTTCAGCTAAAACCGGAAACCCAATCTCGGCAAATGCAAAGACGTGAGCGTGACGGCTCCCCAATCGGCGGCGATGCGGCGTCAGACGCGGATCGGCGTTGCGCTGGCTGGCGTAATCGTTGCAGCCTGGCTCGCAATCCACATAACCGGCATTTTCTTCTGGCGGTGGGGCGTCGATACGATTGCGTTGGCGATCGTGCTGGTCGTCCTCCAGACATGGCTGAGTACCGGGCTGTTCATCGTCGCGCACGACGCAATGCACGGAGCGTTGGCACCCGATCACCCACAATTGAACCGGGTGATCGGGGCAACTTGTCTATCGCTATACGCCTGCCTGTCATATGCCGCACTGCTGCCAAGGCATCATTTGCATCATAAGGAAACGGGCCGGGCCGGTGATCCGGATTTTCATGGCGGCGATCCAAGCCTTCGTGGTTGGTTCCTTCAGTTCTTCAAGACCTACTATTCTCACGGGCAGATCATCCGGATAACGGTGGTAGCGCTGCTCTATATATTGCTGCTTGGTGCGCCCCTCGGCAACATCGTCATCTTCTGGGCATTGCCGGCCTTGGGGGCGGTGGCGCAATTGTTCGTCTTCGGGACGTGGCTGCCACATCGAGAGCGCGAAGTTCCCTTCGCGGATGCCCACCGTGCACACAGCATCGACGTGGGGCCGCTATTGTCTCTGCTGACGTGTTTCCATTTCGGCGGGTATCATCATGAACATCATCTGTCGCCGGGAACACCGTGGTGGGGGCTCCCCGCGCGACGGCGTGCGCACACCGGGCGCGCTGCCGATCATCGCGGTGTCGAGGATCACGTATGACGCTCGCCATCATTTTGTCCGCCGTCGCGATGACGGTCATCGTTGGCGTTCGCTATCTCCTCGTTTCGGGCGCGTTCGCCTGGATCACGATACGCAAGCATCCCGGGTTGTATCTCGGGCTGGACCCGCAGGTCCGTCGCGAAATCATCTGGAGCCTGGCATCGGCCGCGCTGTACGGGATACCGGCTGGCGTCGTCGCTTGGGGATGGCAGCATCACGGCTGGACCCAGGTATATGCCGACATTCATGCCTATCCGCTCTGGTACCTACCGGTTTCTGTGCTCGTGTACCTCCTGCTGCATGATACCTGGTTCTATTGGACGCATCGCTGGATGCATCGACCAAAACCGTTCAAACTGGCGCACGCGCTGCATCATGCGAGCCGTCCTCCGACGGCATGGGCGGCGATGGCGTTCCACCCGATCGAGGCGTTGACCGGCGCGGTCGTCATTCCCTTGCTGGTCTTTTTCGTTCCGATCCATATCGGCGGTCTGGCCATTGTCCTGACGATCATGACGATGATGGGTGTCACGAACCACATGGGATGGGAAATCTTTCCACGGTTCATGTGGACCGGTCCGCTTGGCGGATGGCTGATCACAGCAAGCCATCATCAGCGGCACCATGAGCTCTATGGCTGCAATTACGGGCTGTATTTCCGCCATTGGGACCGGCTTTGTCACACAGACCGCGGCGTCGGCGACTTTACCCGTGAGCACGCCCGTGCGGCGCGTCGCTCTGCGATGGTACGCTCCTAGCCAGCATTAGCGCGAGCGGAAAGGCAAGCTGAGGCGGGCGCGACGCTCTACGATCCCGTCCTAAGCCGGTCGAAGGGACGCATCCGAAGGACCTGCTGTCAGAACAGCGGTGACGCCCGCCGTGCACCAGGAACCGGTTGCGGATCTCCGGATGGCGCTAAGACTAAGCGAGCGGCGGCCGGAAGCCGTTGTTGGGGCGGATCGCACCAGCATGCGGTTACCGCGCGTACCGGGGGATGATGACGACCTGCGGTCGCGTTTGTGCGAGCAGGCTGCGTCGAGCGAGTAAAATCGAGGGTAACGCGGCTATCGGCACCTGATAGGCCGGCTATGGCGATGAATGGAGAGCAGATAAAAAGACCATGGGTTCGGTAGCTCTGGGTGTGAGATGAATCTACCAGCTCCGGCGTGTAGCGGGTACCGCCCCCTTGCAGCCGTTCGCGGCGGCGACCAGGATGCCCGACCGAGCTATGAAAAGCGTCCGATCAACTGGGGAGGCCCGTCCGCGATCGTGCTGATGACGCCGGTGGCGCTGATCCTTTTTGACACTGGCATGATGGCGGGTGGCGGATGCGAGGGACGGGATCCGCCCTGCATGGCAACTTCACGCCTATAAGGATCATGGTGGCGCTGGAGTTGCGGTTGCTCTTGGCTTGGCCTTCGCAATCACCGTCTTCGTTGCAAACGCCTGCTTATGGCGCTGGAAGCGGACCGGCGGCCAACCTAGCCTTTCACGACGGTCACGACGGTCGCTCGGACGCCGACAAAATAAGCAGCTCGAACATGACCGCGTTTCTCAAATTGCGAAGCAAGGAAGGGCGCACGCGTGTCCGTATGTCAGTGATCGCGTTCGCGCTTCAATCCGTCTTGCCTGCGGCTCGTCGACGACCGCTTCAGTCTAGAGTGTCCCACGGATCCTTACCAACTGATGCACCGCCAGCCGCGTTCAGGTCCAACATCGGTTTAGCGCCGCTATCATAGGCCGGCCATATGGGCTGCTTGGCGCTCTTGGACGCACGGCGCTCGTTCGGGTCGCCAGTTTTCACGAAGTTTACCAGATAGCGGCTTGCAATCCGCGAGGCTGAGCGGTCGGTAGCACTCGTGTCGGCGCCATATTTGATCGCGGCGGTATCGAAGAAGAACGGGATGTCCGTCGCATGCGCGGCGCCCTTCGTTTCCGCCGTACGCGCCGACGTGGCTACGTACGAGAAACGGTAATAATAGACGGGCGCGTTTTGTGCGGCGAGGATGCCGGCGATCTCGCGGGCACCGACCGTCATCGGTCCATTGCGTCCGCCAATATCATCGCTGGTCGCGCCGACCATCATCGGCACTTTAGTGAACACTCCCGCGCGGTAGGCCACAAGACTGTCCACGGCATAGCGACCATCGACGATCGGCGGGCTGTACGTCACCGGACTTGTTTTCGGTCGGTTCGCCAGGTTGAGGCCGTCCGTCACGGCATCCGCCGACAAAGCGCGCAGCTTCTCGAGTGCGTGCGTATCGTCGGGGGCGATGCCCTTGCTGGCGGCGAACGCGACCCCCGCTGCCTCGGCCGCAGCGGGGGTCGCTTCGCCCAGCGCGATCGGCCCACCGGACTGCACCACCGCGCGCGCGAAGAGCCCCTTGGCGATCGGGCTCGTCACGAGCGCATGCACCGAGATGCCGCCGGCGCTTTCACCGACGATCGTCACGTTGGCGGGGTCGCCGCCGAACGCGTCTATATTGCGTTGCACCCAGCGCAACGCTGCGACTTGATCCATATAGCCGAAGTTCGCGGACGGTGCGCCATCCTCGCGCGCGGCATTCAGTTGCGGATGCGCGAAGGTGCCGAAGCGGCCCAGACGATAGTTGAAGCTGACGACGATGATCCCCTGCTTGGCAAGCTCGGTCCCCGCATAGGTTGGCGGTGACGACCCGCCATTGACGAACCCGCCGCCATAGATCCAGACCAGTACCGGCAGCTTGCGCTTACCCGCCGCCGGTTTCCAGACGTTTGCGTAAAGGCAGTCCTCGGCGGGCGGCGTACCCAGTGGCGCGGCGTCGCTGGGAAAAGGGAGCTGCATGCAGTCATGACCATAGGCGAGCGCGTCGCGCACGCCGGCCCAGGGCGCGACCCGTTGCGGCGCGCGCCATCGGAGAGGCCCGACGGGTGGTGCGGCGAAGGGGATACCCTTCCAGACAAGGACGGTGTCGGCAGTCGCGCCGCGCGTCATGCCTGTGTCGATCGTGACGAGTTCCGGCTCGCTGCGCGCCGCAGCGCCGCTGGCGCAGGCAAGGGCCAACAGGCTCATCCAGCGGTAAGATGCCATACCCATTCTCGTCTGCCCGTTCTCGTACGCCAGCGTGCTGCCTGCGATGGTCCGTCTTTAGCGCGTTTCGGTAAGCGCTACGACCCGCGTTTTCGGTCGCGATCCATTTCGGGAAGGGGCAGGCCGTGCACGAGGTTTGGTACCTGCATTCCTGTCTGCCGCCGCCATGCATGAATGACCGAAGCCGGCGTCGCGAGAATGTCCTGCGGACGTCCGGAAACGAGGCGTCTTCTTGCGTCGGGGCGGTCCCGCCCGATTGCATCCACGCGCATGATCGTTCGACCTCGCAGCACGCCAAGCGATCGCCGTCGAACGGGCGTTTCTAGGTCATGCCAGCCGTGCCGGCGCCTCGATGATCAAATGTCCCCGAACGCCCGGATCGATGCGTCGCTGCCTTTACGCACGATCGCTGCCGCGGGCGCGAGGCATCGTACAGAGATTCGTTGAAGATTTTCGCCCGACTTTATAGGTGCGCAGGGTTGCTTACGGCAATCGCCCTGCGCTGGGCAACCGCGCCCAGCGGCGCGCATGACGGTAGAGTGTCAGGATTTTGAGTCGCAATGAATTATCGCCATTCCTTTCATGCTGGCAATAGTGCCGACGTCGTAAAGCACAGCCTGCTGATCGCCCTCGTGCAGGCCTTGCAGCAAAAACCGGGCGCGCTGACGCTGATCGACACGCATGCCGGTTGCGGGCTGTACGACCTTGGCGGTGAGGATGCCCGCCGCACGGGCGAGTCTATAGATGGGGTGTTGCGGGCCTTTGCCGATTCGAACCCCTTGCTGAAGGACTATCGCGCTGTCGTCCAGGCGGTGAATGTCGGGGCGGAGCTGCGCGTCTACCCCGGTTCGCCGCGGATATTGGCGCAGCTCCTGCGCCCGCAGGATGTCCTGATTCTAAACGAAAAACATCCAGAGGACGCCTATACGCTGCGCGGCGTGATGCGCGACACACCTGCTGCCGTGCACGAGCGCGACGCCTACGAACTTTGGCTGGCGATGCTGCCGCCCAGAACCGCGCGCGGCGTGGTGGTGGTCGACCCGCCGTACGAGCAGCCTGACGAGCGTGCACGTATCACAGCCACCCTCGCTGCCGCCCACCGTAAATGGGCGCATGGCGTGACGGTGATCTGGTTTCCGCTGAAAGACCGCGGCACACAGTGGCGATGGAAGGATCAGTTACGCAGGCTCGGTATCCCGAAATTGCTTGGGGTGGAGCATTGGCTGTACGATGACGATCAGCCCGGTCTCTATAACGGCGCCGGCCTGTATATCGTAAACCCACCCTACGCGTTCATGCAGGCTTTGCCGCCCATGCTGGACGCTTTGCGTGCCGTGCTCGCGCCGGCAGGGCATAGGGGCGAGATCGCGGCTGAATGGTTGGGGGATTAAGGTCATCCTGCAGCGCTCGTCCCTCCCGGCATGAGTCGCGCAGCACCGCTTGCGACCGCAGCATCGCGCGAGGCGCGCTCGCTGTCGAATACTGACCGGCCGCCAACATTGCGCGCGCGGGGACGACCACCTTATCGTTAAAGGTGACGAAGAGGCATATCACCTGCCGCATATGTCTGCACTTCTACGCCAGTGGCGGGAACGACGGTCTCAATTGGAACGCACACCTGATATCGATGTCGCGATGACTGAAGGGCCGAGCTTGGGATAAGGGAGGGTGATCAACTGTTAATTAATACGGCAGAAAGTTCTCGACGAAAACAGGGCGGCGAGGGGGCGCCGCCCTGTATCATGTTATGCGACGCTATGCTTCAAAGCGCTCATCTTGTCATGACCCTCGCGTACGGATGCGAAGCCAGTGGAAATCGCTTCGAGCGTTGCGGGCGCCAGATTGGCGTCCTTCATCGCATCTTCGAACTTTGCCTTGATATGATCCTCGCCGCGCTCGACTTCCTGAATGATCGCCTTGTCGTCCTTGCCCGTAATCACCTGCTTTAGGTCCATGAACGTACGGTGCGCAGCAGCGAGCATGCTGGAATCGAGTTCCGGTTCGCCGCCGAGCCTGCGGACCTCGTTTTGCAGGTCGGCTGCGACCTTTGCACGATCCCGGGCGAAGTCTGCGAACATGGTCGCATATTGAGTGCTCTCTGCATCCTTGGCGGCGTCCTCGTAGCCCTTCATGCTGTCGAGCGTGGTCTTGATAAGGCCGTTTAGGACGGACACGTCGTTGTTATCGGTCATGGAAGTCTCCGGTAGAGGAGCTTGCACAACGATCCCCTGCCGAAAAGGACCCATGCCGAATGTTTGCACCTATGCCGCGTCGGCATCTCCCTCTTCGACAACGCCCTGCCGGTGAGTCGGGCCGTGCCATGCGCGTGCAGCAAGGCGGGCATTCGTGATCGAGCAACAAGACGTTCTTGAACGTCCGGATTGAGCAAGAGTAGACGAAGGGCCGTTGGTGGGGCCTGCAGCGTGGAGGCGATCGCTGGCCGATCGCGCGTACTTCTGTCGACGAACTCGATACCGACATGGACGAAGTTCCGCAGGGCTGCCGTCTGATATCAGGTCCACCCAGGTTAGCCGGGGATGCCCCAGTTAGCATCCTCGTTGGCCGCCTTCGCCGTACGAACTAGATGCTCGACATAATTCTGGAAGACCGGAACCGTGAACGTCACCAGCGTCGGCTCGCCCTTGGGCTCCTTGAACGTCAGCACGACGAAGCGGCCGCCTTCCTCGTCAAGTACGAGGCCGGCCTCCATTGCGCCGGGGCCGCTTGGGGTAATGATAGTCGCGGTCATCTGTGTCTTTCGCTGCCGGTTGCGGCGTACCGCTTACGCGACGCCCGCGCACGTCGCCAAGGATTTCTGCAAACGTAGGCACTTGGCAACGCTTGCCCGCATCTCCCCAACTTTGGCGGCCGGGCCGATGTGAGGGGTTTGGGTCGAATAAATCGTCCTAATCCACGTCAACTTGCGAGCGGAGACGCTCAGCGCAAATGCACTGAACTGATAGTGCGCAGTTAGACAAATCACGATGCGAACAACCCATGTTGCCAGGATCTCGATTATCTTCTGGATCCGTGGACGAGGTTGGTCGTTATGGGTGCAAAACAAACGGAGCCGCCTTGTTCATCCTGCATATCGCACTGGGAGGATGCCTTCGCGCGCCGCCTGTCACATTTGGAATTACGGCGGACACCGGTGGCCATATTGCCTATGTAATCGAAGCCGCGCTTGCTCAAGGCGGCGAGAGTAATGTGAGCCGGGTATCGATCGTTACGCGCCTTTTTGAAGATGTCGGACTTTCGCCAATTCACGGAACCCGAAGAGAGCGCTTAAATAGCAAGGTTACTATTGACCGCATCGCGACAGCGGACCGTCGATATCTGGAAAAAGAGGCGCTGGCTGCGGAGGTTGTTGCGTTTACCGATGCGTTTTGCCGTCATATTGATGGATTGGCACAAAAACCCGATGTCATCCATGCGCATTTCGCGGATGCGACGATGGTCGCATGCGAGGCACGGCGGCGGTTCGGTATCCCGGTCGTCTATACGCCTCATGCACTTGGCATAGATAAGCGAGCGCAGGGATGTGCCGGGGAGGATGCCCGCGCGCGGATTGATGCCGAGCGTCACGCCATCGTAGAGGCGGATGCGATCATCGTGTCCAGCCGCGATGAAGCCGAGCGGCAGCTCATCGCGTACGGCGTCGACGTCGACGATCGTATCCACTGTCTGCCTCCTGGCGTACCACAACGCTCCTTGCCACATGGGGCGACGACGCTGGCGGATCGACTTGGCGAATGGTTGGACGTGCCGGAAAAGCCGATCATCCTGACTATTGCGCGACCGGTAATGAAGAAGAATCTCGCCGCGCTGATCCGGGCTTTTGCGCTGGTGCCGGCGCTGCGGGAACGGGCGAACCTGGTGATCCTTGCGGGCCAGCATGATAGGCCGTGTTCGCCGGAGGAACGGGCCGTGTTGGCTGAGATGCGAACGCTGTGTACGGACCCCATACTGCGTGGCCGTGTCGCCCTGCCACCCGCGCACGATGCCGACGATGTATCGGCGCTCTATGCCCGAGCAGCGAAGGGCGGCGTCTTCGTCAATCCCGCACTGCACGAGCCGTTCGGCCTGACCCTGATCGAGGCGGCCGCGATGGGCGTGCCGGTCGTCGCAACCAGAAATGGCGGTCCGGGCGAGATCGTCGACACGATCGGCCACGGGCTCATCGTCGATCCGCGCGACTACGATGCGATCGCACAGGCCTGCCTGAAGATCGTCGGTGACGCCGTGCTGCACACGCGCTTGAGCAAGGCCGCGCTGGCGCGGGTCGGCGCCTATGACTGGGCGCGCTATGCGAGCGCCAGCGTCGCCGTTTATTCGTCGATCGGCACTATCCAGCCCGCTTTGCTCGCGTGTGACATCGATAATACGCTGACCGGCTGTGCAGACGGCGCGCGCGCGTTCGCGGAGTGGCGTGCGCACAGTGCGCTGCCTTTCGTCATTGCCACTGGTCGGTCGTTCGATGCGGCCCGCGCAGTGCTGCGGGAATGGCAGTTGCCCGACCCGGACGCCTATATCGTCGATGTCGGTACGCGGCTTATGATCGCTGACCCCGCAGGGCACTGGCAGATCTGCCCCGAATACGACGCGATGCTGGACACACACTGGGACCGGGAGGCCGTTGCCCGGTCCCTCGCCCCGCTGCGCATCGAACCACAGCCGGTGGAAACGGACGGTCCCCACAAGCTCAGCTTTTTTGGCACCGACGCCGATGCCGTGCGGATCCGCGAAACGCTGCTGGCGTCGGGGCTAGGCGCACGCGTAATCTTCTCGCATGGTCGCCTGATCGACGTGGTCGCGCCGATGGGGGGCAAGGCAGCCGCCATCGGCGCCTATGCAGGACGGCGGGGCCTGTCGCTGCGCCAGTGCGTCGCTGCCGGCGACAGCGGCAATGACGCCGATATGCTGGAAGCGTGCGGGCATGCCATCGTTGTCGCCAATGCCAGCGATGAACTGGCTGAGCTGACGCCGCGCGCTGGTCTTCACCGCGTTCGGTCAAGTCACGCGGCGGGCGTGATGGAAGGGTTGGACCTGCTCGGCCTGACCCATCGTGCTGCGGTTGCGGCATGACGCAGCCTTTCGGCTATTTCGTCCATCATCAGGGACGCGGCCATGCCGAACGCTGCGCAGCGATCGCCAATGCGCTGCCGGTGACGCGACCGCTGACGATCTTCTGTGCACGCGATGATATCTTTCCTGCGCTGCCCGCGCATGTCGATATCGTCCGTATCCCCTCGCTGTTCGAACCGGTGGGGGATGAGGCTGGGACGATGGATGATATCGCGACGCCCGCAACGCTGCACTGCGCGCCGCTCGGTTGGCCGGGGATCCGCCACGCGATGGCGACGATCGCGGGGTGGTTCGATACCGCGAACCCCGCCTTGATGATCTGCGACGTCTCTGCCGAGATCGCGCAACTCGCCCGGATCTGCAGCGTCCCGCATGTGAAAATCGTGCAGCACGGCGACCGCGGCGATCAGGGTCACCGCGCGGCCTATGATGGGGCGGCCGGTCTGCTCGCCGCGTTCCACGCCGGGCTTGCCCAGCCCGAATGGGACGCGGCGATGCTGGCCAAGACCTGTTTCGCCGGTGGACTCGGCGTCGACACACGCGTGCCGGAGCGCGAACTGGCCCGCCAGCGCATCGGCGTCGGCGCGGATGAAGAGATGATCCTGGTCCTGTCGGGCGGGGGTGGAGACGGTTTCGGCCAGGCGCCGCTTGGCGTCGGTGCACGGGCAAGGCCGGATGCGCGGTGGATTAGCATCGGCCCCGTCCAGCGCGACTGGCACGCGACCGAGCCGTCAAATATCGAGCATCGCGGCTGGATCGACAATCCAGCCGATTACGTGGCTGCGGCGGATACCGTCATCGCCTCGACCGGTAATACTACTTGCCAGCAGATTCTGGCCGCCGCGCGGCCTTGGCTGGCGATCCCCGAATGGCGGTACTTCGACGAACAGCATCGCAAGGCCGGCGCGCTGGCTGCCGCGGGGGTCGCCTGCGTACGCCCGCATCTGCCCTCGTCTGCCGATGCCTGGAAAGCCGCGCTGGCCGAAACCATCGCGACGCATCGCCCCGATGCGCAGCGCGCGATGATCGACGATACCCCGGCGGACGATGTCGCAGCTTGGCTCGAAGGGCTGGCTGCAAAGCTGTGGACGTCCGCCCCAACCATCATTTCATCTCCCGATCTCACCGGAGCCTGACCGTATGAATGCCGTTTCCGTTGTCACGCTCGCCGGGGGACGCCCGGACCATCTGCATAATCTGGTGCTCGGACTTGGTCGTCAGACGCAATTGCCCGTCGAGCTGATCGTTGCCGTCCTGCAGACCGAGCCCTACGTCCTGCCCGACGCACCGTTTCCGGTGCGCCAGATGATGATGGCGACGCCCGAACTGGCGCTTGCCGCTGCCCGCAACGCGGCGGCGCGCGCTGCGACCGGCGACACGATCGTCTTCCTCGACATGGACTGCATTCCCACCCCCACGCTGATTGCCGATTACGCGCGCCGGCTGGACGAGTTAGACGGATTGTTGATGGGGGAGGTGATGTACCTGCCGGGCGGCGCCACACAGGCGGCGTGGTCGTATGACGCGTTTGAAGCCATCGCGGTGCGCCATTCCGACCGGCAGGGACCACCCGCCGAGGGTATCCAGATCTGCACCGATTATCGGTGTTTCTGGTCGCTAAACTTTGCCATGCGCCGCGCGACGTTCATCGACAGCGGCGGGTTCGACGAGCGCTATGTCGGCTATGGCGGCGAGGATACCGATTACGGCAAGACGATCGATCAGGCCGGTATTCCGATTGCGTGGATCAAGGGCGGCCTCGCCTATCATCAATATCATCCGCACCACATGCCACCCGTCCATCACCTCGACAGCGTGGTGCGCAATGCCGAAGTGTTCGAAGCCAAATGGGGCTATCGCACCATGGGGCATTGGCTGCATGCCTTCGCGCTGATGGGGCTGGTCGACCACGCACCGGGTCGGCCGATCCGCATCCTGCGTCGTCCCGATAGCGATGACCTCGCGCTGACCGGGCAACAGAGCCACCAACCCTATGCCAACACCGCTACGGTCATCCGCATTCTCGAAGCGCGGGTCGCGGCATGAGAATCGCGCTGCTGGCGCATGTCCGCCAGCGGATCGCGCAGCCGTTCATGGGCGGCATGGAATCGCATAGCTGGTATCTCGCGGACGGACTGATCGCGCGCGGACATGACGTGGTGCTGTTCGCAGCGGGGGACAGCGATCCGCGCTTCACGATCGATCCCGTCGTGGCCGAGCATTACGAGCGCACCTTTCCTTGGGCGGAGCACCGCGGATCGGCGCCGCTGATCGCGCATCTCGACGCCGGCTATTCAGCGGCGTGCGACCGGATCGCGGCCGGTGGCTTCGACGTGGTGCACAACAACAGTCTGCACCGCTTTCCAATTGAGCCGCGCCGCACCGCACAGGTGCCGACGGTCACCTCGCTGCACGTCCCGCCCTATGACGCGCTCCACTGGTTCGTAAAGGCAAGCGCGACGCCGGGCCATCACCTGACGGTTACGTCGGGGCGGCAGATGGCGGCATGGTGGCCCGACGGTGCGCCGGGCCGGGCGTCCGTGCTGCACAACGGCATCGACTTGGCGGCGTGGCCGTACGTCGCGTCGGGTGACGACAGTGCGGTGTGGTGCGGTCGGATCACGCCAAACAAGGGTACGCATTTCGCGGTCGAGGCCGCGCGCATGGCCGGCGTTCCGCTGACGCTGTTCGGACAGATCGAGGACCCTGATTATTGGGCTGCGCAGGTCGAGCCGCTGCTCGGCGGGGATATCCGCTATGGCGGACATCTGGACGGGGCAGCACTGGCTGCCGAGATGGGCCGTGCCTCCGTGTTCGTCTTCACGCCGTGCTGGGACGAGCCGTTCGGCCTCGTTGCGATCGAGGCGATGGCCTGCGGCCTGCCCGTTGCCGCATTCGACATGGGGGCCGCGCGCGAGGTGATCGGCGAGGGGGGCCGCTTCGCTCCCGCGAACGACGTCGCTGCATTGGCCGACACGATCCGCGAGGCGATGGCGATCCCGCGCCATACTGCCCGTCGGCGCGTCGAATGCCTGTTCACCCGAGACCGCTGGCTCGACGCGTGCGAGGCGCTGTATGCCGAAGTCCAGGCCGTAGCCGCATGATTGGCATGGCAGATGCTATCACAAAGCAGCATGGCGCGCTCGACAGGCTCTACCGTCGCCATGTCGGGCCCGGCAGTACGTATGCGCTGGTCGACTTCCCTGATCATGCCAATGTCGGCGACAGCGCCATATGGCTGGGCGAGGCCCGAATGCTGCGCACGGTGACCGGGCGGGAGCCGGAGTATGTCTCGACCTGGGCGGATTTCGACGAGGCGGCGTTCCGGCGCGCGTGTCCGGACGGCGTGCTCTTCCTGCACGGCGGCGGTAACCTCGGGGATATCTGGCCGCACCATCAGGCGTTCCGCGAATCCATTCTGCGCACCATTCGCGATCGACCGATCGTGCAACTGCCGCAGTCGATCCATTTTCGCCACGCCGGCCGGATTGCGCCGTTCGCGGCTATCGTCGCGGATCATCCCGATTTTCACCTCTACGTCCGGGACCGGCAGAGCCGGGATTTTGCAGCCCGGCATCTGCCCTGCGCGACCGATCTTGCACCCGACTCAGCGTTCGCGCTGGGGCCGCAGTCACGCTCGGCTCCGGATTGCGACGTCATGATGCTTATGCGCACCGACGAAGAGCGCCGTCCCGAAGACCGATCGGCCTTGACGGATATGCCGGGTGCGGTGAGCATAGACTGGCTCGACGACGAAACGCTGCCCGATACCACGGGCCACACGAAAGCGCAGGCCTATGACGGCATCGCCACCGCGCGCCTCAAACGCGGCCTGCGCCTCCTGTCACGCGGGCGGACGATCGTGACCGACCGGCTACATGCGCATATCCTCGCAACCTTGCTCGACATTCCCCACGTGGCCTTGGACAATGACTACGGCAAGATTTCCGCCTATATCGACTGCTGGACGGGGACCTGCGTCGGCGTGCGCACGGCCTCATCGGCCAGGGAGGCAATCGCGCATCTCGGTCTGCGCGCATGACCGACATCAGTCTGTTACTATGTACACGTAACCGTGCCGCGACGCTCGCCGCGACGCTCGCCTCCATCGAGTGCGCGATTGGCACCGTAGCCGATCTCACGATCGAGATCCTGATCGTCGATAACGGATCCACCGACGATACCGCCGACCGGCTGGAGGCATGGGGTGCCGACCGGTCCTTTGGTGTTCGCTTGCTCCACGAACCGCGCCCAGGTCTGGCCCGGGCGCGCAATACCGGGTTGGTGCATGTGAGCGGCCGGATCATCGCAATGACCGATGACGATTGCGTCCTCCACGCCGATTATTTTCACCAGCTCGCGACGTGTTTCGCCGAAGTGACCGGGCCGGCAATAATCGGCGGACGCATCCTGCTGGGAGATCCCGCCGATCTGCCGGTTACGGTGAAGCTGGAAGATCATCCGATGATTGCCCCGACCGATGGTTTTCCCGGTGGTTTCGTCATGGGCGCTAACCTCGCCATGACGGCCGACGCGATCGCCCGCATCGGCCCCTTCGACGAACGGTTCGGTGCCGGCGCGCCATTCGTGTCGGCGGAGGATACGGATTATCTGTTTCGTGCATTGAGGCAGGGTATTCCGGTCCGGTACGACCCCCGCTTTACCGTCGACCACCACCACGGGCGACGCTGTCCCAAAGAGGTCGTGACGCTGCTCGCAGGTTATAGTTTTGGAGACGGCGCGCTATACGCGAAACACGTTCGCCATATTGCCCGCATCGGAGCCATCATTGCAGGCGATCTGCGAAATGTGATGAAGGACTTTACCACTCCGGTTACCCCGTGCGCGGGCATCCGCTATTTCTATCTGTTCCGCCTACGCCACAAGATGGCGGGATTTCTCGCCTATGTCGGCACGGGCAAGGGCTCGCGTGTTTCCCGGCAAGATCAGCTCGCTGAAATTGGTCGATAACGACGCGTTCGATCGGCGGCTCCGCGCTGCCACACCGATCTCATGCTGCCATCTCCACCCACCCGTCTGTAACAGGGTAATTGTCTCGTTCTGAATATCGCTCGACGGGGCGCGGTATCGGCGCACCCCGTCGGAGTTCACCGTACCGGCGCGAACGAAAACAGCTGCGTCCTGATCGACGCGGGCGCACCGGGCTTAAACCAGTTGGTGTCCTGGATGTGGCTTGCGGTGACGTATATGCGGCCATCCGGCCCTTCGGAAAACGTATCGGGCCAGCGCAGGCGGCGGTCGGTCAGTACCGGTTCGGTGCGGTTGCCGACAAGGCGCGAGATGCCGTCATTGGTGGGAGAGGTGATGTAGAGCGTCCCCGCCTTGCTCATCCACAAGCCGTCGGCGACATGCGTCTGCGCAACGGTCTTCACGCCCGCCGCCCGGTCCGCCTCGCCGACGCCCTCGCGCAGCAGTGCGGTGTCGATCGAATACAGCGTCTTGCCGGTCAGCGCCTGATAGTAGAGCGTCTTGCCGTCGTTCGATATGGCGATCCCGTCCGCGGCGAAGGCCGGCTGGCGACCGTCGGGGCGGACGAGCGGCTTGCCGTCGGTGACGACCGTCACCGCCTTGTCGATCTGGGTCGAGCCATGGCCGTCGAGCGCACGGAAGCCCTTTCCACTCTCGAGATCGATGACGATGATCGCGCCGCGCGTGCCGCTGTCGGTGATGTAGCCGGTCTTGCCGTCGGGCGAGAAGCGGATGTCGTTGAGATAGGTGCCCTGAAGCGCGACATCGAGCGGCACCTTGATGACCTTGTTTACGCGGTTGGTCTTGAGGTCGATCTTGACCAGCTTGGGCGCGCCCTCGATGATCTTCTCGTTGCCCGGTGCGCCGGGGTCGAGCACCCACAAATTCCCGTGGCCATCGGGGACGATCGACTGGACACAGACGAAATAGTCGCCGACCGGCAGTTCAGTCGCGCGTGCGTTACGCCAGCTGTTCCATTTGGCGTCGGGATAGGGCTTGAGGCTGCCGTCCTTCTGCACTTCGGCGACCGAAATCGGCGCGTCGTCGGTCCAGCGCGGGAAGTTGACAAAACGGCGTCCGTCCGCGGTGACCGCGACGCCGGTCGCCTGATGGTCGAATTCGGCGACCTGCGTCAGGCCGCTGCTGGCGGTCAGGGGCCGGCTCTGCGCTTGCGCGATACCAATCGCGGCGGCGGAGATAACGCCGATCGCGGCGGCGCCGGCGAGGAAGGGCTTGGCTTTGGTCATGGTGGGGCTCCGGTCGGTGGTGTCGGCGAGTGTCGTGGGGTCGCCCGTGAAAAGCTGGATCAAATGTTGCGCAACCGCGCGCGGGTTCTCGCGCTGCGGGAAATGGCCGACGCCTGTAAGCGTCACGAAGGCGAACGGGCCGGTAAACTTGCTCGGCACGGCCTCGGCCGCGCTGGGCGGGTTCACGCCGTCCTCGGCGCCTTGGATGTAGATCGTCGGCACCGACAGCGTCGCGGTCGCCTTGACCTTGTTCTCGAGCCATATGCTGCGCGGATCGGGCTCCGCCTCGTCCCAGCGCGCACGATAACTATGGAGCGTGACGTCGGCCCAGTCGGGGTTCTCGAACGAACGCGCGACCTGCGCGAACGTCGCCTCGTCGAACCAGCCCGGCGGCGACCAATTGACCCAGTGGATATGCGCGAAGCCCTTGGCATCGTCGCGCACGGCGCGTGCGCCACGCGCGGTCGCCATGAACCAGTGGTACCATTGCCGCTGCGCCTGCTCGAACGGCGGGGTCGGCATGCCGCCGAGGCGCGGCGGGGTGGCGAGCATCGCCATGCGTTCGACGCGGTCGGGCCATCCGACCGCGATCGCCTCGGCTGTGTTAGAACCCCAGTCATGGCCCGCGACCATGAAGCGATCGATCCCGAGCCCATCCATCAGGGCGATCGCGTCGATCGCCAGGATCGCACTGTTACCGGTGCGCGGTTCGCGGTCGCTGGCGAAGCGCGTCGCGCCGAAGCCGCGCAGCGATGGCACGATCACGCGCAATCCTGCAGCGACCAGCGATGGGATTACCGCGTCCCAGCTTGACATATCGTCAGGCCAGCCGTGAATCAGCAGGACGGGCGGATCGGATGGGGTGCCGTGATCGGCATAGTCGATGATGAGATGCTGGGTTCGAAGTGCAGGCATGGGCGGTGACCATTATGGTGAATACGGTCCCAAACCAAATCGCCCCGCCGTCGTTCCATCGTCAAATAGTTGATTGATTTGAATTAATACTCGAGCTGGTCATCTGTGGACCTCGCCGAACGCCGGTATTGGCGTGCATGATCAGACCAACAGGGCCGCAGACGTCGCAGGCCGAAACGCCACGAAGCAGGCGAAGGCCTAGCGCGGAACCAAACTGAACGAATGGCCGGAGTTTGGGCATGGGGACGCCGTCCGGAGTGTGGAAAAGGGTCTTTCAGGTAAGGCCGCGGGCGTACCGGGGCTCGATACCTGGCCGAGACCGCGGGTCCTTGGCAGCCGGGATTTTGGAGCTTGGCTGCGGCGGCGTAGCGGCATGAGATAGGCGTCGCCGTTTCAGTGCCGCGAAACGGCTACGACATTGTCGTCACCGTTACGGTCCACATACATGTTGTAGGGATCGACCCCGGCAAAGCCCGGCTTCTTGCGGGTCACGATCCGGATCGTCTGTATGCCCGAGATGATCGGTCGACGTTCCTTCGATATCACGTCCTGCGCGGCGAAGCTGCCGAGGTCGGGACGTCGGTCGAAGACGCCGACGTCGATCATGTCGGCAAGCGGCGCCGCTTTCTCGACGCCGGTGCCGTTCGCATAGAATTTGGCAGCGTCGATCGTCAGCAGAGTCTCGAAATTGCCGTTCGGCAGCTTGCGCGTGGTCGCACCGGTAGCCTTCAGGTCGTACACCGTGATGCGATCCAGCAGATCGAGCACGAGCCGGCGTTCCGCGGGGGTGCGGGCCAGAGAGAGGAAGCCAGCGACGAGCTCGAGCGAACGCGGATAGGGCCTTCCCTTGAAGCGATAGCGGGCAAGCAGACCGCGCAGCATGGCGTTGACGCGCGCTTCCCCCAAACGATCCTGCAACAGGTACATGACCAGCGACCCCTTGCGGTAATGAATGTAGCCCTGGTTCTCGACCCGATCGAGCGGCACCTCCTCGACCACGTCGCCGCCGCGCGACCGCAGGTAGCTGTCGAGTTCGTATTTGAGAAAACGGCGGATCTTGTCGTCGCCATATTGGTGCTTCATCACCATCAGCGCGGAATACTGCGCCATGGTTTCGACCAGCATCGATCCGCCCTGCATGTCGGCGCTGACCAATTGATGGCCCCAATATTGATGCCCCAATTCATGCGCGGTGACGTAGCTGACATAATCGATCCTGTCGGGATTACGCGTGTCCGCCACGAAGCCGATACGTTCCGAATAGGGGATCGTCCCGGCGAAAGCCTGCGCGTAGCTGGCATAGCCCGGAAATTCGAGAATCCGCGCATAGTCGAACTGATAAGGCCCGAAATTGGCACGGTAATAGGCAAGCGAGCGCTGCATCGCGTCAAGCATGCGATCGACGTTGAAGGCGTGTTGCGGATCGTAGAAGACCGTCAGGAGCGTGCCGTCGACGGTCCGCGAACGTTCGGCATAGGCAGCGGACTGGACCGAGAAGAAAGCGAGAATTGGTGCCCGCGAGACGAACCGCGCGGTCCTGCGCCCGCCCGCTATCGTGTCGGCGATCTTTCGGCCCGGCGCCACCGGGACCTGGCTGGCGATCGTCGAGACGGTGATGTCCGATCGGACCCACGACGCGTTGTTGATCAGGTTGCGCGCCTCGGCCGAACGATCCTCCAGCTTGGCAGGGCGCAGTTCTGGCGACAGGCCGTATTTGCGCCGCTTGGCGCGATCTTTCAGCAGGCCGTTCTGGCTCATGCCGAACTGCGGCGCGAATTCGTCGTTTTGCAGGAACGTCCCGTTGCCGACAACGCGGGTATCGTCGTTGTTGGCGACCAGCCCACGCTGCCAGCGCGTCGCCTCGAACGCCATCGTGCCGCGTGCGCCTGGCGCGAGCGGCGTCCGGAACCGATATATGCGGTAGTGAAGATCGCTGTCGTCCATCACCAGCCGAGCGCCGGGGATGACGATTTTACCCAGCCGGGTCTGGTCGTTCATCAGGCGGACGTGCAGGTCGGATAACGGCGCGCCGGTATCGTTGACGAAGACATAGGTCCCGCTCGTCTCCATGCGCCGCTGGTCGGGGTAGAGCGCGACTGTCAGCCGCATGTCGGTGACCGATGGTTGTTTCAGCGTCGCATATTTGAGATATTTCTTCTCATAGGCGGCCAGCCGGGCCTCGCCCTCCTGCGTGGTGCGATAGCGGTTGATGACGTTCATGTCGTGATACAGATACGCACCGCTCGCCGTAGTCGCGATCAACGCACCAGCGAGCACGGCGCCCGGCGCCCCGATCAACCGGCGTGGAACCTGGGCGAGACGAACCCCGAGCCGTGTTTCCGTGCCACGCCGCCAGAGCAGGTGCGCGAACACGCAAAGCGCCAGCGCGATTGATCCCCAATAGAGTCTGAGCCACCACGCGCGCGGTCCACCGATCTGCGCGCCGTTCATGTCCGAAAGCTCGACCGTGCCGGTGCTGCCATATTGATAGAGCGGGTGTTCGAAGCCCATGTTGGTCAGCGTGATCGTGCCGACGAGATAGACGACCATGATCGCCCAGCCGATATACTTGTTCGGGCTCAAAGCCTGCACGAACACGGCCAGGACCGCCAGGATAACCGCGTCCGCCGTCATCGGCAGGACCCACCAGGCAAGATAATGACCAAGCGCGAGGTCGGTCTGCCCGCGCGCGAGCTGGACGATGCACGCGGTCAGCGCCGCTGTCACCGCAGTCGCGAACAGGACGCCGGTGATGGCGAGCACCTTGGGCACCAGATACGCCCAGTTCGGCAGCGAGGTCGCGTCGACGATTTCGTGCATGCCGCGTTCTCGATCGCGCCAGACCAGTTCGCCGGAATAATAGATCGCGATGATCAGCGGGACGATGCTGAACGTACCCTCCAGCGTGGCGATCACCGCGAACGTGAGCTGGCGGATCGGCGCACCGTACATCTCGTTGGCGAACAGCATCCCGCCCAACGTGTTGAAAAGCCCGATCAGCAGCAACACGACGAAGGCGGGGCTACGGAACACCAATGCCATTTCGAACTGGCACCGCGCGATCATCCGCGTGCAATTTGCCTCGTTCGGCCGGGCTGCCGGCAGACGCGGGACGATAAGCGGCATTGTCGCCGCCAGCTTCGAGGTAGCACGCATTTGCCTGCGCAACCTGCGCTTGGACACGCCGCGTTCGGCAAACGAGAAGCGTGCGTAGGCGACCGCCATGGCCACCACCCCGGCGCCGATCGCAATCACGCGGTTCCACAACAGCACGCCGAAAAAGGCAGGCATCCCGGCATTTGCCTCGCTCGCGGTCCAATACCGTGTCGTGCCGCTGAATGCGCTGATCCCGAACAGCTCGAAATAGCTGCCTGTCAGCCGCCATTCCGGCTTGGCGCGCAGGATCGAGGTCATCGCCAGATACAGCATCAGGAACACGACGACGCCGAGATAGGAATACATCATCGATCGCGTCATCGTCGCTACCGCGAAGAAGATTGCAGAGGTCAGAAAGACGTTGGGCAATGCCAGCAGAAAATACGCATAGGCGAAGTCGCCCAGCCGGTTCGGCCCGAGCGTCTCGGGATCGACCCACGGCATCAGCGAACCGAGCCAGATCGCCAGCGGAACCGCGGCAAACGCCAGCGCCGCCGCCACGAACGCACCGAGGAAGCGCGCCATCAGATAGTCGAACTTGGCCACCCGGGTCGATCGTACCATGGGCCCGAACCCGCTCTCGTCGTCACGCACGATTACGTTGGCGACGAACGCGGTCGTCACGAACATGAAGAAAATCGACATGATCTGGTGGATCTGCGCGATCGCCATCGGCGCGTTCCTGTGAATGTTGGCGCCGCTGCCAATCTTGATCTGATCGATCGTCATCGACCCGAAGGTCAGAAGGAAGAACAGGATCGCGACCGTCCAGAAGACTGGATTGCGCAACTGATAGCGGAGTTCGAAGCGCGCGATCTGGCCGAACATTGCGCTCAGGCCCCGATCGAGGCGGAAGGGGCGTCCGCCGCCGGCACGCGTCGTGACCGCGCAAGCGTGGAGAAATACACGTCTTCCAAGCCACCGCGCGCGGCCGCAAAGCCATCGCCTGGATCGTCCGGGGACAGGATGTGGATGATCGTCCGGCCGGCAAACAAGCGTGTCGAAATCACCTCGTGACGCTGCCGGCTTTCATCGAGCTCATCGCGGCCAATCGTCTTGGCCCAGACGTTGCCGCGAGTCCGCTCGATAAGGTCCAGGGGGGCGCCCTCGAGCTGGATCCGACCCGCCGCCAGGACGGCCATCCGCGGACACAGGTCGGCAACATCCTCGACGATGTGAGTCGACAGGATCACGACGACATTCTCACCGATCTCCGCCAAGAGGTTGAGAAACCGGTTGCGCTCCTCGGGATCGAGGCCAGCAGTTGGTTCGTCGACGATGATCAGCGCGGGGTTGCCGATCAGCGCCTGTGCGATTCCGAAGCGTTGGCGCATGCCGCCCGAAAAACCTGCAATCGCTTTTTTGCGCACGCTCCACAGATTGGTTTGGTTGAGCAGCGTCTCGACCGTTTCCTTACGCTCGCGTGTCGAGGCAATGCCCTTTAGCACCGCCATGTGATCGAGCATGTCATACGCCGATACGCGCGGGTACACGCCAAAATCTTGGGGAAGATAGCCGAGCGTTTCACGCAGCGCTTCGGGGTTCGCGATCACGTCGATGTCGCCAAAACGAATTTTACCGGCTGTCGGCGTTTGCAACGTGGCAATGGTCCGCATCAGCGTTGATTTGCCGGCACCGTTTGGGCCGAGCAGCCCGAACATTCCGTTAGGTACGCTTAGCGACACATCGTCGAGCGCCCGCGTGCCGTTGGCATACACATGTGTGACATTGGTAAGTTCGAGCATCGTTCATCCCCCGTCAGGATAAGCTATCAGGTGTATTGCCGGTGTAAAGCAGGTAAACCTCGTTTAGCGTCGCGCAGACGTGGATCCCCAGGAACTCAATGGTTAACGACGTCATCATTAAAGCGGTTTGCGGGCGGACGCATATCAGAACGCTTTGAGCTGACACGCTTTCTGATTGATGCTGCTCTCGAACTGTCCGGGATTTACGGGGAAGGCAAGTCTGCACCATATTGGCGGGCACGGTGGCGCTCTCGGTCCAAGCGAGGCAGGGCATGTCGCGAAGCATCGCCGCAGCTTGCTCCTTCGAGCAATGGGGGCGGGCGAGCGATCCTTACGGGATGACTGCCGTCGCTTCTGATCGGCCTGATCAAGTGAAGGCGGCCGCCTTTATTGCCGAAAGATTTGATACGGGTAACGGCACCGATGGACCGTCGAAGGACCACGGGACGTGTCATCGCCGTGATCACGACGGTGGCTGCCTGTTCGGGATAAGGGATGACGGGAACATATGACCGACGTTGGGGATGCTGGTACCGCGCTCCATCCTGTTTGCCGGTCTGTACGCTCACCTGTAGTTCAGACGGTCCATGGTGCGCATGTCGGCGGCACAACGTGAGGCTGGACTATCGAGAATGGGCCGGTCCGTGTTTCTCAGCCGGTAACCAGGTTGAGCGTCTGGGCGGCGGGGCCGATCTTGACGTTGCGGCCCCAGTCGAAGGCGAGGAAATCCTGTTCGATGCCGTCGGCGAAGATCACGCCGCCATCGTTCATTCGCGAGGTTACGCCGAGCGGCGCGGTCGCAAGCTTGCCGGCGCGCAGACTCGTCCCGGTGGCGATGCTGGGAAACGGCTCGCGCACGAAGAACGCGACGGCGCGTTCCTGCGGATCGAGCGATAGCGCTTCGTGCGTCGCTTCCATGATAGACCGTGCCCAACCGGTCGCGCCGGTCCCCGAGGCAACGATCAGCCCGCTCGACGAATGGTCCTCGGCCCGGTCATCGCAAGCGATGTGATAGCGCGCGGACTGGTGACTGTGATGGCCGACGAATACCTCGTTGAGTGCGAGCAGGCGTTCGCCGCTGTCAAGCTGCGCCTCGACCATCGTCCGCCGCTCGGTCGGCGCCGCGCCCGCGACGCTCGCCGGGAGCAGCCCGCCCAGGCGGGCAAGCGGCACGCGCACCAATACGCCGTCATACAGGTCTGGCGCGGGGTTGAGCCCCAGCACCGGCTGGCCGTCGAGGTATTTCGCGACGTTGGCGACGAGCCCATCCTGGCCGACGACGACGATCACGTCCTCGGGACCGAACAGGAACCGGTCGAGGTCGGCGCGCCTGACCTCGGCCTGCCGCCAATCGCCCGGCACCGCGGCGCGCCCGGCGCGGAGCGTGGCATGCAACTGGCGGTGACGATCCTCCAGCATGTCGATGTCCTGCCCGCGCGTCTCTAGGAAGAACCTGGCCTGCCCGCGCGTGGCGTGGCGCGCGAGCAGCAGCTCGTAATCGGTCTCGCGGGTGACGAAGACCGCGCGTGGGGCATTGCTCGACATGCGATCAGCCTCGCGGCAGCGCAGGCGCGTCGCGGCGGAACTCGCCAAGCACCGTGGCCAGCAGGTCGGGCGTGATGTTGAGATGCTCAATCGTATCGAGCTTGCCCGCCAGCTCGCGCGCGGCCAGGCCCAGCATCACCGACGGCGGCAGGTCGCGGTAGATCGTCATCCGCGCCTGCTCGGTCTCGGCCTTGGCGCTCTCGACCGTGCGGATCCGCTCCGCCTCGGCGGCGGCTTCGATCTGCTGTGCCTCGGCATGGCCGGTGGCGCGGTTGCGGGCATTCTCCGCCTCCTGCGTGATCAGCAGCATTTCGCGCCGGGCAAGCTCGGTCTTGTTGCCGAGTTCGTTTTCGGCGATCGCACGCTCCTTCTCCACCGCCAACGCGCGCCGCTCGAAGGTCGCTTGGTCGGCCTTTTGCTGCAACCCCTCGAAGGTTGGTGTCTGGAGTGCGCGCTCCAGTTCGCTGGAGGGCGCGAGATTGGTGAGCCGCACCGCCGTCACCGCGATACCGATCTCACCGAGCGCGGGATCCCCGGCCAGGATCGCCTCGAGCTGATGACGCAGCGGCTCGGGGCCGCCGTCGAGCAGTGCGCGTACCGGGGCCTGCGCCAGATATTGCAGCGCCGCCTGATTGACGAGGCCGGCAAGCCGCGTCTCGATGCGCTGGATCGGCTCGCTCTTGTAGGCGCCGGTGACGAGGCCGAGGCTGAAGTCGACGCGGGCGGCGAGCAGCTCGGGATCGACGACGTGCCAGGTCAGCGTGCCCTGGATCGCGACCGTCTGGAAATCCTGGCTGCGGCCTTTGACGAACAGCGCCATCTCGCGGTCGTCCATCGGCAGCTCGGCGATGCTGGCGGTCTCGGGGCGGAACCAGAAGACCAGCCCGCGCCCGCTCTGCCGGACCTTGCCGCTGCGATAGCGGATGACGTGGTTGCTGGCGTCGCTGCGTAGTTGCGCAATTAAGCCGATGTTCTTGATCGATGCCATGATCGTTCTCCTTGTGCTGTCTGGTCAGGCGCCGGTGCGGTGGCGATAGAGTTCGGCGGGGCGGAAGGACGCGCCGCTTTCGCGCTCGCCGGTCGGCTCCAGCCAGCCGCGGTCGAGCATGCGACGGCGAAACGCCGGCTTGTTGAGCTTCGTCCCCAGGATGGCCTCATGCACGTCCTGAAGGGCGCGCAAGGTGAAGCGCTCGGGCAGCAGCGCGAACGCCACGCCGGAATAATCGAGCTTGCCGCGCAGCCGCAGCATCGCCAGCCCGAGCATGTCGGCATGGTCGAACGCGAGCGGCAGCGTTTCGCCGTCAGTCGAGCACGCCTCCACCGGTCCGCCGACTTCGCCACGCCATGGTACGATCAGCTCGGCCAGCGCCAGTTCCGGTTCTGCCTTCAGGGCAGCGGCGAAGTCCGGCGACGGGAGCAACGCGAAATAGGCGACGCTGATGATCCGGGTTCGGGGATCGCGATTCACTGCGCCGAACGTGTAGAGCTGTTCGACATACGCATCCTTCATCCGTGCCTTGTCGGCGAGCAGGCGGCGCGCGGCATCGTCGAGGCTCTCGTCGATCGCCACGAAGCCACCGGGTAGCGCCCATCGGCCGAGGTGCGGATGGTCCTCACGCCGCACCAATAGCGCAGCAGGCGCGCCGTCGATCACGCTCATCAGAACGAGGTCGACCGCAACCGATGGCCGTTCATAGGCCGAGGGATCATAGCCTTGCAGGAATTCATGCTCGCTCATGCCACACCCATATATTCAGGATGCACCTTACTAAGACGCAAGGCGGATATATGTCAACCCCGCATTAGGTGGGGCGGTGCCTCTACGGATTGCTATCGCCTGTTTGCGTCGCGACACTGCGCCTCCAGAGCACCCAAGCCATTGCGGCGAGCAGTGCCGTCGCTGCCAAGAGAACACTCCACAGCAGGGTCTGGCGCCGGACTGCGGCCTCATCGCTCACCGGTGCAAGCCGCAGCACCGTCTGTGCAGCGGTGGCCGTGGCTGACGGTACGGTGTCGCCGGACGCCTGGCTCATGATGGCTTCGGCCGGCAGGTAGATATCTGGCGCATTCGCTCGGCCGCTTGTCAGGATGTAGGGCGGCTTGCCGGCGGAAAGGAACAGGATCGCGCGCGGCGAAAATCCCAACCTGATGGCGGGCGGAGCGGTGAAGCCGGGGGATCGCGGATCTGCTTCAATCCGTACCGTGCGATACCGTCGCCCGTCCAGCGCGATACCCGGGGGCGAGGTTGGCCCGGCGCCTGCGCGTACGGCCGTCCCGGATCCGATGGGCGTCCAGGGCTGTTCACGGTCGTCGCGACCAAAGACGTGCACGGGCAGGATCATGTCGTTGCCGGTCGGGACGATCTGGATCGTGTCGAACGCATTTGCGGAGGGCCATTCGAATTCGACCGCGTGGGCGTCGGTCAGCGCTGGCAGCGACGCAGCGATCGACACGCTGGTCGCGGCGGCCGGATGCATGACCAGCGCCGCCTTTCGTATCGATACCGGCGATAGCAGCCGCGACGCTGCGCGCCATGTGATGCGGAGATAGTCGTCGTCCAGCACTGCGCCGCCAAGCTTCAGCGGACCCACGGCGTTGCCAGCGGTTCGGTAAACGACCGCTGTGCCAAGCGGTCGCCAATCCTTGAGATCGGCGCTCGCTTCGACGGTGAAGGTCACCGGCTGCGCGCGCGGCACGTCTGCGTCGAGCATCAGCATGTCTGCACGTCCCGCCACTGCGCGGGTGTCGAGCAGCACGCCGAGTGTGATCGCCTCCGCAGGGCGACCTGATAGCTTGCCGTCGATTTGTGCGACGCGGGCGGTGCCGGCGCCGTCGAGGCGGAGGGAAACGCCGGTTACTGTCAGCGCATCGGCGGCGCCGAGAATCGGAAGCGCGGGCACGTCGTAACGCTTCGCGAGGCCCGCGGCGGACGCGATGCGGGCGATCGGCATCGGCCGGCCGGTGGCATCGAAGACCCTGACATCGGACAGGTTCGCGGTCCTCGATGCGGCGAGCACCGCGGCGGGCATCGCCAGTCGCTGCACGGTCGAACCGGGCGCGATGACGATCGGCACGTGGCGCGCATAGGCCCGTGGATCGTCGTCGGAGCCAGCCGGGGCCGCGGCGATAAGTACACCCGTCGCCAGTGCAAGGCCGGCACGCCTAAGGACGCTCCTCATGCCACGACCCTGTCGTCGATAGGCGTCGCCTTGGGCGGCAGCGGCGCGAGATAGCCGACGACCAGCATCAGGACGCCGACCACGATGAACGTGATGATCCTTGCACCGCCGCCCGCGGCGTTCAGATCGACGAGCAGCAACTTGATCACGGTCAGCGCAAGCAGTCCGGCGCCCACCAGCCACAGGCTGCGCTGTGCCCGGCGGGACGCCAGCACCATCAACGCCAGTGCGAGCGACGTCCACAGGATCGCCAGCCCGGTCTGTACGACCACGCTGTCGAGCAGCGCATCGCCGCTCCACGAGATCCCGAGCATCTGATGCGTGAACCGCAGCCAGACCGTGTTGACCATGACGAAGGCCAGCCCTGCCAGCGCGGCAAGCATCCCGGTGTCGCGCAAAGCGGCGGATCCCGGCGGCATCGGCACCGCCGCCACAATGGTACGCCGCCACAGCTCGAGCGCGGCGAGCGACAACCCCAGCGTCAGATCGACCGGGTTGAGCAGCGGCAGATAGGGCAGGGGCGCCGCATTGCCCGACGAGATCACCGCCGTCAGCAGTGCGCCGAGATAGACCAGCGCCGCGATCGGGACCGCCGCGTACCAGCCATAGGCCTGAGCATGCCGATCAAGCGGCCACCGCCGCCCGCCCATCGCATCGTCCTGCGCCGCCGCGGTGTGCAGCGTGCGACCCGCCCACATCGTCAGCGCCACCAGCACCGCCACGGTGGCGAAGAGCAGCGTGACTTGCGCCCAGGCGGTGTTCCACAGCCGCGCGGTCTCGATCGCCAACCACAGGCCGTCCGCGAGCATCGCGGTCGCAAACCACACCCCGCCGACATGGATGACGCCGAGCACTGCGCGCAACTCGGTCGCCGTCTGATCCTGGTCGTTGCGGTACAGCATCCGCAGGTGCAGCAGGATCGCGGCGGTCCACAGCAAGCCGTCGGGCATCTGCAGGACATGGTGGCCTTGGCCGGCCGTGACGATGAACGTCAGCACCAACGCCATCAGACTGGTGTAGCTGGGCCGGGTTGCGACCGGCCAGCGCCAGCGCCGCCCGGCATACTGCGCCGCCCATGCGCTGCCGACAAAGGCGAGCAGCATCAGCAGCGGTTGCAGTCCGGGATCGAACGCCGGCGCGATTCGCAGACCGGCGGCGCGCGGCGGGGTCATGCGCGTGATGTCGGCGAACCATGCCAGGAACCAGAAGAAGAAGCCGAACACGAACGCCGGTGCCGCCATCGTCGTCTCGTATCGCGCATAGGCGTTTGCCCACCGCGACCGGCTGTGCGGCAGTGGTTCGCGCAGCCACCACGCGGTCGCCAGCCCGGCCAGCGCGATCAGCATCGCGCCGATGAAGCCTGGATTGGCGAGCGGGATGGCGGAGACGGTGTCGGACAGCCCGCCAAGGTAGATCAGCGCCGCCACGAGTAAGAGCAGGATCCCGAACAGCCGCGGCATCCAGCGCGCCTGTCGCAGGCCGACCCAGAATGCACCTGCACCTTCGAGCGCCCAAGCGGCGGACGTCCAGCGTGCGCCGAGCGCCAGCGGCACCGCCAGCGTGACGAAACCGATGCCGATCGCCAGCATCGTCTCGTTCATCACGCGGAACGTCTCGCGACGATACCGCATCGTCCAGGCTGCCACGCCCAGGTACAGCGCCGCAAAGCCGATCGCGGCGAACGCGCTGCCGAAGGGGCGATCGTGGACCAACCCGACCTCCAGCCCGAAGCCCGCCAGCGCCGGTCCAAAGAGCAAGGTGGTATCGACCATATTGCCGAGCCGCCCCGGCGTCGCCCGAGCATAGAGAACCGCGGTTGCGACGTAGATCAGCACCGATGCGATCAGGAAGCCCTGCGCGGCGACGAAGTCGGTCGGCTGGTAGCGTGTCGTGCCCCACAGCGTCGCCACGCCGAATGTGGCGAAAAAGCCGAGCAGGTTGAGGACGCGCCACGCCTGTCGCTGGGCGATGACCAGGATCGCTAGATTGAGAATGGTATAATAGACGAACACCACGGCGATGCTGCCACCACCGCCCGCGAGCAACAGCGGCACCGCAAAGCCCCCCGCGAACGCGGTGACCGCGAGCGCTTGCGACCGCTGCAACAGCGCCAGCGTGCAACCGAGCGCGCAAACCACGATCATCAGCACGAACGCGGCCATGATCGGAAACAGGGCATACAGCTTTGCTGCGGCGAACAGGGCCAGATAGATCGTTGCGATCCCGCCGCCTTGCAGCGCCAGGCCGAAGCCGGGGCGTCTCTCTCGCGTACGGAAGCCGACCGCGAGCAGGGCGATGCCGACTGCGACGACCAACGCCAGACGCAGCTCGATCGGGAACAGTCCGGCCGACGCCGCATAGCGCGCGAGGAACGATAGCCCGACGAACAGGATGATCAGGCCGACGCGAACGATCGTGTTGCCACCGAATAGCCAGTTTTTCGCTGCGGTCATGACAGGCGTTATGATCGCTCCGACAACGCTCGGTTCTGCCGGCCCTGCGGGTGTTGCAAACGCCGGATTGCGCCGCAAGGTCGCGCCGATCGGGGAGGGTGGCGGCGTCGCCCAGGGGCTGGGTGTGGGTTCATCGGCGGCGGCGCGCGCTGTCGATGACAGGCCGACGTCGGTTACGGGTGGCGCCGGTGCCGCCGATCGTCCCCTCTCGGATGGGCCGCGTGCGGTCAGGCTGTCGATCTGGTCCTGCAGTGCGCGCGTCGCTCGCGCCACTTCTGTACGGACGCTGTGTCGTAATCCGACGCCGACGACGAGGCCGATCAGCCCCCCGATCACGAGTCCGTACGTTTCAAGATCGGCGAAGAGCCAGCCGATCAACGCGCCGACAATCCCTGCCCAGACGATCATTCCTACGCGTCCCCCTGCGGCATTCCCGCCAAGCTTGGCGTGTACATGGCGCACCTAAACCGACGGGTCGAGGGCGATCGCGCATTGGCGACAGATGCTGTGTGGATCACATCTTTGCAAACTTGCGTAGTCCAAGGATTGGCTATCGCGCCTCAAGCCGGCGATGTGGTGCCCGCAGCGTCAGGACAGGGGCGAGCGAATTAGGCATTTTAGCTTTACTTCAGAAAGATTTGCCGAGCGACTGCCGATGCGTTCGATCGATAATGGATCGAAGTCAAAGATCTGGCCCCGCAGTGGGTGCGAAGTCCAGTCTCATATATCCGGAGGACCGTATCTGATAGCAACGCTGCGCTCGTCGCTAGCCGCTATTTCTGCGTTCGTCGCGAGGGTGAATGCGGTCATCACCGGGTTTCGTCTGGACTAGCGCGTCCTGATCCGTATCCTGTCAGGGGGGAGAGCGGGCATGCGATTTGCTAGACTGTGGGCGGCGCTCGCGATCGTTGTTGCACCGGTTGCCGCGTTCGGTGGCGGTAAGCCGCATGTGACGCTGGCCACGCCCAACCTATCGGATGGCGCGATCGCCCGGTTTACCGTGCGGTTCAGCGATGCGATCGTACCGTTAGGTGATCCGCGTGCCGCTTCGCCGCTCAAGGTCGAATGCGCGGTGCCGGGCGAGGGGCGCTGGGCCGATCCGCAGACCTATGTCTGGGAGTTCGCGCAACCCTTGCCCGGTGGTACGCGCTGCACGCTGGCGACGCGCGATGGCCTCAAGAGCGCTGCGGGCTACGCGGTCGATGCGGACAGTTTCACCGTCGATGCAGGCGGCCCCGTCGCGCGCGCCGTGATGCCGGGCTATGGCGATATCGAGGAGGACCAGGTCTTCCTCGTCGCGGCGAACATGCCGGCGACGCGGATGTCGATCGCCGCGAACGCCTATTGCGCGGTCGACGGGATCGGCGAGAAGATCGCGGTCGACGTTCTCGCGCCCGATCTTCCGGCCAAGCTGCTGGCAGGAATGGGCGATGCCTATCAGGTCGGTAATTTCCTCGACAGCGCAGGGCTGCCCAAGACGCTGCCCAGCGATCCGGCGTTGCGCCAGCGCGCGCTCGCCGGCGTCACCGCGCTGAAATGCCGTCGACCGTTGCCACCGGGCCGTGACATGGTGCTGGTCTGGGGCGCGAACATCGCTAGCGCCAGCGGCAAGCTGGCCGGCGCGGACCAGCGGTTCGATTTCACCGTTCGCAAACCCTTCACCGCGCGGTTCGAATGTTCGCGCGTCAACACCGCCGCAGGATGCAGCCCGGTCGAGAAGGCCTATCTCCGCTTTTCGGCACCGATCCCGATGAGTGCCGCGACCGCGATCCGCCTTACGCTGGCGGATGGCAAGACGATCGCACCGGTCTTTGCCGACGACGACAAGCGCCGCGCGACGATCGAACAGGTGACCTTCGCCGCGCCGTTACCCGCAGCCACGCGCGCCACGCTGTCGGTGCCAGCCGAACTCAAGGACGAGACCGGCCGTATCCTTGCGAACCGCGAGCGCTTTCCGCTCCAGGTGAAGTTCGACGAGGCGCCGCCGCTGGTGAAATTCGCGGCCGACTTCGGGATACTCGAGGCCAAGCAGGGCGGCGTGCTGCCGGTTACCGTCCGCAACGTCGAGCCGTCGTTGCAGGGGCAGACCGCGGGTATCGGTGGCCAGCGGTTGCGCGTCGCCGGCACCGATGGCGAGATCGCCGCGTGGCTGCGCCGCGTCGAGGATGCCGGCAAGACCGACATCCAGACGATCGAGCGCAAGGGTGCGGAGCCGATCCAGATCAACCACACCGGCGAGAAGCCGATATTGTTCGGGAGCGGAGACAGTGGGGCGGGCGACCCTTTCAAGCTGGACCTACCAGGCAAGGGCAAGGATTTCGAAGTCGTCGGCCTGCCGCTGGGCAAGCCCGGCTTCTACGTCGTCGAACTCGCGAGCCCGACGCTCGGTCGCGCACTGCTCGGGCGCAACGTGCCGCGCTACGTCGCCAGCGCCGCGCTGGTTACCGATCTCGCGGTTCATTTCGAATGGGGCCGCGATCGTTCTCTCGCCTGGGTCACGCGGCTGTCGACCGGCAAACCGGTGGCGAACGCGGTGGTGCAGGTCAGCGACAGCTGCACCGGCAAGCCACTCGCGCGCGGTGCGACCGACAAGACCGGCGGCCTGATGGTCGCACGCGGCCTGCCCGAGCCGGAGACCTATGGCAGTTGCAAAGGCGAGGGCGGGGCGCATCCGTTGATGATCTCGGCGCGCAGCGGCGACGATTTCAGCTTTACCCTGACCGACTGGGGCGAGGGCATCCGCCCCTATGACTTCGACCTGCCGTACGGCTATTCGGCGGCGACCGACATGATCCACACCGTGTTCGATCGCGCGCTGGTTCGCCAGGGCGAGACGATCCACATGAAGCACATCCTGCGCCGCCCCGACGCGCGCGGCTTTTCGCTGGCGCCGGGCTTCACCGGCACGCTCAGGCTGTCGCATCGCGGATCCGACACGCAGTTCGAGATGCCCGTGACGATCGGCGCGAACGGCACCGGCGAGACGGTCTGGACCGCCTCCAAGGGCGCGCCGATGGGCGATTACGACCTCGTCTTCGTGGTCGGCGATACCACCACCGAATCCGCCCAGTCGTTCAAGGTCGACGAATACCGCCTGCCGACGATGCGCGCGAGCGTGACCGGGCCGAAGACTGCGCTGGTCAAACCGCGCACGGCGCAACTCGATCTGTTCGCCGGGTATCTGTCGGGCGGCGGCGCAGCGAACCTGCCGGTCAACGTCCGCATCGGTTGGTTCGCGCATAGCGCCACGCCGACCGGCTACGACGCATACAGCTTCGGCGGCGATGCGATCGCGGAAGGCGTCAAGCCGCTCGACGGCGAGGGGGAGGATGCCAAGACGCCTCTGCCGCCGACCCAGATGCTGCCGGCGACGCTCGGCACCGACGGCACGCGCCGGATGACCGTCGACATGCCGCAGACGCTGCCCGGCACCGCGGACATGCAGATCGAGATGGACTATCGCGACGCGAACGGTGAGACGCTGACCGCGTCGAAATCGATCCCGGTCTATGCCGCGGGCGTCCAGCTTGGCGTCGCGGCCGACGGCTGGATGATGCGCGCGGACGATCTGCGTCTGCGCTTCGTCGCGCTTGATACCGATGGCAAGCCGATCAAGGGGCAAAAGCTGTCGGTCGCGTTCTACAGTCGCCAGATCCTGACCGCGCGGCGGCGGTTGATCGGCGGGTTCTACGCCTATGACAACCGGATGCGGACGACCAAGCTGTCCGCGTCGTGCAGCGCCACGACCGACGCGCAGGGGCTTGCGCAGTGCAAGGCGGACCCCGGCGTCTCGGGAGAGATCTATGCGGTGGCCACGTCCACCGATGCCGACGGCAATGTCGCGCGCTCGGTCAAATCAGTGTGGCTCGCGGGCGACGACGATTGGTGGTTCGGCGGCGACAATGGTGACCGGATGGACGTCGTCCCCGAAAAGCTCGCTTATGCATCGGGCGAGACCGCACGGTTCCAGGTGCGGATGCCGTTCCGCGCGGCGACCGCACTGGTCAGCGTCGAGCGCGAGGGGGTGTTGTCGAGTTTCGTCACGGAATTGTCGGGCAAGGACCCGGTGATCGAGGTGCCGATGGACGCGGCCTATGCGCCCGACGTCTATGTCTCGGTGCTGGTCGTGCGCGGCCGTGTCGAGAGCGGGTTCTGGAGCTGGGTGCACCGTATCGCGCGGACGCTCGGCCTGTCGGACACGCCCGAGGAGGCGCAGGAACCGACTGCGTTGGTCGATCTCGCCAAGCCCGCCTATCGCCTCGGCATCGCCAAGGTGAAGGTCGGCTGGGAAGGCCATACGCTCGGCGTCGCGGTCAAGGCGGACCGCGAACGTTATGCGCCGCGGGGTACCGCCAACGTCCTCGTCCAGGTGAAGAAGCCGGACGGCAGCCCGGCGCGCGAGGCCGATGTCGCGTTCGCGGCGGTCGACAAGGCGTTGCTCCAGCTCGCGCCGAACGACAGCTGGAACATCCTCGAGGCGATGATGGGCGATCGTCCGTTGTCGGTGCTGACCGCGACCGCGCAGATGCAAGTCGTCGGCAAACGCCATTATGGACGCAAGGCACTCGAAGCAGGCGGCGGCGGTGGTGGCGGCGACCTGTCGGGGCTCAACCGCGAAAACTTCCAGCCGGTGCTGCTGTGGAAGGGGCATGTGCCGCTCGACGCGCAAGGGCGCGCGCGCATCGCAGTGCCGTTGTCGGATGCACTGTCGTCGTTCCAGCTCGTCGCGATCGCCACCGATGGCGCGCAGGCGTTCGGCACCGGCAGCACCGATATCCGCACCGCGCAGGATCTGTCGCTCTATGCGGGTCTGCCGCCACTGGTCCGATCGGGCGATTTCTACGGGGCGCGGTTCACGCTGCGCAACGGATCGGACCGCCCGATGACGGTGACCGCGAGCGTCGACGTCGTCCCGCGGATCGCGCAGGGCAAGCCGCTGACCGTCACCATTCCAGCGGGCGGCGCCGCACCGGTCGCCTGGAACCTCACCGCGCCCGCCGGGATCGACACGCTGCGCTGGCGGGTCAGCGCGAAAAGCGACGATGGCCGTGCCGCCGATCAACTGACGGTCACGCAAGACGTCATTTCGGCGGTGCCGACCGAGATCTGGGCGGCGACGCTCGCGCATGTCGGCGACGATACGATGATCCCGATCGCACCGCCGGCCGGCGCGTTGCCGGGACGGGGCAGCGTCGACATCCGCCTCGCCGATACGCTGGCGCCGTCGCTCGCGGGCGTGCGCGATTACATGGCGCGCTATCCGTTCAACTGTTTCGAACAGCGGCTGTCGCGGATCATCGTGCTGGGCGACATGGCGGGCTGGACGGGGTTGGCAGGCGAAATTCCGACCTATCAGGCGCCCGACGGATTGCTGCGCTATTTCCCGGGTGACAGCCTGCAGGGGTCGGAGGCGCTTACCGCCTATGTCCTGTCCATCGCGGGGGCGGCAAACCTGTCGCTGCCGCCGGTGCAGCGCGCGCGGATGATCGAGGCGATGAAGGCGGTGCTCGATGGACGGCTGCGTCGCGAGGATTATGGCGATGTCCGCCTGACCAAGATCGCGGCGCTGTCGGCACTGGCGCGGCAGGGTGAGGCGACGTCGGCGATGTTCGGCCAGATCGGGATGACGCCCGCCGACATGCCGACCGCGAGCCTGGCCGATTATATTGCGGCGCTCGATGCGATCCCCGGCACCTCGACCGAAGCGAAGGCGCAGGCCGAGGCGGTGTTGCGGACCCGGCTGGTGTTCGAGGGCACCCGGCTGGATCTGTCGGATTCGGCCAACGCGTCCTGGTGGCTGATGTCGTCGCCGGACGAGGCCGCGAACAAGGTCACCGCCGCGGTGCTCGGCCGGCCCGGCTGGCAGGACGATGCGCCGCGGCTGATGGTCGGCACGGCGCTGCGCCAGTCGCGCGGGCATTGGGACACGACGACCGCCAATGCGTGGGGGGCGATCGCCGCGCGTCGCTTTGCGCAGCTCTATCCGGCGCAGGCCGTCACCGGTGCGACGATGCTGTCCTATGGCGGGCGCAGCATCGCGCGCGGCTGGCCCTTGGCGGAGGCGGCACGGTCGACGGCGTTCCCGCTCGCGGCGGCGGGGCCGCTGCGGCTGGCGCAGGCGGGCGGCGCGGGGCCATGGGCGACCGTATCCGTCTCGGCGGCGGTGCCGCTCAAGCAACCGCTGTTCGCCGGGTATCGCCTGACGCGGAAGGTCGAGGTCGTGCAGGCGCGCAACAAAGCGCGGCTGACGACAGGCGACGTGCTGCGCGTGACGCTGACGGTCGAGGCGAGCGCCGAGCGGAACTGGGTTGCGATCAGCGATCCCGTGCCCGCGGGTGCGACGGTGATCGGCGATCTCGGCGGGCAATCGCAACTGCTCCAGCAGGGCGGCGACAGTGAAGGGGGCGAAAGTGAAGGCGGCGGGCCGAGCTATGTCGAGCGCGGGCGCGATACGTGGCGCGCCTATTTCGCATGGCTGCCCAAGGGCACCGCCACCGTGTCGTACACGCTGCGGTTGAACGGCGCCGGTCGGTTCCAGATGCCGCCGAGCCGGGTCGAGGCAATGTATTCGCCGGCGATCCATGCGGCGGTGCCGAATCAGACGATGGTCGTCGCGGATCGATGACGCAGCGCGCGGCGCTCGCCGGATTGCTGGTGCTGATCCTCGTGGCGGTCGGGTGCGACTGGGCGACGTTCCCGCCGCCCCTGCCGGGCTATGCGCAGGTCCGCGCGGCGTGGAAACCGTCCGAGGCGTGGTTGTACGATCGTCACGGCGTGCTGATCGACAGCGCGCGCGTCAATTTCGCGGCAAGGCGCTTGGCGTGGGTGCCGCTCGGCCAGATCGCGCCGGTAGTGCCCGCCACCGTGGTCGCGGCAGAGGACGCGCGGTTTCGTAGCCATGGCGGGGTGGATTGGCTCGCAGTGCTCGGGTCGCTCCGGTCGCGCGCGAAAGGGGAGCGCGGCAGGGGCGCGAGCACGCTGTCGATGCAGGTCGCCGCGTTCCTGTCGCCGACGCTCGCCATGCCCGGCGCGCGGGGCTGGCGCGACAAGCTGCGCCAGATGCGCGCGGCGCAAGCGCTGGAGATGACCTGGAGCAAGGACCAGATCCTCGAGACGTATCTCAACCTCGCGCCGTTCCGCGGCGAGGCGCAGGGGATCGGCGCGGCGGCACTGTCGCTGTTCGGCAAGACCCCGGCGGCGCTGGCGCGCGACGACTCGCTGCTGCTGACCGCTTTACTTCCCGATCCGCAGGCGTCCGCGGACCGGATCGCCGCGCGGGCGTGCAGGATCGGCGGCGAGGGCGATTGCGCGCGGTTTGCCAGCGAGGCGGCGTCGATGCTCGGACCGGCGCGGACGTTGGCGCTCGATCCCGGTCTCGCGCCGCATCTCGCCGATCGGCTGCTCACCAAGCCGGGGCTGCGGATCACGACGACGCTCGATGCCGCGATCCAGCGCCGTGTCGCCGCCGCGCTGCGTCGCCAGCTCCAGGGGCTAGGCGGGTCGCGCGCGCGCGACGGCGCGGCGGTAGTGATCGACAATGCGACCGGCGACGTGCTTGCCTATGTCGGCGGGATCGGCGGCGCATCGACGGCGCCGGCGGTTGATGCCGCGAACGCGTATCGCCAGGCGGGATCGACGCTGAAGCCGTTCCTCTACGCGCAGGCGATCGAGCGCGGCTATCTGACGCCGGCCTCAGTGCTCGACGACTCGCCGGTCCAACTCGACACCGCATCGGGGCTGTACGTTCCACAGAATTACGATCGCGGGTTCAAGGGGCGTGTGTCGGTGCGCAGCGCGCTGGCGGGATCGCTCAACGTGCCCGCGGTGCGGACGCTGCTGCTCGTGGGGGTTGAGCCGTTTCGCGACCGGTTATGGGATACGGGGTATCGGGGCCTGGTCGAGGATGACGACTATTATGGGTTCAGCCTCGCGCTCGGATCGGCCGAAGTGACGCTGCTCGAACAGGCCGACGCGTACCGATCGCTCGCCAATGGCGGACGCTGGTCGCCGCTACGACTGACGGTCGATGCCCCGCGCAGCACCGCCCGCCGGGTCACGACGCCGGCGGCAGCCTGGATCGTCGCCGACATGATGGCCGATCCCAACGCGCGGGCGGCCACGTTCGGGCTGGATTCGGCGCTCAGGTTGCCGTTCTGGACCGCGGTGAAGACGGGCACGTCGAAAGGCATGCGCGACAATTGGTGCGTTGGCTTCTCGCAGCGCTACACGGTCGCCGTCTGGGTCGGCAACGTCGAGGGCGATCCGATGCGCGCGGTTTCGGGTACGAGCGGCGCGGCGCCGGTCTGGCGCGACGTCATGCTCGCGCTCGATCGCGACGAAGACGCAGGCCCGTCGATGCCGGCCGGCGTCGAGCGCCGACGCATCGCCTTTGCCGACGCGATCGAGCAGCCGCGGCTCGAATATTTCCTGCGCGGCACCGGTCAGTCGCTGATCGCCGCGGCGCCCGCCACTGCGCGCCGTGCGCGGATCGTCAATCCCGCTTCGGGTAGCGTCTATGCGATCGACCCCGATATCCCCGCCGGCCGTCAGCGTCTGGCGATCGAGACGACCGGCGATGTCCGCGCCCACCACGTCTTCCTCGACGATCGCGACCTCGGCCCCGCCGCCCAGCAATTGCTGTTCTTTGCCCCGCCGGGCCGCCACCGGTTGCGACTTGTCGACGCCGCCGGTCGTGCCGCCGATCAGGTCATCGTCACGATCCGGTAAAGTTTCGTCTGGCCAGCGACGCTGCGCCCGCTGCACGCGTTGCCGCAGACCGCGCTCACTGCCGACATCTGCCGGTGATGCGCGACCGGCGGTGATGTTGACGCCAGCCGATCCCACATCAGCGTGATCGACATCGAGGTGCTGACCCGGCATCACATCGCGGTCCAGCGGGCAATCGCACAGGCTTGATGCCCCTGTGCTCCTCAAAAATTCTTGAAGTCAGGCCGGCTGCAGGAATGGATATGTCGAGCACCAATCCGACGAGATGGAAACGGCGGTGGCGCGCATAGTTAAGCGCCTGAGGGACCGGCGCTGGCCTGCTATCCGCCATGACCGCTGCCCGGTCGTGTCGCTAGTCTTCGTCGCCTACGCGGCGATCCGACATATACGCGCTTTGGCCGATACGTGCCGAGCCTAAGCGATCACCCGGCGCGCCTCGATGCCCATTGCATATTCCGTGTCGCGTTGGGCCTGATGAATCAGCGCACGCGTGGCATCGCGTGCGCCGATCGCATCGCTATTGGCGATCGCCTCGAATAACGCGCGGTGTTCCGGCAACGGGTCGCGCGGGTGTTTTTCATGTCGATATTTGAAGAACGTCGTCCAGCGGACTGCGGCGGCGATGCTTGCGGACAGGCTGACCAGAAGTTCGTTCTCGGTTGCTTGCAGGATCAGGGCATGGAACTCGTAGTCGGCCGAACGGCCCGTCTCGCTCGACAGTCCGTGCTGTGCCATCGTTTCGAGGGCGTGGCCCATTCCCGACAATTGCCGCGCGGTGCGGCCGGCCGCTGCAAGTTCCGCCGCGGCAGGCTCGACGATCAGGCGCAATTGAAACAGGCTGCGTACGAACGGGAGCGGCGGCTCGCCATCGAACATCCAGCCAAGCATCTCCGGATCCAGCAGATTCCAATCATGCCGCTCACGGACTTTCGTGCCGATTTTTGGCCGACTTTCGACCAGTCCTTTGGCGGAGAGCATACGCAGCGCTTCTCGGATGACGCTGCGCGACACGCCGAAACTTCCGGCTAGATCGATTTCGCCCGGCAACAGGCTTCCCGGCTGATGCCGACCCGTGACGATCGCAACGCCGATGCTCTGTGCCAGCTTAACATGCGCCGGACGACCTCGTTTCCCAGCAGTCATCACGTCTCCAAATTTAACGAGACTTACGCAGAGCCAATGGTGCGACGCAAGCGCGAGACGAGTCCGAAAACGCGCCCGACACACTTGCACATTAAAAATCGGTTGCTATTGTCGGACAAGACATGGAGAAAATCCATGAAATGTGGGGAGGAGAGTGGCATTGCGCCAACCGTCGATCTTGGCTGGCGTGGCCGCGACCGCGCTGCAGAACACCGGCTCCGCGTTGGCTGGGGCGGTGAGACTGCAAGCCATACATATCGAGCCGAAGCGAACCGATTGGCAGAATTCTGCAGGCTTTTGGCGCGGCAAACCGCGCGCGACTGGAACCCTGCTTACATCCGGCCGCGGCAAAACGCCGACACAGTCGACGTATGCGGGATGTAGGCATCGATCGTGGGCAGGCGCGCGCATCTTGCAGGCGAGAGATCGATCGTGATGAACATGCTTGCCTTCTCCTATGACGATCTCGGCCGTTACTCGCCGGGCGGGCGGAAATCGACGAGGGGCGTGCCGCATGGACGTCGCACGCTATTGGCTGGCTGCGAGCAACCGGCGGTCGACGGCAACTCCCCATGCAGCGCGTTCAGCGATCCGCTTGCGAAATCCCGGACAATGTCGTCGCTTGGGCCGATATCTGGGCCAACGCCTAGGTATCTCGCCCTTCACCTCACCCCGCTTACCGGCGAGCAAACCACCCTCGACAAGGCGCGCCCGGCGCGCGCATCGGAGACTGAATGATGCGAATGATGTTCACCGCGATTGCGCTCGTGCTTTCCAGTCCTGCACTGGCCCAGCAGGCGCCTCCCGTCGACGGGGCACCGGCGGCGGTCACGGTGCACGGCGACAAGCCTGCGCCGAAATTCGACAAGCGGATCTTCGGTCAGTTCGCAGAACATCTCGGTACAGGCGTCTATGGCGGCATCTGGGTCGGCAAGGGCAGCCGTATTCCCAACGTCAACGGCTACCGCACCGACGTTCTCGACGCGTTGAAGGCGATCCGCACGCCGGTGATCCGGTGGCCGGGCGGGTGCTTCGCCGATGAATATCACTGGCGTGAAGGCATCGGTGCCCCCGCCAAGCGCAGGGTCAAGATCAACACGAACTGGGGTGGCGTGACCGAGGACAATGCGGTCGGTACGCACGAGTTCATGAACTATTCCGAGATGGTTGGTGCCGAACCGTACGTGTCGGGCAATGTCGGCAACGGCACGCCGAGCGAAATGGCGGAGTGGGTCGAGTACATGACCTCCCCGACCGGCTCCAGCCTGGCCAAGGAACGCGCGGCCAATGGCCGAAAGGCACCGTGGAAGCTGCCGATGTTCGGTATCGGCAACGAGCTTTGGGGCTGCGGTGGCAATATGCGACCGGAATATGCGGCCGATGTCACCAGGCGGTATTCGACGTTCGTCAAGATGCCCGAGGGCCAGCGTGTGATGAAGATCGCCAGCGGTGCCAATGCGGATGATTATAACTGGACCGATGTGATGATGCGCGATGCCGGCGCGCACTTCGACGGCATCGGTGTTCATTACTACACAATTCCGTACGACTGGGCGAAAAAGGGTGCAGCGACCGGCTTCGACGAGGATCAGTGGGCGCGGACGCTCGCCAAGACCGTCAAGATGGATGATTACATTACCGAACATGCCAAGCGCATGGACAAGTATGATCCGGGCAAGCGCGTCGCGTTGCTCGTCGACGAATGGGGCACTTGGTACGATCAGGAACCGGGCAGCCATCCTGGCTTCCTCTACCAGCAGAACTCGCTCCGCGATGCGCTGGTGACCAGCCTCAACTTCGACATCTTCGCCCGCCACACCGACCGCCTGCGCGGCGCGAACATCGCGCAGATGGTCAATGTGCTGCAGGCGATGTTGCTGACCGACGGCAACCGGATGGTGCGCACGCCGACCTATTGGGTCTTCGACATGTACAAGGACTATCAGGACGGCGTCGTCCTGCCGGTCGACGTGCAGTCGCGCTGGTACAACAAGAACCAGTGGACGCTGAAGGCGGTCAGCGCGAGTGCGGTGCGCGGCGTCGATGGCGCGGTGCACATGGGCCTGACCAACGTCGATCCCAACCAGCCTGCGACGGTATCGGTGAAGCTCGATGGCGTGACGGGGGCCGGTATCACGGGCCGCATCCTGACCGCGTCGGCGATCGACGCACACAACACGTTCGATGCCCCCGATGTCGTCAAGCCTGCGGCATTCACCGGTGCGACACTGGCGAACGGAACGCTGACGGTGACGCTGCCGCCCAAGTCGGTCGTGATGCTCGACATCCGATGATGCCGGCGACGATGCAGGCTCGTGGTTCGGTTCGTCCCGGCAGGGTCCGTGCGTTGGTGATGCACCTGTCGAAGGCCGTCATGACCTGCGGCTTGGCGACCGTGGTCGTGATGGGCGCTGCAGCAACGGATGCAGCGCCCCCGGCCGCCCAGAAAACGGGCAATCGGCAGCTGACCATCGTCCCGCGCCTGGGGGCGGCGCGCGGGGCAGCCGCAGTCGGAAAGCGATCCGCGTATCTGCTCGTCTATTTCAAAGACGATACGCATTCGATCTATTTCGCCACATCGCGCGACGGGCTTGCCTTCACCGACGTGAACGGAGGTCGACCGATACTCGCGGGGCGGTCGATCGCCGATCAGAAGGGGGTTCGCGATCCTCATATCACGCGCGGGCCCGACGGCGCCTTCTACATGGCGATGACCGACCTGCACATATTCGGGAAACGGGAGGGCCTGCGGACGACCGAGTGGGAACGTCCCGAAAAGGAGTATGGCTGGGGCAACAACCGCAACCTCCTGCTGATGAAGAGCGTCGACCTGCTCCACTGGACGCTGGCGAAGGTCGACGTGTCGCGGCTGTTCCCGGCGTACAAAAACGCGGGCAACGCCTGGGCACCGGAGATGATCTACGACCCGACTACCCGCCGCATGATGGTCTATTTCACCACGCGGATCGGCAACGGGCCCAATTTCATGGTCGCGTCCCAGGCTGATGACGCCTTCACGACGCTGACAACGGTCCCAAAAAAGGTCCTGGAATATCCGCGATCGGAGGTGAACACGATCGACGCCGATATCACTCTCGTCGGTGGCAAGTACCGGATGTTCTACGTCGCGCACGAAAAGCCCGGCAGCATCCGTCAGGCGGTATCGGGTCGGGTCGATCGCGGTTATGTTTACGACCCCCGCAAGATCGATCCGGAGACGGTGGCCGCCGAAGCCCCCAACCTCTGGCGCAGATACGGCACGAATACGTGGGTGCTGATGTACGACGTCTTCGGGGTGACACCCAACAATATGGGGTTTGCGGAGACAACCGACTTCGTCACGTTCCGCAACATCGGTCGGTTCAACGATCCCGGGTCGCCGATGAAGGCGACGAACTTCGCCCAGCCCAAGCACGGCGCGGTGATGGCGGTCACCCCGGAGGAAGTGAAGCGTCTCGAACGTTATTTCGGCGGACGTCGATGACACGGCCGGGCCGTAAGACGTCGGCAGCGAAGATCGGAACGGCGACGATTGACTGGCGTTCGAGCGCCATATCCTGCCTCGTCGTCGCGGCGTTCTCGCTCGTGAGCGCGACACCAGTGCCGCCGTCGCTGAACGATCGGCTATCCGGTGACATCGTGCCGGCGCATGATCCCGTGCTGATCCGAGAGGGCGACAGCTATTATTCCTATTCGACGGGACAAAATGGTCGGTTGCCGATCCTCGCGCGCACGTCGCGCGATCTCGTCACCTGGCGCGCGCTGCCGGGACCGATCGCGGCGATCCCGGACTGGGCGCTCGCGGCGGTGCCGGGCGCAAAGGATATCTGGGCGCCCGATATTGCCTACGCCAACGGACGGTATCGGCTGTATTATTCGGTTTCGACCTTCGGCAAGCAGCGGTCGGTGATCGGACTGCTGACAAGCCCGACGCTCGATCCGGCCAAGCCCGGCTATGGCTGGCGCGACGATGGGCTGGTGATCGCGTCGAAGGACGGCGACGACTATAACGCGATCGACCCGAATTTCGCGCGCGACCGGCAGGGTGGGCAATGGCTCGCCATGGGCAGTTATTGGACCGGCCTGAAGCTCGCCAGGCTCGATCCCGCGACCGGCAAGCTTGCCGTGCCGGGGGCGCCGCTCATCCCGATCGCGCGCCGTGCGCCCGGACCCAATACCGCGATCGAAGCGTCGTTCATCGTCGATCATGGCGGCTGGTACTGGCTTGTCGCGTCGTTCGACCATTGCTGCCGGGGTGCCAAGAGCGACTACCACCTCGTCATCGGCCGATCGCGTGCGATCACCGGGCCCTATGTCGACCGCGCCGGCGTCGCGATGCGCGACGGCGGCGGGACGGTTCTGCTGCAGGCCGATGCGGCCGGCAAGGATCGCTTTCGCGGCCCCGGCCACGCCGGCTTCCTGCACGACCGCGATGGTCGCGATTACCTGATCTACCATGCCTATGATCGCGACAGGCACGGCGCAGCCACCCTTCGTCTGGCGCGGATGCGCTGGTCGCGGGACGGATGGCCGGCGCTCGACAACTGAAAGACGATGCCGATGAATATCCTGACCCGCCGCAGCTTCGTCGCCGGCGCCGCTATCGCCGGACTCGCGCACCCGCTGCTGGCGCGGCGGCCTCGCGACGGAGCGATCGTCAACCCGCTGATCCGCCAGCGCGCCGATGCGCAGATCGCGCTTCAGGCCGACGGGCTCTACACGTTTACGGCGTCAGTGCCCGCCTATGACCGCGTCATCCTCCGGCGGGCGACGACCATCGCGGGGCTTGCCGATGCGCCGGAGACGGTGCTGTGGCGTCGGCCTGCATCCGGCAAGATGGCCGGCCACATCTGGGCGCCCGAGATCCACCAGATCGACGGTCGCTGGTATGTGTATGTCGCGGCGGGTGACGGCGACGATGTGTTCCGCATCCGCACCTATGTCCTGCAATGCGACGGGAACGACCCGGTGACGGGATCCTGGTCGGTGCTAGGTGAGCTTCAGACGCCGTGGGATACATTCACGCTCGATTCGACCACCTTCGTCAACCGCGGGACACGGTATCTCTGCTGGGCGCAGAAGGAGCCGGGGATCGACACGAACTCCAATCTCTATCTGGCGCCGCTGGCGACGCCCACGACGCTCGCTACCAAGCCTACCCGCTTGACGGTGCCGACGCTGCCCTGGGAAATCCAGGGTTTCAAGGTCGCCGAAGGCCCTGCACCGCTGATCCGCAACGGCCGCGTGTTCATGACCTATTCGGCGAGCGCGACCGACTCGCGATATTGCCTCGGGATGCTGACGGCCCGCGACGATGCCGATCTCCTGGATCCAGCCAGCTGGACCAAATCCCAGACACCGGTCTTCAAGACGTCACCCGAACGGCGGATCTACGGGCCTGGTCACAACAGCTTCACCGTGGATACGCGGGGGAATGATCTCCTGGTCTTCCACGCGCGCGATTACGACGCGATTACCGGCGATCCCCTATACGACCCAAACCGGCATACGCGTGTCCAGCGCTTCCGCTATCGCGCCGACGGCACCCCCGATTTTGGAGTGCCGGTCGGGAACGGGCCGCTATCGATCTGACGGCGTAGCGACTTCGGCGGTGGGACGCACCGCCTGTTTCGCCAGGATCGCAGGGTCGCTTGCCAAGGCGTGGAGATAGGCGTGACGCTCGGGCGAGCCCAGGCGTAATCGACCCAATCTCCCGCTTTGGTCACTGGTGAGCGTGAACCGGTGATAGCCGAGGCGTGTGAGACACAGTTCGGTCGCGGTCAGCATCACGCCCTGCGCCTCAGCCAGCTTCTTGGCAGGGCTTAGCCGTCGCGCCATCAGCGCCTGTTCCAGTGCCGGATCGCTGCCGGCGATCGATGCGTTGAGATTGCGTTCGGTAAATTGCTCGGCGGCGACGATAGCCTGCGTCGCAGGCTCCTTGGAGATGTCGGCATTGGCACCGAGCTTGCCGCACTCGACCGCGTCGGCCCGGTACTGCACGAGTGAAACGCCGGCCCGGCCCCAACTGATCACTGCCGCGTCTGCCGAAGCCGGTATGGCGACCGCAACAATGCTGAAAACCCAACGCCTGATCGTCATCGAAGACATGTGCCGTCATCCTTAGAAACCGCGGCGAATCTCACCAGGTCCTCGTAGGGGGTGAGCTCGCAGGGATTTGACCCACAATTGAAATAGCGCAAATTCCGGGTTTCAATAAGAGTGTCTATCGACATTCGTTGGGAATGCCTTGACCTGTTTCCCTAAGTCAGACAAATGGGATCAACGGTGAGTTCCACGGTAACAGCTGGGCCGCTTGCATTGGGAGAGGGGAAAATGATGAAGCGCTTCGCATTGTTTGTTTCGGCAGCACCATTCGCATTGATGACCACGGCGGCGTGGGGGCAGGCTGCGACGGTTGCGGAGCAGCAGCAGGCAGCCGCTCCGGACGCATCACTCGAAGAGCAGGCCCCCGTTGCGCAGGAACGCGCGACGAATGCAGCAAAGGGCAAGAGCCCCGGCACCGAAGCAACCCAAAATCTGCCCGTGGCTGACGATGTCGCGCAACCTGTCGATACTGGCCCGACCGCGTCGACGGACGATATCGTCGTCACCGGCTATCGCGCCAGCCTCGGCAGCGCGCAGGCGATCAAGCGAAACTCCGACGCGATTCTCGATGCCGTCGTTGCGCAGGATATCGGCAAGCTGCCCGACAATACCGCGGCCGAGTCGATCGCTCGTATCACTGGTGTCCAGGTCAATCGGTCCAGTGACGAAGTAAGCCAGGTGATCGTGCGCGGCCTTCCCGACGTCGCGACGACCTTCAACGGCCGTGACATCTTTACCGCTGAGGGACGGCGCTCGGCGCTGCAGGATTTCCCTGCCGGCGCCCTGGCCGGTCTCGAGGTTTACAAGTCGGGCACCGCCGACCTGCTCGAGCCGGGTCTTGCCGGCTTGATCAACGTGCGCTCGCGCCGCCCATTCGATTTCACCGAGAAGTTCGTCGTCGCGGGCGGGATCCGCGGGACCTATAACGACCAGAGCAAAAAATACGATCCATTGGGCAACATCCTGGTCAGCGCGCGTACGGACACCGGGATCGGCGAAGTCGGCGTGCTGATCAACGGGTCCTACGCCCAGTCGCAGTACCGGAACGCCGTGCGCTTCGCGAGCGGCTTTGTTCCGACGACGATACCCGACAACGTCACGGTGAGCCCGAATTCGGTCGGACGTGCCTTTCGCATTCCGGAACGGATCGGTGTCTATAACGATAGCGGAAAACGCTGGCGTCCCGCGGTCAATGCCAGCGCACAGTGGAAACCGGCGTCGAACCTCGAATTCTACTATGACTTCCTGTATCAGGGGTATCGCGGTCGCGGTGCCAACGACGAGTTTGAAGCGTCGCTTCTCAACAACAGCGCCGTGTTGTCGAACGTCGTCCTGCGCGAAGGGAAGTCGGACCAGGTCCAGACGCTGACCAAGACGGGCGGCGAACGCGGACAGGCATATCGCAGTACCAACAACAACAATACCGACACCTACCAGACGGCGGGCGGGTTCAAGTGGAATATCGGCCGCGCGCATATCTCGAGTGATCTCGCTTATACCCGCAGCCGTTACACCTCGAACGAATATAGCTTCGACATGGCGCAGACCACCGCGCCGACGATGGACGTGAATTTCTTCGTCGACGGCGGCACCGCGTTCAGCCTTCCCGGTTATGACCGCGACAATCCCGCCAATTACAAATGGCGCGGCTATTTCGAGAGCGTGTATCGGGTGAAGGGTGCCGGCTGGCAGTGGCGTGGCGACGTCGACCTCGACACCGACGTCTCCTTGTTCCCCAAGCTGCAATTCGGCGCACGATTCACGGATCGCGACGCGTCGCTCAAGCGTGGCAACCGGTATGCCTATACCGAGAACCTGAACATCCCGCTGGCCGACACGCCCGCGGGTGCGCTCGAACTCACGCAGGATGCGTTTCGCGGAAACACGCAAGGCTGGACGAGCTGGCTGATGCCGACCCGCGCCGGAATCGAAGGCAATGCCGCTGCACTGCGCCAGTTCTCGCTCGCCCAGCTTCAGAAGCTCGTCGCAGCCAATCCGAACGACGGCGGATATCGCGACGCCCTTCGCCTGTTCTCGACCGCGAACGTCCAGCTCGATCCGTTACAGGCGTTCCTTGCGAAAGAGCAGACTTACGCCTTCTACGGCCAGGCCAAATATGAATTTGATATCGGCTCGGTCGGGGTGGACGGTCTGCTCGGCGTCCGCGTCGTCAACACCGTCGGCAAGTATAGCGGCCAGGGGACGGTACCCGTCGTGGTCAATGGCGTCATTCAAACCGATGCCAACGGCAGTGTCGTCACGGCGACCCAGCCGATCACGACCAATGCCAATTATGTCGACATCCTGCCGAACGCCAGTTTGCGCATTCGTCCAAACGACAAGCTGCAAATCCGTTTCGCATTCACCGAAACGCGCACCAAGCCGGAATTCGGCGCGCTCAATCCCGCAGTGACGTTGACACCCAACGTCTCGCCGACCGTGAACGCGGATGGTACGCCGGTCACGATCCTCAGCGATCCGCGGTTTGCCGCGAATCTTCAGGGTCGCCCGAACTATTATGGCAATGGCGGCAATCCGAACCTCGCTCCGCTCACATCGACAAACTATGATGCGACGATCGAATATTACTTCTCCAAGAATGCTTCGCTGACCGCATCCTTCTTCTATCGCGACCTCTTCGGCTTCCTGTCGGGATACACCCAGCGTTTTCAGGATCCGCTCTATGGCTTGATCGAGGTGAACGCCCAGGCCAATGCCGGGGCCGGCAAGATCAAGGGCGTCGAAGTCGGCGGGCAGACGTTCCTGGATTTCCTACCGGGACTGTTCAGCGGCTTCGGCGTGCAGGGAAATGTGACCTATCTCGACGGGAGTCAGCGATTCCCGGTAGATTTTAGCCCTGCGAACACGTCGCCGCCGTTTGTCGGCATTCCGGGGCTGTCGAAGTGGAGCTACAACGCGGCGCTATTCTACGAGAAGGACACGATATCGACCCGGTTGTCGTATAACGGCCGGTCGCGATACCTGAACGGCAACCAGATCGTCGATGGCGTGTATTTTGGCGAAGGTACGGAAAACGTGACCCGCCTCGACTTCTCGTTCAACTACACGCCCATAAAGGCCATCACCCTGACGTTCGATGCGGCCAATATCCTCGCGAAGCCGTTTCGGAATTACGCACAATATGGCGATGACCGGTCCTACCCCCGCGATGTACGTGACGAAGGACGGTATTTAGGCGTAGGCGCACGGTTCCGCCTCTAGCCCGCCTGATGCGGCGGATGGTGGAATACCATCCGCCGAGATGCGGTCTACTGGGCCGATGAGGGAGTCGAACTATGCGCTTCGTGCTACGTTGCTTGGCCATCTCCGGGATACTGGGTTTGCCGGCTGCCGCCGATGCCCGCGACCTGTGGACCAAACAGGCTGCCAACGCCTGGTATGCCCGCCAGCCCTGGCCCGTCGGGGCGAACTACGCGCCCGCGACCGCGATCAACCAGTTGGAGATGTGGCAGGCCGCGACGTTCGATCCTGGTACGATCGACAAGGAATTGGGGTGGGCCGAAGGGCTCGGCATGAACACGATGCGCGTGTTCGTCCACAATCTGCTCTGGGAGGAGGATCCCGAGGGGTTGAAACAGAGGATGGACGCGTTCCTGGCGATCGCGGCGCGCCATCATATCCGGCCGGTGTTCGTGCTGTTCGACAGCTGCTGGGATCCCCACCCGGTCTCTGGGCCACAGCATCCGCCGATACCCGGCGTGCATAATTCGGGCTGGGTGCAGGGACCCGGCGCCGCACGGCTCGCCGACCGGGCGGGCCATCCGAAGCTTATGGCCTATGTCAAAGACATCGTCGGCCGGTTCGCCAAGGACGATCGCGTGCTGGCATGGGACGTATGGAACGAGCCGAATAACGAGGGTGGCGGGAATTACGCGCCGACGCCGGGCAAGAAGGCGCTGGTTGCCGAGCTGATCGCGCAGGCGTTCACCGCGGCCCGTTCGGCGGATCCGGACCAGCCGCTGACCAGCGGGCTGTGGATCGGCGACGATTGGGACAAGCCGGCGACGCTCGATCCCGTCGAGCGCATCCAGGTCGCGAATTCGGACGTCATGAGTTTCCACGACTATAGTTGGCCCGAAAAGTTCGAGGCCCGGGCACGGCAGATGCTCAGCTATGGTCGCCCGGTTTTCTGCACGGAATATATGGCGCGGGGGGCAGGGTCGACCTTCGATGGTTCGCTGCCGATCGGTAAGCGGCTGAATATCGGCATGGTCAATTGGGGCTTCGTCGACGGCAAAACGCAGACTCGGTTGCCATGGGACAGCTGGAAGAAGCCCTATACCTCCGACGAGCCTACGGTGTGGTTTCACGAGGTGTTACGTGCCGACGGCACGCCCTATCGCGCTGCCGAAGCAACGCTGATCCGCGTACTGACAAAGCCGGCCAGTGCCGGGCGAGGTCGAGCCCGGACAGCGAATGACGGGCAATAGCAAGGCGCGTCGGTCAAGCGTCCGGAACGGAGAACGCCGTAATCAGCGGGGCCGGTATCTTCCATTGTCCTACAGCCGTCCATGGCTGAACTCCGTCGACCGGAGTGCGACATGGCATTCCGCGGCGATCGAGATCGCGTGGTTCGCGCCGCAACCTTAACAAGTTACGGCGCGCCCGGTTACGCCGGCTGACCGTTGCCGCCGGTCGATCCAAAGATCTGGCCGGTCGAATAGCTCAGCGACGGATCGGCTGCGGCAACGTACAGCGCCGCAATCTCGGCAGGTTGACCCGCCCGAGCCATGGGCGAGTCCCCGCCAAAGCTCCGTAGCTTCTCGGGCGTCGTCCCGCCGCTGACCTGCAGCGGCGTCCAGAACGGACCGGGCGCGACCGCGTTCACGCGGATACCGCGGGACGCGACCTGCTTGGCCATGCTCTTGGTGAAATTGAGCACCGCGGCACGCGTGAGGGCATAGTCCACGATATCGGGCGAAGGATTTCCCGCCTGCTCGGAGGACGTGTTGACGATCACCGCGCCCGCGCTCATGCGCTCGAGCGCCGCCTTTGTCAGCCAGAACGGCGCGTAGACGTTGGTTTTCATGGTATCGTCGAAGTCCTGGCTCGAGATATCCGCGATACCGGGACGCGTCTGCTGACGCGCTGCATTGTTGATCAGGATATCGAGCCCGCCGAGCTGCTCGCTCGCCTGCTGCACCAGTCGGCGGCAAAAGCGTTCGTCTCGCAGATCGCCCGGGATGGCGACCGCCTTGCGGCCCTCGGCGCGGATCAGCGCAACGACCTCCCGGGCGTCGGGTTCTTCGGCGGGCAGGTAGTTGATCGCGACATCTGCCCCCTCTCGCGCATAGGCGATCGCCGCCGCGCGACCGATGCCGCTGTCTCCGCCGGTTATCAGCGCCTTCTTGCCCAGGAGCTTGCCCGAGCCCTTGTAGCTCGTCTCGCCGTGATCCGGCCGCGGGGTCATCTTCGACGCTAGTCCTGGCCAAGGCTGGCGCTGTACGGGGTAGGGAGGCTTGGGATAAGCGGCGGCGGCGGGTGTCGTCGCGGCATTACTGCCACCGTTTGGCTTCGCCGCGCTTGAGGCCGTCGCGGTGATCGCGCCGGCGGCAATCGCTGCCCCCGTCACGAAGGTGCGGCGTGTGGTATCGGTCATTGTCCTAGCTCCCGGAATGATCAAAACTCCAAGCGCTAAACGATTGCTTCTGTTCCAAAACAGGTCGTCACACCGTCCCAGTCGTTCGGCGCTGTCAGGCGTCGCTGTTTACGCATGACGACCGTCCCGAACGCCGCTTTCGGGCAAGGATGGCGGAGCCTCGTGGCTGATCCCATCCCCGGCAGGCCGCGCATGTGGGCGGGGAGGGGGTAGCCTAACTGGCGGCGGGACCTAAAGAAGCATCATGGCTGGCCTGATCAATCGCTTTATACCGGCTAAACGCTGGACACCGTCACGGTACAGAGCGTTGCTGCGCGCGCGAGGTCCGCGATCGACGCAGTTTCGGACGCGCGTGGCGATCCTGACGGGTGCGATCCTCATAGGCATCGTCGCGACCCTGTTCGCGGAGGCTGCCGACTGGGCAGGCGCGGTCTTCGGCCGTTTTGCCGCGACCTGGCGCTGGCTGCCGCTGATCTCGACGCCGCTCATCTTCATGGGACTGGTCTGGATGACCCGTCGCTATGCGCCGCTCGCGCGGGGATCCGGTATTCCCCAGGTCATTGCGGCGCAGGGCAATCCGAACGACGCCACCGGAACGCTGATTTCGATCCGGACGGTCGCGGCAAAGGCGGTGCTGACCATCGGCGCAGTGCTGGGCGGTGCATCGGTCGGCCGGGAAGGGCCGACCGTCCAAGTGGCGGCCGCGGTCATGGGGGTGACGCACCGAATCGTCCGCGTGCCGTTGCGCGGTGGCGTTGTGATCGCCGGCGGTGCGGCGGGCGTGGCAGCCGCCTTCAACACGCCGCTTGCCGGGCTGCTGTTCGCGATCGAGGAACTCGCCTCCGCGTATGAGCAGCGCGTGACGCTGCTCGTCCTCGCCGCGATCGTTATCGCCGGGATGGTCGCGCAGTCGGTGCAGGGCGACTATATCTACTTCGGGGCGATCGGCGCGCATATGCCGCTGCTGTCCGCGCTGATCGTCGCCCCGGTCGCCGGAGTCGCGGGTGGCATGACGGGCGGGCTCTTCTCGCGCGTTCTGCTGGCGATGGCGGTCAGCCGCAATCGGCTGACGGGGTGGGCCCGTGCGCATCCCGTGGCGTTCGCCGGCATCTGCGGGGGTGTCGTCGCGGTGCTGGGCGTCGTGACCGGGCTGACTTGGGGAACCGGCTATGCGTCCGCGCGCGCGATGATCGTCGGCGTGGATGCCCCGCTCTGGTTTGGGCCGGCCAAGCTGATCGCCACGGCCGCGACCGCGATCGCCGGCCTCCCGGGCGGGATCTTCGCGCCGTCGCTCGCCGTCGGCGCCGGCGTCGGCAACCTGCTGCGCGAGGTATTTCCCGGCGAGCCGGCGAGTGCGATCGTGATCCTCGGTATGGTCGCCTATTTTGCAGGGGTCGTCCGCGCGCCGCTGACCGCGGTCATCATCCTGTCGGAGACGACCGCCAGCCGGGGCCTGATGCTGCCGATGTTCGCAACGGCTTTCATCGCCGATGCCGCCAGCCAGTGGGTGTGCCGCGAAAAGTTGTACCACGGCCTGTCGAAGACCTTTTCGATGACATAAACGAGCAGATCCGCCTGAGTCTGCAGGAACCCGTCGCACGCGCCCGCAGGTGGCATGGCCACGATAGACGGTCATGAGATACGCGTGCTGCGACGGCGCTGCCTTTGGAGGTGGCCAGCGCGGTGGCGCTGTCGACCGTGCCGGCCCGCCCATCGCTGGCTTTGACGCCCGTCGTCGGTTCAGACGCCCGTCGCTGATCCCGACGTTTGCAAACGCAAGCGGTGCAGGCGGCGGCAGGGGGGCGAGCCTGCCTTGCCAAGCTTCTGGAGCGAGGCCAATGTTGCGCGAACGATGGAGAGGCCAGCTATGTCCGACGAGTAGGCGCGCGGGCGACGGGATGGATTGCGTCTGGCGCTCTCGATCCTGGAGGCAGAAGAGACGAAGTGGGAGGCGCTGCTCGGTGAGAGCGCATCATGGCGAACCAACGCAACGCGCGCGATCCGCCACAAGGCATATCAGGTAGCGCGCAAGCGTGTGCAGACCGTGTTAAACCGATTATTGCCAACGTCGCAGTCCGAGCTGCCGATCGAGGTCGCAACGATGATCGATCGAGCCGGATTTTAGCGGATGCCTCTCGCAAGCCCTACTCTCGGGTTTCGACAGCGACCGGGACCGTGCCCCTAAAATCCGACCTGCCTGGCCCCTTGGTGTCGAGAGGCGGCAAACCGCATTGGAACGACCAGACATTGTTCCCCCCATAAAGGACAGAATGGCAATTTCATCCCAGCCGCTAAGCCACTCGAATGCTAAGGGACATTGCGTTGTCCCGGTTGCCCGCTAGGCTTGGACGGGTTTGGTTGGCTGGTTTTTAACCCCGGGGGAAGTATGGCAAGGCAGGCCTCGAGGGGCATCGTCGAGCGCATGTTTGCGCGCAAATCGATCGCGCAGGTTCAGCGCGAAACCGCCGCAAGTGAACTGAAGCGAACGCTCGGCAAATGGAACCTGCTGATGCTCGGCATCGGGTGTATCATCGGCGCGGGCATCTTTGTGCGGACCGGCTCTGCGGCCGCGCTCCATGCAGGTCCTGCGGTGCTGCTGTCGTTCGTGGTGGCCGGTATGGTCTGCGCGTTTGCCGGCCTGTGCTACGCCGAATTGTCGTCGACACTGCCAGTGTCCGGCTCGGCCTATACCTATGGTTATACGACGTTGGGCGAATTCGTCGCGTGGACGATGGGCGCGCTGCTGCTGCTCGAATATGGTCTTGCCGCGTCGGTGGTGGCGGTCGGCTGGTCGGGCTACGTCGTCAGCCTGCTGGGCGATTTCGGCATCCATATTCCACCGCAGTTCACAGGGCCGGCCGGGTATCCGCTCATCCGCGGCGGCGTGCCGGTTATCGTCGATGGTCTGCCGGTGACGACGATCTTCAACCTGCCGGCCTTTCTGATCTGTCTGGCGCTCGCCGCGCTGCTGGTTCGGGGCGTGGCGGAATCCGCGAAGGTGAACACCATCATCGTCACGATCAAGGTCGGCGTGCTGGTCGCCTTCATCGCGGTCGGCGGCGTGATCGTGCTGTCGCATCTGAACGAACTGGTCGCGCGCAACTGGACGCCGTTCATTCCCGCCAATCAGGGCGCCGGCAAGTTCGGCGTCGACGGCGTCATGCGCGCCGCATCGATCGTGTTCTTCGCCTATGTCGGGTTCGAGGCGATATCGACCGCGGGGCAGGAGGCCAAGGACCCCAAGAAGGACATGCCGTTCGGGATCATCGGCGCGCTGATCGTGTGCACGGTGATCTACATGCTCGTCGCGGCGATCATGACGTTGCTGGTGCCCTATACCGCGCTCAATGTTCCCGATCCGGTCGCAGTGGTGGTCGACAGTTTCGGCCCGGCCTGGGGGTGGCTGGCCAAGCTCATCAAGATCGGTGCGATCATCGGGCTGACCTCGGTGGTGCTGGTGCTGATGTATGGCCAGACGCGGATCTTCTACACGATGGCGCGCGACGGCCTGCTGCCACGCGTGTTCGCGACCGTGCACCCGACGTTCAAGACACCGTATGTCAACACGGTGCTGGTCGGCGTCGTCACGGCAGTGGCGGCGGGATTCTTCGACATCAACGTGCTGGGGGACATGACCTCGGTCGGCACGCTCGCGGCGTTCTCGATCGTCTGCCTGTCGGTCATCTACCTGCGCCGCGCTGCGCCCGACCTGCCGCGCGGGTTCTCTGTACCGCTCTATCCGGCAGTGCCTCTCCTGGGCATTGCGTCGTGCGTCTATCTCATCACGACGGTGCCGATGAAGGTCTTGATGTTTTTCGCCTGGTACATGGTCGGCGGTATCCTGCTCTATTTCGTCTATGGCATCCGTCACTCGCACCTGCAGCGGGGTGAGCCGCAGGACGATGAGCCGGATATGGGGGAATATGTGGCGCCCGTTGGCGAGCAGCCCTAGGCGCCGCCAGATAAAGGACCGTTCGAAGCCGGGATCGCGGCGAGACGGCGTCGATGGCCGGTTCTGCGCTGTCCGATTGCGCTCTGCCGGTTCAAACGCTCGATACCGGAACGGATCGGTGCCGCCGGTCTGGAAAAAGGCGCTCGCGCCACCGTCGGCCGTGGATGGGGCGGCGTTGGGGCCATGCACGTGCCCCTTATCGCGTTCTGACTGTCACACAGGGTTAAGATCGCTGCCGTAGCGCGCTGGCCTATGATCCATGGAATTCCCAAACTCTGGTCGCGAAGCATGGTTGCGCGGCTGATGGTGCCGGTCGCCATCATGCTAGGACTGGTCTGCGTGCTCGGCTCGATCGGGCTGGGAACGCGCAGTCGCGTCCAGACTGCGCGCGATGCCGCCAATGCGGCGCAGGTCGTGCGGATCCACCTGGTCGAAGTGCGCTCGCTCAGTCGCTCGCTCCAGCGCGATGCGCTCAATCTGCTGCTCGAGCGCGATCCGCGCGAACGAGCGATCATCCACCGCAAATTTTCTACGCGTTCGGACCAGATGCGCCTGCAACTCGGGCAACTCGTTGGTACTCCCGCGGCTCGGTTGACCCCGCACAGTCGCTACATCGAGAGTCAAGCGGTCGTCCTGGACCGCCTGGCGATCGTGGCCGCGGCGGCGAGCAATGGCGGGCAGGCACGCGCATGGGCGATCTTCCGCCGCGACGTCCGCCCGAACGAACGGATTGCCTCAACGATCGCCGATACGCTGATCGGCGCCCAGGAAGTGCGGGTCGAACGCCTGTTCCGCCATGCCTACGACCTCGAACGGCAGGAGGTGACGATCAGCGTCCTCGCAAGCCTCGTGCTGTTCTCGCTCGCCGCCTGCGGTACGGTCCTGATCGTCCAGCGCACGATCATCCGCCCGTTGCTGCAGATCGAGCGGACGATGGCGGCGATCGCCGGCGGCAACGCCAAGGGCCGAACGCCGCATGCCGGACGGCGCGACGAGATCGGCCGGATGGCGCGCGCGATCGAAGTCTTTCGCGCCTCGGTGGTCGAACGCGAACACCTGCACGCAGAAGCAGGTCGCCAGCAAATCGCCGAGGTCCAGCGCGAACGGCAGGTCGAGATCAGGCGCCGGTCGTTCGAAGACGCCGAGGCCGAGCGCAACCGTATCGTGCGACAGGCGGCAACGATGCTGGAAGACGAGATCGCCGATGTGCTCGCAGGCCTGCGCGGATCGGCGCACCAGCTCACGGTGACGTCGGGCGACCTCGAGGATCACTCGACCGCAGCGACGCGCGAACTCGGCGACGTCGGCGTTGCGGTACGGCGGGCGCTTGACGGCGCGACCGATATCGCCGCCGCGACGACGCAGTTCATGGGCGCGATCCGGCAGTCGAGCGACAGCACAAGGCGGACCGCCGATCTCAGCGCACAGGCGGCGGACCGTGCGGCGGAACTCGCGCGCGACATGGCCGGCGTGCAGGACGATGCGCGTGCGATCGGCGCGATCGTCGGGCTGATCGGCAGCATCGCCGCGCGCACCAAGCTGCTTGCGCTGAACGCCGCGATGGAAGCGGCGCGGGTTGGCGACGCGGGCAAGGGGTTCGCGGTCGTCGCAGGCGAGGTTCGGATGCTGGCGACGCAGACCGCGGATGCTACCGACGAGATTGCGCGCCAGATCGCCGGCATGCAGCGCGGCACGCACGCCGCGTCCACCGGGTTGACGCAAATCCGCGGGCTGGTGGACGAGATGGCGCGCGGCGCCGATGCTCTGGCGTCGAGCATCGATGAACAGGCACAAAGCGGCCAGACGATCAACCGCAACGTCGATGGCGCTGCCGACGATCTCGATCTCATCGGCCGCCTCGTTACCGAGGTCTCGGTTGCGACCAGAGGCACTGCCGGCATGGCGTCGCTAGTCCGCACCGACTCGCGACGGGTCGAGGATGGCGCATCCTCGATCGATGGGGCGCTGTCCCGCTTCTTCGGTCAGCTTCACCTGGCCTGAAACGCGGTCGCTGGCGCGTGTCTCAGCCTGGATCGCTGCGGCGGGGGCGGCGGGATTAGTGTCGCTGCGCGGTCACGCCGTGCCGCCGCGTGCCGGATGCGCCTATCGGTACGATCGGGGGTCGGCGGCTTGCAGTTCGACGACACGTCGTTCCAGTCGTTCGGCAAGCGAATCGCGGACCGGATCGCCGACCCTCAGCTTTCGCCACGTATTGTAGCTAATGCCATAGCGCATCATGAGCGCCGAGCCGGTCTCGTCGCGCATGGCGGCCAGCATCTGGCTGACGATATGCGCGGGCACCGGGCGCATGGCGATACGGGGTTTTCGCATTCGTGTACCTCCTGCAAAGGGTCGATAACACTCAGAACGAGACGCGGACGCCGAGCGTGGCATAGCGGCCGATCGGGTCATAGGCGCTGCTCGCCGCGGTGGTGAACGTCGTCACCGGCGGTGGCGACAGCGGCGGATCGCGGTCGAACAGATTGGCGATCGACAGATACACCTGCTGCTTCCCCCCGCCGATCCGCAGATTATAGGTGCCGGTCAGGTTGGTGTAGAACACCGCGGGCGTCGTGTTGTCGTTGATGTCGACGCCCTCGACCCGCGTGGCATCGAGCTTGGCCGCGCTGATGAAGCGTTCCTGCACGAACAGCGAGAACGCCTCGTTCGACCAGGTCGCTTGCAGGATGCCGCTCCATTTCGGCGTGGTCGTCTCGCCCAGCGCCTCGCGCACCGCGGAGCCCGGCGTCTCCGAATTATTCTGCGTCGCGTGGTTGCCGACGAGCCGCAGGTTCAGGTCGCCGCCGGCGACTTCGGTCTTGTAGCCGAGTTCGAAATCGATGCCGGCGACGGTCTGCTGCGCGAGATTGAGGTTGGGGCGCAGGATGCTGAGCGAGCCCGAGGGCAGGACGGTGATGTTGGCGCACTGGGTCTGGTTGCCCGCGGCGCATTCGTCGACCACGCGCTGCTCGGCCAGCGTGCTGATCGCGTCCTTCAGCGTGATCTTGTAATAGTCGACCGAGGCCTGGAACCCGCGCAGCCAGCCGGGCTGGTACACGCCGCCGAAGGTGATCGTGCGGGCGCGTTCGGGCTTCAGATCGCGGTTGCCGGTCGCAAAATTGACCTGGGGCGTGGTCACGCCGTTGAACACGACGTTGCCGTTCAGCTGCGTCGCGGGGTTGAACAGTTCGAGCAGGTTGGGCGCGCGAATGTCCTGCGACCAGGTGCCGCGGAAGCGCAGGTCGTCGACCAGCTGCCAGCTGGCGCCCAGCTTCCACGTCGTGACCCCGCCCGACGTGCTGTAGTCCGCGTGACGGATGGCGCCGTTCAGGTCGAGCGACTGCGCGATCGCGCTGTCCTTGAGCACCGGCACCGCGACCTCGAGATAGCCCTCGCGGATGTCGTATTCGCCGGAGAACGGGAGCGGGTTGAAGAAGCGATACGGTCCCTGCCGCCCCGACAGCGCCGAGGGGCCGCCGCGGATGCCGGTGAAGTCGATCCGCGTCGGGGACAGCGCATCGGTGGTCTGGCGCGCGGTCTCCTTGCGATATTCGACGCCCGCCGCGACCGCGATCGGCCCTGCCAGCTGGATGCTGTCGCCCAGATCGCCGCGGATATTGGCGGACACCACCTGCTGGCGCAGACGCAGGTTCAGCACATTGTCGCCGGTGACATAGTCGGTGATCCCCTGGTTCGACGCCTGTGGACCGAACAGGTTGCGCGGCGTGCAGCCGGGATCGAGCCCGGCTAGCGTCGAGCGGCACACGATCTGGCCGGCCGAGTTTCGCACCGCGTCGGCCGAGGCATAGAGGTTGCGCGCAACCGTCAGGTTGTTCGACCGTAATTCCTGGTCCGACTGACCGAAATTATACGAGGCGTCGTATTTCCACGGACCGCCGAGATCGCCGCGGACGCCGACCGATGCGTGATAGACGTCGATCGTCGATTCATTCTCGACCAGCGGCAATTCGCTTTCGAACCGGCCGAGCTGGAACGACTGGACGTTCGCCGCGACCATACGCGCCAGGATGTTGGCGGGGAGGTACGCGTTGTCGCGATAGATGGTGTAGGCGGCATTGGAGCCGACATTCTGGCTGACGAACGCGCCCTGGTTGGTATGGCTGCGCGCATACAACCCCTCGACGAACACCGTTGCGACCGGGGCGATCTCGAATTCGGTGCGTGCAAACGCGTTGTAGCGTTCCTGGGTCGGCTGCAGCCCGATATTGGCGCGCGCGCCGTCACCCCCGCTCTGGAACGCGGTACCGGTGATCGTGCCATAGTCAAACGGCGCCGAGCCGCCGCCGGCGAGGAACTGCGTCCCGCGGAGCGGACCCGCGCTGATCAGACCGCCGATCGTGCCGAGCGAACTGCGGATCGACGGAATGATCAGGTTCGTCGGCCGCGCGCCGGATACCGGGTTCACGATCTGCCCGGCATTGTCGTCGAACCAGTCCCGCCCGGTGTCCTGGTCGGCGCGAAGGCCCTTCTGGTAGAAATAGTCCACCCCCGCGACGAAGCGCAGCCGGTCGTCCATGCCCGACGTGCCGAACGCCAGCGATCCGCCGGCGGACGGCAGGTCGCCATGCGTCGAGACGCCACCCAGCGCCTCCGCCTTGAACCCCTTCAGCTTGGTATCGAGCACGAAATTGACGACGCCGGCGACCGCGTCCGATCCATAGGCGGCGGATGCGCCGCCGGTGACGACGTCGACGCGGCTGACCAACCCTTGCGGAATGATGTTGATATCGACCGATCCGCCGCTGTTGGTTGCGGGCAGGCGGCGACCGTCGAGCAGGACCAGCGTGCGCTGTGCGCCGAGGCCGCGAAGGTTGAGGAGGTTCTGGCCGCTGCTGCCGCCGCGGCTGTTGGTGGTCGATGGACTGGACGTCTTGGTGCTGCCGTTGAAGGCTGGCAGCTGGTTCAGGCCGTCCGCGAGGTTGGTCGGCGCGGATTCGCGCAGCTGCTCCGAACTCGCCATCGTCACCGGCGTGGGGGTCTTGAAGCCAGTGGCGACGCGGCTGCCGGTGACCACGATGTCGCCGCCCGGGTCGCTCGCGGGCGCATTGCTTTCGGCGGACTTGAGATCGCCCGTGGGTGTTTCGGGATCTGCCGGCGGGGTGGTCGCAGGCGCGTTCGGCATCGCCGAGGCGTCCTGCGCGCCGGGCGTCGGCACCTGTTGGGCGGCGGCCGGCGTCGCCAGCATCATCGCGAGCGGCACCATGGCAGCGCCGCACGCGAGCATCGTCTTCCTGGTGTTCCAGGTCATCGTCTCTCTCCCAAATGTTCGTTTCTTGTTGTTTTTTGCAGGTCTTAAGTCGTCGGTCGTAAGGTTTCGGGGCGGGTGATCGTCGGCGGCGCGGGGCCGGGATCAGCCATGCGCCTCCGCGTGCCGGTTGACCCGGCTGCCGATGAGCAACGCGAGCAGCGAGAGCAGCGCGGCCGCGGCACACCATGCGCCGGGGATCGCCTTGTCCCCGGTCGCGCCGATCAGGGCGGTGCTGATCGCGGGCGTGAAGCCGCCGAAGATTGCGGTCGCCATGCTGTAGGCGAGGCTGAAGCCGACGGTGCGGACGTGTGCCGGGATCGCCTCGGTTAGGTAGACGATGAACGCGCCGTTATAGGTGGCGTAGATCGTGGCAAGTAGGAGTTCGACGGCCAGCAGCTTGCCGAAGCTCGGGCTCGCCACGAGCCAGCTCATCAGCGGATAGGCAAGCACGACGCCGAGCACACTGGCGGTGATCAGCAGCGGGCGGCGGCCGACCTTGTCCGATAGCGCCCCCATGACCGGGAGCAGGATGAAGTTGGTGAGGCCGACACAGGCGGTGACGAACAGCGCCTCGCCCGGACCCAGGTTCAGCACCTTGCTGCCGAAAGTCGGCGTGTAGGCGGTGATCATGTAGAAGAAGACGGTCGTCATCACCGCCATCAGCGCGCCCTGCAGGACGATCCCCCAATTGGCCCCGATGATCCGCACGATCTCGCCGATTTTCGGATGCTCCTTGCGGTTCAGGAAGGCATCGGTTTCCTCGACGTGACGGCGGATGATGAACAGGAAGGGGATCATCACGCAGCCGATGATGAAGGGAATGCGCCAGCCCCAGGCCTGCATAGTCTCGGGCGACAGGCTGGTCGACACGAGCAGGCCAATCAGCGCGGCGAACACCACGGCCGCCTGCTGGCTGGCGGACTGCCACGACGTGTAGAAGCCCTTGCGGTGCGGCGGTGCGATCTCGTTGAGATACACCGAAACGCCGCCGACCTCGACGCCCGCGGACAGGCCCTGCACGAGCCGCCCGGCGAGGATGATAAGCGGCGCGGCGAGGCCGATCTGGTCGTAGGTAGGGGTGATCGCGATGGCGAGCGTCCCCAGCGCCATCAGACCGAGCGTCAGCAGCAGCCCCTTGCGACGGCCATGATGATCGACATAGGCGCCCAGCACCAGGGCGCCGACGGGCCGCATCAGGAAGCCCGCGCCGAACGTCATCAGCGTCAGCAGCAGTGATACGAACTCGCTACCGGTCGGGAAAAACGCCTTCGAGATGTAGGTGGCGTAATAGCCAAACACCATGAAATCGAACATCTCGAGGAAGTTGCCGCTGGCGACGATGAAGATCGACTTGAAGGCCGATTTCTTGGTCGCCGCCGTGGCAGCGCCGCCGAGCGGCATCGCGCCGGCGGGGAGGGTGTCGGCGGTCATGGGCGTGCCTTTCGCGGCGCCGGCTCGAGCCCGCTTGCGCGGATCGCGGCGTCGGCTGAGGGGGAGGAGAGATAGGTGAGAAGCGCGCGCGCCTCGCGCTGACGCGGCGAATAGGCGACGATGCCGCCCGAGAAGACGGTGACCTTTTGCAGGCTGTCGGGCAGCAGGCCGACGATGCGGATCCCCTTGACCGGCTGCAGTTCGGACAATTGCTGGAAGCCGATCTCGGCATCGCCGCGCGCGACGATCTCGCCGACCGGGGTCGCGGGAATCATCCTGCCCTTTGGCGTCACCTGATCGGCGATGCCTAGGCGCGCGAGCATCGTCGTCTGGATATAGACCCCGCTCGCGCTGTCCGACCACGCGACCGATTTCGCCGCGATCAGCGTCGCACGCAGCGCGTCGGGCGTCGAGATGTCGGGAACGGCCGCGCCGGCGCGAACCGCCACCGCGATCTTCGACAGGCCGAGATCGATCTCGGTCCCGCGGGCGACCTTGCCGTCGGCGACCAGTCGGTCGAGACCCGAGCGCGCGAGGATGACCACGTCGGCGGCCTCGCCGCGTGCGAGCCGCGCGGGGATCGCGTTCGGCGTCTCGCCCATCGACGGCCCGTGGCCAGTGACGATGCGCGTCCCGGTCTCGGCGGTATACCGCGTCGCCAGCGTATCGAATGCAGCGTTGAAACCACCCGAGGTGACGACGTTAAGCTCGGACGTGGCGGCTGGACGGGCGGGTGGCAGCGACTGGCAACCGACCATCAGCGGCGCGACCACGCATGCGATCAACGCGCCAAACGTCGTACGACGCGTGATCATAGCCGTCATCCTCACGCGTTCTGGTCCGGTTGCCGATCCATCGTCGTCCTGCTCCTCGATTGGCATCACCTCTTTGGGCGATCGCTGCGTCGCGACGTCGGGCAAGACGTCGCGACCGTTTGACGATAGAAGCGGTTCGCGACCGATCTAACAATTGCAACGATCGGAGTGTTTGATGTGTGCGGCGCATGAAAGGGGCGGGGTGCGGCTGTTTCGTCAGCTCTATGTGCAGATGATCCTTGGCATCGTGCTGGGGACGATCGTCGGCCATGTCTGGCCCACGATCGGCGTCGAGCTTGCCCCGCTCGGCATCGCGTTCGTCAAGGCGATGCGGATGATGGTGCCGCCGATCCTGTTCTGCACGATCGTCGACGGCATCGTGCTGCACGGCGGCGCCCGCCGGACCGGTTCGACCATCGCGCGCGCGATCCTGGTGTTTATCGGCATCACGATCGCCGCGCTTCTCGCGGGGGCGGTGGTCGCCAGCCTCATGCGTCCAGGGGCGGGGTTGCGCATGCCGACATTGCCGGCCGGAATCGACCTCGATCGACAGCTCGGTGCAAGGCATATCACCGGGCCGGGCGACTTCCTGTTGCGGATGGTGCCGGACACCTTCTTCTCCGCCTTCACCGCGGGCGACGTGCTGCCGGTGCTGTTCATCGCCGGGCTCGTCGGGTTTGGGTTGATCCGGATCGGTCCGGCGGGTGAGCCGATCGCACGGGCCATTCGCGGGCTGACGCAGTTGCAGTTTGCGATCTTTGGCTTTCTCATCCGCGCCGCGCCGATCGGTGCGTTCGGGGCGGTCGCGTTTACCGTCGGCGCCTATGGCATCGGTTTCATCGGCTCGCTGGGACTGCTCGTTGCGACGCTGGCGGTGGCGTGTGCTACGCTTGTCGCGCTCCTCTTGGGGGCCGTGCGCGCCGCGACCAGCATGTCGCCGATCCGGATCCTGCGCCATTTCCGTGACGAACTGGTCATCGTGCTAGGCACGTCGTCGAGCGAAGTCGTATTACCGCGGCTGATGACCAAGCTGGAAGCGCTGGGTGTGCCGCCGGCGGTCGTCGGGCTGATCGTGCCGCTTGGCTACACGCTTAACCTCGCCGGCACCGCAGTCTATCTGGTGGTCGCGACTCTGTTCCTGTCCGAGGCGCTCGACATCGCGCTGCCCCCCGACCGGCTCGCGCTGTACCTCGTCGTCATGCTCGCGACGTCGAAGACCGCGGCGGGCGTGACGGGCAGCGGGTTTTCCGCCTTGCTGCTGACGCTGTCACTGCTGCCCGACGTGCCCGTCGGCGCGGCGGCGATGCTGATCGCGGTCGACCGCATCCTGTCGACCATCCGCGCGCTGACCAGCGGGCTCGCCAACATCAGCGCGACGTTGCTCGTCGCGCGCTGGGACGGCGCGATGCTCGTCATGCCGTCGCCCACGCCGCGGTCAGCAACGTGACGAGCCGGGCGGCGGCCGGCGAGATCGGTGCGGCCGGACGCTTCAGCAGCCCGATCGTCCGCGCGATCACCGGTTCCCCGAGCGGCCGCCATACCAAGTCGCGGGCCTCGGGTCCTTCGCATGCCAGACGCGGCAGGACCGATGGCCCAAGCCCCGCATCGACCAGCGCCAGCGCCGACGTCAGTCGCGTCACCTCATAGAACCAGGTCAGGGTGATGCCCGCTGCGGCAAGCCCCGCCTCCAGCGTCGTCCGGTTGCCGCTGGCGCGATGGATCGTCACCAGCCGCTTGCCGACCAGGTCCGCCCAGGAGACGTCGGGCATGGTCGCCAGTGGATCGTCCTTGCGACAGATCAATCCGTACGGATCGTCGTGGAGCGGGGTGTATGACAGGTCGGAATCCACCGCGACCGGCAGCGACAGCCCGAACTCCGCCTCGCCCGTCCGGACCGCTTCGGCGCACTCGGACGCCGAGCGGTCGAGGATGCGGACGCGGGTATTGCGGTAATCCTCGGCGAAGCGTTGCAGCACCTGCGGCAGGAAGCGCACCGTGGCGCTCGGCACGCTCGCCAGCGTGATCCGGCCCGCCTGCCGTTCGCCCTGCGCCATCAGCCCGACGAGCGACCCGTCAATCTCGTCGAGCACGCGTCGGATCAGCGGTACGACCTGCTGCCCCGCGGGCGTCAGCCGGACGCTCCGCGTGCTGCGCTCGATCAGGCGCGTGCCGATCACCTGTTCGAGCTTCTGGATGCGCCGGCTGAGCGCTGGTTGCGACAGGTTGAGCTGCTGCGCCGCACGATGAAAGCTGCGCCCGTCTGACACCGCGATGAGCGCGCGCAGGTCGAGAAGCTCGCAGTTCATCGTCAGCATGGCATGACCATTCGTCCTCGATCCCGTGCGCCGGTCCCATCAATACCCGCAGCCAGTGCGGACATCCCGCGGCCGAAGCGCAACCCCTATTTTGTGCCATGACCCGTTTCAAAAGAAACTTCGCCTTGTTTCTGTGCTGCGTGGCAAGAGCCGAAGCGCCTTTTCAGACCACCCAAGGCGCGTGACATCGGGTTTTGGCGCGCTGCCGATCATCGTTGACGGCGGGCGGGCCAAGCAGCGGCTGGGTCCCCGGCGAAGCGCTGGTCTTCGACGATACGACCGAGCACGAGGCGAACAACGGCAGCCTGCAGCCGCGCGTCGTCCTCATCGGCGATGCTTGGCATCACGGTACGATAACAGTGGACCGCTGGGCATTCACGATATTGGTCTCAGCAGTCGTGCCATCGAGCGTCGGTTTCCGATTAACCGTCCTTCCGGGGAGGGGGCTGGCGTTGGCGGCACGATCGCTGTTTGGAAAGTGGGCAAGAGGGCACTTGGCCATGGGCGCGACGGGCGTCGGCAAGGTGCTGCCGCGTCCGGGGGCGGGGGCGGGGAGGCGTGGCGGCCGTTCGTGATCACTAGGTAGCATTGCTGTCTTAGCAAGTCGGCCAGACCATAGTAGTCGGACTGAGCCATGGTTGGGTCAGCGCGCCTTGCTCCAAAAGCTGCCGAACGCTAGGCGGAACGCATCGGCTTCGCGACCTGCCAAGGCCCGGGATCCACCGGCATGCAACACGAAGTGTTCAGGTTCTTCGGCTTACCATCTGCCGGTCGCCGAAGAACACTACTCAAGGACGATCGATGCGCGCGCCCCTGTTTCTCCGCTTGTTTCTTTCCGGTTTAGCGGCAGCCACCCTTATTCCGGCACCGGCGGCCGCAACGTCCCCCGAACTCATCGGGCTTGAGCGCGCGCTGAGCAAGCTGGTTGGCGAACGGCCCGGCGACTATGGCATCGCGGCGCTCGACCTTCGCGATGGCTCGGCGGTTTCGATCAACGGCGACACGCCTTTCCCGATGGCAAGCACGGTCAAGATCGCCATTGCCGCTGCCTATCTCGCCGAGGTCGATCAAGGCCGACGCGGCCTCGGCGACATGATTGCTGGCCGACCCGCGGCGAAAGTCATGGCGCTGATGATTATCCGCAGCGACAATCAGGCCACCGACCAGTTGCTTGCCGCGCTTGGTGGCCCCGTCGCGGTCCAGCAATGGCTGTCGTCGCACAACATACCGGGCATCCGGATGGATCGCACGATAGCCCAGTTGCTGCGCGAGCGCGGCCACCTTGCCGACAGCCGGGACGTCTCGACACCGGTCGCCATGGTCACGCTGTTGAACAAGCTCGACAACGGTACCGTTCTGACGGCGCAAAGCCGCGCGCTTCTGCTTGACCTGATGGGCCGATGCGCGACAGGCACGCGGCGGATTCGGGCGCTGCTCCCCGCGGGAACCCGGGTGGAGGACAAGACCGGGACGCTCGATGGTATCACCAACGATGTCGGGTTCATTACCATGCCCGACGGCCGGCGCGTGGCAGTTGCCGTATTCGCACGCGGCGGACGCGATCGCCAGCCTGTCATCGCCGAGGTCGCACGCGTAATCTACGACCGGTTTGCGGATAGCGTCCGCAATGCCGTCGCGGTGTTCATGCAAATGCGGTAACCAGCGGTTAGCGGCGCGGCGGTCGCCGATAGCCCGCTGGGTTTTCATGTGGAACGGGGCGGCGTTACTGTCCGTCGGCCCCAAATCCCGTCCTGGCGTTCGGGGCGTCATCGCTCCAGCCTATGCGAGCTTGATCTTGCCGTTCACGCCGGGCGAGTCCTAATACCCGACGGCGCCACCGCCATACCAATATTGCTTCGGGGCTTCGGCGAGCGGGGCGCCGGTCCGGAGCCGCTTGACGCGGTCGGGGGTTGGCGAGGACGGGGCGGCCGAAGCTGAACAGATCGGCTTTGCCGTCCGCAAGCGTCTTCTCGGCGAGATCGAGCGTGTACCGGTTGTTGGCGATATACGCGCCGGCAAAGCGCTTGCGCAGTTGCTGGAAGTCGACGCCGTCCGGCACGTCGCGCGTATGCTGCGTGACGCCTTCGATATCGTGGATGTACAACAGGCCGATCTCGCACAGTGCGTCGACGAAGGCATCGAAGGTGCGCCCGACCTGGCTATCGAGCGGCGTCTTGCCGGGCTCGGTCGTTGCCGGTGGTATGCGGATGCCGACGCGGTTTGCGCCCCAGACTTCGACCACCGAGCGGACCACGTCGAGCGGGAACCGCTGACGGTTCTCGATCGCGCCGCCATAGTCGTCGGTCCGCTGGATGGTGCTGTCGCGGATGTACTGCTCGGGCAGATAGTTGTTCGCGACGTGGACCTCGACGCCATCGAATCCGGCGGACTTCACCTGTTCGGCGGCATGCCGGTAATCCTCGACGATCGCGGGAATCTCGTCCGTCTCCAGCGCACGCGGCGTGACGAAATCCTTCATCCCGTCGTTCGTGAACGCCTATCCGTCCGCAGCGATCGCGGACGGCGCGACGGGCAGCGCACCGCCATGCAGATCGGGGTACGAGATGCAGCCGGTGTGCCATAGCTGGAGAAAGATCCTGCCGCCACGTCGGTGCACAGCATCGACGATCGGCGTCCACGCGCCGACCTGCGCGTCCGACTAGATCCCAGGCGTCATGGCGTAGCCACGTGCCTGCGCGGAGATGTTCGTCGCCTCGGTGATGATGAGGCCGGCGTCCGCGCGCTGCGTGTGAGAGGCGCCATGACGATACGGTTTTGCAGGTGCAAATCGCCGACCGTAACGGGCTGCAGGACGGGGCTGGGGGGAGGCCGGACATGGCTATATCTTCCGGTGAGATAACGAGAATGCGGGGGCGTAACGCTCGAGCGGCGGCTCGATCCCAAGGTAATACCGAAGTGTTGGCCGATCCCGGCATCGCGGGGCCACTCGCGCGTATCCAGTTCGGGCACGCCGCTGTTGCGGTTGGCATAAGCGGCTAGGAACATCGGACTGCGCAGCCAGCGCTGCCAGAACGCATCGATATGCTTATAGCGCTCGTCGAGCGGCATCGCGTTGACCACGAACTTCGAAAACGCGATCACGGTCGCCAGCGTGATGTCCGAGAAGATGGGGGCGTCGCCCCCGAGCAGCCAGTCGCGACCATCGGCCAGATGTCCGTCGATCAGCGCGATATGCGCCAGCGCTTCCTTGCGGCAATGCTCGCCCCATGCGGCGTTGGCGGTCAGTTCGAGCTTCGGCGTTTCCCCCCCAAGGATTCATCTTGAGATGCTTCCACTGCCGCTGCTCGCCGACCGGTGCCATGTCACAGACTGCTCGTCGAAGCGGTCCGCGATCCGCTTTTCATGGAGGAAGATGCGCAGGCGCTGCGGATTGGGGAAGGCGGCGGGCGAGGTGAACAGTCGAAGCTTCGCGGTCGATGGCGGCGTCAGGGTCGTCATGGTGAATCCCTACCGAGTGACCGGTAGCCTGGTGAATGCGAGCTTGCCTCGGGAGCGTCCAGGTCCCTCTACCAGTTGGTCGGTTCCATGATGGACGATGCGTTTGGGGACTTCGAACTCCAGGGAAGCGGTGCTTGCCGCGGCGAAGCGCAGCGCGATGGGGCGCGGCTATGACGGCTTCGACTTTCGCGATATCGCCGCCGAGGTCGGGATCAACGCGCCGAGCATCTATCATCATTTCCCAACCAAGGCCGATCTTGGTGCGGCGGTGGTGCGGCGCTATTGGGAGAATGCGGTCGCGCAACTGGCGGCGATTTCGAACGCGGAGCTTGATCCGCTCGCGGCGCTGCGCCGCTATCCCGACATCTTCCGCCAATCGCTATCGAACGACAACCGCGTCTGCCGGTTGAGCTTCATGGCGGCGGAACATGACGATCTTCCGGAGCCGGTGAAGGCCGAGGTTCAAGGCTTTGCCGGCGTCAACGTGACCTGGCTCGGCACGCTGCTCGTCACTGCCGACGTCGTCGGCCCCGACGAAAGCGAGAACAGGGCACGTGCCATCTATGCGGCCGTCACGGGCGCGCAGCTTTTCGCAAGGGATTGCGCCCATATCGCGCTGTTCGACACGATGATCGATAGCTACCGCAAGGCCGGGCTCTTGCCGGGGTAAGCCCCTGCCGCTGCGACGCGCTCAGCGTTCCGGCTTCAAGCCGGGAATACTCCGGTGGATTAGACCCCTTGGCGCGGCTCGAACGCGGACCTGGCGTCAGCGGCGAGGCCGATCTCGGCATAGGCCAGTATGCGACCGCTGACATGACGGTTGCATAACGGGGTAGGGCGGGCATCCCAATACGAGAACCCTTCGCACGAGCGTCACCTACCGAATTTGGGCGGCGCTGACGGCCGGTGCCGGAAGGTAACGATCGAGAAATTGCTGGTGCATTGGCATGCCGGCGACCGCGTCCGCGATGGTGCTGCGGATGTTGGTCAACACGCCGGCGAGCTGCGCGCCACCCATGATGCTGCCCAAGCGGTGGTGATCGCGCGGAGCAAGCCGCTGGCCGAGCATCACCTGCACCCAGCTGGCCACCCGAAACAGGTCCTCGCCACCCTGATAGGCCTGCGCGGCCTCAGCGAACAGCGCGATGCGCTCGACCAGCGTGGCGGGGATCGGCATATCCCGGCGCGCCGCCCAGAAGGGCTCGGTCCGTTCGTTCAGGTGATAATGGAGGACGATGAAGTCGCGCACCCGCTCCAGCTCGGCCTGCGCCTGCTCGTTGAACCGCGTCACCGCCGCGGGCGCGATACCGCCGAACGGAAACGCCTGCATCAGCCGGGTGACGCCGGTCATGACGAGGTGGATGCTGGTCGATTCGAGCGGCTCGACGAACCCGCTGGCGAGGCTGAGCGCGACGCAGTTCCCCATCCACACCTGCCGCCGGCGACCGGTGCGGAAACGGATCAGCCGCGGTTCGGTCAGCGGCGCACCGTCGATCGCGCTGAGCAGCCTCGCATGCGCTTCATCGTCGGACAGGTGGTCGCTGGCATAGACCAGCCCGTTGCCCACGCGGTGCTGCAACGGGATCCGCCAGCGCCAGCCTGCGTCATGCGCGATCGCGCGGGTGTAGGGATGCGCGGGGCCGGTCGCCGCGCTTTGCACGGCCAGCGCGCTGTTGGTGGGCAGCCAGTGCGACCAGTCCTCATACCCGGCGGCATAGGTGCCCTCGATCAGCAGCCCGCGAAACCCGGTGCAGTCGATGAACAGATCGCCTTCAACCCGCTCGCCCGAGTCGAGGACGAGCGCGCGTATGAATCCGGTTTCGCCGTCGCGGTCGACGCTGGCGATGCGGCCCTCGATCCGCTTCAGCCCGTTGGCCTCGCTACGCGCGCGTAGGAAGCGGGCATAAAGTCCTGCATCGAGGTGATAGGCGTAGTGGATCTCGCCTTCGGACGGCAAGGCGAACCGCTCCGCCTTGGCCGCCTGAAGCTCCAGGCAATAGTCGCCGATCTCGCTCGGATCGCCCGCGGCCTTGGCGGCAAGCCAGAAATGGTGGAAATCGCCCATCCACGTTGATTTGCCGAGGTCGCCGAACGAATGGATGTAGCGATCGCCGTCGCGCGCCCAGTTCTCGAACGAAATGCCGAGCTTGAACGTGGCTTGCGTCGCGCGCATGAATTCGCGCTCGTCGAGGCCCAGGATCGCGTGGAAGGACCGCATCGTCGGGATCGTCGCTTCGCCGACTCCGATCGTGCCGATCTCGTCGGATTCGACCAGCGTGATGTCGAGCAACTGCCCCAATTGTCGCGACAGCGCGGCGGCGGCGAGCCAGCCCGCGGTGCCGCCGCCGGCGATGACCACTTTCTTGACGCGCTGCTCGGTCATGATCCGCTCCTATCGATTGATGCGCTGGAGGATTTTGGCGCGCAACCGCCGCGCCGACATCGCATCCAGCGGCGCGAGCTCGCCTTGTGCAAGCTCGGGCAGGTGCGCTCGGGCTTGGTCCGCGGGACCGAAGACATAATGGTCGAACATCGCGCGCCACGCCTGCTTCTCGTGATCGGGCCGGTCGCGCAGCGACAACAGGCCGTGGAGCAGCGTGTTCATCGGCGTATCCATGAACCGCGGCACCGCGTTCCACCAATAGTTGATCATCACGTTGAACGCGTCGAGCGCCTCGACATTGTGCCACCACAAGGCCGGGTAGAGCAGCACGTCGCCCGGCTCGAGTTCGGCGACCTCGGCGTGCGCCAGCGCCTCGGCGAAGCGCGGGTAGCGGTCGAAATCGGGGGCGCGGAGGTCGACCATGCTGACGACCTGTCCGCCGGGCGTCGGCTCCAGCGGTCCGGGATAGAGGTTGGCAACCTGCTCCGGCGGGAACAGCGTGAAGCGCCGCCGGCCGACGATGCAGCATGCTAGGTTGTTCGACATGTCGTAATGTGTCGAGGCGATGGTCCGATTGCCGATCCAGATGCTGACCAGCGGTGGGTGCTCGGCGAGCTGCGGATCGCCGAACGGCAACGCCGCCTCCGCGCGAAGGCCCGGCAGATACAGATCGATGTCGGTCGAGCCGATATAGATGGCGGGCGCGTCCGGATTGCCGAGGTCGGCGAGGATCTGATCAAGATAGCCGGACAGCGACCCGCTCTCCCGCTTGAAGTTCAGCGCCGCGCAATCGTCGGCATAGGCGAAGCGGCCGCCGATCGCCGGATCGCCCAGATACGCCGTGACAGGACGCCCCCCGTCGAACTGTTTGAGCCACGTCATCGCCGGCATTGCGCCTTCCAGCCCGACGGCAACCAGCGGCAGGTCGCGCGCGATCCCGCGCAGGATCACCGGGCGGCCGTCGGCGATGAGATCGGCAATGGGCACGCTGGCCGCGTCCTCGCCTTCGATCACACGCGTACGGCGCGTGCTACCCGACACCGCGCTCAACCGAACTGGTTCAGCAGCGGCTGCTTGCGGGCAATCAACTGCTGGATATTGCCGAGCGACGCTGCGGCGAGGATGGCGAGACGCAGTACGCCCGAGGCATGCAGCCGCTCGAGCGGGTCGCCCGTCAGCGCGGCCATCTGCTCTATGTCGACGACGAGCACGTCGGGAATCGTGTAGCGACGCTCTTCGCTTACATCGACGGTCAGCGTCACCGGCGTCAGGAGGCCCGCTTCGTCGAGTGCGGCATAGGCGGCCGGCGCGGTGTTCATCCCCTCGTACAGCAGGCGCAACACGCCCGTGACATGATCGAGGTACGGCGTGTTGCCGCCATGCTCGAGGAAGAGCAGCAGGCCAGCATCCTCGCCGACGCGCAGGTCGTCAAGATCCACCTGCAGCATCGGCTCGTCGATCGCATCGCCGGGCGCGCGGACGATCCCGATCGAGAAGGGGCCGCGCTGATGACTGGCGGGCACATAACGGCTCGTCCAATGGTCGTCGGCGAGAAAGAGGTTCTCGTCGCGGTCCAGGCCGAGCAGCGCATAGGCCTGCATGCCCTCGTCGCGACGACGGAAGACGATGGCGAACTCGCGCTGCACCTGCTCGAACTCGGCGGGAAAAATCAGCGCCTGATTGGCGGCGTCGCCGAACGCGGCCCCCGCGCGGGGGGTGATACGCAATTCGGCATGGTCGATATTGTTGAGCTGTACGAGGTTCATCCGCTCCGGTTCCGCTTTTCCATAAGGTCTATCAGCGCGATGGCGACCGACAAAAGAAAAAGGCCGCTGCAGCTCGTTGCGGCGGCCTTTCTTCCTAGCCGGAAGTGGACCGAAATCCACGCCTGCAGGCATCAAAAGCGGTAGCGCGCACCGAGATAGAAGCGTGGCTTAAGCTCCTGCACATACACCAGGTTGGTCTCGGTCCGGCCATATTGACGGAATGGCTCGCTCGTCAAATTGACGGCTTCGAGCGACACCGAAAAGGCCGGTGTGACGTCGTAGCTGATGCTGCCGTCCAGCGTACCGAACGCCGCGGTGAACAGTGGGTTGCGGTTGTCGCCCTGGTTGGTGGCCGCCAGATACTTGTCGCGCCAGTTGTACGAGACGCGCGCCGAGATACCCCCCTTGTCGTAGATCGCAGTCAGGTTGGCGCTGTCGCCAAGCCCGGTAAGAGCGAAGATATTGACGTTCGGATCGGCATAGGGATCAACATTCACGTCACCGCTGACCTTGGTGTACGAGACCGCAAAACCGAAGCCGGATTGCCCGAAGAAATTGGTCCAGGCGACTTCGAACCCGTGGATGTTGGCGTCGCGGTTATTGATCGGCTCGCTGATCGCGAAGTTGACGAGCGGATCCTGAGCATCGCCGACCAGGTTAACGGCCAGCGCAAGATCGGTGTAGAACGTACCGCGAAATTTGCCCGTGGCGGCGTCAAACCCGTTCTGGAACGCCGCGGTCGCCGCCGCCTGGTTTCCGGCATTCTGCTGCAACAGCGCGGTGTAGGCGAACAGGTTTTCGTCGGTGGTGGCGATATTGTTAGTCCTGAGATAGTCCAGCGCCGTGCCGGACCGCGTTCCGGGCGCACCCGAACCGGGATCGCGCAATCCGAAGAGGTTGCCGTTGCTTACCTGATTGCCGACGAAGTTGCGCACGTTCTTGTTGAAGAACCCGACCGACACGAAGCTCGTCGGCTTGTAATACCACTCGACCGACACGTCGAAATTGTCCGAAACCAGCGGCAACAATGCCGGGTTCTGCCGGTTTGCCGGTGCTGATCCTGAGCCCAGCGCGGTTGGACGGGTTGGTGCGTTGGCCGTGACGGACGCGAACAGGCTGCCATAATCCGCGCGCGCCAGCGTCCGGCTAAACGACGTACGCGCAACCACGTTGTCGAGCACTTCGATATTGAAGTCGAGCGATGGCAGCAGATTGTCATATTTCGACTTGACGTTCACTGCGCCGCCCGCCGCGCCGCCGAGGACGGCAAAGTCATTATCCGACTGCCATTCCAAGGCCGACGGGATCGTCTGGAGAGCCAGCGAGTTCACCCGTGTCTGCTCGTAGCGGACGCCGATCAGAGCATTGGCCGTGCGTCCGCCGATGTCGCCGTGCCAGGCCATCTGACCATAGATCGCCCACGTCTTCTCCCCCACCGTGTTGTCCGACGATGCCCGCTCCACTTTGTTGCGACCAGGAACGTTCTCATAAAATGGCGAGAAGATGTCGAGCAGATCGACCGCGTCGCCCCGGAATGCGACCAGCGCCGACCCGGTCGAGTTGGGGTTGTACTTGTCGAACTTGCAGGTCAGGCAATAGGTGCTGACAAGGTCGCCCGCGAGCCGGTCGACAATACCGGTATCCGTGATGCCCCAGTCGCCGAGAAGCTGTTCCGTGTTCGAGCTCGTCGAGTGGATCTTGGCGTCGACATAGTTGCCGCCCACGACGAACCGGCTTTCGTTGCCCAGATCCCAGCCCAGTTCCGCGTTGTACTGGTTGATCCTCGATTCCTGTCTCGAGAAGATCTCCCGCGCGATCTGCGTACCCACGTCGCCGATGTCCAGCACGTTGTTGCAGTTGCCGCCACGGCCACCGTTGGTCGCGTTGCAATCGTTCAGAGTCTCCGACTGTTGCGGGAAGCCATTGGAGAAATCGACCTTATGCGTCGCGCGCACGGGGGCACCGATCGATATCGTCGTTGCCGACGTTCCGTTCGCATTGTCAGGATCGGTCGTGGATTTGGAGTGGTTCGCATCGAGCTTCAGCGACAGCGCATCCGTGAAGTTCCACTTCAAATTGCCGCCGACCGAGTATAGCTCGGTCTTCGTTGCGAAACGCTGCTGCTCGTACCCCTTGTCCGCCTGCTTGGCCTCGGCGAGGATGATCGCGGACTGCATCTGCTTGTTGTCGTCGAACGTGATGTCGCTGAACGGCCGCTGAAACCAGTTGGTCTGCTCGCTGCGCTCGTCGCTCAGCTTGTTGCGGGCATACAGGCCGTCGATCGTGATCTCCAGCCGATCCGTTGGCTTGAACTGGATGTTCGCCTGACCGTTGAGACGCTCGCGTCGGTTCTCGGAAAACTGGTAGCGGCTATCGTTCGGGATCTGGACGTACGCCGTCGTGGGACGGTTCGTGATGTTTGTGGTCGGGCTGATATACGTCGTCGTATTCAGGAAATTGTTGAGGGAAACGATGTTCCAATAATTCGGATTGGACTGAACCGACGCCGACTCGCGAAGCTGATAACTGCCGAACAGATTGACCCCGAAGGTTTCGCTCGGGTTCTTCCAGTTGATGAGACCCGAAAGCTCGGGCGTGACCTTTTTGAGATTGGCCTCAGCCTTCTCCACCGAGCTGTCGTACAGCGCCTTGGCGCCGATCGAACCCGACAGGCCGTCTTCGCGTGCGTCGAGCGGGTGGCGCGTGACGACGTTGATCGCAGCGCCGATGCCGCCCGACGGGATGTTGGCGCGGCCGGTTTTGTAGACCTCGAGCGTGGCGACGCCTTCGGACGCGAGATTCTGAAAGTCGAAGGAGCGGCCGGTACCGACCGCGAAGGCGTTGCCGGTGCTGGTATCGATGCTCGTCGATGCGAGCTGCCGACCGTTCAGCGTCACGAGGTTGAAGCCCCCGCTGAACCCGCGCACCGCGACCTGCGAGCCTTCGCCGTTGGCGCGGGTGATCGATACGCCAGTGATCCGCTGCAGCGATTCCGCCAGGTTGGTGTCGGGGAACTTGCCGATATCTTCCGCTGAGATGGCGTCGACGACGCCCGCGGAATTGCGCTTGATGTCGATTGCGCGGTCGAGGCTGGCGCGGATGCCGGTGACGACGATATCTTCGGTCGTCCCGGCCGTGCCGTCACCCAGGGGCGCCGTCGCAGGCGCCGAGTCTGGCCGCGTCTGCTGGACGGTCTGGGGCGCGGTGGTGGTTTGAGTGCCCTGATCGGTCTGAGCGGTGCCCGCCGGCATGGCGCCAGTCTGTGCGGTGGCCGTACCCGACGCTGCCAAGCCAGCAACGACGGCGATCGTCGATACCGAATGCGCGAGCGCGCGCGGAAATTTGATCATAAATCCTCCCCTATCCCGGCCTGCCTGTTCCGGCCGGAGTGCACACGGTCGTTGCCGTGTATGATAGGGCTACCATCTAGCTAGATGATGTCAACACCGGTCACGTAGAGCTAGGCGGTCGACGTAGTTGTATTCCCGCATTCTACCTGGGTAACTTATGTGAATCGGCTTGATTCCAAAGGCGTTACCCTTTCGAAACCCAAGAGACTCACCAGCGGAAAGAAATGGTATACCAATGTCGGGAGGAGATTATTTGCCCTGTGTGGTATATTGGGCACGACTTTGTTGCGGCAGCGGTCCATCATCCATCAGAGCAATAATCAAGTCGATATTGATTTAAATTAAAGTAGTGGAAGGGGCAGCTATCGGGCGTTGAAAGGCCTATTGACACTGTCGGATGGCGTTAGCCTGTTCATAGCCAGGATACCCGGCACGGCCGCTGTCGATATCGTTTACGTCATTGAAATGCCCAATCTGTAATCCAGCGTGCGGGTATCAAATATCACAATGATAGCGATATCTCGATGGCGGCCAGAGGTGCTGGCGAACCAGGGATGTCGCGTCAGCCAAGCGGAGCATGCCGTCCGTCGCGTGGCATTGCGTCAAGGAGGGCCGAGATCACCAGAGGCAAACCGAGCCGGTATCAACAGTTTGCGGCGCGTCGCGACATGGTGAAGCAACAGACCGATCGCGCATGGTAAGATCACCGTTCGCAACACGGTGGGCTGCCCAAAGACTGGCGCTCACCGGGATATGCCTTGGCTGCAGCTTCATGGCGAATGTGCAACCGCGAACGATCCCGGCCGCCGACGCATTCGGCATGGCGTTCTGGCTAATAGATATCCCGGCGATAGCGCCCTGTTTCAGCCATCGCTTCCAATCGCGCATCGCCAAGAATGACGCGCAACGTGGCGTCGACCGCACTCGCCATCCCGGCGAGGCTGCCGCATACGTACAGAACGGCGCCGCGAGCCACCCAGTCGACAATCTCGTCGGCGGCATCGGCAGCGAGATGCTGGACGTAGCGACCGCAATCCGCGTCGCGCGAGAAGGCGCGATCGACCCGCGCCAATGTCCCGTCGCTGACGAGCGCCGCCAATTCCGTCGCGTAGGGTCGGTCGTGCGCACGCGATCGCTCGCCATATAGCAGCCATGCGGGCGCACCGCCGCGGGCCGCGCGATCACGCAGGTGCGCCATTAGCCCGGCCAGTCCGGTGCCGTTACCTATCAAGATGATGGGCGCGGCGGGATCGGCGTTCGCAAATCCCGGATTCTCACGGAGCCGCATCAAGACCGTCCCGCCGATCGGTGCGACATGCGTCAGCCAGCCGGAGCCGATCCCGAGCGCGCCATCTGACGCGGCGCAGGCGCGGACCAGAAGTTCCACCGTGCCCGACGTCGCGATCGAGGCGATCGAATAGTCGCGGTGCGCGAGCGCCTGGAACGGGGCCTCGCTGCCGTCGACGTCGCGGACGTCGGGCAGCATCTTGTCCATCAGCGTTTCGCGCAATCCAGGCTCGTCGGATCGTCCGACGCCCACCAACCATCGGTCGACGCGGGCTGGATCGTGACGCGGCAATACCTCGGCGATCGCGCCGGGCGTCCAGTCGGCCGGTGCATCCGGAATCAGCACGATCCGGTAGACCGCCCCGCCCGGGCTGCCGGGATTGACGTGGTCGCGCGCCACCAGCGTCCACGGGGCATAGGCTGGGCGTTGCCAGTCGGGCTGGATCGCGGCGCCGGCGATCGCCGACAGCTGTTGTTGCCAATGCCGCTCGGCATCGATGTCCGCATCGTCGCGATCGACCCGGTCGAACAGCCGCCGTCCACCACTGGCATGCAGCCACGCATCGACGCGATGCCCGAACGCGCAGAAATCGGGATATTCGCGATCACCGAGCGCAAGTACCGCATAGTCCAGCGTGCCAACATCGATCGGGGCCGCCATCATCGTCGCCGCGAACTTGCGGGCGCGATCGGGGGCGTCGCCCTCGCCATAGGTCGCGACGACGAACAGCGCGCGGGCGGCGGCGCGCAGGCTATCCTGGTCCAGCGTCGCCAGCGCGCGAACGCTCGCGCCGGGGAAGGCCGCAGCGCTTAACCGAGCGATCCGTTCGGCGTTGCCGGTCTGCGAGGCGTAGACCACGAGCATGTCGCTGCCTGACGTGCCGGTCGATGGGATCGTCGACGCCGATACTGCCTTCAGCGCGCGCTTCGACCGCCGCCGTGCGAGATACAGCAGCAGGCCGGTGACGGCGAACACCGGCATAGTGAGGCTGCTCGCGAACAGCAGGATGCGGCCGACGAGGCCGAAAAAGGCGCCCGTATGCAGCGCATAGAAATTCGCCGCTATCGTCGCGCCCGATCCGCGCTTCGCGTAGCGGTCGGCTTTCACGAGCGCGCCTGTCGTCGCATCGAAGCGCAGGTCGTCGGTCATCCGATCGAACCGCGCGCCGCGTGGCAGCACGCGCATGACGACGGGCTTGTCGCCGCTCGGAACCGTGATCGCAACCCAGGCGAAGTGCGACCCTTCGCTAGCCGTGAACCGGGCCCATGCCGGCGCCAATACCGGCGCGGGTGCGGGAGGGGTGACGGACGGCTCGCCGCGGCGCTCGTCGCCTTTGGCGGCCTTGCCCGTCAGCACATAGGTCGCACCGCGCTTATACCAGTCATACGACCAGGTCAGACCGGTCAGCGCGCTGAGCAGGTAGAAGACGACCAGCCAGCCGCCGATCACCGCGTGCAGCGTGCGATACAGGTTGCGCCCGGTCTTGCGCAGGTCGAGCACGAGCCAGGATCGCCAGTCGAGCGCGCGCCGCGGCCAGCGCAGATACAGCCCCGACAGCGCGAAGAAGATCAGCGACAGCGCCGCGAACCCGGTGATCTGTCGGCCGATGCCGTTGGGTCCGCCGGGCAGCGCGAGCCAGCGGTGCAGGTCCATGACCGTGCGGAAGACTGTCTCGCCGGTCGCCGGGCCGAGCAGCACGCCTGTGCGCGGATCGACGAACAGGTGCGGTCCACGACGGACGCCCTTCGGCGGCGCGAACGTCACCTCGGCCGCCCGCGTCGGATCGCGATCGATCACGAGCTGCGTCACGCGTGCACCGTCCCGCTGGTCCGAAGCGGCGGCGATGATCTGGTCTGGCGACAGGCGGGGGAGCGGCGAGGGGGACAGCGTGACGACGCCAGGGCTGAGCGCCGCCATGATCTCGTCCTCGAAGCTCATCATCGCGCCCGTGACGCCCATCAGCACGAGCACGAACCCCGCGGTGATGCCGAGGAACCAGTGGATCTGGAACAGAATGCGGCGAGTCATCGTGCGCCCACCGCCCCGTCAAGGGCGGCATAGAGCAGGCGGACGCCTGCCGGCGCTACCGGCGAGGCGCGGCCGAAACCGAGCGCAACAACCGCGACGCTTGTCGTCACAGTCGGAAACTCATCGTGCCGATCGCCCGCCGCGGATCGCCGATCGCTACGCCGTAGACGTTGACCGCGGACGTGTAATAGGTCCGGTCGAAGACGTTCTTCAGATTGAACTGGAACGTCACCGCTTTTCCCGCCAGCACCGTGTCATAGGTCACGAACGCGTCGGCGACGGTGTAACCCGGCAACCGGAAGCTGTTGGCGCTGTCGCCCGGCCGCTGCGCGACATAGCGCGCACCGCCACCCAGACGCAGGTTGTCGTCGCCGGCGATCGGGCCGACTGCGTAGGCGGCCGACAGCGATGCGGTATGCGGTGCGACGTTGGCGAGTTGCTTGCCTGCGAAGACCGGGTCCTCGGTGGTGCGGGCGTGCGTATGGGCATAGCTGCCGATCACGCTCAGCGTCCTGGTGATCCGTCCCGACACGTCGAACTCGACGCCGCGCGAGATCGCTCGGCCCGCGGCCCGATACTCGGTCAGGCCCGTGGCCGTGTTGAACTGCGACACGAGCACATTGCGCTTGTCGATGTCGTACAGCGCCAGCGTCGCGGTGATCCGGTCGGGGATGTCGAGCTTGGCGCCGACTTCGAACGAGCGCCCGCGTTCGGGGGCGAACCCGGATCCGATCGTGACGCCGCTGGCGAGCGGTGCGATCGTCGACGTCGGCTTGAGCGAACGCGTATAGCTCGCATAGAGCGAAACGACGTCCGCGGCTTTCCAGACGAGCCCGGCCTGCGGCACGAATTCCCATGCGGTGAGGTCGGTGTTGGCGACGAACGGGCGGCCGCGTCCGGCGCGCTGGTCGAAGCCGACCAGACGTCCGCCGGCGCTGACGATCCAGCGGTCGCCGAAAGGAATCGAATCCTGTGCGAACAGCGAGTAGTTGTAGAGGCGGTCGGTCTGATCGCTGTCGCTGGCCGAGACCGCCGAGGGGAATGCCTCCAGTCCGTACACCGGGTTCCCATAGCTGAACGTCGAGCGGACGGGCTGGCGGATCAGGTCGCGGCGGTAATAGCGCCGGTATTCGAACTCAATTCCGACGATCACCTGGTGGTCGAGACCCAGCATTCCGAACGCCCCATCGACATAGGCCTGGGCATAGGCGTCCGTGCCGAGCGATCCGAGCGTGGCATCGTTGCTGCGCGTGAGAGTGCCCCGCGCGACGTTGACGCCGGACACGCGGAGCTGTCCTGCGTCGTAGGTCTCGCTGTTGTAGCTCGAGGCCAAGTGCGCTGCCCAGCCGCCGCCGAGCTGGTGATCTACCGCGAGTTGGACGAGGTGGCTCGACCCGGCCATCCTGTTGTTCAGATCGTCGAGCCGCTGTCGGCGTGGTACGGCAAGCGGCGTCAGCGTGCGCGGATCGAGCGCGGTGCCGCGATCGAACGGATAGTCGAATTTCCGGTATTCGTACCAGAGCACCGCCTGCGTGCGCGGCCCGTACCAGGCGAGCGACGGCGCGATCAGCGTATCGCGGCGCTCGCCGAAATTGCGCCAATAGTCTTCGTCCTGATGATCGACAACGAGGCGCGCGGCGAAATTCCCGCCGAGCGATCCGGTCAGGTCGGCCATGCCCTCCAGCCCGGACCGGCCGGCGGCATAGCTCGATCCGGTCAGCGCGACGGTGAGATGCGTATCGAGCAGCGGTTTCTTGCTGACGACGTTGATGACCCCGCCCGGATCCATGATCCCGTAGAGAAGCGAGGAGGGGCCCTTGAGCACCTCGACGCTTTGCGTAGCGGCATTGAACGCGCGGCCCTGTACCACCGGCGTGCCGTTGTGCATGACGGAACCGTCGCGGTTGCCGCCGAAGCCGCGCTTGAGCACCGTGTCCTGCGTCCCGGCCAGCGTGTTGCCCTGCGTGATCCCGCTGACGTTGGTCAGGACATCGTCGAGATAGCGCGGGCGCTGATCGCGGATAACCTGCGCGGGCACGACGTTTACCGACTGCGGTGTATCGAGCGGTGACGCCGCGGACCGCAGCGTCGATGCGTCGGGCGTTGGCTTGTATCGATCGTCCGCCTCGCTGGGGGTGGGCGATGCGCGGGCGGTAACGACGATCTCCTGATCGCGCCCGCCATGCGACGGGGGTGTCTGCGCGGCAACGCTGTACGGTATCGCGAGCCCCGCCACGGCAATCAGGCAAGTTGAAGTGAGACGCACGAAGAAATTCCCCTGACAGCGCTTCGCACCTACGGAATTTGAGAAAGGTTCGCAATAGCAATAACTCCGCGGTGCCGGCGCCGCGTGTCGGTGTTTGCGCGACACGATAATATGCCGCGTAATGGGACTGTCTCCGTTCGTTCGCCGCAATGACGCGGAGTCCACCTAGTGGCCCCCTCAGTGGCAGCGTCGCCGCCGGGGACAGTTTCAATGCGTATGGTCAAGGGCCTGTTGTTGGCCTCGGGTTCACTCATCCTGGTTTCAAGCACGACCGGTGCACAGGCGCAGGAGCGTCCCGCTGTCGCGCCACCCGCCGAGTCCGCCGCGTCGCAGACCGACGAGACTGGCGAGATCGTCGTCACCGGCAGCTACGCCCGCAGCCTGCGCGCCGCGACCGAGACCAAGCGTCTCGCGGCGTACGGCGTCGACTCGATCAGCTCGACCGACATCGGCAAGTTCCCGACGCAGAACGTCGCCGAGGCGCTGCAGATGGTCCCCGGCGTGACGATCACGCGACCGCGCGGCGAGGGCCTGTATGTCAGCGTGCGCGGGCTGGGGCCGCAGTTCCAGACCACCCTGCTCAACGGCAGCCCGGTCGCGCTGAACGACCTGATCGAGAATGGCGGCGCGAACGGTCGCCAATTCCGGTTCGAGATGCTGCCAGCCGAGTTCACCTCGAGCATCGACGTCGTCAAGACGCCGACCGCCAACATGACCGAGGGCGCGCTGGGCGGTAACATCGACGTCAAGACGTTCCACCCGCTCGACGTCGGCAACAAGACGACGCTCAACCTGCGCGGCACCTATACGAGCCAGACCGACAAGGTGAAGCCGAACGCGACGGTCATCACCAGCGCGACCAATGCCAGCGGCACGTTCGGCATCCTGGCGGGCGCGCAATATTGGCAGAAGGCGGTCCGCAACGATCGCTTCCTGAACTTCGGGTGGAACCTCGACAAGTTCACCGCCCCCGCCTCGGGCGGTCTCGCCCCCGGCCTCTACACGCCGACGCGCACGCGGCCGACGATCGAGACGGAGGATCGCAAGCGCATCTCGGGCATGGTGTCCGCGCAGTGGAAGCCGAACGCCGAGTTCGAGACGACGCTCGACATTCTCGCGACCCGGCTCGACGTCGCCTATGACGAGTTCGGGCTCGACATCTATCCCGACGATGCGAGCGTGGCCGGGCATCGCCCGGTGATCGTGCCCTCCAGCGTCAAGCTCGACGGCGATACGGTGGTCGCCGCGACGATCAACGATGTGCGCTTCATGGCGTCGCGCGAATACAGCCTCAACCGCCACGACCTGCTCAACATCGCGCTGCGGCAGACCTGGGATTCGGATGCCTGGCATGCGTCGGGCGCGGTGAACTGGTCGAGCGCGCACAGCTATCACCCGAACTACAACGAGGGCACGGTGCGCAGCCGCGCGATGTTCTTCGCGCCGCTGACCTATGACGGATCGGCCGGGTACAAGACGATCCCGACCTTCACGACGCCGGTCGACGCGACCAATCCCGCCAATTACCAGCTATACCAGTTCAACATCGCGCCCAAGGACAGCAAGGACTGGGATTTCTATACGCGTGCCGATCTGTCGCACGACTTCGACGGGTTCGTCACCAAGCTGGCGGCGGGGGGCGAATATCACTGGCGCAAGCGCGACTATTTCCGCCGCGATTTCAACGTCAACCCGGCCGCCAACACGCCGCTGTCGTCGCTGGGGGCGGGCGCCTACGAACAGCTGCCGTACGATGATTTTCTGAAAGGCGTGGCGGGCAACACGATACGCCAGTTCCTCGTCCCCGTGACGCAGGCTTATCTCGACGCGTTCTTCACGCATGCGGTCCAGGGATCGCCGCTGACCGCGGGCGATCTCCGCTCGTCGTTCGTCGTGAAGGAAAAGATCTGGGGCGCCTATGCCCGCGCCGATTACGGCTTCGATGTCGGCGCGGTGCCGGTCACTGGCAATATCGGCGTGCGCTACGTCCATACCGATCAGGTCGCGAGCGGCACGCTGACGACGGGCAATGTCGCGACGCCGGCAAGCTTTCCCAAGACGTTCAACAACTGGCTGCCGAGCTTCAACCTGCGCGCCGAGCTGACGCACGACCTGGTCGGGCGCCTGGCCGCGAGCCGCGTGCTCACGCGCCCCAACGTCACCGACAGCGCACCACGCATCACCGTGTCGACCGACGCGCCGACCGCTGGCGGCGGCAACCCGCAGCTGGTGCCGTTTCTGGCGACGCAGTTCGACGGATCGCTCGAATGGTATTTCAACCGCGAAGGTTCGCTGACGGGCGCGGTGTTCTACAAGGCGATGGACGATTACATCACGCAGCAGAACGTCAATATCGACATCCCCGGTCGCGGCACGGTGCTGCTGTCGACGCAGGTGAACGGCGGCGACGCGAAGGTCTACGGCGTCGAGGCGGCGTATAACCAGGTGCTCACCTTCCTGCCCGCGCCGTTCGACGGGCTTGGGCTTCAGGCGTCCTATACGCACACCTCGGTCAAGGCGAACTACACCGCGGGCGCGCGGCCGATCCGCGACGAACTCATCGGGCTGTCGAAGAACAGCGCCAACGTCACCGGCTTCTACGAGAAGGGGCCAATCTCGACCCGGCTGTCCTATGTGTGGCGCGACCGGTATCTGTCGGGCACCGGCAGCACGACGCAGGCGCCGGTCTATACCGCGCCGTTCGGATCGCTCGACGGCAACATCTCGGTCAAGGCGAGCGACCGCGTGACCGTCAGCCTGGAGGCGATCAACCTGTCGGGGGCGCATCTCTACACCTACAACGACAAGGACGTGCGGTTCGGCGAGATCAACTATTGGGGCCGGACCGTGCTGTTCGGCGTGCGGGCGGAATTCTGATGCGGATCGCACACATCGCGCTGCTCGCCGCGCTGTCGATCGGCGGCTCGACCCAGGCCGCCAAACCCGATCGCGCCCCGGCCCGGATGAACGACGTCCAGGTCGTCGGTTCGCACAACAGCTTCAAGCCCAAGATCCCGGACGCGGTGATGGCCGAGCTCAGGCGGCGCGATCCGAAGACCGCGGCGGCGCTCGATTATTATCATCTGCCGCTCGCCGCGCAGCTCGATTCCGGCGTGCGCCAGATCGAGATCGACATCTTCGCCGATCCAAAGGGCGGGCGCTATGCGGATCCGAAGGGCGAACGTCTCGCGCAGGTGGCGGGCGAGAAGACCGCGTTCGACCGCGCGGCGATGCTGCGACCAGGGTATAAGGTGTTCCACGTCCCCGACATCGATTACATCTCGACCTGCGTGACGCTGCGGCGGTGCCTCGGCGTGGTCGATGCGTGGTCGCGCGCGCACCCGCGGCACCTGCCGATCATGATCACGATCAATGCCGCCGATACGCAGGCCCCCGCGCAGGTCGCGGCACCGTTGCCGCTCGAAGATCCCGCGCTACTTGACGCGCTTGATCGCGAGATCCGGCAGGCGATACCGGGGCGGCGGCTGATCGTTCCGGACGAGGTCCGGGGCAGGGCGGTAACGCTCTCCGCCTCGATTCATGAGTCCGGTTGGCCGACGCTGGAGGCCGCGCGCGGGCGAATCTACGTGCTGTTCGACGTGCGTCCGGCCGTCTCGAATGCCTATCGCGCGGGGCATCGGTCGCTGCGCGGGCGCGCCATGTTCGGCTGGTATCCCGATGGCGAGCCCGAAAGCGCGATCCAGATCGTCCAGGATCCGCTGGTCGACGGTGCCAGGATCCGCGCTTGGGTGAAGGCCGGCGTGATCGTTCGGACCCGGACCGACTCAGGCACCGTCGAAGCGCGTACCCACGACCTGACCAAGGCGAAAGCAGCGGCCGACAGCGGTGCGCAGGCGGTCAGTACCGACTATTATCCGGGTGCGCCTGATCCGCAGGCGTTCGGTTTTGCTGTGACGTTGCCGGGGGGGGCGATGGCACGGTGCAATCCGATCTGGATTGGGGGACCCTGCTCGGTCAAACCATGACACAGGCCTAGCCGTCGTCGCGTGATCGGGACTGTTTCGCCCGCGAACAAACGTCTTGGTAGGTAAACCTAAGTCTCGGATGCGAGATCCGGTATGCGTCAGGATTGAGCTCGGCCATCCATTGCGTGGCCGCGGCATGATCTGGTCAATTTCGTTGATGATTTTGGCGACCGGCGCCCGCATGAGACGGGTGCCGTTGCGCGGGGAAAGCTGCGCGCGATACGTCTCGGGAAACAAGATTGGGGACATGTCAGCTTCGATCGCGGCGAAATATTCCCGGAGACCGACGCGCAGAAATCGAACAGCGCCTGCGTCAGCGGGCGGTAGGACCGATAGGCTCGAATTGCGGCGCACATCCTTCGGCTGGCCGCAGGGGCATCGCGTTTAGTCCCCGTTATCGTGCCAAGCGCGCGTTGGGGCTGAGAGTTGCTCACCTTGTTACAGAACCTCTCGCGCGACGGCATCATCAGGCATCCGTCATCGTGCCCGAACGTGATGCCGGCTATGGGACGTCGCGTATTGATGCACACTGGAAAGAGTATGAGGTCCGTCATAGTGGTTTGATCAACTTCGATTGAAGGACGGGTGTATGACGGTGGTTTCGGGCGACGTGGTGTCCTCGCATGCGGCTGGCATGGCGGCCGTCCAGTATGACGTGCTTATCGTTGGAGCGGGGCATGGCGGTGCGCAGGCGGCGATCGCGCTGCGTCAAGGCAAGTTCGCGGGCACCATCGCCATGCTGGGCGACGAACCGGGGCTTCCTTATGAGCGGCCGCCTTTATCGAAGGAGTATCTTTCGGGGGAGAAGAGCTTCGTGCGGATTCTGATCCGACAACCCGATTTTTGGGATGAGCGCCATGTCGTAATGTTGCTCGGCAAGCGGGTGGTGCGCGTCGATGCGGATGCACACCGTGTCGAACTGACCGATGGCTCGACGATCTCCTATGGACGACTGATCTGGGCAACCGGCGGGACGCCGCGGCAGCTTACCTGTGCCGGTCACGATCTTGGGGGTGTCCACAGTGTCCGTACCCGCTCGGATGTCGATCGTATCTTTCGTGAGCTCGACGCCACCCGGAATGTAGTCGTGATTGGCGGCGGCTATATCGGCCTCGAGGCGGCAGCCGTTCTTGCCAAGAAGCTCGATAAGCAGGTGATCGTGCTCGAAGCGCTCGACCGAGTGTTGGCGCGTGTCGCCGGCGAACCGCTGTCACGCTTTTACGAGGCCGAGCACCGTGCCCATGGCGTCGAGGTGCGGGTCAATGCGAGGGTCGACCATATCCTCGGCGAGAATCGTGTGACCGGCGTTCGCATGGTCGATGGCGAGATCCTCCCCGCCGATATGGTGATCGTCGGTATCGGCATCACCCCCGCCGTCGCCCCCCTGCTGGAGGCTGGCGCTGCTGGTGGGGACGGCGTCGAGGTCGACGCCTATTGCCGGACCAGCTTGCCCGACATTTATGCGATCGGCGACTGCGCGCTGCATGCCAACGCGTTTGCCGATCACGCCCTCATCCGGCTGGAATCGGTGCAGAACGCAAATGATCAGGCCAATGTCTCGGCCAAACATATACTCGGAATTGGCGAGCCTTATCGAGCCGTGCCTTGGTTCTGGTCGAACCAGTATGACTTGCGTCTCCAGACCGTGGGGCTCTCAATCGGGTTCGACGACGCGATTTTGCGCGGCGATCCTGCGGCGAGAAGCTTTTCGGTCCTGTATCTGAAGGGCGGCCATGTCATCGCGCTCGACTGCGTCAACGCCACGAAGGATTACGTTCAGGGCAAGGCGCTCGTTACAGGCCGCCACGCACCGGACAAGACCAGACTCGCCGATATCAACATCCCGCTGAAGACGATCGCGCTCGATCCAGCCTGAGCGCGTACTTTCAACGTGTCGACCTATTTGCAATCAAAACGTTGGATATCGACTGCGGGTTGGGACAAGGCCTTCCAGGCATGTCGTTAGCATCGGTAGACGGATATCGGCTGCTCAAGCCCGTATCCGAAGACACCGGCGCTCGCTGCGGTTGCTGGGGAACAGACATCGGATGGCTGTGATCTCGATCTGCATAGACCAGCGCGGCCCTGCGCACCGATCCTCAGGCTATCCCGGCTTGCCGCGTACTCCATCCAAGACTCGATCGTCGTGATCTATGTGGTGGCGCAATTTCGTATCTGATGGCCGTGGCTGTGGCACTGCCAGCGCCCAGTAACGGGGAGCGCGGGGCCCTTGGCTGTGCCGCTCAGTGCGTTAGCCAGTCCGCTCGCACGGGTGGACGTGCCGATCGCTTGACGGCAAGCTCGATCGGGAGTGCGAGCCGCGCCATCGTCTCGCTACTGCGACGACCGCGATACTTGCTGCTGCCTGCGATATTCTCGGTCCCGGCGATGCCAATGATGGCGGGCCGATGCCAGCAACGGTGCGGTCTCATGGGACGCCCTGGCACCGGCACTCACTGGTCGACGTATGGCGTCGTCGCGCCGGGCTTGGCGATCGGCGGCGCGGAGAGCGCTGGGGGGCAACTACTTGACGGCGATCGCCGCAGCCCTGGCCGCTGGGGTCCGTGGGGCGTCGAAACGCGCGAGCCGGAGAAAATTGCCACAAATATGCAAGAAAGCGTTTGAC
>NZ_LMLD01000005.1:0-1010 GCF_001421825.1 Sphingomonas sp. Leaf38 | reverse complement strand
TTCTACAGCTATCCGCTGCGCGCGTTCGAGGCGCTCGGCAATCTGGGCATCTGGCGCTCGACTTTGTGCATGGCGAGCTATGCCAAGGCTAAGCTGCGCCCCAATCCCACCGTCCGCAGCTTCGAGGACTGGGTGGTCAACCAGTTCGGCCACAAGCTGTATTCGATCTTCTTCAAGACCTATACCGAGAAGGTCTGGGGCATGCCGTGCGACACGATGTCGGCGGACTGGGCTGCGCAGCGGATCAAGGGGCTGAGCCTCGGCGGCGCGGTGCTCGACGGGCTGAAGCGCTCGCTCGGGCTCAACAAGCGGCCCAATGACGGCATGCAGACCAAGACGCTGCTCGAGAGCTTTCGCTATCCGCGGCTCGGGCCGGGAATGATGTGGGACGCCGCCCGCGACAAGGTGCTGGAGCACGGCAACACGATCCTGATGGGGCATGCGCTGAAACAGCTTGCCGAGGATTCGACCGGTCGCTGGCGCGTCACCGCGACCGATCGCGACGGCGCGACCGTCACGATCGACGCCGGCCATGTGATCAGCAGCGCGCCGATGCGCGAGCTGGCGGGCCGGTTGCACCCGTTGCCGACGACGTTGCCGCAGGCGAGCGCGCTCCGGTATCGCGATTTCCTGACCGTCGCGCTGATGATCAAGTCGCCCGACCTGTTCCCCGACAACTGGATCTACATCCACGATTCGAAGGTGAAGGTGGGCCGCGTCCAGAATTTCCGCAGCTGGAGCCCCGAGATGGTGCCCGATCCGGACATTGCGTGCGTCGGGCTCGAATATTTCTGCTTCGAAGGCGACGGCTTGTGGGCGTCGAGCGACGCCGACCTGATCGCGCTGGCGACGAAGGAAATGGCGATCCTGGGCTTGTGCGATCCGGCGCACGTCACCGGCGGCGTGGTGGTGCGGCAGGAGAAGGCGTATCCGGTGTACGACGAGGACTATCGCGATAACGTCGACGCGCTGCGCGAGGAGATCGAGGCGCGGCATCCCACGCTGCACTG
>NZ_LMLD01000004.1:195867-201512 GCF_001421825.1 Sphingomonas sp. Leaf38 | reverse complement strand
CTATCGCGATAACGTCGACGCGCTGCGCGAGGAGATCGAGGCGCGGCATCCCACGCTGCACTGCGTCGGCCGCAACGGGATGCATCGCTACAACAATCAGGATCACGCGATGATGACCGCGATGCTGACGGTGCGCAACATCCAGGCGGGCGCGCGCGTGCACGACATCTGGAGCGTCAACGAAGACGCGGAATATCACGAGGCGGGGAACGAGGGCGAGCAGGCGGGGATTGCCGCGGCGCTAGGGAGCGTGCGGGCGGTGCCGGAGCGGCTCAAGGCGGCGTGATGGGGCGACGCCTACATCATTTGTGAGCACCACGCCGGCGAAGGCCGGCCCAGTCGGAAAGGGTGTAGTAACAGCGCAATGCCCTTCGTTAGCGACGTTCCCCAACTGGTCCCCGGCCTTCGCCGGGGTGGCATGAGTGGGGCTATCGCTGGAACGAGTACGGCATGACGGATGATGTCCCACCCTCCCCAACCGAGCCCCCGGCCGCACGCCTCTGGCCGACCGTGCTCGGCGGCTGGGTGCTTGCCGCGCTCGTCCTCTGCCTTGCGTTCGCAGGCGCCATCGCAAGTCTCCGCTTTCCCGATCCCGACGACGCGATGCGGCTGCTCGAAGTACGCGACTGGCTTGGCGGGCAGAGCTGGTGGGACGTCGGCCAGCACCGGCTGAACGGGGGCGACTTCGCGATGCACTGGTCGCGGCTGGTCGACCTGCCGATCGCCGCGGCGATGCTGGTGCTCGACCCGTTTTTAGCGCCCGCTGCGGCGAACCGGATCGCGATGACGGTCGTGCCGCTGCTCACGCTGCTCGCGCTGATGGCGCTCGCCGCCGACCTGACGCGGCGCGTGAGCGATGTCGAACGCGCCAAGCTCGCGCTGCTGCTCGCGCCGCTATCGATCCCGCTCGTCTATCAGATGCGACCGCTGCGGATCGATCATCATGGCTGGCAGGTGGTGCTGGCGATGGCGGCGACGACTCTGCTCGTCGGGCGTGCGACGGCGCGGAACGGGATGCTCGCGGGACTGGCGCTGGCGACGCTGGTGACGATCTCGCTCGAAGGGTTGCCGGTTGCCGTCGCGATTACCGCAGTCGCAGCGCTCGCCTGGGCGTGGGAGCCGTCGCGGCGCGCGTTCCTCGTGGGGCTGGCGACGTCATTATTCGCAGCGGCGGTGCTGCTGCATGTCGTGACGCGCGGCCCCGGGATGTTCGCCGCGGTGTGCGATGCGGTGTCGCCGGCGTGGCTGGCCATGCTCGGCGTCGCGGCTGTCGGCCTGTCGATCGCGACGCAGTTCGGCGCGCGATCGCTGGCGATCCGGCTCGGCGTCCTGGCGGTAGCCGGCCTGGCCTGCGCGACGACGTTGCTGCTCGTCGCCCCGGACTGCCTGCGTGGACCGTTCGCGACGCTCGATCCGCTGGTGTACCGGATCTGGTATCAGAACGTGCCCGAAGGGCTGCCGATCTGGCGACAGGATGCGGGCTGGGCGGCGATGACGATGGGCTTTCCGATCGTCGGAGTGATCGGGACGGGTCTTGCCTGGCGTCGCGCCGGCGGCACGGCGAAGATGCGCTGGGCGATCCTGCTCGCCATTCTGGTTTTCGCGAGCGCATTGTCGTTGCTGGTGATGCGGACGGGGGCGACCGCGAATGCACTGGCGTTGCCGGGTGGCGCCTGGGCCTTGCTGGCGATGCTGGAGCGGACGCGGCGGATCGGGCCGGTGCTGGTGCGCACGCTGGCGACCGCGGGCGCGTTGCTCGCCGCGTCGCCGGGGCTCGTCGCCGGCGCGCTGTTCGCCGCGACACCGGGATCGACGGCGCATCCGTCCGTCACCAGGTCGAACGCCCCCCCCTGCCAGAGCGTCGCGGATGTTCGCGCCCTCGCGCAACTCCCGGCGAGCACGCTCTTCGCGCCGATCGACGTTACGCCCGAGATCGTCGCGATGACGCACCACCATGCGATCGCCGGCGGCTATCACCGCAACACGCACGCGCTTCACCGCGTGATCGCGGGCTTCACCGACACCCCCGAGGCCGCACGCGCAGCCATCATCGCAAGCAGCGCCACATATCTCGTTGCCTGCCCCGGCGCGGTCGAGATGGATATCTATCGGGACGAGGCACCGGGCGGCCTCTGGGCGCGACTCGATCGCGGCGAGCGATTCGCGTGGCTCGTCCCCGTTTCGATCACCGGGTCGCCGGTTCTTGCATGGCGCATCAACAACTCGTCGCGCGCACCCTTGTCTGGAGCGCCCGTCCGCCCCTAGGGTCCGACGATATGAATACTCAGGGGGAAACGCTGCACTGGTGGCAGACGCGGGGCTTCGTCGTCGCGGTGGCGCTCGCGTCGATGATACCGTTGCTGTGGCCGGAGATCCCGCCGCTGGTCGATCTGCCGGGACATATGGGGCGGTACCGCGTCCAGCTGGCGATCGGCGACAATCCCTGGCTTTCGCAGTGGTATACCTTCCGCTGGCAGATGATCGGCAACCTCGGAATCGACCTGTTGATCGAGCCGCTCGCGCCGATCTTCGGGTTGCAGCTGGCGGTCAAGCTGATCGTGATGGCGATCCCGGCGCTGACCGTGACGGGGCTGCTATGGATCGCGCGCGAGGTGCATGGGCGCATTCCGGCGACTGCCTTGTTCGCGTTGCCGCTCGCCTACAGCTATCCGTTCCAGTTCGGGTTCGTGAATTTCGCGCTCGCGATGGCGCTCGCGCTCAACCTGTTCGCGCTGTGGCTGCGGATGGGGCGGCTCGGGCGCACCACGTTGCGGACCGCGATCTTCATTCCCGTCTCGTGCCTGTTGTGGCTGTGCCATACGTTCGGCTGGGGCGTGCTGGGGGTGCTCGCCTTCTCCGCCGAACTGATCCGCCAGCACGACATCCGCCGCGACAGCGATCCCAAGAGCTGGGCGCATGGCTGGTTCAGGGCGTTCGTCCAGGCGGGGGTGAACTGCCTGCCGCTCGCGCTGCCGATGGTGATGATGGTGGTGTGGCGGTCGGGTGACCATGTCGGCGGCAAGACGCAGGACTGGTTCAACTGGCGCTGGAAGATGAACTGGATCACGATGGTCCTGCGCGACCGCTGGATGGCGTTCGACATCGCATCGGTCACCGTGCTGTTCGTGATCCTGTTCCGCGGCGTGCGCGACCAGACGATCGAATATTCGCGCAACCTGGGGCTGTCGGCGCTGTTCCTGGCGGCGGTGTACGTGGTGCTGCCGCGGATCGTGTTCGGGTCGGCCTATGCCGACATGCGACTCGCGCCGTTCGTGCTGGCGATTGCGGTGATCGCGCTGCGGCCCCGGCATGGGCTGTCGTTGCGTGGCGCGGCGGTGCTCGCGGTGCTCGGCTTCGCGTTCTTCGGCGTGCGGCTGGCGGGAACGACGATCAGCTATCTCATCTACGATCGCAGCTACGACCAGGCGATCGCGGCGATCGATACCGTCCCCGAGCGCGCTCGCGTCGTGTCGTTCGTCGGGCGGCGGTGTCGCGACGACTGGGCGTATTCGCGGCTCGAGCATGTCCCGGCGCTGCTGCTCGAGCGGCGCCTCGCCTTTACCAACGACCAATGGTCGATGGCCGGCGCGCAGTTGCTGACGACCAATTACGCGGCGGCAAGGGGCTTTGCGCACGATCCGTCGGAGGTGGTGACCAATATCCGGTGCCGCGGCCAGTTCTGGCGGCCGATCTCGCTGGCGCTGGCGAAATTTCCGCGCGATGCGTTCGACTATGTCTGGCTGATCCACCCGCAGCCGTTCGATCCGGCGCTGGTCCGCGACCTCACGCTGATCCGGCGCGATGGCACGAGCCTGCTCTACCGCGTCAACCGGGGCGTCGCGGGTCAACCGGGTGCTCGCCCCGCCGGAACGGAGTAAGCTCGCCGAGATACTCCTGCTGCTCGGCGACCGCCTCGCGCTCGCGGACGAGATAGTCGGCGATCGCGCGGCGGAAGCTCGGGTCGGGGATGTAGTGCGCGGAATAGGTCGCGACGGGGGCATAGCCGCGCGCGAGCTTGTGTTCGCCCTGTGCGCCCGCCTCGACGGTCTGCAGGCCACGCGCGATGGCGGCGTCGATCGCCTGGTAATAGCAGAGCTCGAAATGGAGGAAGGGCACTTCCTCGGTCGCGCCCCAATAGCGGCCGTAGAGCGTGTCCGCGCCGATCAGGTTGAGCGCGCCCGCGATGGGGACGCCGTCGCGCTCGGCGAGGATGAGGAGGACCTGGTCGCCCATCGTCTGGCCGATCTGGTCGAAGAAGCTGCGCGTGAGATAAGGCTGGCCCCATTTGCGGCTGCCGGTGTCCTGGTAGAACACCCAGAATGCGTCCCAGTGCGCTTGGCTGATCTCGGCGCCGACGAGGTGGCGGATCGTCAGGCCTTCGACCGCGGCGGCGCGCTCCTTGCGGATCGCCTTGCGCTTGCGGCTGGCGAGGACGGCGAGGAAATCGTCGAAGCTGGTATAGCCGTCGTTCTTCCAGTGGAACTGCGTCCCCTGCCGGATCAGCCAGCCCGCCGACTCGAACAGTTCCACTTCGTCGGGCTCGATGAACGTGGCGTGCGCCGAGGACAGCCCGCTCTGGTCGGTGACGGCTTCGAGCGCGGCGATCAGCGCGGGGGCCTGTTCGGGATCGCGCAGTAGCAGGCGCGGGCCGGGGACCGGGCTGAACGGCGCGGCGATCTGGAGCTTGGGGTAATATTGCCCCCCTGCCCGCTCCCATGCGTCGGCCCAGCCCTGATCGAAGACATATTCGCCCTGACTGTGGCTCTTGGCATAGGCGGGCGCGATCCCCGCGGGCTTGCCGTCGGGGCCGTCGACCACGACCGGCAGCGCCTGCCAGCCGGAGCGGCCACCGACGCTTTTCGAGGTTTCGAGTGCGGAGAGGAACGCGTGGCCGATAAACGGGTTGGCGGTGCCGGAGCACGCCTCCCAGTCCTCGGCCGCGATCGAAGTGACGCCTTGGGCGATGCGGGCTGTGAGGGCGTTCATCCGCGACATTTGGGGTGGCGAGCGGCCGATAGCAAAGGCCGCTTCATGCTATCCTCGGGAAAACCGCCGCCCGCAGCAAACATCGTTCTCCCGCGAAGGCGGGAGAACAGGAGTCAGGCGGAAACCTGGACGATCGCGTCGATCTCGACCGCGGCGCCGAGCGGGAGGACGGGAACGCCGACCGCCGAGCGCGCATGCTTGCCCGCATCGCCGAACAGCGCGACCATCAGGTCCGAGGCGCCGTTGGCGACCTTGGGCTGGTCGGTGAAATCGCCGGTCGAGTTGACGAACACGCCGAGCTTCACGATCCGCTCGACGCGCGCGAGCGTGCCGAGCGCCGCCTTCATCTGCGCGACCAGCATCAGTGCGCAGAGCTTTGCCGCGTCCTGCGCGTCTTCGAGCGAGACGCCGTCTCCGACCCGGCCGGTGACAAGCTGGCCGTCCTTGAACGGCAACTGGCCCGAGATGTGGAGCATGCCGTTCGCCAGCACGGTCGGGACGTAGGACGCCACGGGTGCGGCAGCCTGCGGGAGGGTGAGGCCCAGCTCTTCGAGCTTGCGGTCGATACGATCGGTCATGGGGGTGGTATCACCACAGCGGTGGGGGATGGGTCAAGGGACTCTGCCACCGTCAGTTTCGCGGCGGCGGGACGCCGTGGC
>NZ_LMLD01000004.1:174294-195830 GCF_001421825.1 Sphingomonas sp. Leaf38 | reverse complement strand
GGGGGGGGGGGGGGGGGGGGGGGGGGGGGGGGGGCCCGGACACGGAGCAGATGTTTCACGTACCGCCCCCTCCGTCAGGCTGCGCCTGCCACCTCCCCCTGGCGGGGGAGGATTATTCCGGGCGCGTCAGGCGTCTGCGGGCAAACCCGCTTCGAACCGGGTCGCGATCCAGTCGGCCGCCTCGCGCCAGTCGTCGATCCGCGCGTGCGCTTCGGGCGCTTTGGGGACGTTCACCGCCAGCGTCGGCTCGGACACCATGTGCAGCCGGTGTACCCCCGGCGCGTGCCTGGCGACCGATTCGTGATGCACCGCCAGATCGTCGACGAACACCGTGACCGGGTTGCCATATTCCGCGACCAGCCGCGAGACCGGCGTGCCCTTGCCGCCCTGGTTGCACTCGACCCGGTGCGCGATGCCGAACTTGGCGAGCTGCTCGATCCGCGGCTGGCGGCATTCGTCCTGCAGGTTGGTGAGGATGACGATGTCCGCCACCTGCGCCAGCCGCTCGAGCGCCTCGACCGCATGCGGGACCAGCGTCTGGCGGTGCATCTCGGCGGGGAAGAACTCGCCGAGCATCGCCCACATATCCTCGCGCGAGGGCGGCGGGCCACCGTCGCGGCGGGTCATCGCGGTCGAGAAATCGCCGTGCTGGATCGCGAAATCGATATCGTGGCGCTCGTCGAGCCAGACGCCGAAATGCTTGACCATGTGCAGCAGCACTTCGTCGCAATCGCTGATCAGCAACGGCCTCATGCTTCGAGCTCCATCCGCGCGCGGACCAGCGCTTCGGGCTTCACGCCGAGCGATTCGGCACAGGCGATCAGGTCCGGCTCGTGGTTTTCGAGAAAGCCGAGCGCGGCGGACAGCACGCTCGGGTCGCTCGCCCGCGCGCGCAGGTCGTGCGGCTCGAGGCCGGTGACCGACAACAGCCGCATCGCGCGGTCGGGCTCGACCAGAGTCCATACCAGCGCGCGCAGCGCGAGCGCCTCGGCGTCTTCGTTTGAATCGCGGTCGCGCATTGCCTATCGTGCCCTCTTTCCGGATAAGGTGCGGCGGTGACAAAGAAGGTGCTCGTTGTCGAGGACAACGAACTCAACCTCAAACTATTCTGCGATCTGCTGCGTGCGCACCAGTTCTCGGTCGAACCCGTGCGCGACGGCCGCGACGCGGTGGCGCGCGCGCGCGACTTCACGCCCGACCTGATCATCATGGACATCCAGATGCCGCACGTCACCGGCTATGAGATCATCCTCGAACTGAAGGCGGACGAGGCGTTGCGCGCGATCCCCGTGATGGCGGTGACGGCCTATGCGGGCCGCGACGACGAGGAGCGGATCCGCGCGGCGGGGGCGGATTCCTATGTGTCGAAGCCGATCAGCCTCGCGCGGTTCATGGATGCGGTCGGGGCGCTGGTCTGAGCAGCCGAACCGTCCTATTTTCCGTTCGTGCTGAGTAGAGACCGAGTAGCTTCGCAAGGAGCGTATCGAGGGCTTGTATCGAAGGATGGGTTCCGCGCCAACCTGTCCTTCGATACGCCGTCTCGATACGCCGCCTGCGGCGACTACTCGACGGCTACTCAGGACGAACGGCAGAAGGGACGAACGGGTGGGGGACCGCGCGCCCACGCCGTCACCCCAGCGGACGCTGGGGTCTCCCGTTACGGGCGCGCGCTTGCGGCAGGAGATCCCAGCTTTCGCTGGGATGACGGATTCTCGGAGGCACAAACGCCAAAAGCCGCGGGGGGATGCCCGCGGCTTTTCGGATCGACGCAATCAGTCGGCGGCTTGCACCACCGGCCGGATTACTTGATCTTGGCTTCCTTGAACTCGACATGCTTGCGCACGACGGGATCGTACTTCGAGAAGGAGAGCTTCTCCGTCTTCGTACGGGGATTCTTCTTGGTGACGTAGAAGAAGCCGGTGTCAGCGGTGCTGAGCAGCTTGATCTTTACGGTGGTCGGCTTGGCCATGAGCCCAATTCCTATGGCTTGAAAATGCGAAAGCGGCGAACTCGCGCCGCCGCTCCATCAGGGGCGGCGCATGGCGGACGGCTGCGGCGAAGTCAAGCTTTACCCCATCGTCGCAGGGGAATCACGCGCATTTAACCCGCTATTCACCACCCGGCGCGCAGAGTAGCGTCAGATAAAGACAGGAGCGGGATCGTGGGGCAGGCGCTGGTTCGAATCGACGACATGGTCGCGGTGAAGGCCGATCTGGCCGCGCGAATCGCGGCGATCGACGTCCGCGCGCCCTATTCGCGCCCCTGCGACATCGCCACCGAGATCGACGCGATCCGCGTGATCGCGCACAGCAACGGCCTGAACCCGGCGGTCACCGTCGCGCACTTCGTCGATTCGGCGCTGTCGCGCGGCGAGCATGGCGCGCTGGTGCATGGCTGGCTGGCGATCCTGCGCGACGCGGTCGGCTGCGAGCGGCAGGACGTCCAGGCGTGCCACGCGTTCGCCGCCGCCTGCTCGGTGCGGCTCGCTGGATAATTCATGGACGCATTGATGGCGGCCGTCGTCGCGGCCGCGCTCGCGCAGGTCGGCGATCGCACCGCATGGCTCGCCGCGATCCTGTCAGACCGGTATGGCAGCCCCGCGCGGATCATCGCGATGGCCGCGCTTGCCCTGCTCGCCGCAAGCGGGCTCGCCGCCACGCTGGGCACGGTGATCGGCCCGAAGCTCGCTCCCAATGCGCAACAGTTGATGCTGGCGCTCGCGCTGCTGCTGCAGGGCGGCGGCGCGTTTTTCCCGGCCAAGGCGCCCGACCGGCTCGACCGCTGGCGAATCGGTGCATTCGCGACCGCGATGCTCGGTCTCTTCATCCTCGCGTTCGGCGACGGGGTGCAGTTCATCGTCTTGACGCTGGCCGCGCGCACGCCCGTCCCCGCGCTCGCCGCGGTCGGCGCGACGATCGGATCTCTCGTCGTGATCGTCCCCGCCGCGCTGATGGGCGAGGCGGCATGGCTGAAACTGCCGCTCAAGCCGCTGCGGATCGCGATCGGCGGGGTGTTCGTGCTGTTCGGCCTCGTCCTCGCGCTCGGGGCATTGCGGCTCGTCTGACCCGAGCCGGGCGCTGGCACCCTGCGCTGTCCCGGTCCGATCGTTACGGATCAGGAACCAACTGGTTGTGACACCGGTTGAGTGACCTTACCACATTGGAGGCCGTCATGCTGAAGCTCGCAATCACCTTTCTCGTCATCGGCGCCGTGCTCGCGGTGCTCGGCTTCGGCGGCATCGGCGGGGCGTTCATCGGCATCGCCAAGATCCTGTTCTTCATCGCGATCGCGCTGTTCGTGATCTTCCTCGTGCTCAGCCTCCTTGCGGGCAAGGGGATCAAGAACGCGATCGACTGACGCGGCCAGTCCGTATCGTCTGACAACGACCGTCGCCGGGACCCTCCGGCGGCGGTCGTTTCGTGTCTGCATCCCTTCGGGTGGGATGCGCGTTCAACGACGATGCATGCCTTTGCCGCCCTGCTCGACTCGCTCACCTACACCCGGTCGCGCAACGCCAAGCTGAAGCTGATCGCGGATTATCTGCGCGCGACGCCCGATCCCGATCGCGGCTGGGCGATGGCGGCGCTGACCGGTGATCTCGATCTCAAGGGCGTGAAGTCGGCGGTGATCCGCGGACTGATCGAGGAACGCGTCGATCCGGTGCTGTTCCGGATGAGCCGCGATTATGTCGGCGATACCGCGGAGACGGTCGCGCTGCTCTGGCCCGAACCCACGGTTCCGGTCGATCCCACGCCTTTGTCGATCACCGACGTGGTCGAGCGGCTGGCGGCGTTGTCGCGCGCGGATGCCCCCGCCGCGCTGGCTGACATGCTCGACCGGTCGGATGCCGAGGAGCGGTTCGCGCTACTCAAGATGGCGACAGGCGCGCTGCGGATCGGTGTGTCGGCGCGGCTGGCGAAGACCGCGCTCGCCGATGCGTTCGGGCTCGATGTCGATGCGGTCGAGGAGGTGTGGCACGGGCTGGATGCGCCGTATCCCAGCCTGTTCGCGTGGGCCGAGGGGACTGGCGAACAGCCGACGCCTGCCGATGTGCCGGTGTTCCGGCCGTTCATGCTCGCGCATGGGCTGGAGGATCTGCGGGTCGATCTGGCCGACTATGCCGCCGAGTGGAAATGGGACGGCATCCGCGTGCAGATCGTCCATGTCGCGGGTGAGACGCGGCTCTACAGCCGCACCGGGGACGACGTGACCGCCAGTTTCCCCGAGATCGCCGCTGCGTTCCGGACGCCGGGGACGGTCGATGGCGAGCTGCTGGTGAAGGGCGAGCATCAGGGCGGCACGCTGGAGGATGGCGGCGGCGCGGCGAGCTTCAATGCACTCCAGCAGCGGCTCGGGCGCAAGACCGTGTCGGCGAAGATGCTGGCAGAGTATCCTGCGTTCGTGCGGCTCTACGACCTGCTCATCGATGGCGAGGAGGATCTGCGCGCCCTGCCCTGGACCGAGCGGCGCGAACGGCTGGAAGCGTTCATGCCGCAGCTCGATCCCGAACGGTTCGATCTGAGCCTGGTGATCGAGGCGGACGACTTCACCGCGCTCGAGGCGATTCGTGCCACCGCGCGCGACGCGGCGATCGAGGGCGTGATGCTCAAGCGGCGCGACTCGCCGTACGTCGGCGGGCGTCGTGCGGGGCTCTGGTACAAATGGAAGCGCGATCCGCTGACCGCCGACTGCGTGATGATGTATGCGCAGCGTGGCTCGGGGCGGCGCTCGTCCTATTATTCGGACTATACGTTTGGCTGCTGGACCGAAGAGGGCGAGTTGCTCCCCGTCGGGAAAGCGTATTCGGGGATCACCGACGAGGAGTTGAAGATGCTCGACAGCTTCGTGCGCAACCATACGCAGAACCGGTTCGGGCCGGTGCGCGAGGTGGAGAAAACGCTGGTGCTCGAGATCGCGTTCGATTCGCTGCATGATTCGAAGCGGCACAAATCGGGCGTGGCGATGCGCTTTCCGCGGATCGCGCGGATTCGGACCGACAAGCCCGCGGCAGAAGCCGACCGGATCGAAACGCTGAAGCGGATGATTACGTAATCCGTGTGTCATCGAAGCGGGCGGCATAGCAGGGTATCGCCGCCGATCTTGGCGAGCGTGAGGATGGTCCGGTGAATACAACGAAGCATCTCCGCACGGCGGCGGCACGACGGTGGCGGCGTGGCGCATGGGTAAGCGGCATCCTGTCCGCGATCGTCGTGCTGTTCGTCTATCTCGCGGGCTATTTCGACCGCGATCCGGTGCATGTGTATCCGGCGATCGGCGTCCGCGCGTCGGGCGCGCCGCCGATCGCGGTGGTCAATTTCTCGGGCGACATGGGGTTGCGATTCCTGCTCGGCGCATCGACCTCGCGTGGGCTGACCGAGCATGGGATTCCGGTCGTCGGGATCACCACGCCGGCCCTGTTCGCGCGCCATCGGACGCGGGGTGAACTCGATGCGATCGTCGCGGACGGGGTTCGCACGGCGCTGGCGCGGACCGGGGCGAAGCGGGTGGTGGTGATGGGCCAGTCCTACGGCGCGGACATCGTCCAGACCGGGCTGGCGGACCTGCCGGCGTCGCTGCGGCCGCGCGTTGCGGGGATCGTGTTGATCCTGCCGGGGGACACCGTGTTCTACCGCGCGGATCCGTCGGGGCTGCTGTACGATCACGGGACGCCCGACAGCATGGGGGTGTCGACGGGCAACCGGCTCGATTGGGCGCCGCTGACGTGCATCTACGGGGTCGAGGAAACCGACAGCCTGTGCCCGTTGCTGAGCGTGGCGGGTGTGCGAAAGGTCGGGATGCCTGGGGGGCATAACATCCATCATGATGCGGATGAGCTGCTCGGGCATGTGCTGGCGGCGATACGGTCGGTAACGCCTGTGGCGGGGCGTGGGTTCTGAGGGTTCGCCAGCTTGTGCCTCGGTCCCCGGAGACTGGCAGCGGAATCACCCCACACGGGGATACCCCAGCTTTCGCTGGGGTGACGGGAAAGGCGGAGTGACGGACGAGCGGCGGGGACGGGATTAGGATGTGGCAGGGTGGCACGTCCCGGATCCCCTCCTTGTTCTCCCGCGAAGGCGGGAGTCCAGACTGGGCTCCCGCCTTCGCGGGAGAACAGGGGCGTGGGTTGTGTGGAGCGGCAGGCAGCGACTTAGCGCGGCGTGGCGATCTTTATCTCGAACAGCGTGGGCCAGTATTTGCCCGTCACAAACAGACGGTCGGCCTTGGCGTCCCAGGCGATGCCGTTGAGCACCGCCTCGCGGTCGGTCGCGGCGACTTCGGCGACCAGCGGGCGGAGGTCGATGATCGCGGTCACCTTGCCCGTGGCGGGATCGATGCGGACCAGGAAGCCGGTGTGCCAGACATTGGCGAGCACCGCGCCGTGGACATATTCGAGCTCGTTGATGTCGCGTAAGGGCCGCCCGTCGATCGTCACCGCGACCCGGCTGCGTTCCGCCAGCGTCAGCGGGTCGCGCAGGATCAGGCTGTCGCTGCCGTCGGACTGGATGAAGCCGCGCGCATCGCTCGTGAGCCCCCAGCCCTCGCCGGTATAGCGGTTCTGGCCCTTGGGCTTGAGCGTGCGGACGTCCCAGCGATGCGCGATGCCGTCATGCCAGGTGAGGCTGACGAGCTGGTCCTTCCACAGCGCGAGACCTTCGCCGAACTGCGCGGGATCGATTCGCGCCTTGGCGAGGATCTTGCCATCGGCGAGCGAGACGCGGCGGACGTCGGATTGCCGTTCCTGCCCCGTGCTCTCGTACAGCGCGCCATCGTGCCAGAGCAGGCCTTCGGTGAACGCGGTACGATCGTGCGGATAACGCGCGACGATCGTCGCGGACAGCATCGGCACGCGCACATCCGGCGCGGCGGCCGCCTGTACGCGGGCGGGTGCCGCCGACGACAGCACCGATGATGAAACGAGAACGGCCGGCCCCGCAAAAGCGAGGCCGGCCGCGATCGTTATCCTACCAAACATGGTATGGATCAGCGTTCTGCTTCAGTCAGCTGGATCAGCCGCCTGCGCTCAGGTTCACCGCTGCGTACTTGCCGCGACGATCGACCTCGAGCTCGAACTCGAGCTTGTCGCCCTCGTTCAGCGTCGCCATGCCGGCGCGCTCGACGGCCGAGATGTGGACGAATGCGTCAGGCTGTCCGTCGTCGCGCTGGATGAAGCCGAAGCCCTTCATCGCGTTGAAGAACTTGACCGTACCGGTTGCCTTCTCGCCGGTGAGCTGACGCTGTGCGCCACCACCGTCACGGTCACCACCACGGGGTGCACCCGGGCCGGCATCACGGTCACGCGGCGGGCCGCGATCGGTGACGGCCATCGGCTCGCCGTCGATCTTGAGGTCGGTTGCCGAGATACGGCCACCGCGGTCGACGAGCGTGAAGCCGAGCGGCTGACCCTCTGCGAGCGCGACCATGCCGGCCTGCTCAACAGCGCTGATGTGAACGAACACGTCCTCGCCGCCGTCATCGCGAACGACGAAGCCAAAGCCCTTCTGCGCGTTGAAGAACTTTACGACACCGGTGCCTTCGCCGACGACCTGGGGAGGCATGCCGCGACCACCGCCGCCGCCGCCACCGCCCGAGAAGCCGCCGCCACCGCCGCCGCCGCGGTAACCACCGCCGCCACCGCCGCCGCCGCCGAAGCTGCTGCCGCCGCCGTAGCTGCTGCCACCGCCGCCGCCGTAGCTCGAACCGCCGCCGCCATAGCTGTTGCCGCCGCCGAACCGGTCGCCGCCGCCACCAAAGCTGCTGCCGCCGCCGAACTCGTTGTCGCCGCCGCCGAAGCTGTCGCGCTTATCGCGGCCACGCCCGCCACGGTTCCCGCGGCCACCTTTATCGAAACCCATAAGCTCTGTTCGTCTTCCCGGTTCGCCCGCAAATTTCTCAAAACCCTTGTGCCGGACGACGAACGCGGGTTTTCCAGCGCGAAACCTTTTGCGCCTTGAGGGGACCCTTAGCGCAAAATACAAGCGGTCGCGAATAGAATCTGATAGGACGGCCAGCGAATTGGACCGATACTGACGCAAGTGTCGCTTGTGCGCCACGGCTCGTCGCACCGGCGCCGGGCGAGCCATCTTATTGCCCGATTCCGTACGGCAGCGCATGACAGAGCCATTGAGCGTTCAGCCGCGGGCCGCTACGGCCACGGTCATGACAGTTTATCTCCACGAAGGCGACATCCCCGCCGATCTGTTCGCGGCGGGCGCCGCGATCGCCGTCGATACCGAGACGATGGGTCTCATCACCCCGCGCGACCGGCTGTGCCTGGTCCAGCTGTCAGATGGCGGCCCCGACGAGCATCTCGTCCGCTTCGCCGCGGGCGCCGGCTATGACGCCCCCAATTTGAAGGCGCTGCTGGCCGACCCGGCACGCGTGAAACTGTACCATTTCGGACGATTCGATATCGCCGCGGTCCAGCATTATCTCGGCGTCGTCGCGGCGCCGGTCTATTGCACCAAGATCGCCTCGCGGCTGGTTCGGACCTATACCGATCGCCACGGCCTGAAGGAGCTGGTCCGCGAACTGCTCGGCCAGGACATCTCGAAGCAGCAGCAATCGTCCGACTGGGGCAGCCCCGAACTGTCGGACGCGCAGAAGGATTATGCCGCGTCTGACGTTCGCTTCCTCCACCGGTTGCGGACCGAGCTCGACAAGCGGCTGATCCGCGAAGGCCGGATGGAGCTCGCCCAGGCGTGCTTCGACTTCCTGCCGACCCGCGCCGCGCTCGATCTCGCCGGCTGGCCCGAAATCGACATCTTCGCGCACGCATGACGCAGATGCCGCCGCCCTCTCCGGTAGCCCGCCGCGCGCGTACAGCGCGGCAGGACTGGGCCGCGCCCGGCGGCAGCCATGATCGCTTCGTGGCGATCGCGCGCGTCGCGCTGCCGACCGCGATCGGCGTGCTGGCGGCGTTCCTGGTGATGGCGCCGCTGACCGCGGGCGGCGACGTGTCGTTCCTGCTCGACAAGAACAAGGTCGACGTCGCGCAGGAGCGGATGAAGATCCAGGCGGCACGCTATCGCGGCGAGGATGCCAAGGGACAGGCGTTCACGCTCGACGCCGCCTCCGCGATCCAGAAGAGCTCGGCCGAGCCGATCGTCCAGCTCAACCAGCTCGCCGCGCAGATCCAGCTGACCGACGGCCCCGCCAATATCAAGGCGAACACCGGTCGGTACGATATGGACACCGAGAAGGTGCAGCTGTTCGGCCCGCTCAACGCGACCGCGGCGGGCGGCTATGACCTGAAGACCACCAACGCGACGATCGACATGAAGGCGCGCACGCTCGAAAGCGGCGGGGCGGCGACGGGCACCGTGCAGCAGGGGACGTTCAGCGCGAACAAGCTGCGCGCGAACCTGGAAGAGCGCACCGTGACGCTCGATGGCAATGCCCGCTTGCGGATCATCCCCAGAGGGCCGAAATAACAGCCATGCGCGTCCCCCATATTCTTGCCACCCGCGTCGTTGTCGGCGTGTCCGCGGTTCTGCTGTCGTCGACCGCGGTCGCGCAGCAATCGCACAATTCGAACGCCCCGATCGATTTCGGCGCGGATCATATAGAGTTGCAGGACAAGGCGAATCGCGCCGTGCTGTCGGGCAACGTCGCGGTCAAGCAGGCCGAGATGACGCTCAACTCGGCGCGGATGACGGTGGCTTATACGGGCCAGGTGATCGGCGGAAACCCGCAGGTCTCGCGGCTCGACGCGTCGGGCGGCGTGACGGTGCGGCGCCCCGACCAGACCGCCAAGAGTCAGTACGCGATCTACGACCTCAACAAGCGCGTGATCACGATGCTCGGTGCGGTGACGCTGAACCAGGGCGGCAACGTCGTGAATGGCGGCCGGCTGACGATGAACCTCGACACGGGTCGCGCGGTCATCGACGGCTCGTCGGTCGGCGGCAGCACCGGGGCGACCACCGGTGGCGGCACCGTGACGCAGTCGGGCGGACGCGTGACCGGCACCTTCTCGGTCCCCAAGCGCAACTGACGCATCCGCACGTCGCGGGGGCTTCCCTCCGGCGGCGTGGTCATGCATGTTTCCTGCCAATCCCCGCCGGACTTTCGCGGCGACACCCATGCCGGACGTCCGGCAGCTGAATTTTGCGAGGGCCTGATCCCATGGACGCCACCACGCTGCCCCCGATCGAAGCGGTAGAGCCGATCTCGGAGCCGCCCGTCAGCAACGGGCTGCAGGTCGTCTCGATCGCCAAATCCTACGACAAGCGGGTCGTGCTGACCGACGTGTCGGTGTCGGTCGGGCGCGGCGAGGTCGTCGGGCTGCTCGGGCCGAACGGCGCGGGCAAGACGACGTGCTTCTATTCGGTGATGGGGCTGGTGAAGCCCGATTCGGGCCGCATCATGCTCGACGGCGAGGACATCACGAAGCTGCCGATGTACCGGCGCGCGATCCTTGGCCTCGGGTACCTGCCGCAGGAGACTTCGATCTTTCGCGGGCTGACGATCGAGAAGAACATCCTGACGGTGCTCGAGCTGTCCGAGCCCGACAAGGCGGCGCGCCAGCGCAAGCTCGACACGCTGCTCGAGGAATTCGGGCTCACCCGGCTCCGCGCGGCACCGGCGATGGCGCTGTCGGGTGGCGAGCGGCGGCGTGCGGAGATCGCCCGCGCGCTTGCGGCGGATCCGTCGATCATGCTGCTCGACGAGCCGTTCGCCGGGATCGACCCGATCTCGATCGCCGACATCCGCGATCTGGTGAAGGACCTCAAGCGCCGCGACATCGGCGTGCTGATCACCGACCATAATGTCCGCGAGACGCTGGAGATCGTCGACCGCGCGTACATCATCTATGACGGGCGCGTGCTGTTCTCGGGATCGCCGGAAGAACTGGTGGCCGATGCGAACGTGCGCCGCCTGTATCTGGGCGAAGGCTTCTCGCTTTAGCCTATGCACGCCGCCCTGCCCTCCATCCGTCATCCCAGCGAACGCTGGGATCTCCCGGTGAGGGCGCGCGTGCGAGCCGCGGGAGACCCCAGCGTTCGCTGGGGTGACGGAATTGGGGGCGCGCCCCAGTGAGCCTCGCCCCTCGCCTCGACATCCGCCAGTCGCAGTCGCTGGTGATGACCCCGCAGCTCCAGCAGGCGATCAAGCTGCTGGCGCTGTCGAACCTGGAGATCGAGGGGTTCATCGCCGAGGAAGTCGAACGCAACCCGCTGCTCGAATCGAGCGCGGCGGAGGATAGCGACGCGCCGGACCGCGAGCCCGTGCCCGAGGTTCGCGACGAACGCGTGGCCGCCGACGAACTGGTCGCCGGTACGGGCGACGGCGGCGAACCGGCGCTCGACGTCGACTACGCGACCGAAAGCCACCAGCAGGACAGCGTCGCCGATGGCGGCAGCGGGATGGACGGCGCTCTATCGATGACCGGTGCGAGCTCCGGCGGGGTCGGCGGCGAGGACGGCCCCGATCTCGAGGCGTTCGCGGATACCAGCCTGAGCCTGGCGGACCATCTGCTCGCGCAGGCGGGCCCCGCAATCCCCCACGAGGACGCGTTCATCGCGGCGCACCTGATCGACCAGATCGACGAGGCGGGCTATCTCACCGCGTCGCTGCTCGACGTCGCGAACCGTCTTGGCGTGCCGCTGGTGCGCGTCGAGCGCGTGCTCGCGACCATCCAGACGTTCGACCCGACCGGTGTCGGCGCGCGCGATCTCGGCGAGTGCCTCGCGTTGCAGGCGAAGGAGGCGGATCGCTACGATCCGTGCATGGCGCGGCTGATCGACAATCTCGACCTGCTCGCGCGCGGCGAACTGACCCGGCTCAAGCGCATGTGCGACGTCGACGACGAGGACATGGCGGACATGATCCGCGAGCTGCGCGGCTATGATCCGAAGCCCGGCTGCCGCTACGGTGGCGAGCCTGCGCAGTCAGTGACGCCCGACCTGTTCGTCGCGCGCACGAAGGCGGGATGGGCGATCGAGATCAACGCCGCCACCCTGCCCCGCGTGCTGGTCAACCGGAGCTATTATACCGAGCTGTCGGGCGGGCAGCAGGACAAGGCGTCGAAGGCGTGGCTGAGCGATTGCCTCGCCAGCGCGAACTGGCTGGTGAAAGCGCTCGACCAGCGCCAGCGGACGATCATCAAGGTCGCGACCGAGATCGTGAAGCAGCAGGAGGCGTTCTTCCTGAAAGGCGTCGCGCATCTCCGGCCGCTGACCTTGCGCCAGGTCGCCGACGCGATCGAGATGCACGAATCGACCGTCAGCCGGGTGACGAGCAACAAGTACGTGTCGTGCGCGCGCGGGCTGTATGAGCTGAAATACTTCTTCACGAGCGCGATCCAGTCGGCGGATGGCGGCGAAGCGGTATCGGCGCAGGCGGTGAAATCGGCGATCCGCGCGCTGATCGATACCGAGGGCGCGAAGATCCTGTCGGACGATACGCTGGTCGAGCTGCTCAACGCGAAAGGCTTCGACATCGCGCGGCGGACGGTCGCGAAATACCGCGAGGCGCTGGGGATCGGGAGTTCGGTGCAGCGGCGGCGGGCGAAGGCGCTGGAAGGGGTAAGGTAGGGGCGCGTTAGTGGCGCGCGGCTCGAACGCCAGTCCGTCCTCAGAAGCACACCTCCCCGGCGAAGGCCGGGGTCCAGTTGGAGCGTCCGGAGTAACGACGCGCACCATTCCTCAGCGACGTTTCCCAACTGGACCCCGGCCTTCGCCGGGGTGGTATAGTGTCTGGGGAGGTGTATTTTCGGGGGAGGTGTAGTTTCGGGTGGCGTGGGTTGAAGCGCTCAGTTCGGTACCTGCCCTGCCCCATCCGCGCCGGAAACGCTCGCGCCGCCCGGTGGCGTTGCACTCCGCGCCTCCCCTACTGCAACGTCGTACCAGCGCGACAGGTCGGCCTTCATCTGGTGCAGCGCCTCGGGGTTCAGATACGTCATGTGACCCGCGGGATAATAGCGGAACGCCAGGTTCCGCTGGCGCGAGGGATCGAGCATCATGTGGCCGAGATCGTTCTCCGTCCCGAAGAACGGCGTCGCCATGTCGTAATAGCCGTTCATCGACAGCACGTTGAGATACGGATTCTCGCGCATCGCGGCGGCGAGGTCGACCGCGGTGTTGGGGTTGTTCTGCGACTGGCCGCCGCGGCCGGGGGCGTCGTGCTTCCAGTTCCATGTCCAGCCGGGCGCGTCGCGCGCGCTGAGGCGGTAGGGCATCTCGGTCTTGTAGCCGAGCGTGTGCGTCACATAATCGTTGAAGGTGGCGATGAATGCGCCCGCGATCGCGGTGTCCGACGCGTCGGTCTCGGGCCGCTCGCCCGCCGCGTCGCTGTCGACGCCGGTATAGCGCGAATCGAACCGGCCAAGCGTGAGCCGCTGATCGCGCAACAGCTCCTTCTGGAAGCGCGCGAGGTCGATCCGCAGATTGGCGCGCTTGATGAAGTCGGGCGAGATGCCGATCAGCTGACTCATCCGCGTCGCGACCGAATCGCGCTCCGCATCCGAGATCGTCTGCCCCTTCGACAGCGCCGCCGCATAGGGGCCGGTCGCGAACGCACGCGCCTCGGCCACCGTCATGGCGACGTCGGCGGGACGGTTCTGCAGGCGGTTGTGATACCAGGCGCTGGCCGCATAGCTGGGCAAATAGTTGAGGTAGATCTCGTCGAGCCCGGGCTGACGGTACCCATAGTTCATGATCGACGACAGCAGCACGACGCCGTTGAGCGCCATCCCGCGATCCTGCAACTGATAGGCGAGCGCCCCCGACCGGGTGGTGCCATAGCTTTCGCCGAACAGAAATTTGGGGCTGTTCCAGCGGCCGTATTTGGTGGCGTAGCGCAGGATGCCCTTGGCGAACGCGTCGGCATCCTCGTCGACGCCGTAGAAGGCGGACGGCTTGGTATCGCCCAGCGGCCGCGAATAGCCCGTGCCGACCGCGTCGAGGAACACCATGTCGGTCTTGTCGAGCAGCGTGTCGGGATTGGGGCCAAAGTCATAGGGCGCGGGCCTGATATATTCGGGGTTGGCGGTCCGGAGGCGGACGGGCGCGAACGACCCCATGTGCAGCCAGAAACTGGGCGAGCCCGGACCGCCATTGTAGAAGAACGTCACGGGGCGCCGCGTGCCGGGCTTGGTGCCGTCGAGCGTGTAGCCGGTGTAGAACAGGCTCGCGGTCGGCTTGCCCTCGGTATCGCGCAGCGTCAGCGTGCCGACCGTCGCGGTATAGCCGAGCGACTTGCCGCCGACGGTGACGCGGCCCTTGGTCTTGACCTCCTGCTCGGCGACGGGGGCGTTGGCGTAATCGGCCTCCGCCTCGGCCTTCATCCGATCGGCGTTGCTCTCGGTCTTGTCCGTCTTGGGCACGTCCTGCGCGATCGCGAGCGGCGGGGCAGTCGTGGAGAGCGCGAGCAGCAATAGAGCGGCGAACTTCGTCGAACGGGCCACGGATCATCCTTGCGACAGGGGTAATGCCCTATCCTGCCGTTTGGCGAGCGAAGCGCAAGCTTTACGCTGGTTATCGCGGTCATCCTGACGAACGTCAGGACCCAGGGTTACAAACGATCCGCTCCGTGGCTCTGGATCCTGACGTTCGTCAGGATGACGGGCGGCGTGGCCGGCGGCGCGCGCGGGTCAGTCGTCCTCGTCCTCGAAGCCCACCAGCGCCAGCGCGCGCGCCTTGATCTGGCGGGTCATGCACCAGTGGACCAGTGCATCCTCGCGGCCGTGCGTCACCCAGACTTCGCGCGGCGCGATCTCGGTCAGCGTCGCGATGAGCTCGTCCCAGTCGGCGTGATCGCTGAGGATCAGCGGCAGCTCGACATTCTTCTGTCGCGCGCGGCCGCGGACGCGCATCCAGCCGCTCGCCATCGCGGTGATCGGATCGGGCAGCCGCCGCGACCAGCGATCGTTGAGCGCGCCGGGCGGGCACATCACGACATGCCCCGCCATGTCCGCCTTCTTTGTATCCGCGACGGGCAGCAGTTCGCCGAGCCGGACGCCGTGATCCGCGTAGAGATCGCACAGCCGTTGCAGCGCGCCGTGGATGTAGATCGGCGCGTGATGGCCGCGCTCGCGCAGTTCGGCGATCACGCGCTGCGCCTTGCCGAGCGCATAGGCGCCGACGACGACGCAGCGATCGGGGTTGGCGTGGAGCGCGGCGATCAGCTTGTCGATCTCGTCGCCGGTATCGGGATGGCGGAAGACCGGCAGGCCGAACGTCGCCTCGGTGATGAAGACGTCGCATTTGACGGGTTCGAACGGCGTGCAGGTCGGGTCCGCGCGGCGCTTGTAATCACCCGAGACGACGATCCGCTCGCCGCGGTAATCGAGCACGATCTGCGCGGAGCCGAGCACATGGCCGGCGGGCACGAAGCCGATATCCACCTCGCCCATCCGGATCGTCTCGCCATACGCGACCGGGTTGCCGGCTTGCGGGCCGTAGCGCGCGTCCATGATCGCGAGCGTTTCGGGGGTCGCCCACACCACCTCGTGACCGCCGCGCGCGTGATCGGCGTGACCGTGCGTGACGAGCGCCTTCGCGGTCGGGATCGAGGGGTCTATCCACGCGTCGATCGGCTTGACGAGGATGCCGTGCGGATGCGGTTCGAGCCAGTCGCCGAGTTTTGCCATGCGGGGGTAACGCGTGGACCCGGGTGCGGTGCCGTGATCGCGTGGCGCTGGGGTGAGACGGATACACGGTGGGGACCGCAGCACGGCGTATCACCCAAGCCCCGTCATCCTGACGGAAGAAAGGGGAGCGGGCGCCGCTCGCCTTGCCGGATGCAGCGCTCAGATCAGCGTCGACCGCCGACCTTGATCGTCGCCAGGATCGCGTCCATCTGCGCCGCTGCCGCCGCCTGGGTCGGTGCATTGCGCGGAGGCGGGGCACCGGCCTTGACCGCGTAGGTTATGCGATCGATCACGTAGCACGCGCCGTTGATGACGCTGCGGAAATTGGTCGCGCTCACCTGCTGGCTCATTCCCGCGTCGCCGTTGGTGTAGACCGTCCAGCGATGCCCGCCGAGCATCCGGTTGGGAAGCCGCCGAGCATGACCCGCGACCAGCCCCTCGGTACCGCATGTGGCCACCACGCCCGCGCTCCGGCTGAAGCCGACCTGGAGCATCTCGGTCACCTGCCCCTGCCCGCCGGTCGGTTTGGCGACTTGCCAGAACCGGACGATGCCGACGCCGCGGCCGACCGCCGAGCCGTCCCACATCTGCCGCCAGCCGCTGTTCAGCAGCGCGCGACCGGCGAAGTTGCGGGTCGGTATTACGCTGGATGGATGGGAGAGCCGAACCATTCCTCCGCCCCCAACGAACGACTTGTCGGCGGCGACGGCATTGGCGAAGGGCAGGAGTGCAAGCAACGGGAGCGGCAGAAGATAGCGAAAAAGCGACACCGATTGTCTTTCACAACAGAGCTTTGGCCGAAATGCCGGTCGTTCCGCACGCGGTCCATAGCGGTGCGGCGCGTTGCCCCCATATGACGACGATGCGTGAACAGGCCGTGAGCGACCTTCCCCTCCCCCTGGAAAACTGGTTCGCGACGCGGGGATGGCGTCCGCGGCGGCATCAGCGCGAGATGCTGGCGGAAGGCCGGGCGGGCCATCACGCGCTGCTGGTGGCGGCGACGGGCGCGGGCAAGACGCTCGCGGGGTTCCTGCCGACGCTCGCCGAGCTGATCGAGGCGCCGACCGCGGGGCTGCACACGCTCTACGTCTCGCCGTTGAAGGCGCTCGCGGTCGACGTGCAGCGCAACCTGCTGACCCCGATCGACGAGATGGGGCTCGATATCCGCGTCGAGACGCGCACCGGCGACACGCCCTCGGACCGCAAGGCGCGGCAACGGATCAAGCCGCCGCAGATCCTGCTGACGACGCCTGAGTCTCTGTCGCTGCTGCTGAGCTATCCGGACAGCATCACGATGTTCGACACGTTGCGCACGATCGTCGTCGACGAGGTGCACGCGTTCGCGACCGGCAAGCGCGGCGACCTGCTGTCGTTGTGCATGGCCCGGTTGCAGACAATCGCGCCGGGGATGCGCCGGGTCGCGCTGTCGGCGACGGTCGCGGATGCCGACGGCTATCGCGCATGGCTCGCCCCCGACGGCGATATCGACCAGGTCGCGATGGTGCGCGGCGAGGCGGGTGCCGATCCCAACATCGCGATCCTGCTGCCCGAGGGTCGCGTGCCATGGTCGGGGCATTCGGGCCGCTATGCCGCCGCGCAGGTGATGGCGGAGATCGAGACGCACGAGACTTCGATCGTGTTCTGCAACACGCGCAGCCTCGCCGAGCTGATCTTCCAGGATCTGTGGAAGGTGAATGCGGGCAATCTGCCGATCGGTGTCCATCACGGGAGTCTGGCCAAGGAGGCACGGCGCAAGGTCGAGAACGCGATGGCCGAGGGCAAGCTGCGCGCGCTGGTCGCCACCTCGAGCCTCGATCTGGGGGTCGACTGGGGCAATGTCGATTGCGTGATCCAGATGGGCGCGCCCAAGGGATCGTCGCGGCTGTTGCAGCGGATCGGACGCGCCAACCACCGGCTCGATGAATCGAGCCAGGCGATCGTCGTGCCCGGCAACCGGTTCGAATATCTGGAGGCGCGAGCAGCCCTCGACGCGGTCGAGGCGGGGGAGCTCGATTCGGACATCTTCCGCGTCGGTGCACTCGACGTGCTGGCGCAGCATGTGATGGCGTGCGCGTGTGCGGCACCGTTCCGCGAGGCGGATCTGCTCGACGAGATTCGCTCCGCGCTGCCCTATTCGGCGCTGCCGACCGAAACGTTCGAGCGCGTGCTCCATTTCATCAGTGACGGCGGCTATTCGCTGAAGGCGTATGACCGGTTCAAGCGGCTGACCAAGGACGCGGATGGCACGTGGCGGGTCAGCCACCCCAAGTTCATCGGCCAGCACAGGCTGAACGCGGGGATCATCGTCGAGGCGACGATGCTCAATGTGCGGTTCGGCAATGGCCGCGTGCTGGGTCGCGTCGAGGAGGCGTTCGCGGCGCAGCTCAGCCACGGCGACACGTTCTTCTTCGCGGGGCTCAGCCTCGAGGTGATGAAGATCGACCTCGAGGACCTGGTTGTGCGCGCGACGTCGAAGCCGGCGCGGATCCCGACCTATGGCGGCAGCCGGATGCCGCTGTCGACCAACCTGGCCGACCGGGTTCGCGGGTTCCTCGCGCATACAGGCGACTGGGCGCGGTTTCCCGACGACGTGCGCGAATGGCTGGAGATGCAGGCCTATCGGTCGGTGATGCCCGAACCCGGCCAGCTGCTGGTCGAGACGTTCCCGCGCGAGGGGCGGCATTACATGGTCGCGTACAGCTTCGAGGGGTGGAACGCGCACCAGTCGCTGGGGATGCTGATCACGCGGCGGATGGAGACGCAGGGACTTAAACCTCTCGGCTTCGTCGCGAACGACTATGCGCTGGCGGTGTTTGGGCTGGAGAAGATCACCGATCCGGCGGCTTTGTTCTCGGCGGATATCCTCGAGCATGAATTCGTCGAATGGGTGCAGCAATCGCATTTGCTCAAGCGCGCGTTCCGTGAGGTCGCGGTGATCGGCGGGCTGGTCGAGCGGCAACATCCGGGCAAGCGCAAGACCGGCAAGCAGGTCACGTTCTCGACCGACCTGATCTACGACGTGCTGCGCAAATACGAGCCGACGCATCTGTTGCTGGAGGCGGCGTGGGCGGATGCGCGCGCGCGGATGACCGATGTCGGGCGGCTGGCCTCGCTGCTCGACCGTGCGGCGGCGACGATGGTGCATGTCGACCTGGAGCGCGTGACCCCGCTGGCGGTGCCGGTCCTGACGCTGATCGGGCGCGAGAAGGTGGCGACGAGCAGTTCGGACGACGCGCTGCTGATCGAGGCGGAGGCGATGATCGCCGACGCTATGCGGCCGGATTGAGGGGGGGACATTCCCTCACAACCCACCACCCCGGCGAAGGCCGGGGCCCAATTGGGGAACGGTGCTAATTGGGGTCAATGCTCTGTTACGACCACCTTTCCAATTGGGCCCCGGCCTCCGCCGGGGTGGTGGTTTGTGGAGCGTCGTACGCCCCCAACAACGACAGTTGCGCACGGTTGAAATCGGGCGCAGCATTTGCAGCATGCGCAGGTGGCTGGGCCCGTTGTTGTTCGCGATCACCGCCCAGGCGAGCGCCCAGGACGGCGTGCTTCCGCGCCAGAATGCTGCACCGCCAACGGCTGCAGCATCCGCAGCAGACCCCGATGCCGCGACGCTGTTGTTCGGCGACGACCAGACGCGGATGACGGTGCCGGTGACGATCGCGGGCGCGGGGCCCTTTCCGTTCGTCGTGGACACGGGGGCGCAGCGGACCGTCATCGCGCGCGAGCTTGCCGCGACGCTGGGCCTCGCGCCGGGCCGTACGGTGCGCGTGACGGGGATGACCGGATCGGAGCGCGTGGCCACCGTCGTCATCCCCTCGCTCAAGGTCGGCGTGATCGGCAGCGCACCGATCGAGGCGCCGGCGATCGGCGCGATCAACCTCGGTGCGCGCGGGTTGCTCGGGATCGACACGTTGCAGGATCATGCGGTGACGATCGACTTCGACACCAACGTCATGACCGTCACCCCGTCGCGCAAACGCCGCCTCCGCGAGCGCGCCGCCCCCGACGAGATCGTCATCCGCGCGCGCAGCCTGTTCGGGCAGCTCGTCGTCACCGATGCCTATTGCAACGGCATCCGCATCCGCGTGATCCTCGACACCGGCACCTCGATCAGCATGGCCAATGCCGCGCTGCGCCGGAAGGTGACTCGCAGGGCGCTGGGAGGCGCGAATCGGACTCAGTCGGTGTCGTTGACCGGGGTCACCGGCGAGACGGTGGTTGCCGACTATACCACGATGGACCGGGTCTCGATCGGCAGCCTGACGCTGGGCGACCTGCCCGTGGCGTTCACCGCGGTCGACGCGCCGCCATTCGCGGTATTCGGCCTGGCCGAGCGCCCCGCGATGTTGCTGGGGATGGACGTGCTGCAGCTGTTCCGCCGCGTCGACATCGACTTTGCCAACCGCGAGGTACGGCTGGCGTTGCCGCGCGGCACCCGACGCCGTTGAGGTTGCGTCCGCCCCCGTTCGCTGCAACGCTCCGGCATGACACGATAAAGGGGACGATGATGCGGGCGACAGGTTGGCTACTTACGGCGGCGGCTCTCGCCGCGCCCGTCTCGGCGCAGGCCCAATCGCGGCCCGACCAGAAGGCGTTTCTCGGGCTTTACAAGGAACTGGTCGAGACCAACACGACGCTGTCCGCGGGCAGCTGTACGCAGGCTGCGGCGCAGATCGGCGCGCGGCTGAAGAGCGCGGGCTATGCGGATTCCGACATCACCTATTTCTCGGTGCCCGAGCACCCCAAGGACGGCGGGCTGGTCGCGGTGCTCAAAGGATCGGACTCGAGCGTCAAGCCGATGCTGCTGCTCGCGCATCTCGACGTGGTCGAGGCCAAGCGCGAGGACTGGGTGCGCGATCCGTTCAAGCTGATCGAGGAGGGCGGCTATTATTACGCGCGCGGCACCGTCGATGACAAGGCGCAGGCGGCGATCTGGTCGGACGCGATGATCCGCTTCAAGACGTCCGGGTACAAGCCCAGGCGCACGATCAAGCTGGCGCTGACCTGCGGCGAGGAGACCACGTTTGCGTGGAACGGCGCGCAGTATCTGGCGAAATCGAAGCCCGACCTGATCGCGGCGGAGTTCGCGCTGAACGAAGGTGGCGGCGGGCGGCTCGACGACAGCGGCAAGCGCCAGTTGCTGGCGATCCAGGTCGGCGAGAAGGCTGCGCAGAACTACACGTTCCTTGCCACCAATCCCGGCGGACACAGCTCGCAGCCGACGCCGGAGAACGCAATCTACGAACTCGCCGATGCGGTGAAGGCGGTGCAGGGCTATGAATTCCCGGTGACGTTCACCGACACGACCAGGGCGTTCTTCACGGCCAGCGCGAAGGCGATGCCGGGCGAGATGGGGAGCGCGATCACGGCGTTGCTCGCCAATCCGGAGGACAAGACGGCGGACGCGATCGTCAGCCGCGACAAGGCGATGCATTCGACGCTGCGCACGACCTGCGTGGCGACGCTGCTGAGCGCAGGGCATGCGGAGAACGCGCTGCCGCAGCGCGCGACCGCGAACATCAACTGCCGGATCTTTCCGGGGGAGACGGTCGACGGCACGCTCGCCAAGCTGAAGGAGCTGGCGGGCGCGAAGGTGACGGTGACCGCGAACCAGCCGGTACGCCCGACCGCGATCCCGCCGACGCTCGACCCGAAGATCATGGGGCCGGTGACGAAGGTCGCGGCGAAGCATTTTCCGGGGCTGCCGATCCTGCCGATGATGTCGACGGGCGCGACCGACGGCATCTTCTTCGAGGCGATCGGGATCCCCGTCTACGGCGTGCCGGGGATGTTCATCGACAAGGACATGGGCGGGATCCACGGGCTGAACGAGCGGATCCGCGTGGCGTCGCTCTACGACGGCCGCGATTATCTGTTCGATCTGGTGAAGGCGTTCGCGGGGTGACCCCGAATCCCTCTCCCCTCGGGGGGAGAG
>NZ_LMLD01000004.1:158813-174263 GCF_001421825.1 Sphingomonas sp. Leaf38 | reverse complement strand
GGGTGGGATCAGCGTCCCGAGCCTCACGCCCCTCTCCCTTCCCACCCGGCTTCGCCGTGCGGGCCCCTTCCCTCTCCCCGGAGGGGCGAGGGAGTTTAGACCGTTACCTGTTCGCCTAGCTCGAGCACCTTGCCGGGCGGGATCTTCAGGAAGTCGGTCGGGTCGCTGGCGTTGCGCTGCAGGAACAGGAAGATCCGGTCCTGCCAGGGCGGCATGCCCTTCTCCGCATCGGGCTTCAGCGTGTTGCGGCCGATGAAGAACGAGGTGCGCATCGGGTCGAGCCCGAGCTGCTCGGTCTTGTTGCCGACGCCGAGATCGCGCGGCACGTCGGGCGATTCCATGAAGCCATAGGTCAGCACGACGATCGAGAAATTCTCGTCGACGCGCTCGACCTTGGCGCGGCTCGCCTCGTCGACGAACGGGCGGTCGGCGGTGCGGATGCTGACGATCAGGTTGCGCTCGTGCAGCACCTTGTTGTGCTTGAGGTTGTGCAGCAGCGCGCCCGGCGTCGCATGCGGGTTCGCGGTCAGGAACACCGCGGTCCCCGAGACGCGCTCGGGCGGGCGCTTCTCGAGCGCGGCGGCGAGGTCGCTGAGCGGGATGCTCTGGCGCTTCTCGAACGCGCTGACGATCTTCTTGCCGCGGACCCAGGTGTAGATGATGAGGCCGATCGACGCGGCGATCACGAGCGGCACCCAGCCGCCCTCGATCACGCGGAGGATGTTCGCGCCGAAGAAGATCAGGTCGAGCGTCAGGAACGGCAGGATCGCCGCCAGCGCCAGCGGGCGCGACCAGTTCCAGCGATGCCGCACGACGATGTAGGCGAGCAGCGTGGTGACGACCATCGTGCCGGTCACCGCGATGCCGTAAGCCGCGGCCATCGCCGACGACGTCTTGAACTGGACCACCAGCACCAGCACGCCGATCAGCAACAGCCAGTTGATCGCGGGCAGGTAGATCTGGCCGGCGAACACCGCGGAGGTCTGGCGGATGCGCAGGCGGGGCAGCAGGCCGAGCTGGATCGCCTGCTGCGTCAGGCTGAACGCGCCGGTGATGACCGCCTGGCTGGCGATCACGGTGGCGAACCCGGCGAGGATGATGAGCGCCGGGCGCAGCGATTCGGGCGCCATCAGGAAGAACCAGTCCTGATTGACGAAGGGGATGCCCTGCCGCGCCGCATCCTCCAGCTTGGCGAGCGCGAACGCGCCCTGCCCCAGATAGTTGAGCGCGAGCGCGGGGAACACGAGGAAGAACCAGCCGATCCGGATCGGCAGCTTGCCGAAATGGCCCATGTCCGCGGTCAGCGCTTCCGCACCGGTGACGGTCAGGAACACAGCGCCGAGCACGAACAGCCCAGTGACGCCGTGCGTGAGCAGGAACGACACGCCGTAGGTCGGCAAGAATACGCGAACGATCGAGGGTTCGTCGGCGATGTGCCAGATGCCCAGCGCACCGATCGCGACGAACCAGACGATGCAGACCGGGCCGAACAGCTTGGACACCTGCGCGGTGCCGCGCGCCTGGATCATGAACAGCGCGATCAGGATGCCGATCGTCAACGCGCGCACGACGCCTTCGTTGAAGATGTGCGCCGCGCTCGGGATCGTCCGCAGGCCCTCCATCGCCGACAGCACCGACAGCGCCGGGGTGATGATCGCATCGCCGTAGAACAGCGACGCCCCCGCCGCGCCGAGCACGATCGCAATCCGCGACCGCATGCCGAGCGCGCGGCGGGCCAGCGCGGCGAGCGCCAGCACGCCGCCCTCGCCCTGATTGTCCGCGCGCATGAGGAAGATGACGTATTTGACGGTGACGACGAGGAACAGCGACCAGAGCGCGAGGCTCAGCACGCCGAGGATCTCGCTCGGGTCGATGCCGCCCGCCGACGTCTGGCCCAGCGCCTCGCGGAACGCGTAGAGCGGGCTGGTGCCGATATCGCCGAACACGACGCCGATCGCGCCGACGGTCAGCGCGGCCAGCGCCGGATGAGGATGCAGATGCGCCGCGGACAGATCGGCCGGCGCCGATTGATCGGCGGTCGGTTCGGTCACAACTGCGGTCTGGGGTGTTCCGGCTACGGACGTCATGGCGCGAAGAGCGCTCCTCCTGATGGGACGGCGCGCTTTACGCCGATTGGGGGCATGCGCAAGTCCTGCCGACCTGTTGCCGCTTTGACGCGAAGGCGGGTTGATTCACCGCGCGCACAGCGGCATGGCAGGCAAATGGTTCCCTTTTCGTTCGGCGGACATGCGCTTCTGGCGTTGGCGCAAGGCGCGCTGTTCTGGCCGGAGCGGCGCGCGCTGCTGGTCGCCGACCTGCATTTCGAGAAGGCGAGCTGGTTCGCGCGGTCGGGCCAGATGCTGCCCCCCTATGATTCGATTGCGACGCTGGCCGATCTGACCGCGCTGGTCGCGGCGACCGGCGCGCGCGAAGTCTGGTGCCTGGGCGACAGCTTTCACGACAGCGACGGGTGCGAGCGCTTGCCGCCGCGCGCGCAGGCCATGCTCCAGGCGATGACGCAGGCCACGCGCTGGACGTGGATCACGGGCAATCACGATCCGGCGATCCTCGACCGGTGCGGCGGGACCGTGGTGGACAAGGTCGTCGTCGACGGGCTGATGCTACGCCACGAGGCGGACCGCGCGGAGACGCGGCCCGAACTGTCGGGGCATTTCCACCCGAAGCTGCGGCTGCGCGTGCGCGGCAAATCGGTGGCGCGGCGGTGCTTCGTGGCAACCGCGACGAAGCTGATCCTGCCTGCGTTCGGATCGCTGACCGGGGGGCTGGATGTCGACCACCCCGAGATCGTCCGCGCGGTCGGGGCGGGCGCGGAGGCGATGGTGCCGGTGGCGGACCGGATGCTGCGGTTTCCGGTTGCGGCCTGAATCGGGTCGCTACTCGGGGCTCTAGGCCACCACCCCGGCGGAGGCCGGGGCCCAATTGCGGGCCGCGTGTAACGGAGGATGGTCCGCGGTTACTTAAGCCTTCCCACTTGGGCCCCGCCCTTCGCCGGGGTGGATCATTGGGAAAGCTGGTAGTCTCTCAGCTCGAAATCGTCGGAAACGCTGCGCGGAATGCGGCGAGCTTGGGCTTGTCCCATGTTACCACATAGGGATGCGTCGGGTTCCGGTCGGCGAAGTTTTGGTGATACGCCTCAGCCGGATAGAAGGCGCCGGTTTCGAGCTTTGTCACGATCGGGCCGGAGAACGCGCGCGTCGCACCTAGCTGCGCGATGTACGCACGGGCGACCTGCGCCTGCGCGGGCGACTGCGGGAAGATCGCCGAGCGATAGCTGGTGCCGCTGTCGGGGCCCTGCCGGTTCAGCGTCGTCGGATCATGCGCGATCGAGAAATAGACTCGGAGCAGCGTGCCATAGCTCACGACTCGGGGATCATAGGCGATCCGGATCGCTTCGGCATGGCGGGTCGTCTCGGCGGAAACCTGATCGTAGGTCGCGGTGGCCTTGGTGCCGCCTGCATAGCCGGTCGTGACCGTCTTCACGCCCTTCACATGCTCGAACACCGCCTCCATCGTCCAGAAGCAGCCGCCGGCGAGCACCGCGGTCTGGATACCGGGCGCGGGCGGCAGGTCGGTCTTGACGGCGGGGATGACGACGGCGCGGGCGCCTTGCGCTGCACCGGTGGCAAGAATCGCACCGGCGATACCGACGGCGGCGAGCGTGGCGATGAGCGGCTTTTTCATGTTTAGATACATGGGGTTGCCGCTCCGTTTCGCCAAGCCGTCCGGGTGTTTATCGCGTGGTGGACGCGCTGTGTTCGAAATGGCTTGCGAAGGTCTGGCGGGCTTCAGCGGGCTGCAGCGCGAGCAAGCCGATGGCGCCGAGGACGAAACCGCCGCTGAACTGCCAGAAGAAACTCGACTTTACGATGCTGCGCATGATGCGATCCCAATGAAACCAAGTGATGACGCCAACCGGATGGGTTAGCATCAGCTACGAACCGGCATGTCGTAGAGATGCCGGCCAACCACAATGTCGTTTTTAGAAACTCTCGATTAACGCGGCGTGGCCGATGCGTTCATCGTGCAGCAGGGATCTCCCGGCAGGATTGCCGGGCGATGTCGCCGCGTTTCCGAAATGTTGCTCCAGCCGCAAATCCTCTCCCGCCAGGGGGAGGTGTCGCCGAAAGGTGGCGGAGGGGGAGGACACGGAGCAGAGGTTATTCCTTTCCTCCCCCCCCGTCTGGCAAGGGCCAGCCACCTCCCCCTTGCGGGGGAGGATCAGGCAGTTACTTCAGCGCGGCGCAGGCGGTCTGGATGCGCGTGCATGCCTCGCGCAGCAGCGCGTCCGAGGTCGCATAGCTGATCCGGAACGCCGGGCTGAGGCCGAACGCCGCGCCCTGCACGACCGCGACCTTGGCGTCGTCGAGCAGATACCCGACCATCGCCTCGTCGGTGTCGATCAGGCGACCGTTCGGGGTCGTCTTGCCGATCAGCGCGGCGAACGACGGGTAGACGTAGAACGCGCCCTCCGGCGTCGGGCATTCCATGCCGTCGATCTCGTTCAGCATCTTCACGACCAGGTCGCGACGGCCTTGGAACGCTGTGTTGCGTTCGGCGAGGAACGACTGGTCGCCATTGAGCGCGGCGACGGCGGCGGCCTGCGCGATCGAGCACGGGTTCGAGGTCGACTGCGACTGGAGCTTGGCCATCGCCTTGATCAGCCAGCTCGCACCGCCGGCATAGCCGATCCGCCAGCCGGTCATCGCATAGGCCTTCGAGCAGCCGTTGACGGTCAGCGTGCGCTCGAACAGCTCGGGGCACGCCTCGGCGATCGTCGCGAACTTGAAGCCGTCATAGACGATATGCTCGTACATATCGTCGGCGAAGATCCAGACGTGCGGGTGCTTCGCCAGCACCGCGCCCAAAGCCTTCAGCTCGTCGATCGTGTAGCCGGCGCCGGTCGGGTTCGACGGCGAGTTGAGGATCACCCACTTGGTCCTGGGCGTGATCGCCGCGTCGAGTGCCGCGGGATCGAGCTTGTAGCCGACCTCGGGGCCTGCCTTGACGATCACGGGCACGCCGCCGGCGAACTGCACGACGTCGGGATAGCTGACCCAATAGGGCGCGGGGATGACGACCTCGTCGCCCGGATCGATCGTCGCGACCATCGCGTTGAACAGGGTGTGCTTGCCGCCGACGTTCACGCTGATCTGGTCGGTGGTGTAGGTCAGGCCGTTGTCGCGCGCGAACTTGGCGACGATCGCCTGCTTCAGCTCGATCGTGCCGTCGACATTGGTGTATTTGGTCTTGCCGTCGCGGATCGCCTGGATCGCGGCCTCTTTGACGAAGTCGGGCGTGTCGAAATCGGGTTCGCCCGCGCCCAGCCCGATCACGTCGACGCCCGCGCGCTTCAGCTCGAGAACGCGGCTGGTGATCGCGAGCGTCGGCGAAGGGCTGATGCGACCGAGCGCGGCGGATGCGTGCATGATGGAACCTTTGCGGTTGTCCGCAGTTTCGTGCCGCGGAATTCGCGCGGGCTATACGCCCCGGGTGACCGATTTCGCAACCGCAACAATCGCCGGAATGAGGCCACGGACCGCATTTCCGATGAAGAAACCGCCCGTGAGGTCGGCGCGAGTGAGCGGCGCCTCGATCGCGCGCCCCGATTCGAGCATTTCGGCGCGGAGAATACCGGGGAGCAGGCCATGCCGTAGCGGCGGAGTCGCAAGCACGTCGCCGCGCTGCACGAACAGCGAGGTGAAGCTGCCTTCGGTCAGGAAGCCGTCGGCATCCTCGAACACGACCTCGAACGTTCCTGCGTCCTTGCGCGCCGCGTCGTAGAAGCCGCGCGCGCTCGTCTTGTGGCGCAGGCGAAAGTCGGCGGGCGCGACCGGCAGCGGAACGATCGCGACGTGCGCCTCGGCCGGCGAGTGCGGCAGCGGTGCCGCCTCGATCGCGATCGCGCCCGACGGGCTGAGCAGCAGGCGGATCCGGCGGGGGCCGCGCAACCGGAAGGTCGCGGCCTGCAGCTCGTTGCGCGCGGTGTGGCGATCGAAGGTGAAATCGAGCCGCTCCGCACTCGCCTTCATCCGTGCGAGATGCGCTTCGAGGCGGGTGAGCCCGTCTTCGGGATCGAATGCCATCGTCTCGATCAGGTCGAAGGGGCGCTGGCCGGCGGTGACGAACGCGCCCTTGGCGTGGCATTCCGCCCACTCGGCGTCAGCCGCGCTGTCGGCGACGATGCCCGAACCGAGACTCATCGCGGCCGCACCGTCCTCGATCGCGATCGTGCGGATCGCGACATTGAAGATCGCATCGCCACTCGGATCGAAGCGACCGATCGCGCCGGTGTAGATGCCGCGGGTGCGCGCGTGTTCGACCTCGGCGATGACCTCCATCGCGCGTTGCTTGGGCGCGCCGGTGATCGAGCCGCACGGGAACAGCGCGGCGAGCACGTCGACCGCGTCGCAACCGGGCTTGCGCGTGGCGGTGACGGTCGAGGTCATCTGGTGGACGGTCGGATAGGTCTCGACAGTGAACAGGTCGGGGACCGCGACGTGGGTCGCGACTCGCGACAGATCGTTGCGCATCAGATCGACGATCATCAGGTTTTCGGCACGTTGCTTCGGATCGGCCGCGAGCGCCTCGGCCAGTGCGCGGTCGGCCTCGGGCGTGTCGCCGCGTTGGGCGGTGCCCTTCATCGGGCGGCAGGTGAGCGTGTCGCCGTCTAGCGCGAAGAAGAGTTCGGGGGAGAGCGACAGGAACCGCGTCTCGCCGGTGTCGATCAGCGCGCCATAGCCGGCCCCTGCCTGGGCCCGCAGCCGGGCGTAGAGCGCGAGCGGGTCGCCGACGAACGGCACGGTCGCGGCAAAGGTGAGGTTCGCCTGATAGATGTCACCCGCCGCGATGAGGTCGAGCACGCGCGACAGGCTGGCGTCGTAGGTGTCGCGGTCGATGAGCGGGCGTGGCGCGCCGGTCCATGCGCCGGCGGGCTCAGGGAGCAAAGCGGCGACGTCGTGCGCGGCGATCGTCTCGTACCCGGCGAACAGGCCGAACCAGAGCAGCGGCCCCTCGCTGCGGACGTCGAGCGGCTTCGACGCGAGCGCAGCGCCGGCTTCGTAGGTCAGGTAGCCCGCGGCGTGGAGACCATCCGCACGGGCGGCGCGCAGGGCGTCGAACGCGGGGCGGACTTCGGCGAGCGTATCGGCGCGGACGATCCGGATAGGATCGCGGTACAGCCGGGCTGGAGCCCCGCCCTCGCGGGCGTCGTCGAGCAAAACGAAGGGCGCAGTCCACATCGTTGCGACTGTTGCACGGGCCGCGGTGCAAATCGCAAGCGGCGATTGCTCCAACCGATGCGCTATCCTATTTCGAGGCCATGACAAATCCTCCCCTCCGCGCCGCGATCGTCCCCGTCACGCCGATCCAGCAGAACTGCACCATCATCTGGTGCACCGCGACGATGAAGGCGGCGGTGATCGATCCGGGCGGCGACCTGCCGCGGATCATGGCGGCGGTCGAACAGGCGGGCGTGACGGTCGAGAAGATCCTGCTGACGCATGGTCATATCGACCATGCCGGCGGCGCCAAGCGGCTGTCGAACGATCTGGGCGTGCCGATCGAGGGGCCGCACGAGGCGGACCGGTTCTGGTTGCAGCGGCTCGATCAGGACGGGCCGAAATACGGCATCAGCGGCGTGAATTTCGAGCCCGACCGGTGGCTGGTCGAGGGTGATACGGTGTCGGTCGGCGAGCTCGTGCTCGATGTGTACGAGACGCCGGGGCATACCGAGGGTCATGTGATCTTCCACCATGCGCCGTCGAAGTTCGCGCAGGTCGGCGACGTGCTGTTCCAGGGGTCGGTCGGGCGGTCGGACATGCCGGGCGGGAATCACCAGGTGCTGGTGAAGTCGATCGTCGAGAAATTGTGGCCGCTGGGGAGCGATACGAGCTTCATCCCGGGGCACGGGCCCGCGAGCACGTTTGCACATGAGCGGGCTAACAACATGTTCGTAAGCGATCGGGCCCTGGCGGCCTGACCGCCGCGCTTGTTCCCCCGCGGAGGCGGGGGTCCAGGGTACCAAACGATAGCGTTCGTAACCCTGGGCTCCCGCCTTCGCGGGAGAACAGGAAGGGGCTGAAGAAGCGCCACCTCCCTACCGCCCCACCCCGGCGAAGGCCGGGGCCCAATTGGGGGGCGACGATTGGCGGAGGTGGCGCTCCGTCACAGTACCCTTTCCAATTGGGCCCCGGCCTTCGCCGGGGTGGTGGGGAGTGTGGGTTAAGTCCTACTGCCGCTCACTCGCCGTCTCGGCCCGCACCGACTTGAACTCGGAGCCATCGCGCCATTCCGGCCACAACCGGCTGTTCGCGAGCTTCGTGCCGATCGTCTGGAACAGACCGACATCCTGCGCGGCGCCGCGCAGATCCCAGTCCGCCCCCCACGCGTCGCAGGTCTGGTGGTAGCATTTCATATAACCGTCGAGCCACGCCTGCCCCGCCGTCCGCCCGCCCGTCACCAGATCCGGCGCACCGCTGATCGCCATCAGCAGCAGCGTCGGCACGCCGCGGCGCGCGACCGAGAAGTGATCGGCGCGGTAGAACAGCCCGCGTTCGGGGAGCGCTTCGGGGGTGACGACTCGACCCTGCGCCTTGGCGGCATCGCCAAGCATATCCTCGAGGCTGTTCTGGCCTGCGCCGACCAGCATGACGTCCTTCGCCGGGCCCGCGGTCTGGAGGATGTCGAGCGTCAGGTTGGCGACCGTCTTGGCCGCCGGATAGACCGGGTTCACCGCATAGGTTTCGGAGCCGAGCAGCCCGCGCTCCTCGCCGCTCCACAGCGCGAAGACGAGACTGCGGTCGGTCCGCGGTGCCTTGGCGAAGGTACGCGCGAGTTCGAGCACGCCCGCAACGCCGAGCCCATCGTCGTTGGCGCCGGGCCGAATCGTGCGGCCCTGCGCGTCGGGGGCGCCGATCCCATAGGCATCCCAGTGCGCGCCGAACATCACGACCTCGTCGGGGTGGGTCTTCCCCGGCAGCTTCGCGAGCACGTTGCGGCTCTCGGCGGTGTCGTGCTTGACCGGCAGGTCGGTGGTGAACGCCTGTTTCAGCGGCACCGGGCGGAAATCGCTGCGGCGGGCGGCCTTGCGCAAGCCGGCGAGGTCGAGGCCGGAGGCGGCGAACAGCCGAGTCGCAGCGCCCCCTTCGAGCCATCCCTGCAGCATCACCCGCGATTCGGGATCTTTCCGCACGATGTCATAATTCTCGCCGGCCGGCGCGGTGACGGTGTTCCAGCCATAGCCGGCCCCCGGCGTGTCGTGGACGATCAGCGCCGCGACGGCACCCCGCCGTGCCGCCTCTTCGTATTTGTACGTCCAGCGGCCGTAATAGGTCATCCGGCGATCGCCGAACTTGCCCTTCGAATCGTCGCCGGCGATCGCCTCGAAATCGGGATCGTTGACGAGGAAGACCGCGACCTTGCCCTTGAGATCGAGCCCCTTGAAGTCGTCCCAGCCGCGTTCGGACGCGCTGACGCCGTAGCCGACGAACACCATCGGCGCGTTCGCGATGGCAACCCGGTCGACGCCGCGGACCGTGCTGAGATAGACATCGCGGCCCTGTACCAGCGGCGTGGTGCCGGCGCGGACGGTGCCGGTGCCCATCCGCGTGTGGACGAGCGGCACGGGCTGCGTCCAGCTGCCGTTCGGGCCGCCGGGCTGCGCCTTCATCGCCTTGAACTGCGCGATCAGCCAGTCGATCGTCTTGGTCTCGCCCGGCGTGCCGGGCGCGCGGCCCTCGAACGAGTCGGACGCGAGCGTCTTCACGTCCGCGGACAGGCGCTCGGGCGAAATCTGCGCGACAGCAGGCGATGCCGTCAGCAGCGCTGCGGCGGCAAACAGGCGAAGCGCGCTCATGCGCGGCCTCCCGACGGCACGACCTGGAAGGTCTTGGCAGCCGGGACCGTGTTGGCCTGATAGGCGATCGTCAGCGCCCAGCCCGCGAGTAGCGCCATCAGTGCCCAGGTCGCCAGCGCCCCGCCTGCGCGCGGTACGCTCGACGTCGTCCGGTCCATCCCGAACGCGTGCGCGACGCGGGCGATCACGAACACCGCGCCGGCGATCCACAGCCACAGCGTCGACCCGCCCGCCAGTTCGATCAGACCGAGCAGAATCAGGATGAACGGCGCATATTCGGTGAAGTTCGCATGCGCGCGCATGCGGCCCTGCAACAGCACATCGCCGTTGTCGCCGATCAGGACGTTCCCCTTCACGCGCATCGGCACGATTCGGAAGGCGAGCCATAGATTGACGACGGCAGCAGCCGCTGCGATCGTCAGCGTCACGGGTAATATCACGGCGTTGCCCCTTGTTGGATGTCGCTTCAGCTCCTGCCACCCGCGACCCATGGTTGCAACGCGGGGGCGAAAGCTTGCAACGCGGGACGAATTCGCTATAGCGCCACGCTTCGCGAGCGTCAGGCCGCATGGGTTGCTTCAGGCGGCCGGCATTCATGTCGGTTGCCGAGTTCCGTGTCCGGGCGTACTCAGAGCCCCGACCTTTAGACTGAACAAGGTGCCGAAATGGCCGTCCCCAAAAGAAAAACCTCGCCCTCCAAGCGCGGCATGCGCCGTGGTCACGACTCGCTCACGATCGCGTCGTTCCAAGAATGCCCCAACTGTGGCGAACTGAAGCGTCCGCACAATCTGTGCGGGTCGTGCGGTCACTATAACGGTCGTGAAATCCTCTCGATCGAGGGCTGAGGCTTCCGTCCGGAACCTCTAACTTGAACGAAGGACAGACGATGCCCGACAGCGGCTGGATCGCGGTCGATGCGATGGGTGGCGACGACGGGCTGGCAGTGATGCTCGCCGGCGTCGCGCTTGCGCGTCATCAATTCGAGGGCATGCGCTTTCTGCTGGTCGGCGACGAAGCGGCGATTCGCGAGGGGCTGAAGGCTCATCCGAACCTGTCGCAGCATTCGGAGATCGTCCACGCGCCCGAAGTCGTCGGGTCGAGCGAAAAGCCGACCCAGGCGATCAGGCGCGCCAAGAAGACCTCGATGGGCATCGCGATCGACCTCGTGAAACAGGGTCGCGCCGCCGCCGCGGTGTCGTCGGGTAACACCGGCGCGCTGATGGCGATGGCGAAGCTGTCGTTGCGGATGCTGCCCGGGATCGACCGGCCGGCACTCGCGGCGCGTCTGCCGACGCTCGGCGACACCGACATGGTGATGCTCGACCTTGGTGCGAACACCGAGTGCGATGCGCGCAACCTCGTCCAGTTCGCGATCATGGGCGCGGCCTATGCGCGCACTGCGCTCGACATTCCGCACCCCCGCGTCGCGCTGCTGAATATCGGCAGCGAGGACATGAAGGGCACCGACGAGATTCGCGACGCCGCAGCGCAGCTGCGCGCGACGCCATCGGTCGACATGCAGTTCAACGGCTTCATCGAGGGCGACCGGCTGTCGCGCGGCGAGGTCGACGTCGTCGTGTGCGACGGCTTTTCGGGCAACATCGCGCTCAAGACCGCCGAGGGCACCGCGCGATTCGTCGCCGACCTGCTCAAGCGCGCGTTTCGCAGTTCGGTCCGCTCGAAGCTCGGTTTCCTGATCTCGCGCCCCGCCACCGAATTGCTGCGCGATCATCTCGATCCCAACAATCACAATGGCGCGGTGTTTCTCGGGCTCAACGGCATCGTCGTGAAGAGCCATGGCGGCGCCACCGACCGCGGCGTCGCGACTGCGATCGGCAATGCCGCCAAGATGGTCCGCAACGATCTGATCCGGCGCATCGCCGACGATCTCGGCAATGTGGAGAAGGCGGCATGATTCGTTCGGTCGTGATCGGCACCGGCTCCGCCCTGCCCGCGCGGCGCGTCTCGAACGCCGAGCTGGCGGAGACCGTCGATACCAGCGACGATTGGATCGTCGAGCGCACCGGCATCCGCTTTCGCCACATCGCCGGCGAAGGCGAGACGACCGCGACGCTGGCGGCCGACGCGTGCAAGGCCGCGTTGGCGGCCGCCGGGATCGACGCGCAGAGCATCGACCTGATCGTGCTCGCCACCGCGACTCCCGACCAGACGTTTCCATCGAGCGCCACCAAGGTGCAGGCGATGCTCGGTATCGACGACTGCGTCGCGTTCGACGTGGCCGCGGTCTGCTCGGGCTTCCTCTACGCGGTCCAGGTCGTCGACAGCATGATCCGCAGCAACGTCGCCAAGCGCGCGCTAGTGATCGGTGCGGAGACGTTCAGCCGCATCCTCGACTGGGAAGACCGGACGACGTGCGTGTTGTTCGGTGACGGCGCCGGCGCGATCGTGCTGGAGGCGCAGGACACGGCCGACGAGGGCGGGCGCGGTATCTTGACGACCAAGCTGCACGCCGATGGGCGGCACAACGAGCTTCTGTACGTCGATGGCGGCGTCTCGACGACCGGCACCGTCGGCAAGCTGCGCATGAAGGGCCGCGAGGTCTTCCGCCATGCGGTGACGAACCTGGCGTCGGTAATGACCGAGTCACTGGCGATGGCCGGGCTCGACGCGGACCAGGTCGACTGGGTCGTGCCGCATCAGGCGAACGCCCGGATCCTCGATGCGACCGCGCGCAAACTGGGCCTCGCACCCGCCAAGGTCGTCGTCACCGTCGACCAGCATGCCAACACCTCGGCGGCCTCGGTGCCGCTCGCGCTCGATGTCGCGGTCCGCGACGGGCGCATCCAGCAGGGACAGATCGTCATCCTCGAAGCGATGGGTGGCGGCTTCACCTGGGGCGCCGCGGTTATCCGCTTCTAATCGTTTCCAAACATGCCGGGTCGCTTCTAGAACAAAAGTTCTTCCGCTCGCCTGCCCGCATGTGTAGGAGAAACGCCGGGTGTGGGAGCATGCAATGACGATGACCGGTACTTTGACGCGGGCCGATCTGGCCGAATCCCTCCACCGCGAGGTGGGGTTGTCGCGCGCCGATTCCTCCAAGATCGTGGAACAGATTCTTGCCGAGATGTGCGGTGCACTGTCCGGCGGCGAGAACGTCAAGATCTCGGGATTCGGTACGTTCGTGCTTCGCGACAAGGGCGAGCGCGTGGGGCGCAACCCCAAGACCGGCATCGAGGTGCCGATCGCGCCGCGCCGCGTGCTGACGTTCCGGGCGAGCCAGATGATGCGTGAGCGCATTGTCGGCGCCAACTGATCCAGCGTGCCTGACGACGCCGATGCCGTCTCGATGAACGACGATACCCCGCCACCGACGACCAAGGCGGGGGCAGCGTTCCGGACGATCGGCGAGCTGTCGCGCGATACCGGCCTGCCGCAGCATATCCTGCGCTATTGGGAAACGCGCTTTCCCCAGCTCAAGCCGCTGCAGCGCGCAGGCAACCGGCGCTATTACCGGCCCGAGGACGTCGCGCTGGTGCGGCGGATCGACCAGTATCTGAACCGCGAGGGCTATACCGTCCGCGGCGTGCAGCAGTTGCTGGCGGGCGAGAAGACCGCGCCGCCCGCAATCCCCGGCCCCGCCGAGATCGTCGCGCAGGCCGAGTCGCCGATGCCCGCGTTGCGCGCGATCCGCGACATGCTCGCCGAGGCACTGGCCGCGGACTGACCCGTTCTCGTCATCCCCGCGCAGGCGGGGATCCATAGTGACTGAGCGTAGCGATCAATCCACAGGCGTTTGAGCATCTGGATCCCCGCCTCCACGGGGATGACGATGGATGGCGGTCGCGGTCCCTTACCGCTCGCGCGTCGCGGCGAAGCGGATCTTCGAATAGCGCTCGGCGATGTAGTTCACTTCCCATGCGCTTTTCGCGAGGAAGACGGGGTTGCCGTCGCGGTCCTTCGCCATCGCGCCGCGGTTGATCTCCGCGAAGGTCTTCAGCTCCAGCGGGTCTTCCGCCGAGATCCAGCGCGCGGTCTCGTAGGGCGCAGGCTCGAGCCCGGCCGCGACCTTGTACTCCGCGTCGAGGCGGGAGAGCAGCACTTCGAGCTGTAGCTGCCCGACGACGCCGATGATCCAGTTCGAGCCGATGTCGGGGTAGAAGACCTGCGTCACCCCCTCCTCGGCCATGTCGTCGAGCGCCTTGCGCAACTGCTTGGTCTTGGTGAAATCCTTCAGCACCACGCGGCGCAGGATTTCGGGCGCGAAGTTCGGCAGCCCGGTGAAGCGGATCGCAGCCTTTTCGCTGAGCGTATCGCCGACGCGCAGCGTTCCGTGGTTGGGGATGCCGATGATGTCGCCCGGAAACGCCTCATCCGCCAGCTCGCGATTCTGCGCGAAGAACAGGATCGGCGAGTGGACCGCGATCGGCTTGCCGTGGCCCGTGGGGGTCAGCTTCATGCCGCGCTTGAACACGCCCGAGCACAGCCGCATGAACGCGATGCGATCGCGGTGGTTGGGGTCCATGTTCGCCTGCACCTTGAACACGAAGCCGGTGACTTCGGGCTCGTCGGGCGAGACGGGGGCGGGCTCGGCGGGCTGCGCGCGCGGCGGCGGCGCATAGTCGGCGAGCGCGGCGATCAGCTCGGCGACGCCGAAATCCTTGAGCGCCGAGCCGAAATACACCGGCGTCAGATTGCCCGCGCGATAGGCCTCGGCGTCGAAACTCGAATAGCCGCCCTGTGCGAGTTCGGCTTCGTCGTTCAGGCGGACGATGCCTTCGGGACTGAGGATCTTGGCAAGCGCCGGGTCGTCGATGCCCGTGAACGGGATCGCCTTGCCCATGAACTCGCGGCTGTCGCCTTCGGGGCGGCTCAAAGTGTTGGCGTACAGGTCATAGACGCCTTCGAATTCGCCGCCCATGCCGACCGGCCAGCTCATCGGGCAGACGTCGAGCTGGAGCATCTCTGCGACCTCGTCGAGCAGCGAGAAGGGATCGCGCCCCTCGCGATCGACCTTGTTGACGAAGGTGATGATCGGCACGTTGCGCAGGCGACAGACCTCGAACAGCTTGCGCGTCTGCGGCTCGATGCCCTTGGCGGCGTCGATCACCATGACCGCCGAGTCGACCGCGGTCAGCGTGCGGTAGGTGTCTTCGGAAAAGTCTTCATGGCCCGGCGTGTCGAGCAGGTTGAAGGTGATGCCCTGGCGTTCGAACGTCATCACCGACGACGTGACCGAGATGCCGCGCTGCTGCTCGATCTTCATCCAGTCGGAGCGCGCGCGGCGGTTCTGGCCGCGCGCCTTCACCTCGCCGGCGAGATGGATCGCGCCGCCGAAATAGAGCAGCTTCTCGGTCAGCGTGGTCTTGCCGGCATCGGGATGCGAGATGATCGCGAAGGTGCGGCGGGGAAATTGGGTCATGGCGTGGATCCGGGGAGCCGAGTCGCGGCTCGGAAGTTAAGGAAGTTCAGGCTACGTACCGCTCGGAATCCCCTCCCCGCGCGGGACGCGGCGGGATCGGGAGGAGGCGGCTTGCAGCGATCATCGCGTGCTATTGGCAGATGCGAGGCGTGTAGGACAGAGGGGTCCTTGACCACACCGTCATCCTCCCCCGCAA
>NZ_LMLD01000004.1:151080-158784 GCF_001421825.1 Sphingomonas sp. Leaf38 | reverse complement strand
GGGGAAGGGAAACGCTCGTTCCGTGTCCTCCCCCTCCGTCGCCTTCGGCGCCACCTCCCCCTGGCGGGGGAGGATCGTTTCGGGTCAGCGCGCGGGTGGGACCAGCGTGACGCGGAGTGCGATCCGCTTAACGTCCCCCGGCGCCACCTCGAACACACCGGGCTTGTCGCGGAACTCGCCGGTATAGCCCTCGGGGTCGGCGATGCCGTGCCAGGGTTCGACGCAGACATAGGCGGCGCCGGGCTTGGTCCAGAGGCCGAGCTTGGGCGTGTCGGGAAAATCGATCCGCAGCTGCGGGCCGTGCTCGGCGCCATAGGTGACCGAGTCGGAGCGGACCGTGTCCCAGACCAGCGCGTCCTTCGCGAACAGGTCGTCGCGCAGGCGCAGCGTGCGGCCCTCCAGCGGCGAGGGACGCTCGCCCTCGGCGATCGTGCCGTCGTCGGCGATCATGCGCAGCGTGTCGGGCTCGTCGGCCGAGAAGACGATGCGGTGGTCGGCGCGATCCTGCCCGTAAGGCAGCGGCCAGGCGAAGGCGGGGTGGAAGCCGAAGCTCGCCGGGAGGGCTTGCGCGGCGGGGTTGGTGATCGCGACGTCGATGGCGAGCGTCGCGTCGGCCAGGACGAAGGTGATCGTCAGCGCGAAGTCGAATGGATAGACCGCGCGCGTCTCGGGCGTGGCCTCGAGCGTGAAGGCGACCGATCCGGGCTGCTGTTCGGACACGGCGAACGCCATGCGGCGCGCGAAGCCGTGCTGCTTCATCGGGTATTCGGTGCCGTCGATGCGGATCGTGTCGCGGTAGGGGCGACCGACGACGGGGAAGAGGATCGGCGCGTGGCCGGTCCAGAAGGCCGGGTCGGCATCGGTCATGAGCTCGCGGCCGGCCGCGTCCTTGAGCGAGGTGAGTTCGGCGCCGAGCGGGTTGATCTGCGCGGTCAGGTGGTCGTTGGCGATCGTGATGAGGTCGGTCATGTCTGTACTCCGCTACGGTCGGCCATTTTGTACGCTACGCCGCGCGTCATCCCCGCGGAGGCGGGGATCCAGAGTGGCAGCGCTCCCGATAGAAGCGCTTGGTCAGCCAGTATGGATCCCCGCCTTCGCGGGGATGACGAAGGGTGTTGGGGAGCGTTACGCGCGTAGGCTCGCGCCTTGTTTCGTCGCCGCGGCGACGACCTTGTCGGCCACCGCCTTGATCTCCTCGTCGGTGAAGCTCTTGGCGGTGGGTTGCAGGACGATCTCGACCGCGACCGACTTGTGGCCGTCCTCGACGCCCTGGCCGGTGAACACGTCGAACACGCGCGCGGAGACGATCGCGGCCTTGTCGGCCCCCTTCACCGCGCGGACCAGCGTGTCGGTGGCGAGCGCCGCCGGCACGAGGAACGCGAAGTCGCGGCGGACCGCCTGGAGCGCGGGCGGCGTGTAGGCAGGACGCGCGAACCCAGAGGCACGCTTGGGCGGGATCGCGTCGAGATAGATCTCGACCGCGGCGACCGCGCCGTCGAGGTCGAACGCCTTCAGCACCGACGGGTGGAGCATGCCGAAGCTCGCCAACACCGTCTTCGGCCCGAGCCGGAGCGTGCCCGACTGACCGGGATGCCACGCATCACCGGCTTCTCCCATAACCTGGAGATTGTCGACGGGTGCGCCCGAGGCGGCGAGGAGCGCGATCGCCTCGGCCTTAGCGTCATAGGCGTCGAAGCTCGCTGCCTTGCCCTCGCGCCAGCCGCGCGGGCGGCGGTCGCCCGCCAGCACCACGCCGAGCGTCGCGCGTTCGGCCTCGGCGAGATAGCGGCGGCCGATCTCGAACAGGCGGACGCTTTGCTGGCCGCGCTTGAGGTTGCGGCCGGTCGCGGCGAGCAGGCCGGGGAGCAGCGAGGGGCGCATGACCTTCAGGTCTTCGCTGATCGGGTTGGCGAGCGTCCACGCGCCGCCGCCGAACGGTGCGGCTTCGGCCTCCGAGAGGAAGCTCCACGTCACTGCTTCGTCGAGCCCGCGGGCTGCGGCGGCGCGGCGTGCCCGGCGTTCGAGCTTCTGTTCGGGCGTGGCGGTGGGCTTGGCGACGCCGGGTAGGCGCGGCAGCGGGGTCGAGGGGATATTGTCGATGCCTTCGATCCGGACGACTTCCTCGACGAGGTCGGCGGGGCCGTCGACGTCGCGGCGCCACGTGGGGACCGTCACCGGCCATTTGCCCTCGATCGTCGAGAACAGCGCGTCGCTGAACGCATCAGCGGACTTGATCGCGCCGATCGTGAAGCCGAGCGACAGGAGCGTGCGCGCCTGGCGTTCGGGGGCGACGTGGAGGCCGCCCAGGTCTGCGCTGAGGCGGGGGTCGTAGTGGATCACGCGGGGCTCTACCGGTGCTTCGCCCGAGCGCGTGACGGCGCTCGCGGTGCCGCCGCAGATGTGGAGCACGAGCGCGGTGGCGATCGCGAGGCCGTCGTCGAGGAACGCCGGATCGACGCCACGTTCGAAGCGGCTGCGCGCGTCGGAGGTGAGCGTGAGCTTCTGGCCGGTGCGCGCGATATGGTCGGGATCGAAATAAGCGCATTCGATCAGCACGTCGGTGGTGTCCGCGGAGACGCCCGAATGCTCGCCGCCCATGATGCCGCCGATATCGTGGACGGCGGTGTCATCGGCGATGACGGTCATGGTTTCGTCGAGGGTGTAGGTCTTGCCGTTGAGCGCGACGACCTGTTCGCCGTCCTTCGCTCTCCGCGCGACGAGGCCGCCCGACAGCTTGGCGCGGTCATAGACGTGCAGCGGGCGGCCGAGGTCGATCATCAGATAGTTGGTGATGTCGACCAGCGCGGAAATCGGCTTCTGGCCGATCGCGAGCAGGCTGCGGCGCATCCAGTCGGGCGAGTCGCCGTTGGTCACGCCGGCGACGGTCTGCGCGAAGAAGGCGGGGCAGCCGGCGGTGTCCTCGGTGCGGACCGACGGGCCAGCGCCGTCGGTGACGATCGGATCGAAGATCAGTGGCGTGAGCGTGCCCATGCCGGCAGCGGCGAGGTCTCGCGCAATGCCGCGCACGCCCATGCAGTCCTGGCGGTTGGGGGTGATCGCGACGTCGATGACGGGATCGGTGAGCCCGGCATAGTCGGGGTACGGCGTGCCGATCGGCGCATCCTCGGGCAGCTCGATGATGCCGTCATGATCCTCGCCGAGTTCCAGCTCGCGCGTCGAGCACATCATGCCGTTCGATTCGACGCCGCGGATGCTGGCGAGCTTGAGCGTCACGTCGAGACCGGGGACATACGCGCCGGGCGCCCCGAACACGCCGACCAAGCCGGCGCGCGCGTTGGGCGCGCCGCAGACGACCTGGAGCGGGCCGTCACCGGCGTCGACCGACAGGATCTGCAGTTTGTCGGCTTGCGGATGGCGTTCGGCGCTGAGCACCTTGGCGATGCGGAACGCGGCGAGTTTCTCGCCGGGATTCTCCACGCCTTCGACCTCGAGGCCGATGCGGGTCAGCGCGTCGACGATCTGGTCGAGCGTGGCGGTGGTTTCGAGGTGCTGCTTGAGCCAGCTGAGCGTGAACTTCATGCGCCGACTCCGGCCGACAGAGTGGGGACGTCGAGACTCGAGAAACCATAATGTTTCAGCCAGCGGATATCGCCGTCGAAGAACGGGCGAAGGTCGTCCATGCCGTATTTGAGCATCGCGAGCCGATCGATGCCGCAGCCGAACGCGAAGCCCTGCCACTCGTCGGGATCGAGCCCGCACGCCTCGATCACTTTCCGATGGACCATGCCGCTGCCCAGAACCTCGAGCCAGCCATCGGGCTCCGCGCCGCCGACGACGCGCTTGCCCTTGACCAGCGTGTAGCCGACGTCGATCTCGACCGAGGGTTCGGTGAACGGGAAATAGCTCGGGCGCATCCGCAGCACGATGTCGTCGCGCTCGAAGAACGCTTTCACGAAGGTTTCGAGCGTCCACTTCAGGTGGCCGAGCGTGATGCCCTTGTCGATCACGAGGCCCTCGACCTGGTGGAACATCGGCGTGTGCGTGGCGTCCGAGTCCGAGCGGTAGGTGCGGCCCGGCGCGATGATGCGGATCGGCGGCTTTTGGCTCAGCATCGTGCGGATCTGGACGGGCGAGGTGTGCGTGCGGAGCAGCGAGAAGGTCGTCTTCTCATCGGCGGTGCCCGCGGCCTTCGCGTCGATCCCCTGCTGGAGATAGAAGGTGTCGTGCATCGCGCGCGCCGGATGCGTCTCGGGGATGTTGAGCGCGGAGAAATTGTGCCAGTCGGTCTCGATCTCGGGCCCGGTCGCGACCGCGAAGCCGAGGTCGGCGAAGATCTCGGCGAGTTCGTCCATGACCTGGCTGACGGGATGGATCGTGCCGGGCGTGGGCGCGTCGGCGGGGAGCGTCATGTCCAGCGTTTCGCTGGCGAGGCGTGCGTCGAGCGCGGCGCGTTCGAGCGTCGCCTTGCGCTCGGCGATGCCGTTCGCCACGGCCTCACGGAGCCCCTGGATGAGCGGGCCCTGCACGAGGCGCTCGTCGGGGGTCATCTTGCCGAGCGTTTTCAGCAGCGCGGTGATCGTGCCCTGCTTGCCGAGCGCCTCGACCCGGCACGCCTCCAGCGCGTCGAGGCCGGATGCCGCGGCGATCGCCGTCAACATGTGTTCGCGCATCTGGTTCAGGTCTTGCGTCACGTCATACTCCCAGGGCGGGTTCGGTCGGCAGATCGGGTAGGCGGGGCAGCCCCGGACCGATACCCAGATCGTCCCAATTTTCGTTGTGCGCTTCGATCAGTTCGATCTTCCACGCTCTTCGCCATTCCTTCAGCCGCTTCTCGCGAACGATCGCGGCCTCCATACTGTCGAACATCTCGTAATAGGCGAGACGTCTGATGCCGTACCGGCGAGTGAAGCCGGGGATCAACCCCTCGCGGTGCTGAACCAGCCGCGCGAGCAAGTTTGAGGTGACACCGATGTAGAGCGTGCCGTAGCGGCGGGAGGCGAGGATGTAGACGCAGGGCTGAAAGGTTTCGCGCATTTCTTGCTCCCCCTTGATCGCCCTCCCCCCGGATCTTCTAAATCCGTCATCCCGGCGGACGCCGGGACCCATGGCTGCGGGCCGGGTGATGATAGCACGTTATCGCTGGGTCCGCCGTAACCGTGGGTCCCGGCGTTCGCCGGGATGACGGAGGGGGGGATGGCGGGTCGGCGAACCCCAGACACGAAAAGGGCGCCGGTGGTTTCCCACCGGCGCCCTTTCGAACCTCAACCTGCAGATCGCGAGTTACGCGGCCTGGGGGAGTGCGGCCTTCGCCTGGGCGACGATCGCGCTGAAGGCTGCGCCCTCGTGCATGGCGATGTCGGCCAGGACCTTGCGGTCGAGCTCGATACCCGCAAGCTTCACGCCGTGCATGAACTGCGAATAGGTCAGACCCTCGGCGCGGACGCCGGCGTTGATGCGCTGGATCCAGAGGCCGCGGAACGTGCGCTTCTTAACCTTGCGGTCGCGATATGCGTACTGTCCGGCCTTTTCGACGGCCTGACGGGCGATGCGGATGGTGTTCTTGCGACGGCCATAATAGCCCTTCGCCTGAACCAAAATACGCTTGTGCTTGGCGCGGGTGGTAACACCCCGTTTTACGCGTGCCATTGTCTAATTCCTTCTCAGCTCAACGCAGGCCGTAAGGCGCCCAGGCCTTCACTGCTGCGGTATCGGCCTTGGACAGCAGCTTGGTGCCGCGGTTCTGACGGATGTACTTGCCGTTGTGATGCGCCAGACGGTGACGCTTGCCGGCGACGCCGTGCTTGAGCAGGCCGGTGGCGGTGAGCTTGAAGCGCTTTTTGACGCCGCTCTTGGTCTTCAGCTTGGGCATTTTTATCCTTTCGGTTGACGAAGGGAAACGCTGAAATCGCCGCGGCAGCCCACACTGGCCGGGCGATTCGTCGAACGCGTATCCCTTCGAGGAAGCGGCGCCGATACCCGCATCGGTCCGAAATCTCAAGTCGCATTCCCGCAATAATGCGGCATCCGACCATAGTGGAACCGCTACGCCCGCCATGCGATAGGCTTATCATGGACGCCAGCCCGACGCAGCCGATCGACGCCCCCTCCCCGGCCCCAGGACCCGCGGACCCGCCAGCGCGTCGCAAGCGGCGGATCCTGCGGAACATTCTGATCGGGATCGTCGCGGTGATCGCGGCGATCTGGCTGGTGCTCTACATCACAAAGGGGCGCTTCCTGAAGCATCCGTTCGAGCGGATCGTCGGGTCGATGACGCACCGCACGGTGACGGTCGGCGGCGACTTCCAGCTCTATTTCGCACCGTTCCGAATCAAGTTTTACGCCGAGCGCTTCACGCTCTCCAACCCCGATTGGGCGAGCCGACCCAACCTGTTTCAGGCGGACAAGCTTGACACGCGGATCGCACCCTTGTCGCTGATCTTCGGCAAGCGTCGGCTCTACTGGCTCGATCTGGTCAACGGCGCGGTCGATCTGGAGTGGAACGCGGCGCATACCGCCAATACGTGGACGTTCAGCGAGAAGAAGGGCGGCAAGCCGCTCGAATTCCCGCGGATCGACGTGGCGACGGTGACGGGCACGAGCGTGCGCTATCTCGATCCGCGGATGCGCGTGCTCGCCAATCTCGACGTCGCCGACATCCGCTCGGTCGATGCGACGATCGGACGCGCCGTCGGCCTCAAGGGCACCGGCCGCCTGCGCGAGACGCCGTTCACCGTGACCGCGCAGCTCTTGTCGCCCGACGCGACGGCCAACCGGGGAGAGAACAAGCTGGTCGCGCGGATGCGCGCGGCGGGCAACGTGATCGACGTCGCGGGCACGCTGCCGAGCATCGCCGATGTCGAGGACGTGCCGCTGGCCGTCACCGCGCGCGGGGCCAATCTGTCGACGTTGCTGGGCGTGATCGACGTCGCGATCCCGAACACGCGCACCTACCGGCTGCGCGGCCAGATGGTGAAGCATGGCGAGGAATATCGCTTCACGCATATCAAGGGCGTGGCGGGTCGCACCGATCTAGCGGGCAAGCTGACGATCGTGAACGGTGAGCGGATCCATCTCGATTCGGTGCTGGCGACCAAGAGCCTCGACATCGTCGATGCCGCGCCGTTCATCGGCTACAATCCCGACATCGTCGAATCGAAGGGCGCGGTCGCCGCAGCGGCGGCGACGGGGGCGGCACCGCAACGTCTGCTGCCCAACGCGGCGCTGCCGATCGAGACGATGCGGCTGTTCGATGCCGATCTGAAATGGACGATCGGCGTCGTCAAATCGAAGAACATCCCGATCTCCAACGTCGACCTGACGCTCGACCTCGAGCGCGGGCGGCTTGCGCTGTCGCCGCTGACCTTTGCGATGGCGCGCGGCAATGTGGCGTCCGACGTGGTATTCGACACGCGCGCACGGCCGAGCGCGGTGTCCTACGACATCCGGCTCGCACCGACGCCGCTCGGGCGGCTGTTGAAGGGATATGGGCTCGCCGAGGCGGGAACGACGGGGACGATCAGGGGCCGGATCGAGTTGAAGGGCCGCGGCGATTCGGTCCATGACTCGCTGGCGTCGTCGCGCGGGCGGATCGCGTTCGTAATGCCGTCGGGTGCGCTGTCGGTGCGCAACATCCAGCTCGCCGAGCTCGACATCGGCACGTTTGCGCAGCGGATGTTCCAGGGGAAGCTCAAAGAGCCGGTGCAGGTGAATTGCGGGCTGATCGGCTTTACCGTGCGCGGCGGC
>NZ_LMLD01000004.1:147816-151030 GCF_001421825.1 Sphingomonas sp. Leaf38 | reverse complement strand
TCAGCTTCCGCAACGAGGCGGTCGACCTGGCCTTTCGTGCGGATTCGAAGAAGTTCAGCCTGTTTGCGGGCCAATCGCCGGTCGGCGTCGGCGGCATGTTCGCGGCGCCGAAGCTGAACGTGATCTCGAAGGACCTGCTGGCGCGCGTCGGAAGCGGGCTCGGGCTCGCGCTGGTGGCGACACCGGTGGCGGGGATCCTGGCATTCGTCGATGTCGGCGATGCGAAGTCGACCGCGTGCGGGCCGGTACTGGCGGGCGCGACGGCGAAGGCGCAGCGGACGACCAAGGGCGAGGCGCGCGACGACGTCGGCCGGGGAACGACGGCGAAGGGTGAAGACGGCAAGGCATCCGATGCCGAGAAGAAGGGGCAGAAGAAGAAGTTTCTCGGGATTTTCTAAGGGGGGGGCGCGCCTTTGGCGGCGGTCGCGTTCGTAGGGGCAGACGTTTAGGTGCGCATCGATTGGCGGTGCGGCCAAGCTGCGAGTCCATTCTCGCCCACCACACCTCTCCCGTCACCCCGGCGAACGCCGGGGCCCATGTTTACGGCTAGCGCAGTTGGCGGACGTTCCGTGTCCATGGGTCCCGGCTTTCGCCGGGATGACGGAAGGGGGGCTGGGGATGGACGGCGATGACCGTCGGTCGCCGATACGACTTTAGTGGCCGTGGTCGTGTGGACCGTCGTCGTGGCTGCCATGATCGTGCGAATCGGCCTGGATCCGGTGCATCGCCTCGAGCACGTCGTCGAGCCGCGCCGGGTCGCCGATCGCGAGCACATGGCCTTCGCTGTCGGCGGTCAGCGGGTCGCCGTTCCAGTCGCACATCATCCCGCCCGCGCCTTCGACCACCGGCACCAGCGCGGCGAAGTCGTAGATCTTGAGACCTGACTCGCAGACGACATCGAGGTGCCCGCTCGCGAGCAGCCCGTAATTATAGCAGTCGCCGCCATAAACCGGCCCCTGCCGCGGATTGCCGCCGGATATCGCCGCGACCAGTGCGAGGTACGGGGCGACGTCGACCTCGTCGAACAGATGCGGGCTGGTGGTGGCGATCGTCGCGCCCTTCAGTTCGCGGCACATCCGCGTCCGCACGGGCACGCCGTTGAGCGTCGTTGGCCGCCCCGCGACGCCGACCCAGCGTTCGCGCTGGATCGGCTGGTCGATGATCCCGAGCACCGGCCAGCCATCCTCGACCAGCGCGATCAACGTCCCGAAGATCGCGCGGCCGACGGTGAAGCTGCGCGTGCCGTCGATCGGGTCGAGCACCCATTTGCGGTTGGTGACGCCGGCCTTCTCGCCATATTCCTCGCCGATGATGCCGTCGCCCGAGCGCTCGGCATCGAGCAGCCGGCGCATCGCGGCTTCGGCCTCGCGGTCGGCGCGCGTGACGGGGGACTGGTCGTCCTTGATCTCGACGCCGTGCTCGTGGCGGAAATAGGGTCGGATGACGTGGCCCGCGGCATCCGCGAGGCGGTGCGCGAGATCGATATCGGCTTGGGTCACTGGCATTGTCCCTGCCTATCGGCGACCGGCATCAGGAGCAATGGCGCGAGCAATGGACGGATCGTCCGCGGCGGCGTAGGCCGTTGCAATCCAACCGGAGTATCGTCCATGCGCCTCGTCTCGACCCTCGCCACCGCCGCTCTTCTCGCCGCAACGCCGGCGTTCGCGGCGCTCGCCCCCGGCGCCAAGGCGCCGGACTTCACCACGCGTGGCGCGATCGCCGGCAAGGTGTTCACGGTGCATCTCGCCGAGCAGCTGAAGAAGGGCCCGGTCGTGCTCTACTTCTTCCCCGCTGCCTATACCGGGGGCTGCAACGCCGAAGCACACGCGTTTGCCGAGGCGATTCCCGCCTTCACCAAGGCTGGCGCGACGGTGATCGGCATGTCGGCGGACAATGTCGAGACGCTCAGCAAGTTCTCGGCGGAGAAGTGCGCGGGCAAGTTCGCGGTCGCCAGCGCAGGCCCCAACGTCGTCAAGGGCTACGACGTCGCGCTCGGCCAGCAGATTGCGGGTCGCGACGTGACCAAGCGCACCAGCTACGTCATCGCCAAGACCGGCCGGATCGCGTTCGTGCACGACGAGATGAACCCCACCGCGCATGTCGCAACGACGCTGGCGGCGGTGCAGAAGCTGACGGGGAAGTAATCGTTTCCCACCGGACCGGCAGATATCTGCCGGTCCGGTGACAGTATGATAACGCTTTCGGGTCTATCTGTTCGGCGAGACGCGGGGATTTATCATGCAGGACACGGGACCAGCCAGAAGGGACGCGGGCCTATCGCAGGCCGGCATGGCGAAGACGGTGTCGTCGGCGAGCCCTCGGCGCTCGGATTCCGTGTCCGACGAGCATGGCACGCTGTTCGATAGGATCGGACACTTCCTGACCGCGCAGGGGCTGAGCCCCGCACCGCCCCATTATGAGTTCGCGTTCGCGATACTCTCCGCGCCCGACATGCCCCTTGCCAAGGCGGTCGCGCGACTGACCGAGAATGGCGTCCGCCTGACCCGGCGCGACATCGAGCGCCTGGGCGGACGTGTCGTCGATGGCGCCCCGCTGATCCAGCCCTCGCCACCGCGCGCGGCACGCGCCGATCCGGTCCGCCGCGAAGAGGTCGATACGGCGATCGCGCTGGTGGTGGAGACGCAGCAGCAGGTGGACGGCTTCGCGCGGATCGTGCGGACGATGCAGGACGAGACGCGCGGCTTTGGTCGCGATCTCGCCCGGAGCGCCGATGCGATCACGCAGATGGCCGAGATCGACGAGATCGCGCAGATCACCAGCACGATGATCAGCCGGATCCACGACAGCGAAGTCCGGCTGGCCGAGGCGACCGCCGAGGCCGACGGGTTGCGGGCCAAGCTTGCCGAAGCGCAGGAAAGCGCGCGACGCGACGTGCTGACCGGATTGCCCAACCGCCGGGCGTTCGAAGAGGCGCTTGCGGCGCGCGATACGCGCGCGGGTCCGCACTGCGTCGCGGTGTGCGACATCGATCGGTTCAAGCACATCAACGACATTCACGGCCACGGTGTCGGCGACCGCGTGCTGACCGCGATCGGGCAGACGATCGCGGCCGAATGCGCGCCGCATCTCGTGGTTCGTCACGGCGGCGAGGAGTTTGCGGTGCTGCTCAGCGGCGTCGATCTGGCCGATGCCGCGATCTTGCTCGATTCGGTGCGGGGGGCGGTCGCCGCCAAGCGGTTCCGCAATCGCGACA
>NZ_LMLD01000004.1:131550-147760 GCF_001421825.1 Sphingomonas sp. Leaf38 | reverse complement strand
GCCCGAAACCGCGTTCGTGCGCGCCGACCGACTGCTCTACGCCGCGAAAGACCAGGGGCGGGACCAGGTCTGCGCGGGGTAATCCCGAAGATTGGCGCGATCTACGGTGCCGATGTGGCACTATGTCCCAACTTGCCTGGCGCCGGACCAGGTTTTCTTCATTATCTCAGCCGGTTAAGAAACTGGCACGCGCCATGCAAAGCATTCGATATCGGGGGCCGGATGGTCCGACACCCCGCCAATCGAAGGAAATCACCATGTCGTTCCGCTTTGAAACCGCTCAGCGTATCGCCCTCTCGTGCGTCGGCGCACTGTTCTTCGCCGCGATCGCCGTCAGCGCCGCAACGCCGATCATCCCGATCGCATAATCCCGCGCGGTCGGTTCCCCCGCCGCCTCAACCTCGTGCCACGGAGCGCCATCATGCGTCGCAGCATCCTCGTCGGGCTTGCCGCCTTTTCCACCACCGTCCTGTTGATCGTCACCCAAGCCGGCACGACGCTCGCCTGAACCCGGGTCAGACCGCCGCGCCTACTCCGACCGGGCCGGCCGGCGCCTCCTCGTCCCTCGAATAAAGCCCGATCAGCAGCCCCGCCGCAAGCACATGGCCGTTCATCGCCGCGACAACAGCAGAGCGTCCCGGCGTGACGCCGACATCCCCTGCCCCTGCGCCAACCGCGAAAAGCTGGAATGCATAGCGGTGCTCGCCGTGCCCGCTGGGCGGATCGGGCGGAAGCCAGCCCTCGCGTAGATAGGAATTGCGGCCGACGTCGCGACCGCCCGTATCACCCGCGCCATCGGCGACGATCGCGCCCTCGGCCAGATGCCCCGAGTCCGCCTCGAGCCCCCAGACGATCGCGTGGACCAGCGGTTGCGGTGTGGGCGCATCGGCATCCTCGACGATCAGCACCATGCGCGCGGTGCCGGCGGGCGGCGCGCTCCAGACGAGCGGCGGCGAGACGCCCTCGCCATCCGCAGTGAATCGCGGCGGCAGGCGGGCCTCGTGCGCGAACGCCGGGCTGGTCAGATCGAGCGCGGCGAAATCGCCCTCGAGCTGGGCGATCGCCAGGGTATCGGCACCGGCGCGCAGGCCGCTCATCGCGTGGCCGAGCCAAGCGGGAATGTGTTCGAGCATCGGCTCAGCTTTCCGAAGGACAGGTTTCGGCGCGGCGGACGGGGGCGGCACCGTCGTACCAGTCGCTTCGTGCGCCCATTTTGGCGGCGTCGTGATAGCAGACCTCGGTCTTGGCGCGCTTGGCATCGACGATCACCGTCCAGTTGTGATCGCCGCAATCATGCTGTTCGCATCCCCAGGCCGCGACGCGGTCGCCGAGCGTGAAGATCGGCGTCTCCGGGCCCGAGCGACCGCGGATCGTCTCGCGGAGCTTGGCATCGCCGACCGCGGCGACCAGACCCGAGGCGACGTCGGTGCGGTCGAAGAAATCGACGCCATTGACCGCGTCATGCGGGTATTTCCCGATATAGGCCGTGATCGGCGTGCTCTGCGTCTGTCCCGGTATCGGCGTCGGCGCGCGGGTCTGCGGCGGCGTGAAATTGCCCGCGGCAAGCGTGTCGGTCGGATCGTCGCTCTTGCCGCAACCGCTCAGCAGGGGAAGTGCGAGCATCGCCGCCATCGCGATCGTGATCATCGTCTTCATGCGCTACCTCTTTTATTGACGGATCAACGTATCGCCCCTCGCCAGAGTTGCGTCGTGTCGAGCGGCGCCGATAAGACGGGCATCGCGGACGACATGGGTATAGGATCGATCCGGGGCCTTCCGCCTCGCGAGGTGACGTCATGGCCAAGAGCCAGAAGAAATCGAACAAGGAAGTCCGCAAGCCCAAGGCCGAAAAGGCGCCCAAGGCGAATGCGTCGAACCCGACCAGCAAGGGCAAGGCCGTGGAGATGACGACGCTCAACTGAACGCGGACCGGAGGGCGGCGCGAACCGCGCCCCCCTCACCCTTCCCACGGCCGGGTGGTCGCGGAGGAGTCCGCGAGCGCGGATCGCGCTTACTCCAACGCCCCGCGGATCGCGCTTACTCCAACGCCGCACGGATCGCGGCGGCGGCGATGAACGGCGCGCCCGCGACCAGCACGAGACTGACCGCGGCGAGCAGTTTTATCGCGCCCGCGCCGCCCGCCGGGTCGAGCGAGCCTGCGCCAAAGATCAACAGCGGCACCGCGAGCGGGAGCATCACCAGCCCGGTGACCGCACCGCCGCCGCGCACGCCCGCGACGAGCGCGCTGGTGACGACCGCCAACGCAGCGAGACCCGGCGTGCCGATCAGCAAGCCGATCTCGACGCGCAGCAGCATGTCCGCCGAAAGATTGAGCAACCCCGCGGCCAAGACCGCAGCGAGCATCAGCGGCGGACCAAAGCTCAGCCAGTGCGCGATCGTCTTGGCCACCGCGACCGCCGCCATCGACAGGCCGCGCACCGAGAACTGATCGAACACGCCGGTCTCCAGATCGGGACCGACCAGCCGCTCGACCGGAAGCAGCGCCGCGAGCAACGCCGCGGTCCAGATCACGCCGCCGCCGATCTTGGTCAGCAGCGCGGCATCGGGGCCTATCGCGAACGGGAACAGCGTCGCCACCAACAGGAAGAACGCGACCACCAGCGTCGCACCGCCGCTCGCCACGCTGCGCCGGAGATCGCGGCGGATCACCGCGATCACAGCGCGATCTCCCGCGCGCCGGGTAAAGCCAGCGGCAGATGCGTGGCGACCAGCGCCATGCCGCCGGCTGCCCGGTGGGTGGCGATCAGCGCTTCGAGCCGCGCGACGGACGCCAGGTCGAGTCCGTTGGCAGGTTCGTCGAGCAGCCACACCGAGGCAGCGCTCGCCGCGACCCGCGCGATCGACGCACGACGGCGCTGGCCGGTGGAAAGCAGGCGGACGGGAATGCCCGCCAGCGCCTCGAGATCGAGCGCCTCGACCGCGCGGGCAACGCGCGTGTCCGGATCGGGTGCGCGGTCAAGTCCAGCCCAGAAGCGCAACGCGGCGACGAGCGATCGGTCGGTGTCGAGCGCGCTCGCTTCGGTGAGCAGAGCCCTGTCCACCTCACAGGTAACGGCACCGTCGAACGGTGCGAGCAGGCCGGCGGCGATACGGATCAGGCTCGACTTGCCGATCCCGTTGGGCCCGGTGACGATCGCCGCATCCCCCGGACCGAGATCGAACGAGACGCCTGAAAAGAGCAACCTTCCGCCCCGCACGCACGCGACGTCGCAAAACGCGAGCGTCACGGGGCCGAATCTTCCAGCGCGTGCATGTCGTCGTCGCTGAGACCGAAATGATGGCCGATCTCGTGGATCGTCACATGCGCGACGAGATCGTCGAGACGGACGCCGGTCTCGACCCATTCTTCCAGGATCGCGCGACGGTACAGCACGATCCGGTCGGGCATCGCGCCTGACTCCATCGACGATTTCTCGCCGAGCGGGCGGCCGTGGTAGAGGCCGGACAGGTCGAGCGGGTGGTCGAGGCCAAGCGCCGCCAGCGTTTCGTCGTCGGCAAATTCCTCGACCGCGAACACGATGTCGCCGAGATGGACCGCGAACTGCGCCGGCAGTCTGGCGATCGTCGCACGCGCGATCGCCTCGATCGCGTCGGCATCGGGTGCTTCCCCGTACCCCCCGCTCTGGATTGCAGCTTGCCCGCTCATCCGACCAGCCATAGTCGTTGCCTGAGGATAGCGGCAAGGGACACGCGAATGATCGAAGCGCTGAACGATACCGAGCGGGCCGAAGCGCTCGATGGGCTCGACGAGTGGGATTATGATGATGCGCGCGATGCGATCACGCGGACGATCGTGTTCGCCGATTTCGTCGAGGCGTTCGGCTTCATGACGCAGGTCGCGCTGATCGCCGAACGCGCGAACCACCATCCGGAGTGGAAGAACGTGTGGAATCGGGTCGAGATATTGCTCACGACGCATGACGCGGGCGGCTTGAGCCCGCGCGATATCGAAATGGCGGAAGCGATCGATGCGATCGTCGGCGACGCCTGAGGGTGAGACGGCACCGACGATCTCCCCCTCTCCGGTGGAGTTGCGGGTCGAGGTGGAAAGGTCGATGACACGAAGCTCTCGGCTTCGTTAGCGGCGTCCCCCCTGCGCCCCGACCAGTATCGGCGCGGTGCTGGCCTGCGGTGCGGTCACCGTTCCTCGCGAAGATCCCGGCGCATCCGCTTGCGGAGTGCGCCCGGCATCCAACGGGCCGCGAACGCCATGCGGTGCGCGGTCTTGCCGACATAGGTGTGGATTTTATCGCCATGGACCGCGGCCCACGCGGCCTCCGCGACCTTTTCGACGCCGGTGAGTTCGAGCCCCGCGCCCGTCACCGTCTCGCGGATCGAGTGATTGGTGTCGCCCGCGACCGAATCGAGCAGCGGCGTGTCGATGAAGCTCGGCACGATCGCGCGCACCTTGATGCCGTCCGCCGCCCATTCGCCATCGAGCGCCTCGGTGATCGCGCGAACGCCGAACTTGGTCGCCGAATACGGTGCGAGCCCCGACGAGCCATAGATCGCCGAGGCGGATGCGGTGTTGAGCAAACATGATCCGGGGGTGCGCTTGAGATAGGCATAGCCGATCCGCGCACCGTTGATCGCGCCGACCAGGTTGATCGCGATCACGCGGTCGATCTCGGCGAAATCGGTTTCCGCCAGCGGCCCGCCCGAGCCGATCCCGGCATTGTTGAACAATACGTCGAGGCGTCCGCCGGTGGTCGCGACGAACGCATCGAGGCACGTCACCCAGGCCTCACGGTCGCGCACGTCCATCTGGTAGCTGGTCGCCATGCCCGCCGGGAGCAGCGCGACCGTTTCGGCGAGGCTTGCGGCATTGACGTCCGCCAAGCCGACGCGCCAGCCCTTACGCGCGAACAGGATCGCAGTGGCTCGACCGATTCCCGATCCCCCGCCGGTGATGAAAATGCTCTGCTCGGTCATGACGCCTCTCTCTTGATTTGATTTTCCGGTATGTTTCCCGCATCCTGCAGGCAGATGCCAGACAATTCCCCCGCGCTCGCTTTCGAACGCGTCACCAAGACCTACGGGTCGACGATCGCGGTCGATGCGGTCTCGCTGGAGGTCGCGGGCGGGAGCTTCGTCGCGCTGGTCGGCACGTCGGGATCGGGCAAGTCGACCCTGCTCAAGACGATAAACCGGCTGGTCGAGCCGAGCGAAGGCCGCGTGACGATCGATGGCGCCGATGTCGCCGCCGAGCCGGCCCCCGGCCTGCGCCGACGGATCGGCTATGTCTTCCAGAATATCGGCCTGTTCCCGCACATGACGATCGCCGAGAATATCGCGATCGGGTTGCGGATCGCCGGGCGCAAGGATGACGCGAAGGTCGGCGAACTGCTCGATCTCGTCGACCTGCCGCGCGCTATCGCCGCACGGATGCCGGAGGCGCTCTCGGGCGGACAACGCCAACGCATCGGTATCGCACGGGCGCTTGCACCGGGCGCCAAGCTGCTGTTGCTCGACGAGGCGTTCGGCGCGCTCGATCCGGTGACGCGCGATGCCTTGGGGACGCGGATCCGCGAACTGCACGACCGGCTCGGGCTGACGACGATCCTGGTGACGCACGACATGGCGGAGGCGCTGCTGCTCGCCGATCGCGTGCTGGTCATGAAGGCCGGCCGGATCGTCGCCGATGCGACGCCTGCCGAACTGGCGTCGGGCAAGGGCGGCGACGACGCGCAGGCGCTCGTCCAGGTACCACGCGCGCAGGCCGAACGATTGCAGGCGCTGCGATGATCGGGCGCGTTTCGTGAGCGCGTTTCTCGACGCGCTGGGCCGCGTGCCGCCGTTGCTCGCCGCGCATGTGCTGCTGTCGGCGGCGGCGCTGCTGCTGGGGATCGCGATCAGCCTGCCGCTGGGGATTTGGTCGGCGCGCAACGCCACTGTCGCGCGCGTATCGCTCGGGTTTGCGAGCCTGGTCCAGACGATCCCGAGCCTGGCACTTCTCGCCCTGTTCTATCCTGTGCTGCTGAGCCTGTCGGCACTGGTCGGCGGCGGGATCCCCGCGCTCGGCTTCCTGCCGTCGCTGATCGCGCTGACGCTGTATGCGCTGCTGCCGATCATCCGCAATGCAGTGGCAGGGCTGCACGGGATCGACCCCGCCGTGATCCAGGCGGCGGATTCGGTCGGCATGACGCCTGCGCAAAAACTGCGACTGGTCGAAGCACCCTTGGTGGCACCGGTGCTGATCGCGGGCATCCGCACGGCGGCGGTGTGGACGATCGGCGCGGCGACGCTGTCGACGACGGTCGGCCAGCCGAGCCTGGGCGACATGATCTTCGCGGGGTTGCAGACCCAGAACTGGGCGCTGGTGCTTGCGGGCTGCGTATCGGCAGCGGCGCTGGCGCTGGCGGTCGACGCGCTGATCGGTGGGATCGAATATGGTTTTCGCGCGCGGCGGCGGTGGGTGTGGCTCGCGAGCGCAGTGGTGCTGGTCGCAGGGACGGCGGTCGCGACCCTGCCGCTCTGGCCGAAAAGTGGCGGCGACCGGACCGTGGTGGTCGGCGCGAAGAACTTTTCCGAGCAATACATCCTTGCCCGATTGATCGGCGATCGACTGGAGCGTGCAGGCTACACCGTCGAATATCGTGACGGGCTCGGATCCGCGGTGGTGTTCGGTGCGCTCTCGGGCGGCGATATCGACGTGTATGTCGATTATGCCGGGACGATCTGGGCGAACGAAATGAAGCGCAACGATGTCCCCGAGCACGCCGCGATGGTCGCGGCGATCGGTGCGTGGGCGAAGCGCGAACACGGCGTCGGGCTGATCGGCTCGCTCGGGTTCGAGAATGCCTATGCGTTCGCGATGAAAGGCGATGTGGCCAAGGCGAAGAACATTTCGAGCCTCGACGATCTGGTGAAGGCCGCGCCGGCGATGACGCTGGGCAGCGATCTGGAGTTTCTCGAGCGCCCCGAATGGGCAGCGGTAAAGCGCGCCTATCCGCTGCGCTTCGCCAAGACCACGCCGTACAGCCCCACCTTCATGTACCGCGCGCTGGAAAGCGGGAATGTCGACGTGATCTCGGCGTTTTCGTCGGACGGGCGGATCGCAGCGGACGGGCTGGCGGTGCTAAGCGATCCGCGGCGGGCGATTCCCGGCTACGATGCGATCCTGATGGTCGCGCCGAAGCGCACCGGGGATGCCAAGTTCGCTGCCGCGCTGAAGCCGCTGGTGGGCCGTATCCCGGTCCAGGCGATGCGCGCAGCAAACTACCGCGTAGACCGGGATGCGGACAAGCAGACGCCCGAGGCGGCGGCGCGGTGGCTGGCGGCGAAGGTCGGGCTATAGTCCCTCACCGCTCCGGGTAGAGGGCCTCAGAAGAACAGTTTGCGGATGCTGAGGCGAACGGTACGGCCGAGAGGATCGAGGTAATCCGGCTGGTAGGTGTTCGGCGTCGCGCCGGTTGCGTCCGTGACCCGCTGGCGGGTGTTGAACACATTATCGACCGACAGGCTGACCCGCATGCCGCGCAACCACGGGTGCGCCTTCACCCATTCGAGCCGCTGGCCGAGATCGGCGAACAGTCGCGCGTTCGCGGTCGCGAGTCCGCCGAAGTTGAGCGTCTCCGGAGCGGCCGCAGTGCCGCCGTTGACGCGCGTACCGGTTGCGTAATTGGCGGAGATTCGCGCGCCGAGGCCGTTGTTGGTGTAGCCCGCCTGCGCCTCGAGTTCATGGCGCGATTGACCACCGCTGTTGCCGATCGCGTCGCCGTTCAGCAGATTGAGGCTCGGGCCGCCGTTCGCGACGAGCACGCGGTCGGTGAAATGCCACGTGTGGTAGACCGCAAACTGGAGGCGGCCACCCGCCTGCCCGCCACGCCCGCCGAACCCGCGCCCGCCGCCACCCGGACCGCCACCGCCTGGGCCGCCGCCGCCTTGTCCGCCGCCGCCTCGTCCGCCGCCACGGGGAGTACCACCCCCCACACCCTCCGCACGACGGCCACCGCCGGGCGGGCGCAGCCCCTCGAACGGATTGGGACCGGTCCCCGCGCGATACGCCTCGAGTTCCTTCTGGATCTTGGACTTGAGCGGCGCGGAGAAATTGATCCCCCAGCGCAGTTCGGAACGGTCGCTGCGCGCGAAATTGATCGGCCGACGGTCGACCTGCAGCAGATTTCTCGCGGCGTCGCGCGTGAACCGATCGGGAAACGCCGCTTCGATTGCCGCGGTCGCCGACGGGAAGGCGGCGATCGGATTGTCGACCCGGCTTTCGACATAGTTCGCGGTGATCGACAGGTCCTTTGCCGACCACGGCTTCAGCGTCAGCCCGACTTTCTTGACGTGGTTGTTATCCGAGACGAGCCCGGGATTGCCGCCGCTGATCGTCGTGACGGTCGCCGTCGTGCCGCGGACGTAATCGAAGATACGGACGTTGGGCGTGGTGATCGACGGGTTGCCGAGCTGTTGCGCGGTCGGTGCCTCGTCGGTGTCGGTGACCGATGCGATGACGCGCACACCTTCGATCGGCGACCAGTTCGCACCATAGCCGAGCGTGGTCAGCGTGCCGAAGTCGGACAGATGATCCGCAGCGAGATTGAAGTTCGCCGACAGCGTGCCGAGGAACGGCAGCACGTCCCTCGACCGGCTTGTCAGCGGCAGGTCGACATTGACCTGGCCGTTGACGGTATCGCGTGACACCTGGCCGCGCTGTGTCAGGCCCGCACGATAGGAACGGCTGTCGAAATCCGCGGTCTGCCCCCCGAACTTTATCGTCGTCGAGACCGCGCCCGCGGGCAGGCTGAAGAGATTGCCGTTCGCCACCGCATTGATCTCGCCGGTGTTCTGCGTCGCATAGGCGCGGTTGCCGGCGGCGGCGCCGATATCGCCGGTGGTGAGGCGGGCGAACGGGTTGGCAGTCGGATCGCCAGCCCTGAGCCGTGCCTGGAACGCGCTGGCATCCACCCCATTCTCGGTAAAAGTCTGCGTGTCGCTGAGGTCGTAATTGCCCGTGACGTTCCAGCGCCACGTGCCGACATCGCCGTTGAGCGTGGTGCCGAGATGTGCCGCGATCGATGAGGTGCGCTGGGTGAGCGGCAGAAAGCCATCGTCGTTGAGCGCCCGGTACAGCGGGGTGGCGCCGCCGAGGTCGAGCGTCGCGACGGGCAGGCCGTTGCGGCTGCGGCTGTCGGTCGATTCGAGGCGGCCGTTGATCGTCGCCCCGACGTTGCCGAAGATGTTGCGTGCATACACGCTGTTCACGGTAAAGGTGCTGCTGGCCGACTGGAGCGTGCGGAACGGCCGCTGATCGACGATCGCATTGTCCGCGCCGACCGCACTGGTCGCGGTCGGCGCGGGGGCCGTGATATCGCGCTCGGCCTCGGTCAGCGCCGAGGTCGAGCTGTATTCCGCATGCAGGTTGACGCGGCGGTCGCGCGCGATGCTGAGCAGGTCGAGCTTGCCATTCGGGGACGTGCTGCCGCCTTCGGTGGGCATCTTGTCGACGGCCTCGGCGGTTACCGCGCGGAAGCGGCGGCGCAGGACGAAGTTCACGACCTTCTGGTCCGCGCGATAGCCGTATTTGAGCGCGACCTCCTCGGGCAGGATTTCGACGCGCTGGATCGCCTCGGTCGGGATGTCGCGGATTTCCGAGAAGCTGGAGATCCGGCGGCCGTTGAGCAACACGACCGGCGCGCCACCGCTGCCGCGACCGCTGGTGGTCTGCGGACTGAGTTCATTCAGCAGGTCGGAGATCGAGCTAACGCCGTAGGATCGGATTTCCGCCTGGCCCAGCGTCTGGTCGGGCGGAATGTCGCCGATCACCGCGCCGGGCAGTTTGCGCGATCCGGTGACGACGATCTCCTCGGACTCGGCGCCCTCGTCCTGCTCCGCCGCCTGCGCGGCGGGAGCGGTCGCGGGTCGCGATGGTGCCTGTTGCGCCGCCGCCATCGCGGGCAGGCTCACCGCCAGAACCAGACCCAGTTTACGCATACTCGTCACCCCGAGGATCGACCGTCGACCCGGTGTTCCCCCTAGCCGAGAATTGTCGCAGGACTATGCCGGTTCGACGACCGATCAGCGCGCCATCAGCGCGTCCATCTCCTCGAGCGGTACGCCCTTCGTCTCGGGGAAGTAGAGGAACACCGTCACGAACTGCACCGCCATCATCGCGGCGAAGAACAGGAAGGGTAGCCCGGCCGACCATGCCGCGGCGATCGGGAAGACCTGCGCGATCACCGCGTTCCAGCCCCAATGGCTCGACGAGCCGATACTCGAGCCGCGCGCACGTACATTCTGCGGGAACACCTCCGAGATATAGACCCAGATCACCGCACCCGAGCCGGGGGCGAAGAACATGATGAAGACGATCAGCGACGGCAGCAGCAGCCAGCCCGGCAGCACGCCGAGCAGCGCCAGCCCGCCGACGGTGAGCGCGGCGGTCATCCCCGCCGAGCCCCATAGCAGCAGCGTCCGCCGTCCGATCCGGTCGATCAGCAGCATCCCGAGCAGCGTGAAGACCATGTTGGCGACGCCGATCATCACCGCCTGCAGGTCCGGCGACAGGCTGCCGCCAGACGCCTTGAAGATGTCGTTGAGGTAATAGAGGAACGCGTTGATGCCGCTGAACTGGTTGAACATCGCAACCAGGAAGGCGAGCGTGATCGGCTTGCGGTGTCGCATCCAGGAGAGCGACGAATCGCCCTTGGGCGCATCGAGGTCGGCGCGCGCGACGTCCGGACTCATGCCGACCAGCGCGAGCACCTGCTTCGCCTCCGCGTCGCGCCGCTTGGCAAGCAGCCAGCGCGGCGAGTTCGGAATGCGGAAGAGGAGCGCAAAGAACACCAGCGACGGTGCCGCGACGATCCCCAGCTTCCACCGCCACTCGACATCGCCCAGGTCGAGCGCGCCGATGATCGCGTTCGAGACATAGGCGAGCAGGATGCCGAGAATGACCGCAAACTGGAACCCGCCGACCATCTTGCCGCGCTGTGCCGGCGGTGCGAGTTCGGCGATATAAGCGGGTGCGAGCACCGACGAACCGCCGATCGCGATGCCGTTGATGAAGCGGAAGCCGATGAAACTGTGCCAGTTCCATGCCAGCGCGCAACCAAGCGCGGTGACCACGTAGAGGAAGGCGAGCATCCGCAACACGTTGCGGCTGCCGTAGCGATCGCCGAGCGTCCCCACGAACAGCGCGCCGATCAGCGTACCCCAAAGTGCCGACGAGACGGTAAAGCCGAGCCACGCCTCGCTGAGCGCGAATTTCGCCTTCAGCGCGCCGGTGACGCCGGCGATCACCGCGGTATCGAACCCGAACAACAGGCCCGCCAGCGCGGCGGTGGCGATGCTCGCGATCAGGACCGTATCGGGGCGGGTCGTCGGTGGCTGTGCGCTCATGCGCGGCGGGTTCCGGGGGAAGCGTCCATGCCCCCGTTTCGAACAGTTCGCGGTTTGCGGCAAGGCCACTGCACGCCGTTTCAGACAGCAAAAACACCCGTATCAAGTCTTTGAAGGCGCGTTAACGACTTGGCCCCTAGCCCATCCCGGCGACAGGGGCGAAGGGGCGAGACGTTGACGACCGGATTGACGAAACTGCTGTTCGCCGCCGCCTGCGTCGCACCATCCCCGGCATGGGCGGCGTGTACCGTCGCCAATACCGGGCCGACCTCGATCGGCAGCTATCCCTCGTCGACGATACAGGCGGGCACCGCGATCTACGCGAAAGTGCCGGCCGGGTTCGACTGCGCCGACGCGATCCTGACGGCGCTGAGCGGCGACAGCCTGAGCGTCACCGCTACCAGCACGCAAGCGTTCAAGCTGACCTCCGCCACCACCGGCAGCAGCGTCAGCTATGTCCTCGCCGCCGACAGCGCCGCGACCAAGCCGATCACGCCCGGCACCAGATTCTTTTATCTGAACGGCACGCTCATCAACCTGCTTGGACTGCTCGGCAACAGCGTCCGCAACGTCCCGATCTACGTCAAACCCACCGCCACGGCGGAGATTGCACCGGGCACCTATACGGGCAATTTCCAGCTCGCCTGGGAGTGGAAGCTGTGCACGGTCGGCGTCGCAGTCTGCCTTGGCTCGACGCAGAGCACGGGACCGGTGACCGCGACGGTGTCGATCACCATGGTCGTGCAGGCCAAGCCGGTCGGGGTCGTCATCACCACGCGCACGACCTGGGACCCGCAGTCGACGACGGTCAATCCGCGCGCCATCCCGGGCAGCAAACAGCGCACGTCGATCACGCTGAGCAACCCCAACATCGTCGCGGTCGACGCCAATACGCTCGCCGTCGTCGTGCCGACGCCGACGCGCGGGGCGATCGCACTCGACGGCGACGGAACCGCCTCGACGGCCTATCTCGTTCCCACGGAAGGATCCCCCGCCTCGTCGCTCGGCGCCACCTACACCGCGCCAGGAAGCACGACCGACGACGTCGATTTCTCGTCGGACAACGGCGCCACCTGGACCTATGATCCGACGACCGCGCCGAAGGCGGTCACCACTGTCCGCGTCCGCCCGCGTGGCACGATGGCGGCGGGATCGAGCTTCAGCGTGTCGTTGCCCTATGCGCTGTTCTAACCGGAATTATCGTCCCCGGCCTGCGGGGTCGGGGCGAACGACCCGACCAGCTCCATCTTGGTCGCGGTTGTCCCCACCTCGATCCCCGCCTCGCGAAACTGGCGGAGCAGCGTGAACAGCAGCTCGCTGCGGATCGGATAGGCATCGCGCGGGCTCGCCACATAGGCAAAGCAGTTGAACTTGGCGCGGCCGGCGTCGATCGAATCGATGAACACCTTCGCCTCGGGATCATCGAGCACCTCGTGCTTGTCCGCGAACGCGGCGAACAACATGGTGCGCACGGCATCCAGGTCCTCCTCGAGCGGGACCGAGAATTGCAGCTGGATCCGGCCCAGCGGCGCGGCCAGCGTCATGTTCTGGATCGTCTTGGTGATCAGTTCCGAGTTGGGCACGATCAGCGTCGATCGGTCCGCCACCTGGATCTCGGTCGAGCGGACGTTGATCCGTTTCACGTCGCCCTCCATGTTGCCGATCCGGACGAGATCGCCGATCTTGACCGGGCGTTCGGCGAGCAGGATCAGGCCGGAGACGAAGTTCTGCGTGATCGCCTGGAGGCCGAAGCCGATCCCGACCGACAGCGCGCCTAGCACGACCGCGAGCTTTTCCATGCCGATGCCGAGCGCCCCGAGCGACCACAGCACCGCGGCGATGATCCCGGCATAGCGCGCGACCATCGTCACCGAATTCTGCGCGCCCGCATCCATCGCGGTCGTCGGCAGGTAGCTGTTCACCAGCCAATGCTGCAGCCCGCGCATGATCGCGAGCGCGACGAACAGCACCGCGAGCGAGCGCAGCACCGCGCCCGGCGAGATCGTGACCTGGCCGATCGTGATGCCGTTCGCGACCGTCCCGAACAGTTCGAACGCCGAGCCGACGCCCGCGCCGAACGGGGCCATGACCGCGCCGACCGCCAGCATGATCAGCAACAGCCGCAGCACCGCGGACAGCAGCACGCCGATCTGGTCGACGGTCTTGTTGTCGACGCCGAAACCGCTGTTGGCCGAGCGGCCGAGGCGGTTGCCGCTCGACAGCAAGGTCCGGCAGGCGTCGTCGGTGAAGGTCATCATCAAGTACAGGCTCGCCCCGACGATCGCGCCCCAGACCAGCCATGTCGCGACCTTCAGCGCAAAATTCACATAGCCGATCAGCCCGGCGACCAGCGCGACGATCAGAACCAGCCAGACGAGCGTCGCGACGATCGCGAGCAGCGTGTTGCGCGCGGGTTTGGTCGGATCGGGCAGCGCGGCGGCGCGCAGCCGGCCAAGCGTGACGAGGATCGCGCCGAGCAGGACGATGTGCAACAGCGCGACGACCGCGTTGGCCGCGCTCGATGCGGGCGCGCTGACGCCGATCAGCGTGTTGGTCGCGATCAGCAATTGGCCGCCGAAGATCAGCGCAGCCGCCATCCAGCTATACGGCCTGAGCGCCTGCGCGGCGGCGTCGCCGATCGGCAGCAGCCGCCACGTCGGCTGGCTCCGCAGCAGCAGCGCGCCGCCCAGCGACGAGACGAACGCGCAGAACCACGAGATCCCGACGAAGATCGCGCCGAACCGGCTCCACGCGGGCGTGACGAGCCCGCCCCAGCGCAGCGACGCGACGATCGCCCACGCCGCAAACCCCGGCAGTGCGGTCCCGATCACCACCAGCCACAACGCATAGGCCGAGCGGCGCAGCCGGCCGCCGGGCGTGTGATTGGCCGCATAGCGACGCCCGACGCCGTGCAGCCAGCGCCGCAGCGGGATGATCAGGACGAGCGCCGCCAGCAGCCCGACCAGCAGGCCGGTGCCCGCGCGCGTATCGAACCGCGCCGCGAACTGGCGCAGTTCGGTGGTGGCGAACCGCGTGAGCCGCGCGGTGTCGCGCGGCAGGTGATCGATGATCGCCGCCCACAGCGTCGGCGACAGCGGCGAGCCGGTGTTCTCGGACAGTTGCTGGCCGAGCTCCTCCGCCTCGGCCGCGCCGATATCGTCGATCTGCTGCTTGGCCTCGATCCCGATCAGCTTGGCGCGCTTGATCGCCGAGTCGATCGCCGACTGGCTCTGTGCGAGGAGCCGGCGCTGCTGGCGGATCTCGGGCGCCTCGACCACGCCCGGCGTCGCCGCGCCGAGTTCGGCAACGCGCGCCTGCACCAGCGCCATCTCGGGGGTCAGCGTGCGGACCGCGTCGGCGGCGGTGGTCTGCACCGCCTGCGCACGATCGCGCAACGCCTGGCGCGCCTTGTCGTCGCGTGCCGCCGGCGTGGCGTCGTCGATCGCCTGGAGCTCGGCCGAGGCCCGGGTGAGGCCGGCGGCGACGGTCGCGACCTTGGTCTCGTTTTGCGCGGCGGCGGGGAGTGCGGTGATCGCGGCAACCGCGAGGAGGAGCGCGGCAAGGTAACGGAGGAGAGTCATCCGGGGTGCTTTACAGCGGTGGGCGGATAAACGGGAGGGGGCGGCGGAATCACCAGGCCAAGATGCACGCCGCTGCCCTCGCAAACACCACCCCGGCGAAGGCCGGGGCCCAATTGGGGGCCGATAATGGTGGAAGTCGGCGTGCCGTCACGAGCGCCTTACCACTTGGGCCCCGGCCTTCGCCGGGGTGGTGTTCCTATGGGGGAGTGGTCGCGAAATACAGACGCCCACCCCCTTGTTCTCCCGCGAAGGCGGGAGCCCAGACTGAGTCCCCGCCTTCGCGGGGAAACACATTGCGCCCCCGTCACCCCGGCCTAGACCCGGCCCGCTCGCGCACGCTCAGTCGAGTTCGAGGATCACCTGGTCGACCGCCAGGCTGTCGCCGGTCTTCGCCGCGACTGACTTGACCGTGCCGGTCTTTTCGGCGCGCAGGATGTTCTCCATCTTCATCGCCTCGACCACCGCGAGCGGCTGGCCCGCCTCGACCTTGTCGCCCGCCGCGACGTCGAGCCGCACGAGCAGACCCGGCATCGGGCAGATCAGGAATTTCGACAGATCGGGCGCGACCTTCTCGATCATGTGCGCGGTATAGGGGGCGACGCGCGCCGGCAGCACGCGCACGACGTGGCTCGCGCCCCGCGTGGTGAGCTTGAAGCCCGCGCGGGCCTTGGCGATGCGGATCGTGAGATGCTCGTCGCCATCGACTCCGTGACCGTCGGCGACCACCATCCGGTCGCCAGGCGTATATTCGAGCGCCAGATCGAGATCCTCGCCGTCGACCATGATGCCGTCGGTCGACACGGTCACCGCATGGTCGACCTTATCGATCGTCACCGACCAGTCGGCAGGCGGGCGCAGGCGCTTGCCGAGCTGCCCATCGACGCGGCGCGCGCGGTCGGCCTCCGCGGTCGCGGCGAACGCGGCGACCGCCGCGAGCGTCTTGAGCAACCCGGCATTAGCGGGCGCACCGTGGAAGCCGTCGGGATATTCCTCGGCGATGAACCCGGTGGTCAGCGCGCCCGACTGGAAGCGCGGGTGCTGCATGATCGCCGACAGGAAATCGATGTTGTTGCCCGGCCCCTCGAGCTCGAACGCGTCGAGCGCGGCGATCTGCGCGGCGATCGCGGCGTCGCGGGTGGGCGCCCAGGTGATGAGCTTGGCGATCATCGGGTCGTAGAACATGCTGACCTCGCCACCCTCGCGGACGCCGTCGTCGACGCGGACATACGCATCTCCCCTTCCGCTTGCGGGAGGGGTTGGGGGAG
>NZ_LMLD01000004.1:128239-131511 GCF_001421825.1 Sphingomonas sp. Leaf38 | reverse complement strand
CCTCCCCTAACCCCTCCCGCAAGCGGGAGGGGAATGCTTGTCTCGGGCGGGTTATACCGCACCAAACGCCCGATGCTCGGCAGGAACCCGCGATACGGATCCTCGGCATAGACGCGGTTCTCGATCGACCAGCCGTTGAGCTTCACCGCGTCCTGCGCAAAGCCGAGCGGCTCGCCCGCCGCGACGCGGATCATCAGTTCGACCAGATCGAGCCCGGTGATCTCCTCGGTCACCGGATGCTCCACCTGGAGCCGGGTGTTCATCTCGAGGAAGTAGAACCCCTCCCCCGTCGTGTCCGCCCCCGACACGATCAGCTCGACCGTCCCGGCGGAATAATAGCCGACCGCGCGCGCCAGCGCGACCGCCTGCTCGCCCATGGCTTTGCGCATCTTGGGCGTGACGAACGGCGACGGCGCCTCCTCGACGACCTTCTGGTGCCGCCGCTGGATCGAGCATTCGCGCTCGTTGAGATAGATGATGTTCCCATGCTGATCGCCGATCAGCTGGATCTCGATATGCCGCGGGCTTTCGATGAATTTCTCGATGAACACGCGGTCATCGCCGAACGACGCCAGCCCCTCGCGCTTGGTCGCCTCGAAGCCTTCGCGGACGTCCTGCTCGCTATAGGCCAGGCGCATGCCCTTGCCGCCGCCGCCCGCCGATGCCTTCATCATCACCGGATAGCCGATGCCGCCTGCGATCTCGACCGCGTGATCGGTGCTGTCGATCTCGCCGAGATAGCCCGGCACGACGTTGACGCCCGCCGCCTTGGCGAGCTTCTTCGATTCGATCTTGTCGCCCATCGCAGCGATCGCGGCCGGCGGTGGCCCGACGAACGCGATGCCCGCCTCGGCGCACGCCAGCGCGAAACTCTCGCGCTCGGACAGGAAGCCGTAACCGGGGTGGATGCAGTCCGCGCCGGTCTCCTTGGCCGCGAGCAGGATCAGCTCGGCCTTGAGATAGCTGTCGGCGGCGGGTGCCGGCCCGAGCCGGACCGCCTCATCCGCCATCAGGACGTGCGGGCTGCGCGAATCGGCATCGGAGTAGACCGCGACGGTCTTGATGCCCATCGCCTTGGCGGTCCGCATGACGCGACACGCGATCTCGCCGCGATTGGCGACCAGGATTTTCTTGAACATCTCTCGCCCTACTCTGTGCCGTCTCCCCGGACATGGCCCGGGTGCGGACTTGGGGTTACTGGTACCAAATCATCGATTTGAGCTGCGCCGTCCGGGCCTTGGTCAGGTCGGTGCGGCACCCGGCGGTCGTCATGCCCTGCGCCGAACCGCCGGCATATTGCCCGCCCTCGATCACGCATTGCGTGTCGCGGAACTTGAGCCAGGCGCGCTGGCTCTCGAGCAACGCCGCGGCATAACCGAACCCGCCGCCGCGCGACCCGTCCTGCGCATCGCGCCGCTTCATATAGGCATAGGTGCGCTTCCACTGCGCGGTCATCGCCGCATCCGCCTGCGTGTAGCTCGTGCCCGCGGACCGGTTCATGTCCGCCTGCGTCTGGGTCGGCGCGGCGGCGGTCAGCAGCAGCGCGATCAGCAGCATGTCTTGGCCTCGCGCATCGGTTCCGGCCCGACCATCGGCGTCATCCCGAGCTTTGCCAGCAGTGTCGCATCGGCGCTGTCGCCGGCGTTGCCCGTGGTGAGCAGCTTGTCGCCGGTGAAGATCGAGTTGGCGCCCGCCATGAAGCACAGCGCCTGCGTCGCTTCGGACATGCTCTCGCGACCGGCGGACAGGCGCACCATGCTCAGCGGCATCGTGATGCGCGCGACCGCCACGGTCCGGACGAATTCGATGTCGTCGATTCGGCCCAGCGGCGTGTCGGCGAGCATGTTGCCGAGCACCGTTCCCTTGACCGGCACCAGCGCGTTGACGGGGACGCTCTCGGGGTGGCGCGGCAGCGTGGCGAGCGCGTGGACGAAGCCGACGCGGTCGCTGCGCGTCTCACCCATCCCGACGATCCCGCCGCAGCACACCGAAATGCCCGCGTCGCGCACGTTCGCGAGCGTCTCCAGCCGATCGCCGAAGGTGCGCGTGGTGATGACGTTGCCGTAATTCTCCGGCGAGGTGTCGATATTGTGGTTGTAGTAATCGAGGCCGGCGTCGGCGAGCTGCTTCGCCTGCTCGGCGTCGAGCATGCCGAGCGTCATGCACGTCTCGAGCCCCATCGCGCGGACGCCCTCGACCATCGCGACGACCTTCGGCATGTCGCGGGCTTTAGGGTTGCGCCAGGCGGCGCCCATGCAGAACCGCTGCGAGCCGGCTGCCTTGGCCTGCGCGGCGTCGGCGAGGACGGCGTCGACGTCCATCAGCTTTTCGGCCTTGAGCTGCGTGTCCGCGCTGGCGGACTGCGAGCAATAGCCGCAATCCTCGGGGCAGCCGCCGGTCTTGATCGACAGCAATGTGCACAGCTGCACCTCGCTGACCGCGTGATGCGCGCGGTGGACGGTCTGCGCGCGGTACATGAGTTCGTCGAACGGCAGGTCGAACAGCGCGGCGATTTCCGGGCGGGTCCAGTCGGTCCTCATGGTCTGCTGCGCGCGCGGGAGCCCCGTGTCGCGAACGCCGCGCTCTGAAGACTGGGCTCCTGCGGGCGCAGGAGAACGGAGAAGGGTATCGGTCATTCTGCGGCTTCCTCTTGCGGGCCCATATTGTGGCCGAGGAGCTTCAATACGTCCTCGGCGGCCTGGATCAGGTTGGTGCCGGGTCCGAAGATCGCCTGGACCCCGGCGTCACGCAGCGCCTGATAGTCCTGTGCGGGAATAACGCCACCCGCGATCACCTTGATATCCGCGCGCCCCGCCTCGCGCAGGTGATCGATCAGTTCGGGGATCAGCGTCTTGTGCCCCGCCGCCAGGCTGGAGGCGCCGACGATGTCGACGTCCTTGGCGAGCGCCAGCGCGGCGACCTCCGCCGGCGTCTGGAACAGCGCGCCCGGCACGATCTCGAACCCCAGGTCGCCGAACATCGACGAGACGAGGTTGGCGCCGCGGTCGTGGCCGTCCTGCCCCATCTTGGCGACGAGCATGCGGGGCTTGCGACCTAGCCGGCGCTCGGTCGCCGCGACACCGTCGGTCAGGCGCGTCCAGCGTGCGTCGTCCTCATAGGCGCCGCCATAGACGCCCGACACGGGGGTCGGCTGCGTGCCGTAGCGGCCGAACACGTCCTCCATCGCCGACGAGATCTCGCCGAGCGTCGCGCGGGCGCGGGCGCAGTCGACGGCGAGCGCGAGGAGGTTGTTCTCAACTCCTCCCCGATCC
>NZ_LMLD01000004.1:126693-128215 GCF_001421825.1 Sphingomonas sp. Leaf38 | reverse complement strand
GGGGGGGGGGGGGGGGGGGGGGGGGGGGGGGGGGGGGGGGCTTCCGCGGGCGTCTCCGTGTGTGGAGCGCCCCCTCCACCATCCTGCGGATGGTCCCCCTCCCCGTTCCGGGGAGGAATTCGGGCCCCCTCGCGCAACGCATCGAGCGCGGCGCGGCACGCCGCGTCGTCGCGCGTCGCCTTTACGCGCGCGATCCGTTCGACCTGGCCTGCGCGGACCGCGACATTGTCGACGTCGAGGATCTCGATCGCGTCCTGTTCGGCAAGCTTGTACTTGTTCACGCCGACGATGACGTCCTCGCCGCGATCGACGCGCGCCTGGCGACCCGCGGCGGCTTCCTCGATCATCGCCTTGGGCCAGCCCGCGGCGACCGCCTTGGCCATCCCGCCCTCGGCCTGGATCCGCTCGATCAGCGTCCACGCGCCGTCGACCAGGCTCTGCGTCAGGCTCTCGACATAGTAACTGCCGCCCAGCGGATCGACGACCTTGGTCATCCCCGTCTCTTCCTGCAGCACGATCTGCGTGTTGCGCGCGATCCGGGCGGAAAAGTCGGTCGGCAGCGCGATCGCCTCGTCGAGCGCGTTGGTGTGGAGCGACTGCGTGCCCCCCAGCATCGCCGCCATCGCCTCGATCGTCGTGCGCATGACGTTGTTGTACGGATCCTGCTCGGTGAGCGACACGCCCGACGTCTGGCAATGCGTGCGCAGCATCTTCGAGCGTTTGTCCTGCGCGCCGAGCTGCGTCATCGCGCGGTGCCACAGCACGCGCGCGGCGCGCAGCTTGGCGATCTCCATGAAGAAGTTCATGCCGATCGCGAAGAAGAACGAGAGCCGGCCGGCAAACTTGTCGATGTCGAGCCCGCTCGCGACGCCGTATTTGACGTATTCCATGCCGTCGGCGATCGTGAAGGCGAGCTCGTGGAGCTGCGTCGCCCCCGCCTCCTGCATGTGATAGCCGCTGATCGAGATGCTGTTGAACTTAGGCATCTCGCGCGACGTGTAGCCGAAGATGTCCGAGATGATCCGCATGCTCGGCTCGGGCGGGTAGATGTACGTGTTGCGGACCATGAACTCCTTGAGGATGTCGTTCTGGATGGTCCCGTCGAGCAGGTGGCGGGGCACGCCCTGTTCCTCGCCCGCGACGATGAAGAAGGCGAGGATCGGGATCACCGCGCCGTTCATCGTCATGCTGACCGACATCTTGTCGAGCGGGATGCCGTCGAACAGGATCTTCATGTCCTCGACGCTGTCGATCGCGACGCCTGCCTTGCCGACGTCGCCGGTGACGCGCGGATGGTCGCTGTCATAGCCGCGGTGCGTGGCGAGATCGAACGCGACCGAGAGGCCCTTCTGCCCCGCGGCAAGGTTGCGGCGGTAGAAGGCGTTCGAGGCCTCGGCGGTGGAGAAGCCCGCATATTGCCGGATCGTCCATGGGCGGCCGGCGTACATCGATGCGCGGACACCGCGGGTGAAGGGGGCGAAACCGGGGAGGCCGGGGTCGGCGGTCACGTCGTCCGCGGTGT
>NZ_LMLD01000004.1:110221-126610 GCF_001421825.1 Sphingomonas sp. Leaf38 | reverse complement strand
GGCGGCGAGCGCCTGCCAGTCGGCGAGCGTTGGGGTCGGTTTGTCAGTCATACTTGAAACACCACCCCGGCGGAGGCCGGGGCCCAATTGGAAAGGTCGCAGTAACGCAGCGGAGCACCGGCCAATTCGCCGCCACCCAATTGGGCCCCGGCCTTCGCCGGGGTGGTGCGGAAAACGGAAGTCACTTGCCCGTGAACACCGGCTTGCGCTTCGTCAGGAACGCAAGCCCGCCCTCCATCGAATCCGCCGACCCGCGTGCCGCGCGCTGGTTGACCGCCTCGGCCTCCATCGCGCCGGCGTAATCGCTCGCATACGCCGCGGTGATCGCGCGACGCATCAGCCCGAGCGCGACTGTCGGCATCGCCGCCAGCCGCTCGGCCAGCGCGAACGCCTCGGCGTCGAGCGCGTCGTCCGCGACGACCTTGTGCACCATCCCCCAGTCGAGCGCCTTGGCGGCGGGCACGCGCTCGCCCAGCATCATCATCTCGGTCGCGCGCGCACGGCCGATCAGGCGGGGCAGCATCCACGATGCGCCGCCATCGGGCACCAGCCCGATATTGACGAACGCCTGGAGGAAATACGCGCTCTCGCCCGCGACGCAGAAATCGGCGGCGAGCGCGAGGCTGCAACCGATCCCCGCCGCCGGCCCGCGCACCGCGCTGACCACCGGCACCGACAGGTCGGCGATCGCCACCATCGTCGGACTATAGCTGCGGGTGAGCGCCTCATAGGTCGCCTCGCCCGGATTGTCCGAGCCGAGCGCCCCGCCGCCGACGTCCGCGCCCGAGCAGAACGCCCGCCCCGCGCCGGCGATCAGCACCGCGCGCGCACCGTCGAGATCGGCGAGCGCGGCCGCCAGCTCCTCGAACATCGCAGGCGGCGCGGCGTTCAGCCGCTCAGGTCGATTGAGCGTCAGCACCAGCACGTCGCCGCGCCGTTCGCTCAGGATATGCTCGGCCATCAGTGCGCGCCCTTCGGTGTTTCCATGAGTTCGACGAGCATCCCGCCAAAGTCCTTCGGGTGGACGAACACGATCGGCGTGCCATGCGCGCCGATCCGCGGCTCACCCAGCACGGTCGCGCCCTTCGCCTTCAGATCGGCGACCGCCGCGTCGATATCCGCGACTTCGAAGCAGACATGATGCTGACCGCCCGCCGGGTTTTTGCGCAGGAACCCCGCGATCGGCGAGCTGTCGTCATAGGGCTCGATCAACTCGATCTGCGTGTTGGGCGCATCGATGAAGCACACCTTCACGCCCTGCGCGGGCAGGTCGAACGGTTCCCCGATCGCGGTCGCGCCGAGCAGCGTGCGATACGTCTCGATCGACCTGGCGATCGACGGCGTCGCGACGCCGACATGGTTGAGGCGGCCCAGCGTAGCGGTCATCCTTCGATCCTCGGGCTGTCGGGCGTCCGGCGCGCCATCGCGGCGCCCTCGATCAGTCCCTCGATCCGGCTGACGCGTTCGCGCAACGCGACATGGCTGTCGGCGAGGCGTGCGAGCCCCGCGCTCAGCCCGGTGAGCTTCGCGTCGAGCCCATCGAGCCGCTCCTGATACGTCAGCAACGCCTTGATGACGCCGAACGCCTTCTCGGTCGCGCTCATGCGGCGTGGCTCATCGGGACCGGGTCGCCCGCCAGCGCACGCTCGATCGCCTCGAGCGCGCGGTCGATCGACCGCTCCATCGAATCGATCTTCGCATGCCAGTGCGGCAACATCGCCTCGATCTCCGGCAGGATGAGCGCCAGCGCCTTGTCATCCTCGCCCTCGGCACGGTCCTCCGCCGCGAGATACCGCGTGGAGGCCTCGCGCAGGACGTGGCCAACGGATTTACCGTTGCTGGCGGCAAAGGCATCGAGTGCCGCCTTGTGATCAGGCGAGGTCAGAAACGTCACGCGTTCGGTCTGCATGTCACGACTCCTTATCATGACATGATAATGTGCGGCTGGCGGCGATACAACGCGTCATTCGGCCGGCTCCGCGGCGGGCTTGGGCGGCACCGGGGGAACGACCCCGAGCGTATACCCACAGACGCCGAGCACCTGCCGCACCATCGCGTCGCTGGCCGGCGCGGCAAAGTTCGCCTGTACCGCGAAGCTCGCGCCATTGGTCGTCTCGACGCGCACCGTCTTCGACTTGACCAGGAAACTGGTCAGCTTGGTGATCGCCTCGGGATCGGTGACATAGGTCCCCGTCCCCGGAAACTGCCAATTATAGGTGAACGCCGGCCCGCCATCGAACCGCACCGCGACGGGCTTGTCCGCACCGGACCCGAGCGGCTGCGGCTGGATGAACTGGATCGACACGATCGGTTCGGACGCGACGTCGCATTTCACGACGAACCGTGAGAGCCCGTCATTGCCGGTAACCGATGCGGAGATGCTGCGCACGCCCGCGGGACTGGTGCGGTCGGCGAGCTTCCAGGCGGGGGCGGCTGGCGCGGGTGCGGCGGCCTGGAGAAGCAGGAGAAACGCTAGCATGATACCTCCGTCCCCCGGCACCTCATCACTCCAGCGGATACCGAAGTTTCAGCACGCGAACCACACCCCGCCCGCGCCAGATCCCAGCAGTCGCTGGGGTGACGGAGGCCGGGCCGGACCGCATGACAAGCGGGGTCACAGCGGAATGTTATCATGCTTCTTCCACGGATTCTCCAGGCTCTTGCCGCGGAGTTTCCGTAGACCCAGCGCGATGCGGCGGCGGGTCGAGTGCGGCTGGATCACCTCGTCGATGAACCCCTTTGACGCCGCGACGAACGGATTGGCGAAGCGCGCCTCGTACTCCGCGGTGCGCTCGGCGATCTCCTCGGGCGTCTTGCCACGGAAGATGATCTCGACCGCGCCCTTCGCGCCCATCACCGCGATCTCCGCGGTCGGCCACGCATAGTTCAAGTCGCCGCGCAGATGCTTCGACGCCATCACGTCGTACGCACCGCCATAGGCTTTGCGCGTGATGACGGTGATCTTGGGCACGGTCGCCTCGGCATAGGCGAACAGCAGTTTTGCGCCATGCTTGATGATGCCGTTATGCTCCTGCGCGGTGCCGGGCAGGAAGCCGGGGACGTCGACGAACGTCACGATCGGGATCTCGAACGCGTCGCAGAAGCGCACGAACCGCGCCGCCTTCTTCGACGAATTGATGTCGAGCACGCCCGCCAGCACCATCGGCTGGTTCGCGACGAAGCCGACCGTGCGCCCCTCGATCCGGCCGAAGCCGGTGATGATGTTGGCCGCATGCGCCGGCTGCGTCTCGAAGAAATCGCCCTCGTCGACGACCTTTCGGATCAGCTCGTGCATGTCGTAGGGCTGGTTCGCCGATGCGGGGACCAGCGTGTCGAGGCTGTTCTCGATCCGGTCCCACCCGTCCGCGGTCGGCCGCTCGGGCGCGCCGGTGCGGTTCGATTCGGGCAGGAAATCGAAGAAGTCGCGCGCCGCGAGCAACGCTTCGATATCGTTCTCGAACGCGTTGTCGGCGACCGACGTCTTGGTCGTGTGCGTCACCGCGCCGCCCAGCGCCTCCTGCGTCACGACCTCGTTCGTCACCGTCTTCACCACGTCGGGGCCGGTCACGAACATGTAGCTCGAATCCTTCACCATGAAGATGAAGTCGGTCATCGCGGGCGAATAGACCGCGCCGCCCGCGCAGGGGCCCATGATCAACGAAAGCTGCGGCACGACGCCGCTGGCGAGCGCATTGCGCTGGAACACCTCGGCATAGCCGCCGAGCGAGGCGACCCCCTCCTGGATGCGCGCGCCGCCGCTGTCGTTCAGCCCGATGATCGGCGCGCCGACCTTCATCGCGCTGTCCATCACCTTGCAGATCTTCTGTGCATGACGCTCGCTGAGCGACCCGCCGAATACCGTGAAATCCTGGCTGAAGACGAAGACGAGGCGGCCGTTGATCGTGCCCGATCCGGTGACCACGCCGTCGCCGGGGATCACCTGGTCCTGCATGCCGAAATCGACGCAGTTATGCTCGACATACATGTCGAGCTCCTCGAACGATCCCTCGTCCAGCAGCACGTCAAGGCGCTCTCTCGCGGTGAGCTTTCCCTTGGCGTGCTGCGCTGCGATCCGCTTGATACCCCCGCCCACTCTTGCGGCTTCGCGGCGTCGTTCAAGCTCTTCGATCGTCGATGACATCGTCTCTCCGTCCTGCTGGTGGCCTTCACAGAGCGTGAGCCTTTGCGCAAATGCAATGTTGCAAACTTGTGCCACCCATGTTTGCAAACTATGCTCATGCGATGACCACGCCCCCTCGCCGCCTCTTCGTCGGACACCGGCTGCGCGCGCTTCGCGGGACGCTCGGGATCAGCCAGGCGGCGATGGCGGTGCGGATCGGCATCTCGGTCAGCTATCTCTCGCAGATCGAGAATGGCGACCGCCCGGTCAGCGAAGCCGTACTCGTGACGCTTGCGCGCGAATTTCCCGCCGACTGGGGCAGCATCGATGCCGCGGACGACACCGCGCTGCTGGTCGCGACGCTCGAAGCGGTCACCGACACCAGCGTCGCCGCCCCCACGCTCGACGAGACCGCGATCCGCCGCGCGGTGAAGCACCAGCCGTTGCTCGCGCAGCGGCTCGTCGCGATGCACGACGCCTATCGCCGCGCGCAGGAGCAGTTGCGCGCGCTCGACGACCGGCTGGTCGCAGGGTCGGGTGCGCCCGGACTGCTCCCCTGGGAGGACGTCCGCGACTGGTTTCACGCCGCGGGCAATTATGTCGACACGCTCGACCGCCGCGCGGAGGAGATCGGCGAGACGCTGGGAAGCGACCGGATCTCCGCGCTCGAGGCAAGGCTCGCGGCGCGCGGCGTCTCCGTTGCGATCTCGGGCGCGCTCGCCGCGCCGTTGCGTGACTATGACGGCGCGACGCTGCGGCTCGACGGATCGCAGCCGGGCGAGACGATCCTCTTCTCGCTCGCGCATCAGGTCGCGCGGCACGAATTCGGCGACGTGATCGGCGGGATCGTCGCCGCATCGGAGATGGTGTCGGAAACCGCGCGCGCGCTGCTCACCGCGGGGCTCACCAATTACGCGGCAGGGGCGATCGTGATGCCCTATACCCGCTTCCGTGCCGAGGCGCGCAACGTCCGCCACGATATCGACCGGCTGCGGCGGATCTTCGGGACGAGCTTCGAACAGACCTGCCACCGGCTCTCGACATTGCAGCGCCCCGGTGCGCTCGGCATCCCGTTCTTCTTTTGCCGGGTCGACATGGCGGGCAACATCACCAAGCGGCATTCGGCCACGCGGTTGCAGTTCGCGCGGTTCGGGGGGGCGTGTCCGCTGTGGATCGTTCACGAGGCGGTCGCCATCCCCGACCGGATCCTGACGCAGCTGATCGAGACGACCGACGGGATCCGCTACGTCTCGATGGCGAAGGGGCTGGTGAAGCCGTCCGAGACCTATACGCGGCCGGCGCGGCGCTATGCCGTGGCGCTGGGGTGCGAGGAGGCGAATGCGTCGGAGTTCATCTATGCGGACGCGCTGGGGACCGGAGGCATCGCGACCCCGATCGGGTCGTCGTGCCGCATCTGCCTGCGCACCGACTGCGACCAGCGGGCGTTTCCACCGGCGGCCAGCGACATCCGAGTCGATCCGAACCGCCGCGGGGCTGTGCCGTACGAGGTCGTGTAACGCGCTTGATTCAACGCACCATCCCGGCGAAGGCCGGGGTGGAGGCTCTATCGTCGGGCGATATCAATCCTTCGGGAAGAAGCGCTCGACCACGTTGCTCGCGAGTCGCGAGGGTCGCAGCGTTTCCGCGTCGAGGCAGCACCAGCTCGACTTCACCTCGGCGAGCACATCCTCGCCGCGCTTGATGATCGTCTCGTAGAACGCGCGCGCGCCCTGCACCTTTTCGAGCAGCACCGTCGCGATGACGTCGTCGTCGAGGAACGCCGGCTTGCGGTACGTGATCTCGTGCTTGAGCGCGACCCACAGATGCCCTGCGACCGCATCGGCAGGCGCGAGCCGCTGCCAATGATCGATCACCGCCGCCTGAACCCACTTCAGATAGTTCGCGTTGTTGACGTGACCCATGAAGTCGATGTCGGCCGGCTCGATGCCGATGGCGTATTGATGAGGGAGCGCTGTAGACACACGCGTCCTATAGCATGCGAACCTGAACATAGCGATGACGGGCGTGCGAACGCGGCGACCATCCGTCTCATGATCCAAGAATTTGCGCGTATCGGTGTGCAAAAGCAATCGGCGGCGCATCGGCAAGGGGACGCAAGCGGCCAGAACGCGCTGGATGCCCCGTGAGGATTCGAACCTCAATAGGCGGTATCAGAAACCGCAGTCTTACCATTAGACGACGGGGCATCAGCGAGGGCGCGATCTAGGCGGGCGGTTTCGTGCTGTCAACGCTAAGATGATACCGATTCGCCACTTCGCTTGCGTAATCGTGCCGCCGCGCTACATTCGGCCTCAAGCACCGGGCGGGTATTTTCCCGCGGCGGCAGATATAGATAGCGAGTTTTACGGCGATGGGGGATGTTTCCGCCCGAATGCCGTTCCGGCAGGGCGGTCCTGCCCGTCCGGCGGCGACCCGGCCCAGTCGAGGGCGGTGGGCCGATGCGCAGGCATTTGCCGCGCTGGATCTGGGTACCAACAATTGCAGATTGCTGATCGCGCGGCCGCAGGCGGGCGGGTTTGCGGTGATCGATGCGTTCTCGCGAATCGTCCGGCTTGGCGAGGGCCTGGCGTCGACCGGCAAGCTGAGCGACGCGGCGATCGAGCGGACGATCGCCGCTCTGCGAGTGTGTTCCGAAAAGCTTCAACGGCGCAATGTAACCCTGGCGCGATCGGTCGCGACCGAGGCGTGCCGGCAAGCGTCGAACGGCCCTGCGTTTATCGCACGCGCGCTGGCGGAAACCGGGATTCACCTCGATATCATTTCGGCCGAGGAAGAGGCGCGGCTGGCCGTGCTCGGCTGCCATGCGTTGATCGAGCCCGGCGAGGACCCGGCACTCGTGTTCGATATCGGCGGCGGGTCGACCGAGCTCGTACTGGTCGATACCTCGACGCCAATCCCGACCGTACTCGACTGGCACTCCGCACCATGGGGCGTCGTGTCGCTCACCGAACATGCCGGCGGCGGCGAAGGCGAAGACGGACGTCGTGCCGCCTATGCACGGATGCGCACCGTCGTCGCGGACAGTTTCGCGGGATTCGCCGCGCGGTTGCCGCGACACATCGAACGACCGCGGCTGCTCGGCACCAGCGGCACGGTGACGACGCTTGGCAGCGTGCATCTCGGGCTCAGCCATTACGACCGGTCGGTGGTCGACGGGCTGATCGTGCCGGCGTCGGCGATGCGGCGGATCAGCGCCGACCTTTCCCATATGTCGATCACGGAGCGCGCCAAGCTGCCGTGCATCGGCAACGAGCGCGCCGACCTGGTGGTCGCGGGCTGTGCGATTCTGGAGACGATCATGGATTTGTGGCCCGCCGAGCGGCTCGGCATCGCCGACCGCGGTATTCGCGAAGGCATCCTCCGCCGGCTGATGGGTGCCCCCAAGCCGGGCAAGTCGGGGATCGCAGCGTGAGCCGGGGCGGGTCCGGCGGGCATGTCCGCGTCCTCACCGCGCGCAAGCGCACCGCGCAGTCGACGCGCTGGCTCGAGCGGCAGCTGAACGATCCCTATGTGAAGCGCGCCAAGGCCGACGGCTATCGCAGCCGGGCGGCGTACAAGCTGATCGAGCTCGACGAGCGGTTCGAGTTGATCCGCGGAAGCAAGCGCGTGGTCGATCTGGGGATCGCGCCGGGCGGCTGGGCGCAGGTTATCCGCCGGCGGATCCCCAAGGCGGCGGTGGTCGGGATCGATCTGCTCCCGGTCGATCCGATCGACGGCGTGACGATCTTCGAGATGGACTTCCTCGACGATGCCGCCCCCGGCAAGCTGATCGAAGCACTGGGCGGCGCACCCGACCTGGTGCTGTCGGACATGGCCGCGAACACGGTCGGCCATCCGCAGACCGATGCGCTCCGGACGATGGCGCTGGTCGAGACCGCGCTGCACTTTGCGTGCGAGGTGCTCGAGCCCGGCGGGACGTTCGTGTCGAAGGTGTTCGCAGGGGGTGCCGACTCCGAGCTGGTCGCGGAGATGAAGCGGAACTTCAAGACGGTGAAGCATGCCAAGCCGCCGGCGAGCCGGAAGGGCTCGGTGGAATGGTTCGTGGTGGCGCAGGGGTTCAAGGGTCGGTCAGCGGATCAGCCCCGCTGATCCGCGTCGCGGACCGGCCCCGGCCAGCGTCGAGCAGCGACGACTGACGACGCGGCTTCGCCGCGACGCTCTGCCTCAGGGTGATACCAACCGCACCGGCTCGTGACAAAGTGTGTGTCCCGCGAAGGCGGGGACCCAGCCTGGGCTCCCGCCTTCGCGGGAGAACAAGGGAGCCGGGACTCGCGCGGCGCCTGCCCTCCCCTTTCCGAGGGTGAACGGTGCGTCCCTCTACGGAAACCAGTCAAAGAAAAAGCCCGTGGACTTGGGTCCACGGGCTTTCTCTATGTCGGGCGCCGCGGCAAAGCCGCGTCGTCGGTCGGGCGATGCCCGCCGGCCGGGGTTTCGGCCGAGCCGCGGATTAGCTTTCGCTAATCCCGCTGCCTCAACCTTCGTAGTCCGCACCCAGATTCTGATTCCGCGGCGGTGCAGCGGCAGTAAGGCGAAGCGCCTCGGCCGATGCGGCCAGGCTGCCGACGGCATCGACTTCATCGTCGTCATCGACGCGAACCTTCTGCAGGCCCTGGATGACCTGTTCCTTGAGATGCGCCGGCTTGACGTTCTCGTCGGCGATCTCGCGCAGCGCGACGACCGGGTTCTTGTCGCGGTCACGGTCGAGCGTCAGTTCGGCGCCGCCCGAGATCTGGCGCGCACGCTGCGCCGCGAACAACACCAGGTCGAACCGGTTTGGGATCTTGTCGACACAATCCTCGACGGTAACGCGCGCCATGCGGCTTCCTTCGTAACAACGATAGAATGAGAATGCGTCGCCTACGGGCGATGGCCCGCAAAGTCAAGAAATCCGCCGCGGGTTGCAACCGCCGCCGCCGCGTGGTCATCACTCGCGCCATGGACGATCCCGCAGACCAGCCGACCTTTGCCGTCGACGGCAACCAGATGACCCTGCTCGACACCGGCCCCCGGCGCCTCGACGCGGTGCTGGCGCTGATCGATGGGGCCGAGCGGTCGTTGCGCGTGCTCTACTACATCTATGCCGACGACGAGTCCGGCAAACGCGTCAACGCGGCGCTGATCGCCGCCGCCGAGCGCGGTGTCGCGGTCGCGCTGATCGTTGACGGCTTCGGCAGCGACGACGCGCCGCATGCCTTTTTCGAACCGCTGGAGTCCGCCGGCATTTCGGTCTGCCGCTTTTCCGCGCGGTTCGGCCGCCGCTATCTGCTGCGCAATCACCAGAAGCTCGCGCTCGCCGACGAAGCCCGGATCATCATCGGCGGCTTCAACATCGAGGACGATTATTTCGGGACCGCCGCCGACCAGGCCTGGCGCGATCTCGGCCTGCTGGTCGAAGGGCCGGCAGCGGGGCGGCTGGCGGGGTATTTCGATGCGCTGAAGGACTGGATCCACGACCCCAAGGGCAAGCTGCGCCACCTGAACGCCGCGCTATCGCGCTGGAGCGAGACGACGGGCGCGACCCGCTGGCTGATCGGCGGACCGACCCGCAAGCTGTCCCCCTGGGCGCGCGCGGTGCGCGACGACATGCGGCGCGGACGGCGGATCGACATCATCGCGGGCTATTTCACGCCGAGCCCCGCCTTGTTGCGGCGCCTCGACAAGGCGGGACGGCGACAGGCCGGCGTCCGGATCGTCACCGCCAGCAAATCGGACAACAACGCGACGATCGCCGCCGCGCGGTTCACCTATGCGGGGTTGTTGCGCAAGGGCGTCCGCGTGTTCGAATACCAGCCGACCAAGCTCCACACCAAGCTCTACGTGATCGACGATGCGGTCCATATCGGCTCGGCCAATTTCGACATGCGTAGCCTGTTCATCAACATGGAGCTGATGCTGCGGATCGAGGATGCCGCGTTCGCCGCGCACGTCCGCCACTATGTCGACGGCGAGATCGCCAAGTCGACCGAAGTGACCGGAGCGCTTTACCGCGCCAACACCGGCTGGGTGCAGCGGATCAAGCAGTTCGCGGCCTATTTCGTCGTTGCGGTCGTCGACCCAAGCCTGTCGCGCGGGTTGAACTTCGGGATCGACGAATAGGCGCGGCCGCCCCTCCCCGCCAGAGCGGGGTGGCGAGTCTGCGGTGCGCGTCAGTCCTTCCAGGCCCAGTACAGCTGCGCCGGCGGTACGTTCCACCACTCCATGTCGTGATCGATCGACTCGAAGTGCGGGGTGAGGAAGTCCTTCACCTTGGGCGAGAACTGATAGACCAGAAATGCGCCGCCGCTGCGCAGTACGGCATGCGTCGCGGTGGCGATCGCCGGACCGACGCCGGGAGGCAGCGTCGAGAACGGCAGACCCGACAGGACGTAATCGGCCTTTTCGAAGCCATGATCGGCGACGATCGTCTCGACCTCGTCCGCCGAGCCCAGCACTGCGAAGAATCGCGGATCGGTGATCGTGTGGCGCAGATACCGGATGAAATCGGGGTTGGTGTCGATCACCACCAGCTTGGCATCGGGTGCCATCCGGTCGAGGATCGGTCGGCAGAAGGTGCCGACGCCCGGGCCGTATTCGACGAACAGCTTGCAGTTTGCCCAGTCGACCGGGTCGAGCATCTTGCGGATCAGCTTGTCCGACGACGGCACGATCGATCCGACCATGACGGGATGTTTCAGGAACCCCGAAAAGAACATCTGCCACGGAGACGGCACGCCGGCGGGGCGGCTGCGTGCGCGCCGGGTGGCGGTGGTCGAACTGGGCATCGTGTTCCTTACGGTCAGGGGTCCCGCAACGACGGCGAGGCTTTGCACCTCCCGTCGCACGAATTCCGAACGCGTTTCAAGGCCTGCGAGTTGCATGCGGCGACGAACCGAGCGCGACATCATGCCGCGCCCGTGGGTTCGGTCGATGTTCCGCCGGCGTTGCCAAGCCTGTCCGATCGCTTAAGCAAGCGATCATGAACGACGATCGTACAGGACAGATAGCGGTAATTTTCACGTCGTTCCGTAACGACGCGGATGCCATCGGCTATGCCGAGGCCGCGGCGGCGATGGACGCACTCGCTGCCGTGCAGCCAGGCTATCGTGGCGTCGACAGCGCGCGCGAGGCGGACGGCATGGGGATCACCGTCAGCTATTGGGCGGACGATGCGGCCGCGATCGCGTGGCGCGACCATCCCGAGCATGCCGCGATTCGCGATCGGGGCCGCGCGCGTTGGTACGACCGCTATGCGGTGAGCGTGACGCGGGTCGAGCGCGCTTATGCCTGGACGCGGCCGTGACCGGAGCATCGACCGACACACCGAGGATCGATCGGCGGTTCGCGCTGATGTTTCTCGTGATGCTGACGATCGCAGCGGGGAACACCGCGCTGCAATCGGTGCTGCCGGCGCTCGGCCGGTCGCTCGGCGTCGCCGACAGCGCGGTCGCAGCGGCGTTCTCGGTATCCGCGCTGCTGTGGGTGATCGCCGCGCCGTTCTGGGCGAAGCGATCGGACCGGCATGGTCGCCGGGCGATGATCCTGCTCGGCGTCGGCGGGTTCAGCGTGTCGCTCACCGTGTGCGGCGTCTTCCTGCTGGCGGGGATCAACGCCTGGATTGGCGGGACCGCGGCGTTCCTGTGCTTCATCGGCGGGCGACTGATCTACGGCACGTTCGGCGCCGCCGCGCCGCCGGCGGTACAGGCGCTCGTCGCGGGCGAGACGACACGCGAGGAACGGACCAAGGCGTTGACCCTGCTCGCCTCCGCATTTGGTCTCGGCACCATCTTGGGGCCGGCGATCGCGCCATATCTGATCCTGGGGTCGATCGGTGGCGTCGAGATCGGCCTGTCGGGCCCGGCGTTCCTGTTCGCGGTGTTCGGGGTGGCGGTGTGGATCACCGTGCGACGGATGCTGCCGGACGACCGAATCGTCGCGTCGCACGAAACGCATGGTGCCAGCTCCGCCTATCCCTCGATCGGTGGCGCGCCGACCGGGGCCTCGGTCGCCGCCGCGACCGAATCGCACGCCGAGCATGTCGCCTATACCGATCCCCGGATTCGTGCCTGGATGGTCGCCGGGCTGGTGATGGGCCATGCGCAGGCGATGACCGGACAGGCGATCGGCTTCCTGGTGATCGACCGCCTCCACCTTGCACCGGCGTCCGCGCTCGAGCCGACCGGGATCGTGCTGATGATGGGCGCCGGCGCCGCGCTGCTCGCACAATGGGGGATCATCCCGCGGTTGAACCTGACCCCGCGCCAGCTTGTGCTGACCGGGCTGGTGCTGGCCGCGGCGGGCACCGCGCTGACGGGACTGGCGACGTCGCTCTACACGATCGCGACCGCCTATGCGCTGGCGAGCCTCGGTTTCGGCTTCACCCGGCCGGGGTTCACCGCGGGGTCGTCGCTGGCGGTCGGCGCCAATGCGCAGGGCTCGGTCGCGGGGAAAGTGACGAGCATCAACGGCGCGAGCTTCGTGCTTGGCCCCTCGATCGGCGTCGGCCTGTACGAAGCCCAGCATTCGCTGCCCTACCTGGTGGCAGGCGCGGCATGTATCGCGATGATCGCCTATGCCTATGTGGCACTAAAGGATGCGGGAAGCTGAGGCGTCCCCTCGCCCGCGCTCTATCGCTGGCGCATCATTCCCGCTCGCGGCCGCTCCGATGACGGCCCGCAACCCGTGGCCCTTGGTCCGAAGAAGCACGGACGAGGCGGCCGTCGGCCAATTGCCCGCTCAGCGGTCCTGGGAGTGGTCGTGCGGATCGCTCCCGCCGGCGTGCCGCGCAACTGGCCAGGGCTGGGGGGTGTGGTCATCGCTGGGGGCGACATGCTGACGGACAGCGGCGCGATGGCGAGCTCCTCCACGGTGGCGTCGCCCCCAAGTGTGCGAGCCGAGCCGCCTCGCGTCATCGCAGGGATCGGACCTCGCTTCCGATAGGCCTGACGCGGATGCGCCGAGGAGCGTTACAGGCTGAGATTGCGTATCAGCACTTCCGCGGAGGCCATCTCGCCCAACGGGCCGCGCCCGTCGCCGGAAAATATGTCCGCCAGGTCGAGCAGGTCTTCGTCGCCAAGCGCCGTCACCGACGCCTGTACAGCGGCAAGCCGCACGACCGCGTGGTCGGCCTTTGCCGCGCGTCTTTTGATCCGTGTTCTCAACATTTTCGGCAGATAGCAGGATCGCGCCGCCGATGGCAGGTCCGAATGCAGACCAATCCACGTCCGAAGCAATGGCTGGCCGTTTGCGCATTTTCGAGCAAGATGCTGAATACCGGCGCGTTCTGGACACCACCCCGCCCGTCTCGCGCTTGCCGCACTGCCCCCCGCCCCCTACTGCGCTGCGATGACCCGGCACTACGGCATGGACTGGCTGCGGATCGGCGCGTTCGCGCTGCTGATCCTCTACCATATCGGCATGGTCTTCGTGCCGTGGAACTTCCATGTGAAGTCGCTCCATGTCGAGAACTGGGTGCGGCTGCCGATGCTGGCGAGCAACGCGTGGCGGCTGATGCTGCTGTTCGTCGTCTCGGGCTATGCCAGCCGCGCGCTGCTGAACCGGTCGCGCGGCACGGGCGCGTTCTTCGCCAATCGCTGCTACCGGTTGCTCGTGCCTTTGCTGTTCGGCATCGCGGTGGTCGTGCCACCGCAACCCTGGGTCGAGCTGGTCACCAAGCATGGCTATGCCGGCAGCTATCTGACGTTCTGGGCCCACGACTATTTCCGGTTCGGCAAGCTCGCCGGGATCATGCTGCCGACGTGGAACCATCTCTGGTTCGTGGTCTATCTCTGGGCCTATACGACCGCGCTGACGCTCGGCCTGATCGTCATCCGCGGCACCTGGCTGCAACGCGCGTTCGATTGGATGTTTGGCAGCCCGGCGGTCCTCCTCCTCCCCGTCGCATGGCTCGTCTTCGTGCACGGCTGGTGGTTCCTGATGGCCGCCGAAACACAGGCGCTCTATGGTGACTGGGTCGCGCACGTCACCTATTTCCCCGCCTTCCTGTTCGGCTTCGGCCTCGCCCGCTCCGACCCCGCAATGGCGGCGATCGCGCGCTGGTGGAAAGCCGGCGCCGCGGTCGCGCTGCTCGGCTATCTCGCGGTTCTTGCGGTCGAGCTGGAATGGCCGGGCGACATCGTCGCACCGCGCTGGATCTACCCGGCGTACGGCGTTGCGCACGCGCTCGAGCAATGGGGCGCGATCGTTGCGCTGATCGGGATCGCCGAACGCCACTCGAACCACGACCATCGCTGGCGCCCGGTGCTGACCGAGGCGGTGTTCCCGTTCTACCTGATCCACCAGACGATCATCGTGCTCGTGATGTACGCGCTGCTCCCGGCCGGGCTGCCGGGCTGGGCGGAGTTCGCCTGCCTGCTCGCCGCGACGATCGTCGGCTGCATCGCCTTCTACCGGATCGGCCGCGGCATCGCGCCGCTCCGCCCGCTCATCGGCCTGCGCGCCCTCCCCTCGAAAGACTCAGCATGACCTGGACTCTCGTCATCCACGGCGGCGCCGGCAAACTCGACAGCGAGATGGTCTCGCCAGAGCAGGACGCGGGCGCGCGCGCCGGCCTGTCGAACGCGCTCGACGCCGGATCCGCGGTGCTGGCGGATGGCGGCAGCGCGCTCGACGCGGTCGAGGCGGCGGTCCGGGTGCTGGAGGACGACCTCCACTTCAATTCGGGGCGCGGCGCGGTGTTCACGCATGACGGCACGCTCGAGCTCGATGCCGCGATCATGGACGGGCGCACCCGCGCCGCTGGAGCGGTCGCGGCGGCCACCGCCACGCGCAATCCGGTCGGCCTCGCCCGCGCGATCCTCAACGACGGCCGGCACGTCTTTCTCGCGGGCAAGGGCGCCGACGCCTTTTCGCGCGAACACGGGCTCGAACAGGCGGGGGCGGACTGGTTCGCCACGCCCGAGCGCACGCGCCAGTTCGCCGAGTTCCAGGCCGATGGCGGCGGGTTCGACGTCGACATGAAATACGGCACCGTCGGCGCGGTCGCGTGTGACGCGCACGGCCATGTCGCCGCTGCCACCTCGACCGGCGGCGTGACCGGCAAGCGCTGGGGCCGGATCGGCGATTCGCCCGTGATCGGCGCAGGCACCTTCGCCGACGATCGCGCGTGCGCGGTGTCGTGCACCGGCTCGGGCGAGTTCTTCCTGCGCATCGGCGTCGGCCATGAGATCGCCGCACGAGTCCGCCTGTCGGGCGAATCGCTGCAGGTCGCCGCCGACGCGGTGCTCGCCGAAGTGAAGGCGCTCGGCGGCACCGGCGGCGTGATCGTCGCAGGCCCGGACGGCGACATGGCCTGGGGGTTCAACACCGTCGGCATGTACCGCGGGACGGCATCGTCTGCGGGGTGCCGGACCGTCGCGATCTACGCTAACGAGCCGGTATGAAGCGCTTTATCCTCGCCGCGGCATCGTCCGCGCTGGCCATGCTCGGCCTCGCCTCCCCCGCCACCGCGTTCTGGGAATATGGTCACCAGACCGTCGCGCAGATCGCCTATGCCAACGTCACGCCGAAGACCAAGGCGGCGATCCGCCGGCTGCTGGCGCAACAGGCGTTGCTCGACACGCCCGAATGCCCCGCCGGGACGATCGAGCAGGCGAGCGTCTGGGCGGACTGCATCAAGCCGCTGAAAACCGCCGACGGCAAGTCGCGCTTCGGCTTCGCCTATAGCTGGCACTACCAGAACGCCGACGTCTGTGCGCCGTTCGACCTCACGCCCGCGTGCAAGGACGGCGACTGCGTCTCCGCGCAGATCGACCGCGACGTGACACTGCTGCGCGATCGCGCCACTTCGCCCAGGGACCGCGTCCAGGCGCTGGCGTTCCTGATCCACTTCGTCGGCGATCTCCACCAGCCGCTTCATGCGGGCGACCGCCACGACAAGGGCGGCAACGATGTGAAGGCGGATTACGGCATCTACGGCCCGGCGCGGTTCAACCTGCATTCGATCTGGGACGGCCCACTGGCCGAGCGCGCGATCTCTACGCCGCCGTCGCTGGTACGGCGTTATCCGGCGGCCGAGCGCGCGAAGATCGGCGCGGGGACGGTCACCGACTGGAGCCGGGAGTCGTGGGAAGCCTCGCATACGGCGTATGCGGCGGCGCTCGGCGGCGATGCGTGTGGCACGGTGCCTGCGCGCGTGAAGATGGATGACGCGACGATCGCGAAGATGGTCCCTGTCTCGCGCGAAGAGATCCGCCGCGGAGGCATCCGCCTGGCGAAACTGCTCGACAAGGCGCTGGGCTAAACCCCTCTCC
>NZ_LMLD01000004.1:105496-110163 GCF_001421825.1 Sphingomonas sp. Leaf38 | reverse complement strand
GGGGGGGGGGGGGGGGGGGGGCCCACGCTCACCAACGGGCGTGCCCTCACCCTCCCGTCGCCTGCGGCTCCTCCTTCCCTCTCCCCTGAAGGGAGAGGGGTAGACGGTTAGTTCAACACCACCGTGACCGCGCGACGGTTCGCCGCCCAGCTCTGGTCGTCCGAGCCCATCGCCACCGGGCGCTCCTTGCCATAGCTGATCGTCGTCATACGCGACGACGACACGCCCCGCGCCGCCAGATAGTTCTTCGTCGCGTTCGCGCGACGATCGCCGAGCGCGAGATTATATTCGCGCGTGCCGCGCTCGTCGGCATGGCCTTCGATCGTGATGCGCTGGTTCGGGAACTTGGCGAGCCACTGCGCCTGGCTGTCGAGGATCGCGCGCGCGGTCGGATCGATATCGTACATGTCGAGCGCGAAGTTCACCGTGTTCGAGCTGACCGAGCGCTGGAAGTCGGCATCCGAGCCCGGCACGATCGCGCCGCCGACATTGCCGTTGTTCATGCCCGCATTGGGATCGACCGAACCGCTATTGTCGACCGGTGCAGGCGGCAGCACCGCGGGACGCTTCTTGGCACAGCCGGACACGGCGATCAGCGCGGTGCACGCGAGCAAGATGTTGGAAAGCTTCGACATAGATAGTCTCCCGTAGAAAATCACGTTTCCCCGTTATGCCCCCATAGCAGGTTTAGGGCCGCAGCGGGCCCCATGCCGGATCCGAGCCGTCGAGCGGCGTCGGGATCTTGCGCTCGTTGACGCCCGTCAGGTCGACCGACCAGAGGTCCGCCTTGCCGCCGCTGCCGCGTCCCGAGCGATAGAAGTTGATCACGCGACCGTTCGGCGACCAGCTCGGCCCCTCGTCCTGCCAGTCGTTGGTCAGCAATTTCTCGCCGCCGCCGCTCGGGCTCATGATGCCGATCCGGAAGCCGCCGCCGAGCTTGGTGAACGCGATCAGATCGCCGCGCGGGCTCCACACCGGCGTCGCATAGCGCCCGCCGCCGAAGCTGATCCGCTGCTGGTTCGAGCCGTCGGCGTTCATCACGTAGATCTGCTGCCCGCCCGAGCGATCGCTCTCGAACACGATTCGGCTGCCGTCGGGCGAATAGCTGCCGCCGGTATCGATGCCGGGCGAATTGGTCAGCCGCTGCGGCGTGCCGCCCTGCGACGACACGCGGTACACGTCGGTGTTGCCGCCCTGCGCCATCGAGAACAGGATGTTGCGGCCGTCGGGCGAGAAGCGCGGCGCAAACGTCAGGTTGGCGTTCGCCACGACCAGCCGCTGCTTGCCCGAGCCGATATCGTAGACATAGATCGCCGGGCGATTGTTGAGATAGCTCATATAGACGATCGACTGCTGGTTCGGCGCGAAGCGCGGCGTCAGCACGATCGACTGGCCGTTGGTCAGGAAGCGATGGTTGGCGCCGTCCTGGTCCATGATCGCGAGCCGCTTGATCCGGCGTCCCTTGGGTCCGGTTTCAGAGACATATACGACGCGGCTGTCGAAATACGCGCCCTCGCCGGTGAGGCGGGTATAGACCATGTCGGCGCATTTATGGCCTGCGCGACGCCAGTCGGATGGCGACACGACGAACCCGGTGCGCGTCAGTTCGGCCTTGGACGAGACGTCGTAGAGATAGCAGCCGACCGTCAGATTGCCGTCGCCGGTCGCGCGGATGAAGCCCTGCACCAGCGCCTGCGCGCCCGTGCTGCCCCAATAATCAAACCCCGGCGCGGTGACTTCGGGGAAGGTGATCGGGCGCAGCTGGCCGGGCGAGAGCGGCGTGAACAGGCCCGAATTGCGCAGATCGTTGGTGACGATCTCGGCCAGCTGGCGGCCGAGCACGTCGGTCGAGCCCGCCGGCGTCGAGACCACCGCGGCGGTCGGCATCACGGGGATCGCGATCGGCATCGGGGCGGAGATGCCGCCGGTCACGTCGACAACGAGTCCGCCGGACTGGTCGCCGGCTGGTGCGGGTGCGGCCGGGTCGGCGGGGGCCTGTTGTGGAGCGGGCGCAGGGGCGGGCGCGTCCTGTGCCATGGCCGTCCCACTGAACACGAACGCCATCACGGCGGCGGACGAGAGAATCGATCGAGTCATAACGGACATCCTCAGCCGGGAAGTTTGTAGCGCAGGCTGAAATTGCTCCAGCCATTCTGCACGTCGTACAGGTCGTCGGGCAAACCGCGCAGCGGCGAGCACCCGACAAAGGTCGCGATCGCCAGATCGTCGACTCGGTCGACATAGCGGCGGTTGTCGTCGTCGACGCCGGCATGGCCGCTGATCGTCGGCCGCGATTTCAGCGTGCCGTCGCGGTTGAGCTTCAGGTTGATCGTGACGCGGATCCGCTCGGCGCCAGGCCCCGGCGTGACCTGGCGGTTGGCGCAGGGCTGCACCTGCCGCAGGATCGCCGAACCGATGTTCGCCGCCGCCTGCACGCCGAGCTTGGCGGCCTTGGGCGCTTCCGACTTGCTCGGCGACGGATCGGCCGAGAGCCCCTTCAAGAAATTGTCGCCGAGCCGCGAACCGCGTGGCCGCGACGCCTTGGCCTCCGCGGTCGAGCCACTGCCCTTGGTCGAGGACGGTTTGGCGGGCTTGGCCGATGCCGACGAAGATTTGGCCGAAGATTTGGAGTCCGACGACTTGGCGGTCGACGGCTTGGACGCCGACGATTTCGTCGGTGCGGACTTCGCCGGTGCAGCCTTCGCGGGCGCAGACTTGGTGGGCTGCGCTTTCGCAGGCTTGGGCTGCGGCTTCACGACAGGCTTGGCGACAGGTGCTGGCTTCGCGGCGGGCTTTGGTGGCGCAGGCTTGGGTTTGGGCTGCGGCTTTGGCGCGGGTTCCGGGGCCGGCTGCGGCTTGGGTGCAGGCTTGGGTGGCGCGGGCTTCGTCTGCGGCGCCGGTGGCACGGGATCGGGCGTCGGCTCGGGCTCGGCCTCCTGCGGCGCCGGCGGCGCGGCATCCTCGGGCGCGCCCTCGTCCGGCGCGATCGACTGCGCGGGCGCCTCGGTCGATTGCGGCGCGGTCGCCTCCAGCGCGACGTCGGGCACGAGGCTCACGTCGATCGGCTGCTGCTGGATTTTCGGCGGTTCGGGCGCATCGAGAAACCCGACCGACAACAGGCCGAACAGCACGACATGCCCGACCAGCGCGACGCCTAGACCGATCTTCTCCGTGCGATCCATCAGCCGAACGCCATCAGTTCTGATTACCCTCGACGGTCACCAGCGCGACCCGGTTCAGCCCGGCGCGGTTGAGTTCGCCCATCACGCGCATCACGCGGCCGTAATCGAGCTTGCGATCCGCGCGCAGCAACACCTGCGGCTCGTCGCCGACCGCGCGGCTGGCGGCGATCGATGCGAGCCGGATCGGCAGCGCGGCGTCGGTGACCTGATCCTTGTCGATGAACAGCGCGCCGGTTTCGTCCATCGAGATTTCGACGGGCTTCTGTTCCTGGTCGAGCGCCTTGGCGCGCGCGTCGGGCAGGTTCACCGGCACGCCCGCGGTCATCAGCGGCGCGGTCACCATGAAGATGATCAGCAGCACCAGCATCACGTCGACCAAAGGCGTGACGTTGATATCCGCCATCGGCGCGCGCCGCCCACGCCCGCGCGACGAAGGAAGGTTCATCGCCACCTTAGCGCGACCCGTCCAGCTGGCGGCTCAGAGTCGTGTGGAAGCCGTCGGCGAACCGGTTGAGGCTCGCCTCGATCCGGTTGATGCCGTGGCTGAACCGGTTGTACGCGATCACCGCAGGGATGGCCGCGAACAGGCCGATCGCGGTCGCGAACAGCGCCTCCGCGATGCCCGGCGCGACCACCGCCAGCGACGTGTTCTGCGCGGCGGCGATGCTGGTGAAGCTGCGCATGATCCCCCACACCGTGCCGAACAGCCCGACGAACGGCGCGACCGATCCGACCGTCGCGAGCACGTTAAGCCGGTCCGACAGCTTGTCGATCTCGCCCGCGACCGCGGCACCCATCGTCGTCGCCAGCCGCTCGCGCGTGCCGCTCTTGTCGATCGTGCCGCCCGCGGTCGAACGCCGCCACTCGGTCACACCGGCGGCGAACACGCGCGCCGACGGCAGCTCGCTTTCGCCCTCCGCCTTGTAGAAGACGTCGATATCCTCGGCTTTCCAGAAATCGCGCTCGAACCGGGTCATGTTCTTGCGCGTCTTGCCGATCCGCCGCCAGAACGCGACGATCAGCGCCCAGGTCCATATGCTGGCGAGCAGCAGCCCGATCATCACGCCCTTCACCACCCAGTCTGCCTGGAGGAACAAGTGGATCGGCGACAGCGTCGCGCTATCCATAGTCAACACCGGATTCATGCTTCCCCCTGCCAGACAAGGCGTTCGTAGATATCGATCCAGGCGCGCGGCTGGCGGCGCGGGCGGCCGTTGGGAGCGACCAATGCCGCCACCACGTCCGCCTCGGCCAAGACAAGCCCGTCGCGCATGACTCTTTGATGAATGGCGACCCCGGCCGCACGCACTTGCGTCATCCGCGAGACGACGATCAACGCGTCGTCGAGCCGGGCCGGCGCCGCGTAACGGATCGCCATGCTCACGATCGCATAGGATCCCTCGCCCGCCTCGAACGTCGCCCGCTGGTCGATCCCGCCGAGCCGCAGCATGTCCGAGCGCGCGCGCTCCATGTAGCGCAGGTAAT
>NZ_LMLD01000004.1:102987-105415 GCF_001421825.1 Sphingomonas sp. Leaf38 | reverse complement strand
CTCGCGCCCTTCGAAGCGGCCTTCCGCCGGACGATCTGAAACCTCAGCCATTCCCGCGGCTGTTAACCCAGTCTGCGCAGGGAAGCCAAGCTTTGCTGCAATATGGTCGGGATACGCGGCGATGCGATCCTCCCCCGCAAGGGGGAGGTGGCGCCGTCAGGCGACGGAGGGGGAGGACACGGCACAAAGGTTTCCCTTGCCGCCCCCTCCGTCAGGCTGGCGCCTGCCACCTCCCCCTGGCGGGGGAGGATTTACTGGAAGACGCTGGCGTCGAGCTTCAGCCGGGGCTGCGCGGGCGGTACCGGCTGCGAGACCGGCTGGAGGCGCGCCTGCGTGATCGTCTGGACCGGCATGTTCGACGCATATTGGCGCGAGGCCATAACGGGCTGGGCAGGCCGCGGCACGGCCCGCCCGCGCCACACATCGACCGCACGGTAGAAATCGGTGAACGGCCGCTCGAGGACGGGCAGGTTCTGCGCGGCGAACGCCGGCAGCGCCTCGGCCGACAGGCCCGCGCTCTGGGCGAGGACCGTATTCGCCGCGGTGCAGAAGTCGTCGCGCGCGGGCGATTGCGAGAAGAAGTTGTACAGCCGCGTCATCGAATCGTCGTAGCGATCCTGCCAGTCGCCGCCGCCGGACTTATATTCGCTGGCATAGGTCGCCTCGGCCTTGGCGAGCACCGGCTTCTGCGCCGACAGCAGCGCGTTATAGCCCGCGACGATCACCAATTCCTGCGGGCCGCGACACGCGAGTGCGGCGACGTTGAGCGCCGCGCGCAGATGCCAGACCTTGGCTGAGGTCGTCAGGTTGCGATTCGGCGTCGGATAGGTGCCGTCGGCGAGCGCCACGGGGATGACGATGGTCGGCGACGCGCCCTTGGGCATCACCGGCGCGGGCACGGGCACCATGATGACGGGCGGCGCGACCGCCGCCACCGTCCGAGGCTTTTGCGCGCAGCCGACCAGCAGGCCAAGCGCGGTAACGGACAGCAACGCAAACCGACGACTCATCGCAACACCTCGTAACGTCCCCCGACCGGACACCTTTTGCCACGCATAAGGTTAACGAGGCGTAAGCCGTACGCGGTTTGCGGCGAATGGAGCGGGGGCGGGGTTGGGCCCGTGCCGAGCCGGGGGGCTCGCGGATCACCTCCACCCCGGCGGAGGCCGGGGCCCAAGTGAAGAGGTTGCGGTAACGGCGCGCGACCTCCGTCAGCGACGTCCCCCAATTGGACCCCGGCCTTCGCCGGGGTGGTGGTGGTGGGAGGCCACTGTTCAGAATGCTGGCTCAATGAGAAAACGCTCGGCTCGATCCTCCCCCGCAAGGGGGAGGTGGCAGGCGTCAGCCTGGCGGAGGGGGAGGTCAGCGCTGACCGCTGTTCCGTGTCCTCCCCCTCCGTCGTCTTCGGCGCCACCTCCCCCTGGCGGAGGAGGATCAAGATCGTCTCAGGCCGCGCGTGCGTCGAGCGCAGCCGCGGCCTGCGCCATCAGCCCGGCGATGATGTCCGCGACGGGCTCCTCGCGCTTGACCATGCCGACCGACTGGCCCGCCATCACCGAGCCATGCTCGACATCGCCGTCGATCACTGCGCGGCGCAACGCGCCTGCCCAGTAATGCTCGATCTGCAACTGCGCCTCGGCCATTTCCACGCGGCCACCGTCGAGGTGCCCGGCAACCTCACGCTGCTTGGCGGTGAACAGCTCGCTCGACGCGTTCTTGAGCGCGCGGACCGGAATGACGGGTAACCGCGCATCGATCTGCACGCTGGCGATCGCATCGCGCGCCGAGGCGCGGATGAACGCCTTCTTGAAATTGGCATGCGCGATCGATTCGGTCGCGCAGACGAACAACGTGCCTAGCTGGACGCCCGCCGCGCCCATGTCGAGATAGCCCGCGATCGCCTCGCCGCGGCCGATTCCGCCCGCCACGAACACCGGCACCTGCTCGGCGATCTCGGGCAGCATTTCCTGCGCGAGCACGCTGGTCGAGACCGGGCCGATATGCCCGCCGGCTTCCATGCCCTCGATCACCAGCGCATCGACGCCGCTGCGGATCAGCTTCTTGGCGAGCGCGAGTGCGGGCGAGAACGCGATCAGTTTCGCGCCGGTTTCCTTGATCGCCTCGATGCTGCCCTTGGGCGGCAGGCCACCGGCGAGCACGACATGCCCCACCTTGTGCTTGGCGCACACCGCGATCAGCTCGAACAGCGCAGGGTGCATCGTGATCAGGTTCACGCCGAACGGCTTGTCGGTCAGCGCCTTGGTCGCGGCGATCTCGGTATCGAGCAGTGCGGGAGTCATCGCGCCGCACGCGATCACCCCGAACCCGCCTGCGTTCGAGATGGCGGAAACGAGGTGACGCTCGCTGACCCACGACATCGCGCCGCCGAGGATCGCGACCTCGGACCCGAGGAACTCCGCGCCGCGCG
>NZ_LMLD01000004.1:52606-102922 GCF_001421825.1 Sphingomonas sp. Leaf38 | reverse complement strand
CGCCTAGCCCCCCCCCGCCCCCTCCCGCAAGCGGGAGGGGAGAGATTTACGCTGCATCCTCGGCATCGAGCCCGTAGGCGGTATGCAGCACGCGCACGGCAAGTTCGGTATAATCCTCTTCGATCAGCACGCTGACCTTGATCTCCGACGTCGCGATCGCCTGGATGTTGATCCCGCGTTCGCCCAACGTCGTGAACATCGTCGAGGCGACGCCCGCATGGCTGCGCATCCCGACGCCGACCACCGAGACCTTGGCGACGCGCGTGTCGTGGACGATCGTCGCATAGCCGATCGCGTCCTTGGCCTTGGCGAGGATATCGAGCGAGCGCGCGAGGTCCGCGGCGGGCACGGTGAAGGTGACGTCGGTCGAGCCGGTCGAATGCGCGACGTTCTGCACGATCATGTCGACGTTGATGCCGCCGTCCGCGAGCGGCGCGAAGATCGCCGCGACCGAGCCGGGGCGATCGCTGACCTGCGTCAGCGTGATCTTCGCCTCGTTCTTGTCGTGCGCGATCCCGGTGATGAGCTGGCGTTCCATATCGTCGATTTCCTCTTCGCCCACGATCAGCGTGCCGCGGTGGCCGTCATTGGTATCGCCGTCCTCGAACGAGGACAGCACGCGCACGCGCACATTCTCTTTCATCGCCAGGCCGACAGACCGGGTCTGCAGCACCTTGGCACCGACGCTGGCGAGTTCCAGCATCTCTTCATACGTCACCTTGCCGAGCTTCCGCGCGCGCGGGACGATCCGGGGATCCGTCGTGTAGACGCCGTCGACGTCGGTATAGATGTCGCAGCGATCGGCCTTCATCGCCGCCGCCATCGCGACCGCGGAGGTATCCGACCCGCCACGGCCCAACGTCGTGACGCGATCACCATCCGCCACGCCCTGGAAACCCGGAATCACGGCTACGACACCGTCCGCAAGGCTCGCATCGAGTGCGACCGTATCGATCTCGCCGATCCGGGCCGAGCCATGCGCGTCGGACGTATTGATCGGGAGCTGCCAGCCGAGCCACGACCGCGCCTTGCAGCCCGCCGCCTGCAAAGCGATCGCAAGCAGCCCGCTCGTGATCTGCTCGCCGGCCGAGACGACGACGTCATATTCCTTCGCATCGTACAGCGACGACGCCTCGCGGCAGAAGCCGACCAGCCGGTCGGTCTCGCCCGCCATCGCCGAGACGACGACCGCGACCTGGTTGCCCGCATCGACTTCGCGCTTCACGCGCGCGGCAACGTTGCGGATCCGCTCGATCCCGGCCATCGACGTGCCGCCGAATTTCATCACGATACGGGCCATGAACTGCGCAAATCCCTTTGGGTCGAAGCGGCGGCCCTGATAGGTAGCGCGCATGATACTGGCAAGTGACACCGTAGACGGCGCAACAATCGATCCGCGCGAGGCCGCGCATTTCGGCACGATGGCAAAGGACTGGTGGGACCCCAAGGGCTCGTCCGCGCCGCTCCACAAGCTCAACCCGCCGCGGCTCCGCTATATCCGCGAGCAGGTCGACGCGCATTGGGGTGGCGACGGGTCGACCTTCACGCCGCTGGCGGGGAAGACCGCGCTCGACGTCGGCTGCGGCGCCGGGTTGCTCTGCGAGCCGCTCGCCCGGCTCGGCGCGGCGGTGACGGGGATCGACGCCGCGCCCGAGAATATCGCGGTGGCGGAGATCCATGCGGCGCAGAGCGGTCTGGCGATCGACTATCGCGCGGGCGGCGTCGAGGGGCTCGTCGGCCAGTTCGACCTCGTCACCAGCCTCGAGGTGATCGAGCATGTCAGCGATCCCGCCGGATTCGTGCGCGGTCTGGCGCGCGTGCTGGCGGACGGCGGGTTGCTGATCCTGTCGACGCCCAACCGCACGCCGCTGTCGCGGCTCGCGATGATCACGCTGGCGGAGGGCACCGGCACGATCCCCAAGGGCACGCACGACTGGAACAAGTTTCTGACGCCCGAGGAACTGACGGCGTTGCTGAAGGATGCGGGGCTGCGCGTGACGGACACGCGCGGCCTGAGCTTCTCGCCGGCGACCGGCTTTACGCTGAGCGATTCGACCAGCCTCGATTACTTCCTGACCGCGGTAAAAGCCTGATCCGTGGCCTCTTCCCCTCCACCCCGGCGGAGGCCGGGGCCCAATTGGGAAGGCCGTGGTAACGAAACGCTGCCCCTGATCACCGCCGTCCCCCAATTGGGCCTCGGCCTCCGCCGGGGTGGGGCCTATCAGGATGGTGGCATCAGTGGTTGAGCGCCCCCCTCCCCAACGCTGTTCACCCGCGAAGGCGGGGGCCCAGTCTGGGCACCCGCCTTCGCGGGTGAACATGCTTCTGTTGCTCGCGGCGCTGGCGATCTTCCTTATCACCCTCGCCCTCCTCCGCCCCGTCGACCACGACGAAAGCCAGTACGTCGCCGCCACCGCGCTCACTGCCCGCGGGCTGCTCCCCTATCGCGACTTCGCCTACCTCCAGACACCACTTCAGCCCTACCTCTTCGCCCCCCTCGCACTGCTCGCCCGCGCATGGACCTGGCCAGCGCTCCGCATCGCCAACGCGCTGCTGGGGCTCGCCACGATCGCCGCGGTCCACCGCGCCGCGCGGATCGGTGGCGCCGGCCCCCGCGCCGCCGCCATCGCGGCCGCGCTGTTCGCCACCTGCGACATCCTGCTCTTCAGCATCGGTACCGCGCGCAACGACGCACTCCCCGCCGCGTGCCTCGCGCTCGCACTCCCCGCCATCGTCAGGACCGCGCGCGACCAGGCGCGCCGTCGCGACGCGCTCCTGATCGGCGCACTGCTCGCCGCCGCCGCCGCCGCCAAGATCTCCTATGCGCTGCCCGCGCTCACCTACGGCATCTGGACTCTGCTCCGCGCCGACCGCCGCCCCTGGTGGACGCTGCTCGGCGCGCTCCCCTTCGCGGCACTTACTGGCGCAGTGTTCCTCCAGGCCCCCGACGCCTTCCTGTTCGGCGTGCTCGGCTTTCCCGGCCGGGCGCCGACCGAATGGTATCAGGCGCGCCCCTGGAAGCTGTCGAACGCAGCGAAGCTCATCGACACGCTCAAGTTCCTCGCGCTCGGCCCCGCCCTGCTGGCGATCGTCGCCACCACGGGCAGGCGCCACCGCCGGCACCTGATCCTCGATCTGCTGATCCTCGCCGGCCTGATTGCAGCGCTCGCCCCCGTGCCGACATGGCGCCAATATCTGCTGCCGATGTTGCCCGCCTTGTTCGTGCGCGTGGCACTGGTCTGGCACGCGCACCCGCCTGGCAAGGCGATGCGGGTCGCCGCTATAGTATTTGCCTGCGCCGGTCTTGCGCCCACCGCCGAGGCCGTCGCGAACGGCGGCATCCCGATGCACGACGCGCTGCAGACCGCCACCGCGGTGCGCGCGACTCTGGACCGTGCGCACGTCACCGGCCCGGTCGCGACGCTCTCCCCGCAATTCCTCCCAGGCGCGGCGATCGACCCGCGCTTCGCCCCCGGCCCCTTCTATTTTCGCAGTACGGCGCTGCTCGACGCCGGGCAGGAACGCCGCCTCCACCTCGTCTCGCACGCGCGGATCGGGCTGCTCGGCGATCCGCCCGCGATCCTGACCGGCGGCGAAGGCGCCTGGAGCAGCGGCGACGACCGGATCGACGCGCTGCTCGCCGCCTACGCGATCCGCCGCGGATACCAGGCGGTACCGGTTCCCGGCACCCGCTTCACGCTGTACGTCGCACGCCCTGCTTCGCCGCGACCAGTCCCGCATAATAGTCCATGAGCTCGACCGCATGCTCGCGATCGCTGCGAACGTGCCGGGCCGCCACCGCTGCCGCGCGCCTGAGCAAAATGCGGTCGCGCGCGAACAGCCGACCGATCGCCGCCGCCGCGCTCTCCGCCTCGCGCGCTGCGTAGAGCTCGCTCGCGTGGGCGTCCGCGACTTCCGCGCAGCCCCCCGTGTCGGGCACGATCAGCGGCAGGCCCGACGCCATCGCCTCCGACGCGACCAGCCCGAACGGCTCGGCTTCCGACCCGTGGATCAGCGCATCGCAGCTCGCCATGATCCGCGCCAGCCGCTCGCGATCATAGACCGGCGCGAACATCCGGATATGCGGCGATCCGCCGATCCGCCGCGCGATCGCCTTGCTCTGTGCACCGGTGCCGATCAGGATCAGCCCGACCGGCAACGTCGCGCCGGCCCGCGCCACCGCATCGACCACCAAAGGCCAGCGCTTCTCGCCGTGATGCCGCCCGAGCCCGAGCAGCAGCATACCGTCCTCGGGCAGGCCGCACTGTTGCAGCAAGGCCGCCCGCAACCGCGGGTCGCGCAGGTCCGGCGAGAAATGCCCGCGTTCGATTCCCAGTGGCATCGCCACGTCGATCCGCACGCCGCGCGCGCGCAAACGCTTTTCCAACGCCGGGCCGTTGGTGACGACGACGTCGTATTTCTCGAGGAAGCGCCGCATGTACCGGCTGTACCAGCCAAACCCGCGCTCGATCTGGTCATGGCTCGCCACGCCCGCGAACCAGCGCTGCGCATAGGCCGCGATGTTGTCGTTGTGCATGAAGAACGCCTTGACCGCGCGGCCCTGCCAGTCGCCGACGAACCACGCGGGCCGCCACGGCGAGCAGCATTCGACCACGTCCGGGTCGAGGTCGTCGAGGACGCGGTGGATCGCGCGCTCGTCCCAGAACAGCCCGTAGTTGCGATCGAACGGCATCCCCGGCGACTTGAGGTATAGGATCCGCCCGCCGCCCGGCCGTTCCTCGATGCGGTCCTCCTTGCCCGGCGCGACGACGATCAGTTCATGACCCATATCCGCCATGATCCCCATCTTGCGGTCGACATAGGTCCGCACGCCGCCACCGGTCGGCGAGTAAAACTCGTTGACGTCGACGATCCTCACGCTTCGATTCTCACGTCACGATCCTCATGGCGTGACCGGCCCGAACCCGCCGAGCCCGCGCAGATATTGCGCGGCGATCTGCACGCTCGTCACGCCGGCCCCCACCTCGACCAGCGCCTGCTCGACCTTGGGCCGCGACCGCCCGAGCTTTACGTTGCTCGCAAACCCCGCGCCGTCGGACCAGACGCTGAACTTGTTCTTCCCGTCGCGGTTGTGCGTCAGCAACAGCGCGTAGCGGCCCGGCCGCGGCACCCGGATGCACATCGTCGCAGGGCCGCTCGCGGGCGTCGGCACCACTACCCGTCGAAACGTCTTGCCCGCCGCGATCAGATCGCGGTCGTCCTTAAGAAAATCCGCTTCGTCGCCCGGATAAAGTTCGAGCTTCAACGCGCCCGTGCGATCCTTCAGCCCAGTGATCTCGACCGCGATCGCCGGGCCTTCTCCCGGCCGGCACGCCGCCGCATCGCTGCCGAGCACCTGCGCGCGCGCGGGTCCCGCCGATACGACCGACGCGAGCACCGCCAGACCATAGCGAATCATGCCCGCATCCTGGTCAGCGCCGCGTGGATGCCGAACAGCACGATCAGGCCGACATGCACGAGCAAGGTCGCCGCCGCGGTAAACGCGATCAACTCCGACAGCGCCTGATCCTGGCCGATCAGCAGGATCGCGATATTGGCAAACAACAGATCCTTGTTCGGCACCAGCGGCAGGCGCGACACGAGCAGACGGCCCGCCGCGAGGAACAGCCACATCCCCATCGGCACCCCCGGCAGCGCGTAATGCCACGCGAACGCGATCAGCACCGATCCGCACAACAACCGCAAGCAGTGGATCCCGAACACCCACCACAGCCGCGCGCGGGGCAGCGAAAACACGCGGCGCGAGAAGATCAGGAACGGCAGCGAGATCGCCAGCGTCACTCCTGCCGATGCCAGCACCGTGCGGAACTGGTCGTGCGTCAGCAGATGCCGACCAAGCGGCAACGCGATCGCCACCAGCAGCAGCGTGACCGCATTGCCTGCGATCGCCGACAGGATCGTGACGTCCTTCACCGCGCCGAACGGCGACGCCACCATCCGCGCCCTGGCCCGCGCCCACGCATAGAAATAGGCGTCGCCCGAATAGCCGAACACGACTTCGTTCGCGATCCGCTTCTTGATCAGCGCGACGAGGCCGCCGAGCGGGATACCCCACAACCGACGGAAGATTACAAAGTCGCCGGTCGGCGGCGACATGTAGAGCAGCGCGAAGCACAGATAGAAGCGCGGATCGTGCGGCACCGAGCGCGACAGCCCGGCAAGGCCCTGCCCGAGCAATGCGCGGCCGAGCCCCGCGATCATCGCCAGCGTCAGGACCGCGCCGATGATGGCTGGCCAGCGACTGCCGATCGTCTTCAGCGGCTCGAGGCCGGCGCATGCTATGTCCGCATAGCTGTCGGCATCGGTCGACTTCGCTCGCGTGTTCAATTGCCGGTCCTCAAGCCGTTCTGCCGCGTGTCGCGCGGTCCAATAGCCGCCCGTCGGCGCGCATGCACGTAAAGTCGGTTTCATTCGGTCGCGATCTCCGCTCTACCAATCGCGCATTATGATGACCGCCATATTTCAGTGACGTCCCCGCCACCGCGCGCGCGGCACATCCTGACCTACGCCGAGGACCTGCGCGGTGGCGGCGTCGAGCGTGCCCAATTGCGCCTTGTGCGCGGCTGGCTGGCGGCGGGGCGGCGGGTAACGCTGGCGATCGAGGATCTAGCTGGGCCGCTGGCGGTTGAACTGCCGGACGGGCTGGAGATCGTTTCGCCGTCGCGGTTGCTGGCGCTTCCGAACGTGGTGCGCCGTCTCGCGCCCGACGTCATCTTCTGCCCCGGCAACTTCTACACCGGCATCGCGGCATGGACCCGGCTCCGGCTCGGCCGGGATTGCCCGCCGATCGTCGCCAAGATGTCCAACGCCCCCGCACGCGCGGATCACGGCCGGCTGATGCACGCCGCACACCAGATCTGGCTCGCGCGGCACGGCAGCTTCCTCGACCACCTCGTCGCGATGACCCCGGCGACGGCGGACGAGGCGGCGCGCGCGACGCACATGGTCGGGCGAACGAGCGTCATCCCGAACCCGCCGACGGTACGGATCCCGGGTGCAGTGCCTGACCTGCCGGCACGCTACATCCTCGGCGTCGGTCGGCTGGAACCGCAGAAGCGCTGGGATCGCCTGATCGCGGCGCTGCCGTCTTTGGCGGACCAGAGCATTCCGGCGGTGATCCTCGGCGAAGGCGACGAGCGGGGGGCAATCGAATCGCAGATCCGCGCGCTGGGCTTGGGGGACCGCGTTCGCCTGCTCGGCCACAGCACCGACCCGCTGCCGATCATGGCGCGCGCGCAGGTCGTCGTGCTGACCTCGGACTATGAAGGCGTTCCCGGCGTGTTGCGCGAGGCGCTCTCGGTGGGGACGCCGGTGATTTCGACCGAATCGAGCAGCGCGGTGGCGGAGATCATCGACCGGCCTGATCGCGGTACGATCGTCGCGCGGGACGATCCGGCGGCGCTGATTGCGGCGTTGGATTCATGGCTGGCGCCGACCGCACCGCGACCTGAACCGGTGCCGCAACCCGGTGCGGACTCCGCCGCCCGCTATCTCGCGCTCTTCGACCAGTTGGTGCGGCGGTAGCGCCTATACCCGATCAGGTCGTACCTTCGGCCTCCACCTTCTCTTCTTCCCGCTCCGAGCGCCGCTCGAGCGCGGTCTTGATCATCGCAGTCATCGGGTCGGCCAGCGCCAGCCCCAAGATCCCGAACAGCGCGCTCGCCATGATCTGCGCGCCCAGCGTCAAGGCCGGCGGCAGGTCGACGGTGCGCTTGGCGACCATCGGCACGATCACGTACCCGTCGATCGTCTGCACCACGAGATACGTGCCGATCGCCCAGTATCCCGTGTCGACGCCCGCGCTGAACCCGACCGCGACCATCAGCACGCCCGTCACGATCGCGCCGACGTTCGGAATGAACGCCAGGATGCCCGCGATGATGCCAAGCAGCATCGCCATCGGCACGCCGCCGATCGCCAGCGCGATACCGCTCGCGACACCCTCGACCGCCATGCCCAGCAGGCGCCCGGCGAGCAGCTTGCGCAACGTCTCGCCCATCTTGACCAGCGTCCTGCCGAATTCGGGCCGCAGATCGACCGGCACCATCCACTGGAGCCCGCGCGAATAGGTGCCCGGATCCATAGCGATGAACAGCCCGAGGATCAGGATCATGAACATGCTCGTGATCGCGCCGATCGCGGTGCCGACCCACGACGTCACGCGCCCGACCGAGCCAAGCGCCTCCTTGACGATGCCGTTGACGTCCGACGCGCCCGGCATCAGCCCCTGCGACGTCAGATAGCCGGTGAAACGGTTCGCCTGCATCTCGAGCGTCGAGCGGAGTTGATTGACCTGTTCGGTCACCTGCACCCCGGTCAGAACGAACGTCCCGACCAGAAACGCGAACGTCAGCAGCACGACGATCAGCAACCGCCAGCCGCGCCCGATCGGCAACACCCGCCCGAGCAGCCGCACGCCGCCATCGAGTAGAGCTGCGAACACGACGCCGGCAAAGATGATCAGCAACGGCTGGACCAGCACGATCAGCAACGCGATCACGCAGGCGAGGCCGAGCCAGATTACCGCGCGCTTCAGTTCCTTGCGCAGGAACGGATCGCGCATCTCGACCGGGCTGAGCTCGTCGACGGGCCTTGTTGCGGCCATCTCAGTTCGCCTTGGCAGGGTGCAGCGACGTGCCGGCGCGGTCCGAGCGCAGCGATCCCCACCAGGTCAGCGGGTTGAAGGTCGCATCGCCATCGAGGCTGAAGGTGATGAACTCCGCGCGGCCGCCGAGATTCTCATACGGCACCGGACCGCCGAGCCCGAGCTGGCTCAGCGCGAACCGGCTGTCGGCGGAGCGATCGCGGTTGTCGCCCATCAGGAAGACGTGGTTCGCAGGGATCGTGATCTCCGCGAAATTGTCGCCCTGGCTATCGGATTCGAGGTCCACGGTCTCGTAGCGGCGGCCGTTCGGCAGCGTCTCGGTATAGGTTGGCAGGCGGCACATCTCGCGCCCGTCGGGCAGCGTCTCGCGCGCGCCGGGATAGTCGATCTCGCTGCACGGGCTGTTGGTGTCGACCGGGATTAGCGTGTCGTGAAGGGGCCCGCGCTTCACCGCGACGCCGTTGAGGAACACGATCCCGCCGCGCACCGCTAGCTTGTCGCCAGGCAGCCCGATGACGCGCTTGATATAGTCGTTATGCGTCCCCGGCGGCGTCACGATCACCACGTCGCCGCGTGTCGGCAGCGATCCGAACAGCCGCCCGTGGATGAACGGCAGCGATACGCTCCAGCTGTCTTCCTGCTGGCGCAGCACGACGCCCTTGAAGATCGCGACCGGGTTTGGGATCGTCGGCGACACGAACGACCAGCCATAGGCGAACTTGGTCACCACCAGCCGGTCGCCGATCCGTAGCCCCGGCAGCATCGATTCGCTGGGGATATAGAAGGGCTTGGCGATAAAGCTGTGGAAGCCGAGCACGACCAGGATCAGCCAGAAGATCCCCTTCACCTCGCCCCACCAGTCGGTGCCGCGGCGGCGGGGGGTGTCCGGTGCGGCGACCGTCGGAGCGGTGGCATCGGCCGCCGTCGCCTGCTGCGCGAGGGGCTTGTCTGGGAACTCGTTGCCGTCCAACGCCGCGTCCTTCATCGATTCATATCTACTTGAGATATCAGAGGTATAGCTTCGATGATCACGAAGGCCTGCGCCCAGGGGTGATCATCCGTCATCGTCAGATGCACGCGCGCGGCGTGGCCTTCGGGCGTCAACGCGTCAAGCCTCGCTTTGGCGCCTCCGGTCAGCGCCAGCGTCGGTGCCCCGCTGGCGGCGTTGACCACGCCGATATCGCGCATGAACACGCCCGCGCGAAACCCCGTCCCGACCGCCTTCGAAAACGCTTCCTTCGCCGCGAACCGCTTGGCTAGCGTCCCGGCCTTGGTAAACGGTCGCCGCGCCGCCTTGGCGCGCTCGACATCGGTAAACACGCGCTGCTCGAACCGCGCGCCGAACCGCTCCAGCGACGCCGTGATCCGCTCGATATTACACAGGTCGGACCCGAGCCCGATAATCATCGCAACGCCTGTAGTCGGAAGACAAAGGATTTTGTTCGCGCGGAGGCACGGAGGCGCGGAGAGTTTGAGAGCCGCAAGTGCGGCGAAGAAGATTGGAGAGGGCCGATCGAACGGAGCGCGGAAGCTCCCTTCTCCTCCGCGTCTCCGCGCCTCCCCGCGACCAAACCTTCTTGCCTACCGCGCCGCATCCATAGCCTCGCGCATCAGCCGAACCGCCTCGCCAAGCCCGACGAACAGCGCCTCGCCCACCAGGAAATGCCCGATGTTCAGCTCGCGAACCTGCCGGATCGCCGCGATCGGCGCGACGTTGTCGTAGGTGAGCCCGTGCCCCGCATGTACCTCGATGCCGTTCCTCGCCGCGAGCGCCGCCGCGTCGGTCAGGCGCCGAAGCTCCGCCGTCCGCGCCTCGCCCGAGAGTTCGGCGTATAAGCCGGTGTGCAGTTCGACCACCGGCACCTTGAGCCGCACCGCCGCCTCGATCTGCCGCGCGTCCGGCTCGATGAACAAGGACACGCGTATCCCCGCCCCCGCCAAGGCGTCGACCAGCCGGGCCATCCGGTCGTAATGTCCGGCGACGTCGAGCCCGCCCTCGGTGGTCAGCTCCTCGCGCTTCTCAGGTACGATGCACGCCGCGTGCGGCTTGTGACGCAGCGCTATGCCCAGCATCTCGTCGGTCGCCGCCATTTCCAGGTTGAGCGGAATCGCCAACTCGGCCGACAACCGCGCAATGTCGTCGTCGGTGATATGCCGGCGGTCCTCGCGCAGGTGCGCGGTGATTCCGTCAGCCCCCGCCGCGGCCGCGGCCAAAGCCGCGCGCACCGGATCGGGATACCCCGCCCCGCGCGCATTGCGCACCGTCGCGACGTGATCGATGTTCACGCCCAGGCGCAGATGCTCGCTACCGGGGAGGCTCATGCCGCCGCCCTGCTGCCGGGCTTGATCGCCGGAATCGCCGCCAGCTCGGCGGGCAAGGCATCCGCCGGATAGGTCGGGACGTCGAGCCGGATCAGCGGGAAGAACGGCACGCCCAGATCCGCCGTCCCGTTCGAGCGATCGACCAGCGCCGCCGCCGCGACCGTCACGCCGCCCGCCCGTCCGATCGCGGCGATCGCCTCACGCGACGACAGCCCGGTGGTGACCACGTCCTCCATCATCAGCACCGTCTGCCCCGGCGTCAGGCGGAACCCGCGGCGCAGCTCGAACACGCCGTCGGGCCGTTCGAGGAACATAGCCTCGACGCCGAGCGCACGTGCCATTTCGTGCCCCGCGATCACGCCGCCCATCGCCGGCGACACCACCCCGCCGATCTGCGCGCGCAGATTGGCTGGGATCGACGCAACCAGCGCCTCCGACAACCGTGCGCCCCGCGCCGGGTCCATCAACACCCGCGCGCATTGCAGGTAGCGCGAACTGCGCAGCCCCGAGGACAGGATGAAATGCCCTTCGAGCAACGCTTCGGCAGCGCGGAATTCGGCGAGCACGTCGTCTTCGGTCATCGCGGGTCATCGCTCCAAAAGGATCTGCCGCGCTGATACGAGCGCGCGAATGGCCGCGCAACGACTACCGACGCTTCGGGCATCACACGTCACCCCACCCGTCATCCTGACGAAAGTCAGGATGACGGTAACCAGGCTCATTCCCGCCTTTGCCAGACAATGCTTGAGGCATCCCCCCCCGCCGCGTATAGCCCTGACAAAATTATAAACAGACATCCGCGCGTCCGTGATATCGGGTTCGCTATAAACCGGGGTCAAGAACAACGATGCGCAAGATGGGGATGAGAGGATTTGCGATGGCAGCGGGGCTCGCACTGGCGAGTCTCGGTGGTGTCGCCGGACATGCGGCCCAGCCAGTGGGCCAGCCAGCGACACCGCAGGCAGCGGCGGCGCCGGGCGGCGTATCCAACACCGCGCCGACCACGTCGGCCGCGACGCCGACCGCCAACCCGTCCAGCCCCGAACTCGCGATGGACGGCGCCCCCGCGATGACGGCCAAGCCGATGATCGGCCAGCCGACCGACGGCCTGTTCGGGCTCCAACCGCAGGTGACGAAGAACGGCCAGTTCGCCCACTGGATGCACAATTCGATCCTCGTGCCGACGATCACGATCATCTCGCTGCTCGTGCTCGGCCTGCTGTTCTGGGTGTCGTTCCGCTATCGCCGGGCGCGCAACCCGGTGGCGTCGAAGACGAGCCACAACACCTTTATCGAGATCATCTGGACGCTTGCGCCGGTCGTGATCCTCGTCCTGATCGCAGTCCCCTCGATCGGGCTGCTCCAGGCGCAGTTCAAGCCGGCGCCGTCGGGTGCCGTCACGCTCAAGGCGATCGGCAACCAATGGTATTGGACGTACCAGTATCCGGACAATGGCGGCTTCGAGATCACCGCCAACATGCTGAAGGAAAAGGGTGAGGTCGCCGCCGGCGAACGCGCCCGCACCGCTGCCGACGGCCCCAAGCTGCTCGCCACCGACAACCGCATCGTCCTGCCCGTCGGCGTGCCGATCCGCCTGATCACGACGTCGAACGACGTGATCCACAGCTGGGCGGTCCCGGCGTTCTGGATCAAGCTCGACGCGATCCCGGGCCGCCTGAACGAGACGAGCTTCACGATCGACAAGCCCGGCCTGTATTTCGGCCAGTGTTCGGAACTGTGTGGCGCGCGCCATGGCTATATGCCGATCGCGGTCGAGGCGGTTCCGCCCGCGCAATATGCCGCCTGGGTTCGCGCCAAGGGCGGCACGATGCCGACCCCCGGCAAGGCCTCCGACAAGGTCATTCCGCAGCCCGGCGCCGACGGCTCCGCGGCGAAGGTCGAGGAGGCTGCCGAGACCGCGAACGCGACCGGCCCTGTTGGGAACGTGACAACCGCAGCCCCCGCAACGACGCAGGGCGCCACCTCAAACCCGGCCGGCGCCGGCAACGCGGGACTCTAAGATGACCGACACCGCTCTCAACCCGTCGGCGTTCGTTTCGCACGAGGCGCACGACCATCATCACGACACCGATCACAAGCCGGGTTTCTTCGCGCGCTGGTTCATGTCGACCAACCACAAGGACATCGGCACGCTGTACCTGATCTTCGCGATCGTCGCGGGGATCATCGGCGGCTCGGTCTCGGGGCTCATGCGCGCCGAGCTCGCGCACCCCGGTATCCAGTATCTCCAAGGCTGGGCGTCGATGCTCCACGGCGGCAGCGCCAGCCTCGATGAATCGCTCCATCTCTGGAACGTGCTGATCACCGCGCACGGCCTGATCATGGTGTTCTTCATGGTGATGCCGGCGATGGTCGGTGGTTTCGGCAACTGGTTCGTACCGATCATGATCGGCGCGCCCGACATGGCGTTCCCGCGCATGAACAACGTGTCGTTCTGGCTGCTGATCCCCGCCTTCACCCTGCTGCTCGCCTCGCCGTTCTTCGGCGGCGCGGGCAATGGCTGGACGCTCTACGCCCCGCTCTCGACATACGGCGAGCCCGGACCGTCGACCGACATGGCGATCCTCGCGCTCCATCTCGCGGGTGCGTCGTCGATCCTCGGCGCGATCAACTTCATCACGACGATCTTCAACATGCGTGCACCCGGCATGACGCTGCACAAGATGCCGCTGTTCGTGTGGTCGATGCTCGTCACCGCGTTCCTGCTGCTGCTCGCGCTCCCGGTCCTTGCGGCCGCGATCACGATGCTGCTGACCGATCGCAACTTCGGCACCACCTTCTTCGATCCGGCCGGCGGCGGCGATCCCGTCCTCTACCAGCATCTGTTCTGGTTCTTCGGCCATCCCGAAGTCTACATCATGATCCTGCCGGGCTTCGGCATCGTCAGCCAGATCATCTCGACGTTCAGCCGCAAGCCCGTCTTCGGCTATCTCGGCATGGCCTATGCCATGGTCGCGATCGGCGTGGTCGGCTTCGTCGTGTGGGCGCACCACATGTTCACCACCGGCCTCAGCGTGAACACCAAGATGTACTTCACCGCCGCGACGATGGTCATCGCGGTGCCGACCGGCATCAAGATCTTCTCGTGGATCGCGACGATGTGGGGCGGATCGCTCACCTTCAAGACGCCGATGGTATGGTCGATCGGCTTCATCTTCATGTTCACCGTCGGCGGCGTGACCGGCGTGGTGCTCGCCAACGGCGGCATCGACGACTACATGCAGGACACCTATTACGTGGTGGCGCATTTCCACTACGTGCTGAGCCTTGGCGCGGTGTTCTCGCTGTTCGCGGGCTTCTACTACTGGTTCCCGAAAATGTCGGGCAAGATGTACAACGAGTTCCTCGGCCAGCTGCACTTCTGGGTGTTCTTTATCGGCGTGAACGTGATGTTCTTCCCGATGCATTTCCTGGGTCTGCAGGGCATGCCGCGCCGTATCCCGGACTACACGCCGCAGTATGAGCATTGGAACACGGTCGCCTCGGTCGGCTACATGATCATGGCCGCAGGCATGGTGGTGTTCTTCGTCAACCTGATCTGGTCGATGATCGCGGGCAAGCCGGCCGGCGACAACCCCTGGGGCGACGGCGCGACGACGCTGGAGTGGACGATCTCCTCGCCGCCGCCGTATCACCAGTTCGAAACGCTGCCGAAGATCGACTGACGATGCGAGGCGACGTAGCGTACGCTACGCGCCGGTGCGCAACGCGCACGCATCCGCTCGGCCGGCGCGGCTCGCCGCGTCCGACGACACGGGACTTGCTCCCGTGTCGGGGCCAGCCAGAAAAGAGAACGCCTCGGGGAAACCCGGGGCGTTTTTTGTTGTACGACCATCCCCCGCCCCGCCCCCCAAACGCCGTCATCCCAGCGAAAGCTAGGATCTCCCATTGCGACTCCGACCGCGCGTCAAACTGGAGACCCCAGCTTTCGCTGGGGTGACGATATGTTTCTGACACCATCCCTCATTCACCATTCCAAAGGACAATCGCGCTAATCCGCCTTCATGCCGAGCGCGCCACCCCCAGTCCGTCCCGACGCACCATCCGGCATCCCGCGCGCCACCTTCGCGCTCCTTGCCGCGTTCGCCGCGTTTGCATTCACGATCATCGTGCCGACGGCCCTTCGCGACGGCGACACCGGCTGGCACCTCGCGACCGGCGCGTGGATCGTCGCGCACACGCGCGTCCCGAGCGCCGACCCGTTCTCGTTCACTGCCCTCGGCCGCCTCTGGGTCGCGCACGAATGGCTCTCCGAACTGGCGATGTACGGGAGCTATCGCGCCGCCGGCTGGAGTGGCCTGATCATCCTGATCGGCACCGCGATGGCCACGCTGTTCGCGATCGTCGCGTACGAGATCCGCCGCTGGCTCAGCCCGCGCGCCAGCATCGTCGCGCTGCTGATGCTCGTCACCGGCCTACTCCCGTCGCTGCTCGCCCGACCGCACATCCTGGCGCTGCCGATCCTCGCCACCTGGCTGATCGTCCTGCTGCACGCCCGCGAGCGCGGCAGAGCGCCACCGCTCGGTGTCGCGCTGGTGATGCTGGTCTGGGCGAACGCGCATGGCAGCTTCGTGTTCGGCCTAGCGCTCGTCGGCGTGTTCGCTCTCGAAGCACTGGTCGCCGCCGCCGCGTACGATCGTCGCCGAGTCGTCCTCGGCTGGGGCGCATTCGGCGTAGCTTGCGCGGTCGCCGCCACCGCGACGCCGGCCGGCATCGACGGTCTCGTCTTCCCGTTCTACGTCGATCGTCTCAAGCTGCTCGCGCATCTCAACGAGTGGCAACCCGCCGACTTCGCGACCTTTTCCGGGTTCGAGGCGATCCTGCTCGCCACGCTCGCGGCCCTGCTCCTGCGACCGGTACGCATCCCGCCGATCCGCCTGCTCCTGATGCTCGGCGTCCTGCACCTCGCTCTCCAGCATACCCGTCAGGAGATCGTCCTCGTGGTCGTCGGCATCCTGGTCCTGGCAGAACCGCTCGGCAAAGCTTGGTCCGCGAAGACTGCGCCCTCTGAAACGTCCCGCCGCGAGAGTCGATCGATCGGCATCCTCATTCTGCTGCTCGCGATCGGCCTCGCCGGCTACCGCATCGCCGTGCCCGTAGTACGCGGGAACAGCGCCGGTATTCCCGCCACCGCACTCCGCCATCTGCCGCCGTCGCTGCGCAGTCAGCGTGTCTTCAACGAATACGGCTTTGGCGGGTCGCTGATCTTTGCCGGCATCCGCCCCTATATCGACGGCCGTTCCGACATGTACGGTGACCCGTTCACGCTCGACTATTTCGCGATCGCCGGCGGCGACACCGCCCGCTGGCGCGCCGCGAACGCACGCTGGCAATTCGGCTGGACGATCCTGCCGCCACGCTCGCGCCTGGTCCGCATACTCGACCACGATCCCGCGTGGCAGCGTATCTATGCCGACGACGTCGCGGTGATCCACCGCGCGCGTCCGCGGGGCTAACCGCCGGACATGCTGAAGCTTTGCGCACCACGTCGCAAACGCGTATAGCGTAGCCGAACCATGACTCCTGCCACTCCCCTTCTCCCACCGGCGCATTGGCGCGATTTCCTTGCGCTGACCAAGCCACGCGTGATGACGCTCGTCGTCTTCACCGGATTGTGCGGGATGCTCGCCGCGCCCGTCGGCGTGCATCCGGTGATCGGCTTCACCGCGATACTCTGCATCGCGCTCGGTGCGGGCGCCGCGGGGGCGCTCAACCAGTGGTACGAATCGGATATCGACGCGGTCATGCGACGCACGGCAAAGCGGCCGCTGCCCGATGGCCGGATGGACCGCCAGGCGGCGTTGCATTTCGGCGTCGGGCTCGGCGCGTTCTCGGTGCTGTTCATGGGGTTCGCGGTCAACGCGGTGGCCGCCGCGATCCTGACCGTCTCGATCCTGTTCTACGTGCTGGTCTACACCGTCTGGCTCAAGCGCCGCACGCCGCAGAACATCGTCATCGGCGGTGCCGCGGGCGCGTTCCCGCCGCTGATCGGCTGGGCGGCGGCGACCGGCGACATCGCGCTGCTGCCGGTGCTGCTGTTCCTGTTCGTGTTCCTGTGGACGCCGCCGCATTTCTGGGCCCTCGCGCTGTTCATGAAGAGCGATTACGCCGCCGCGGGCGTGCCGATGCTCCCCGTCGTCTCCGGTGAGCGCACCACGCGGACGCAGATCGGACTCTACACGATCCCGATGGCCGCGGTCGCGATCCTGCCCTGGCCGCTCGGGCTGACCGGCGCGATCTACGGCATCGCGGCGGTCCTGCTCACCGGCTGGTTCGCGCTGCTCGCCATCCGCGTCGCCAAACGCACCACGCATGCCGACGATGCGATGAAACCGGAGAAGGCCTTGTTCAAATACTCGATCCTGTATCTGTTCGTGATGTTCGGCGCGCTGGTCGTCGACCGGTGGTTCGCATGACGCCCTCAGACCCCCATCAGGCCGACCTGATCCGCAGCCGCCAGCGCGGTCGCGCGCGCGTGATGGCGCTGCTGCTCGGCGCCTTCGTCATCCTCGTCTTCGCGATCTCGATCGCCAAGATCCGCGCGGGCATGCCGCACTGATGGCCGGCTGGAAGGCCATGTCGCGCACCAACCGCACCGCGGCGCTTGCGGTGCTCTTCATCTGTTTCATGACCGGGCTCGCCTGGGCCAGCGTGCCGCTCTACCGCCTGTTCTGCTCGGTCACCGGCCTCAACGGCACGACGCAGCGCGGGCTGACGGCGCCGGGCGCGGTCGATCACCAGATCCGGGTCGATTTCGACACCAATGTCAGCCCCAAGCTGCCGTGGAAGTTCGCGCCCGAGAATCGCTCGGACACGATCGCGATCGGCGCGCGCGACATGGCGTTCTTCACGGCGACGAACACCTCGACCAAGCCGCTCACCGGCACCGCGACGTTCAACGTCCAGCCGGCGCAGGCCGGCAAGTATTTCACCAAGATCCAGTGTTTCTGCTTCACGCAGCAAACGCTCAAGCCCGGCGAGACCGCGCGGATGCCGGTGATCTTCTTCGTCGATCCGAAGATCCTGACGGACCCGGACGCGGCAGACATCCAGACGATCACGCTCAGCTACACGTTTTACCCGGTGGATTCCGCGAAAAACGCAAGCTAGGACGGGCGCAAAGAGAATAGGGGAGTTCCATGGCCGGCGCGAAAAACCACGAGTATCACATCCTACCACCCAGTGTCTGGCCGCTGGTCGGATCGATGTCAGCGCTGATCATGGCGGTCGGCGGCGTCATGTGGATGCACGGTGGCCATATCGACAAGCCCAATGGCGGCGGCTGGATCTTCTTTATCGGCCTCGCCGGGCTGCTGTTCACCTTCTACAGCTGGTGGGCGCAGGTCATCAAGGAAGCGCATGCGGGCGATCACACCCCCGTCGTCCAGCTGCATTTCCGCTACGGCATGATCCTGTTCATCGCCTCCGAGGTGATGTTCTTCGTCGGCTGGTTCTGGGCGTTCTTCGACTTCTCGCTGTTCCCCACCGCGATGACCTATGCCGATGGCAGCGTCACGCGCGCGGTCGAAGGCGGCGCGGCGATGATCGCGCAGTGGCCGCCAAAGGGCCTGACGGTCATCAACCCGTTCGAACTGCCGCTGCTCAACACGCTGATCCTGCTGACGTCCGGCACCACGGTGACCTGGGCGCACCACGCGCTGATCCACAACCAGCGCGGCGGCGAGAAGACCGGGCTGTGGGGGATGATCGGCGTCGGCAACCGCGATGGCGTTCTCAAGGGGCTGTGGCTCACCGTGATCCTCGGCGTGCTGTTCAGTGGCATCCAGGCGTATGAGTATGTCCACGCGCCGTTCCCGTTCAAGGGGATCAACTATGGCGCGGCGTTCTTCATGGCGACCGGCTTTCACGGGTTCCACGTCGTCATCGGCACGATCTTCCTGATCGTCTGCCTCGTCCGCGCGTATCGCGGCGATTTCACGCCCCGCCAGCATTTTGGCTTCGAGGCGGCGGCCTGGTACTGGCATTTCGTCGACGTCGTTTGGCTGTTCCTGTTCGTCACCGTCTATGTCTGGGGCGGCTGGGGCGCCCCCGTCCACGGCGGTTGAGCTTTTACGGGCCCCGTTCCGGTAGGCACCACCCCGGCGAAGGCCGGGGGCCAGTTGGCAAGGTTGTAGTAACGAAGCGCCGTCCTCCGTTGGCAACGTCCCCCAACTGGGCCCCGGCCTCCGCCGGGGTGGTGGCCTTTGCTGGTAAGATACTGTCCCAAGACAAATGTCGCACCCGCCCCTTGTTCTCTCGCGAAGGCGGGAGCCTAGTCTGGATCCCCGCCTTCGCGGGGACACATCCGACCGAGGCGCTGACCGCATGACGCAAGCCCCCTACCCGCTGGCCACCGCCCCCACGATCGCGCAGGTCGCGCTCAAGGGGCTGTGCCCGCGCTGCGGCAAGCCTACCCTCTTTGCGAAATGGTCCATCTTCGCCGACCGCTGCCCGAATTGCGGCCTCGACTTCTCCAAGTTCAACGTCGGCGACGGCCCCGCCGCGTTCCTGACGTTGATCCTCGGCGCGGTCGTCGTCGCGCTCGCGATCACGCTGGAACTCAAGGTCCACCCCCCACTTTGGCTGCACATGCTGATCTGGATCCCCTTCACCGCGGGTGGCGTCGTCCTGTCGCTCCGCGCCGCGAAGGGTGCGCTGATGTCCGCCGAGTATCGCAACGCCGCGCGTGAGGGCAAAATCGAACCGTGACCCGTCCCTCGCCGCGTATCCCCGTCATCCCCACGATCCTCGTCACGCTCGCGATCGCGGCGATGATCGGCCTCGGCCTGTGGCAACTCCTCGACCGGCTTCCGAAAAAGGAGGCGTTCCTCGCGCAGCTTGCCGCCAACCCCGCCAAGCCGCCGATGGCGTTCCCGCGCCTCCCCGACGAGACGCTCCTGTTCCGCCGCGCCTCGGGGCTCTGCCTCCAGCCGACCGCCATCACGCTCGCCGGCGCGGGCAAATCCGGCTTCCGCGCGATCGCGCAGTGCCGGACCGGCGCCGAAGGACCCGGCATGATCGTCCAGCTCGGCACCACGCGCGATCCGATGGCCAAGATCGTCTGGACCGGTGGCCAAGTCTCCGGGTTCATCAGCCACGCGCCCGACGGCCGTTCGCTGATCGGATCGCTGTTCGATCACACCCCGCAGCGTCTGATGCTGGTCGCGGACACGCCACACGCGGGCCTTTCACCCAACGGCCGGCCCGACATCGCCTCGGTCCCGAACAACCATCTCGCTTACGCGGGCCAGTGGTTCTTCTTCGCCGCCATCGCCGCGATCATTTATGTCCTTGCGATAGCCAAGCGGCGCAACCTTGTGTCGAAAGCCTCGCCCCGCTAACCGGCTGGCCATGCGTTACATCAGCACCCGCGGTTCCGCCCCCGTCCTCGATTTCGAAGCCGCGACGCTCGCCGGTCTCGCCTCCGACGGCGGCCTGTACCTGCCCGAGGCCTGGCCGACGATGACCCGCGACGAAATCGCGGCGCTCGCCGGCCTCTCCTATGTCGACACCGCGGTTGCGGTGATGGCGCCGTTTGTCGGAGACGCGATGACGCGCGAGGAACTGAAAGCACTTTGTGAGCAGGCCTATGGCCGCTTCTCGCACGCCGCAGTCGTCCCGCTGGTCCAGCTCGACCACGACCAGTGGCTGCTCGAGTTGTTCCACGGCCCGACGCTCGCGTTCAAGGACGTCGCGCTCCAGTTGCTCGGACTCTTCTTCGAACGCTTCCTCGCAGGCACGGACAAGCGGCTGACGATCGTCGGCGCAACCAGCGGCGACACCGGCTCGGCCGCAATCGACGCGGTCGCGGGGCGCGCGGGCATCGACATCTTCATGCTTCACCCGGTCGGGCGGATCTCCGACGTGCAGCGCCGCCAGATGACTACGGTGCTCAGCCCCAACGTCTACAACATCGCCATCGAAGGCAGCTTCGACGACGCGCAGGCACTGGTGAAGGCGATGTTCAACGACCGCGCCTTCTCGACCAAGTTCGCGCTGTCTGCGGTGAACTCGATCAACTGGGCCCGGCTGATGGCGCAGGTGGTGTATTTCTTCTACGCCGCGGTCCGCCTCGGCGCGCCCGATCGCGCGGTCGCGTTCGCAGTGCCGACCGGCAATTTCGGTGACGTGTTCGCAGGCTATGTCGCGGCGCAGATGGGCCTCCCCGTCGCCAAGCTGGTCGTTGCGACCAACGTCAACGACATCCTCCACCGCGCGCTGAGCACCGGCGATTATTCGAAGGGCGGCGTCCAGCAGACCCCGACCCCGTCGATGGATATCCAGGTCAGCTCCAACTTCGAACGGCTATTGTTCGATCTCGGCGGCCGCGACGGCGCGGCGTTGGCGACGCAGATGGCGGGGTTCGAATCGTCGGGTGCGATGCGCCTCACCAACGCGCAGTCGCAGGGCGCCGCGGCGCTCTTCCAGAGCGACCGTGTCGACCTCGACGACATGACGCTCGCCATGCGCTGGGCGCACGAACATGCCGGGCAGGTGATCGACCCGCACACCGCGATCGGCCTCGCCGCGGCGCTGCGCCTCGACGTACCCGCGGGCGTCCCCGTCGTGACGCTCGCGACGGCGCACCCCGCCAAGTTCGGCGACGCCGTCGAGCGCGCCACCGGCGTCCGTCCCTCGCTTCCCGCGCGCGTCGGCGACCTGTTCGACCGCGAGGAACGCTACGCGACGCTCCCCGCCACGTTCGAGGCGATCACCGCGTACATCACCGAGCGCGCGAGGCCGTCGGCATGAAGCTCGAAACGCTCATCGGCGAACCCTGGGCGGATTACGGCCTGATCGATTCAGGGAACGGCAAGAAGCTCGAACGCTATGGCCGCTTCCGCTTCATCCGCCCCGAACCGCAGGCGATGTGGGCGCCCGCCTCGACCGACTGGACGGCGCAGGGGGAATTCGTCCCCGGCTCCGACGAGGATGGCGGCGGCCGCTGGGAATTTGCCGAACCCGTCCCCCGCGAGGGCTGGACGCTCAAGTGGAACGAGGTGTCCTACACCGCGCAGACCACCCCGTTTCGCCATCTCGGCTTCTTCCCGGACATGGCGCCGGTGTGGAGCTGGATGCGCGAGCGCGTGGCCGGACTCGACTCGCCCGAATGCATGAACCTGTTCGGCTATACCGGCGTCGGCACGCTGGCGATGGCGACCAAGGGCGTTCGCATGGTCCATGTCGACGCGTCGAAGAAGTCGGTCGAGGCGGCCAAGGCCAACGCCAAGCTCTCGGGCATGGCCGACGCGCCGATCCGCTGGATGACCGACGACGCGGCGAAGTTCGTCGCGCGCGAGGTTCGGCGGGGGCGGCGGTATGACGGGATCCTGCTCGATCCGCCGAAATACGGGCGCGGGCCTGAGGGCGAGGTGTGGCGTCTCGAGGAAGACCTGCCCAAGCTGATCGCCGACTGTCGCAAGCTGCTCGACGAGAATTCGCGGTTCCTGTTCCTGACGGTGTACGCGGTGCGGATGTCCGCGCTGGCGATCGGCGAATTGCTCAACCAGGTGTTCGCGGACCTGCCGGGCAAGGTTGAAGTCGGTGAGTTGGGCGTTCGCGAGGAAGCGCGCGGGCTGACTCTGCCGACCGCGATCTGGGCCCGCTGGAGCCGCTGAGGCCGCTCTAGCGGCCACCCCGGCGAAGGCCGGGGCCCAATTGGAGAGGTCGGCGTGACGAAGGGCGGTCCTCCGTTTGCTACGTCCCCCAATTGGGCCCCGGCCTTCGCCGGGGTGGTGGTTTGTGGAACGATAGAGATCCACGCTGGCCCGCCGTTCCCCCGCGAAGGCGGGGGTCCGGGCGCCAGGAACGACACCGCTTGCAACCCTGAGCCCCCGCCTTCGCGGGGGAACAAGACAAGACGTCAGCCGGGGATCTGCTGCGAGATGCAGTGGAAGCTGCCGCCGCCCGTCAGGATATGATCCGCGCGCTGCCCGACGACCTCGCGGTCCGGGAACAGCGCCTGAATCGCCAGCACCGCAGCCGCATCGTTCTCAGCCCCGTACAACGGCACCACCACCGCGGCATTGCCGATGTAGAAGTTCATGTAGCTTGCCGGCACGACCTCCTCGTCGCGTAGCACGCGGCCCGGCGACGGGATCGTCACGACGTCCAGCCCGGCTGCCGCAGCATCGCGCGCGGCGTTCTGGTAGACCTGCCAGTTCGGGTCGTTGTCGGTCGCCTTCGGGATTGCCACACGTCCCTCGCCGACGAACCGCGCGAGGTTGTCGACATGCCCGTCGGTATGATCGTTGACCAACCCGTCCCCCAGCCAGACGACGCGCGTATAGCCGAGATCGGACGCCAGCCGCGCCTCGATCTCCTCCTTGCTCAGCGAAGGATTGCGGTTGTGGTTGAGCAGGCACTGCGCCGTCGTGACCACCGTCCCGGTACCGTCGCCGTCGATCGCGCCCCCTTCGAGGACCCACGCACACGCCTCGACCCGCTTGTGCCGGCTCGCCGCCAGCCGCTGCCCGATCGTATCGTCACCAGGCAGGTCGTATTTCCCGCCCCAGCCATTGAACTGAAAATCGCGCGCGCTGCCGTCGCCGACGATGATCGGGGCGGTATCGCGCAGCCAGATGTCGCCGAACGGCTCGACCACCACCTCCGCGAACGGCGCGAGCCGCTTGGCAGTGGTCGCCGACCCGACATCCGCCGCGACCAGGATTACCGTCTCGCCGCGGCCCTCGGCATGCACCGCCTTAGCGAACGCGACGACTTCGTCACGCGCGGGTTCCAGATCGTCCAGCCACAGGTCCGCATGGCTCGGAAAACCGATCCAGACGGCCTTGTGGTGTGCCCATTCTGCCGGGGTAGTCGTCGTGGTCACTTACTTGGCTCCTGCGCGATCGCGGTCACGAATGCCGCGGAATTCGGCGCTCTTATACCAGTTCGGCCACAGACTGGTATCATCCGCGAGCTTGCGCCCGAGACCGTAATAGATGCCCAGATCCTCGACCGCGCCCGACCAGTCCCATTTGGCGTCATATTCGTCCGCGGGCTTGTGATAGCGATGCGCGACATAATCCTCGCGCGCGGCATGCCCCGCCGCGGTCCCGCCGACGACCAGATCCTCGCCGCTGCCCCCGTCGAGCATCGGCACGCCCAGCTTGGCAAAGCTGAAATGATCCGACCGGTAATAGCCGCCGCGCTCGGGGTTCGCCTCGACACCGATCACGCGCCCCTTGGCGGCGACGAACGGCTTCACCAGATCCTCGATCTCCGACTTGCCCGCGCCGGCGAACACGAAGTCCTTCGCGCGGCCATCGACGTTGAGCACGTCCATGTTCACGCCGCCCACCGTGTGCGCCAGCGGGTAGATCGGATGCTCGGCATAATAGCGCGAGCCGAGCAGCCCCGATTCCTCCGCCGTCACCGCGAGGAACGCGATCGAGCGCTTGGCCGGCCCCGCCTTCACCTGCGCCTCGGCGAGCGCGACCAGCCCGGCGATACCCGTCGCATTGTCCGCAGCACCGTTGCAGATGTCGTCGCCCTCGACCGCGTCGCAGCGGCCGAGATGATCCCAATGCGCTGAATACAGCACATAGTCGTCGGGCGCAGTCTTGCCCGGCAGCACGCCGATGACGTTCTTCGACGCCTGCCGCCTGATCGTGTTGTCGAACCCGCCGCCAAACTTCAGCCCGAGCGGGACCGCCTTGAACCCCTTCACCTTCGCCGCCGCCGCCAGCGTCGCATAGTCCTTGCCCGCGCTCGCGAACACACGCTCGGCGGCCGGCTTCTGCATCCAGCCGACAATCTGCGACTGGTCGAGATGATCGCCCTTCTCGTCCAGCTCGAGCTGCGGCCCGGTCCAGGACGACTGCACCACCGCCCACGGATACGCCGCCGGCTGGGTATCATGGACGATGATTGCCGCCGCCGCGCCGTGCTTGGCGGCGTTCTCGAACTTGTACGGCCAGCGCCCGTACCACGTCATCGCACGCCCCTCGAACGGCCCCTCGCGCGACATCGTCTGCCAGTCCGCGTCGTTGATGAGGATGACGACGGTCTTCCCCTTCACGTCGGTGCCCGCATAATCGTCCCAGCCCTTTTCGGGCGCGGTGATGCCGTAGCCGACGAACACGACGTCGCTGTTCGCCACGCTCGATTTCGGCGCGACACGGTACGTGCCTGCGACCATGTCGGTGCGATAGGCGAGGCTGACCGGCGCCTTGCCGCCGGTGAAGCTGAACGGCGCGACGTTGCCGGCGGTGATCTCGACCATCGGTACGTCCTGCGTCCACGACCCCTTGTTGCCGGGCTTGAGCCCCGCCGCCTTCATCCGCTCGACGATATACGCGACCGTCTTGGCCTCCGCGGGCGTGGTCGGCGCGCGGCCTTCATACGCGTCCGACGACAGTACCTGCGTGACGGTCTTCAACGTCTCGACGGAGATGGCCGGCGTCGGAATCGAAGGCGTTTGCGCGGACGCGGCGGTCCCGAGCAGCAACAGAGACAGGATAGCAGCGCGCATGGTCATTTCCCCAATGAGTTGCGCGGGTTCTGGCAAAGGTAAGCGTTCCTGTCCATGCACCGAAACGGCGCAACGAAAAAGGGCGGCCCGACAGGACCGCCCTTTTTGTCTCGGATCAGCGTCATGGCAAAGCCATGACGTCGGACGTCGCCTGAGCGACGCCGGCGGAGCCGAACCTCTGCTCGTTCTCTTCGCTTAGCGCGAATAGAACTCGACGACGAGGTTAGGCTCCATCTTCACCGGGTAAGGCACTTCGTCGAGCGTGGGCACGCGCGTGAAGGTGATCTTGGCCGCGCCATCGGGGGCGACGTAATCGGGGATTTCGCGCTCGGCGAGGCTCTGGGCTTCCATCACCAGCGCCATTTCCTGCGCCTTCGAACCCAGCGTGATCTCGTCGCCGACGAAGCAGCGACGCGAGGCGATGTTGCACTTCACGCCGTTGACGCGGATGTGGCCATGCGAAACGATCTGGCGCGCCGCGAAGATCGTCGGCGCGAACTTGGCGCGGTAGACGATCATGTCGAGACGCTGCTCGAGCAGGCCGATCAGGTTCTGCGAGGTATCGCCCTTCATGCGCGATGCCTCGTGGTAGCACGCGCGGAACTGCTTCTCGGTCACGTCGCCATAATAGCCCTTGAGCTTCTGCTTGGCGCGCAGCTGGATACCGAAATCGCTGACCTTGCCCTTGCGGCGCTGGCCGTGCTGGCCCGGGCCGTATTCGCGCTTGTTGACCGGCGACTTGGGGCGACCCCAGATGTTCTCGCCCATACGGCGATCGAGTTTGTACTTCGCGCTTTGACGCTTCGACATGATAAAACCTTTGCAAATGCAAACAACGTTGGTCCCGGTATCGCTCTGCTGGTCGTCGTTAGACAAGGCAGGGCCACCGCTTCACCGGGGTGCAGGGCCATTGCGAAGGCGGGCGCCTAGACGGAGGGCGGGCCAGAGTCAAGCTGGACAGGCTGCGGGCCGCTCGGCAAGAGACGCGCATGACCATCCTATCCGGCCCCGACTGCACCACCATGACCGAAGTCCGCGCGGGCGTCGACGCGCTCGACCGCGAGCTCGTCGCGCTGCTGGCGCGCCGCTTCGCCTATATGGACGCCGCCGCGCGCATCAAGCCCGAACGCGGCCATGTCCGCGACGAGGCGCGCAAGACGCAGGTGATCGACAATGCCCGCGCCGAGGCGGTGCGGCTGGGGTTGCCGGACGCGGTGATCGCGGATCTTTGGGAGGGGTTGGTCGAGGCGTCGATCGCGTATGAACTGGCGGCGTTCGACCAGCGCTGAGCCTTCCCACGGACGCCTCCCCCCCACCCCGTTCGTGCCGAGCGAAGTCGAAGCACCCTCACTTGGGGCACGCCCTTCGACTTCGCTCAGGGCGAACGGAAGAGGGGGTGCTCATCGAAGATCAAGCCCGCGGCTTCTTCCCCGCCAGCGACGACAGCACCCCGCGGAACGTGCGAACCTCCTGGCTCGACCAGCCCGGCTTGGTCAGCAGCGTGCGCAAAGTCCGCCGCGTCGACTGCATCTTTTCGGGGAGATGGAAAAACCCTGATCCCACCAGCATCGCATCGAGCTGCCCGATCATCCCGTCGAGCTCCTCCTGCGGTGCGGGCGGCAGGATTGGATTGATCGACGGCTGGCTGAGCTCGCGCTCGGCGGTCAGCCCCTTCGACCATTCATAGGCGACGAGGATCACCGCCTGGGCGAGATTGAGCGAGCCGAATTCAGGGTTGATCGGCACCGTGATGATCGTCCGCGCGACCGCGACGTCGTCGGTTTCGAGGCCGGAGCGCTCGGGCCCGAACAGGATGGCGGAGCGGCCGGGCGCGGCGTGGATCTCGGTCGAGGCCTGCTCCGGGGTGACGACGGGCTTGGTCACGCCGCGCTTGCGCACGGTGGTGGCGAAGACCTGCGCGCAGTCGGCGGTGGCGGCGGCGACACTGTCATAGACCTGCGCGTTCTGGAGCACGATATCCGCACCGCTTGCGGCCGGGCCGGCGGAAGGGTTGGGCCAGCCGTCGCGCGGCGAGACGAGACGCATCTCGGTGAGCCCGAAATTGAGCATCGCGCGTGCGGCCTTACCGATGTTTTCGCCGAGCTGGGGGCGGACGAGGACGATCACGGGGGGTGGGGCGGCGTCCGCCAAGGTGCTTCGACTTCGCTCAGCACGAACGGGGGGAGGGAGTGAGGCATCAATGGCGGTTGGTGGTGCGACACCCTTCCCTCCCTCCGTTCGCCCTGAGCGAAGTCGAAGGGCCCGTTCCCTCGGGAGAATGGCCGCATCGTGCGGATCCGCCCAATCCTGACGCGCGAGCGCTTCCTTCTTGCGCCGCGACCACCCCTTGACCTGGAACTCGGCCGCGAGTGCCTCCTGCCGCGATGGAAATTCCTGGCTCCACATCAGCTCGACCGGGCGTCGTGTCTGCGTGTACCCAGGAATCTCGCCAAGGTTGTGCTGACCGATCCGGCGCTCCAGATCGTCAGTGTGTCCGGTGTAATAACTGTCGTCGGCGCAGCGCACCACATAGGCCCAGAATGTCATTCGCGGGGCTTATCCCTCGATACGCCGTCTCGACAAGCTCGACGTCTACTCGGGACGAACGGAAGTGGGGTGACGAGCCCGATGACGTAGCGTGGAGTGACCGCGCGGCTGGGTCGATGAGCGCCGGGCCTCACGCCCACCCACTCTTTCCAACCCGTTCGTCCCGAGTAGCGATCGAGCGAAGTCGAGAGCGCGTATCGACGGACAAGCCCGGATCACTCCGCCCGCCCGACCTCCTCGACACTCCCGGCAAACGCCTCGAAGTCCTTTGCTTCGCTGAAATCGCGATACACGCTGGCAAACCGAATATACGCGACCGAATCGAGCCCCTTGAGCCCGTCCATCACCATTTCGCCGATCCGCTTCGACGTGACGTCGTTTTCACCCAGCGTCTCCAGCCGCCGCTGGATTCCGCTCACGAGCTTGTCGATCCGCCCCGCCTCGATCGCCCGCTTCCGGGTCGCGATCGACAGCGACCGCAGCAGCTTTTCGCGATCGAACGGCTCCCTGCGCCCCTCACTCTTCAATACGAACAGCTCGCGCAGCTGGATGCGCTCGAACGTCGTGAAACGCGCGGCGCAGCCCTCGCACTGGCGCCGGCGCCGGATCGCCGCCCCGTCTTCGGTGGGGCGGCTGTCCTTTACCTGGCTGTCGTCATGTCCGCAAAAGGGGCAGCGCATTCAGACCTTCTTCTTGCCCTTGTAGTAGGCGTAGCCCGCGCCTGCGAGCGCACCGAAGATCGGCCCGATCACCGGCACCGGGATCGCGACGACCGCGCCGAGCGCGCTCCACTTGGCCATGCTCTTGCCGAGGCCGGGGGTCGCCTTGATGTCGTTCTGGATTTCGTCGATCTTCGACATGCTCATCATCCTTGATAGATCGGGAAGCGCGCGCACAGGGTGCGAACACGCGTCCGAACGTCCGCTTCGACCTCCGGGTCCCCATGCTCGCCCTTTTTCGCGAGCCCGTCCAGCACGTCGGCGACCATGTTGCCGATCTCGCGGAATTCGGCCGGACCGAAGCCGCGCGTGGTGCCGGCAGGGCTGCCGACGCGGATGCCGCTGGTCTTCATCGGCGGCAACGGGTCGTTGGGGATGCCGTTCTTGTTGCAGGTGATCCCCGCACGCTCGAGCGCCTCGTCCGCATCGCGCCCGGTGATGCCCAGCGGGGTGAGGTCGATCAGCGCCAGATGCGTGTCGGTGCCGCCCGAAACGACGTCCGAACCGCGCTCCTTGAGTGTCGCCGCGAGCACCTTGGCGTTCTCGACGACGGCCGCAATGTAGCTCTTGAAGTCGGGCTGGAGCGCCTCGCCGAACGCGACCGCCTTCGCCGCGATCACATGCATCAGCGGCCCGCCCTGGAGACCCGGGAACACCGCCGAGTTGATCTTCTTCGCGATGGCCTCGTCATTCGTCATGATCATGCCGCCGCGCGGCCCGCGCAGCGTCTTGTGCGTGGTGGTGGTCACGACATGCGCGTGGCCGAACGGCGTCGGGTGCAGCCCGGCTGCGACGATCCCGGCGAAATGCGCCATGTCGACCATGAAATACGCACCGACCTTGTCCGCGATCGCCCGGAAGCGCGCAAAGTCGATGACGCGCGGATAGGCCGAACCGCCCGCGATGATCAGCTTTGGCTGATGCTCGACCGCCAGCGCCTCGACCGCGTCATAGTCGATCAGGTGCGTGGTCGCATCGACGCCGTACTGGATCGCGTTGAACCACTTGCCCGACTGCGCGGGCTTGGCGCCGTGCGTCAGATGGCCGCCGGCATCGAGGCTCATGCCGAGGATCGTGTCGCCGGGCTTGACCAGCGCGAGCATCACCGCGCCATTCGCCTGCGCGCCCGAATGCGGCTGGACGTTGACGAACCCGCAGCCGAAGATCTGCTTGGCGCGCTCGATCGCGAGCGTCTCGACCGTGTCCGACGGCGCGCAGCCCTGGTAATAGCGCTTGCCGGGATAGCCTTCCGCATATTTGTTGGTGAACACCGAGCCCTGCGCCTCGAGCACCGCCTTCGAGACGATATTCTCGGACGCGATCAGTTCGATCTGCGTCTGCTCGCGCTCGAGCTCGGCCTCGACGCCGGCGAACACGGCGGCATCGGCATCGGCGAGGCCGCGGGTGAAGAAGCCGTCCGGCTGGACGTCATGGAGCGTAGTGGGCTGGGTGCTCATGCGGGGACCTTTAGCTTGTCGACACGGAGTTGATGACGGCCGCCGGCGAAGTCGGCGGTCAGGAAGGCTTCGACGCAGGCCTTGGCCATTTCCTCGCCGATCAGGCGGGCGCCCATCGCGATGGCGTTGGCGTCGTTGTGCACGCGCGCAAGGCTCGCCGACAGCGGCTCTGAGACGAGCGCGCAGCGGCAGGCGGGGTTGCGATTGGCGGCAATCGAGATCCCGATGCCCGACCCGCACAGCGCGATGCCGCGCTCCGCGCTGCCATCGGCGATCGCCGAGGCGAGCTTGAACCCGTAATCGGGATAATCGACGCTGGCGGTGCCTTCGGGGCCAAGGTCGAGCACGTCGTGCCCTGCCTCGCGCAGCCACGCGGCAAGCACCGCTTTCAACGAAACGGCGGCGTGATCGGACGCGATGGCGATGCGCACCTGGCGTAATCCTGTGACGGGGGATCGGGTGCCCAGCCCCATACCCACCCAGGGCGGAATTTGCCACACCTGTTCGCGGGGGCGTGATAGACGGGCGCATCCCAACCAACGCCGTCATCCTGACGAAAGTCAGGACCCAGGGTTACAGGGCACGACACTGATTGGCTCTGGGTCCTGACGTTCGTCAGGATGACGGCGGGAACAGAAATCGGCGCCAAGTGCCGATCGTCCTTAAGGAGACGCGCCATGAAACCCCTCGCCCTGGTTGCCGCCGTCGCGCTGACCGCCTGCTCCGGCCCCGCGCCCGACACCAGCAGCGACGGCACCATGACGTCTGTCGGATCCGTCGAGCGCAAACTGGTCCCGCCAAAGCCGAAACCCGCGCCCGACTATACCGGCCGCTGGATCGGCGTCGAAGGCATGGTTCTCGACATCACCCGCACGACCACCCCCGGCCGCTACACGCTTGCGATGCAATGGGACCTCGACAACAAAGGCACGTTCGACGGCATAGCGAGCGGCGACACGATCACGTTCGATCGCGGCGGCATCCGCGAAACCCTGCGCCCCACCAACGGCGACGCGACCGGACTCAAATATCTGTTCGGCAAAACCGACTGCCTCACCGTCAAACCCGGCGAAGGCTATTGCCGCGACGGGCTCAGCCGCTAGGCTCCTCTTCGTGACCAGAGCTTATCCAGACGCAGATGCCGCCCGCGCGCACCTCTCCGAGGTGCTGTTGCGTACCGGCCAGGAGGATCGCGACGCGTTTCGCGAACTCTATTCGCTGACCAGCGCGAAGCTTTTCGGCATCACCCACCGTATCTGCGGCAACGCCCAAGCCGCGGAGGATGTGCTGCACGAGGTCTATCTCACGATCTGGAAACGCGCCGGGGCCTGGGAACCCGGGCGCGCGAGCCCGATAACCTGGTTGGCGACGATCGCGCGCAACCGCGCCATCGACTGGCAGCGCGCGCAGGGCGTCCGCCGCACGAGCCCGCTCGACGATGCGCCCGACATCGCCGATCCCGGCGAAGGCGCCGAGGCGGGGATGCTGGCAAGCGAATCGTCGCGCGAACTGATCGAATGCCTGAACGGGCTCGAACCACAGCAACGCGACGCCATCCGCACCGCGTTCTTCGACGGCATCACTTATGCCGAACTCGCGATCAAGCGCGCCGTGCCGCTGGGCACGATGAAGAGCTGGGTCCGCCGCGGCCTCGCCCGACTGAAGGATTGCCTCGATGGCTGATCCCGACGCTATCCCGGAAGACGTCGCCGCCGCCGAACTCGCGCTCGGCCTGCTCGACGGCGAGGAGCGCGGCGCGGCACTCCGCCGCGTGCTCGCCGAGCCAGGTTTCGCGGCCCAGGTCGAATGGTGGCGGTCGCGCTTCGCCGCGTTGTTCGATCTCTGGCCGGAGCACGCGGCGCCGCCGCGTCTCGCCACGCGGATCGAGGCCAGCCTCGACGGTCCGACGGCCACCACGCCCCGCCGTTTTCCGTGGCCCGCGCTGGCCGCCATCACCAGTGCGATCGCCGCGTCGCTGCTGCTGTTCGTCATGGTCCGCCCCGAGCCGACCGTGCCCGTCTCGCAACCGACCCCGGTAGCGCGCGCGACCAGCGTGCTCGTCGCGATGCTCGGCGATGCGAAGTCGCCCGTCGCCGCGGTCTATGATCCCTCGAACGGCGCGCTCCGCGTCGCCGCCGGCCCCGGCGTTCCGGACGCGCGCGTCGCGGAGCTGTGGGTCATCGGCGGCGACGGTGTGCCGCATTCGCTCGGTCTATTGTCGGGCCGTCCGACCGCGCTGGCGCCGAACGTCGTCGACCGCGGCCGCATAGCGCCCGGCGCGACGCTCGCAATCTCGGTCGAACCGCTCGGCGGCTCGCCGACCGGGCTGCCGTCCGGTCCGGTCGTCGCGACCGGTGTGGTCGCACGCGTCTGATGCCCGTGCGACCTGCCGCCGGCGGCGGCATTCCGCCTATCGCGCGGCTGCTCGGCCTGAGCGGCCTACTCCCGCAACTCGGGGCGGTTGCGCTGTTGCTGAGCGGTGATCCACAAAGCCGCTACGCCGCGCTGGCGATCGCCTATGCCTATGCCGCGATCATCCTGAGTTTCCTCGGCGGCCTGTGGTGGGGCCTCGCCGCGCGCACCGACTCACCCCCGCGCTGGCTCTGGTTCGCCAGCGTCGCGCCCTCGCTGATCGCGCTCATCACCGCCTGGCCCTGGATGGTCGGCCTGCGCTGGCCCGGCCCCTCGCTGGTCGTGCTCGGCCTCAGCCTGATAGCCGCGCTGTGCGTCGACCGCGCGCTGGTCCGCGACGGTATCGCCCCGCCCGGCTGGATGGCGTTGCGTGTGCCGCTGTCACTCGGGTTGGGCGTGCTCACGATGCTCGCTGCGGCGTTCTGACGATTCGCGAGGGCACCGGTTTCGTGATACGAAGCGGCCATGAATAAATCCGCCGTTATTCTCCGCGCCGATCAGCAGATCCCGGCTCGTTTCACGACGGCCGAGTTCCTGCGCATGGGTGAGTCCGGCGCGTTCGACGATATGAAGGTCGAACTGGTCGAGGGGGAACTCGTACGGATGAATCCGCCGATGTCCGCACATGCCGCGCGCCAGGCCAAGATCGCGATCTGCTTGTCGCGTCTATTCGCCGAATCGCGGATCATGGGCGAAGTCGGCGTCGATCTCGGTAACGATACGGTAGTGGGTTGCGATGTCGCCGTCCTACGCGAACCGGTCGCCAAAAATCGCCTGCTGGTCGCCGCGGATGTCCTGCTCGTGATCGAAGTGCCCGAAACGTCGGCTGCCCGCGATACTACGTTCAAGCGCTTCGCCTATGCCAGTGGCGACATTCCGCATTACTGGGTCGTCGACGGCACCCGCGCCGTCGTCCATGTCTACGCCGCACCGGTCGAGGGCGACTACACGCGGTTCCGCTCGTTTGGCTTCGGCGAGCCGTTCGCCGTTCCCGGAACCGACGGCACGATCACGATAGACTGAGGCGGGAGCTCGACGCGCCAGACCGACGCGGGCCGGTCACGCCGCCTTACGCAGATCCAGCCGGCTCCAAATCTCGACCAGCGCATCGGTCAGTTCGCGCATCATCGCCTCGGTATGCGCAGGCCCCGGCGTGAACCGCAGTCGCTCGGTCCCGCGCGGCACGGTCGGATAGTTGATCGGCTGCACGTACACGCCGTATTCGGCGAGCAGCACGTCACTGATCTTCTTCGCCTTGACCGGATCGCCGACCATCAAGGGCACGATATGCGTGTCGCCGATCATCACCGGCAGCCCGGCGTCTTTCAGCATCGCCTTGAGCATCGCCGCCGCGGCCTGCTGGCCGTCGCGCTCCACGCTCGACGCCTTCAGATGCCGCACGCTGGCAAGCACGCCCGCGACCAGCACCGGCGACAGCGACGTCGTGAAGATGAACCCCGGCGCATAGCTGCGAATCACATCGACGATCGTGCGATCGGCGGCAATATAGCCCCCCATCACGCCGAACGCCTTGCCGAGCGTCCCCTCGAGGATCGTGATCCGGTGCGCGACGTCGTCCCGCTCCGAAATGCCACCGCCCCGCGCGCCGTACATCCCGACCGCATGGACTTCGTCGCAATAGGTCAGCGCGTTGTATCGGTCGGCGAGATCGCACACCGCGGCGATCGGCGCGATGTCGCCTTCCATCGAATAGACGCTCTCGAACGCGATCAGCTTCGGCACGGCCGGGTCTTCCCCGGCGAGCAGCTCTTCGAGATGCGCAAGATCGTTGTGGCGGAACACGCGCTTCTCGCAGCCCGAATTGCGGATCCCGGCGATCATCGATGCGTGGTTCAGCTCGTCCGAAAAGATGATGCAGCCCGGCAGCACCTTGGCGAGCGTCGCCAGCGTCGCCTCGTTCGAGACATAGCCGCTGGTGAACAGCAACGCGGCTTCCTTGCCGTGCAGGTCGGCGAGCTCGCCCTCCAGATCGACATGGTAGTGCGTATTGCCGCCGATGTTGCGCGTGCCGCCCGAGCCCGCGCCGACGTCGTGCAGCGCCTCTTCCATCGCCGCGATCACCTTCGGGTGTTGGCCCATCGCGAGATAGTCGTTCGAGCACCACACGGTGATCGGCTTCGGTCCGTTATGCCCCGCGAAGCAGCGCGCGTTGGGGAACGCGCCTTTGTTGCGGAGGATGTCGATGAACACGCGGTAGCGCCCCTCGGCATGCAATCGGTCGATCGCCTGCGTAAACACGCGCGAATAATCGACTCGTGGACCGCTGATGCCGTCCGTCGCCGTTTTGCCGTCGATACTCATAGGCTTGGGCACTACGCCTCACTTTCACTCAGTTCCAGCGCAATACCGCTCTTACGGTGATCGCTTTCCTCATCCTGGACGCACATTGCCACGATGCGCCCGCGAAGCAAGGTGCCACATTGTCCCAGGCCGACGCCTAAAGCTGCTCGATCCTGCCAAATCCCCGCGCAGTCAGCGCCGGTCCGAGCCTGCGCTCCTCGTCGCCCAACCGCGTGAAGACAGCGATGCCCTCGCCCGCGCCCGACCACGTTTCGTCCTGCATCAGGTGAACGATCCGTCGCGCGATCCCGGGACCGCCGTCGACGAACCGGACGCCGGGCGCCGCCGCCGCAAGCTCGGCTTCGACCAGCGGGAAATGCGTACACGCGTTGACGATGACATCGATCGCCGCCCCGCCGGTCTGCGAGAACAAACCATCGAGCACCGCGACATAGCGCTCCGGCGCCACCGCCCGCCCGTGCAGCTTGGCCTCCGCCATCTCGACCAACGCCGCCGACCCGTAGCGTACCACCGTGCAATCGCGGGCGAACCTCGCCGCGAGATCGTCGACATAGGCCTGCCGCACCGTCGCCTCGGTCCCCAGCACGCCGATCGTCCGCGTGACCGACAGCGCGGCGGCGGGCTTGATCGCCGGCACCGTCCCCACCACCGGCAGGTCGAGCGCCGCGCGCACCACGGCCAGCGCAATCGTCGACGCGGTGTTGCACGCGATCACGATCAACCGCGGCCGGTACCGCTCCGCCAAGCGCCCCAGCAGTACGGGCACGCGCGCCGCGATCTCCGCCTCGCTTTTGGTGCCGTAGGGAAACCCGGCCGAGTCGGCGGCATAGACGAACGGTGCGTCGGGGAGCGCCGCGCGAGCCGGGCCGACGATCGAGAGCCCGCCGACGCCGGAATCGAAGAAAAGGATGGGGCGTTGGTCCATTCCCGGTCCTTAGAACGGATCAGTTCGCGCAAACTAGGCCGGATTACCCCGATGCGCGCCAGAGCCTGACGATCCTCCCCCGCCAGGGGGAGGATCGAGATCGGTCGACGACCGCTCATTCTTGAGCACGCCGTCGATCACCGCGCCATTTGCCGTCCGCGCCGCGTCGTTTATAAGCCGTCCGGAACGGGGGACATAGTTGCAGACGGAAATTCTCTGGGTCGCGCCCACGCTATCGCTCGTGCTGAGCTATCTGCTCGGCTCGATCCCGTTCGGCGTCATCCTGACGCGGGCGGGCGGTGCGGGCGATCTGCGGACGATCGGCTCGGGCAACATCGGCGCCACCAACGTCCTGCGCACCGGGCGCAAAGGCCTCGCCGCCGCCACGCTGCTGCTCGACATGGCCAAGGGCGCGGTCGCCGTGCTGCTGGTCGCGCACCTGTTCCCCGGCAACACACCCCTGGCAGCCGCCGGAGCGTTCATCGGCCATTGCTACCCGATCTGGCTCGGGTTCAAGGGCGGCAAGGGCGTCGCCACGCTGATGGGGATCGTCGTCGCGCTCCACTGGCCGCTCGGGCTGGTCTATGCGGTCGTCTGGCTGGGATTGCTCGCGGCGCTGCGCATCTCCTCGGTCGCGGGCATCGCCGCCGCGCTGAGTGCGCCGTTCGCCGCCGCGCTGTTCGGCCGGTTCGACCTCGTCCTGCTGCTACTCGCGCTCGCGCTCATCGTGTTGTGGAAACACCGCGAAAACGTCGAACGGCTGTTCTCGGGGACCGAACCGCGCATCGGCTCCAGCCGGAAAAAGAGTGACTGACCCGATCGTCTCACGACTTCGGCTTATCCGCACGACCGGGATCGGACCGGTCACCTATCGCCAGCTCATCGCCCGCTTCGGCAGCGCGGACGCCGCGATCGACGCGCTCCCGATGCTCGCCGCGCGCGGCGGCGGCCGCAGCCCGCGCGTTGCCGACGCGGCCCTGGCGGAACGCGAGATCGCCGCCACCGCAAAGCTCGGCGCGCGCTATCTCTTCCTCGACGACCCGGACTATCCGCGGCTGCTCGCGGAGATCGAGTCCGCGCCCCCAGCGCTGATCCTGCGGGGCGACATCGCGCACGCGGCCCGCCCCTGCATCGCGATGGTCGGCGCACGCAATGCGTCGGCCGCCGCCTGCCGCTTCGCGCGCCAGCTCGCGCTGCAGCTCGCCGAGGAGGGTACGACGATCGTCTCCGGCCTCGCGCGCGGCATCGACACCGCCGCGCATATCGGCGCGCTCGGCGCGGGGTCGCGCGGCGCCACGATCGGCGTCATCGCCAGCGGGATCGACATCGCCTACCCGCCCGACAACACCGCGCTGCAGGAGCGCATCGCCACCGACGGCCTGCTGCTCGCCGAACAGCCGCCCGGCACCGAGCCCAAGGCGCGCAACTTTCCCTCGCGCAATCGCATCATCGCCGGGCTCGCGATCGGCACGGTCGTGGTCGAGGCCATCCCCAAGTCGGGCTCGCTGATCACCGCACGCCTCGCCAACGAATCGGGTCGCGACGTAATGGCCGTCCCCGGCAGCCCGCTCGATCCGCGCGCGCAGGGCTGCAATTTGCTGATCCGCGAGGGCGCAACGCTGGTGCAATCGGCGGCCGACATCCTCGAACAGATCCGCCCGTTCGATCCGCGCGCGGTCCGCTCGCCGATCGACGCCTATGCCGCCGATCCGGCCGCAGACGCCACCGACACCGATCGTCGCCGGATCGTAGACCTGCTGGGCCCGGTCCCCGTCGCGATCGACGAACTCATCCGCCAGTCGCGCCTCGGCCCGGCGGTCGTCCACACGGTGTTGCTCGAGTTGGAACTGGGCGGCCGCCTCGAACGCCACGCCGGCGGCCGCGCCAGCCTGATTTAACGATCCTCCCCCTCGCGTGGGAGGCCAACAAGGTCGGTGATCACTCCGCCGGCAGATAGATCTCGCTTCCTTTCGCCCGGAACTTCTCGCTCATGTCGGCCATCCCCCTCTCGGCGTCGGCGTGGGTGCCGGTCGCGAAGATCGCCCGGTCGAGATCGGCCGCATCGATGTCCGCGGCGAGGAACGTGTCCGCGGGTGCATTCTGCGTGGCGGCAAAGTCGCGGACCTCCTGCGTGATCTTCATCGAGCAGAATTTGGGCCCGCACATCGAGCAGAAATGCGCGGTCTTGGCGCCTTCTGCGGGGAGCGTCTGGTCGTGGTAGGATTCCGCCGTATCAGGGTCCAGCGAGAGGTTGAACTGGTCGCGCCAGCGGAATTCGAAGCGGGCGCGGCTCAGCGCGTCGTCGCGCATCTGGGCGGCGGGGTGGCCCTTTGCCAGGTCGGCGGCGTGGGCGGCTAGCTTGTAGGTCACGACGCCGACTTTCACGTCGTCGCGATCCGGCAGGCCGAGATGCTCCTTGGGCGTGACGTAGCAGAGCATCGCGGTGCCGTACCAGCCGATCATCGCGGCGCCGATGCCGCTCGTGATGTGGTCGTAGCCGGGGGCGATGTCCGTCGTCAGTGGCCCTAGGGTGTAGAAGGGGGCTTCGCCGCAGACTTCGAGTTGCTTGTCCATGTTCTCCTTGATCTTGTGCATCGGGACATGGCCGGGGCCTTCGATCATGACCTGGACGTCGCTCTTCCACGCGCGGTGGGTGAGTTCGCCGAGTGTGTAGAGTTCGCTGAACTGCGCTTCGTCGTTCGCGTCGGCGATCGAGCCGGGGCGCAGACCGTCGCCGAGGCTGTAGGCGATGTCGTACGCCTGCATGATCTCGGTGATCTCGTCGAAGCGCTCGTAGAGGAAGCTCTCCTTGTGATGGCTGAGGCACCATTTCGCCATTATCGAGCCGCCGCGGCTGACGATGCCGGTGACGCGTTTCGCGGTCATCGGGATGTACGCCAGCCGCACGCCGGCGTGGATCGTGAAGTAATCGACGCCTTGTTCCGCCTGCTCGATGAGCGTGTCGCGGAAGATCTCCCAGGTGAGGTCCTCGGCGACGCCGCCGACCTTCTCGAGCGCCTGGTAGATGGGCACGGTGCCGATCGGGACGGGCGAGTTGCGCAGGATCCATTCGCGCGTGTCGTGGATGTTGCGGCCGGTGCTGAGGTCCATCACCGTGTCGGCGCCCCAGCGGATCGACCAGACGAGTTTGTCGACTTCGGCGGCGACGTTGCTGGCGACCGCCGAGTTGCCGATGTTGGCGTTGATCTTGACGAGGAAGTTGCGGCCGATCGCCATCGGTTCGGATTCGGGGTGGTTGATGTTGTTGGGGATGATCGCACGGCCGCGGGCGATCTCGTCGCGGACGAACTCGGGGGTCACGAAGTCGGGGATGCTCGCGCCGAAGCTCTCGCCGTCTCGAACATAGTCCTTGAGCATGGCGCGGCCGAGATTCTCGCGCGTGGCGACATATTCCATTTCCGGGGTGATGATCCCCCGTCGCGCGTAGTGCATCTGGCTGACGTTCTGGCCTGGCTTCGCGCGCAGGGGCCGCTTGATGCTGCCGGGGAATTGCGGGACCCCGCCCGAGCGGTCGGGGCCGAGCTGGCCATTGTCCTCGGGGCGGATTTCTCGGGCGTCGTAGGATTCCACGTCACCTCGGGCCTCGATCCAGCCCCGGCGGAGTTGGGGGAGGCCGGCGTTGATGTCGATCGTCGCGCGCGGATCGGTATAGGGGCCGCTGGTGTCGTAGACGCGCAAGGGAGGCTCGGCGCAGCTCGGGTCGAGGACGATCTCGCGCATCGCGACGCGGACGTCGGGGCTCGACGGGACCGCGACGTGAATTTTGCGCGAGCCGCGGATCGGGCCGGTGGTGACGCCGATGTCGGTAGTGTTGGACTGCGTAACGACGGCCATGCGCGTGCTCCTAAAGGTCTCGGAGCAAGGCTTGCGGTTCTGTGGCGACCGCTCCCTCCCTCCGCCGGTATCAACCGGATCAGGTTCAGCGGGTCGAAGGCTCCTGCCTTCCTCTCAAGCGCGGACTAGCGCTCCCCCGGGGTAGCGCGAGCATAGGCGGCCCGAGGTGGCGTGCAATGGGAAATTTGGGGGCTTGGGTCGACCGGGGCTGGCTCTTGCGATCCTCCCCCGCCAGAGGGAGGTGGATGGCGCATGCCAAACGGAGGGCGAGGTAAGGGAAAACCTCGGTCACATGTCCTCCCCCTCCGTCGCCTTCGGCGCCACCTCCCCCTGCCGGGGGAGGATTGAGGTTGTGCAGACAAGGGAAAGGCCGCTGCCCTGTCGGGGCAGCGGCCTTTTCGGTGTCGTGTAGTAGTAATCGCCCCTCCCCGTTCGTGCCGAGCGCAGTCGAAAGACCCTTGCACGTGGGGCTTACCCTTCGACTTCGCTCAGGGCGAACGGGGATCGAAGGTGCGCTACCTCAGAACCGGAAAGAAACGGTGCCGCGCAGCGAGTGCCAGCGAAAATTCTCGTCGCTGCGGCGGAAGGTGGTGCCGGTGGTGTTGGGCGCCAGCACGAACGGGTTGTTCGCCAGCAGGACCGGGCTGCCGGCGAGCGTGGTGCCCGCGGTGACCAGCACGCGGGCGTCATCGTCCTTATACTGGTGATAGGTGTATTCCATCCCGATCGAGATGTTCCGGGTCAGCTTCTGCTCGATACCGCCGCCGCCGACATAACCCCAGCGCTTGTCCGAGCCGGTCGCCGCAAACGCGTTGGCGGTGTTGGTCGTGAAGAAGAGATTGTCGATCTTGGCATAGCCGGCGCCACCGGTGGCGTAGAACAGCGTGTTGCGCGCTGCGAGGCCGGCGCGGGCGCGAACCGACCCTTCCCACTTCAACTTGCGCGCCATCGTGTAGCTGGCGGGCGTGGTCGAGAAACCGGCGACGCTGTCGGTGATGTCGGACTTGCCAAATTCGCCGACCAGGCCGACCACGAACGGGCCGCTCTGCACGTCGAAGCCGGCGCGGCCATAATAGGACCAGCCGTCATCGTCGTTGCGGCAGCCAAAATCGACAACCGCAGTGCGGGCGGAGCCGTTGCAGAAGCCCGGCGAGAAGGCGTTAGCGCCGGTTATGGTGTTGACGCTGTCGTTGAAGTTGCCGTCGCCGTTGCGATCGAACAGGATCGACGAGCCGACATCGTTCGGCTGGACGTCGTAACCGCCGGCCGCGCCGATATAGAGGCCCGAGAACGGCTTGCTGTCACGGTCGTTCGTCATGTCCTGCGCGGCGGCGGGAACGGCAAAAATGCCCGCGGTGGCGAGACCGGCGAGCATGGTAAGCGTCGTGAAGTGTTTCATGGTCATTCCCCAAAACAAGGATCGCGGCGCTCCTGAATGCGCCGCGATCCGAGGTTTCTGTTTCAGTCCGTAACGGCGATCACGCGTTGGCGCCGCTGGTCCGAAGTGCATCAGTGCGATTGTTGGTGCCGTTGGGGAAGAAACCCCCGCCGATCCGTGCGGTGCTGGTCAGATAGGCGATGTTGTGCACCTGCGCGATCGACCGGCTATAGGCCAGGCCGTTGGCGTCGGTCGGCACGATGTTCGAGATCGTCGGATCCGACCCGGTGATGCCCTGGTCGATGTCGCCGATCACGCCGGTCGCGCTGTTGGTGACGGTGCCATCCAGGCTGTCGCGTGCGTCGCTGATCTGGCCCGCAATCGTGCGCAGCGACGGTGTATCCAGGCCCTTGCGGTACAGGATCGTGCGGATCAGGCCGGCGTGATAGGCCTCTGCCGCGAGGATGCCGGCGGCGGCCTCGAGATAGGTCTTGTTGGCGATCAGCGCCGCTGCGCCCTTATAGGCGGAGACGCCGACGTCCTCGAAGATGTATGCGCCGAGCAGGAAGCTGTTGTCGTCGGCATAGGGGTTGAACACCTGCGATGCAGAGACGACGCCGGCTGCGCGTGCGGCGGCCGTGAACGCACCCGGAGCGGCAACCGTGCCGACCGAGATATCGATCGCGGGCTGGGCGACGGCGGCGGTGCCGAGCGCGGTACGCAGGAACGCGACATGCGCGACCTCGTCGATCGCGATCTCGCGGGCATATTCACGAACGACGGCATCCTGGAACGGGACCTGTGCGCCGCCGGTAACGGCACCCTGCGTACCGGTGCCGGTGAGCAGGCTGGCGTTCAGGCCGACGCCGAACGCCGCGAACGCATAGAATTGCGCTTCGAGATATTCGAGGTTGAGCGCGAAATTCAGGATATCCGCATCGTTGATCGCAGCGGTCGGGGTCGGGGTCGGCGTGGGCGCGGGTGCGAGATCAGCATCGTCGTTGCCGCATGCTGCGAGCAGGCTGGCGCCACCGATGGCAAGCGCGGAGCCACCGGCGAAGCGGAGGAAGCCGCGGCGCTCGTTGCGGCGGGTGGCGATCGCGTCGAATATCTCGAGCTTGGTATTGAGATCGGTCATTGGGTCAAATCCCCTGAATAGCGAAGAAGAGCGTTGGGCGAGGCTGATGCGATCAGACTGCCGCAGTGCTCGTCTTGATGGTGCCGTTCATGCCCGACGGGTAGAAACCGCCGGCCGATGCCGCACCGCTGTTGAGATAGACGATGTTGAGCACCTGGCTCGCCGAGCGGCTGTAGGCAACGCCGTTGCTGTCGAGCGGAACGATGTTCGACACGGTCACCGCGGCCTGCGTGGTGGCGAGGTTGATCGGCGTCGCGCTGTACGACGAGATGCCCTGGTCGATATCGTTCGAACCGAAGATGGTGGTGTTGGCGCCGCCACCATCGAGGCTGTCGCGCGCCCGCGAGATCGCATCGGCCGAGGTGCGCAGCGACGGCGTCGCGATGCCCTTGCCATACAGCGTCGTGCGCACGATCGCGGCGTGATACGCCTCGACCGCGAGCAGCCCGGCCGCCGCCTCGAGATATGCCTTGCTGGTGAGCAGCGGTGCGGCGCCCTTGTAGGCGGTCACACCGACGTCTTCGAAAATGAAGGCACCAAGCAGGAACGCCTCGTCCGAGGCATAGGGATCGAACGCCGTCCCGGCCGGCACGAGGCCGGCAGCTTGCGCCGCGGTCGAAAAGGCACTGGTGGCGGAGACGCTGACGTCGATCGCCGGCTGCGAGACGGCGGCGGTGCCGAGCGCGGCGCGGAGGAACTTGACGTGGGCAATCTCGTCCTGCGCGATTTCGCGCGCATATTGCTGGACGATCGGATCGGTGAAGTTGACCTGGCGACCGCCGCGCACGGCGCCTTGCGTGCCCGAGCCCGATAGCAGGCTGTTGTCGAGCCCGGTGCCGTAGGCGGCGTAGGAATAGAATTGCGCCTCGAGATATTCGAGGTTGAGCGCGAAGTTCAGCACGTCCGCGTCGGTGATCGACTGCGCCGCCGCGGCGCTCGACATCGACAAGGCGGTGGCACCGGCTGCGGTGATCGCCGCCGCGCCGAGCGCATTTTTGAAGAACTCACGCCGCTCGCTGCGTCGCTCCACGCGAGCATCGAGGGCTTCGATCAGGTGCACGCTCTCGGTCATATCAGGGTCCTCCCCCTTGTTGTTGCAGACGTCGGAGTTATTGAAACAATCGAACAATCGGGACCGATGAGAGTAATACCCTGTCGCCAAGGCCGAACTCGTAACGCGCTCTGTTGCGGACATAAAAATGCCGTCCACGGCGAGGAACGGCTGCAATCGCGAAATGGACGCAGCATTAACGCGGGTCGGGTGAAATAAATTTCAGGGACCTGGGCGGCGCGATCCTGCGGCGCGCGCCGGGGCATCGGCGCGGCACCAGCGCGTGTCGCCGGCGGCCGCTGAACGCGGTGCTGGCGGTACAAACCCGGTTGCCAGCGCCGTACCGCAACGCCGCGGTCGTTGCAGCGAGCGCCCCGCCCCGCCCCGCCGGCAATGGTCGCGCGCCGGGCGACGCAAAAAGGGCAGACGCAGGCTGCGCCCTGCGCCCCTCCGTCTGCCCAGCGTCCCCTCCGGCGGGGAGCATCGATGGTATAGGCGCCTGCGCTCGTGCCGCGGTTCGGACTGCGCGTGTGCCGTAGATCAGAAGGTGTAGGTCAGCCCCAGCGCGCCCAGCCACTGGTCGGCAGAGCCGACGTCGGCGACGATCGGGCTGTTCTTGTACTTGCCGAGCATGCGTCCGTAGAGCACGCCCGCGCCGACCCCGAAGCCATGGCGGAGATCACCCGATAGGCTCTGCACGACGAAGAACGAGGCGTTGGCGCGACGGAAGCCGCTGTCGTTGACGTCGTAGGTGCGCAGGCCGCTCGCGAGCGAACCGATCGGCGTCACCGCGGCATAGGTCCGGCCAAAGCCCTTGCCGGCATAGTCCGCCGACAGCCCGATCGCGACGAGCGTCCGGACCGAGAGCGGGGTCGTGTAGTTGACCTGCGGGGTAATGACGTAGCTGTCATAGGTACCCGACACGTCGTGGACATAGGCGACACGCGCGGTGAGGGTATCGTAATCGCTGGTGATGACGCCGGTCTTGCCGATGCCGACATAGCCGCCGAGCTCATAGGCGGTATCGATCTTGCCGAGCGCGCGGACCTGGCGGTTGTCGATATCGCCGGTGCGATCCCGGCGGACACCACCGATAACGCCGACTTCGTAATTGATGCCGACCTCGCCCGTGTTCGGGATCAGGTTGAAGTATAGCTGCGTGCCGCGCAGGAAGAAGTCATGCCCGCGCACCGTGCCGATGACCGCACCCGCGGGTATGAAGGAATTGCTGTCCGCGCCTTCGTAATCGGGCATCGACACCACGCCAAGCGCGACCGTGACGCGGTTGTTGTCGGCAGGATTGGTGATCGGCGGCGACGGGTTCGGATCGGTCTGGGCGACAGCGGGGGTGGCGATCGGGAGCACCGCGATTGCGGCAGACGTGAAGAGAGTGAATGCGCGCAAGGAGATGCTCCGGACAAAAAGGTTCCAGCGCAAAACGCAGCGCGTTCATTTTCGGTCCGTTACGATCGGTCAGAAGATATAACGCATTTTCACCTGTTGCATTTCGGCATCACCGGCAAGCATGAACCGGGCGGCCGAAAAACGGGGCGGGCCGAACCGGACCGCGGCGTTGCGCGAAAAGCCATAGCCCTCGCGCGGGATGCCGGCGATCGTATCGAGCTTGGCGTTGCTGTTCTCGTCATGGATGATCGCGAGCGCATACCCGCGCTGCGGCAGACCGGGGAAGCTCGTCGTGTGAAGGCTCGCCGGAATCGACCGCGTGAGCGCATTGCCGTCGTCGACGCAGGCGGGAAAATTGTCCGGGTCCGCGGTCAGGCAGATCCGGATCAGGCCCTTTGCCGAGCGCAGATTGTCGACCGCGACGTCAAGCCGCGTGACGGGGGCTGCCGCCGCCAGCGTCAGCCACGCCAACGCGGCCGCCGCGACGAGCGGCAGCATGCGCCTTGGTGACGTCGCCCGGCCTGTTATCGGTGCCGCAGAGCCGATCCCAAAAGCGGAAATAGAGGCCATAGTTGCACCCGTATTGTTCGTGACGGCGCTGATGATGGCTGGCCGTGATCCGCCAACCACCCACTGCACCGCGCCACATGAACCGCGGGAAAACTTCCCACCGCATGTGGTTGGTTACCCCCATAACGGTCATGATCCTCAGTACCAGACCCAGCGCGCCGCTATGGATCGGAATCAGCGATACCAGTAGCGGAATTATCACAGCGCCAATACCCGCCTCGGTCGCATGGAACGCCACCGCCCGCGCGGTCGACGGCCGGCTGGCAGACCCGCCTGCGCCGGCTTGAACGGCTTCAACCCGGGTGGCCGCCTAGGCGTACCGTCGCGCGTCGGCGCCGATGACGCTGCTGGTCGCCGGACCGGTCGGCACCTGAACAGGCGCGCGTCGTCGGCCTCGATCGCGATCATATCGCAGCCGCCCGTTGGACGGCCCCCGCCTCCCCCAGCCTTGCGCCGGCGGGGGAGGCGAGACCGCTCAATCGTCCTTTCGTACCGGAAACGCGAAGCCGAGCGGCTGGATCGCGGTCGCGTCCTGCTTTAGCCGCGCGGCCATCTGCTCGTACTCGCGCTCGGTCTCCGGGGTGACGCTCGCGCGCGATTCCTTCAGCGCGCCGTCGAAGTCGGCCATGGTCACGTCGGTCGAATCGATCGACCGCCGCAACGCGACCAGACCGGCGCGGCGGACGACATCCTCCAGATCGGCACCGCTGAAGCGGTCGGTCCGCTCCGCAAGACGGTCGAGATCGACGTCGCTTGCGAGCGGCATCTTCTCGGTCTGGATGCCCAGGATGCGGCGACGCCCGGCCTTGTCGGGAACGCCGACATAGACGAGCTCGTCGAACCGTCCCGGCCGCAACAACGCCGGGTCGATCAGGTTCGGCCGGTTGGTCGCACCGATCACGACGACCGATTGCAGCTCCTCCAGCCCGTCCATCTCGGCGAGGATCGTGTTGACGACGCGCTCGGTCACCTGCGGCTCGCCCGCACCGCTGCCCCGCGCGGGCACCAGCGAATCGAGCTCGTCGATGAAGATCACGCACGGCGCGACCTGACGCGCGCGCTGGAACAGCCGGGTGATCTGCTGCTCGCTCTCGCCATACCATTTGCTGAGCAGGTCGGACGATTTGGTGGCGATGAAGTTCGCCTCCGCCTCGCGCGCAACCGCCTTGGCCAGCAGCGTCTTGCCGGTGCCGGGCGGACCGTAGAGCAGGAAGCCCTTGGCGGGCCGGATCCCCAGACGGCGGAACGCGTCGGGGTTCTTGAGCGGCAGTTCGACGCCTTCCTTCAGCCGCATCTGCGCATCGTCGAGCCCGCCGACATCGGCCCAGCGCACCGTCGGCGCCTGCACCATGACTTCGCGCATCGCCGATGGCTGGACGCGTTTGAGCGCACCGAGGAAATCCTCGCGCGTGACCGACAGTTCGTCGAGCACTTCGGGCGGAATCGTCCGCTCCTCGAGATTGAGCTTGGGCATGATCCGGCGCACCGCCTCGATCGCCGCTTCACGTGCGAGCGCGGCGAGATCGGCGCCGACGAAACCGTAGGTCGTACGCGCAAGCTCATCGAGATCGACGCGGTCACCGAGCGGCATGCCGCGCGCGTGGATGCCGAGGATTTCGCGGCGGCCACGCTCGTCCGGGACACCGACGACGATCTCGCGGTCGAACCGGCCGGGACGGCGAAGGGCTTCGTCGATCGCCTCGGGACGGTTGGTGGCGGCGATCACGACGAGATTCGCACGCGATTCGATGCCGTCCATCAACGTCAGCAGCTGTGCGACAAGACGCTTTTCGGCCTCGCCCGACACCTGACCACGCTTGGGCGCGATCGAATCGATCTCGTCGATGAACACGATCGACGGCGCGGACTTCGCGGCTTCCTCGAACACCTCGCGGAGGCGTGATTCGGACTCGCCATAGGCCGAGCCCATGATCTCGGGACCGTTGATCAGGAAGAATTGCGCATCCGATTCGTTCGCGACGGCGCGCGCGAGCCGCGTCTTGCCGGTGCCGGGAGGGCCATGCAGCAACACGCCCTTGGGTGGATCGACGCCCAGCCGCTGGAACAGTTCGGGATAGCGCAGCGGCAGTTCGACCATCTCGCGCAGCTGGTCGATCGTCTGCGCCATGCCGCCAATGTCATCGTACGTGACGTCGGCGCGCCGCGCAGCCTGCGGCTCCTCATATTCGGAGCGCAGTTCGATCTCGGTATTCTCGTCGATATGCACCACGCCCTTGGGGCTGGCGGCGATCACCGCGAGGCGGATTTCCTGCAACGCGTAGGCCGGCGCGTTCATGAACTGCTGGACGCCCGGCGGCATGTTGCCGACGCGCTGATGCCCCGCGGTCGCGACGATGTCACCCTGGCAGATCGGCCGGCCAAGGAACGTGCGCTTGAGCGCGTTGGTCGAACCCTGGAGGCGGAGGTTCTGCTGGGCGGGCGCGAAGACGACGCGCGTCGCAGGCTTCGACTCGGCCTTGCGCACCTCGACGAAATCGCCCGAACCGACACCCGCGTTAGCACGCTGGAGCCCGTCGATACGCAGGATGTCGAGGCCTTCATCCTCGGGATACGGCCCGACGGCGCGCGCGGGCGTATTCTGCTTGCCGAGGATTTCGATCACGTCGCCCTCGCCGATCGCGAGCGTCGCCATGAGCGCGCGCGGCAGATGCGCTAAGCCACGACCGCTATCCTCGGGCCGCGCATTGGCAACCTGGATTTTCCGCGTGGGGATTTCGCTGTCGGGCATCTCAATTCCTTCGAACTCGTAGCGCCCGAGATAGGGCGCCGGTTCCGATGGTTCGAGGACTTGAAAACACAAAAAAAGGGCCGGCCATAAAGGCCAGCCCATGAAAGTTTTTAGGAGAGGATGCCTGAAAGGCGAGGTCTTTTTGCGTCGGGACGGTTGATGTTGCAAGTGCGAAGGGATCAGCTACGATTGCGCGAACTGCAATCGTATGGCTGAATGCGTCCAGCGGTCGTTGTCACACTCGTCGAGTCGAAAGAGGAATCATGCGCAGGCTGCCGCCATTGGGGGCTATCGAGGCGTTCGTGCAGGTCGCGCGACTGGGCTCGATCAAGGCCGCAGCCGAGGATCTGGCACTGTCGGCCCCCGCGCTCAGCCGGCGTGTGCAGAGCCTCGAGCGCTTCATCGCCAAGCCTTTGTTCGCGCGCCGGCATCAGGCGATGGTGCTCAATGCGGATGGCGAGCGGTTGCTCGCGCAGATCGCGCCGGTGCTAGATTCCCTGTCGGATGCGGTCGAATCGCTGACCAGCACGACCGAGGTGCTGCGGCTGCGGCTAGGGATCCTGCCGCTCTATGCGTCGCAAAAGCTTTTCCCGCGACTGGGGGAATTGCGCACGACGCATCCCGAGCTCCATCTCGACATCGATACCGCCGCGCACCTTGTGTCGCGACTCGGCGACGGGCTCGACGCGGTGATCGCCTTGTCGCGCGAGATCGATCCGTCGCTCTACGCGCGGCGGCTCGATCGCAATTCGGTCTATGTGATCGGCGCGCGCAGCCTGCTCGAGCGGGCGGACCCGGTCACGCGGCCCGAACAGCTCGCGACGCTGACCGCGCTGGTGCACCGCGACATGACCGATACGTTCACCGCATGGCGAACGGCGGCGGGACTCGACGAGATCGAGCCGCTGGCGATCGACCATTTCGATTCGGGCGCGCTGATGCTCGAGGCGGCGGCGCAGGGCCTGGGCGTCGCGTTCATGCATGCGAGCCATTTCGCCGACGCCAACGATCCGCGGCTGGTGCGGCTGTTCGATATCGCGGTGGAGAGTCCGTACAGCTACTGGTTCGTGTGCCGCCCTCGCGCGCTGCAGACCAAGCCCGTCAAGCTGTTCCACGACTGGCTGATCCGGACCCTGGCGGAAGTTTAGCCCGGCGTGGCTTTCGCCGGGATACCGGGTGTATGTTTGAGAGAGGATCAGGGTAGCAACTGCGGGGCGCTTCATGTTCGAAGCGCGCCGCGGCAAAGCCGCGCCGTCGGACGCAGTTGCACTCCGCCGGCCGGCTTCGGCTGTCTCCGGCGCAGCCTCGGCTGCGCCGGTGCAGCCTTTAGGCTGCGCGGGCCTTGACGATCTTGCCCGGCGTACGCGGCGGCTCGCCCTTGGGCAGCGCGTCGATCAGGTCCATGCCGTCGGTGACTTCGCCCCACACGGTGTACTGCTTGTCGAGGAAGCGCGCGTCGTCGAACACGATGAAGAACTGCGAGTTCGCCGTGTCGGGCTGGTTGGTGCGCGCCATCGAGCACACGCCGCGGACATGCGGCTCGGCCGAGAATTCCGCCTTGAGGTTGGGCTTGCTCGACCCGCCGGTGCCGTCGCCGCGACCACCGTCACCGCCCTGCGCCATGAAGCCCGGGATCACGCGGTGGAACGGCACGCCGTCGTAAAAGCCTTCGTTCGCGAGTTCGGCGATCCGCTCGACATGCTTTGGCGCGAGATCGGGGCGGAACTTGATCGTGACGTCGCCGCCGTCGAGGGTCAGCGTAAGCGTTTCGGGGGTATCAGCCATTCATGTTCTCCTGAATTGATGAGGCGCAGATAGGGAGCCGCACTCCGACTGGCAAATGCACGCGCGTCGCGTTAGGGCCCAAGCGCAAATCTTTTAAGGGAGGCAGCCATGAGCGAACTCGAGCTTCCCGAGGTCGAAACCGACACCCAACCCGAAACGCAGCTCGATCGCGACGATCATCTGCGGCCCGAATTCGTCCGCGCGGTGCTCGACGCGGTCGAGGACGGCGACGACGAGACCGCGCGCGCGCTGGTCGAGCCGCTGCATCCCGCCGACATCGCCGATCTGTTCGAGCTGACCCCGCAGGAGGATCGCGCCGCGCTCGCCCGCGCGGTCACCGATCTGCTCGGCGGCGACGTGTTCGCTGAGATGAACGATTATGTCCGTGAGGATCTGATCGACGCACTCGAGCCGCACCAGGTCGCCGATCTGGCGTCCGAGCTCGACACCGACGACGCGGTCGCGATCATCGAGGACATGGACGAGGACGAGCAGCGCGCCGTGCTGCGCGCGCTCGATCCCGACGATCGCGCGGCGATCGAGGAGGCGCTGAGCTACG
>NZ_LMLD01000004.1:46370-52557 GCF_001421825.1 Sphingomonas sp. Leaf38 | reverse complement strand
CGGCGACGCGATCGATTATCTGCGCGGCCATGAGGAGCTGACGACCGATTTCTGGGAGATCTTCGTCGTCGACCCGGCGCACAAGCCGATCGGCACGTGTCAGCTGTCGTGGATGCTGCGCACGCCGCGCGGGATCGCGATCGCCGACGTGATGAAGCGCGAACAGACGCTGATCCCGGTCGACATGGACCAGGAAGAGGTGGCGCTGCGCTTCCAGAAATACGCGCTGATCTCCGCCGCGGTGGTCGATCATGGCGGCCGGCTGGTCGGGATGATCACGGTCGACGATATCGTCCACATCATCTCCGAAGAGGCGGGCGAGGATACGCTGCGTCTGGCAGGCGCCGGCGACGGCGACATCAACGAGCCGATCCGGCTGACCGTGCGGACGCGCTTCACCTGGCTCGTAGTCAATCTGGGCACCGCGATGGTCGCGTCGTCGGTGGTCGGGCTGTTCCAGGGGACGATCGCGAGCTTCGCGCTGCTCGCGGTACTGATGCCGATCGTCTCGGGCATGGGCGGCAATGCGGGGACGCAGACGCTCGCGGTGGTGGTGCGTGCGCTCGCGACCAACCAGCTGACGAGCTCCAATACGCGGCGGATGATCGGCCGCGAATTCCGCATCGCGGCTGCGAACGGCGTGATGCTGGGGGCGTTGATCGGCTGCGGTACCTATGTGATCTTCCATAACGAGAATCTGTCGATCGTGATCGCGGCGGCGATGCTCACCAACAACATCGTCGCGGGGCTCAGCGGCGTGCTGGTGCCGGTGACGCTCGACAAGTTCCGGATCGATCCCGCGGTGTCGTCGGCGGTGTTCGTGACGACGATGACCGACACAATGGGGTTCTTCTCGTTCCTCGGGCTCGCCAGTCTTTGGGGTCTGCACGGTTGATCGGCGCGGTTTAAGGCCCATTTCCAGCGACATGCCGCTTCACTTAACAAAAGTCGCGTTCGGCGCGGACAGCGTCGACCATCTCGCCGAGCGGCTTCGCCTGCGTGGCGAGGAGGGGCCCGTGTTCCTCACCACGCGCTATCTGCCCAAGCGGCACGAGGAGGTCGCCGGACAGGGATCGATGTTCTGGATCCTGAAGCACCAGTTGATCGCACGCTCGCCGATCCTCGGCTTCGGCGAAGCCGAGGGTGGCCGCGTCGCGATCCATATCGATCCCAAGCTCGTGCTCGTCCAGGCACGCCCCAAGCGCGCGCATCAGGGCTGGCGCTATCTCGAAGGCGCCGACGCCCCGCTCGATCTGGGCGGCGATGCAAGCGGGCTCGACGTGATGCCGCCCGCGCTGATGACGAAACTGGCCGAACTCGCGCTGATCTGAGCGGCCCACCTTTCTGGCCTCAGGAAGGGTCGCCCGCTTTCCCGCACACGACCGGGCCGCCCGCCGCGGCATCCACCCGGCATTTCGCAGCACCGGTGACCGTCACCGTCCCCAGCCCGCTGTTCGTCACCTGCGCGGTGTAGCGCGCCGCCGCCTTCGTCTCGCCGACCCCGTCGAGATGGACGGTCAGGTCGTTGACCGCCAGCCCCGATGCGTCGATCGCGCCCGGCCCGCTCGTCACCAGTCGCGCCCGCGCCGCGCGGCCCGCGAGCGTCATCTGCCCCGTGCCGATCAGCGTCGCGTTCAACTGGTCGGTATCGGCAGCAGCAACCGACAGGCTGCCATTGCCGCTGACCGTGACATCGACCCGCATGCCGCGCATCCTGGCGATCGTCAGCCGTCCACCGGCCGCCACGCTGGCCGAGGACAGCCCGGGCGTCGATAGCATGATCACGATCGGTCCTGCCCCCCGCCCCTCTTGGCCCCGCCCCTGTTCACCCCAGCCGCCGGTGCCCTTGCGCACCGACAGCGTCGTACCGTCGACCCGCACCGCCACCCCCTGAGTCGCACGGGGATCGCCGGTGATCGTCGCACGCGGGGAGCCGATTGTGACGCGAACCTCGAACGGCCCCTCTACGCGCACCCGATCGAAGCTGCCGACCGACTCGGTCCGGCTGGCGGTGGAGGGCTGTGCGAACGCCGGCGACGACAGGAGCAGCGACGATGCAAGCAGATATCTCATGCCCGCACCGTCGCCGCTCCCGCCGCATCGCGCAAGTCAGCGGCCGCAGCGCACGTTGCCCGAGCCCATCTTCGATATCGTGCAGCGCGAGCGTGGGCCGAGGTCGACGTCGCCCGACCCCATCATGTCGACCTTGGCGGGGCCGTCGACGACCGCGCGGACGCTGCCCGAGCCTGCGATCTCGACCTTGGCGGATCTCGCTTGCAGCCGCGCGCCGTCGACATCGCCCGAGCCCGCAATCTCGACGTTCAGGTTGCGCGCGACGCCGCTGGCGCGCGCGGTCCCCGAGCCCGCGATCGAGAAGTTCGCCGCGTCGACCTGCACCGCGGCGATCGTCAGATTGCCCGAGCCCGCGATCCCGCCTGCGAACGCGCCGCCCTCGACCCGGTCGATCGCCATGTTGCCCGAGCCGGAGACGGTCGCCGCGCTCAGCCGCGGCAGCGTGACGTACACCTTGACCTTCGCGCTTTTGCTCCAGCCGAAGCCCGTCCCGTTCTTGCGGCCGATATCGAGCGTCGCGCCGTCACGCGCGATACGCAGCCGGTCGAGCTGCTCGGTCGGCCCCTCCGCGCGGACCGAGAAGCCCGTGCCGAGGCGGACGTCGACATCGTCCGCGCCGCGCAGGTCGATCTGGTGGAAATCGACGATCTGGAAGGTGCGCGTCGTGCCCGACCCCGAGGCAGCGACACCCGATCCCTCCGCGTCGCCGTCCCAGCCGAACGAGCAGGCTGCAAGAGGGATGATCAGCCCGAGCGCAAGAAAGTTCATCGCAGCCTCCTGTGTGTTGTCAAAACAATACACCTGATCGGAAGCGGTGCCAAGCGGATTTGCGCGCGATGCTTTTTAGGGAATGGTGACGATGCGCCCCGGTCGGGGGCACGATGCCGGGACCGATCGTCGCGCTATTTGCGCTTGCACGGATAGGCGTCGCGCAGCGCATCGCGCACGACGAAGGACGGCGCACCGGTGCCCGTCTTCTTGGCGCGTGCACGCAGATAGCCGCGCACCGTGGCCGCGACCTTGATGTTCGAGACGCTGGCCGGCAGCGGACAGATGTCGCCCGCCAGCGACAGCGCGTCGAACTCGCCAAGGATGTATCCGGTGCAGAAGTTCGCGCTCGGGTCGCTATCCTTGCCCTGGCAGAATTCGAGAAGCTGTTGGGTCGTGAGCGAACTCACCACCACCGCTCGATCGGGCGCCCCATCGGTCTTGCGAGCAGGCGCACGATCGGTCGCGGCAAGTACGGCAAGCATCAGCAGGATCATCGTTTTCCCTTCGCGCCGGACCGCACTTCAACGCGCGACGGCGGCACTGACATAGGGCAGCAGGCGCACGCGTGGGAACACGTCGTCGAGCGATTTCGTGTCGGGCAGGATGTAGACGACCCCGCCCTTCTTCTGGAACGCCGGCGTCAGCGTACGGGTATAGAATTTGGTGCCGACGTTGATGCAGCCGAAACTGATGCGGTTGTCGTCGGGCGACGGCGACACCAGCCGGTCGACGCGGTGCTCGCTCTTGTGCGTGGTGATCACCGCATGCAGCGCCACCGAATTCGCATAATCGACCCAGATCACGCGCTGGCGACCAAAGGCACGACCGAACTTCGCGACGAACCGCCCCGCGGGCGTCGTCCGCTCGGCCGGACCGATATCGGCCAGATCCTTGGCCCCGATACCCGGCGAGGAGTCGTCGCCGATGCCAACGCCGATCAGGACCGGTGTCACGCCCATGAAATCGCCCTTGCCGCTGAAAAGCAGCAACGACGCCGCCTGCTTGTCGATCACGACATAGGGCAGACCGCCATTGTCATGCTCGGCCGCGATCCAGGCGATCATGCGGCTCGCCGGCTCCGATTGCGGCGGCAACACCAGCGGCGGCGCCACGACCTTGGCGGCCTTGGCACGCGCGCGCTTGGCCTGCGCGCTCGGCTTGGCTTTGCGCGACTTGGTCGCGGCCGTCACGGCGGCCGCCCCCGCCCCCGCTCTCGCCGACACCGCTTGCGGCGCGACGAGGGCGAGCGCGATCGCCAGGCCGAAGCCTGTACGACACGCGCGACGGGACAAACCGGCGGACATCACGATGCGGATGTCCGGCCGGGCCCGTCCGTCGATGCAGGCACTGGCGATGATGGCTTAGCCGCGCGGCTTGCGCTGGCGCTGCTTGGCCTGCATCTGCATCTGCTGGTCGAGGCCATCGACGCGGCTGTTGATCTGGTCGATCCGCTGGCCGTTCTGCTGCGACTGACCGGCGGCCGCCTGCGCCTGGGCCAGCGCCTGGCCCGACGTGCCTTCGACGGTCCGCAGCTGCCCGTCGAGGCCGTCGATCCGCGTGTTGACCACGGCGATCTGCTCGCGGACGAAGCCCTTGGTGGCGCACCCGCTAAGCCCGATCCCGGCGATCAGGATGAGGGCAACCGTCGGGTATTTCGGGAGATTCGAACGCATATACTTATCCTTCCAAGACTGGATGGCGCCAGTCAGCGGAGAGTCGACGGAATGACAATCGATATCCGTCGAGACGTTCGTGCCATGCGGTGAGAATTGGCCGATCTCGGCACCTAGGACTGGATTGGCGGTGCAACGAGACGGGCGGTCGCTTTCTCTACGTGTCGCAAGCTTGTGTTCAGAATTGCAGAATTCATATCGTATAGTCGAAGAGATACTTGGACAAGACGGACGCCATTTCGAGCCGCGGCGTCCGGCCGACGCACGTTCCAGATCCGACCATAACGAAAAAGGGCGGCCCCGCAGGACCGCCCTTTCGTCTCGGCAAGGAGCGCGGGCGTCAGACCGGCACCTTGTCCTTGTTGTAGATCGCGGCCGCGGCGCGCAGGATGTCGAGGATCTTCTCCTGCGCCTTGGGCTCGTCGAGCTCTTCCATCGCGGCCAGTTCGCGCGCGAGCCGGCTGGTCGCGCCTTCGAAGATCTGGCGCTCGGAATAGCTCTGCTCAGGCTGGTCGTCGGCACGGAACAGGTCGCGGACCACTTCGGCGATCGACACCAGGTCGCCCGAATTGATCTTCGCCTCATATTCCTGCGCACGGCGCGACCACATGGTGCGCTTGACCTTGGGCTTGCCCTTGAGCGTGTCCATCGCCTCGCGCATCGTCTTGTCCGACGACAGCTTGCGCATGCCGACGCTTTCGGCCTTGTTGGTCGGCACGCGGAGCGTCATGCGCTCTTTCTCGAACCGCAGGACATAGAGTTCCAGTGTCATGCCGGCGATTTCCGAGCGCTGGAGCTCGATCACACGGCCGACCCCGTGCTTTGGATAAACGACGAAATCACCGACATCGAAGGACAGTGCCTTGGCAGCCATTTGGGGCCTTTCCGGATCAGGCCTCCACGCGACGCCTCGACGAAGGACTCGTCGCTGCTGCATCGGGGGGAGGGATAGGTCTAAACGTCAGGCGCACGACGTGAGTCACCGCGCCCGTCACGGACCCATCTAGCAGCTTTGCAACAAAATTACCAGCCGAACGTGGCAGGCGGCTTGCCCTTTTCCGGATTCGCCGCCTCTTATCAGTCCCCTGCGCCGGGTTCGGGCGAGAAATACTTGTCGAACTTGCCCTCGACGCCCTTCATCGCATCGGCGTCGGGGGGCGTCTGGTTGTCATTGCGCGTGACGTTGGGCCATTGCGCCGAGAAGGTCGTGTTGAGCTCGAGCCATTGCTCGAGTCCGCTCTCGGTGTCGGGCAGGATCGCTTCGGCGGGGCATTCGGGCTCGCACACGCCGCAATCGATGCACTCGCTGGGATTGATCACCAGCATGTTCTCGCCCTCGTAGAAGCAATCGACCGGGCACACTTCCACGCAGTCCATATACTTGCAGCGGATGCAGGCGTCGGTGACGACGTAGGTCATTATGAGAACTCCTGGGCCGGATTCCTTTCCGGCGACGAACGCGCCAGCGACTATGCCCGCAGGTCCCTCGCGTCAATCATAGCAAGCCTTCTGCGAGACGTTATCAAGCTATCCCACACCCGCCGACCTCCACCGTCCCCTCCTCCAACGTCATCATGACGAAAGTCAGGACCCAGAGTCGCGAAGGAACGGCCCGCTTGGCTCTGGGTCCTGACTTTCGTCAGGATGACGGATGTCCGCGTCCAGCGTTC
>NZ_LMLD01000004.1:34569-46331 GCF_001421825.1 Sphingomonas sp. Leaf38 | reverse complement strand
CTGCGCCTCCGGAGCGGGGCCACGGCGCGACGGCAGCGCTTCGACGCGGATGACGCGAACTTGGTCTTGCGCAGCAAAGGTCAGCACGTTGCCGATCCGTACCGGGCAATGCGCCCGGTCGATCGCGCGCCCGTCGATGCGCAGGCGCCCCTTCTCGGCGATCGCCTGCGCCGCGCTGCGCGTCTTGGCGAGCCGCACGAACCACAGGAACCGGTCGATCCGCATCGCGCCTTCACCCATGGCGGACCAATGCGGCTAGCCCGGCAAACGCGTTCTGCCGCGACGGATCGATCGCAACCGGCGGTGCCGGGCGCGCAGGCGGGCGACCGCGCCACACCCAGCGCGGCGTATCGCCCGCCAGCGCCTTGAAGCCGAGCTCGGCCATCAACCGCTCGAGCGACGCGGGATCGACCCCGATCGACGTCGCCAGCGCCGGATCGGGCGCGAATGGCGTACGACCCTGCCGCGAATCATGCGCGGCGCGGGCGATCCGCTCGATCAGGTCGACCCGCACCGCCTGCAGCCCAAGCGGGCGGAACCCCGCCTCGAGCGTCGCGCCGTCGCTGCCACGCGCGAGAACGGTCGCCCCGTCGCGCGGTGTAGCGATCACGCTCCCGCGCGCCGCCGCCAGCACCCGCCGCCAGCGCGCCGATTCGGGCTTCAGCAGCCGCGCGTCGAACAAATCGAGCGCACCGATCGTGATGCCGGTCTTGCGCAGCCGCTTGCGCGCATCGGGATCGATCGCGTCGAGCGCGAGCCGCATCGGCAACCGCGGCAGGATCCCGCCAGCCTCCTCGATTGCGCTCGCCACCGCACGCAGCGCAGGCGTCGCGGTCGCGTCGCGGCTCGTCTCGGCGAGCTCGACCAGCACCGCCACCCGCCGCTTGAGCATCGTCCCGAGCCACCGCGCCAGCCGCGATTCGATCCGCTCGCGCGCCGCCTTGTCCAGGCAGTCGAGCGACCGATCGAGGATCAGCCTGGGCCGCGCAAACGATGGCCCGGCCCCGAGCTTGGCGACCGCATGCCCCGCCCAGATGATCTGCGCATCATCGTCGAGTGCGATATCGGCATCGGGCGCATCGGCGAGCGACTGCCCGCGCCGCGACCGCTCGCCCGCCAGCCGCTTTTCCGCCGCCGCGAGCAGCAGCCTTTTGTCGCTCGCGCGCGCATCCGCCGCCACGGTGAAGCGGAACCCGTCGAGCCGCCCGATCGGATGATCCTCGACCATCACCTCGCCCTCGGGCCCGATCACCACGGGCAGCGCGCCCGCATCCGCGCCGATCTGCCGCATCAGCGCGGTCGTGCGCTTGTCGACGAAGCGCTGAGTCAGGCTGGCGTGCAGCGCATCCGACAGCCGCTCCTCGAGCGCCGCGGTCCGCGCGGCCCACAAGGTCGGTTCGGCGAGCCAGTCCGCACGCTGCGCGATATACGCCCAGATCCGCGTCGCCGCGATCCGCCCCGCGATCACCGGCACGTCGCCGGCGACCGTATCGAGCCGCGCGATCTCGTCGGCAAACCACTGGTGCGGGATATGCCCCCGCCCCTCGCTCAGATGCCCGAACAGCCGCGAGACGAAGCGCGCATGCGGATCAAGGCCCACCTTACGGAAATCGGGCACGCCGCACGCCGCCCACAACCGCGCGACCATCGCCGGATGCCGCGCGCGCTCGCGGACCCAGCCCTCTTCGGCCAACCGCTTGAGCACACCGAGATCGAGCGACTGCGGCGCGGCGCGCAACACCCCCGCGGGCGGGCGCGCCTCAAGGCTCGCGACCAGCGCATCGATGCTCGCGAAATCGGGTGCGCCCTGCCGCCAGTACAGATTTTCGAGCCGCGGAAACCGGTGCTCCTCGATCGCGAGCACCTCTTCGGGCAGGAACGCGCCCGGCCCGTCGTCGGACAGCGCACCAAACGTACCGTCGCGCTGGTGCCGCCCCGCGCGACCCGCGATCTGCGCCATCTCCGCCACCGTCAGGCGCCGCTGGCGCTTGCCGTCGAACTTGTTGAGGCTGGCGAACGCGACATGCGCGACGTCCATGTTGAGCCCCATGCCGATCGCGTCGGTCGCGACAAGATAATCGACCTCGCCCGCCTGGAACATCGCGACCTGCGCGTTGCGCGTCCGCGGCGACAGCGCGCCCATGACAACCGCGGCACCGCCGCGCAGTCGCCGCAGCATCTCGGCGACCGCATAGACTTCCTCCGCCGAGAACGCGACGATCGCCGATCGCTTGGGCAGCCGGCTGATCTTCTTGGCGCCCGCATAGGTCAGCGTCGAAAAGCGCGGCCGGTTGACGATCTCCGCCTTGGGCACCAGCGCCTTGATCATCGGCCGCAGCGCCTCCGACCCCAGGATCATCGTCTCCTCGCGCCCGCGCGCGCGCAGCAACCGATCGGTGAAGACGTGACCGCGCTCGGGATCCGCGCCGAGCTGCGCTTCGTCGAGACCGACAAAGGCGACGTCGCGGTCGGGCATCGACTCCGCGGTACACAGGAACCAGCGCGCATCGGGCGGGACGATTTTCTCCTCGCCGGTGACGAGCGCGACCCGGTTCGCACCCTTGATCGCGACGACGCGGTCATACACTTCTCGCGCCAGCAGACGCAGCGGGAAACCGATCATCCCGCTGGAATGCGCGCACATCCGCTCGATCGCGAGGTGCGTCTTGCCCGTGTTGGTCGGCCCCAGGACCGCGGTGATACCACCGGACGCGTCGTCGCTCATGACGGACAACATCGGGGGTAAACCGCGCCGGTGCAATGACCTGTACGCAATTGCGTGATCGGCGGTCGCCCGATTGGCCCTACTCGGCGCGCGCGACACGCCGCGGACTTCGCCACATGCGTTGACCACCGCGCGCGGCGCGCTACGTCGGGGGCATGGCAAAACCCGACCGCCTCGCCCGTCTCGACGCCCAGCGCGAAGACCTCGAAACCGACTATCGCGACACGCTCGTCGCCGCGCTGGAAAAGACCGCCGCCGGTTCGCTCGGGCTGTTCGACCGCAGCACGGACCGCCGCGTCCGCGCCGCAATCGCCCCGACGATCGACTCGCTCGCAGAGATGGGCGCCGACATCGCCGCAATGCGCGAGCGGCTGATGATGGAGCCGTTCGCGCTCCACCGCGACTTCTTCGCCGCGCGCGGCCCGGTCAAGGCCAGCGCGGTCGGCGAACAGAAGGAAGCGCGTTTGTGGCTAGACCGGCTCAACGCGCCGTCATCCTGACGAAAGCGGTAGCGGCGGGGTTCCTGGGGTAACCGCAACGCCATCCACGCCGTCATCCTGCCGGTATGGGGTCAGGGTGGCAGGCCCAGCTTACCCCTCGAAGCGCCACCCGGCATTCGTGCCGGCCAGGAACGGCACCACCGCGGTCTCGCCCGTCCCGATCGACGTCGGCACCTCGACATCGTCGCGCACCAGCGTCACCGTGCCCTCATTGAGCGGCAACCCGTAGAAACGCGCGCCATGCTCGGACGCGAACCCCTCGAACCTGTCGAGCGCGCCCTCCTCGTCGAACACGCGCACATACGCCTCCAGCGCGAACGGCGCGTTGAAAATGCCTGCGCACCCGCATCCGGATTCCTTCGCCCCGACGACATGCGGCGCGCTGTCCGTCCCCAGGAAGAACCGCGGCGACCCCGACACCGCCGCTTGCCGCACCGCGAGCCGATGCCTCTCGCGCTTGAGCACCGGCAGGCAATAAGCGTGCGGCCGCAGCCCCCCGTCGAACAGCGCGTTGCGGTTGATCAGCAGATGCTGCGGCGTGATCGTCGCCGCGATCGGGTGATCCGCCTCGGCGACGAACGCCGCCGCCTCCGCGGTCGTGATATGCTCCAGCACGATCTTCAGCCCCGGATAGTCGCGCACCAGCGGCGTCAGCACGCGCTCGACGAACACCGCCTCGCGGTCGAAGATGTCGATCGACTTGTCGGTCACCTCGCCGTGGATCAGCAGCGGCATGCCGATCCGCTGCATCGTCTCCAGCACGCCGGTCAGCGCGCGGATGTCGGTGACGCCGTGCGCCGAATTGGTCGTCGCATGCGCGGGGTACAGCTTGCACGCGGTAAACACGCCCTCGGCATGGCCGCGCTCGAGCTCGGCCGGTTCGGTGCCGTCGGTCAGATAGCACGTCATCAGCGGCGTGAAGCTCGCCCCCTCGCCAAGCGCCGCCATGATCCGCTGCCGATACGCCTTGGCAGCCGCGATCGAAGTCACCGGCGGCGTCAGGTTCGGCATGATGATCGCACGTGCGAATTGCCGCGCGCTATGCTGCGCCACTGCCTCCAGCATCGCGCCATCGCGCAGGTGGACATGCCAGTCGTCGGGGCGGCGGATCGTGAGGCGGTCGGTCATGGCGCCTTCCTATCGGCGGGGTCGCGGAGATGCCAGCCATCTGCGGCTTGGAAATCACACGACGCGCACTAGGTGGTAGCGATGGACCAGCCCGCCAGCGCAACCCTCCCCGCGACCATGCTCGCCGACCGCAGCGTGATCCGCGTCGCGGGCGAAGACGTGCGGGGCTTCCTGCAGGGGCTCGTCACCGCAGACACCGCGTCGCTCACCCCCGCCACCCCCGCCTGGGCCGCTTTGCTATCGCCGCAGGGCAAAGTGCTGTTTGATTTCATCCTGTGGGCGGATGGCGACGACGTGCTGATCGACGTCGAGGCCACGCAGGCTGACGCGCTGACGAAGCGCCTCATGCTCTACCGCCTGCGCCGCAAGATCACGTTCCAGCCCGACGACGCAAAGGTCCACTGGTCCCCGACCGGCGACGCAGGCGTACCTGATCCGCGTCTTGCCGCGCTCGGGCGCCGCTGGCTCGCCCCCGCAAGCGACCCGGCGACCGGGTGGCGCGCGCATCGCCTGTCGCTCGGCGTGACCGAAGGCATCGCCGAACTCGGCAATGGTGAGACGCTCTGGCTCGAATGCAACGCGCGCGAACTCAACGGCGTCAGCTTCACCAAGGGGTGTTATGTCGGCCAGGAAAACACCGCGCGGATGCACCACCGCGCGAAGGTCAATCGCCGCCTCGTCGTCGCGCCCTTCACCGAACCGAGCACGCGGACGCGGGCCACCTACCCCGACCTCAACCTGATGGTCGAACACCGCCGTGTCGAGGCGCTCGGCGATGCGTTGACGCCACCCTGGCTCGCCACGGCGCTGGCCGAGACCCTGTCTCACTGACACAGCCTTCGCGATTCCCCCCGCTAGGCGGAGGTTGCAATAAAGGTGACGGAGGGGAGAATACCAATCAGGCGGGGTCGCCTGCCGTTCCCTCCCTCGCGCTACACGATCCAGCTAGGTTTGCTGGAAAGGATTTGTCGGTCCGCCAATCAGGAGTTGGCGCGTGCCCAGGCCGCTGCATCCGCCACCTGCGCCGCATCCGGAGTTACCCCGGTGTAAAGCACGAACTGCTGCACCGCCTGCAACGTCGCGACGTCCGCGCCGGTGATGCACTGCTTCCCCGCCGCGGCGGCGGCGCGCAGGAACGGCGTGTCGATCGGATATTGCACGACATCGAACGCCACCTCGCAGCCTGCGATCATCGCCGCCGGAAATGCGAGCGCCGCGGCATCCGCCCCGGTCATCCCGAGCGGCGTGACGTTGATCAGCAGCGCCGCCGCCCGCTCGACGGTCGGTGCCCAGCGATAGCCGTATAGATCGGCCAGCGCACGCCCGGCCCGTTCGTTCCGCGCGACGATCGTCCCGTCGCGAAACCCGTTGTCGCTCAGCGCCGCTGCCACCGCCTTCGCCATCCCGCCCGAGCCCTGCACGACGAACGGCATCACCCGATCCAGCGTCGCGACCAGATCGACGACCGCGCCGTAATCGGTATTATGTCCCGTCAGCACGCCATCGTCGTTGACGATCGTGTTGACGCTGTCGATCGCGCTCGCGGTCTTTGCCAGCCCATCGAGCAGCGGGATCACCGCCTCCTTGAACGGCATCGAGATCGCGCACCCGCGAATCCCCAGCGCGCGGATCCCGGCGATCGCGGCGGCCAGATCGATCGTCGAGAACGACTTGTAGACGAAATCGAGCCCGGTCAGGTCATACAGCCGGTTATGAAACCGCGTCCCGAAGTTCCCCGGTCGCGCCGATAGCGACATGCACAGCCGCGTGTCCCGGCCAATCAGCGGCTTCATCTGCATCTCCATATAGCCCCGCCCCACTACCGCTACGCGCCGCCGGGGTGAAGCATCCTTAGATGTGTTCAACCCGCCGCCGCGACGCCGCACCGACGGTGCCCTAGGCAGGCGCTCCGTCTCCCCCGCCGCGCAGCAAGAAGAATCACGGGACAACGCGATCACCGCCACGCCGCTCTTTGCGCGGATGGGCATGTTCGCGTGACCAGATCGGCGCTGCACCAAACGTCGCCGACGCGAACGGTCCGAACCCTGCCGGAACCTTGCCCGAAACTTGCGCGAAGCTTGCCCAAAGCTTGCCCAAAGCTTGCGGTCGTTCGCGCGGCGCCGCGGCGGGCGTCGCGCGAAAGAAAAGGGCGCAAAAGAAAAGGGAGGCCGGCTTGCGCCGACCTCCCCGATCTTCATTCCGTAACCGACCCGAGGGCCGATTGGCGAAAGTCTTACTGGCCCGAACCCGGACCGTAGGTGACTTCCACGCGACGGTTCTGCACTTCGCGAACGCCATCGGCGGTCTCGACGCGCGGACGGCTCTCGCCGAAGGCTTCCGTCGAGATGACGCTGTCCGGGATGGCATGCGAAGACAGATATGCCTTCACGCCATCTGCGCGACGCTGCGACAGACCGACGTTGTACGAAGCCGAACCCGACTTGTCCGCGTGACCTGCGAGCATGACCTGTGCGTTGCCGCACGACTGGTACTGCGTGATCGCGTTGTCGAGAATCGACGCTGCCTCTGGCGTGATGTCCGACTTGTCCCATTCGAAGAACACAATGAACGGACCAGGCGAGCAGACCACATCGACCGGCGCCGGGGGCGGCGGGGGAGGAGGCGGCGGCGGCGGCGGCGGGGGCGGCGGCGGGGGAGGCGCAGCCGGCTCGCCGAAGTTGTACGTCACACCACCGAGGATGCTGTGCGAACGATAGCGACCGTCGAACACGCGGTTCGAAACGTCGACCAGCTTGACGTTCTCGGCGTTGAAGAAGCGATACTTCAGCGTCGCGTCGATGTGATCGGTCAGCGGCGCACGGATACCGGCCAGACCCTGATACGCGAACACGGTGTCCGAGTCGTTCAGGAAGTCGCCGTTGTTGTTGAGTGCATACTGCGCCTTGACGCGAGCAACACCGACACCACCGCCGACAAAGCCCTGGATGCCATCGTCCGGACCGAAGTCCAGAAGGCCGTTCAGCATGAAGCTGAGCGCCGACGACGAACCACCGGCATAGTCATAGTTGCCAGCAACCGCGTTGCCGCGTGCGCCGGTGCGGCCGAACACAGGCGTGGTCGTCGACGACGTGTAGCCGTCAACAGTTGCCTTGCGGTAGCCGACTTCGGTCTCGAGGCGGAAACCGCCAAAGTCGTAGCCCATTACGGCGTCGACATCGTAACCATAGTCATGATCGACCGAACCGGCATTGTTCAATGCGCCGATATCATAGTCGATGTCTTCAACGATCATCGCACCGCCTTCGACGCCAACGTACCACGACTTATCGCGGGCGAGGGCGGGAGTGGCGAGTGCGGTGGAGGCGAGTGCCAGAACGACGGCAAGCTTCCGCATACTAATCCCCTTTCATGAGTGTCACACGGACATCGCAAACTCCCTATCCTCGGGCTTGTTTCCACGCAAGTTCACAAAAGTTAGAGGTGTTGCTGGAACGACACAGTTTTTGGGGTGTTTCAGGCCTCGATCAACCCGTGACCGCGTAAACAGCCCAATATGGCGTTAATTGTCGCCCGCGCCTGCGCGTCGATGACGGTGCCGCCGGTCGCCGCGGGAATCTCCGCGCGGCGCGCGCCGACCACCGCGACTCCGCCGATCGCCACGTGCGAACCGACCAGCACGCCTAGCACCCAGGCGCCGCCGCCGAACCGCGCATAAAGGCCGTCGGCGACGCTCCACACCGTCATCCCCTCGCGCGGGGCGACGAACCGCCATCCGCCGCTCGTCCAGCCAGCGATCGTCTGCGGCTGTCCGGCCCAGCCACCGGTCGGCGCGGCGCCGACGATCCACGCGCTTCCCGCGACCGGCGCGCCCGGCGGCACATTGGTTCCCACTGCCAGCACGCTCGCCTGCACCGCCAGGTCGAGCAGCGCGAGCGCCTCGTTATGCGTCGTTTCCTTCTGCGCCTGTCCCGGCTGCAACAGCGGCAATGCCAGCCTTGCGGTGATGTCGTCGCTCATCATTCGTTCCCCCGTTCGATTGTTACGCCCGTACGATCGGGCCAGTACGATCACGCCCGTACGATCAGGCCGGTACGATCAGAGTGGCCGCCAGCGACTCGCCAAAGATCCCACGCTGGCGCACCGCCACGCGAGCGGCGCCGGCCCGCTCGGCCGCGGTCACCGCCACGGACGGCACCGCCACCTCGACCTCGCGCGTGGTTGCGCCGACGGTGACGGTCACCCGGTACGCCTCGACCTCCTCGGCCAGCGGCGCATCCACTCCGTCGATCCAGCGCCACCCCGCCCGGCTCCGCCGCGTCCACCGCACCGTCGCGCTGCCATCCGCTTCGCCAACGAACCGCAGGTGCACCGGCGGGGGCGGCACCACCGACGTGCCGCGCATCACGCACCGCGTCTCGACCGGCGTCGCATCCCCCACGCCCGACGCCATCACCCGGATCTCGCGCCCGAGCACCGACATGGGCAGGTCGAACGCCCGCGCCGCCGCCGCGTCGATCAGGACGAAACGATCCCCCGGACTCTGCGACCCCGCCGCCGCCTCGCTCCCCCTTCGCCCGCGCAGCAAACCGCTCAATCGCCACCGGGCGCCGCCCAGCGGGTCCGCCCGCCCGAACTGGACCAGCTCGTCGCCGATCAGCGCCAGGTTCACACCGCGATCGAGCGCCGGCGCATCGGCATCCTCCAATGTCATCTCCGCCTGCGCCAGGACGACCTCGAACGCCCCACGCAGATCGAGCAGCGTCGCCGGCGCACCCGGCGGAACCACGACGATCGTGCCGATCACGGCCGGCGCGGCCGTCGCCCCCGCCGCCACCCAGCTCACCCCGTCGTCGACGCTGTAGAGCAGCGTCGCCTGCCGCCACGCCGCGCCCGCGCCTGCCGCGACCACCGTCATCCGCGGCGCCACCAAGGCCGCATCCGCCAAGCCGGCAATCTCGAATGCCTGCAGGATCGTTGCGCCGACGACCGCATCGACCGCGCCGGACACCCGGCCGCTCGTCGCGCTCGCGGGCAGCGACGCCGCCGCCAGCGGCACCAGCCCGAGGCTCGTCGCCATCCCAGCGATGCTGACGTCGGTCACCCGCCAGACGCCGCCCTCGCCCGGGATCGTCACGCAAGCCCCGGGTGCGATCGCCATCGCCCCGAACCCTGCCGCCACCGTCCGCCGTACCCGCCCGGCCTCCGCGCGCGCCAGCATCGCCTCGGCCACCGTCTTCGCCACCCCCGCTTCGAGTACCGCCGGCACCTCGATCCGGTCATCGCGCACCCCGGCCCCGGGCCGGCGCGTGCGTTGCAAACCCGCCTGGTAATCGCGCGCCGCGTCGTAATAGCCGACCGTCACCGTCCGCGGGACGGTCTCGATCGCCGCGACCGCGCGCGCGCGTCGCATACTCTGCCTCGCGACCGCGAACCCTTCATCGGCCACCGCGACCGTCGCCCCCGCCGCATCCCGCATCACCAGCCCGGCCCCCGACGGCGCAAACCAGGCCCCGCCCACCTGCCCCAGCATCTCCAGCACCGCACGGACGCTCCCGCCCGACGCCGCAAACCCGCCCATCGCCAGCGCCGCCGTCCCCGAGACTTCGCCGGCCAGCGCCGTCGCGATCGTCGACGCCAATACCGGGCCCTCGTCCGCGATCACCTCGAACGTCAGCGACGGGATGCGATTGCCGAAATCCGCCAGCTGCAGCATCTCGAACACCGCATACGCCGCCCCGCGATATGCCGGCGTCGTGCCCCCTTCCGCCGACGCGATCAGCGGATCGACCGGCTGGTCCTCGCCCCCCAGATGCAGCCGGAACCCCGTCGCGGTCTTGAAATCGCCGCCCGCCCCGCGCAGCAATTTCCCCTCCGCCCAGATCCGTCCCACCCCCAGGATCGCGCGCGCTGACAACAGCACCGCGAACGAGGCGGCATAGGCATAGGTCGCGGTGCTCGGCTGTCCCTTGCCGCCGCGCGATGTCGACCGGCTCTCGATCAGGTCGGTCGCCCAGATCACCGTCCCCGCGACGCGCATCGTCCCGAACAGTTTTGGAATCTGGCTCCCATAGGACGACGTCTGCACCGCCAGTTCGACCAGCCGCGGCCCGTCCCGCCGCTTCGGGGCAAACAGCGCGCGATCCACCGACTGCCCGACCAGCGCGCCGATCGCGCCGCCGATCGGCCCGCCCACCGCCGTCCCCACCGCGGTCAATATCAAGGTCGCCATGTCACACCCCCCTCCGTCACACCGGCATCCGCCACGCCCCGAGCACGGGCCAGGGCGGCACGCCCGGCCGCTCGACCACGCGCCGCAGCCCCGCATCCGCATGCACGAACCCGCCCGGCGTCCTGATCCCGAGATGAAACTGCCCCGGCCCCGCCGCCATCAGCAGAACGTCGCCCGGCGCCGCGTCGACGACCCGCACCAGCACCCGGTCGAGCACGCCAGGATCGCCCCCCCGCAGGGAATAACCGGTTGGTACCGCACCGGCATACCCGCCAGCCCGCAGCGCCACCGCCACCAACCCGACACAATCGAGCCCATCCGGTCCCCGCCCATGCACCCGAAACCGCGTCCCGACCGCGGCGCGCGCGGCATCCGCGATCGCACTCACACCCCCGGATATCGCGTGAGCAGATCGATCCCCGGCAGATACGGCTCGCCGCGAAAGTTCACCGCATTGCCGAACCGCCCCGCGCAGGTGGCGAGGCTCTTGTCACACCCCTCGACGACCTCGACCAGTACCCCCGCCTCGACCGCGAACGCGGGCACTGCGCGCAACGTGACCATCGTCTTGGAGCCGCGCGCGACGGTGCTCTCCAAGCCACAATTGGCAGCCCCGAACCAGCGCAGCAGCCCACCCCCAAGCCCCTCGGCGCTCGCATCCAGCGTCACCACCGCCCCCTCGCATGCCAGCACCCGCGCGAACCGCCGCCGCGCCGCCATCGCCACGCGACACCGCCGATCGCCAAGCTCCGCGCGACATTCGGGCGACGTCTCCTCGACCACCGGTCGATCGAGCGCCGCGCTCGCCCCCCGCAGTTCCGCGGTGAACCCCGTTTCACCCAGCTCGACCGCGCCGATCAGGCCGCTCCCCAGATCGACCCGCGCGACCGGGTCCGTCCAATCGACCGCGAACACCGCGACGCGCGCGCCATCCCAGCGGCCGGCGAGCAGATCGCGCGCGTCGATCGCCGCGCTGGTCAGCGCGCCTGCGACATCCATCGTGTCCGCCTCCAGCCCCGCCGATCGCTCGATCGCCGACGGAGTCATTCCCGGCGCCGCCCGGTGCACCAGCCCGTCGACCACCAGGTCCCGGTCATGCGCGGTCAACCCGACCGCCACCCCGTCCCGCCGCTCGATCCGCCAGCACAACGCGATCGTCGCCAGTTCCGCATCCAGAAACATGGCAGTCTCCTGTAAAAACCCCTCTCCCTTCAGGGGA
>NZ_LMLD01000004.1:29732-34520 GCF_001421825.1 Sphingomonas sp. Leaf38 | reverse complement strand
ACGCGGCGGGTGAAAGCACGTGCCCTCACCCTCCCGTCGCCTACGGCTCCTCCTTCCCTCTCCCGACGGGAGAGGGTTATTCCCGCACCTCGACCAGCGGGACGCTCGCCGCCACCCCCGCAAGGAACGTCGCCCGCGCCACGCTCAACCGATCCTCGGCAAACCGCACCGGCACATCGAACACGAACCCGGCGGTCACCACCACGCCGGTTGCAGGCGCCACATCCAGCACCACCCACCCGCCAGCCTCGACCGAGAACGCCGCCGTCCCCACCCCGCCGACGCTGACCGAGATACTGCCGGGCACCGGCCGCGTGATCCGCCGCGCCGCGCGCTCGTACCATTTCACCAGCGCGAACCGGCGCTGGACGCCATCCCCCGTCCCGATCGCCTGACCGCCCGCCGCAAAGTCGAACGGATCACGCAGCCGGAACGCGCGCGCCGCGCCCATCCGCGCGCGAAAGAACGCGAGCAGCACCGCGATATCCGCTTCGCTGCGCAGCCCCGGCCCGACATCATACGCCGTCCGCGCCTCCGCCCAGCCCGCATTGCGTGCCTCGCGTCCCCCCGCACTCGTGAGGATCGCGGTCGAGAATCCCGGCGCGACCTCCGCCTCGCGTCCCAGCTCCAGCGGGAACAGCACATCGTCGAACGCGTCCACAGCCTCGGTCTCCCCGGTTGCACTGGCAGTATCGAAATGCACGAACCCGTCCCGCATCACCTGCGGCAGCGCCCATAGAAACGTCTCCGCCACGCCGCGCCGCCGCGCGGCCTGCGCCGCCGCCTCGATCAGCGTCCACTGCACCGCCTGGTCGGGCCGCAACACGAACCCCGACAGGTAATGCTGGCGATCCACCGGATAGCCCAGCCGCGCGACCGCCACCGCCACGCCGTCCGCCGACGATGCGCTGTCCCCCGCGGTCACCCAGTCGTAATCCTCGAGCTGCAGGACATCGAACGCCGGGCTCGCCCACCCCACCGGCATGTTCGCGCGCTTCGCCTCGGGCGCCGCCGCATCCAGCACGGTCGGCAGATATGTCAGCAGATGCGACACGCAGCCCTGCGCGCCCAGCGAAAGCGCTTCCGCCTTCGCCGCCGCCACCAGCGCCGCCGTCGACGCCGCCAGACACGCCCCCGCGGCGTCCAGCGTCGCGATCTCGCCCGCCGACTTGGCCCCCCGCAGGCTCGCGATCGCCACCGGCGCGAACGCCGCCACGGCGCTCGCGTCATACAGGCACGGCCGCCCATCGGGCATCACCCACCACCACGGCTCGCCGACCTGGAACTTGGGCGCCAAGCCGGCCGCCACCGCGATCCCCAGGAACGCGCGCGCCACCGCCTGCAGATACGCCATCGCCCCGCCATGCGCCGGCGACAGCAGAGTCGAGGGCGGTTCCCACCCGGTCAGCGCGTGCGCGCCATCGGCCGCCCGCTGCTTCCAGTCGTTCCAGCAATGCGCGTCGAATAGCTCGTAGCTCAGCGACCAGATGACGTCGAAACCGAGCGCGCGCGCGCGCTCCGCAAAATCCCGATGCCACGCCGCACAGGCCACGTTCAGCGCGCCTCCGGCCAGCGACACGTAGAACCCGCCCCCGAGCGCCTCGAGCCGGAAATAATGGCTCATGCCGACATAATGCGTGATGCTGCCCCGGTACCCGAGATGCAGCGCATTGCGCAGCAGCCGCGCGGGCGTCAGGTTGTAGCTGTCGTCATACCCGCCCGCGATCCGCACCCCGTGCTCGGGCACCACCGCGTCGCCGATCGCCAGCACCGACCCCGGCCCCTCGCAGACCATGTCGGTCCACTCGACCCACCCCTCGCGCGGCACCGCCAGCGGCACGTCGACCTTGGTATAGTTCGGCGGCACCAGCGACACGAACATCCGGTCGATGTCCCCCGCCCAGACCGGCTCCACATCCGCGGGCAAGTCGAACCCGCCCGCCATCGCCGCGAAATCGAGCGAAACGCGCGCATCCTCGGGCGTTCCGACCGCATAATTCCACAACCGCACATACCAGGACCGCGCGACTCCCGCCGCATCGCGCCCCTCGATCGTCAGCGTCGGCCCGTTGATCGCGTCCAGCGCCATCACCCCGCCCGACCGCCACCGGAACGCCAGCCGACACGCGCGAAAATCCCGCGACGTCTCGTATGTGAGCAACGGATGGTCGAACCGATCCTCCGCCGCCCAGATCACCCCGGCCAGATCGTCCGCCTTGTAGAACACCGCATCCACCCGCAGCGCGTCGGCGGCGGTGGTAACGACGGACGCCATCATCGGCCGAGGAAAATCCACCGTCCAGAACCGGGGATCGAACCGCGAAACAAGCCCCTCGACCTGCACCGTCCGCCCCGAGCAAAGCCAATGCGCCATAAGATTCTCCTATTTCCTCGCCCCTCCGGGGAGAGGGAGGGGCCCGCGCGCGCTTGCGCGTGGGAGGGAGAGGGGCGTGAGGCACGGACCCCCCGCCCCAAAGCCCCTCACTCTCCCGTCGCATGTGCTCCGCCTTCACTCTCCCCGTCGGGGAGAGGGTCTATTCGCTCGCCAACGCCGCCTTGACCGCGCGCGCCACCTGCCGGCTCGACTGCGCCAGCGCGCCCGGCGCACTCCCTGCGGCCGCAGTGACCGTGATCGCCACGCGAACCTCGCGCACGCCCCCGCCCCCGCCGCCGCCTGCTTCGACCCGCCCGCTGGTAGTCGGCACGAACAGCTCCGCCCCGCGCTCGCCGACGACATACGCGCGCCCCGGCGACACCGGCCCGCCGGTCGCCCGCCCCGGCAATCCACCCACCAGGCTGGCGAGCGCCCCACTCAAGCCTCCGCCCCCCACCACCGACTGCACCCCCGCCTTCAGCGCCGCCGACGCGATCGCATCCAGCGCCGACAGCGCGACCCCCTTCAACTCCTCGAACCCCAATTTCCCCGACCGCACCGCGCGCAACAGCCCCGCCTCGACGCGCAGCGACGCCCGTTCGGCGCCGCTCCCCAGCACGCTTTCCAGCTGGTCGCGCATCGACGCGACATCGCGCGCAAACCCGGCCGTCCCCACCCGCACGCTCAGCAGCGCCGGCTCCAGATCGTCATCCATCAGGAAAAGCCCCCCTCAACCGCGCGATCGTCGACGCATCAGGCGGCGTCTCCGCCTCCCCCGTCAGCGCGCTGACCACTCCCGCCAATTCCGCCGGCGTCGCCCGCCAGAACATCTCCGGCGCCCATCCCAGCACCGCCCCCGCAAACCCCGCGAGCCGCCCCGCGCTGTCCGCGAACGTCATTTGCCCGCCAGGATCTGCCGCAGCAGCACGCGCAGCACCGGCGTCACCGCCGCCAGCCCCGCCTCTACCACCGCCTCGCCCAGCCGGTCCCGCGTAACCCCCTCGGGGCCATCGCGCAGACAATGCCAAAACAGCCCCACCATCTCACCGATCCCAAGCCGCCCCTCCGCCGCCCGCTCGACCAGCGCGAACAAAGGCCCCAACTCGCTTTCCGCCGCGACCAGCGCCGCAAAGCTGGGCCGCAACACAACCACCTCTCCCCCGACCCGGAGAGAAGCCTCCCCCCGAACCGCATTCGCCAACTCGCTCATGAGATATCCTTCCTGTTTCCCTCGCCCCTCCGGGGAGAGGGAGGGGCCCGCGCGCGCTTGCGCGTGGGAGGGAGAGGGGCGTGAGGCACGGAACCCCCGCCCCGAAGCCTCTCACCCTCGCATCGCAACAGCGGCCTAAAACCTACCCCACCACGACCGCCCCGGAACTCTCCAGGCTCAGCGTGTAGGATCGCTCCCCATTGAAATCCCCGGCGTAATCCAGCCGCGACACGAGGAACTTCCCCGTCATCGTATCGCCGCCCTCGAACGCCAGCCGATAATCGTCGAGCACGCCAGTCAGCGCGCTGGCCTTCACGCGCAGCTCGGCCGCCGAGCCGGTAAACACCCCCGCGCCCGACACGGACACGCTGCGCACCCCGGCCCCCGACAGCAACTGCCGCCACCCGCCCGAGTCCTTGGTGGTCACGACGATCGCCTCGCCATTCACCGACATCTGCGTCGTCCGCAGCCCGGCGACCGTCGCATAGACCACCGGCACCGCCCCGTTCCCGACCTTCAGCAGGAACGCACTCCCCTTCTCCACCGCCATGTCGATTTCTCCCCAAAACCGTGCCGCTCAACTCTCCCGGTACATCCGCACCAGAAACTCGGACGCGCCCCGCCACCGATCCCCGACGCGCAGCACGCGCGACCGCACCAGCGCCAACCGCACCACGCGCCACCCCTCACCAAGATCGGGCGGCAGCGCCTCCAGTCCCTCCTCCGCCGCCGCCAGCAGCGCGCGCAGCCGGACCGGCCGCTCGCCGCCATCGACCAGCGTCAGCAGCACGCGCCCCTCGCGCCCGACCCAGGTCTTCGTGCTCCAGTCCGACAGCACCGGCTCGTCGACCACCGCATAAGGCAGCCCCCCCCGCACCGGCGGCGCATCGAACACGCTCACGTCCAGCACCGCGTTCAACCGAGCGACGATCGCCGCCTGCAAGACCATCCGGCCGCTCACGAATGCACCTGAAGGCCAAGCCTCATCCGCCGATACGGCCGCCACAGCGCCGCCACCGCCGCCGGCGGCGCGACATCGCTCTCGCGGTGATCGAACAGATGCGCGACCAGCATCGCCACCCCTTGCGCGATAGGCGCGGGCACCGCCTCGAAGCTCGAGGCCAGCCCCGCGGCATACGCGACCGCCACGCGACCCGCGGACCCCGCAGCCAGCACCCGAACCCACCCCACCCCGTCCGCATCG
>NZ_LMLD01000004.1:0-29674 GCF_001421825.1 Sphingomonas sp. Leaf38 | reverse complement strand
CCCCGGCAATCGCGGTGACGGGCGCGACCATCAGCCGCTGCCACCCCGCCGCACTCGTCGCGACATCCTCGAACGGCCGCGCGATCACCGCCGCCCCCAGATACGCCTCCGCCAGCAGCAGCGCGGTCTGCGCCAACCGCGTGAGCACCACATCCTCGCCACTCTCCACCCGCAACAAAGCCCTCGCCGCGACGACCACCTCAGCGATCACCCCAGCCGAAATCGCCGACCCACCCATCCCAGATCTCCCAAAACTACCCCCTCTCCCTCCGGGGAGAGGGAGGGGCCCGCGCGAAGCGTGGGAGGGTGAGGGCACGCCCGTAGAACCGCCCCCTCACCCCCGCGACGCTCAAGCCACCGAGAACTTCATCAGCTTGATCGCCTCGGAGTTCGTGACGCACCCACCGACCCGCTTGGTCGCGTAGAAGTTCACGAACGGCTTGTTCGAATACGGATCGCGCAGGATCCCCGTCTCGGTCCGCTCGGCGATGATGTACCCCGCCTTGAAGTTGCCGAACGCGATCGCCAGCGCGTTGGCGGCGATATCGGGCATGTCCTCGGCCTCGACCACCGGATAGCCGAGCAGAGTCGCCGGCTGCCCCGCCGCCAGGCTCGGCGCCCAGACGAACGCGCCGTCGCTCGTCTTGAACTTGCGGATCCGCGCCAGCGTCGCTGCATTCATGACAAAGCTCGCACCCTGCCGATACGGCCCGCGCAACGACTGGACGAGATCGATCAGCCGCTCCTGCGGGCTGGCCGAAAAGTCGCCCGCCGTCCCGCTCGCCAGATACTGCAGTGTCCCGAACGCGCGCACCCCGTCCGCGGTCGCCGCGGTCGCGCCTGTCAGGAACCCCTTGGGCCGCGACACGCCCGATCCGGACACGAACGCCGCCCCCTCGGCCTTGGCGAACTCCATCGCGATCTCGCCCGCCAGCCATTCCTCGACATCGAACGCGGCGTCGTCGAGCATCGCCTGGCTCGCCGAGGGATTGGCGTACAGCTCGCCCGTCGGCGGCGCGATCTCGACGAACACCGGCGACGCGGTCTCGGGCCGCGCCGCGTTTTCCGCCGCCCAGCCCGACGGCGTGCCGCCCGTGGTCACCAGTTTGCGATACCCGGCCGAGCCCACCTTCACGACATTGGCGATTCCCCGGATCGGCGAGATCCCCTTCAGCAGCGTATCGATCTGCGCATCGATCTCGCGCGGCACCGCAAAGCCGCCCGAATCCCCCGTGACCCCGGTAAACGCCTTCATCTCCAGCGTCGCACCGGTCCGCACGAACCCCGCAAACGCCGCACTGACCCCAAGAGGCGCCGCCCCCTCCAAAACCGGCCGGTCCACAACACTCATGTCGATCTCCTCCACAGAAACGAAAAAAGGCGCCCCGCAGGACGCCTCGTGAAACCGAAAAACCCCCTCTCCCTTCAGGGGAGAGGGAGGGGCCCGCGCGAAGCGTGGGAGGGTGAGGGCACGCCGCTAAGGACGGACCTCGACCCGCGCCAAAGCCTGCATCGGCACCGCCACCAGGCTCACCTCCACCAGGTCCACCTCCAGCAGCTCGCGCCGCGCCCCCTGCCGCACGCGCACCGCCCGGTACCCCACCGACAACCCCGCCACCGCGCCCGACCGCACCAGCCGCGCAAGCTCCAGATCCTCGACCACCCCCTCGACCCGCAGCCCCCGAGCATCCTCAGCAACGACAGACAGAACCCCCACCGCCGCCCCCCGATGCTGCCACAACACCGGCACCACGCGCGCATCGGCAAACGCCCCCCGCCGCATCACGTCCCCCGCCCGGTCGACGACATCGAACACCACCGCATAGCCGGCGAACGCCACCGCACCCGGGATCCCTTCAACCACGCGGCAAACCCCAGTTTCACCGCCAGCCCCGCCAGCAGCAGCGCCATCGCCAGCCGTGCGATCCACCCGACCACCGCCTTCCACGCCGACCGCTTCGCATCGCGCCACGCCGCCAGCAGCTCGCGCAGCTCCGCCACGTCCTCGCGCGCGCGCTCGTCGCTGAGCGCCACCCGCGCCAATGCCCGCGCCGCGCCCAGCTCCCCCGCTTCCTCCGCGATCGCGCGCAACGTCACGAGGTCGACACTCCGCTCCGCCCCCTGCCGCATCAACTGCGCCAACACCGCCCCATCCATCAGACCACCTCCTGAATTTCGAGCAGCGCGCGCTTCTCCCCATCGCTCAGGAACGACGCCGCGCTCACCATTCCCCACAGCCGCTCGCGATCCTCGACCAGCGCCGGCACACGGTCGAGATCGACCGCAATCGCCGCCCCCGCGAACCACCCGCTCAACCCTTGGGCGATCCCCGTCAGCACCGCGGACGCCAGAGGCAGCACCCCCAGCCGCCACAGCGCGCGGTTCGCCTCGCGGTAATTGGCGTAGGCATTGTCCCCCGGCAGCCCGAGCAGCATCGGCGGCACCCCGAAGGCGAGCGCGATCTCGCGCGCCGCCGCCGCCTTCGTGCCGACGAAATCCATGTCGGCGGGCGACAGGCTCAACGCCTGCCACCGCAGCCCCCCCTCCAGCAGCATCGGCCGCCCGGCATTCCCCGCGCCGGCGAAACTCGTCTCCAGCTCGCGCCGTAACCGCTCGAACTGCTCGGTCGACAGCACCGCGCCGTCCTTCGGGTCGTACATCAGCGCCCCCGAAGGCCGCGCCGCATTGTCGAGCAGCGCCGTGTTCCACCGCGCCGCCGCATTGTGGATCGCCACCGCCCCCGACGCCGCCCCCAGGCACCCGAGGCCATAATGATCGTCGACCGGATTGAAGCTCTTCAGGTGGATCACCTCCGGGCGAACCGGATCCGCGTGCAGCCGAGTCACCCGCTCGCCGACGCGGTACCGGTACGCCGCCGGCCAGCCATTGGCATCCGCCTCGACCGCCACCCGCTCGGGCCGCAACGCGAACAGCTCCGCCGCGCCGCCATCGACGTCGCGCAGCACCTGCACATACGCATTGCCATGCAACAGCATCTGCGCCGCGACCGTCTCGATCAGCGCCTGTCCCCCCGACCGCGCCGTGACCAGCGCCACCAGCGCCGGATCCGACGCGGTCAAAGGCGCCGACCCGACGCACTCCACGACCAGCTTCACCGCGCGCTGGACGATCGGATTGCCCAGATACCCGGCGCGCACCTGCGCCTCGTACGATTGCGGCACGTCGCCGAAAATACCCTGAAACCCCGGCGCGCTCAGCGCGCGCGACAACACCGGACGCGACTCGTCGCGCCCGGATTTCCACCCGAACAATTTCATGCCGATCTCCTGTCAGGAAAACCCCGCGCCCCGCCGGGGCGAAGGCCGCGCGCCTACAGCACCCGCACCGAAGCCCGCACCCGCGGCCCCAGCATCACCTCGGTCATCGCCCACACCAGCGCATCCGCGCGGTCGGGCGATCGCCCCGGACCCTCATACGCGCCCCCCGCGATCAGCCCGCAAAGCTCGTCCTCCAGGTCCGGAAACGCGCCGACGTGCCACGCCCGGCCGCTCTCGTACAACGCCGCCACCGGCTCGGCGCGCGCCACCTTGCCCAGCGACGCATGCACCAGCTTCACCGGCATCGCCTGGTCCGCGCCCGACAGGACGCTCCCGACCATCTTCCCGCCCTGGTTGGCCTCCGCGATGATCCGGTCCGCGCCATGCCGCGCGGCGCACGCGGCCACCGCGCGCGCCCATCCCTCGGGACTGGCCCCGCACACGCTCGCATCCTCCAGCACATACGCAAACCCGTCGACCCCGAGCGCCACGACCACGATCCCGCACGCATCCCCCGGCCCCCCGGACACGCTCCCGGCGGGCGGATCCACCCCGACGACGACCCGAGTCACCGCAGGCGCGAACGCCACCCGCCGGGATTCGACCAGCGCCCGTGTCCACAACGCCCCCGCACTATCCTCGATCAGCTCGCCGTCGAGCTCCTGCCGCCCCAACCGCGTCCCCGCATAGGTGGCGGTCACCGCCGCGACGAAGCTCGCCGGCAGATTCACATTATCCACTGTCCGCCCCTGCGACCGCACCACCCCCGGCAACGCCAGGATCCGCCGCAGCAACGCCACCGGCCGCGGCGTCGTCGTCACCACGATCCGCGGAAGATCGCCCAACCGCAGCCCCATCATCAGATTGTCCCAGGTCGCATCGCCGTGGCGCCATTTCGCCACCTCGTCGCACCACGCCGCCTGATGCTCGGGGCCGCGCAACGCCTCGGGTGCCTCCGCCGAATAGGCGAACGCCATCGCCCCGTTGCCGAACCGCAGCTCGCCCAGCCCCGCCCGCCACACCGGATCCTCGTCGTCGCGCGCCACCGCCAGCAGCCCGCTCTCGCCCTCGATCATCACCCGCCGCACATCGTCGAGCGTCGCACCGACCAGCGCGATGCGGGCATCGGGATTATCCCGCGCCACCTGACTGACCCATTCCGCCCCGGCGCGCGTCTTGCCGAACCCGCGCCCCGCCAGGATCACCCAGATCCGCCAGTCATCGACATCGGCATCGGCATCGGCATCGGCAACGGCATCGGCGCCGCTCCCCGCCGCCCGGCCGGCCAGATGCTGGCCGGGATGCGCCCATCGCTCCCAGCGATCGTGCAGCTCATGACGCTCGGCCGTGCTCAACGACCCGACCAGCATCGCGCGTTGCACCGCCGGCAGCATCGCCAGTTCGGCGATCACGTCGCGCTCGCCCGCGACCACCCCCTTCGCCCCTCCCGCCGACGCCGTCTCCGAGGATTCGGGCGAAGAGCTCCCGCGCGGCGCAACGTCGCTGCCGTCGGCGGCCCGGGGATCGGTCGGACCACCCTCGTTCATGCCCCACCCCCTTCCATCGACGCACGCAGCCGCCGTGCCAGCGAATCGAGTTTCTTCGCGATCGACGCATCGGTTTCCGCCTTCGTCGCGCGTCGATGCGGCTTGCGCCCGCGCGCCCCGCCCGCGGGGCCCCCCCGCGCATCCGCCGATCGCCGCGCCAGCAACGCCAGCGCCACCCGCACCGCCTGCATGCTTGCAAGCTGGACGAGCCCCGCCGCCGCTTCGCCCCGCGCATCGCTCCCGTCCGCCGCGCTGTCGTCCTCGGCCGCGTCGTAGCATTCGACCGCGTCCGTGCCCGCGCCCGGCGCGGTCGCGTTCAGCCCCGCGATCGCCGCTGCCAGCAATCCCTCCTCGAGCCGCTCGTATCCGCTCGCCAGCGCCGCCGCCCACTGCGCCGCAAACAGCGGATCGCGCTGCTTGAGCGCGCTGGCGCCGCGTCGGGTCATGCCCGCCGCGGCCGAGGACGACGTCACGTTGCACGTCATCGATAGCGCGGCGAGAAACGTCGCGCGCTTGTCCTTTGTCCATCCTTTGGGCCGTATCGTCCGAACCTGCACGACGCGGTGGCTCCCGCCTGCCACCGTCGTACCCGCTACCGTCGTACCCGCCACCGTCGTAGAGGTCTGCGTGACGTCCCCGACTACCCGCTTCGCCATCCCCCGCGCCCTCCCCGATCCGCCGCCCCAACCCGCGCCCGAACGCAAAAAAGCCGGCGACGCGCGGGGCTCTCGCCCCGATCGTTCCGGCTTCCGTCGTTCGGACCACCCACCCCGACTCGCAATTCGTCAGCGTTCCTGATATGTACCAAACGAGCGTGACGATGTCAATCACTTTAACCTATATGGTTCAGTTCCATTCACGCGCGACGATCGCTGTCTTTTGCCACAGGCGACGCGCCGGATCTGCAAGGACAGTTCCAACGATTCCGCCGTTTAACTACTGTCCATAAATAGGATCAATATCACTGACTATTATTGGTCGAGAGTCGATCAGTTCTTCTATATCAAATACTATATCCCTATTCTTATAGACTAGATCTATACCAGCAGGTCATGGACTCTGTTTTTATCGAAGGCGTATATTACGCCCGCCCGAGAAAGGACTCGGACAAGAGGAGACAGTCAATGCCTGATGGTATAGCCACGCTCACACGCCCTGTCGTAAAGATCACGGCGCTCACCGATCTGACGCCGATCGGACTGAAGTTACCGCTGATCCTGCCGGGTATCCTTGCAATCAACGCCAAATACACCGCGCTCGGCGGCGCCGGTGGGTTTCTTGGCGCGGCGACGACCGCGCATGCCAAGACGCCCAACGGCAAGGGGTGGTATCGGCATTATGCCGGCGGCTCGATCTATTGGTCGGCATCGACCGGCGCGCATGAGGTTCATGGACTGATCCGCGGCAAGTGGGCGGCGCTCGGCTGGGAAAACAGCTTTCTCGGTTTCCCGACCAGCGACGAGACGGTCGGTGGCAATGGTGGCCGGTTCAGCACCTTCCAGGGCGGCGTGATCTATTGGCTGCCCGCGACCGGCGCGCATGAGGTCCATGGCGAGATTCTCGCCCGCTACCGCCTGCTCGGTGCAGAGAAGTCGTTTCTCGGCTATCCGGTATCGGACGAGTTCGCCGGCCCGGGCCAGTCGCGGATCAGCAACTTCCAGCACGGCCAGATCGCCTGGTCGCCCGCCCTCGGTGCGGCGACCTCGTGGACCAGCTATACGCCGCCCGCAACGGGCAGCGGTGCGGGCGTCCATCCGCTGGGGATCCCCAGCGGCAGCAACGCCCCCGACGTCCGGCGCCGGCTGGTCTGCGCCGCGCATATGGACCTGACCGACGACGAGACATTTGGTTCGGACGAACATGCCAGCGCGCACAAGCAGAACGAGGCGGTGCTGACCAACGATCTGCCGCAGGACGTCCTGACCATGCAGAAGGGCGCCGGCGGCGAACTTCGCGTCGAACTCACGTTGCTCGGCCAGGTCAAGCTCAGCGGCGACGTCCTCGTCCAGGGCAAGGCGCTGCTCTACGAGGGTACGAGCGAGCAGACGAACGATCTCGACGGCGATCTCGACTTCACCGTGCTCGTGCCCCGCGATGGCGTGATCTCGCGCACCGTCACCGTCTGGAACGAGGACGAGGGTGGCGACAAGGGCGTGATCGCGATGAGCTTCAGCAACTTCGCCGCCTGATCGGGCATCGCGACGACGACGGGGCTGGGCCTGCCACCCAGCCCCGTATCGTCACCGCCCCCTATAACGTCACCGTCCCCGATATCGTCACCGTCCCCGATATCGTCACCGTCCCTGATATCGTCACCGTAACGTCACCGCACACCGCACACCGCGTCATCACCGTGTCGGCACGGGTTCCGCGCCCGAATAATCGTAGAACCCGCGCTTCGTCTTGCGCCCGAACCACCCGGCCTCGACATATTTCACCAGCAGCGGTGCCGGCCGGAACTTCGGGTCGCCCGTTCCCTCGAACAGCACGCGCGTGATTTCCAGGCACGTGTCGAGCCCGATGAAATCGGCCAGCGTCAGCGGTCCCATCGGATGGTTCAGCCCGAGCTGGCACGCCAGGTCGATGTCGCGCACGCTCGCCACGCCTTCGCCGAGCGCAAAGCACGCCTCGTTGATCATCGGCATCAGGACGCGGTTGACGATGAAGCCGGGCGCGTCGTTCGCATGCACCACCTGCTTGCCCAGCGCCTCCGCAAACGCCTCGACTGCCGCCACCGTCGCATCCGACGTCGCGAGGCCACGGATCAGTTCGATCGGCCGCATCACGGGGACGGGATTGAAGAAATGCACGCCCATGAACCGCGCCGGATCGGGTGCTGCCTGCGCCAGCCGCGTGATCGGGATCGACGACGTGTTCGACGCCAGGATCGCGTCCGCGCCCAGCACCTTGCCGACCTCGGCGAAGATCGCGCGCTTCACCGCCTCGCGCTCGGTCGCCGCCTCGACGACGATAGCGCAGTCGCCCATGTCCGCCACGCTGGCGACCGGTTCGATTCCCGCCAGCGCCGCATCGCGCGCGTCCGACCCGATCTTCTCCTTCTCGACCAGCCGCGCGAGCGCCTTGGCGATCCCAGCCTTGCCCTGTTCCGCCTGCGCCAGCGATATATCCGCCAGCAGCACGCGATACCCCGCCTGCGCCGATACCTGCGCGATCCCCGCGCCCATCTGCCCTGCACCAATCACGCCGATCGTCTGCACATCACTCTCCTGAATTGTTACCGCCTACCTAGCCGCTTTTCCCCGCGCTGCCAGCGCGCTAGGCTGCAGCCATGCTGTGCAAACCGATCTTTTCCGCCCTCGCGCCCGTTATCGCGCCCGTCATCGTGCTGCCACTGCTGGCCTGTTCGCCCAGCCAGTCCACGTCGCAACCCAAGACAGACGCTGTGCGCAGCCCCACCCCGGTCGCGCCGACAGCGCCACGACCGGGCACCACGAGCGAGCCGCTTGCGAGCACGAAGCCCGGCACGCTGAAGACCTTCACCGACTGGACCGCCGGCTGCGACAACACGCTTCGCTGCACGCTCGGCACGCTCCTGCCGGAACAGAGCATGGGCGGGGACATGATCACGCTCAATCTCACGCGCGAGCCCGGCCCCGTCGCGCGCGGCGGCGGCGGGATCTCGCTCGCGGTGGAGACGCGCAACGACCAGGCGGCCATCAAGCGCCCGCCCGCCAGCTTCGCCGTCGATGGCCGCCCGATAAAGCTGCGCGACGCCGCCGCGCTTGCCGCGGCGATCGCCAACGGACAGTCGCTGACCATTCTCGACGCAGGCGGCGCCGTGCTGGCCACGCTTTCGCTCAAGGGTGCAGCCGCCGCGCTCCGCTACATCGACGCGCAACAGGGCCGCGCCGGCAGCACCGACGCGATCGTCGCCAGGGGCCCCGCCGCGTCGCGCGCACCGGCGCCGGCCCTCCCCGTCATCACCGCGCTCGCGCCATCGGGCACCCCCGCCAAGCTCACCGCGACGCAGATCGCCACGATGCGCAAACGGGGGGCGTGCGATCCTGGCAATTTCCCGTCCGGCGCAGATCCTGAAATGTTCGCCCCCGACGTCCATGCGCTCGGCGGCGGCACGTCGCTGGCGATCCTGCCCTGCTCGACCGGCGCCTATAATCTGATCGGTGCGCTCTTCATCATCGACGGCGCCACGATCGTCCCAGCCCAACTCGACGCCCCCTCGGGCTTCGAGGAAACCGGCGCCGACTCGGCAACGCCGGTAAAGAGCGTCGTCAACGGCACCTTCGAAGACGGCGTCCTCACCAGCTATGCCAAGGGCCGCGGCCTCGGCGACTGCGGCGTGCACCAGAGCTTCGTCTGGGACGGCACGCGCTTCCGCCTGTCCGAACAGGCCGAAATGGGCGAATGCCGCGGCAACATCGACTATATCACGACGTGGCGCACCCGCGTCTTGCGGCGCTGATATCCTCCTCTTCACAAGAGAGGCGGAAGATAGAGATCGGTATTAAAGCATGCCGAGGGTCCGGAGCCATTGCCGGACCTGCCCCGGCCATTCCCTGGTGATCGGATCGGCGGTGGGACGCATGCCGAAGGCGTGACCGCCTCTGGCGTAGAGACGCATGTCGACGGGCACGCCGGCGTCGTTCAACGCCAGCGCATAGGCCATCGCTTGACGGACGTTATCCGTGGAATCGTCCATTGCGTGAAGGATCAGCGTCGGGGGCGCATTCCCGCTGATCTTCACCCACGGTTTGAGTTCAAGGCTGTTCTTGCCCTTGCTGTCATCCAGCATCCGCGCCGTGTAGGCCAGGATTGCGAAGTCCGGCCGGGGCGATTGCCGGTCGGCAGCATCGGCGATCGGATAGGTGCGCTCTTCCGTATTGCTCATGTCCGCGACGAGATAGGCACCCGCCGAAAAGCCGATCGCGCCGATCTTATGCGGATCGATCCCGTAGGCGGCGGCGCGCTGCCGCAACAGCCCCATTGCCCGCTGCGTCCTCGAGCCCTAACAGGACTTTCGGCCGCTGCTGCGGCTTTCCGGTCTCGGTCTCCCAAATCTGCGGCGTCCGATATTTCAGCATGACGCAGGTCATGCCCTGCGCCACGACCCAATCGCAGATTTCGGTCCCTTCGAGATCGGTCGCCACGGCATGGAACCCGCCGCCGGGCAGGACCATCATCGCCGCGCCGGTGCGCCGGCCTTTGGGCGGGTAGAGCGTCATGGTCGGGCGGGTGACATAGCTCGCCCAATGCCACATCCTCCCGCCGACGAGCGGGGAGCCGTTACCGGTCGCCTCGGGATGATCGCCGCTATCCGGCTTCGCCAGGGCAAGCGCCGTCGGCCAGAGCGGCACTTGCGTTCCCCCCGCGGCCGGCTGCCACACCCCTTCGCGTTCCACTTTCGGAACCGCGATCCTGGCCGGCGAAGGTCCGGATCTGAGTTGACCATGCGCCGCTCCGGCTATGCCGAGCGCGAGAAGACTAGCCACGACGAACCGCAATCGCGACACACTTTGTCTCCTGCCAGAAGCGCGCAACCATACCGCAAAAACGATCTGGTCATAGCGCCGTCCCGGCGGGCCGCAGGAATACGGCAGGCGATCCGCCGCTCAGGGCGCCGGGCGTTCCACCTGAGCCTCGGCCAGATACACGCCGAACAGCCCCTCGGGATCGGTCCATGCGGCGATCGGCGTCCACCCGCCCGACCGCAACAGGATCCGCGCGTCGCGCGCGCCATATTTGTGGCTGTTCTCGGTGTGGATCGTCTCGCCCGCGGCCATGTCGAACGCCCGCCCGTCCACGCTGAACGCGACGTCGCGCGTCGCCTCGAGATGCATCTCGATCCGCGCGCGGTCGTCGTTCCACACCGCCTTGTGGCGAAACGCCTCGACCGGGATATCGCCGCCCAGTTCGCGGTTGATCCGTTCGAGCAGGTTCAGGTTGAACGCCGCCGTCACGCCCTGCGCATCGTCATACGCCGGCACCAGCACGTCTTCGCCCTTGATCCGGTCCATCCCGATCAGCAGCATCGCGCCGACGCCGAGCGAGGTGCGCATCGCGCGCAGCAAATCGACCGCCATCAACGGGATCATGTTGCCGATCGTCGACCCCGGAAAGAAGCCGAGCTTGGGCGTCTCCGCGATCGTCTTCGGCAGGCTCAGCGGCCGCATGAAATCGGCCTCGAACGGCAGCACTAGCAACTCGGGGAACTGGTCGCCCAGCACCTTCGACGATTCGCGCAGGAAATCGCCCGAGATATCGATCGGCACATAGACCGACGGCGCGACCGCCTCGAGCAGGATCGGCGTCTTGGTCGACGATCCCGACCCGAACTCGACGACCGCACGGCCTTCGCCGGCCAGCGTCGCCACCTTGGGACAGGCCGTCTCCAGGATCGCGCGCTCGGTCCGCGTCGGGTAATATTCGGGCAGGTCCGTGATCTTCTCGAACAGCTCCGACCCACGCCGGTCGTAGAACCACCGCGCGGGGATCGCGCGCGGGCGGCGTTCGAGCCCGCTGAGCACGTCCGCACGGAACTGCGGGTCGGCGAGCGTCTGCTGGCCGTCCTCGATCTCAGGCTTCAACATCAGATGTCTTTCGCGAGGCGCACGCCGGTGAACTGCCACCGTTGATGCGGGTAGAAGAAATTGCGGTAGCTTGCCCGCGCATGGCCGCGCGGCGTGGCACAGCTGCCGCCACGCAGGATGAACTGCGAACTCATGAACTTGCCGTTATACTCGCCGACCGCACCGGCCGCGGTCACGAACCCGGGATAGGGACGGTAGGCGCTGCCCGTCCATTCCCAGACGTCGCCGAAGAACGCGGGTCCGCCCGCGGAGGGTCGCGGCTCGACGGGGCCGGCGACATCCATCTGGTTGCCACCCGTCGCGTCATGCGCGGCGGCGGCGGCCTCCCATTCGAACTCGGTCGGCAGTCGTGCGCCCGCCCAGCTGGCATAGGCATCCGCCTCGAAGAAGCTCACATGCGTCACCGGCGCCGCCGGATCGATCGCGCGCCGCCCGTCGAGCCCGAACCGCGTCCACCCGGCCTCGCCCTGCTCCCAATAAAGCGGCGCGACGATGCCCTCCGCCTTCACCCAGGCCCAGCCATCCGCCAGCCAGTGGCGCGCCTCGGTGTATCCGCCATCGGCAATGAATGCCGCCCATTCGCCGTTGGTCACGGTCCGATCCGCCATCGCATGCGGCGCCAGCAACGCCTTGTGCCGCGGCCCCTCGCAATCGAACGCGAATCCGTCGCCGTCATGTCCGACCGCGACGATCCCGCCGTCCTGCGCGATCCAGCCGATCGGGCCCGGCATTGCGACGGGTACTTTGCGCGGTGCCGGCCACATCGCCGGCTCGAGCGGGTTTTCCGAAAACATGTGGAGGATATCGGTCACCAGCAATTCCTGGTGCTGCTCCTCGTGATGACAGCCGAGCGCCACCAGGGCCTGCGCATCTGCCGACAGCCCCGGCAGCGCGTCGAGCAGCGCGGCATCGACATGCGCACGGTACGCCCGCACCTCGTCGATCGACGGCCGCGTCACCATCCCGCGCCGATCGCGCGCATGACGCCGCCCTTCGGCTTCGTAATAGCTGTTGAACAGGAACGGAAACCGCTCGTCGTGCAGCGCATAGCCGGCGACATGATCGCGCAACACGAACGTCTCGAAGAACCACGTGGTATGCGCCATGTGCCACTTGGTCGGCGACGCATCGGCCATCGACTGCACGGTCGCATCCGCATCCGACAGCGGCGCCGCGAGTGCGATCGTCAGCGCGCGGACCGCGGCAAACCGCTCGCCAAGCGAAGATAGGGGGGCCGCTACGCGTGGCGTCACGTCGGGACGAATGGGATTGGGCATCGATCTCTCCTCAATTCGACGTCGAACGATGCAACGTTGAAACGCGAGCGACCATAGCTGCCTATTCGCGCGTAGCCCCCGGTTGCCAAAGAACGTCTCCAGCGCCGTTTTGGTTCACCGCCCGCGACGCCACAAACAGGAAATCAGAGAGCCGGTTAACATACGCTAATGCAGCGGGATTCAGCCGCTGAATCTCGCTCGCGCCGACCGCGGACCGCTCCGCGCGCCGGCTGATCGCGCGTGCCAGGTGCAGCGCGGCCGCCGCCGCCGATCCCCCCGGCAGGATGAAACTGCGCAACGGCGCCAGATGCGCGTTCATCGCATCGATCTCGCGCTCAAGCCGCTCGACCTGCGACGGCACGATCCGCAGCACCATCTCGGACGGTGTAAAGTCCTCCACCCCCGCCTCGTCGGCACCCGCCGGAGTCGCCAGATCCGCGCCGAGATCGAACAGGTCGTTCTGGATTCGCGCCAGCGCCGTCGCCATCGCATGGTCCCCCAGCGCGATCACCGCGAGACCGATCGCCGAGTTTGCCTCGTCGACATCGCCGATCGCCTGCATCAGCGCGCTCGATTTCGACACGCGCGACCCGTCGACGAGCCCGGTCGTGCCGTCGTCGCCCGTCCGCGTGTAAATCTTATTCAGCTTGACCATGAATCTTCCAAATCGAGACGCGGGAAAGGTCCGTCAGACCTGCGAAATTCCTGTCACTGCAGCATGAATCCGCCCCCAAGGCCCGTCGCCCCAGCGAAAGCTGGGGTATCTCGCGTGGTTCGTGACGCTCGCCAAACGGCGAGATCCCAGCGTCCGCTGGGATGACGGATCCGGGTCGGCCGCGTAACCCCATCCAGTCCTAGTTGCGGCCCGCCGCGAACAGGATCAGGACGACGATCAGGATCGCCAGCGCCTGGAAGAAGATCCGCTGCTGCATCATCCGATTCGATTTCAGCGACGCCGCGCTCGGGCCGTTGCCGTCGCGGACCTGCGCGCTGCCCTCCTGCAGGAACGATACGACGCCCCGCACCAGAGCCACGACGGTCGCGATCATCGCCGCGATCAGGAGGATGACGAGGAATGTGTTCATGACCCGAATGTAAGCGCGCGACGACGGGGTAGCAATGGCGTACCCGAGCCCGCGAAATGACGCATGTTGCCCGAACGCGATCTTGCCGAATGCCGCGCGGACGGCGCACATGGCGCATGCTCTACCTCGCGCTCAAAGCCGTGATTTCCGGCATCCTGATCGCCGCCGCCTCGGAGATCGCCAAGCGCTATCCCGGTTTCGGGGCGCTTGTCGCCTCGCTGCCGCTCGTGTCCGTGCTCGGCATGATCTGGCTCTGGCGCGACAAACCCGATCCCCGAACGATGGCCGCGCACGCCGGCGCGACCTTCTGGTACGTGCTGCCGTCGCTGCCGATGTTCCTGCTGATCCCCGCGATGCTCCGCCACGGCGCGCCGTTCTGGGTATCGCTGCTGGCCGGCTGCCTGCTCACGATCGCGCTGTACGCAGCGACGACCTGGGCCGCGCCGAGGCTCGGGATCGAGCTCTAGCAGCGTCACGCGCGTCGGAGGCCCCTCCCCAAGCCGCTGCCTCCACCCCGGCGAAGGCCGCGGGGCCCAAGGGGAAAGGTCGCAGTAACGGATCGCAGCGCTAACGTGGCACCGTCCCCAATTGGGCCCCGGCCTCCGCCGGAGTGGTGGCAAAAAAAAGCCACCGGACGGTCTCCTGTTTCCCCGCGAAGGCGGGGACCCTGTCCGAGCCCCGCCTTCGCGGGAGAACAAGGCGGACCGGACGACGCATCGTTGGCGACCGGGCCCTGATTTGAGGGTCGGAACAGCAGCCGATTTTCCCCGCCCCGGCCTGATCATCCCCCGCCGGCGCGCACCCGCGTCGCCAACGCCGCCCCGTCTTCCCCCGCCGCCCGCATCTCCGCCAGCGACCGCGCACCATCGCGCTTGGCGAGCCGTCGCCCCGCCGAATCCACCACCAGCGGATGATGATGATAGGCCGGCACCGGCAACCCTAGCAGCGCCTGCAACACCCGGTGGACGTGCGTCGCCGCAAACAGGTCCACGCCGCGCACCACGTCCGTGACGCCTTGCGCGGCATCGTCGAGCGTGACCGCGAGATGATAGCTCGCCGGCGCATCCTTGCGCGCCAGCACGACGTCGCCCTGCGCCAGCGGATCGGCGACGACCGTCCCGGCGGTAGAATCATGCCATGTCAGCGCCTCCACTCCTGCCCCCACCTCTGTCAGCGCCTTCGCCATATCCAGCCGCCAGCAGCACGGCCCGGTCCGCGCCGCGATTGCCGCCGCGGACAGCCCGCGGCAGATCCCTGGATAGGCCGGCCCGACCGCTCCCTGCGGCGCGGACGCACTCGCCGCGATCTCCGCCCGCGTACACAAACACGGATAGACCAGCGCGCGCGCCTTCAGTCCCTCAAGCGCCGCATCATAGGTCGCCAGCCGCGCCGACTGCACCATCAGCGAGTCCCACCGCAACCCGAGCCACGCCAAGTCCTCGAAAATCCCGTCGACGAACTCGGGTCGACTCCGCGTCCCGTCGATATCCTCGATCCGCACCACGAACCGCCCGCCCCGCGCGCGCGCAAAATCATGCGCGCGGATCGCCGACGCCGCATGCCCCAGGTGCAGCCGCCCCGTCGGGCTCGGCGCGAACCGCGTGACGACCGACCTGTCGCTCACCACGCTTGACCAACCGCTACGCGCCGTGCTGTCATGGCGATGTCATCGCTGTCGTCCATAGGGCGGTCTGCGAAGCCTGAGTGGGAGGAGCCGTGTTTCACCCCGATCTGATGCGTCATCCGGATGGTTGTCCGGCGCTCGTGCTCAATGCCGATTATACGCCGCTCTCTTACTATCCGCTCAGCGTCTGGCCGTGGCAAACCGCGGTCAAGGCTGTCTTCCTCGATCGCGTCGACATCGTCGCCACCTATGAACGCGAAGTGCGCAGCGCCAATTTCGCGCTGAAGCTGCCCTCGGTGATCGCGCTCAAGCAGTTCGTCCGACCGTCGCAATTTCCCGCCTTCACCCGCTTCAACCTGTTCCTGCGCGACAAGTTCACCTGCCAATATTGCGGCAAGCTGCGCGATCTCACCTTCGACCATGTCATCCCCCGCGCGCAAGGCGGTCGTACCACGTGGGAGAACGTCGTCACCGCCTGCTCGCCCTGCAACCTCAAGAAAGGCGGGCGCACGCCCAAACAGGCGGCGATGCCGCTCCATATCGAGGCGATCCGCCCGACCAACTGGCACTTGCAGGAACACGGCCGCAGCTTCCCGCCCAACTACCTGCACGACACATGGCACGACTGGCTGTATTGGGACGTTGAACTGGAAGCGTAACGGCTTTTCGAGACGTCGGGAGATACTATGCAAGTGAAACTGGTGATCGCGCTCGCCGCGACGGCATTGTCCGTGTCCGCGTGCGGCAACAAGGACGAGCAGCGCGCGCAGGCCGACGCCAACGCGGTCGGCTTCGTGCCCCCCTCGGTGACCTCGCGGCTCGACTTCGGCGCCAGCATGGAACGCCGCTTCCGCACGCTCGATCGCAACGCCGACGATCGCGTCACCAAGGACGAACTGCCCTCGCCCAACGCGCGGATCAAGGCGTTCGACCGGAACAAGGACGGCGTCATCACCGCGATCGAGTGGAGCGAAGGCACGCTCGCCTGGTTCGACCGGATGGACCTGAACCGTGACGGCACCGTCACGTCGGAAGAGCGTGCGGAGTCGCGCAAGCGCCAATAATCGAAATTATCTTTCGCACGACGGCACGTCTGCACTACAAATCTACCGTCCGAGGTTGACCTGATCCCTGCCGCAGCGCAGCAGGGCATCATGGCTAGCCTTCCCGCAATCGCGAACAATTCCGACATCCGCTTCCTCGGCAAACTGCTCGGCGACGTCATCCGCGCCTATGGCGGAGAGCGATTGTTCGAGGCCACCGAGACGATCCGCAAGGCCTCGGTCGAACGCCACCGCGACGCCTCCGAAGGCAAAGCCGGGGACGATGGCGCGGTCGATCTCAGCCTCGAAAAGCTCAGCCTCGACGAGACGCTCGATTTCGTCCGCGGCTTCATGCTGTTCTCGATGCTCGCAAATCTCGCCGAGGACCGCCAGGGCATCGCCGCCGAGGACGGCGCCGATCTCGCCTCCGCGATCGCCCAGCTCGAATCCGAGGGGATCGACCGAGCCCAGATCCGCACGCTGCTCGACCACGCGCTGATCGCGCCCGTGCTCACCGCGCACCCGACCGAGGTCCGCCGCAAGAGCATGATCGACCACCGCAACCGCATCGCCGAACTGATGGGCCTGCGCGATCTCGGCCGCGACACGACGCCCGATGGCGACAGCGTCGACGACGCCATCCTTCGCCAGATCGCGCTGCTGTGGCAAACGCGCGTCCTGCGCCGCGACCGCCTCTACGTCACCGACGAGGTCGACACCGCGCTCAGCTACCTGCGCGACGTGTTCCTCCCCGCACTCCCCGCGCTCTACCAGCGTTGGGACCGCGCACTCGGCGAACGCACCCCCAGCTTCCTGCGCCCCGGCAGCTGGATCGGCGGCGACCGCGACGGCAACCCCTACGTCACCGCCGACTCGCTCCGCACCGCGCTGTCGAAGGCGAGCGAAGCCGTGCTCGGCTATTATTGCGAAGCGGTCCACGCGCTCGGCGCCGAGCTGTCGATCTCGACCGAACACGCCCCCGCCGACGCCGCGGTACAGGCGCTCGCCGACGCCAGTGGCGACGACGCCGCCAGCCGCAGCGACGAGCCCTATCGCCGCGCGCTCTCGGGCATCTACGCGCGCCTCGCCGCAACGCACGAGACGCTGACCGGCAAGCCGTCGCCGCGCCCCGGTCGCCTGACGGGCACGCCCTATGCCAGCCCCGCCGACTTCCGCGCCGATCTCGTCACGCTCGCGCACGGCCTCGGCTCGGCACTCAAGAGCGGCGGCGCGCTCGGCCGGCTGATCCGCGCGGTCGAGACGTTCGGCTTCCACCTCGCCACCTTGGACCTCCGCCAGAACAGCGCCGTCCACGAACGCGTCGTCGCCGAACTGCTGCACGTCGCCGGGGTCGAAGGCGATTACCTCGCGCTCGACGAAGACGCGCGCGTCGCCCTCCTCCGCCGCGAACTCGCCAACGCGCGCCCGCTCACCTCGCGCTTCGCCGCCTATACCGAGGAAACCGCGGGCGAACTCGCGATCGTACAGGCCGCCGCCGACGCGCACGCCGCCTACGGCCCCGCGTGCATCACCAACTACATCGTCTCGATGGCGCAATCGGTCAGCGACCTGCTCGAAGTGAATCTCCTGCTCAAGGAAGTCGGCCTCTACCGCCCCGGCGGTACAGGGTCCCATCAAAGTAATACTTTGATGGGTGCCGAAACCCCGACCGCCGCGATCATGGCGGTTCCGCTGTTCGAGACGATCGGCGATCTCGAAGCCGCCCCCGGCGTCATGACCACGTGGTTCGCGCTCCCCGAGATCGCCACGATCTCGACCGCGCGCGGCCATCAGGAAGTGATGATCGGCTATTCGGACAGCAACAAGGACGGCGGGTATCTCACCTCCACCTGGCAGCTGTCGAAAGCCTCGACCGCGCTCAAGCCCGTCTTCGCGGCGGCCGGAGTCGGCATGCAGCTGTTCCACGGTCGCGGCGGCGCGGTCGGGCGCGGCGGCGGCTCGGCCTTCCGCGCGATCCGCGCGCAGCCGCCCGGCACCGTCCAGGGCCGCATCCGCATCACCGAACAGGGCGAAGTGATCGCCGCCAAATACGGCACGCGCGACGCCGCGATGACCAATCTCGAGGCGATCGCGTCCGCCACGCTGCTCGCCAGCCTGGAACCCGAACGCCTCTCCAACGCGGACAATGCCAGCTTCTCGGCAGCGATGGACACGCTCAGCGCCACCGCGTTCCACAGCTACCGCGACCTCGTCTACGGGACGGAGGGCTTCCGCACCTTCTTCCGCCAGATGACGCCGATCGCCGAGATCGCCGGGCTCAAGATCGGCAGCCGTCCCGCCAGCCGCACCAAGTCCGATCGAATCGAAGACCTCCGCGCGATCCCCTGGGTCTTCAGCTGGGCACAGGCGCGAGTCATGCTGCCCGGCTGGTACGGCGTCGGCCGCGCGATCGCCGATTTCGAGGACAAGGCGCTGCTGAAGGACATGGCGCAAGGCTGGCCGCTCTTCGCCTCCGCGCTCGCCAACCTCGAAATGGTGCTCGCCAAGTCCGACATCGGCATCGCCGAACGCTACGCCGGGCTGGTCGAGGACGATACACTCCGCGAGATCTTCACGACGATCCGCGACGGCTGGCACCAGACGCATGACGGGCTTCTGCAGGTCACCGGCCAGTCGCGCCTGCTCGAAAAGCACCCCGCGCTCGACGCCTCGATCCGCCTCCGCCTCCCCTATATCGAGCCGCTCAACCTCCTCCAGATCGAACTCATCAAACGCCGCCGCGCCGGCGAGGACGACCCCCGCATTGGCGAAGGCATCCTCCTGTCGATCAACGCGATCGCCACCGCGCTGCGCAACAGCGGCTAGTGCGCACGGACCCGGGCCTGGGCCATTCGATGAGGCCGGTGCCGGCAACGCCGTAAAGTCCTGCGCGTGTCCGCCACCGGGCGAGGCGTCGCGATCGCTGCCAGGCGGTGGCGCCGGCGATCTGCAAGGCTATGCGCGCAGGGTTGCAATGGGACACGCCACTATCGGTGAGTGATACCGGCGTGTCCCATCACGGGGCGGAAGATGCTCGGACGCGCCTATTCCGCCGCGACCAATTGCGCGCTGTCGTCCAGGGGATGGCTCAGCCGCGTCAGCATTTCCTTGGGCACGATCTGCCAGAAATGCGGCGCCACGCGGTCCCAGTCCTCGAGCAGGCCCTTCGACCATTTGCTGTCGGTGGTGTCGGCATGGTCACGCACCAGGTCGAGCAGCACGTCCGCCCAGTGGAGCGCCCGCACCCGGCCCCAGGTAATGTTCTCGGGGTTCGCGCGCTTCTCGAACACGCCCTCGGGATCGTAGATGAACGCCATCCCGCCGGTCATCCCCGCGCCGAAGTTCGCGCCGACCTTGCCCAGCACCACCGCGATGCCGCCGGTCATATATTCGCACCCGTTCGCGCCGCAGCCCTCGACGACGACGTTGGCGCCCGAGTTGCGCACTGCAAACCGCTCGCCCGCCTGCCCCGCCGCGAACAGCCGGCCGCTGGTTGCACCGTAGAGAACGGTGTTGCCGATGATCGTGTTGTCCTGGCTTGCCAAGGGTGAACTGACCGCCGGGCGGACGATGATCGTGCCGCCCGAGAGCCCCTTGCCGACATAGTCGTTCGAATCGCCGAACACCTCGAGCGTGATCCCCTTGCACAGGAACGCCCCCAGCGACTGGCCTGCACTCCCCCGCAGACGGATCGTGACGTGATCGTCGGCCAGCGTCGACATCCCGAATTTCCGCGTGATCTCGCTCGACAGCCGAGTCCCCACCGCGCGGTGCGTGTTGCGCACTGAGTAGGTGAGCTGCATCTTCTCCCCGCGCGAGAACACCGCGGCGGCATCCTTGATGATCTGCGCATCGAGGCTGTCGGGCACCTCGTTGCGCCAGGTCGACAGCGAGAACCGCCGCTGCGAATCGTCGGCATCGACCTTGGCCAGGATCGGATTGAGATCGAGATCGTCGAGATGCTCCGCCCCGCGGCTCACCTGCCGCAGCAATTCGGTCCGCCCGATCACGTCGTCGAGGCTCTTCACGCCGAGCCGCGCGAGAATGTCGCGCACCTCCTCGGCGATGAAGGTCATCAGGTTGATCACCTTCTCGGGCGTGCCCACAAACTTCTGCCGCAGCGCGTCGTTCTGCGTGCAGATGCCCACCGGACACGTGTTCGAATGGCATTGCCGCACCATGATGCAGCCCATCGCCACGAGGCTCAGCGTGCCGATGCCGTATTCCTCGGCTCCCAGGATCGCCGCGATCACGATGTCGCGACCGGTCTTCAGCCCGCCATCGGTGCGCAGCCGGACGCGACCGCGCAGGCCGTTGAGCGTCAGCACCTGGTTGACCTCCGACAGCCCCATTTCCCACGGCGTGCCCGCGTACTTGATCGAGGTCTGCGGAGACGCGCCGGTGCCGCCGACATGGCCGGCGATCAGGATCACGTCGGCATGCGCCTTCGCCACCCCCGCCGCGACCGTGCCGATACCCGCCGACGAAACGAGCTTCACGCAGACACGCGCCCGCGGGTTGATCTGCTTCAGGTCGTAGATCAGCTGCGCCAGATCCTCGATCGAGTAGATGTCGTGATGCGGCGGCGGCGAGATCAGCGTCACGCCGGGCGTCGCATGGCGCAGCTTGGCGATGAACTCGGTGACCTTGAAGCCGGGCAGCTGCCCGCCCTCGCCGGGCTTCGCACCCTGCGCGACCTTGACCTCGATCTCCTCGCACGCGTTCAGATATTCCGCGGTCACGCCGAACCGCCCGCTCGCGATCTGCTTGATCGTCGAGTTGGCATTGTCGCCGTTCGCGTAGGGCACGAAGCGCGCCTTGTCCTCGCCGCCCTCGCCCGACACCGCCTTCGCGCCGATCCGGTTCATCGCGATCGCCAGCGTCTCGTGCGCCTCCGGGCTGAGCGCGCCGAGCGACATGCCCGGCGTCACGAACCGCTTGCGAATCTCGGTGATCGCCTCGACCTGGTCGACCGGAACGCCTTCCGCGGGGAAGTTGAACTGGAGCAGATCGCGCAGATACACCGGCGGCAGGTCCGACACGCCGCGCGAGAATTGCAGGTAGCTCGTGTAGCTGTCGGTCGCGACCGCGGTCTGGAGCAGGTGCATCAGCTGCGCCGAATAGGCGTGCGTCTCGCCGGTGTGGCGCTGGCGATAGAAGCCGCCGATCGGCAGCGTCGCCACCGCCGGATCGAACGCCGCTTCGTGGCGGTCGGTCGCGTTGACGTGGAGCGACTTGTAGCCCTCGCCGCTGATCTTGGCGGGCATGCCGGGGAACAGGTCGTTGACGAGGCTGCGCGACAGCCCGACCGCTTCGAAATTATAGCCGCCGCGGTAGGACGAGATCACCGCGATGCCCATCTTCGACATGATCTTGAGCAGCCCCTCCTCGACCGCGACGCGGTGGCGACGGAGGCATTCTGCGAGGTCGAGGTCACCGAACAGCCCGCGCGACTGGCGGTCGACGATCGCGGCCTCGGCCAGATACGCGTTCACGGTGGTCGCACCGACGCCGATCAGCACCGCATAATAATGCGTGTCGAGGCATTCGGCGGTCCGCACGTTGATCGACGCGTAGGAACGCAGCCCGCGACGGACGAGATGCGTATGCACCGCGGCCACTGCGAGCACGCCGGCAATGCCGACGCGGTCTTCGCTGATGGCTTCGTCGGTGAGGAATATCTCGCTCTTGCCCTGACGGACCGCTTGTTCCGCCTCGTTGCGGATCCGCTGGATCGCCGCACGCAGCTTCTCCGGGCCGCCGCCGACCTCGAACGTGCAGTCGATCTCGGCGACCGCGCTGCCGAAATGTGCCTTCAGCCGCGACCAATGCTCGCCCGTCAGCACCGGCGAATCGAGCACCAGCACGCGCTCGCGCTGGTCCCGCACGTCCAGGATGTTGGCGAGATTGCCGAACCGCGTCTTCAGCGACATCACGTGCCGCTCGCGCAACGGATCGATCGGCGGGTTGGTCACCTGACTGAAATTCTGGCGGAAGAACTGGCTGATGAGGCGCGGCTTGTCCGAGATCACCGCGAGCGGCGTGTCGTCGCCCATCGATCCGATCGCTTCCTTCGCCGATTCGACCATCGGTGACAGGATCAGCTCCATGTCCTCCATCGTCTGCCCCGCCGCGATCTGGCGGCGTGCGAGCTCGGCGCGGTCGTAGCGCACGACCGCGTCCTCGACCGACGGCAGATCGGCGAGCGTGTGGAATTCGCCGATCATCGCGGCGTAATCCGCCTCCCCCGAAATGCGATCCTTGACCGCGCGGTCCTGCAACAGCACGCCCTCGTCGAGATCGACCGCGATCATCTCGCCCGGCCCCAGGCGGCCCTTCGCGACGATCGTCGATTCAGGCACGACGACCATCCCGCTCTCCGACCCGACGATCAGCAGACCGTCCGACGTCAGCGTATAGCGCAGCGGACGCAGCGCATTGCGATCCATGCCGGCGACCGCCCAGCGGCCATCGGTCATCGCCAGCGCCGCGGGGCCGTCCCACGGCTCCATCACGGAGGCTAGATACTGGTACATCGCGCGGTGCTCGGGCGGCATGTCGGGCGCCGCAGCCTCGGGCACCAGCATCAGCTTGGCGGTCGGCGCATCGCGCCCCGAGCGACAGATCGCCTCGAACACCGCATCGAGCGCCGCGGTATCGGACGCGCCCGCCGGGATCACCGGCTTGATGTCCTCCGAATTGTCGCCGAACGCGAGGCTCGCCATCCGGATCTCGTGGGAGAGCATCCAGTTCTTGTTGCCGCGGATCGTGTTGATCTCGCCGTTATGCGCAAGGCACCGGAACGGCTGCGCCAGCCACCATTGCGGGAAGGTGTTGGTCGAATAGCGCTGGTGGAAGATCGCGACGCGCGATTCGAAGCGCTGGTCGCACAGGTCGGGATAGAACACCGACAGCGATTCGGCGAGGAACAGCCCCTTGTAGATGATCGACCGGCACGACAGCGAACAGATGTAGAAGCCCTGGATCTGCGCCGCGATCACGCGCTTCTCGATCCTGCGGCGGACAAGATACAGCGTCTTCTCGAATTCGGCGGCGTCCTGCTCGTCGGGCATCGGCCCGGCGATCATGATCTGCTCGATCTCGGGACGCGTCGCCTGCGCCTTCTGGCCGATCACCGACACGTCGACGGGCACCTGGCGCCAGCCATAGATGGTATAGCCCGCCTCGATGATCGCGCTCTCGACGATCGTCCGGCAATCCTCCTGCGCGCCCAGATCGGTACGCGGCAGGAAGATCATGCCGACCGCGAGCCGGTTCGGGCGGACCTTGTGCCCCGAGGCGGCGACCGCATCGTCGAAGAAGCGCAGCGGCAGGTCGATGTGCAGCCCGGCGCCATCGCCGGTCTTGCCGTCCGCATCCACCGCGCCGCGGTGCCACACTGCCTTGAGCGCATCGACCGCGGACTGCACCACGCGGCGCGACGCGCGGCCATCGGTGGCGGCGACGAGCCCGACGCCGCAGGCATCGCCCTCATAGTCGGGGCGGTACATGCCTTCAGCCGCGAGGCGGGCGCGTTGATCGATCATCGGAGACCCCTGTTCGTTGCTCATGCCGCCACCTTCGCGTTGGCCGCCTTGGTCCTCAGCCATTTGTGCATCGTCGCGGCAACGTCTCGGCCGTCGCGGATCGCCCAGACGACCAGGCTTGCCCCGCGCACGATGTCGCCCGCCGCGAACACGCCGTCGAGCGACGTCATCAGCGTCTTGCCGTCGACCAGCACGGTGCCCCAGCGGCTCACGCCGAGCTCGGGCGTCGCGAACAAGGTCGGCAGATCCTCGGCGTCGAAGCCGAGCGCCTTGATGACGAGATCCGCGTTCACCGAATAATCGCCAGCGGGATCGGGTTCGGGTGTGCGGCGTCCGCTCGCATCGGGTGCGCCCAGACGCATCTTGCGTACCTTGACGCTCGACACGGTATCGCCGCCGTCGAAGCTCTGCGGGCCCGAGAGCCAGACGAACTCGACGCCCTCTTCCTCGGCGTTGGCGACCTCCCGCTGCGAGCCCGGCATGTTCGCGCGGTCGCGGCGATAGAGGCACTTCACCGACTTCGCGCCCTGGCGGATCGCGGTGCGGACGCAGTCCATCGCGGTGTCGCCGCCGCCGATCACGACGACGTCCTTGCCCTCGGCATTGAGGCTGCCGTCGTCGAATGCGGGGACCGCGTCGCCGAACCCCTTGCGGTTCGACGCGACGAGGAAGTCGAGTGCCGCCACCACACCGTTCGATCCGCCGCCAGGCAGGTCCATCGCGCGCGCCTTGTACACGCCGGTCGCGACCAGGATCGCATCGTGGCGCTGGCGCAGATCGTCGAGGCTCGCGTCATGACCAACTGCGAAGCCCTCGTGAAACACGATGCCCGCGGCCTTGAGGCGCTCGACGCGGCGCATGACGATCGGCTTTTCGAGCTTGAAACCGGGGATGCCATAGGTGAGCAACCCGCCTGCGCGATCGTAGCGGTCATAGACGTGCACGTCATAGCCATGCCCGCGCAGATATTCGGCCGCGGTCAGCCCGGCGGGCCCCGCACCGATCACGCCGACCGACTGGCCGCGTGGGCGGCCGGGGACGAGCGGCTCGACCCAGCCATTCTCCCAGGCGGTGTCGGTGATGAACTTTTCGACGGAGCCGATGGTAACGGCGCCGTGGCCCGTGAATTCGATGACGCAATTGCCTTCGCACAGCCGATCCTGCGGGCAGATCCGACCGCAGATCTCGGGCATCGTCGAGGTCGCGTTGCTCAGTTCATACGCCTCGCGCAACCGCCCTTCGGCGGTCAGCCGGAGCCAGTCGGGGATATGGTTGTGCAGCGGGCAATGGACCGAACAATAGGGTACGCCGCATTGCGAGCAGCGCCCGGCCTGCTCCTCGGCGGGCTCGACCGCGTATCGCTGCGCGATTTCGCGGAAATCGTCGGCCCGCTCGTCCGCGGTGCGCTTGTCGGGATAGGATTGCTCCCGGCCGACAAATTTGAGCATCGAATCGTTCGCCATGATAGCCTCCGACAGCCGCGTTATTGCGCGTGCGGAGGCTTGTCACGACTAAATCGGCATATGAGTCAGTTATACTGTCGTATAAATCGTCATTCCGGCCGCGATTGCGCGCGAACCATTCTTAACTACAGCTTTTAGTTCCATATCGGACTTACCTGGTCAGCAGCCAGATCAGCGCGGCCGAGCCGGCAACGACGCGGTAGAGCGCGAACGGAACGAAGCCATGCTTGGTGACGATGCCGACGAACCATTTCACCACCAGAAGCGCGACGATAAACGAGACCGCAGCGCCGATCGCGATCGCGCCCAGCCCGACCCCGCCGCCGCTCGCGATCGCGTCGCGGTTCTTGAGAATCTCGAGCGCGCTCGCGCCGAGCATCGTCGGGATCGCGAGGAAGAAGCTGAACTCCGCCGCGGTGCGCCGCTCAACGCCCAGTGCCAGCGCGCCGAGGATCGTCGCGCCCGAGCGGCTGACGCCCGGCACCATCGCCAGACACTGGAGGAAACCGATGCCGACCACGGTCTTCAGCGGAATGTCCGCAACGCCGCTGATGTCGCTGCGCGGCGCGAACCGCTCGACCGCGAGGATCGCGAACCCGCCCACGACCAGCGCGATCGCGACCACCTCGGCATTGCCCAGCAGCGCCTCGATATATTTGTGGAATGCGAGGCCGATCACCGCAGCCGGGATGAACGCGACGACCAGGTTGCGCAGGAACAACCAGGATTTCGGCTCGCGCTTGATCAGCCCCATGCCGACCGCCCAGAACGTCCGCCAGTAGAGCACGACGATCGCGAGGATCGCGCCGAGCTGGATGACGACGTTGAACACCTCCCAGCGCCCCGCATCATAGCCGAGCAGCCGCGTCGCGAGGATCAGGTGCCCGGTCGACGACACGGGCAGGAATTCGGTGATCCCCTCGACGATGCCGAGGAGAATGACGGTGAGAAGATCGGTCAAGCAAAAGCTCCGGGCGGTCGGGGTCGGTGGATCGGCAGGGCCTTAGCGCGAAAAGGTCAGGCCGTCCCGGTATCCGCGCGCGTTTCGGCGCGACGCCCGAACCGCCCGGCCTTGCGGAAGCGGACCAGCCAGCCCGGCGCGACCGTCGACAGCGGCGTCGCCTCGATCCCGAACGCCGCAAGGCCGTCGGTACCCGTGACGACGTTGTCGCTCTGCAGCATCGTCCACTGATCCTTGGTGATCGGGGCGCCCGGCAGGAAACCCGCACTGGCGATCAGCGCGCCGGCAAAGTCCGGCAGCTCGACGATCGAGGGATCGCGACCGATCGTCTTGGCGATCCAGCGGATCAAATTGCCCATCGTGATGATATCGGGCCCGCCGAGCTCGAGCGTCTGCCCGCCGAACGTCTCGGGGTCGGACGCGGCCGCGACGATCGCATCGGCGACGTTGCCGACGAACACCGGCTGGAACTTCGCCCCCGCGCGCAGCACCGGCACGACCGGCGCCTTGGCGATCATCCCGGCGAAGCGGTTCACGAACTGGTCTTCCTGACCGAACACGATCGACGGCCGCAGGATCGTCGCGGTCGGGAACGCGTTCAGCACCGCCGCCTCGCCCTGCCCCTTCGACTTGCCATAGGCCGACGCGGACTCCGGATCCGCCCCGATCGCCGAGACGTGCACCAGCGCGCCGACGCCCGCCTTGGCCGCGGCCTCGGCGACGGTCTGCGCGCCGAGTGCCTGGACGCGGTGGAAATCGCCGGCGAGCACGCCGACCAGGTTCACCACCACGTCCGAACCGTGCACCGCATGCGCGATGGTCTCGGGCTTGGTGACGTCGGCGCCGACGAACTGCGTCTGCCCGAGCCCGCCGAGCGGTTTCAGGAAGAACGCCTGTCGCGGATCGCGCTGCGCGATACGGACGCGCGCGCCCGTCGCCAGCAGCGCCTGCGCGACATAGCGGCCGACGAAACCGCCACCCCCGATCAGCGTCACCAGTTTGTCGTTCATCGCCCGTCCGTCCACTTTGTTTCGCCTGTCCAATCGCGAATAACCCCTTGCCCCAGCAAGAGGCGTGTTGACAAGCATCCGTACCCTCCCCTAGAGGCGCCCTCCTACCCCGTGCCCGGATGGCGGAATTGGTAGACGCACCAGCTTCAGGTGCTGGCGATCGCAAGGTCGTGGAGGTTCGAGTCCTCTTCCGGGCACCATCTTCCCCACCAGGGGTTGAGACGACGAGAAAAGTCCACATTTCCGTGAGTGACGCTCCCAAATCCGGTACAGGGAATGGGGCAAACTCCGTCATGCGCAAGTCGCTCGATTGGGTTCGAGAAGAACCAACAGGCCGCCTCATTTTCCGTCGCGCCTACCCTAAGCCATCCGAACTTTTCTTCCGAAAGCCGGACAGCGGGAGCTGAAGGTCCCCTTGCGGGCCAAGCGTTATATGACGCCGGAAGCGTTCCGAATGTACGACCAAGCCATCAAGCGCTTCGAAGCGGACGTGCGCCATGCCCTCGCCGTCCAGGCCGTAGAGGGCCGGGAGGTTACAGGGACGGTCGACGCGCTCACACCGGACCTGACCGCCTACCTCGTGACCGCCTTCAAAGCCGACGACCTGAAACTAGAACAGGAAGTACGGTGGACCGCTCGCCCCCTCGAAAAGAAACTGGAGGCTCGCCAGCGACTGGAGGAGAATTGCCGGGCGGACCTGACGGACGCGCTTCAGCTTCGCGCTCTCGGGGACTTGGAGACAATCCTCAGCCAGTGGAGCGGACCGGCGTTCGATCACGCGAAGCTTCACGGCTTCTTGGTCGACCGGGAGGGGGGTCGGCAAGAACTGCGCCCTACTGTCGGTGTGATCGGGAGGAAGATCGTGGGCGAGTTATCTACGCTGGATCATACGGGACGCGGACTACCGCTTGGCTGGATTGTGGTAGCCGCCATCGTCTACTTCGGATGGACCGCCCTTCAATGGCTCATTGCGACCGACATCCGCCGACAGGACGAAAGGCGTGTTCACCGCTCCAACGGCCCTGAAAGCCCCGGCAGCGAACCCCGGCAGCCTGTTGGGGTGTGGGAAGCGGTCAAGCGGTGCCTCTCTTCGGGCTATGGCGCTGATTAGGCTCCATGATCGTCGGCGGCCCTCAGGCCACCTCAGGCTCCAGTCGGGCCTTTAGGTTGTTGACCGACGAAGCATGCCACCTACCGCCCCTATGAGAATAACCGATACGGACGGGATCCCGTTTGCCCGCTTCAGCGACGCCATGGCCAAAGCTGCCCGTGGCGTATGGCTGACCATCGACCTCCGCCGGGAAACGTTGGACAGGCTCGACGGGAAACCGCCCCGACCGCCTCCAGACCCGCACGCGCCTACATCCGCCCTCAGGCGCTTCACGGCCCCCGACACACCGTCGAGGCCGTCGCAGAGACCATCCTGGACACCCCCCGTCACGCCGCGGCCTCTCGGGGGTGCTGTTCGCCAAGTTCCGCCCCCCTATCCCAACGCCCGCGGCCTTGCTCGTTCAAGAACGTGGGTTCTCATTGCGGTACCGAGCGACCCTCTACGCGATCACCTTCTCATGCCGCGCCTGTCGCAGCGGACTCCGGGGCGCATTGGCCAGCTGGCCGTCCTATCGCTCAAGGCTCAGCCTGAGAGCTTGATACTGGAACCTCTCCCGGACCCGTCCAACAACCGGACAGCAGCCCCAGCGCCGCCCCGAGGCCCCTCACCAACTCAGCGCTACCGAAACCCTCGCCTCGCCTGTGTTGACGCGCGGCGAACGCCCCAGAGGTGGCGGGGGGGGACAAGCTATCGGTCACCTCTCATGCTGCCATCGACAGGGGCACGGCGCGAGACGCTCGCGCAGCTTTTGGACCTGACATGACGCAGACGCTGCCACGGGCGAATGGCTCGGAAGGATCGCGAAGCCAGTCAGGGTAATACAGCCAAGAGCCCGCCACCGACGGGTCCAGCTCCCTGATGCGGCCCTCGGGCTTGCGGTCGAGCGGTTTATAGCCACGCCTTGGACATAACGGGCGCAAAGCGCTAGACACCCCCGAGAGCCTGACGCGGATAATATCAGGCCCGGTCGCCGCCGGTGAAGTGGACAAATCCAGAGGATCGCGAACGTGCGCTGTCCCAACCCAGCGGTCGGCCGACCGTAGCGAATACTGCAGTTGTCGAACGCAATGGGGTTCAGAACGCAAAAAAGCCCCTGTCTGGCTGGACTGGGGCTATTTGGTATAGTGGTTGCGGGGACAGGATTTGAACCTGTGACCTTCAG
>NZ_LMLD01000003.1:858-1183 GCF_001421825.1 Sphingomonas sp. Leaf38 | reverse complement strand
CCAGATCGTCCTCTCCGATCGGGCTGGTCATCGAATACTCCTTAATCGTGGCCGTTCACCCTCGCGGAGGAGCGTCGCCAGACGGTCGCGCGCCCGCGATATGCGCGACATCACCGTTCCCAGCGGCACGCCGACGACGGCAGCGACTTCCCCATATGACAGACCTTCGACGGAAATGAGGAGCAGCACCGTCCGCTGCTCCTCGGGCAACGCATCAAGTGCGCGCAACAGGTCTCGGTGGTGCAGGCCTACGTCCTGATCGGCCGGGCGGCCGAGCGCAGCGTCGTCGACGAGGTGGAGCGGAACCGCCGTACCTCGCCGACTG
>NZ_LMLD01000003.1:431-793 GCF_001421825.1 Sphingomonas sp. Leaf38 | reverse complement strand
CACGATGCGGCCCGGAGCGCCGTTCACCACCTCGGCGACCGCCAGAAAACGCCGGGGTGCCGCGGTGCTGCCTTGAACGATCTGCCGGATCGGACCCGACGCGTTGACGATCGCCGCACCTGCCGGATTGCTCATGAAGTTCGCAAGCGGCTCTACCGCACCGCTGCCGTCCGCGTTGGCGGTGAGCACGAGCATGTAAGGCTTCTTGGGCTGCAAACCGGTAACGGCACTCTGCACGACCTGAATGATGCCCTGGTCGAAGAGGGTAATGCTGCTTGCAGCACCATTGCCGCGAACCGGCCCCATGTTCAGATGCACCGCCTTGCCTGCCGTACCGAGCGGTTGAAGATTGTCGGTGCCGA
>NZ_LMLD01000003.1:0-348 GCF_001421825.1 Sphingomonas sp. Leaf38 | reverse complement strand
GGAGAGAAGATCGTCATGCCCGGACCACCGGGCGTCTTGATGCGACCGGTCTCCTTGTACGTCTTGGGGTCGAGCACGGCGATGTAATCCTCGCCGCGTACCGTAACCCACACCTCCTTGCCGTCCGGCGTGAAGAACGCCTCATGCGGGCTGCGCCCGACATAGGTCGTGTGCTTGACGGTGTTGGTGGCGGTGTCGATCCACGACACGGCGTTGGATCCGATCGACACGACCGCCAGTGTTTTCCCGTCCGGCGAGAAGCCGAGGCCGTGAACCAGCACCTGCCCCTTGTAGAGCGGGGAAAAATTCATCGGCTGCGGATCGCCGAGCTTGATGACGCCGAGCAAC
>NZ_LMLD01000002.1:917-1242 GCF_001421825.1 Sphingomonas sp. Leaf38 | reverse complement strand
CCAGATCGTCCTCTCCGATCGGGCTGGTCATCGAATACTCCTTAATCGTGGCCGTTCACCCTCCCGGAGGAGCGTCGCCAGACGGTCGCGCCCCCGCGATATGCGCGACATCACCGTTCCCAGCGGCACGCCGACGACGGCGGCGACTTCCCCATATGACAGACCTTCGACGGAAATGAGGAGCAGCACCGTCCGCTGCTCCTCGGGCAACGCATCAAGTGCACGCAACAGGTCTCGGTGGTGCAGGCCTGCGTCCTGATCGGCCGGGCGGCCGAGCGCAGCGTCGTCCACGAGGTGGAACGGAACCGCCGTACCTCGCCGGCTA
>NZ_LMLD01000002.1:490-852 GCF_001421825.1 Sphingomonas sp. Leaf38 | reverse complement strand
CACGATGCGGCCCGGAGCGCCGTTCACCACCTCGGCGACCGCCAGAAAACGCCGGGGTGCCGCAGTGCTGCCTTGAACGATCTGCCGGATCGGACCTGACGCGTTGACGATCGCCGCACCTGCCGGGTTGCTCATGAAGTTAGCAAGCGGCTCTACCGCACCGCTTCCGTCCGCGTTGGCGGTCAGCACGAGCATGTAAGGCTTCTTGGGCTGCAGACCGGTAACCGCACTCTGCACGACCTGAATGATGCCCTGGTCGAAGAGGGTAATGCTGCTTGCCGCACCATTGCCGCCAACCGGCCCCATGTTCAGATGCACCGCCTTGCCTGCCGTACCGAGCGGTTGGAGATTGTCGGTGCCGG
>NZ_LMLD01000002.1:0-348 GCF_001421825.1 Sphingomonas sp. Leaf38 | reverse complement strand
GGAGAGAAGATCGTCATGCCCGGACCACCGGGCGTCTTGATGCGACCGGTCTCCTTGTACGTCGTGGGGTCGAGCACGGCGATGTAATCCTCGCCGCGCACCGTAACCCACACCTCCTTGCCGTCCGGCGTGAAGAACGCCTCATGCGGACTGCGCCCGACATAGGTCGTGTGCTTGACGGTGTTGGTGGCGGTGTCGATCCACGACACGGCGTTGGATCCGATCGACACGACGGCCAGTGTTTTCCCGTCCGGCGAGAAGCCGAGGCCGTGAACCAGCACCTGTCCCTTGTAGAGCGGGGAAAAATTCATCGGCTGCGGATCGCCGAGCTTGATGACGCCGAGCAAC
>NZ_LMLD01000001.1:36684-38370 GCF_001421825.1 Sphingomonas sp. Leaf38 | reverse complement strand
CCGGCTGATCGTCCCGGGCTGGTATTCGACCTACTGGGTCAAGATGCTGAACGCGATCGAGGTGCTGCCCGGCCCTGACGACCAGTATTGGATGGCCAAGGCCTATAAGATACCGGCGACACCCGGCGCGAATGTCGCGCCCGGTGCCAAGGACTTCCCGACCGTGCCGATCAATCGCATGATCCCGCGCAGCTGGATGACAAGCCTGCCGGATGGCCAGGCGATCGCCTATGAAGCGTCCATCCCGGTTGGCGGGATCGCGATGGGCGGCGACTGCGGCGTCGCCAAGGTCGATGTCTCATCCGATGGTGGCCGCACTTGGTACAGGACGACGCTCGGAGCGGACGAGGGCAAGTATAGTTTCCGGCGCTGGGATGGTCGCGTGCCGCTTAGGCACGGTCCCAACCCCATCATGGTGCGCTGCTGGAACGCCAACGGTGTCGCTCAGCCGATGAAGCCGATCTGGAACCCCGGCGGGTTCATGCGCGGCAACATCGAAATCACTACCATCATTGCGGCCTGAGGAGCGAGTAGTATGAAGACCCCGTCTCCCGGCATCATGGCCGCTAGCTTGATTGGCCTGACCGGTATCGTCCTCATCTCGATAGGTGCGCCGAGCAGCCGCAAGGCGTCTGCCCCGATCTCCGAGACGTCCGAGCCGGCGCCCCCCGTCAGCGTGTCGGCCCGTGGCTTCTCGCTTACCTCGACCAGCGTCGACCTGCCGGTCGACGACGCGACCTATCCCGATGGTCCGCACGCCGACGTCGTCAACGCCAACTGCACCTCGTGCCACTCGGCCAGTATGGCGCTGACCCAGCCTGCGCTATCGGCGGATCAATGGAAGGCGACCGTCACCAAGATGCGCGAAGTGTACAAGGCGCCGGTGGCCGAGAAGGATGTCGACGCAATCGTCGCCTATCTCACCGCCATGCCGCATCAGAAGGCGGCACCCGCAACCGGCAAGGCGCAGGACCCCGACCCCAAGGTCGCTCCCGATGTTTCAGGTGGCACCGGCTAACCGAGCCATAATCGCAAAATACCATCTCAATCGGGAAAGTCGCTGGTGTCATAACCGGTCGGTTTTGATGCAGCCGACGCGAACACGGTTTTCCGGGGGTTTCCGTGTGTCAGAACCCCGGTTCAGAATGTCAGCTTCCAAGACCGGCAACTTGCCTCGGCTACGTCTGCCTTTGGGTCGGGAGCCGTCCGGCAGCTTGGAGGCGCTCAGGACCAACAAAGCGGTCACTTTGCAGGCGATTTCCGACCTTTGCTTCCGGATGTCCGTTCAGTAGCCAAGCTCTGCGCCAATGGCTCGGATCTGACCAGAATATGACCCCACCAGGGTTCATATTTTGTCCAGCCACTTGGGTCTGATCAGACCCACTTGCGGTCATTCGCGGCCTCTTTCTGGCTCCCCAACTTCTGCCATCCATTCAGTATTGCAGCAGAGAAGGTGCTGAGCCTCGGCCCTGCACGCTGACCCGCCAGCTTTCAAAGGATGATGAGGCGGCAAAGCTTTTGCCGGCCCATTAACGGGCTGTCGGCTGCATAAGCTCTATCGTGATATGATCGGGGCCTGACACGTAGGCCACCAACGTTCCCTTCCGTGGACCACCTGGGATCGGCAGCGGATTACCTTTCGCCTTCCATCCTGCTGCCTCGACACGGGCAATGGCGACATGAATG
>NZ_LMLD01000001.1:36507-36584 GCF_001421825.1 Sphingomonas sp. Leaf38 | reverse complement strand
GTTCTGGAGCCCGTTTGAATATTCCAACAGTTCGACCACGTAGCCGTCTTGTGCCTTGACGATTGCCGTTCTCACTT
>NZ_LMLD01000001.1:18319-36398 GCF_001421825.1 Sphingomonas sp. Leaf38 | reverse complement strand
CGATTGCCGCTCAAGTGTGAAACCGAGCGCTCCCGTCCAGAACCGAACGGCTTCGTCCAAAGAAGACACAGCGAAGCCTGTGTGGTCCACGGCAATTACGTTTGTGGCGTCCGTCATTACTGCCCTCTCACTGGTATGCCGCCCGTGCTTACCACGCGACCGTTCACCATCGTAAACCGCTTTCCCTAAACCCTTTCCCGCATACACTTTCCCAACATGGGCTGGTGGACACGGAGAAACGGAAAGGCTTTGAGCCTTTTAAAGCAGCGAGTTCCAGGATGCGAAAGACCTTGGGAGCAGACGAGCGTGATCATGCAGCGATCAGGCGACCAGCGGCCGCGGAGACCAACAAAAGGACGCCCGCGCCCCTTACCTTGCTTCTTAACTTCGGGCGCTGGTTCATCATGATTTGAGGCTTTCAGTACGCTGAAAGGTCTGCTTATACGGCTTCTAGTGGGGAAACGGCCAGTCCGATCAAGGAACGTCGCAACGCTCAACCGAGCCTCTAATCCGTCGCAATTCAAATTCCTCTCGCAGCACCCTGACCAAGGCTGCTGCCGGCATGGCACGAGAAAGCGGCGCACCTTGCCCCGCCCATTGCGCTCCGAAACCGTGCTCGCCTTGCGCCTTGGCAGCCGCGTGCAAGGCCTTTCCCGCATCATAGGCGATAGGATAATCAGGCGGTCGGCGTTCATCAACCGACTGACTCAGAGCCGTGAACCGGTTGGCCAGCGCACGCGCGGGTCGACCAGAAATTAGCGAAGTGAGGACGGTGTGGTAAGCGCCCTCACCGGTGAGGGCCGCCCGGTATGCATCGTCTGCGGCCGACTCCGGGCACGCGACAAAGGCAGTTCCCAGTTGCGCTGCCGATGCGCCCAGGTCGAGCGCCGCGGCGATGCCGGCGCCGTCCATTATCCCGCCAGCAGCGATGATTGGTAGGTTGTTCTTGCGCACCAGGAGCCGGGTCAGCGCGAATACGCCGAGCGCGTCGTCAGGCGCGATGGGGTCGAAGACACCCCGATGCCCGCCAGCCTCGATCCCTTGCGCGACCACCGCATCGATCCCGGCGGCCTCGATCGCGTGTGCTTCGTTGAGGCTGGTTGCGGTCGCCATGAGATAGATACCACGCGCTCGCAACGCCGAGAGCACGTCGGCGGACGGCAACCCAAAGTGGAAGCTGACCACTGGCGGCGCGAGGTCGAGCAGTACCGCCACCATGTCGGGATCATCTGCGAAGCTCTTGTAGATGGTCATGAGTGCCGTCGGGGGTTGTGCGCCGTACTCGGCGAACAGCGGGGCAAGCCAATCCAGCCATTGCGCTTCCCGCGACAGATCGGCCTTTGGGCCAGCGTGGACGAAGACGTTGACGTTGAACGCGCGGGTCGTGCTGCTGCGCACCTCCTCGATCATCGCCCGTGCGCCGGCGGCGTCGGTCGCGCCTACTCCGATCGATCCCAAGGCTCCCGCCTCGGATACCGCTGCCGCCAGCGAAGGTGTGGCGACGCCTGCCATCGGCGCCTGGATCAAGGGCACCGAGAGTTCAAACCGATCGATGAGAGACATACCTACGCCGGATCCGGTTATGAACAATTGTCCGCTTATGACTACGCCAGCGCATTAAGTGAATGGCGCCAGGTGGGCTAGGTGCGGATCGTCTGCCCTTCAACCGCTCCGACCCAGAAAGCGACATTGCCGAACCGCTCTCGCCCATCCACACATTTGCAGTTCGTTCAGGCGCCGGCGACGCCGCGATCAATGGGCGAACGCCGCCGGAACGCCGCCGGCCTGCGTTTGAGCCTTCACCGGGAGGAATGCTGAAATGGAAATCTGCCGAGCCTTCGCCGCGAAATAGCTTGTCCGGCGGTCCCGGTCAGGACCACACGCCCCGCCGCCCCTGTTCCCGCATCGCATCGATGAACACCCTGACCGCGGGCATAGCGGCTCGACCGGGATCATAGAGCAGGCTTACCGGCATGGCGGACGGAGCATGATCGGCCAAAACCTCAATGAGTCGCCCGCTCGCGATATGCGCGGCCGACTGGTAACTCAGTACATTGGCAAGGCCGACGCCTGCTTCCGCAGCAGCGAGGATCGCATCGATGCCGTTGACGGTCAGGCGGGGGACGATTTCCAACAGCCTCTCGCCGCGCGCGCCAAACGACCATCGGGTGCCGGCGCGCACACCGCTACCCATGATACACCGATGCTGGGCCAGGTCTCCATGATCGATGGGCAAGCCATGTTCGGCAAGATAGCCCGGGCTTGCCACGATGGTCTGACGGACCGAACCGATCGTCACGGTGCGCAGCGTGCTGTCCGCCAGCGTCCCGATCCGCACCGCCACATCGACACCCTCCTCGACGATGCGGACATTACGATCGAGCAGCATCATGCGCGCGTTGAGGCCGGTGTGGCTGGCCAGCAGCGCGCTGATGACCGGCAACACATGCAGCCGCCCGAATATGACCGGCGCAGTTACGTAGAGCTGCCCCCGGGGAACCGAGCGACCGCCCATGGCGATCTGCTCCGCCTCGCGAATGTCCGCGAGTATGCGCCGCGCCCGATCGAGCAGGCTTGCCCCGTCGTCCGTCAGGGACACCGCTCGCGTCGAGCGGTGGAACAGCGTCACGCCCAGATGCCGCTCCAGCGCCGCGACCGCACGGGTCACGGCAGGAGGCGACAGATTGAGGACGCGCGCCGCAGCCGCGAAGCCGCGCTGCTCTGCCACCGCGACAAAGACGGAAAGGCTCTCGAAGCGGTCCATTATTCCCCGTATCGCAATAGTCCGTATCAGTAATTGCGAATTATCACATCGCGGGCAACTCGCCATCCTCGTGGCCATGGCGCAGGCATATCTCCACACCCTTTTCGGACCACGCGCTCGCGCGCTGCAAGAAGCAGCGGGGTCGCGAGCGTCCTACGCACGCATGGAAGCCGGCGCGGAGACGGTCGACCGGATTACGGCCAAAGAACTTGCGTTCATCGCCGCCCGCGACAGCTTTTACCTGGCGAGCACGTCCGAAAATGGCTGGCCCTATGTCCAGCATCGCGGCGGGGCAACCGGCTTCGTCCGACACCTCGGGGTCAATTGTTTCGGGTTCGCCGACTTTCGCGGCAACCGACAATATCTCTCCGTCGCGCATATTGCGGCCGACGACCGGGTTGCGCTGTTCTTAATGGACTATCCGAACCGCCGGCGCCTCAAGATCATCGGCCATGCCCACGTGAGCAAAGACCCCGCCGTCATCGCAGCGCTCATGCCGTCCGGCTACGCGGCCGAGCCGGAGCGTGGCTTTCTGATCGATGTCGTCGGGTTCGACTGGAACTGCCCGCAGCATATCACGCCGCGTTTCACCGAGGCGGAAGTGCGCCGCACTTCCCAGCCGCTCATTGACGAGATTGCGGTGCTTCGAGCCCACATCGCTCAACTTGAACGGGCAGCATCATGACCAGCAAACTCACACGCGGCGTCCACCATGTCGGGCTAACCGTGCCCAACCTCGATCAGGCACGCGCCTTCTTCTGCGACACGCTCGGATTCGATGAAGTAGGCGGCGTGCCCGACTATCCTGCTATCTTCGTATCGGACGGCACAATCCTGCTGACCTTGTGGCGCGCGGCCGACCCCGTGACGGCCCGCGTCTTTGACCGGCGCGCCAATATCGGTCTCCATCATCTCTCGCTCTCGGTCGCCGACGATGCTGCACTGGCAGCGGCGTGGGCCGCCGTGACGGCGCATCCAGAAGTCGTGGTCGACGCAGCGCCGGGCGCCATCCGTCCCGGATCAACGGCGCGCCACTTCCTGATCCTCATTCCGGGCGGGATCCGTCTGGAGTTTGCCACGCCCTTTGACTGAAAGGATCCGTTCGATGCCACGACTGCCCCTCCCTCCCTTCACCCATGAGACTGCGTCGCTAAAGGTCCGCGCCGCCGAGGACGGCTGGAACAGCCGCGATCCAGCGCGGGTCGCGCTCGCCTATACCGAGGACAGCCAGTGGCGAAACCGGTCTGATTTCCTTCGGGGGCGGGATTCTATCGTCACCTTCCTAACCGCAAAGTGGCGTCGCGAGCACGAGTATCGGCTTATCAAGGGCCTGTGGGCGCATGACGGCGATCGAATTGCCGTGCGCTTCGCCTATGAGTGGCATGACGATGCCGGCGCGTGGCATCGCTCCTACGGCAATGAGAATTGGAAATTCACGCTCGATGGCCTGATGGCGCGCCGGATGGCGAGCATTAACGACGTTCCGATTTCCGAAAAGGGGCGACTGTTCCACTGGCCGCTCGGGCCACGGCCCGAGGATCATCCGGGGCTGGAGGAACTTGGGCTGTAGCTTCAAGCCGTTGTTTTCCTACCGGTCTTGGTTGATGCGCCGTCGGCCAGAGTGTGGGTGGGTTCCCGACGCTGAGAGGCCGACAGAAAACTGGAAGGCGGCGCCTGTCAGGAAGCCGCTGACGCTGAATAATGCTGTCATCGACCGCTCAGTTGCTGGGAGGACCCAATTCCAGACGTCCAAACCGCCGTGCCCGCTTCCCAAAAGCAGCCGCCCGTTCATCTCGCCTCGAAGCGCCTTTAGGCGACCTTCGCGCGTTCGACGTTAGGCTTTCAATCGGGGAAATAAGATTTACCCCCATCGGCAGGATCGACACATGGCAGAACCCTTCTTCATAGCGGTACTGGACGACCGCCTCGCCGCCATCCGCGCAAAGGTCGAGGCGTTCGACTGGAGCCTTATGCCGGACGCGGGAAGCTGGCAGTCAGGCGTCGGCCTCGCCGATCTCAAGCGGCTCGTCGACTATTGGCTGGCGGACTACGACTGGCGCGCGCAGGAGCGGCGGCTCAATATGCTGCCGCAGTTTACGGCCGACGTGCAGGGGCAGCGCCTCCACTTCATTCATGCGCGGGGCGATGGCTCACGTCCCCCGCTCCTGCTGCTGCACGGCTGGCCGGGGTCGTTCCTCGAATTCGAGGCGCTGATCGCGCCGCTCGTCGCCGACGGTCACGACGTCGTTGTTCCCTCGCTCCCCGGCTACGCGTTTTCGGGCCGCCCCGTGTCCCCGATCGGACCGAAGCAGACCGCAGAACTCATGCACGGTCTGATGGTCGAGCTGTTCGGCACGCGACGCTATCTCGTGCAGGGCGGGGACTGGGGTTCTGCGATCGGTGGCTGGATGGCGCACGCGCATCCCGATGCGATCGCCGGACTCCATCTGAACATGGTGCTGCTCCAGGCCAAGGACGCGGTGCCGAAAAAGCCCGACGAGGTCGCCTGGGCCGCGAAACGTGCCAAGCTCGCCAAGGAAGAAACCGGCTATTCGCAGGAACAGGGCACGCGCCCGCAGACGCTAGGCGTGGCGATGTCGGACAGCCCGGTCGGCGTCGCGGCGTGGATCCTGGAGAAGTTCGGCGCATGGGCCGATGTGCCACGCGACGCACGTGGCCGCCCCGACCTGTGGCAGGCGTTCGACGAGGACCTGCTCCTTACCAACATCATGCTGTATCTGGTCGAGGGATCGTTCGTAACCTCGACCTGGATGTACCGTGGCCGCATGCTGGAGGATTCGGGCACTTTCCCCGCGGGAGCGCGGATTACCGTACCGACCGGAGTCGCGGCATTCCCCGACCCGGTCTTTCCGCCGCCGCCGCGCTCGCAGGCGCAAAAGACCTATGACATCGCCCAGTGGACCGAGATGCCCGCGGGCGGCCACTTCGCCGCGCTGGAGCAACCCGATCTTCTGCTCGCCGACATGCGCCGCTTCTTTGCGTCCAAATCGGTTTCCGATGACGCCCCGAAACGCTCGATCGCACTTCGCTCGGCTGGGATCATCGCTGCGACGCTGGCAGCGGCCGCGGTTTACACTCGGGTGGCGACCAAGCAGATCGAGCAGGACGTGCCCGCCGACGGCCGTTTCATCACCGTCGCGGGTGCACGGATCCACTATGTCGATCGCGGTGCAGGACCGCCGATCGTCCTGATCCACGGGTTGGGCGCGCAGCTCCGCAACTTCTCCTACGGTGTCGCCGATGCGCTGGCCGACGAGTACCGTGTCATCCTGGTCGACCGGCCCGGCTCGGGCTATTCGGTGCCGACCGGCGAGCAGCCCGGTATCCTAGGCCAGTCGGCGATCATCGCAGGGTTCATCGACACGCTCGCGCTCGATCGTCCGCCGCTGCTCGTCGGTCATTCGCTGGGCGGTGCGGTCGCCCTCGGCGTGGCCACGCACCGCCCTAGTTCGGTCGCCGGCCTCGCGCTGCTGGCGCCGATGACGCAGCCGCCTGGATCGATGCCCGTCCCGGTGGCAAACGCGATCGAAAGTAACCCTGGCGGGCGCGCGCTCTTCGCCAATCTGCTTGGCACGCCGATCAGCCGTGCGGCGTATGGCCTGCGCTGGGGTAAGATCTTCGCTCCCGATCCGGTCCCGGCCGATTTTGGCACGCGTGGTGGCGGCGCGCTTGGCGATCGCCCGGTTGCGGTCAATGCTGCGCTAGTTGAATTGGCCAGCGCCGACGTTGACCTTGCCGCGATCGTCAGTCGCTATGCCAAGCTGACGGTCCCGGTCGCGTTGCTCTATGGTCGTGATGACCAAGTGATCGCCCCCTCGATCGATGGCGAGCAGGCAGTAGCCGCAATTCCTGGCGCGACGCTGGAGATGACCGGCGGAGGCCATATGCTCCCAGTCGCGCATCCACAGGCCAGCGCCGCGTTCGTCCGCCGATGCGCCAAACACGTCTTGCAGTAGCGCCAAGGGAGTCAGGGGGCTCGGCGCCCGCTGACCCCCTCAGAGATCGTACCTTTCTGATCTGTCAGTGACCGGCGACCTGCCCACCGTCGACGTGGAGTATTTCGCCGGTCACGAAACTGGCATCCTCGAGGTACAGTACCGCGCCGACCACGTCCGCGACCGTGCCCATCCGACCGAGCGGGTGAAACGCTCCGAGCCCGGCGCGCGTCTCGGGAGGGTGCATCGGCGTTTCGGTGATGCCGGGCGACACCGCGTTGGCGCGTACGCCGCGGGAGGCATATTCGATCGCCAGGCTGCGCGTCGCCGCAGCCAGCCCGCCCTTGGTCAGCGACGCCAGCACCGAGGGGAATTCGACATTGGCGTGCTCCGCCAACGTCGTGACGATCTGCAGGATATGGCCACTGCCCTGCTCGACCATCAGCGGCAGCGCCGCCTGCGTCATGTGGAAGAAGCCGTCGAGATTGGTCTGCGTGATCTGGCGATACTGCTCCGCCGTGTAATCGGTAAAGCGCTCGCCGATAAAAACGCCGGCATTGTTGACGAGCGTATCTACTCGCCCGAACCGGTCGCGCGCGGCCATCACGACGCGCTTTGCTGTTTCGGGATCGGCAACGTCCCCCGCAACGGTGATCCAGTCGTCCGATTGCGACGCTGCGATCGATCGTGACACGCCGACGACACGCCAGCCGCGCGCGCGATACGCCTCTGCGATCCCCTCCCCCAAGCCTTGCGAGGCACCGGTGACGATAGCAACCTTGGGCGCGTCAGACATCGACAGCGCCGATCTGCGCGGGGAGGTTAACGGGGGTTGTCATTGCCGAATGGACTCCGAAAAGGATCGACAGCGCGTTACTGCGCTCTCGCGATGTCAGGACAGCGGGGGTTGGCCGTTGGACGCGGTCAGTCCGCCGTCGACCGGCAGGTTGACGCCCGTCACGAAGCGCGCATCGTCGCTCGCCAGGAACGCGATCGCACCGGCGATGTCGACGGGCTCGGCACCCCGTCCGATCGGGATCCGCTCCTCGAACTTGGCGATCAGGTCAGGTTGTTCCTTCATTCCCGCGGTCAGCGCGGTATAGGTCAGCGACGGGTTGACCGCATTGACGCGCACGCCGTTCCTGGCCTCGTCCATCGCCAGCGCGCGTGTGAAATTGCTCACCGCACCCTTGGCCGCGCAGTAGAAGCTATGGTTCCAGTCGCCGCCGAGCCCCGACACCGATGACACGTTGATGATGCAGCCCTTCGACGTGCGCAGATGTGCGATCGCCGCGCGGCTCATGTGGACGACGCCGTACAGGTCGGTCTCGATCACCTTGGTGAATTCGGCGAAGTCGCCTTCGTCCAGCTTGCCGAGATGATCGACGCCGGCGTCATTGACGAGCACGTCGATCCGACCGAAGCGATCGATTGCCGCCTCGACCAGCGCCTCGCACGCGGCGCGGTCGGTAACGTCGGTTTCCCGCGTCTCGACGGTGCCGCCCAGTTCGGCTGCCAACCTGCCGAGCGCACTGGTGTCGATGTCGCCCAGCACCAGGATCGCGCCTTCCTCGGAGAAGCGGCGCGCGGCCCCCTCGCCGATGCCCGAGGCGGCACCGGTGATCACGACGACCTTGTCGGCAAAGCGCGCCATCATGCGTTCTCCGCCTGCGCCTCGTGCTGGCCTTCGCAGAACTCCTCGACCAGCTTTGCACAGAACGCAGGCAAGTCATCCGGGGTGCGGCTGGTGATGAGCCCCTGGTCGACGACCACCTCCTGATCGACCCAGGTCCCGCCCGCGTTGCGGATATCGGTGGCAAGCGTCGGGTACGACGTGAGCATACGACCGCGTACCTGATCGGCCTCGATCAGCGTCCACGGCGCGTGGCAGATCGCCGCGACGGGCTTACCGGCGGCGAAGAAATCGCGGACGAACGCCACGACCTTGTCCGACGACCGCAGCGTATCAGCGCCGACGCACCCGCCCGGAATTACCAGGCCATCGAAGTCGGCGGCCGACACGTCGTCGATCGCCTTGTCGATGGCGAACCTCTTGCCGGGATCGAGGTCGTTGTTGACCGTCTCCGCGTCGCCGGTTTTGAGGCTGATGACGGTCACTGCGCCGCCCGCCTGCTCGACCGCCGCCTTGGGCCGCGCGAACTCGGGTTCCTCGGTGCCGCGGGGTGCGATCAGGATCGCGATTTTCTTGCCTTGGAGCTTCATGGGTATCCTTTCGAAATCAGAATTGCTGAGTTCGGCATCAGGCCGGAATATCGGCGATGGCCGCGGTGTTCGCGGCGGCGATGCCGGTCCCGCGGTGGCGGAAATCGCTGAGCGCGCGGTACACCTGCATGCGTGCGCGCATCACACCGCCGAGCGGGCGGTGCGCTTCAAGCGCGTGCGCCGGGCGAAACGTCATGACCTCGTCGAAATAGCGGACGCGATCCGGGCCATAGGCGGCCTGCCGCGGCAGACGGATCGTCGCGATCGTGCGGTATTCGCTGACCCGCGTCGGCCAGTCGACCGACGTATCTTCGATCGGCTGCGTCTCGGCATCGACCCAGAGTTGCGCGCGCAGTTCGAAGACCGCGTCGTTGCCGTCAAGATACTCGATCGCGGCGTGACGGAAGCCATCCTCATCCTGATGCGGATCGAGCCGCCAATCGTCGAGCGCACGCTGCTCGGCGGCGACCGGAAACACGCCAAGTTTTGCGACATGATCGCCGTAGCGGATCGGGCATTGGCTGAAATAGGTCTCGACGAGCGGATGGCTGAACGGATGGCCGTAAAAGTCTAGCGTTGGGCTCGGTTCGGCACCGACCGCGTTCAGGACCTTGTTGATGTTGCGCGCGATCGATGCGGCTGCGCTTTTGACGCCTTCGGGCATCGGCACGGTCGAGCCGATCTTCTTAGCCTGCGCTAAAAACCCGGCGGCAGTGCCGGCCGGGAACGTCGTGCCGCTCGCCAGTACGAAGTCCTGGGTCGGCGCGTCGTGACCGGGCAGCTTGGCGCCGTCGACACCAAAGACCTTGATCGCCATGCCACGGTGCGTCGAGACGCGGTCGCCAAGCTTCTCGCCCGGCCCTTGCGCAAAGCGGACCGCGACGTCGAACGTCCCCGGGTTCGCGAACAGCCCCTGCGCCAGTTCCGGCGGCAGATCGTCAGCGACGACCATCGTTCCGATGACGCAGGCCGTGCTCTTGGCATGACTGGCGCGCACCGCATGGCCGTCGCGCTTTTCGACCGTCTCGCTCTCCTGCGTCATCCCCTTGATGATGCCGTCGATACTCTCCTGCTCGCCGGGCTCAGGCGTCTCGATGTCATCGCGATAGGGTAGATAGGGCATGGGAAGCTCCTGTTAGATCAGGATGTTAACACTCGAATGCCCCGCGACGTTTCGGTACGGTTCCGTGCAGACCCGGTCAGTCGAGCGCAGGCAGCGACCGCGGCTCGTGCATCGGGCAGCCGTTCAACTGGCTGCGCAAATCCTGGATGACCGGGTAGACCGCACGGCGCGCGCGCATGACCGACCCGAGCGGCCGATGTGCCTCGACGCCGTGCCAGGGGCGGAACGCGGTCTGTTCGTTGAGCACCGTGACGCGCTCCTCGGACCAGCTCTTCTGCGGCTTCACCGTGATGGTCGCGACCGGGATGTAGGGATTGCCCTGCTCGGGCCACGGCGTCGCGGCGTCCTCGATCGGGTTCTCCTCGAGGTCGCGGCAGAGTTGCGCGCGCAGCGTCCATGCACCACCCTCGTTCGCGAAGATCGCCATCAGTTCTTCGCGGATCGAGTCGGGGCTCTTGCTCTCGTCGAGCTTCTGATCGGTCAGTGCACGAAAGTTGGGCGATTCCGGCACGATGTCGAACTTGGCGATATAGTCGCCAAAGCGGAGCGGCGCCTGCGTGCCATAGCGGTCGCCGATCGGGTTGGTGTCCGGATAGCCGCCGAAGCCCTTGAGCAACGCGCTCTCGCCGCCGACGGCTTCCAACGCCTGCTCGATCGGGCGCAACACCTTCGACAGCGCCGCCTTCGCCCATTCCGCGCGGTTGGTCGTCGCGGCGAGCAGCTTGGTGTTGCGCAGGAACCCGACCGGCGTCGGGTTCGAGAAGGCGACCCCGGAGGCCATCAGAAAGTCCTGCGTCACCTCATCCTCGGCGCCCGGCAGCCGCTCGCCGTCGACACCGATCACCTTGATCGAGAAGCCGCGCGGCAGGGAGACGCTGTCGCGGATCGGATCGCCGGGGATCGCCGACATGCGGATGATGACCGGGTAGCGACGCCCGCGCTCGAAAATGCCCTGCGCCTGCTCGTCCGCAAGGTCGTCGTGGACCACCAACTCGCCTTCGAGCAAGGCATGACTCTTGGCGTGAACGCCGCGCTGCGCATGGCCGAGGTCCTCGTGCGTCTTCTCGACGATGTAGCTGAACGTCTTGTTGATACCGTCGATCGTCTCCTGCTCGTCGGGACCGATCGTCTCGACGTCGGGGCTGTAGCGGATCGGGTTCTTCAACATGGGAAATCCCTTTGGTTCAGCGCAGTAACGCGCGGTTCGCGCTTTGGGGGCGTCGGTATTCCGGAATGGTCAGGCGTTGGCCGCTGCCTTCGCGCCGGCCGCGGTCGCGACGCCGAAGACGAGGTGGACGATCGTGTGTGTACCGATCGTCGCCGCGTCCGCCTGCCATTCGGGTTTCTTGAGCCCCAGCAGAGGCCCGGTGATCCAGTGCATCGCGACGTAAAACCCTAGGCCGAACACGATACCCGACGGCACTACGCCTGCATCCTCGTCCACCGTCAGGGCATAAACTGCGCCGGCTGCCGCGGAGAGCAGGAGGTGGCTACCTTGGACGACAGCTTGTTCGGTTACATCCGGCAGGTCGCTCGACGGTACGGAGCGGACGCCGAGTTGCCGCGCACCGGCCCGTTCGAGATCGGTGAGTTCGGACGGCGTGCCGCTCTTCTTCTCGCCCGCCATCATCATAGCGGTGATGCATAGCCCGGCCACCAACCCGCCGGCGATCGCGCCGGCCATCCGCCTGCCGTTCATGCGCGCTTTCCCTCTTCCTGGGGATCGTCGGGCAGACCTTCCTCGCGACCGGGGACCGACATGTCGTAGGCGTTGAGCAGCAGCGACACGAGGCAATAGCCACCGACCAGATAGACCAGCTCGGCCGTCCGGTCCTCGCCGAACGCGCGCACGGCACGGTTATAGGTCGAGGCCGGCAGCTGCCGTCCGCCCGCCAACGTGACCGCGACGTCGTAGGCGGCCTGTTCCTCTTCGGTCAGGTCGGCGGGACGCTGGCCGGCGGCGATCGTCGCGACCTTCTCGGGGGACAGACCCGCCGCCTCGCCGACTCGCTCGTGCGCGTAAAGTTCGTAGCGCGAGTTGAAGACCGCGCCGGTCGCCAGGACCGCGACCTCGTGCGCCGCCTTGGGCAGCGTCGCGTTGTCGATCAGCGCCTTGGTATACGTCCAGGCGGCGCGACCGAACGCGGGAAAGCGTAGCATCGGCGCGAACGGCCCGACCAACGCACCATCCGCCCGATGCGAGACGAAGCCCTTGAGATGCTCGGTGATGTAAGCGTCCATCTCGTCGTGAAGCGGACGCAGATCCGCGGGCATGGCCGCGGGCGGATAAGGTGGGGTACGCATCGCTGGCTCTCCGTTGTCAGACCGCGCCGGCCGGATGCCGGTCACGCAATGATCGACGGGGCGGCACCAGCCACCCCGTCGAACTGATTAGCGGCGGGGCGCCCCTGCGAACGCTGCCTTCAGGCGCGCGACCGCCAGTTCGTTGGCGTCCTTGGCACCGCGAACGACCTTCGCCATGCCGAAGAACTCATGCGTCACGCCGGGGAAGGTCTTCTGCTCGACCTTCACGCCCGCGGTGCGCATCGCCGCGGCCAGCGTCTCGCCGTCCGAGCGCAGCGGATCGATCTGCGCATTAATGATCGTCGTCGGCGGCAGGCCGCGCAGGTTGGCGGCAACAAGGTTCAGCCGCGGATCCTGCGCATCGGCGGCGCTGGTCTGGTAATAATAGCCGAACCACTTCAGCATCGCGGCGTTCAACGGCTTGGCGTTCGCCGAGTCCTTGCGCGACGGCAGCGTCATGCTGCTGTTGGCGATCGGATAGACCGAGACGATGTACCGCGGCAGCGTCAGGCGATTGTCGCGTGCGTAGATCGCCGTCGCGACCGCCAGATTGCCACCTGCGCTCTCGCCCGCCACCGCGATCTTCGCAGGATCGCCGCCCCAGCTCGCCGCATTCTGCAACGTCCAGCGATACGCCACTGCGGCGTCGTCATGCTGCGCGGGGAACTTGAACTCGGGCGCATGGCGGTACTCGACCGACACGACGATCGCGTTAAGCGCCTTGGCCATCGCGCGTGGTGCCGAATCATACGTGTTCACGTCCGCGATGACCCAGCCGCCGCCGTGATAATAGACTACGACCGGCATCGGCTTGCCGTTCGCGGGCGCTGCCGCGGGCTTGTAGATCCGCGCGAACTGCTGGGCGTCCGAGCCATACGGCACGTCCTGCGTCGTTACCGAAGCGTCGGGCGCGGTTGACATGCCCTGCTGAGCCATCGCCGCCTTGGCGCCATCGGCGGCCGAAGGCTGCATCCGCGCTTGCGCCGGGGTCAGCGTCTCGATCGGCTTGCCGCCGAGACCGGCGAGCGCGTCGAGCACCTTCTGCATGTCGGGCGCCGCCTTGGGGGGCTGCGTCGCGCTTTCCGGCGGAGCGGCGGGTGGCGGTGCGCTAGGCGAGCGGGCCGATTGCGCGAGCACGCTGGCCGATGCCGTCAGCAGCGCCGCCGCGAAAAGGCTGCGCGCGACGGGGCGCTTCGATATGGAAACCATGTGATCCTCCTGTTTGATCGCTCATGAACAAAGCAGAATGGCCAACGTTGCTGTACGGAACCGTGCAAAGTCCGCCGGGTAGAAGGAGAATTGGGTGTCGACTATCGTTTCCATTACCGGCGCAACGCCTTGCGCAGCGGTCGATCGCGATGAAGCTCCTGTCGAAAGAATGGTCGGCAATCGGCTGCTAGCCAGCCTCTCTCCGGAGGATTTCAGCTTGCTGGCGCCGCATCTCGAGCCGGTATCGTTCGCGGTCGGGGATTTCATCACGCGAGCCGGCGATCCGATCTACAGCGTGTGCTTTCTCGAACAGGGAATTGCAGGCGTACTCGACTCGCTCGATGACGATCGTCGCTATGCGGTCGGTCTGGTCGGCGCGGAGGGCTTCATCGGCTGGCCGCTGGTGATGGGCGACGATCGCTCCCCCTACGACGTCACCATGCGCGCCGAGCGCGGCCAGGCGCTGCGCATGCCCGCTAAGGCGTTGCTGGCAGCCGTGGACCAAAGCCCTCCGTTGCGCATGACACTGCTCCGCTTCGCGCACGTGTTCATGCTGCAGATGGGCCGGACCGTCGTGTCATCGCTGGCGCATTCGATCGAGCGCCGCATGGCCCGGTGGATCCTGCTCTACCACGACCGTGTCCAGGCCGACGAGATCTGCATGACGCATGAGGAGTTCCGTCTGATGCTCGGCGTTCGCCGTAGCAGCGTTACGGACGCACTTCACCGGCTAGAAGAGGAGCATGCGATCCGGGCAGTCCGGGCCAAGGTTCTGGTCCACGATCGGACAAAGCTTATGGCCCTGGCGGGCGATACATATGGCCAACCAGAGCAGGACTATGCCCGCCTCCTACAGATGGACCGGAACCGCTAAGGCCTCACGCTAGGTGACCCAAAAGCGGACGCTCAGAGCATCGGTTCAGCTCCCCAACTCCGGCCGCTTGTTCATGTCCACGGTCAGAGTGAAGTTAAGGCGGCAAGCCCTCCCTCTGACCGCCAGGCTTTCTCAAAAGGGATGGTAAATCGGGAACGTTGTAGTTGAAACTCACTTATCCAGCTTCCTTTTTACGAAGTAGCCTGTTCCCGTGAATACTTCACACATTCGAATCGGGGCGGCATTGTAAAGGGCTTAACCATTCGTTCCGCGATACAACGGCGCCCATTTGGGCCAAACAGTTCAACAGAAACGCCTTTCCACAAGTTCGCCGCAGATTCATAGTCTTTTTCAGAAGCCTCCATTTCCTTGATAGCTCGATTCAAGCTGGTGGGCGATATCGATGTGCAACCAAGAAGCTGCCTGCGGATAAAGGGCTGGAGCTTGTGCCAGTTATCGATCTTGCTCGGCGTGGGATCGTAGCCGACAAGCACGCTTTGACCTATGCAGATTGTCTGACCGTCGGCGCTCGTGCCCTTGGCTTTAAATTGAACACTTGCGCCGTTGTCGACAAATGAGAATCCGATAGCGCCCGAACTGTCGTGCCATTCGAGCTTGGCTTCTTTCGTTAGCCAGCAACCAAAATCAAGCATCGCAACGTCGCGACAGTCCTCGACGTACCGCGCCACGGTAAATCGGCCAAATTGGTCCTCGCTCGTTTCGTAATGCGTCTCGCCATCGTGGTAGCTGGGAGGCTCATACCCACGACCGGGGACTTGGCCGTATCCCACCTGAGCCGTCAGTAATGCGCCTAGCAAGGCCGCACAGGAGGACAGTCGGCCAACTGCCAAACTCGATAGCCTCTTCGCCATTAGAATCTCCCTGTCCGCTATACTGTTTAGCCCCGGAAGGTTGATCCCATCCTAAACCTCAAGCCGTAGACAGACCAAAATATGTATCCGGGTGGCGCACTCGGGACTGGCTACCAAAGCCGGCCGTCTCTCAAAAGGAACGTCGGGACGGTCGGGCGTTCCCGGAAACAAAGGTAGGACGAGAAACCGGAGATTGATGTTGTTGCCACGACCGCTGAACGAGCCACTTTCAAGAAATCTGTTCCCGATTTAGTTTTCCCGAAATTGCCTTCCGGACATGGGAAAACGGGAACCGCCATGGCGCCTAGGATGGCGGGATTCGCGATCTTAGATATTTAGACTAAACGACCGACATTGGGCGAGCGGTCCCCTGCCCTACGGCTGCCGGCCAGACCCAATCTCGGTTATTCACAGCCAGGTTTCGGCTTCACACAAGCGGTCGTTCAGTGCCCGAACGCGGCATCCCAGAATCGGCCGTTCGTTCACGTAAACGGCCGAGGCCATGGTGTGATCCTCAGGCTATAGTCACACCGCTGCCCGCCAGCGGAATCTACTCACATCAGCGTGCAACGCCAATCTGTTATCCGATCATGGGCTCGGAATGATCCATCGCGGCGAGATCGGTGAGTAGATCGGGACCTGTAGGCTCCCATCCTAGCCGCTCCTGCGTCAAGACGCTCGACGCGGTCATGTCGAGAGCGGCGAAGGGAGCCATCCAGCCGAAGAAGCGCTCGATGTCTTCGGTTGCGATCGAACGTACCGGCAATCCGGTTCCCTCGCCGATGGCCTCTGCGATCGTGCGTGCATCGACGCCCTCCTCGACCGACGCATGGTATCGCGCGCCCGGCTCGCCGCGCTCGAGAGCCAGCAAGTATAGCTTGGCGACATCGCTGATATGCGCGGCAGCCCAGCGTGTCTTCCCGTCGCCGAGATACGCCACCGCCCCGGCACGGCGGGCCTCGGCGATCAGCGGCGTGATCAGACCGGCCTTCGTAGTATCGTGCACCTGCGGCAGGCGAATGGTGCGGACATCGATGCGGCGGGCGATCAGCGCCGCGGCGGCCAGCTCCGTCACGATGCGCGGATTGGCGTGGAGCGGGTTCAGCACATCCTCGGTCGCAGGACCTCCGTTGCGCGGCGTTCCAATACCGATGCCCGAGGTGATCAGGATCGGCTTGTTGGTTCCCGCCAGCGCATCGCCCATCGCGGCGATGTTGCGTTCATCCTTTCGAGTATTCTCGACGAAGTTGGCAAAGTCGTGATCGAATGCGCAGTGAATAACCGCGTCAGCCGCAGCGACACCACTCGCAAGGGTCTCCGGTCGTTCCAGGTCGCCCCGATGAACATCGGCGCCAGCCGCTTCGAGCTGCTGCGCGCCTGCGTCGGAGCGAGTGAGCCCGAGCACATTGTGACCGCGGTGGAGCAGTTCGGGAATGACATGGGAGCCGATAAAGCCGGTCGCACCGGTCAAGAACACGCGCATGGAAATCTCCTCGTTGACGAAGGATGTATCGCATTGCGCCCGACCCTGTTAAAGTAGTGAGCTTATCGTGGTATAAGCTGCAACAGGATACATCTTGTCTACTGAAGCACCAAATTCGCTGGGCACGTACCTGCGCGACCGCCGCACTCGCCTGGACCCGGCGACTTTCGGGCTCAGCGGCAGTCGCCGCCGGACGCCCGGTTTGCGCCGTGAAGAGGTTGCGAGCCGCGCGAATATCAGTCCCACCTGGTACACCTGGCTCGAGCAGGGCCGTGGCGGCGCGCCATCTGCGGATGTCCTCGATCGCATCGCGAAGGGGCTGATGCTGACCGAACCGGAGCGCGAGCACATCTACATGCTCGGACTGGGTCGTCTGCCAGAGGCCCGCTATCAGCCGGTCGACGGCATCACCCCTCGCCTGCAACGGGTACTCGACGGAATGGTGCTTAGCCCAGCGATCATCAAGACCGCGATGTGGGACGTTGTCGGCTGGAACCGTGCCGCTGCGGTCTTACTGACCGACTATTCCAAGCTGCCGCGCGAGGGACGCAACATCCTGCGTCTGATGTTCGGCAGCGACCATGTCCGCGCCCGCAATGCCGATTTCGACAGCATCGCCCGCTTCGTCGTCGGCGCCTTCCGCGCCGACGTGGCGCGCGCCGGCGCTAGCACCAGCGCCGAGGTGATAAAGCTCGTCATGGAGTTGTCTCGGCTCAGCCCTGAGTTCGAAGCGCTGTGGCAAGACAACGACGTGGTCGCTCACGGCGAAGGAATAAAGCGTATCCACCATCCCGACGCGGGGCTGCTGGCGATGGAGTTTTCGTCGTTCGCCGTCGAAGGAAGGCCGGAACTGGGGATGATTATCTACAACCCCGCCACGCCTGACGATGCCGAGCGGCTGCGGATGCTGCTGGATGAGCGCGGGAGCTGATCTCGGGTGAAGACGCCGGGGCAAATTGGACCCACTTGCGGTCATTCGCGGCCTCTTTCTGGCTCCCCAACTTCTGCCATCCATTCAGTATTGCAGCAGAGAAGTCGCTGAGCCTCGGCCCTGCCCGCTGCCTCGCCAGCTGTCAAAAGGATGATGAGGCGGCAAAGCTTTTACCGGCCCATTAACTGGCTGTCGGCTGCATAAGCTCTATCGTGATATGATCGGGGCCTGAAACGTAGGCCACCAACGTTCCCTTCCGTGGACCACCCGGGATCGGCAGCGGATTGCCTTTCGCCTTCCATCCTGCTGCCTCGACGCGGGCAATGGCGACGTGAATATT
>NZ_LMLD01000001.1:18148-18221 GCF_001421825.1 Sphingomonas sp. Leaf38 | reverse complement strand
GTTCTGGAGCCCGTTTGAATATTCCAACAGTTCGACCACGTAGCCGTCTTGTGCCTTGACGATCGCCGTTTTT
>NZ_LMLD01000001.1:17867-17981 GCF_001421825.1 Sphingomonas sp. Leaf38 | reverse complement strand
AGCCTGTGTGGTCCACGGCAATTACGTTTGCGGCGTCCGTCATTACTGCCCTCTCACTGGTATGCCGGCCGTGCTTACCACGCGACCGTTCACCATCGTACACCGCTTTCCCAA
>NZ_LMLD01000001.1:0-17786 GCF_001421825.1 Sphingomonas sp. Leaf38 | reverse complement strand
CGGAAAGGCTTCGAGCCTCTTAAAGCAGCGGGTTCCAGGATGGGAAAGACCTTGGGAGCAGACGAGCTTGGTCATGCAGCGATCAGGCGACCAGCGGCCGCGGAGACCCACAAAGCGACATTCAAGGCCGCTTTGCAGCCCCCAACTTCAGACGCCTGTTCACGTTGCGCCGTCCTCGCGCCTACCCGGCCCCGGTTACTAGCCAATGCCGTAGGTCTGATAGATCCCGCGGATATATGCGAGCGCTGGAACGTCACACTCACGCGCTCGACGGGCGAACTGCGTCACCGTCACACCAGTGGTCTTCACAAAATCCTTCACCCGTAACGTGGTCTCGCGATAATCCAGTTCGAATCCTTCGAGGAAGATCAAGATCACTCCACCCTCGACCATCCGCGCAGCCTCCGGCGCCCTCAGGTCATACGTCCGCTCGATGTGCCCGAGGTATTGGAACAAGATAGTGTTGCGGTCTTTCGGTGACGCAAAGCGCTTCACCGCGCACCAGTCATCGCCCGACAACGTATCAAGCAGTGCAAAAAATGCGTCGATGTGCTTGCCCCATTCGCGCGGGTTAGCTCCTATCGTCTTGATCACGGCGAGTGTCTGTTCTCTGTCGTTCAAGCCAAGCTCCCGGCAGGGTCATGTAGCTGCGCCTGAACGTCTAGCCATCTGACATCTGTGGACCCTACGCCTTAAAATAAGGGTTTCATGGTGATGACCCAGTTCCGGACATTCACAGGCACTCGACGTCTACCAGGAAGCGGACACCTGTTCATCTCAGCTGACAGGCACCTTAGGCTAGCTGAGTGCTGACCGGGCAGATCTGCGCGATGGAAAGCGAATGGCTAGAACTCCGATAATTAGATCGGATATTTGGCGTCGACAGGCACATGTTAAAATCTACGGACAAACCGGCTTAAGACAGGTCGGTGACCCCGGATCGATGATTTCGAGCATTAACTACGTGACGGGTTCAAGGTTTTGGTGCAGTCTACTTTAAATGCCAAAATGTAATTGACGAGCAAAGGGAGAAAGGATGCCCGGTGAATCCATTTTCATGCCGATTGCGGCGCTCAATCAGGCCGCGAAGACGGTACCGGCAGTAAAGTATGCCGTAGCCCTGGTGGGAATAGCCGGAGCGATCACCCTCATCCGCAGATTCGTCCCCGATGTAGGCGTCGTCGCAATGCTGCCGGTCCTCGGCGGCGCGATAGTAGCAATGCCGATACTCGTTATACTGACATCCGCTGTCGCATCGCCTGCCCGAACACCTGTTGCCAAAGCGTTCCTCGGGGCGGTCCGCATCTTCGTTATCACCTTCACGTTCTTCACGGTCACCGCGGTGGCCTTCAACTGGCCACCGGCCTGGGCAGCCGTGATACTGCCATCCCGCGCCGCGAACGTGTCGCTAGCAGATGTCGCGAAAGGCGATACGACCGACCAAGCAACAGATGGCAACAGGACAGCGGTCGCGAACGAAGGACAAGCGCCCGCGATCGGAACCGCCGCATCACCCTCGCCGTCAACGCCGACACTGTCGCCCATCCCGCTGCAAACTCCTATGACAAGCCGAACGGCACGATCGCCAAAGAAGGCGGTCGATGGATCGAACGGGACAACTCGAACGGAACGACCTTCGAATTTAACGAGGTCAATCGCGACGACGGCATTACTCTCGTATATGACGAGAGCCGCGACACCTACATGAAGTGGCCGACCAAGGGTGGTCTTGTGAAGTGGTCCCATTCTAATCCGCTCGCCTGGATCGACCTCTTTGTGATCGAGCCCACGCCCATGAAATAGTCCCCCGGAACGATCACCGTATCTGCCGGGTCTCACTCCCGGAGTTTGCGAAACGGACACCGTCCGCTTCTCTGCCGACTGCTCGTCGGGAAGAGGACCGGCATCTCCTAAGCCAGCCCCCGTGTCCTGATGGATGCGTTCAGATAGGATGCTTTCACCTTTTGCGTTTAATCAGAGATGTGTGAAAGCCACTGAGAGCCCAATCGTTCGCGACATTCCTGAAGCTACCTTCCGTGCTGGAGACATCATCCCCAGATTGGTTTCGATCCTGATCGTTCTGCCGTCGAATTTGGTAAGCAAATCATTCTTGGCCTGGTTTACTTTCCCTAGGATCACGATCCGACGTGTGTTGTCCTCGACCTGTTTGTTTCGACTTCCGTCTGCGCGCAGCGCGCCCCCGATGGCAAATGCCGCGCCGACCAGCGACGCCCCGAGCGTGACCGGATCCTTCAGGGTCATACGGGTCGGTGCGGCGTCGCTCATGCGTGCACCATCGATCCCGCGACCGCCGGGGCCGCGAAGCTCCTGTTGTTTATGAAGAACCTTTCAGTTGTTGGAGGCGCTAACGACAGCTATTGATCGGCCCAAGAACTTCGTTAAGGCGAGACTGCTATGAGACTATTGAGCATCGACTGGACGTCGGACTCGGCAATTTTCCTCAGCGTCGTCTTCCTAACCGGTCTGCTGGGCATCTTCTTTTTGGAGAAGATTTTTCCAAAAAAGCGGAAAGGCCGACAGAAGCGCGAGGGATTGGGCGAGATAATTGAATGACGGGGGTATGCGCGCAAAATGATCGAAGCCCGCAAAAATGTTCTGGTCACCCGCTATGACAAAAGCTGGGTAGGCGGCCCGGATCATTCTCAGATACCCGATCATGGTAGGATACGGGGCGCCACGGGGTTTCGCGACGTTTTTGAGCCGACCGTTCGCGCACGAGAGCCACGGATCGAGAGCGGAACCTTTCTATACGGTGGACCTCTCAAGGTGCATTTCGGTCACCTGATGGTGGACTCGGTTGCACGGCTCTGGGCATTCGACCCCGCCAGACATCAGCAGGTGGTGTTTGCGAAGCTTCAGGAAACCAAAGAGCCTTCAGATTGGATGTACGAGATCCTGTCGGTCTTCGGTTTAGCCAAAGAGCAAGTCCGGCTCGTTCGCGGGGCTGCAAAGTTTGAGACACTGGAATTTGCAATACCGGGCAGCAGGTTGGCCGTCGGACCGAGCCTCGACTACATGCACTTCCTTGAGACGCTGCCACTCCATCGACAGTTTGGAACGCCGAAAAAGGTTTATTTTGGCCGGACGCATATTCTTGAAAAAGGCACTATCATGGGCGAAAGCTACTTTGCCAAAGCCCTTAAAATTGCTGGTTACGAATATATTATTCCTGAAACTATGAATATACATGAGCAGACTTCATTGCTCAAGAATGCCGATAGTGTCGTATTTCTTGAGGGCAGCAGCATCTATTCGATAGAGATGCTTTCCACTATAGGCGCCAATGTCTTCATGATCCCGCGTCGCGATCAAACAAGCCACTTATTTGATCCGCACATATCGCCTCGGGCACCTTTTGCGATATTGGGCGATCCATCAATGACCGTTCGAATGCCGTCGCCAAAGGGATCACTTGGCCCGAATTCGCCAACATATCTTCTCAAGCCCGCGCGTCTTTACGCCGATATGCAAGCTAGAGGCATCGTGACTGGCGATTTTTCTCTACGGGAATACGAAAATGCTGAACAACTCGATGCAGACCGATACTTCCTGACCCGACCTGAAATTGTAACTTCGCAGTTGGATAACATACGCTCACGAAGACGAGCGCTAGCATGATTTTTATCATCATAGGATCAATGATCATGTCCCAATCACAGTGCACGATCCCGGCCCCACCACCAGAAGTAGCTATTGTATCGCCTTATAAAAGCGCCGAGGCCTATGCGGATACCACGCGCCCCTACCGAAGCTTTTACTCTCAAGTAGCTCGATGGGTCGACGGATCTACCGCGGATCAAGCATGTGCCATAACTGCGTTAGAGTCGTGGGCCAAAAGCGGTGTCATGACTGCTCAGGCGAAGTCTTTTGAAGGTGAGAGACAGAAGATCCGTTATGCGACAGCCGCTAACATAATAATTACCAAATTGGCTGCGTCGGGAAAGAAAGTTTCTCCGCGAGTTGTGGCATGGGCTCAGCATATTACGAGAGAAGAAACCCAGTATTTCTTAAACCGTCGGGGGGAGGTTCATGGACCCGACAACCTTTGGGTGTGGTCGGGAGTGTCTGCTGCCTCGTTTCAAATGATCAGCCAGGACCCCAAGCTGGCCGCATATAGCGACAGGGTTTGGTCCGACGCGATCGGCGGAATTCTTCCCGACGGTCGCATAAAGCGTGAGTTGCAGCGCGCACAGAGAGCGCTGAACTATACGACATACTATCTTGCGGCCTTACGTTGGTTGGAGGCTTTTCGATCAGCGCAGGGAAAATCAACAAATGCCGGAGAGCGGGCGGCGATCGCTCGGCTAGAGCGCCAGATCTTGACCAGTATGTGCGCAAATCCCCGACGGATGAGCGGATTACCAGATATCCAGAATCCGCCTGACCACTTAGACCTTGAAGCGAAGCCTGTTTATTTCAGAGCCGACTTCCGAGATAAGCTGATGAGGTGTGGCGCGGTTTTCAAAGACTCTTTCGCTCCTTTGTTTGGTGGCGATGTTACAACGACGCGGAGGTTGATCGATGCGCGCATCCGGAGCCGATAGAGATTAGCGGCTTTGGATGATTTCGACACGGTACGCTTCAAGCGTCACCGATTATGTAGCCACCGCCAATGCGGCGGTGATTGTGAGGGTCGTTCCAACGCTCGTATCTAGCATACCGACGGCCTGATTGGCCGTGCCGATGCCAGTGCCAGGTGACGATGAGGCGTTCGAATGGCCGATCTGCGCATTCGTCACCCCGCGGTTCTGAATACGCCGAAGGTCATTCAGCCGGATCGTCGTGGCGCTGGCAGTCGAAATATCCAGCTACGTATGGCCCCCAGCACCCTGAGGCGCTCAACGTTTGCAGAGTTCGTCACAGTTCAGTTCGTGACGACTTCGACTGTATCGTTTGGTCCGAGCAGCGGTATGGGGATTGTGGCGAGCGTCGTTTCGGCGGTGCTACTGGTCGTCGATACGGCGACCGCCTTCTTGGCAACAATCGCGCGCGCTGGGAGCCCGAGCGCCTCGACGTTCCACTGCGTACCGTCAAAGAACAGCGTGCGCGAGCCATAGGCCGATGTGATAATCTGAATAGCCCCTAGTTTTCTAGACGCCTCGAGCCATCAAAGCCTGCTGCCGTTCGAGCTCGACGGGCGACAGCATCCCGTTCCTGACATGCTTGCCGATCGGGTGGTAGAACATCTCGATGTAATCGAACACGTCCTGCCGGGCTTCTTCGCGCGTTTTATGGGTGCGTCGCCGGATGCGCTCACGCTTAAGGAGATTGAAGAAGCTCTCGGCGACGGCGTTATCGTGGCAGTTTCCCCGCCGGCTCATGGAGTGTTCCAGATTGTGAGCCCTGGTGAAAGCAGACCAGTCGATACTGGTGAACTGCGAACCCTGATCCGAATGGATCAGCACGCGGTTCTTCTGCTTACGCCGCCAGACCGTCATGTGCAGGGCCTGCAAAACCACATCTGTTGTGTGACGACTTTGCAACGACCACCCCACCACGCGACGGGAGTAGAGGTCGAGCACGACCGCCAGATAGGCGAAGCCTTCGATCGTGCGGATATACGTGATGTCCGTCACCCAGGCGCGATTAGCCTGCGGCACTTTGAACTGGCGATCCAACGTGTTGGCGGCAACGGCCGAAGGCTTTCCTCCTGAAATGCCAGGACGCCGGTTATAGCCGATCTGCGCCTTGATTCCTGCCAGGTTGGTCAGGCGGGCAACGCGATTGGGGCAACAGGTCTCGCCCTGATCGAGCAGATCGTCGTGCAGCTTGCGATACCCATAGACCTTGCCGCTGTCGCTCCAGGCCTGCCTGATCAATGCAATCTGCCGAGCATCTTCTTGCACTCGCCGGCTCAGCGGCGCTTTGCGTCAGGCATAGAAACCGCTGGTCTGGATCGCCAGGCACCGGCACATCGCGCGGACGCCAAACTGGTTCTGATGCTCCGCGACAGAGGTGTCTTTCACTTGGCATCCCTGGCGAAATACGCGGTGGCTTTTTTATGATGTCTCGCTCCTCGATCGCCCGAGCCAGTTCGCGCTTCAACTGCCGGATCTCGGCGTCCTTATTGGCATCGCCAGACGCCACCTTCGCAAGCTGCTTCTTCCACGCATACAGCGAGTGCGGGCTGACGCCGAGGCGCTGCGAAACCTCCGCTACCGGGTAACCTCGATCCGTGATCTGCACCACCGCGTCACGCTTGAACTCATCGCTGAAATTGGGCTTCCCCATTGTCGCCTCCTGTCCTCAAAATTAAGATTGAAGGCGTCCAGAAATCTAGGGTCAGGACCCATTGATCTGAGCGGCTCGATCTGGTTCAGGCTCCGTGAGGAGACGAAGCCGAGAAGACCGGGCGCGAAGCGACCAATCCGAAACGCGTCCACCGCGTCATGAAGGTGCACGGGCTGCTGCTACACTGGGCTGGCGAACGCCGCGAGGAAAGGCGTCACGATGGCCGGTTGCCGTCGATCTGCGCAACAACGCTGGTGCTCCGACGGGTTGGAGATCACCTGTGACAATGGCAAGAAGGTGCGTGTCGCCTTCGCGCTCGACTGCTGCGACCGCGAGGCGATGAGACACGTGGCGACAACAGGCGGGATCACCGCCGAGGACGTCCAGGACTTAATGGTCGCCACGGTCGAGCATCGCTATGGACAGGTGAACCGCGTGCCCGAGCCCATCGAGTGGCTTACCGATAACGGCAGTTGCTACACCGCTCGCAACACACGCGCCTTCGCTCGTGGCATTGGACTGATCCCGCGCACCACCCCGGTCAGCAGTCCTCAATCGAACGGCATGGCGGAGGCGTTCGTTCGCACTCTCAAGCGCGATTATGTCCGTGCGAACCCCAGGCCGAATGCGCAGAGCGTTATCGACCAACTGCCCGGCTGGTTCGCCCATTATAACGAGGTGCATCCACACCGCGCTTTGCGCTATCGATCACCACGCAAGTTCGTCGCGCAAACCCGCGACGCTCTGTCAGGCCTTTAGAGAGCAACGACACCCAGCTGAAAAGTGAACTGCCGCGGTGGAACAGATCGATGCACTTTGTTATCTGAAAGGAAGGTTCTAGAGATGAACCACGGCGAGGCCCCTGCAACGATACCGCTCAATTTAAGGCCCTAACCCTGTCCTACTGCTGCCGTCTTTACGAGCACATAAAGGTTTATTAAGCTGAGGTACCAATGAAATAATTTTCAGTACTTCTGCAATCTATCGATCGCGAACTTCCAAAAATTTAAAATAACTAAAGGGAAAGGTAGGCTTATCATGCAACTTCCTGAGTCACATACGCAAGCTCGACCAGAGCTTCCGGAAAATATTGCGACTGTCGACCAAAAGAGTGAGGTAAGTGTGACTACGACTAATGACGACCCGAGTATCGCTATCAATGTTCCATCACAACCACATATGTCTGAACCGGCCATCGCGTTTTTAAAAGACAAGCTCACTGCGAGCGAGTGCTATTTGGAGTATGGCTCTGGTGGCAGTAGTAGACTGGCGGCTAGGCTAAAGGTTCCCTATATCTTCTCAGTAGAATCGGATGTGGTTTACGGAAAGGCCGTCAGAAGATTTGTTAGTAGGGACTTAGGAAAATCTAAGTTTAAAATGTACTGTCCCGATATAGGGCCCACGGGGGATTGGGGATACCCTACAGGACATGACTTTGCTGCTAATTGGCCTACTTACTACTCGACGGTTTGGGATATGATCGATAAGGCAGAAGTTTCACCAGATATAATTTTGGTTGACGGCAGATTCAGAGTTGCCTGCTTTCTTTATAGCATATTAAGAGCAAATTCTGGAACATTTATAATATTTGATGACTATATAGGACGTGAAAAACGTTACAGCGTTGTAGAACGATATATTAAGCCAGATTCCATTAAGGGAACATCCGCAATCTTCGTCGTGCCAGATAATCTTGATCTAAGGAGCGTAGCTTTAGACCTCGTCAGATATAGTATGATAGCATTATGATCAGATATTTATAGCCCATCATGTATTACGGGGCGCGGTCGTATCCAGTTTTCTCACGATGCCTAGATATGAGCGCGCCTGATACATCACCTGATCCTGATCCTGAATCCACGATCAAGACTAGATGGCAACAGCTCGGGTTTTCGGGTTGTGATATGCCTGGTTTGCCACTAGGCATACGCTTATTTGAATATCCTGGCTTGCGGGTAGTCGCCGGGATTGCATTAGGTCAGGACTTGTTGATCAAAGCCAGAAGATGACGGTGGCAGCGAGGGCGATGGCGGACAAGAAGACAGTTGGACACCTATCGTAGCGGGTCGCAACGCAGCGCCAGTCCTTCAGCCGTCCGAACATGATCTCGATACGGCTACGTCGCCTGTAGCGGCGTTTGTCGTATTTGATGGGCTAGAGCCGAGACCTCCGACCTGGGATGCATGGCTGGATGCCCTTGGCCTGCAAGGCATCCCTGAACCAGTCGGCGTCGTAACCGCGGTCGCCGAGCAGCCATTGCGCCTTGGGCAGATCGTCGAGCAATGCGGCCGCACCGGTGGAGTCGCTGACCTGTCTGGCAGTCATGAAGAAGCTACGCGGCGGGCCGTTTGCGTCGGTCACGGCATGGAGCGTCGTGTTCATGCCACCTTTGGTGCGACCAATCAGGCGGCCGAGATCCCCTTTTTAACCTGCAGGCTCGATGCCGTGCGGTGCGCCTTCAGATACGTCGCGTCGATCATGACGGTCTTTGGGTCGGCATCAGTGGCAGTCAGGCCCTCCATCATGCGGAGGAACACACCCATCTCACCCCACCGTTTCCAGCGATTGTAGAGCGTCTTGTGCGGGCCGTAGTCGCTGGGCGCATCACGCCAGCGCAGCCCATTGTGGTTCACGAAAACGATGCCGCTCAACACCCGGCGGTCGGCAACTCGCGGCTCGCCATGGCTCTTTGGGAAATATGGTCGCAGGCGCGCCATCTGCTCCTTCGTCAGCTGGTACAGGTCGCTCATCCTCAGTCTCCTCACGGGGCCTGAATCAGATCGCGCCTCTCACATCGATGGGTCCTGACCCTAGCAACAAAGAGCGTGGAGTGGTCTCATGCCACACGGCTAAGTCATTTTTTGAACAAAGGAGCGAAAAAAGTTACAAAGCTTCCAAGCTGCTTGATTCCAAAAAATGCGCACGTCATTGCGTGAGCACAATCATCGCGAAAGCATCCGTTCTATATGACACATAACCTTTTGCAAAACCCTACGTTCGCGGAACACGATTCGGCGCTGGCAGCACGCCGAAATATGGGGCAGTTTTGCCAGAGCTGGTTTGTCGAATACGGCGCGCCTGCTCCCGTAGATTTGGGTCCGGCTCGACTTCTACCAAACCCGGATGGAGTTCGAATACATATTCGGTCGGCAAAGAGTTGGGTTCGCCTTTGGCAAACGATCGAGTTACCTGGCGTCGAGAGCGCTCGACAAGGAACAGTAAAAGTTCGGGCCAAATCATCTGGCAAAACCGGTGCAAGCCTAAACCTTGAATGGGTGTCCTTGCTGAAGATTAACCCCCAGGGAAAGCGTGTATTTGCCAAGAAGTTGCTTACTCAGCGGCGTCCTATAACCGAACAAGTAGAAGAGTATGAAGCCCGGATTGCTCTAAGCGATCTTGCATCTGGCACGCCATATATATTTGCCATTCAGTTCTCCGAAGGGCCGGGTGAAATCGAGCTGGAGTCAGTTGAATTTTCATGTCAGAATTTTCCTGCAGGTTTGAACGTCCCAGTAAAATATATCAATAAAGAAAATAACCAAGATTCCGAACGCGACAATCACCTTACCGTTATTAATGAGTTTACACCAAAAACCGAAAGATTGATTAATTTAAAAGATAGATCTAGATCATTTTTAGGTGCCGTGATCGGTCTTGAAGGTAATAAGTTAGTCGGATGGGCTAATTTGCCTGACAACAACAGTGAAGTACTTGTTTTTGTAGACGGGCGGATGGTTGGCTCTGCATTGCCAAACGGCATTAACGCAGACTTAGCTGGTGGAATAGATCAATTAGCCAAGTATGGTTTTGCGGTCGAGATTCCTAACGCTTTACTAGACGGAAGCGAGCATCAGGTTAGTATACGCAGTTCCGCTGGTGGTAGAAGTGCTCAGGGCTCTGAACAAATAAGGTTCCTTGATTTGCATTCTTCGTCAAAACAAGCGAACTTAGCCTCTATCATTCAGGAGCCAATACATACGCCTTTACGAGATCCGCTACCCACAATAAAAGGTGCCATCTTAGAGAATACGCCACCGGTCGATGTCCGCCGCGTTGCAGTAGTGTCTTGGGACATGGCCCACAACCCAGTTGGTCGAGCATTTCTTATCGCCGACATGGCGGCGCGCAACTGCGTGGTCGAACTGGTCGGCCCTATGTTCCCGATGTACGGAACGACCATATGGCCGCCAATTGAGACCGCCAAAATGGCGATACATGCCTTCCCAGCGAGCACGTTTAAAGATTTCGTGGCAGGTGCCCGTGAGATTGCATCACGGGTGAAATGCGATATAGTACATGTGGGAAAAGCACGATTTTCAAGTCTATTCATCGGCGCCCTTATAAAACAGGCTAACGGCTGCCCGATTGTTGTCGACGTTGACGATCATGAACTAAGCTTTTTCAATGATCAACGCACTGCGAGTCTTGACGATTTAGTTGCTGCTATTTCTGAAGACCCTCAGATACTCGACAAGCCCTATACAGAGATATTTACGCGATATGCGGAAGGACTTATTGCCGAGTGCGATGGGATTACTGTATCAAATTATTCATTGCAAAAACGTTTCGGTGGGATTGTTGTACGACACGGTCGCGACGAGCGCGTGTTCAATCCAGATTTGTATGATCGGAAAGCCATCCGCGCCGAATTTGGTTATACTGATAAAGATCGCGTGATCCTCTTTCTCGGTACGCCAAGGTCGCATAAGGGTGTATTCGATATTGCAGATGCTCTCGAAGAACTAAACGACGAAAGGCTGGCTTTATGTATAATCGGGTCTATCACCGATAAGAGGATTTCGGTAAGATTTTCCAAATATAAGAATGCTCGTGTAGATCTGCATCACGATCAATCCTGGGAGCGCCTACCGGAACTAGTTTCAATGGCTGATGCGGTATTTATACTTCAAGATAGCTCGTCACCTATTTCCGAATATCAAATACCAGCTAAACTCACTGACGCTATGGCGCTAGGTGTGCCTGTATATGCAACTCCAGTACCTCCGTTAAGTGATTTAATTGCAGCAGGGGCGATCATTCCGGTATTTAACGCAGCGGACTTGAGGGATGAACTCAGAAAGATTAGCGCAGACGCCACTGACGTCGGGCACAAGCTCCGTGTTAGAGATTATTACCTGACGGAACTGAGCTATGCCATAAATTCGGCGCGCCTCGGTTTGGCGTTTGATCGTGCCGTGACCAGTTCACGAAAGTCCGTACCGGCGTTCGATAGCCTGTTCGCCGCGATACAACATATCTCAGGCGAGAAGATGCCGAGGTTCGCTCCATTAAGTAGCCCGGCTATCGGCAAAAATATAAAACCGGATCTTGTATTTCTGTGGAAGCAGAACGACTCCGACATCTACGGCCGACGGTCCGATATGATGGCTAAGTATCTTCTTAAGTCAGGCGCAATAAATCGGGTATTGCACTTTGACGCCGCAATTAGCTCGGTAGATTTAGATAAACAAGCCAAACATGGTGCGGATGCCACAGCGCATCAAGGTAACCTGGTATATATAAATACGGTGCGACGTATACTTCGGCAAGCAGACACTCCAGGTCTATTACGCCGAACGTTCCTTTATAGATCTGAGAAGGCGGCGATGCGCTACTTAGGAACAGATCTTCCTCCGCGTGAGGCTTATTCGGATTTTGTAAAAGGGGAATTGCGCGACGCCAATATAAGTCAGTCGCCCGTTTTATGGGTCTGCCCTGTGGTGTTTGACTTTGCAATGTTCAAATCCGTGGTACAACCAGGCTATATTATCGCCGATCTAATAGATGACCAACGCAGGTTCCCTGGGCGCGAAACGCACCGGTTACGCGTTGCTCAAGCGTATGACGAGGTACTGAGCGAAGCCAATCTGGCCATCGCCAACTGCGAATCCCTGCGGCATGGCTTCGCGACATCTCGCAACGATATCAAAGTTATCCCGAACGGAGCTGAAACGTTTGATCTGAAAGAGTTTCGGGCAGTTCCGGAGGATATTTCTCATCTTCCTCGGCCCATATTGGGCTACGTAGGCAACCTGCGTGATCGCGTTGACCTCGACCTGATCGGTAAGGTCGCTGATGCATTTCCCGACGGTAGCGTCGTGTTAATTGGGTCGGCCCACGATAGACCGGACGTGATCGAACTCGGGCGACGTCCTAACGTTCACGTACTAGGAGTGAAGCCATATTCAGAGGTTGCCGATTATATCCGTACGTTCAACGTGGCCCTTGTCCCGCACCTGCGAAATGAATTGAGCGACAGTATGAATCCACTTAAGTTGTACGTTTACTTTGCACTTAATGTTCCTATTGTAACGACAGACGTCGCAAATATTGGAGATATCAGCCCTCATGCAATTATAGCGTCCGACCATCAATCTTTTATACGCGCTATAAGTCGCATATTAGGCGGCAGCGAAGTATTGCCTTCGCAACTACAGCGGGATACAGTTCTGAAAAAGGTTTCATGGGAAGCTCGTGTTGATAGTGTTATTGATCTTATCGAATCAGATATGAGCGGATATTAAGTATGGATGCGGTCTTGACATCAATGTGCAATATTTGTGGCAATGAAAACTTTTCTCCCGCACCCGGTAATCGATTAAGTCGATCAGGTATGATGCCGCTTTGCACCAAATGCCGCTCGTTGGAGCGCCACAGGATTGTGCGAGCTATCGCAGGCAAGCTGCGCGTCCGGGAAGAGTTTGCAAAATATAAAATGCTCAGTTGGGGCGAGCAGTGTGGCGTACCGAAACCATGGTTTCAGTCAGCGGAATCGGCCAATATCGACGATCCCGATGCAGAGCTTCCGTCTCGCGAGGATGAGAGTTTGGGTTTCGTAATCGCGGGAAATGTGTTGCAGCGGCTTCCCGACCATCGACAAGCGGTGAAGAATTTGGTGCGCGTGCTTGATGGCAACGGTCTAATATTGCTGTACTATCCCAACCCAATAATGCGCGAGACGACCGAAGAATGGGGTAAAGCGGACAGCGATCGGGGGCAGGCCTACCGGATGATTGGTCGAGATTTTGAAAAGCAGTATGGTCAGATTGTCCCGGATGCGATTGCTTTGAGTATCGAAGAAGTTGATCCTGTGACTCGAAGTCATGAGCGAATATACCTACTAACAAAAAGCCCGGACTGGATGCGTCGTAGTTTCCATATTTTTCCTGATGCTAGAATTTTAGATTAGAGGTGATAATGTCAACCTACTTTTCGTCGATGCCGAATTGGAAGATCGATTTTTCTGATATCGCAGAACGAATTAGCAATCGTCAAGGCGACTTTAAGATTGTTCTCAAGATTAAAGATGACGTGTTTTTCATTAGACGTTGGATTGAGCATCATCGCCAAATCGTCGGCCTTAAAAACCTTATCATATTTGATAATATGTCGGTATTGCCCGAAATAGAAGCAGTTTATCAAGATTACGGTCCAAGTTTACTCGTCGTGAGATTCGATGGATTTCATAACAATCTTCATAGGGTTCATGAATTTCCACAATTGTACAAAGCATTACGAGCTTCGACGAAATACTATCAATTTTTAGATAGCGATGAGTATCTTATCTGCATCGATGATAAGCTCAAAATCGTCGATGCTTCGGAAATTGTGCCACATTTACTTGCTACGGGATCAGCCGTTAACCCCGGATCCTGGCTTGAAAATGTTCAGGGCTATGATTATAAATTTTGGTGGGATCTGCGACAGAATCATCCAGCTATTGGGCTGCGGTCGGGGAAACCTATAATTTCTTCAGATGTCGAAGTTAAAGGTCTCATAAATCACAATTGGCAGGTGGGCATTTCTCATTATGACAAGCGTGTTTCTACAAATTTCTTTGTGCTGCATCTTAAACGCCTTTCGCCTGCTCAAAGAATTGAGACAAACATCCGGAAGCTACATGCATATAATGCATTTAAGGGTTCAACCCTAAATCTTGGAGATATTCTTCAGCTAGACATTCTTAAGTTCCCGGCAGGGAATAAGCAAAATTGGGTCAAGGAAATTCATAATCTGTCCAACATAATTAATCAACCGAGCGAGCCCGAGTCTAAATCGGCTTTGGGGAAAATCGATATAGTTGATAATTTTCTAATTTTTTCATCAGAAAGTCAAAAGAAAGAGTTTGATCGATACATTCAAGAACCTTGGTTGCAGGTTTTCAATTCGATTGGGGATCGCGCTACATGAGATATACATTATTTCAAGATTCTATCTCGAGTCTATATCTACTCTCGGTAAAAAATTATCGCTGAGATTATAGTTATTATGAATAAACCTTTGCCTTACTACTCGTGCATTTCTCCGCTATAGATTTCGTGTGTAGTGATTATGGGCTGCTGCTTAGGTGTTTAGTCCCGGCATCTGGTGGATCGGATCGACGATGAACCTATCCGGCTCTGACGTCCAGATTTTGACGATGTATTCGTAAGGTGTGAGGCCACTGAGCGTCTTGATCCGACGGGCGAAATTATAGGCTGCCATGAAGTCTGCGAGGTGCACCTGCAACTGCTCGTGGCTCTCGTAAGGGAAGCGTTTGACCGTTGCCACCCTGATGGTTCGGTTCATCCGCTCGACCTGACCGTTCGTCCACGGGTGGTTCGGCTTGGTCAACCGGTGCTCGATGCTGTTTGCTTCGCAGATCATGTCGAAGCGCATCTGACGCGACCAGGCGGTGTTACGGTTGCGCGGCTGCTTGGCAAACTGGATGCCGTTGTCGGTCCGGATCGTATGGATCCGGTACGGCACGGCTTTAAGCAGGTGTTCGAGGAACTCCCATGCCGTTCGCCTGTTAGTCTTTTCGACGAGCTGGGTGACCGCGAACTTACTTGTGCGGTCGATGTCGACGAACAGGTAAAGTTTGCCCTCGGCGATATCCATGTGAAAGAAGCCGATCGGGTAGCGCTTGAAGCGCTGTCGCTTCGGCTTGTACCCCTCAATGTCCGGCAGGCGGGATATGACGTGCCGTTGCAGGCAGCGGTGCAGCGCTGATCGTCTCAGATGCGGGATCGACGGCTACAACGCATAGAGGCAATCGTTGAGCGGCAAAAGTGTGCGGCGCCGGAATGCGACGACCGCTGCCTCCTCGGCTTCGGTCAAGGTCGTGGAGTGAGGGGCCTTCAGCCCGGTTTTCAAATCCTCAACCGTCGCCCGCTTACGCCACTTCGCCACCGTCTTCGGGTTGATCCCGAACTCCCGGCTCAGCGTCGAGAGCGAAGCTTGCGATCGCTGTATTGCTGCTCTGACGGCGTGCGTGGTCGTGGCGCTCCCGAGACGTACCTGTCCCATACCGCTTCCTTCCATTCCAACGAAAGGATCGCACCATCAAACCGTGGGATCAAACACCTAGTGGCGTCCGGAAACGGCCATTCCGCCTTTTACTAGAATCGGCCAAGTGGGCCCCTGCCCATCAGATTAAAGAACGGCTGCTTACCGCCGATCGGCGCCCGTAAGCGGACGTTCCGCTAACCACCAGTTTTGCCGAAATGCAGACGGTCTGCATTTACCAATATGAGCAGCGGCAGACCGGCCAACGGCCCCGTCTCGATGCGGCCTGGCAACCATGTGGGAAGGTCGGAGTCGGCGTGACGCCGCGCGCCCCAGATGGCGTGGATGCCGTCGCAGCCGCCCTCCCCGCTCCACGATCTCGCGCTGGACCTCGCGCGTCTGCTGGCGCGCGACCTTGCGCGGCAGCAGGGATCCCAGAAGAATCAGGTCGCCCCGAAATCGGGTAGGCGACCATCATGACGACCTTCGTTGCGAATGCAGGAAGCACGAATGGAGGAAAGATGAAGCGGTGTGCGATATACGCGCGGTATTCGACGGACAAACAGGATGTGCAGTCGATCGAAACGCAGCTGATGATGTGCCGGCGCGAGGTCATCCGCGCAGGCTGGCAGGAGGTGCTCTGCTTCACAGACGCAGCCGAGTCGGCGGCTACGATGCACCGCCCCGGTATGAAGGCGTTGCTTACCGCCGTTGACGCAGGCCGCGTCGACATCGTCTACGCTGACGCCATGGACCGGCTGTCGCGCAGTCAGGCCGATATCGCGACATTGTTCGACCGTCTCCGGTTTCGCGGCATCCTCCTGGCCACGCGCAAGGAAGGGATAGTCACGCCGCTGCACATCGGCATGATCGGTACGATCAACGCCGAGCAGCTGAGCGCCACCAGCGACAAGACCCGCGATGCGCTCGTGCGTCGTCACGCGATGGGCAAGAACCCCGGCGGCTCTGCGTACGGCTATGAGAAGCGCATCGAGCACGACGGCAACGGCGAACGCATCCGCGGCCTGCAGCAGATCGTGCCGAACGAGGCCGCGGTGGTGGTCCGGATCTTCGAGGACTATGCGGCCGGCCTGTCGCCGATCGCCATCACGCGGCGCCTCAATGCCGACAGCGTGCCATCGCCGCGCAGCGGCAAAGCCAGCAAACATCCGCTCGGCAAGGCCGCGGCCTGGACGCCGAACACACTGACCGGCAATGCCGCACGCGGCACCGGCATCCTCAACAACCCGCTGTATGTAGGCCGACGGCCGTACGGCAAACAGACGTATCGCAAGAACCCGGAAACGGGCAAACGCCATGCCTTCGTCAACCCGGAGGACAAGCGATCCGATGACGTCGAGTCCCCGGCCCTCGGCATCGTGCCCATCGAATTGTGGGACAGGGTCAAATTGCGCCAGGCTACGCTATCCCGCGGGCCGAAACCGCATACCGAGATGGCTGGCCTGCCCTTCTTCGCGCAACAGCGCCCGCGGTATCTGCTGACCGGCAAGATGACCTGCGGGAGCTGCGGCGCGAGCTATGCGAAATCTGGCAAGACCCGGTTCGGCTGCCAGGGCGCCGCCAAGAAGGGCCCCACCTGGTGCGACAACCGGCTAACGATCCGCCAGGACGAACTCGACGCACGCGTGCTGGCGGGCTTGTCGAGCGAGATGCTGCGTGACGACGTCGTCGCAGCGTTCCTCCTGGAATATGAGGCAGAGACCAGGCGCCTGACGGCGGAAACGGTCAGCGCCCGCCCCGAGCGGGAAGCCGAACTGGCCAATCTCGATCACCAGCTCGGGCGCGCCAAGGCGGCTATCCTCAAAGGCGTGGATGCGACGGTATTTGTTGACGAAATGAAATTCTGGACCGAGCGGCGCAAAGTCCTGCTCGCCGAACTGGAACTCGCCGCGCAAGATACCACACAGACGGTTTCTCCGGAGCCCGAGCTGCTTACCCCGGACCTGGGCCGCGTGTACCGTGAGAAGGTCGAACAGCTCACCGCGGCCTTCGAGGACGACGCGCTGAAGGCGCAGGCGTTCGACCGGTTGCGCGCGCTCATCGAGGCGGTGGTGCTGACGCCGGAAGACGGCGATCTCGCCATCGACCTGCGCGGCGAGCTCGCCTCGATGCTGTCGCTATGCGCTGGAGCGGAAACGCAAAAAGCCCCCGCGGTGGTGACCGAGGAGGTGTTGCAAATCAAGATGGTTGCGGGGACAGGATTTGAACCTGTGACCTTCAGGTTATGAGCCTGACGAGCTACCGGG